>CP090855.1:0-1200000 GCA_041879425.1 Vibrio pomeroyi | reverse complement strand
GAACGCCTATCACCGTGCTTAGAAGTGAACTAGAAGCGCTACAAGACGGTATCCGATCACCTGAGCCAAAATATATCGACTCGTTACACCGACAAATCATCACACTGGGTCAACTCGTTGAGGATCTTCATCAACTCTCCCTGTATGACATCGGATTTAACCTCAATGTTAAAAACAACGTTGATATACATAAACTGATTAATTCTGTGATCGTTCAAAACTCGATCCGTTTAGAACAGAAAAGAATCACATTAACAAAGCACTATAACCATTCAGCCCCACTGTTTACCTCGTGTGATGAAAGATTACTGACACAACTGTTTGTGAATCTGTTGGAAAATAGTGCACGATACACTAGCGATAATGGGCATGTATCGATAGATGTTACCGACATTAGTGATAGTATCATTATCAACGTTGAAGACAGTGATCCAGGTGTACCTGATGCATCACTTCCGCGTTTGTTTGAGAGGCTTTACCGCGTTGATAAATCGCGCAGTCGATCAAGTGGCGGTTCTGGGCTTGGCTTATCTATCTGTAAAAATATCGTTGAAGCGCACCAAGGACACATTACTGCCGACCACTCAGAATTGGGTGGACTACGAATCATCATAGCGTTGCCAAAGGAAATAAAATCGTGATTTTAGTCGTCGAAGATGAGCCTGCATTAGCAAGTGTATTGTGTGAGTACTTAGAGCACTCTGGCCTTGAAAGTCATCATATTATCGATGGTAGTCTTGTCATCGACTGGGTAAAGCAAGCATCGCCTAAACTCATTATTCTCGACCTCATGCTACCCAATCGAGACGGGTTGGATATTTATCGAGAGCTGAGAACGTTCAGTGACATTCCAGTGGTTATGGCGACAGCCAAGGTCGAAGAGATCGATCGACTCGTTGGGCTTGAATTGGGTGCAGATGATTATATATGTAAGCCGTATAGCCCGAGAGAAGTGGTCGTGAGGGTGAAAAATATTTTGCGCCGTTCCAGCAAGCCCCAAGCCACGTCAGCAACGAACGAAATTGATATTGATGAATTGAGTATGACCGCCGTCCTATGTGGTATTAAGCTAAGTTTAACGCCAGCTGAGTTTCGGCTTTTGCACCTTCTCTATCAAAATGTTGGCCGCATTTATAGTCGCGATCAATTGATTGATAAAATCTACGACGATAGAAGAGTGGTCAGCGATCGCACTATCGATAGCCATATTAAAAACTTACGCAAAAAAATGGTCTCGATAAATGAAAAATGTGACTTCATCAAATCCATTTACGGGATAGGTTACAAACTAGAAATAGAATAATACGAAACAAAAAGCCGCTGTAGTCAGCGGCTTGATGAGTTCTAGAACGAACCTAATTCGAATATAAGATTCGCGTTAATCCCAGTTGAGAATCGACCAATTCGGTTGATCAGCTAACGCTTTCAAACGCGGGCATGGGTTTACCAGATAAGAAAAATCAGCGTGTTCACACAAAGGTAAGTCGTTGATTGAATCCGTATAAAAGTGGATATCTGAGTAGTTGGTTTCTTGATTTTCTAACCACTCTTTCAAACGCGTTACTTTGCCTTCACGGTAGCTTGGTACACCAGAGATCTGAGACGTGAAACGGCCTTGATTTTCGACCAAATCGATACCGAGTGCGTTCTCGATACCAATCTTGCGACCGACCGCTTCTACTAGGAAAGTGACGCTAGCCGAGATGATCAACATGTCGATGTCATCATTCTCTAGCTGCTCAATCAATGGTTTCGACTGTTTGAACTGCTTAGGCAAAATATGCTGCTCAACACACTCTTCAACCAAAGCGCTGACTTGCTCTGTTGGCATATCCGCGAGTGGCTGCATGGAAAACGTGAGGTAATCTTCCATGTTCAGCTTACCTTCCGAATACAAGCCCATTAAGCGCTTATCTTCTTCGATAAAGTTCGGCGCAGTGGCAATGCCCTTTTCAACCAAGAACTCATTCCAGAGCATCGCTGCATCGGCATTGATCAGCGTTTCATCCATATCAAATACATACAAAGGTTTGAACATCTTAGGCTCTCACAGGTTGAATTTCGTTAAGGTTAAACAGGAGTTCAAGTTGGCTGCCGTTTGCCAACAGTCGTTCAGAGGAGCGGTTAAGTAGGTCGACGGTTAATTCACACTCATCAACGTCCACTTGGTAGCGAATCACGTTACCCAAGAGCTGGTGGTTACGAATGGTGCCCGTTTTCGGCGCGGAGATATGCTCGCCATACTGTCGACCTTGCTCTTTAACGTAGATAGATTCAGGTCGAATCGCCACCTTCCATTCGGTTTCAATGTTGAACAGCTGCTTGGCCTTGTTCGCTTGCACCAAATTGTAATGCCCCATGAACCCTGCCACGAACTCATTGGCTGGCTGAGTGTAGATCTCTTCAGGTGTGCCGGCTTGCACGATCTCGCCTTTATTCATCAAGAAGATACGGTCAGACATGATCATCGCTTCTTCTTGATCGTGAGTCACGAAGATCGTGGTCAGGTTCATCTCTTTTTGGATGTCTCGGATCTGTTGGCGCAGATGTTTACGGATCTTCGCATCCAACGCTGAAAGCGGCTCATCTAGTAATAATATACGAGGCTTAACCACCAAGGCTCTTGCCAAAGCCACACGCTGACGCTGACCGCCTGATAGTTGATGTGGGTAGAACTTCTCTTTGCCCGTTAAGTCCACCAGCCCAATCACTTTCGCGACTTCACGCTTAATCTCATCGGCAGCAAGCTTTTTCATCTTAAGGCCAAACGCAATGTTGCCTTCAACCGTCATATTCGGGAACAGCGCATAAGATTGAAACACCATACCGATGCCACGCTGTTGCGGCACTTGGTGAGTAATCTCTTCACCGTTAACCCAGATTTCGCCACCATCAACAGGATTCAAACCTGCCAAGCTGCGTAGCAGCGTTGATTTACCGCAGCCACTCGGGCCAAGCAGAGTAATGAATTCACCCTTCTCGATGGAAAATTCAATGTCTTCAAATACTGTATTGTCACCAAAACGCTTGGTGAGGCTTTTCGCATTTACATAGCTCATTATTTTGTTCCTTGGCTGAAACGACTTGCCAACCAAGTCAGTAAGAAAATAAACAGGAAGTACGTCATCACAAGGGCTGAAGTAAAGTGACCGCTGGTTTGACGCATGTTGTATAGGTAGATTTGCAGCGTCTCGTAACGTGTACCCACCAAGATGTTGGCGAACACGAACTCGCCCAATAGGAACGAGAATGACAAGAACAGCGACGCCATTAAGCCTTTCTTAAGGTTTGGCAGAATAATCAATAAAAGCGCCTTGGTGGTGCTTGCGCCGAGTAGGTGAGCAGCGTCCATCAAGTCGTGCAGGTTGATCGATTCAAAGCTGTTGGCAATCGCACGGTACATAAATGGCAGCGCGATGGTGAAGTAGGTACCAATCAGAATCCATGGTGTGCCTATCAGTGAAATTTCGCTATCGGCATACAGCTGAAGTAAGCCAACCGATGACACCACAGGCGGCACGGCGAAAGGCAATAAGATCAGGATATTCATTACTTTGTCGAGCTTCGGGAAATAGTAAAACACCACGAAAATCGCAGGCAAAACCAACACCACACTCAGTGACAGCGCCGCCACACAGATAAACAGTGAACGACCAAAGGCTTGTAAGAAGCGAGGATCCGTCAGTAGGTTGATGTACCAATCCAGAGTAAAGCCATCAGGTAGGATCGTGGCGCCCCAACGCGAAGAAATCGAGTAGATGAAGGTCGCTAAGATCGGGATCATCATGATACCAACGATCGAATAGACCACGGTTTTATGAAAGCGAGTATTTACGGTGTTCATTACTTTCTCTTCCCTGCGTAGCTTTTGCTGATCAGCCATTGGTTAATCACGGTGATGAAGGCCAACATCGCCATCAGAATCACGGAAATGGCGGCTGCTAGGTTGGGCTCTAGGAACAAGTCGCCCGATACTAAGCTCGCGATTCGAATCGTAATCACGTTGTAGTTACCCGAGGTCAACGCATACACGCTCGCATACGCGCCAATCGCATTAGCAATCAAGATGATGAAGGTGCCAAACAAGGCAGGAGATAGAACAGGCAGCGCAATTTTGGTCCAGTATTGCCAAGTTTTCGCACCAAGCAATGCTGAGGCGGCTTGCCAGTCATCGCTAAGGGCATCAAACGCTGGATACAGCAACAACACCGCTAATGGGATCTGGAAGTAGATGTAAATCGCCAGTAAGCCCCACTTGCCGTAAAGGTCGAAATAGCCCAGCAAGCCGTACTGCTTGAGCAATAAGGTAATCGCCCCATTGGTGCCTAAGATGATGATGAAGGCAAACGACAGAGGCACACCAGAGAAGTTGCTGCTCATGTTGGTAAACGCAATCACCGCATCGCGGATTTTAGAATCGACGCGGCGCAATGAAGAGACCAACAGAGTCGCAATCGCTAAGCCAACAATGCTCGACCAAATCGACAGCCATAAACTGTTGCCGAAGGCCTGCATCATGAAGGCAGAATCGAATATTTCAGAATAGTTTTCGAGAGAAAGCTCATCGTCGTAAAAGAAGCTGTTGATCAGCACCCAAACCATAGGTGCCAGTTGGAACAGATAGAAAAACAGTGCGAAAGGCGCAAGCCACAAAGCGGGCTTGAAGCGTTTGAACCAAGATTTGGTTTGAGGTTTAAGCGCAGAGCCATCGCTCTGCGTGATTACAGAACTGCTCATAGGGCCAACAATTCCTGAGTGTAAGATTTATCGTGTTCAAGGTTAAGCAACTGACACACGCTGCCGCAAATGTCGGTCTGTTTCACTGCACATTCTTGGTGTGTGAACTTATCGCCAATCACAAAGAATGGCACTTCACGCTCTTCAGGTAGAATGCCACCGTGAGACAAGTCATTGTTCATGCCGTGGTCACTGGTGATGATCACCTGATAACCATCGTCTACCCATTTCTCAAGGTAGTTCGACAGGCAGATATCCGCACCACGTGCACTGTTGCGGTACTGGCGAGAATCCAACCCATGCTTGTGCCCAATATCGTCAATGTTCATTGGGTGAATCAACAAGAAGTCAGGTTGATGAGTGACACGCAGGTGCTCTGCATCCAAGAACAAGGCTTCATCTGGGTAGTGATCCCAGTGGTAGAAACAACCGTGTTGAATATTCATGGTTTCATCGTTGGTAAAACGATCACGTACGGCGTCAAACGGCGCTCGGTTATACAACTCGCTCACCCAATGATATGCCGCTGCAGCCGTCACTTTGCCTTGCGATTTCGCCAAGCTAAAGATCGACTCGTGATTCGATAAACGCACGATTTGGTTGTTAACAATGCCACTCTCAACAGGGCGAACTCCGGTTAAAATGCACTCATACAGTGGGCGTGACATGGACGGCAGTTCACACTGCATTGGGTAAAGTGTGGCGCGCAGCTTGTTTTTTTGTGTGCTCATGATTTGCGAAGTGCCCTGTTGATTTTGGGAAACGCTGTGATTACTGTTTTTCGAGTCACTAAGTTCTAGAAGGCCGTTCAGGTAGCCCATGCAATCACGGGCTACCTGATAATTCAGTCCATCTAGAACAACAAGGATAACCTTATTGCTCATGGTTTATTCTCTATTGCTTGTTTCTATAAGCCACCCGTTACAGGTGGTATGTTAAGCGGGGTTATTGCTGGTGAATCAATACGCTTTCTTGCCATTGACGTGGTAGGCGACGTGCTGATTTTTCCCATGCTGAGAAGTCAGTGACTGGATGAACGTTGCTGTATTGCTCGTTCGAGATCAGCTTGTCTTGTACTGATTGAGGTAGCGTAACGCTGCTACGGATTGGACGCGCGTAACCTTCTGCTAGGTTGATTTGGCCTTGGTCGCTGAAGATGTATTCACGAGCCAACTTCGCCGCGTTCGGGTTTTTCGCGTATTTGTTGATGATGGTGGTGTAACCAGAGATCACTGAGCCGTCTTGTGGAATGCTTACGGTAAAGCGCTCACGGTCGATCTTGTCGCGGTAGTTCAGTGCGTTGAAATCCCACATGATCGCTACTTCCACTTCACCTTTTTCAAGGTTCGCGATGCTTGGATCTGTGTAAGACAGACGGCCTTGCTTCGCTAGTTCACCAAAGAATTTAATCGCTGGTTTTAGGTTTGATTCGTCACCGCCATTAGCAAATGCAGCCGCTAGAATCGCGTTGTTAGCTTGCGCTGCTACGCCTACGTCACCAACTGTGACTTTGTAGTCGCCTTCTAGTAGGTCACCCCAAGATTTGGGTGCATCTTCAACAAGGTTGTTGTTTGAAATGAACGAGATAGTGCCTGTGTAAGCCAGTGCCCAGTGACCATCTTTGTCTTTAGCCCAATCTGGAATGTCATTCCAAGTGGTTGGCTTGTATGGCTGCGTTACGTCTTTCTGAACAGCGACACGTGCAAAGGCGAAACCAACATCACCGATATCCGCGGTTGCGTTTCTTTTCTCTGCTTCAAATTTAGAGATCTCTTGTGCCGAGCTCATGTCTGTATCCTGATGCTTCAAACCGTAGTTTGCTTTCAGATCAGCCCATGTGCCTTTCCAGTTTGCCCAACTGTCTGGCATACCCACACTGTAAACCGCACCCTCTTTTTGAGCGGCTTCAATCAGTGACTCAAGATCAGCATCCTTCGCCATCGCTGGCATTGAAAGTGTTGCCGTTATTAGCGTTGCGCCTATCAATTTTCTTGGCGATACAGTTGAACGGCTAAGCAAAGTTTTCATTGTCTCTATCCCTCTGGACTAGGTCAGTAAGTTCGTTTTGTATGCTATCGCCGGAGTGTGACGCTTTCGCGCAAGTTATTTGACAGTTAGGATGCATTTCCGTGGCAGTTATATTTCACCCATATGACAGTAAGCCTTTGTTTACTGTCACATTCCTGTTAACTCCATGGTTTACCTTATTAAGTACACGAACTTATGGACTAGATCAGCAATGAGAACATTGGGTACAGGGCAATCAGGGACACAGCTAGGCAGAATTAAGGCAAGCATTAGAGAACAGCTTCAATCAGGCATCTTCACCGAGGGGCAAAAACTGCCATCCGAAAGAGAACTCAGCGAGCTATTTTCCACCACACGAATCACGCTCAAAGATGCGCTGGTGTCATTAGAAACTGAAGGCCTGATATACAGAGAGGAGCGCCGAGGCTGGTATGTGTCACCCGAACGGATTCGCTATAACCCATTGTCCCGTTCTCACTTTCATCAAATGATTCGCGAACAAGATCGCATCGCAGAAACAAGACTGCTCAGCACCCGCACAGAGATGGCGTCAGGCGATTACGCCAAAGCATTAGAAATAGAACAAATAACCCCGATACACGTGATTGAGCGATTACGCTTTATTGATGGCAGAGCGGTACTGTTTGTTGAAAACGTCTTAAAAGCGCCGCTGTTTGAAAAGGTATTATCGGAAAATCTCACTATGTCACTAACAGGCATCTACCGAGAAAAATACGGCTACGAGACCCAACGTTCGCGCTTTGACGTGGTTCCTACCTCTGCCCCTGCACATGTCGCCAAGGCACTGAATTTGGCAGAGGGTCAACCAGTTCTTAAGATCTGCCGAGTGAACTACAAGCAAGATGGTGAGTTAATGGACTGCGAACTGGAATACTGGCGACCCGATTCTGTGGTGATCCATATTGATAGTATTGGTTAGCACGTAAGACATAGGTTAGAAAATAGGAAACCAGCACATACAAAAACTCCGACTGATTTAGTCGGAGTTTTTTAACGGTCGAACCTTGAAGTTGAACAATTAACTCAAATCATGAATCGAGCTTAAGGAACTGTCTTACCCTTGCTGAGTCTGGGTTAGTGAAAAACTTCTCTGGGTTGGATTGCTCAATCAAGATGCCCTTCTCAAGGAATACCACCTGATCCGACACCTGACGCGCGAATTCCATCTCATGAGTCACTACCACCATGGTGTAGCCCTCTTGCGATAGCTTCTTCATCACTAGGAGTACCTCTTCGACCAATTCAGGGTCTAGCGCCGAGGTTGGCTCATCAAACAACAATACATCCGGTTCCATCGCGAGCGCCCTAGCAATCGCGACACGTTGCTTTTGTCCACCCGATAACATACTTGGGTAGCTCTCTAGCTTATGAGACATGCCCACCTTATCGAGTTGCTTACGAGCCATCTCTTCAGCGTCAGGCTTCGCTATTTTCTTCACGTGTACCAGCGCTTCCATGACGTTTTGCAACACGGTGAGATGCGGCCATAAGTTGAAGCTTTGAAAGACCATCCCAAGACGCTCTCGAAGTTTCGCCAACTCTTTGTATTTGAGCGGCTTACCCGTTTCAGTGTTGATACCAATACGCTCATCACCCATAAAAATCGTGCCGCGTTCTGGTTGTTCTAACCAGTTCATGCAGCGTAATAGCGTCGATTTACCCGACCCAGACGATCCGAGAATACTGACCACATCGCCTTTGTTAATGGTGAGGTTGATGTCTCGTAACACTTCGATGCCATCAAACTGTTTCGACAAGTTTTCAATGTTGATGATCGTCTCGCGTTCTTCCAACAGTGGCTCGCACTCAATCACTTCCAAACTCACTCCCGAAGAGGGGTTAATCGGTGCTTCCGTTTCAATAATCTCTGATTGTTTAAGCATGGCTAAGCCCTCTAAGTTCAACTTTGGTTTGGATTCGTTTGGTAATGGTTTCAAGTGCAATACTCACAGCCCAGTAGAGCGCGATCGCAATGATGAAGGCATTCAATGGGATGAAGTAGGTCGATTGAATACTGTTGGCTGCCGCGGTAATTTCTGCGACGGTGATGATGCTAAGAAACGCGGTGTCTTTTAAGCAGATGATAAGTTGGTTAGTGATCAGAGGAACCGACTTAAATAACACGTTGGGGGTGATGACTCGGGTGAAGGTTTTGAGTTTAGAAAAGCCATAAGCGTGCGCCGCTTCGATGTAGCCAGGCTCTAACCCTTTACGCACACCGCGGAAAATCTCACAGAAATACGTACCATGATAAAGGCTGAGCGCGATGATTCCCGCTGTCACTGCATCTAGTCGAATGCCAATCTGAGGCAAACCGTAATAGAGCAGGTAGGCTAAGATCAGAAACGGTAAGGTACGCATCATGCCTATCAAGCTGTTGATGGTGTACTTAACACCGAGTCTCGAGTTTTCGAGACAATACAACAAACCAATACCTATGACGAAACTCAAGATTGAAGACGAAACAAAAAGATAAAACGTGGTCACAAAACCAGAAGCAAACAGCTCTTTTTGTTGCCAGATAATATTCCATTCTTCCATATTTACTCCTTAAATTTACCCACTCAATGACGCTTCACAAGCAGGTAAATGGTGTTGCTGACCAAGTAGTTATGACGGCCAAACTGTTGCTGCTACTGTTAACAGCTGTATGCACTTATTGCTGCAGATAAGTGGCTCGGTTTTCAGCCACAGCTTGCAACTTCACCAACACGCCAATAATCAACATGTAGATGGCACCAGCACATAAGATTGGCCCGAGTGGCTCATAGGTAACCGCTGCAATTCGGTTGGTGACACGGGTTAGATCCACGATACCGATCACTGCAATCGCTGGACTGCCTTTGATTAAGAACGACATCTCATTGACGAGCGCAGGTAAACTCATGATCACCATCTGTGGGAACATGATTCGGCGGAAGTAAGTTATGCGTCGCATGCCAATCGCTTCGGCCGCTTCCATTTGCCCTTTTGAAAAGTTAAGAAAGGCATTGCGCCAAATTTCCGCATTGAATGCCGATGTGTTGAGCGTGAGCGCTAAGATGGCAGAAACGTGTTTATCTAAATTGATGCCAAATGACGGGAACGAAAGAAAGATAAACAGAGCCAGTGTCACCAAAGGTGTTGCTCGAGCCCAACTGACATAGATACCCAGCATTTGATCCACAAACGGGATTTTCATCATTCGAATCAAGGCAATGACTAGCCCGATGACGACTCCTAATACAATCGAGACTGCCGATATCCATGCCGTAGCCCACGCGCCCTGTAGCAACTGTTCCCAAGCGTAATAATCCATAAACGACCTCTTTGATAAACGACTTCTTTCGATAGGTTTTGCGCAAATGATTCATGGGTTAAACCGCTTTGAACCCATTGGCATGGACACAAACAGCGGTTAACTGTTTGTGTCAGCGCATGCTTATCCATCTATTGGACTGCTGTTAGCTTGTGATACTGCTCAACGGAAGTGATGGCCTCTGAAGGCAGTTGGTCGAACGACTCACCGAACCACTTCTTCTGCAATTCCGCCATTTTTCCGGTTTGCTCTAGGTGCAGGAAAAACTCCGTTAGATAAGCCAAAAGCTCAGGGTTCTCTTTAGGAACAGGCCAGCTCACGAAACCAGGACCAGACACCGCCTCGCCTTTTTTGAATACCTTCGACTTGGATTTCACCACCTCGTTAACGGACACGACACTGTTGATCACATAGTCTATTCGGCCGATTGCCAAGTCGGAATACGCTTCTGGGTATGATTGATACTGAACAACTTTGCCCAAAGACTTACCTTGTGCTTCGAGCATAATTTCTAGCTCTGGAAGCCTTTCTAGCAAAGCACTGCCCGCTTGTAAGCCCACGGTTTTGCCATCCAAATCCGCTACCGTATTAATGTCTTCCGCATCAGCTCTGGTTAAGAAATAATGCTGCGCTGACGCGATAGGAGGTGTGAAATCAAAGGCCTTCAAGCGAGCATCGGTAATGATCGCGCCAGTTAACGCCACATCATATTGACCAGCAGATACCGAAGCGAGTAGTCCTGTCCAAGGTAAGATCTCTTGCTCGATATCGAACTTCGAATATTCACGTAACTCATCAAGCAAATCTTTGTTAATCCCCGCAGGCTTACCGCGGTCGATATAGTTGAATGGAGAGTAGTTATCTTCTGTCGCCACTTTCATGAAGCCTTGCTTTTCGATGGCTGCAAGCTCCGAAGCTTGTGCGCCCCCAAAACAACCCAGTACAACCGTTGCTGCCGCAGTTGAAACCCATGCCTTCATCGTCATTCCCTGTTTCATACGCTTTCCTTATCGAGATTATTTGCCTGCCTTTACTTTATGAACGGAATGCATCGAAGACGTAGAGCCAATTTAATTTTCAGGTTGGGACAGAGCAGTTTTCTAGTTTGGGACAAAGTAATTTTCGGGGTTGAGAGAGAGCAAAAAACTGTCCCTAGAACATCAATATGAACTCTGGCGCACTTCTTGCTCTTTTACACAGACTGGACTGAGGTTCACTGAGAATAAGGACTGTATCTCATGGCGATAAATCACAATTGTTTCATCGAGTTTGATTCTAAAAGAAGCCTGCAAGAACAAGTACGTAGCTATTTGGTGACGGCGATATTGAATGGTATTTTTCCGGCTGAACAAGCGCTGCCATCTTGTCGTAAGCTGTCTAGCCAATTGGGCGTTTCACGCAATACTGTCTCCTTGGTATACGACAGTTTGCTCGATGATGGCTACCTCATCAGTAAGCCTCGCAGTGGCTATTACCTTTCAGAAAAGTATCAAAACCCGAGTGATACTATCGACGAGAGTTTGGATCATTTTGAATCAACCGACAGCGACAATGCACCGGATTGGAGCAAACGCGTTAAGCTGCAATTGGGCCAATACCCACGCATCGTCAAACCCTCGCATTGGAGCTGCTACCAATACCCATTTATTTTTGGCCAACCCTCGATCAATGACTTCCCATTAGCTCAATGGCGAGAAGCGACAAGAAAGGTCACCTCAGACCCACACGATCACCGCTGGCTTTGCGACAAGGTCGATAAAGACGTCGATATGCTGGTGGAACAGATACGCACGAGAGTGCTCCCACAGCGCGGTATTCATGCTCAAAGTGATGAGATCTTAATAACCCTAGGCTCGCAGAACGCACTCTATCTGCTCTCAACCTTGTTAATGAATCACCAGAGCCGAGTTGGTGTCGAGAACCCCGGTTACAAAGAAGCGAACCACATATTTAACCTCTCTGGCGCACAGTTACACCCTCATCAAGTTGATGAACAAGGATTGAGGTTCAATGAACACTCTTCACTGTGTGACCACTTCTATGTCACACCTAGCCACCAAGCACCTACTGGCGTAACCATGAGTGATGAACGTAGAGCTCAGTTACTTGAGATGGCTAAAGCCAATGATGCAGTGATTATAGAAGATGACTATGATGCCGAGTGCAACGTGGAGTGGAACCCAAAGCCTGCGCTGAAAGCCAGTGATAAAGAAGGACGTGTCATCTACGTCAGTAGCTTCTCTAAGCTACTGGCACCCGGCTTGAGATTAGGCTATATAGTGGCACCTGAAGAGCTAATATACGACCTTAGAATACTGCGTAGGTTGATGTATCGACACGCACCAAGCCGCGTTCAAATGGAAGTGGCTCACTTTATTGAACAAGGCTACTACGACAGCTTTGTGAGGCGTTTTAGAGAAAACACGCGCCAACGCTGGAAGCTGATCAACGATGCGGTCTTAAAGTACTTACCAGACTGCAAGCGACTGGCTCAGAGTGAGCAAGCCAACTCTTTGTGGCTACAAACGCCGAGTCACATCAACAGCCAGCGCTTAGCGTCACGAGCCGCACAAAAAGGGATTTTGATTGAGACAGGATATTCTCACTTCATGACCGATTCCGAAACCAAGTTGAGCAATGAAACTTCATCCGAATTTGATCCTAATTCTTATTTCAGATTAGGGTTTCACGCGATCGACAAAGACTTGATCGCACCCGGCATTAAAGAGCTATCAGAGGTAATGAAGAGCTAGCATCGCGTTTTATGGACGTTGTTATTCAAGAAAATGACGTAAAAAAGAGCATCAATCGATGCTCTTTTTCGTCTATACCTAATCAATTAAAAGCTAGACACTCAAAAGCTAAGCACTCCGGAAAAAATAAGCACTTTGAAAAGGACGGGGAATCCTTTACCAAAGTGCCTGTGTTTCTGTGTTAGCTATCTTTTCAAGAATTAAGAAGCGAGCTCAAGCAAAACTTCATCAATGATCTTCACGCCTTTCTTAATTTCACTCGGTTGAATCACCAGAGGTGGCGCGACGTGAATGCGGTTATTCACAATGAAGGTCAACAAGCCTCGCTTGGTCAATTCAGCTTTCAATTGGCCCATTTTCTCATTGCTCAATGGCGTCTTGCTTTCACGATCTTCCACCAGCTCAACTGCCCAAAACATCCCTTTTCCGCGCACATCACCGATCATCGGGTGCAACTCTTGAAGGCTGAGTAGAAGTGGCCCAAGAACGCTGTTACCGACATTATCGGCATGTGTGACAATGCCCTCTTGCTCCATCACATCAAGCGTTGCAACGATAGAAGCCATCGCCAAAGGGTGACCAGAATACGTTAAGCCGCCCATAAAGAAGTTCGACTTAAAGTACTCAACGATTGGTTCACTGACTACCACGCCACCAGCCGGAACGTAACCCGAGTTAACCCCTTTCGCGAAAGTGATCAGGTCCGGCACGACATTGAAGTGCTCAAACGCAAACCACTTGCCCGTTCGGCCAAAACCCACCATAACTTCATCGAAGATCAATTGAATGCCGTACTTGGTTGCAAGCTCACGCACACCAACAAGATAGTCTTTGGGTGGAATGAGAAAGCCTGCTGTTCCGGGAATAGTCTCTAAGATAATCGCCGCAATCGCTGTTGGCCCTTCGCACTCAATCACTCTCTCTAAATGCTGCAGGGCACGCTCACTCTCTTCTGCCTCAGTCGCCGCATTGAACTCGCTTCGATAGAGAAATGGATTGAAGAAGTGAACGTGCCCACGGCTATACTCGTTTGGAATACGACGAAAATCGCCCGTCGCCGCTATCGCTGTTCCGGTATTGCCATGATAAGAACGGTAAGCCGATAACACCTTATCGCGCCCTGTAAATTGTCTCGCCATACGGATCGCATTTTCGTTGGCGTCTGCTCCTGCATTGGTAAAGAACACCTTCTTAAATGTGCTTGGCGCTTTCGACAAAATGCGCTTTGCCGCCAAACCGCGAGTGAGGTTGGCAGTCGCGGGAGCAACGGTCACCAAGGAGTCCGCTTGATCTTTAATGGCTTTGATCACCTGTGGGTGCTGATGGCCAATATTGGTGTTGACGAGCTGGCTACTAAAATCGAGGTATTCCTTGCCTTCGTAATCCCACATTTTGCAACCTTGTCCACCCGCAATGGCGATAGGTTCAGCCGCTTCCTGAACTGACCAAGAATGAAATACGCTCTTGTCGAGGTCGATAATATCTTGGTTCACTAACTGTTCTGTTGATACTTCCATTTCATCGTCTCCATTAACAACACTAGATTCACAGCCCCTTGTGCCAAGCACGCCTTCAACGATGGAAGACGCGAAACACCAAATTGAAAAGGCTGCGCTATCGGATGGAATAATCTTCATCCCAAACAGGGCGGAGCGCATAGTGTCAGTTTCAACAAAACCGTGGGCCAGTGAAATTGGTCCAACCCCACATTCCTTTCAACCGATAACCTGACCCAATCCAATCGTTGAACTGGCTCTATTCAAAATTCTTAGGGATGAATAAATTGAAAGGCAGACGAGACAAATCTCATCAAATGCGAATAAAGAACAGCAGCTACCACAGTAGACAAGCACGCAACAACAAAGAGGTGAGCAAGAGTGGAAATGGGCTTGGCGATGACATTGATTCTGTTTGCAGGGGTAGTGCGAGGCTATTCAGGGTTTGGGTTTGCGATTATCGCAGCGCTATCCCTCAGCTTTATTGTTCCACCGCTGCAAGCCGTAACCATTGCGATCCTGTTGGATTTCTTAAGTACTTTTCCTCTGCTCAAACGAAGTAAGTCCACCGTCAACATTCGGCTTATTGCGCCGTTGTGTATCGGCATGTTGGTTGCGGTGCCCTTCTCGCTGTACTTCATTAGCACGATATCTGAAGCAGGCTTAAAGGCCTTTATCGCGATGATGTCTTTAGTCGCTGGCTCATTAATCATTTGTGATTTTCGTCTCACATGGCTACACCAGCGACACGCATTTTGGGCTGGGGCAATTTCCGGGTTCAGCATGACTACCGCATCTTCGGGAGGGCCTCCGTTAGTGACGTATTTGATGAACCTGACCATTGAAACCAGTGAACAGAGAGCCACTGCGATTGTGTTTTTTCTACTGAGTTCCGCGATCTCGCTGATCGGCTTCATGTGGATTGGCGCATTTAATCAAGCGTCATTCATCACAGGTTTATGGCTCTTACCGGCGGCTTTGATTGGCAATCTACTCGGGCAAAAGCTGTATCTATCAGCGCCGAATTTGTCTGCAAAAACAACGACCGCGCCGATTTTGATCGGCATGGCACTACTTATGTTAATTTCAAATTAGAAGGATTTACTTATGGATAAGATAGCGTTCATTACAGGGGCGACCTCTGGCTTCGGCAAAGCGGCAGCAAAGCGTTTTGCAGAAGATAACTGGTCATTAGTGTTGTCTGGTCGTCGTATCGAAAGGTTACTCGACCTAAAGGAAGAATTAACGGTGCCTGTGCATGTGATTCAACTCGACGTTCGAGACGCAGACGCCGTAAAACAAGCCATTGATTCACTACCCGCTGAATTTTCATCGATTACCGCATTGGTTAATAATGCGGGCCTCGCCTTAGCACCAGAAGGCGCACCTGATGTGGACTTAAAAGATTGGCACACCATGATCGACACTAATGTCACTGGGTTGGTCAATGTCACGCATGCACTACTGCCGACGTTAATTAAAAAAGGCGCTGGGAGCTCTATCATCAATGTTGGCTCAATCGCCGGACAGTGGCCTTACCCAGGCAGCCATGTGTATGGCGCCAGCAAAGCGTTCGTAAAGCAGTTTAGTTATAACCTACGCTGCGACCTACAAGGTACAGGAGTACGTGTGACTGACTTGTCTCCTGGCATTGCAGAAACGGAATTCACGCTAGTGAGAACCAAAGGTAATCAGATGGCTTCAGACAACCTTTACCAAGGCACAACGCCACTGTCAGCTGAGGATATCGCAGAGCAGATGTTTCATATTGCGACCTTACCAGAGCACATCAATATTAACCGAGTCGAGGTGATGCCAACTCGACAAGCGTGGTCTCCGTTTGCGATCGACAGAGATTAAGCATAAACAGACAGAACGAAGATCAAACACCCACAAACAAAAAGGTGGTCTACCCAAGTAGACCACCTTTATCGCTTCCTTCAGCTTTTCACTTAAATGTAATCGACCACATCAAAGTTTCCATGAGTTCATTCTCGGGCGAAAAACCAATCATAGACGCCACTTAAGCGTGGCCATGGATGTACCTAAACTCTTGCTCAATCGCATGAAGCATATTAATCGCGTTCTCGGACGATGCATGGATGATCTCGGTCTTAGGTGCCGCGCCTATTTGTTCGATTTTTATTTCGTTTTCAGAGAGCAGAGAGATAGTCGTGCGCTCAAACTCAAAGCTATTTAGGTTCACGTCCATAATGGCGCTCGCCCACTCAATTTCCTCCAAATCTTTGGTTGTGTATTGGTTGGTCAAAATACCGCAACTGCCGTCTGGTTTCGGCAATACATGATCAACAATGCCATCGTAATCGTTGTCCCAAATCAGAATTTCTAATTCACCGTCTCCATCACTCACGGCAGTAACGGGGTAACCACTTTCATCCAATGTGAGCAACACTTGGGTATGAGGCTTCAATTCAGGTTCCTGGTCGGTGTCTGGCTGAGGTATTGAATCTAGATATTGCGAGAATGAGTATTTGAGATAAGCCTGCACTTCTTCACTGTCATTGATGTTCATGCTGCTTGGTGCATCTGTGTGAGCGGTATTGATTGAGATTTCCGGCATGCCCGCTAAGAAGTCGTCGAATAGTTGCGTTGCTTTGTCTAACTCAGAGTGAGTTGCGATTATTTTACTCATGTTTATAGCCCTTTCAATTGATTAGGTTTCAATAAAAGCGAATAGCAGAGGTACAACAGGTGATGAATGAGGTGTGGGTGAATCCTTGATGGGTCGTCAATTTACATTAGCAAAGCCGAAGTAAAACTGTATGACAAAGAAATGAAGCTTGAGCATGAGTTTAATAAAGTGAGTTGGCGATCAATGTTCACGGTACTTAACTGTTTTTTTAACTGACGGGTGCCAATCTCTTCTAACGACACATAAAAAAGACCTAAAGCACGGTGATGCTTTAGGTCTTAATAAAGGCTGGAATATAACTCACATCAAGCTAGACAATTTTTTGCTCACTCTCTTCGTTCGTTGAATCGGTTTCTTTCGCTAAAAAACTCTCAACGATCTCTCTCAGCTTCCCTTGATTAACAGGCTTAGGTAGAAACTCATCCATCCCCACATCAAAACACAAATGCTTGTCTCTCTGCACAACGTTGGCTGTGAGTGCGACGATAGGAATATGTCGTGAAGAGCCCTCTTCCAGCACTCGGATCTGCTTAGTTGCTTCAAAGCCATCAAGCACAGGCATCTGACAGTCCATAAAGATCATCACGTAGTCATTGGCTTTAAACTTCTCAACACCAATTTCCCCGTTGTCGGCGATATCAACCTCAAGACCCAGCTTCTTAAGCATCATCTTGGCGACTTGTTGATTCACTCTCGAATCTTCCACAACTAAGACTTTGCCACTAAAAGAGGCCGTAACCGCCGCAGGTTTTGGTTCTTCTTTTACAGCCGTTTTCTCTGGTTGTGCTGGCTTAGCAACAGTCGCAGGTTTGGTTACTAGTACCGGTTCATTGTCTTTAAACGCCACCTCGCCTCGATTTGGATAGGTGAAGGTTGAAGTATCAGCGGCTCTCGCAAGCACCTCACTGATGGTCCACTTAAGTTGATTGTCTTGATAAGGGCGAGCGATGTAAGCGACAAAGCCTACTTGTTTCGCGCGAACTTCATCTTGCTTTCTTGGGTCGGCGGAGATCATCACTAATTTAGGACACTCGCTACCAAAGCGCTCGACTAAACTTCTCGCCAGCTGGAAGCCATCAACCGACGGCATCACTTTATCAATCAACACTAAGTCGTAAGGCGACGACTTAGCCACAGACTCTGAAACCAACTCTAGCGCTTGGTTTGCCGTTTCACAGCACTCTGACTTAACGCCGAAAGATTGCAGCTGTGTGGACGTTATACGCATGTTCAACTGGCTATCATCCACCAGCAATACCGAGACCTTATTAAAGTCGATATTGCTCTCGTCCGCTTCTAGACACGGGTCAAAGTCGGCAACGAAATAGAATGTACTGCCCTTGCCTTCGACACTGGTCAGTTCAAGCTTGCTGCCCATCAAGGTCACGATCTTATCGCATATCGTTAGACCAAGTCCTGTGCCGCCATAAATACGTGTGGTACTGCCATCGGCTTGCTGAAACTTATCAAATACCGATTGCTGTTTGTCTTCCGCGATGCCGATACCGCTGTCTGTCACCTCAAAGCGAACCCTCAACTTTTGCTCCGGTTCAATCACTTGTTCTAAATGAAGCGACAGCGTGACATGACCATGTTCAGTAAATTTGATGGCGTTGCCGACTAGGTTGTTCAACACCTGTCTGAGCTGAGTGCCATCTCCAATCACCATAGTTGGGATCTTAGGATCAATCGCGAGTTGGAATCTAAGTCCTTTCTGTTCAGCTTTAACTCGGAAGGTCGATTCCACATCCGCCGCGATGCCCATCATTTTCATCGGTTCTTGCTGAAGCTCTAAGCGGCCAGCTTCAATCTTCGAGTAATCGAGGATGTCGTTAATTAAGTCGAGCAGCGTCAGTGAAGAGGTGTTGAGCATATTCACATACTCTTTTTGCTCTTTCGGCATATCCATTTCAGAGAGCAGAGATGACAACCCGATAATCCCATTCATTGGGGTACGGATCTCGTGGCTCATGTTAGCCAGGAATTCACTCTTGTTACGATTAGCCACCTCGGCGATATCTTTGGCTTTTTCCAATTCTTGGTACTGTTGACGAATACGTTCAATCGACTGGTTGTAACTGCTCTCTAGCGTCGAGATCTCGTCTTTGTAAGTCGAATCGGTTGGGGTTAAGAAGCGCGGCTTGTTGTCTTCAACCTGCTGTTGATTGATCTGAGAGGACATGGCCATCAGGCGTTTCACGACCAGACGATACACTATCGTTAGACACACCAGAGAAAGTAAGAAAACTTTGACCGCTTCGAAGGCGAGTAATAACAGAACCCGTTCTTCGAAATCATTGAGTATCATACTTAAATCAGATTGCACCGTGAGCGTCGCTAATGGGAAGTCTTTGCCGCCCATCTGGTGCACCATCTCCCAAGACTGAGAGTAAGACTGGCCAGTGGTAGGTCGGCCGAGTTCTAGAATTTTTTCATCGGGGCTTTCTATTAGAAGATAACTAACAGAGGGTAAACGAGAGATGCCTTCAGCTTGCACAAACAGTTGGGTTCGGTCTTCCACCCATAAGCTCGCCGTTAAACCAGAGAGGTAGCCGGCTTTAACCTGTTCGATCTGAGAACTGATAAAAGAAACTCGATTTTGGTACTCCACATATAATCCCAGACCTGTCACTATGACTGTGAATAAGGTACTGATTGCGATGATTACCCCGATCAACTGTCGGGAGAGTCCAATATAGCGTTTTCCTTTTTTCACCATACACAAATTACCATTATTGTTATCCTAGCAAACTACAATTACTCAACTAGTATAATAGTAGTCATTCATCAAATAACTAGGGAAGGTTATGAAAAAACATCTTATCGTTGCATCCATAGTCAGTTTGTTTTCAAGCAGTTATGCTTTTGCAAGCGAACCTCTTCACTACTACATTATTGCGAGCCAAGCGCAACCTTTTCAGATCGAAACTGACGGGTCATCTCACAGAGGAATGGTATCGGATATTGTTGAAGCGGTATTCCATGACAGCCAATATGAGATCAACTACCACACCTACCCTTTTAACCGAATGATCGACAAGCTCGATGCTAGAGAGAACCCAAACTGGGTAACCTACGGCAGTCCAAGTTGGGGAAATATCCAATCTGTTAACCTGTCTGAAGATCCGATTTACAATGTAAAACACGTGTTACTCAGCAGCGGTAAAAAACCGTTTGAGTTCAATACAATCGACGATCTAGACGGAAAAGCAGTGGTATTGCTGGTGGGGTTTGAATATCCAAACCTAGAGCCATACATCCAACAAGGCAAGCTCAACGAGATTCGAGTTAAAGATTACACCGCTGCGTTTCGTGTCCTGAACCGAGCACCTGGCGATACTGTGTTTGTGGAAATGGAATCACGAATCAAATACAACCTAAACGAGCAGAAGCTGAGTATTGATGACT
The DNA here is from genome assembly GCA_041879425.1 of Vibrio pomeroyi. Taxonomy (NCBI): domain Bacteria; kingdom Pseudomonadati; phylum Pseudomonadota; class Gammaproteobacteria; order Vibrionales; family Vibrionaceae; genus Vibrio; species Vibrio pomeroyi. The sequence goes on along the minus strand of CP090855.1, from coordinate 1,179,606 downwards.
ACCAGATGCAAGAGTTTGGTTCCGTCATAAATAACTACCCTATCCATTTGGCGTTCGACCCTGAGATGGACCCAAAACTGCAAACCTTCATCAACCAACGTCTAGACCAGATGAAAGACGATGGGCAGCTCAATGACATCGTACAGAGTTACTTGTAGCAACGGCATCACTTATAACCCAAGCATAACCGTGTAGCTTCGGTAACGCACTTTAGCTCTCTTCGATGCCTAACTCGCTCTTAAACTTAAAAGGCCGCCCTGTTAAGCACACAAGCTAAACAGGGCGGCCTTTTCGATTCGTCTTTAAAGGCTAAAAGAATTTACCCGTAATCGATCTACTTAATTTAGAACAACCGTAGGTCAATGGATTAATGCGCAGCAATCAAATGCAGTTGCTGAGTACGAAGCTGTTGACGCACTGCCATCAGAATCTTGCCTAAATGGTTCTCGCCAGTTCCATCGCCGCCATCGCCCCAAAAATGGTCTTTGTGTGAATGCTCCTTGATCACCGAATCTCCGGTATTGGTAAGAAACAGCGCAAATTGCGGATTCTGTCTGAATTTCTCGGTGACGATGAACTGCATCACTTCAACACGAATCTCATACCAATCCTCACGAACTTGGTCTTCGTAGTCACGGCTCAAAGAGAATGCTTCAGCAGGTGTGCTAGCTTGCAGAATCGTATTGCGAAGTACTTCGCAGGAGAACTTCATGGCTTGATAATAGTGTTCGCTGGTTGCCCAAATTTGATCATCAATCTTGATGGGGCAAGCTGCAAAATTTGAAAGGTATCCGTTTGGATCTTCAGGTTCATAAAATAGCACTTCTTTAGCTTGAGCCACAGAATTAGACATAGCCTTCTCCTTACCAACGACATCACATATTTTTGCTTTAACTTTAAAATTAGTGGCGTTGCATATTGCTGTCAAACAACTTGGTTAAAGAGTATGCCATGGACGCGTTTTTAGTCTAAAGGACGGGATTTCAAAAGGGCTTAGCGAAGCTGCAAACTAGAGAAGAGATTCAAACCGTTGATCTTACATAGATATAGTTTATAAAAAAGTACTTATAAATCAAAGGGTGGCATGGTGCCACCCTTCTAAATGCAATGGGGATTATTAGTGAATAAGACCTAGCTCCCTCGCTTCTTCCAGACTCAAACCGCTTTCTCTAATTTCTCTTAGAGCCTCGATACGACGACGAGCTTCAGCGGACTTCATTTTCTTTTCTGGTTTGAAAGATACTTCTTCTTCAGCATCCCACTTGTTTGCAATATTTGTCATTTCATCATGGTTGATAGAATTAATGGACATGTTTTCCTCCGAAAAGCACCATGTAATGGACAGGTAATCTGTAGCAAATGCTATTTCGCTTGTTAAGAAAATCTGTACTGAAATGTGATGATTCCGACGCTTCACAAACCTAATTAATAAATGCCTCATTTAAACTTTGCCAAAGGCATTTTCTGCAATTACATTTAAAAGATTCCCCATAAGAAATGTGGTTTGATCCAACTCTCATTTTCCCCTCTCCCAATTCTTCTTTTCCGCTGAAAATTCGTGAAATAACCCAAGATAAATTTCGAGGCACTTCATTCTTTTTGTGCTCATCGCTTTCACTAAATTCAACACATGTTAATGATAATAGTTATCAATATCATAACTGAGTATTTATCATGTCTGTGGGAATTTCAGATACACCACTTCTCGAAGTGAAGAATTTATGTGTCGACTACATCACCGATGACGGTGATTTCAACGCGGTCAAATCCGTCAGCTTTAGCATCGGTCAAGGTGAGATTTTTGGTTTAGCCGGGGAATCTGGCTGTGGCAAAAGTACCATCGCGTTTGCCATTAACCGTCTGCATAAGCCGCCCGCGTTCATATCCGGAGGCCAGATACTGTTTGGTGGACAAGACCTGCTGAGCTTATCAGACAGCCATTTGAATACCTTGCGCTGGAGCGAGATTGCCATGGTGTTCCAGAGTGCGATGAATTCACTCAACCCTGTATTAACCATCGAAGAACAATTTGCTGATGTGCTACGCCACCACAAAGGCATGACCAATGAACAAGCCAAAGATCGCGCAGAAAAGTTACTCGACCTGGTCAACATTCCGCGCAACCGACTCACTGAATACCCTCACCAGTTCAGTGGCGGTATGCGTCAACGTTTGGTGATTGCCATTGCCCTCGCCCTCAACCCTAAGCTAATCATCATGGATGAGCCAACAACGGCTTTGGATGTGGTCGTACAGCGTGAGATTTTGCAGCAGATACACCAACTCAGAGAGGAGTTTGGCTTCTCGATCCTCTTTATCACTCATGACTTAGCATTAATGAGCCAACTGTGTGACCGCATTGCCATCATGCGCCATGGCCAAATCGTCGAAGTCAATCAAGCCTACGAGATTCGCAACAATCCGCAGCACTCCTACACCCAAAAGCTATGGAGTTCTTTCCCTAATATTCACGAACATGCTCACGCGACAGCGTGCTAGGAGAGCTCTATGTCACAACCTATTTTTCAAGTAAAAAACCTCGTCAAAGAGTTCACTGTTGGCGGTGGATTTGGCAAAGAAGAGATATTCAGAGCGCTGCACGGCGTGAGCTTTGACCTATATGCAGGAAGAACGCTGGCACTGGTTGGCGAGTCCGGTTGCGGGAAAAGCACCTGCGCGAGGCTGATGACCAAGGTTTACCCTGCAACAGAGGGAGAGATCTTGTTCAACGGCAGAGACATCTCTACCCTCAAGAGCCGCAAAGACATTTTGGATTACCGCAGCCGTGTACAAATGGTGTTTCAAGACCCGTTTGGCTCACTCAATCCCACTCATACCATAGAGCACCACTTAACACGCCCGCTTAAGATTCATAAGCAAGTCGCCAATAAAGCGGCTCTAGAAGAACGCCTCAAGGAATTGCTCACGCTGGTGGAGTTACCCATCGAAACGCTCGCAAAGTACCCTCACGAGCTTAGTGGCGGCCAAAGACAACGGGTTAACCTAGCTAGAGCGCTTGCGGTTGGGGCTGAAGTCATTCTTGCCGATGAACCGACCTCGATGCTGGATGTTTCAATTCGACTTGGCGTGCTCAATCTCATGCAAAAAATGAAGAAAGAGCTTGGGATAGGCTTCTTATACATTACTCACGACCTTGCGACCGCTCATTACATCGCAGAAGAAACTGCGGTGATGTACAAAGGACAGATCGTTGAATGGGGATCAACCCAATCGATCTTAACGAATCCGCAGCACCCATATACCAAACTGTTGATCTCTGCGGTACCGGATCCTGATCTGCCATTTGGCGAACTCGTAAAAAATGAGCCAAACTATTCCATAGACGCAGATCGTATTCGAGAGCAGAGCAGCGAAATACAGCATGAAATTAAGCAAGTCTCTGATAATCACTTTGTAAAACAGTGGGATAACGTTGCATGAATGAACTAGACACTTGGTTAGAGCGAATCGGAGATTGGTACAAAGACCGAAAGCATGATCAAGTGGGACGGTTGGAACCTTTGATCTTAATGCCTCCAGATGCACTCTGGGGGCCTTTGATCACGGATGAACAAAGCAAAGGCATCGCATGTTGGTTAGACGGGTGCCTGCGTATCTTTACTTTCTACCGAAATTCAGACCACAACCCACATCACCAAGAAAAGGCGTATCAATACCTGATGTTCGCTTACAGCAAGCTTCAAGCGGTGTGTTATGACACGAAAGCGGAGCCAGACTTACAAGAGTGGTGTACACAGCGAGTGCAGCACTTGTGTGTGCTCGCATTGGAGTTTGCGAATCAACAACAAGAGCCGCGCTGGTTACAAGAATCCGAAAAGTTAATCGAATCGCATGTCCGCTTTATGACAAGCCAATCCCAGAACGATGATCAAGGTAATGTAAAACATCAGATTCACTGATCATCCCCTATCGATCCAATATCAACTCACCAAAATGACCGTCTACTTGAAACAACAGGATCCATTGCAAACATGATCTGACCTTGATCATGCTTCGGTATCCAATCATGTAAGCTATTGATTTTTAGTGTTTAGCGGAATTTTAGACAAAAAAAAGCGAGTCCCTTGGGGAACTCGCAAAAAATCTATTCAGTATGATGTAACAAAATATGAGCCAATCTATTAATCATAAGAAAGGACAAAAGGTTGTCTATTCGGGATAAATAATAATCAACTGGATGCGTTACATTGTCATCGCTTTGTCAGCATTAGGTGCGATTATTATCAGCACCTAATGATGATTAAATGACCTATTCACAACAGTGAAAACGGGCCGAAAGCTAGTGGCCAATCGCCATTTCATCGAGCGCCAAGAACACATTTTCGTCTAGATGTCCTTCGTGCACTTGTTTGCACACTTTACGACGCACCGCCAAACCTGAAATCAGGCGTTCGATAGAAAGATGTCGATTACTGTTGCTATCACGGTCGTTGTACAGCTCAATCAGCTTACTCAATGTTTCGTAAGGGATAACGTCTTCTCCTACTCTCAACCAATCAAGCTTCTCAATGAGCTCTGAGCACTCTTCTTTGATTGAGGCATGTGAGTGCCCTGTCATAGCAGATAAAGCCGTTATACTGCGTTCTAGAGCCTCTGCAGAGGTATATTTAGAGAGCGTTATCATGATCTCGTCAGCATTGATCTCAACAGAGTGCTTACGTTGCTTCACTCGACGCCCTAATTTGCCTCTTGGCGACGGTGCTTTGCGCTGAATGGGTTCAAACTCACCATCGATAATCTCAGACAGCTCTTCCAGCTTCTGCTTAGACACCATCTCGTTGCGAAGTGGGTTTGGCAGCGTTGGTGCCATGTTACGTTTACCGGCGTTGGTGGTGCGTGCTCTTGAGTAACGCAGTACTTCTTCCACGTTACATTTGATATCAACTTGATAATCGGTCGTTTTGCCTTTTTCGATCAACGCGGTGATCGTCAAGTGATAACCCCAAAGGTTAACCAGGAAGGTATCTTCTTGATCTCCGACTTCGCCCAACTTTCTCAGTTCACGGATCAGATCCATCGAAAAACGACGCCAATCGATGTTACGAGCCAACTTCTGATTCAGTTCGCTCAGCAACATACAATCTGAATGACGACGTGCCATACGGCTTCTGAAGTACGAATACATTTGGAAAACCAAGGTATGTTGCTTCAGGATTTCTGGCGGGAACAGGAAGAAATAATCACGAGTCAGGAGCTCTTCGTAGAACGAAGGTTCCCAAACGAGGATGTATAGGTTCGGTTTAATGCGAATTTCGCCGTCAGAGCCCTCTGTAGGCGCTTCTTCCGATGCTGTAATGGTTCTCGCTAAGAATCGGAAACGATCACTCTTAAAGCCTTCTGGCATGTTCTCACTAAGCCAGCGGCCAGTAAGCTCATGCAGCTGAAAATCCGTAAACTCGATACGATCAATACTGTCGCGGATCGAGTCACGAGCAGGGCCACTGTCTTTCTTGCCACGCAAAGACAAAATGTCAGTGATGTAGAGTGGTGTTTTGTTCGGTGTGTGTTTCGCGTCTAGGTGGTAATCATCTTGGTGATGATCATGATACTGAACGGTTAGCGTGAACAACGCGAAAAGTGTCATCAGATCATCCACCGTCATAATATTTTTAGACGATCTTGTCTCGATCACCGCGCGAGTACCCGAGATCGAAACCATTGATTTCTGGTAGCTCTTGCGCGTTCTTGGTGGCGCTAACGCTTGATCAATAATGCCCGCCCAATTGGTTGGCGAAACAATGAATTGATCCGCTTCGTCTTTCATCGTTGGGGGGGTATTAAGACCATGCTCATTCAGTAAACGTTTGTTTACTTTGGTTTGAGCGAGGGCTTTAGAACGCTTTTGCTTTTCGTTTTGCTTTACGCTTTCTGTGACTAAGCTGGTGGCACCCAGTACCGATATCAATTGGTTTGGGTTAACAAAGCGATGCAGCATGGTTTTACCTGCAAGGCCTTCTTCAAAACGAACGGGGATTTGTTTGAAAAGACCGATATTTACCGCTGCTCTCAGCCTTTGTTGCAAGGCTGCGCGAGTGACTTGGCCATCGGTTGATTCGATAATCTCAGTGGTTGAAACGTATCCGTCTTTGCTGCTAAACCCACGAAGTGAAATTAGGTTAAGAAGCTCAACTATGCTTTTGGTGACACCTTTGAAGTGTTGATATTGTTCTATCCATTCAACGGCTGTTTCAGATACCTCAAATAAATGACCATCTTTGTGGCTTCGTGCCTTAATTAACAATTTCTCTTCTGGTTTCATTTTTGATCCGTATCACACTAACCGTAATTTCACTATAGTTCCTGAATGATAAAGAAAGAATGATCATAAATAAAGAGAATTTATTGGCTTTTAAATAACTGATCTTTTTGATTAATATGATCTTAAATGATTAAGTGATCTAATGATCTGGACGTAAGTTTGCTTTTAAGTTGCTGAATTTAAAGTATTAAAAAAAATCCGCTTGGAAAGCATGATCATAAATAGTCCGAAACTATGATCATTAAACCTAAGAAAGCATGATCACAGAGCGTCAGAACGATGATCATTAAGTCATTGTAAGCATGATCATTATTGGTTCGAAAGCATGATCATTATACTTGTACAGCTTATCCACAGTCCATAATCCAACATGATTCGTTAAGTCACTTGTAACTCGTCAATGTGGATAGTTTTAATGGCTTATCTACGGAACAATGATCAAGTAAGTGCCCTTTTCTATCGTTCCTACCCTATTACGTACAAAATTTGTTCTGAAGCCGGTGTTAACGGCTGGCTTGAGTGTCATTAAAGCGGGCCTGCATTACTTTGGAAGCATGATCATGAAATTGTCATGTTTCTGTATTCTGAGTCTGTGCAGATTGAATTTCCAAGCAATGAGGCCTTATAGGCCTTGAATCCCCATTGCAAAAGCATTTGTCCGTAAGTTAGCTGTTAAATTATATGCTTCCGGAACGATATTTACTTGATCATTTTTCCGGAAGTTGATCATTTCGAACAGTCACTCATGCGGATCGATATTGATGAGTTTACACCTTGATCATGCTTCATAATACCGCCTTATCAATTCTCTTACGCATGATGTATCCCATGATCATTCTTCCGTGTTAGGTTCAACTCTCTTTTATCTAGGTGACGCTTCATCTTGTCGTGGTTTTGTATTTGCGATGCTATTTTTGGTTTTCTATTATTTCTTGGTTGAAAAGCTCACAATTTCGAATGCAAATCACACGAACCGTAATCTATGCTTGTATTTCAATCGTTCCGAAGGTTTTTTGCTGAAATTGCATTTACATTGTAAATAAGTGATGCTGTAACATTTAAAATGTAAGGCAGAAATAGCATGGTTGTGCATGATAAAAACGGTCACTTTTTGTGTTTGTCTTAGTCGTTGTTTCATCAAACTGTAAAAATACAGTCTATTTTATGTGATTTTACTCATAAATGTATGTTCATGTTTTTGTTGTGTTTGTTGTTAATCGCTGTACAATTTGTACTTAGTTAATCATTACGGAAACTGGCAATGAAAAGAGAACAAACGATTGATAAGCTCTATCAGCTGGCCGAACAAACTCAACAAGTTCAGGCTGACCGAATTGAGATTATTCTGGAAGAGCGAAGTGATGAACATTTCCCTCCAATGTCTAAAGCTATGATGGAGACTCGTTCAGGCTTAACTCGTCGAAAATTGGATGAGGCAATTACCAAGCTTGAAGCGGATGGTCACCAGTTTACAAAGAACAACGCCAATCATTACTCGATTTCATTGACTGAAGCTCACATGCTGATGGACGCGGCGGAAGTGCCAAAGTTCCACCAACGCAAACAGCACGTAGACAACAAACCTTGGATTATCAACGTACAAAACCAGAAGGGTGGTACAGGTAAATCAATGACGGCGGTTCACCTAGCGGCTTGTTTGTCTCTGAATTTAGACAAGCGCTACCGTATCTGTCTGATTGACTTGGATCCACAAGGTTCATTACGTCTGTTCTTAAACCCACAAATCAGTGGTGCAGAGCACGACAGTATCTATTCTGCCGTCGATATCATGTTGGACAATGTGCCTGAAGGCCAAGATGTTGACCTAGAGTTTCTTCGCAAAAATGTACTCTTGCCAACTCAGTATCCGAACCTAAAGACAATCTCTGCATTCCCAGAGGATGCGATGTTTAACGCTGAAGCGTGGCAAAGCCTCTCTCAAGATCAGTCACTTGATATCGTTCGTCTTCTTAAAGAGAAGCTTATCGACAAAATCGCCGATGACTTTGATGTGATTATGATTGATACCGGGCCGCACGTAGACCCTCTAGTGTGGAATGCAATGTACGCGTCGAACGCTCTTCTGATTCCATGTGCTGCAAAGCGTTTGGACTGGGCTTCAACGGTTAACTTCTTCCAACACTTACCAACCGTGTACGAGATGTTTCCGGACGATTGGAAAGGGCTTGAGTTTGTTCGCCTGATGCCAACCATGTTTGAAGATGACAACAAGAAGCAGGTTTCCGTTCTCACTGAAATGAACTACCTGCTGAATGACCAAGTGATGATGGCGACGATTCCAAGAAGCCGTGCTTTTGAAACTTGTGCCGATACCTACAGCACGGTTTTCGACCTCACGGTTAGCGACTTCGAAGGTGGTAAGAAAACTCTAGCTGTCGCTCAAGACGCAGTACAAAAAAGTGCTCTAGAATTAGAGCGTGTATTACACAGCAACTGGCCTTCACTTAATCAGGGATAACAAGAATGGCAATTAAAACATCTGACTTAAATGCAAAGCTATTTGGTAAAGCAAACAAACGTCGCGTAGCAACGCCTCAAGAAGCGCAAACAGCTGCTAAAGAACAGGCTCAAGTGATTGAACTTTCAGTTGCGGGCGAAGAGTTGGTTTCATTTGAATTGGTTCGAATTCCTGCTTCTGAAGTGGCGACTCGAACGGTTGTTTTTGAAGAGAATGCGCGTGAGCAATCTTTCCTAAATGAACATGCGCTTTCTGACGTACTGACGACGTTAAAAGAACGCGGCCAGCAATACCCAGCGGTTGGTCGTAAAAACAAAGACGGTAAGATTGAAGTTCTTGATGGTAGCCGTCGTCGTATGTCATGTATTTTGGCCGACAAAGAGTTCCTTATCTATGTTGCTGAAAACATTAACGGCGACCATGCTAAGTTCTTATCTGATGTTGCAAACGCTCACAAACCACTTTCTCTGTATGAGAAGGGCAAAGAGATGCAAGCGAAGCTAGATAAAGGCGAAGCTGAAGATCAAAAAGCACTCGCGAAAATGTTCCAGTGCAGCGAAGCTTTGGTAAGTGGCGCATTGAAAGCGGCCGCTTTGCCACTTGAATTGCTACAAGCTTACCCAAATGTGAGCGACCTTGGTCGTCCAACGATTGTTAAACTACACAAACAATTTGGTGGCCTAACGAGCGAACAACAACAAACACTACTGACTAAGTGTGATGCTTCCGAGGGTTTTGTATGGCAGCGTAGTGAAGCTCAAGGCGTAACTCGCTTGACCAAAGACGTGACTGAAACCTTAGAAGGTTGGATTCTTGAACTGGCACCTGCGCCAGCTAAGAAAGCGTCTCCAAAAGTGGAACTAATTAAAGGCCGTGCTTCATACAGCCGTAAAGGTTCAAACTTGGCGTTAAATCTCAAGAAAGTTGATGATGCGACAATGGAAGAAATCCTGGCCTTCGTGCAATCGAAGTTCGATTAAATCGATAACTTTCCCTTACTACTCTAAAGCCGCTTTATGCGGCTTTTTATTTGGCTGTGATAAACTGTGTTTAGACGAATCTGGACACTAACTATGACAAACCCAACCAACATTTTTCTGCACACACTTTCTAATATCGCTCAGCATAACGATCACCGTTATGGCGTTGTCTTCGATGGCGATTTCGATTGGCAAAACTCCGCTGTTATAACCTTCCTTCAAGATGCAGATTATCAAACCGTTTTCCAGATTGGTGGTACTCCGTTTGAGGGGGCGATTCATGCACCAGTAAAAAAAGGCCAGCAACTTCTTGGCCGTGAATGCCAAGTTCTTGTGTGTGATTTTAGAGAGCAGTTCGATGCGAATGGTTTTAGCGCTGCGCTGGGTTCGTTAGTTGGTGGTGGCTTGTTGTTGGTGTTACCGCCAAAAGTTGATGACTCTGAAGATAGCGAATGCTTTGGGCAATCTTGGTTAAAGCTACATTTTGAAAAATTACTTTCTGTTTCGCAACGTGACGAACAGGCGGGTGTGGTTGAAGCGTTGAATTCGCTTCCTCAAATAACTAATCAAGACAACTCGACCGATCGATTTGAGCAGCAAAAAGATGCGATTGAGTTAGTTAAGAAAGTTGTTGCGGGACATCGAAAGCGCCCATTGATTTTGACTGCAGACAGAGGTCGAGGTAAAAGTTCCACTTTGGGTATTGCAGCTGCGCAGCTTTTGGCAGAGCGTGAGGGCTTAAACATTATTGTTACGTCTCCCTCTGTTAAAGCTATTGAGCCTGTATTTTCTCATGCGTTACAGCGACTCGATGAGTGTGAAGTCATTAACGCGACTCACATTGGTTATCAAGGTGGAAGTTTAAGGTTTGTCGCGCCTGATGAATTACTTAAATCTAAGCCTGATTGCGACCTGTTGTTGGTTGATGAAGCGGCCGTCATCCCAATCCCAATGCTTAAATCTATGGTCGGTAGTTATCACCGCATGGTTTTTTCAACCACAGTTCATGGTTACGAAGGCAGTGGACGAGGGTTTGGAATCAAATTTGAAGCTTGGCTTTCTGAACATCGCCCTGGATGGAAGGGCTACAAGCTTGAACAACCTATCCGTTGGAATAACAACGACCCACTAGAGCGTTGGCTATTTGATTGTTTCCTTCTTGGTGAAGATGCGTGCCCGAGTGAATCGGCGGTTAATGAGTCGGAAGAACTTCCTGATGGTGCACTCAACCTACTTAACTTGGTTGAGTTGTCAAAAGCAGACTGTTTGGTTAACCCCCAAAAACTTCAACAGTGTTTTTCTCTTTTAGTCGATGCTCATTATCAGACATCTCCTAATGATTTAATGCAGTTCCTCGATAACCCAGCTATTCATTTATTTGCCGCTTGGCAGCAAGACGAGTGTCTTGGTTGTATGTTGGTGACGGAGGAGGGCGGTTTAGATAAAGAGTTGATTGCACAAGTTCAAGTTGGAAAACGTCGTCCACAAGGTCACCTTGCGCCAGTTCTGTTAGCTAACCAGCTCGGGTCTGTTGAAGCTGCAACTAGCCGCTGTCTTCGAGTAATGCGTATTGCCGTCTCGACACGTCATCAAGGTTTAGGTATTGGCCGTTGGATGTTAGAGCAGTTATCTGGGCAAGTTGTACAAACAGAGCAAGTCGATTATTTTGCGACGAGCTTCGGTGCGACCAGTGATTTGATTTCTTTCTGGCGAGATAGTGAATTTGTGCCTGTTCATATTGGCCACCAGCGAGATCAGGCAAGCGGTTGTCATTCAGTGTTGATGGTTAAGTCGCTTAACCAAAACACGCAAAGTTGGATTAGCCAATTGCAACGTCACTTTGAGCACAGTTTCTGTTTTGTCGTTTCTGGTTCTTTGGCTTCTCTCGAAGTTGATATGGTGCGCGCATTATTGCCAACGCAAGTTGAATCTATGGCTGAGTCTGAAATCCAACTCATCAGGAATTATGTCGATGGTGGCAATAGTTACGACAGCATTGGTTTCAGTGTCTTGAATTTGATTTTGCAGAGTAATGGTCGTCAAGCTCACATAGCTGAATCTGACGCTATAACCGATACAGGTTTCGCTGTTTCAGACTTACTTATCGCGAAAGTTGTACAGCAGAAAGAGTGGGGGACTTGTGTCGAACAGTTTAATCTTGTTGGGCGAAAACAAGCCGAGATTCAATTCCGTCAAGACGTCGATTTCCTATTATCAAATTTACACTGTAAATAGGCAGTTTGGTTTCCCAACTCGTTTTCAGCGCTAATTAGATTTACAGTGTAAATTAGAATATTCGATTTACACTGTAAACTGAAACTCCACATCCAAATCCAGTTTTACCTTCATCATCGCTTTAATTGTCGCCCCACCATTTCTAGTTCGCTCTCTTAAAGACAGCCCTTAATCTTCTAAACCGATTCGTTGCTATCATATTGCTATCACACCTGTTCAACGTTCACTCGCATGGGAAATGCTGAAACTGTTCAGCTTAATATTTGTAAAGGTGAAGCGGATCATAAAATAGTTAAGTCTTATTTATGAGTCATGTTTGCAGAATCGAAAGTAAGTGATGTGACGCTGATTATTCTAATAATGTGATACTAAGCGCAGAATGAATTATATAGACTGAATAACAACTGAGTCATTAGGGATACTCAATTCGAATGTGGGATAACATCGTTACACTGTCGGAAGATAAGCAACAAGTGATGGCATGTCTGCCGTCGGGGTTTGTGGTCGACGCAAGCTTTGACAATAAGACTCTGCCACCAGCCTTAGAAGCTTTGAACGCATCTAGCTACTTTCTTTTTGAAGATGAGGTGCTGCGTTTTGTGACTCTTGCAAAAGAGGGCAAGGGGGAAGCTTATGAAGGAATCTTGATTGCAGAAGTTCGTAATGCCAGTGTCGCGGTCGAATTAACTGATGATGAGATGCTAGCAAGTCTAGTCGTCACAGGTCCATACAATGGACACCCGCTACGCGGTAGCGACATCATTCATTGTTTAGCACAAGCTCACATCACGAAAGGCATTAATAAGTTAGCACTCAGAAAAGTATTGATGATGAGTAGCAAACTTAAGCCTGGAGAAAAGTTTACGCAGCCTGTCGCCAAGGGAACACAACCCGTAAAAGGTAAAGACGCAAAGTTCGCTGCCTTGGTTGAAGACATTACTCGACAAGTTTTGAAACCTCGCAGTAAAGACGAAGGCAAGATTGATATGCGAGACTTGGGAGCAACCATTACCGTTGGTCAAAACGACCAGTTAATGAAACGCACTCCCGCGACTAAAGGCATTGCTGGCTTTACCGTCCAAGGTCGAATTATCCCGCCACTTCCTGGACAAGACAGTTTAATCAAGCCTGGCAAGGGCACCTACATTTCTCCTGATGACCCCAACTTGTTACTCGCCTCTTATCCCGGATTACCCATCATCAAAGATCGTACTATTGAAGTCGATGACGCTTTGTGTGTTAGCAATGTCGATGTATCCACCGGACACGTCAAATTCAAAGGTAATGTGTTTGTTTCTGGCAACATCGAACCGGGAATGATTGTGAAAGCGACTGGCAGTATTACGGTTGGTGGTTTTATTGAATCGGCCGAAGTTCAGGCTCAAGGTGATATCAAAGTCGCGAAAGGTATTATCGGCCACACCACCAAAGAGGGTGAGGTGAAAAGTTGTAAGGTATTCAGCAAAGGTTCTATCACCGCGAGCTACGCTCAAAATGCAGAATTGCAAACCGCCGGTGACATTCGACTTGGCGTGCACAGCATGAGTAACGACATTCGTTGTGGAAACAATCTTGTCGTGATGGATACCATGAAGAAACATGGCACGCTCAGTGGTGGCGAAGCCAAAGTCGGTGGAAAGGTCGAATGTGTGTTCTTAGGTGTCGAGGGAGACACGGCAACTAAGGTTCATGGTTTTGCTCGTTACGATGGATACCGACAGAAAATCGCTGAACTAAAGGAAACCTATAAACACACCCAAGAACAAACCATGGATGTGATTCGCCAAGAACTCGAATTTAAGAAGCGACCAAAAGCTGAGAGAAGCGAAGAGCAAGCGTTGGAAATTGAGCAGCAACGAGAAAAGAACAACCAAGCGATTGAAAACACCAAATCGCAATTGGACACACTAGAGGCGGAATTTGAAACCAACCTCGCCGAGTGCACAGTCGAGGCGCACGAAAAAGTGTACACCCGAGTGACGATTCAGTTTGGGGATGAAACAGTCACAACGAAACGAACCCACGGTGGAAGTGTTTTCTCATTCAACCAATATGAGATTCAATGTTCGTTTAAGATGGAACAAGAAGACATTGCTTTGTAGTTTGTATTGATAAGATAAAGCGATGCATGACCTAAGTGCCAAGACTAACAAATAAAAAAGGGGGAGCCAATGCTCCCCCTTTCTGGTTTCTATAATATTCGCTGTTTTGAGCCAACGGTTTAAGTTAGCTCACCGCTCTTACTTTACCTTGTTTGAGGTCTGACAGAACTTGCGCTTTCGGACCGTCGGCAATAATGCAGCCTTTCTCCATTACGATCACTCGGTCGACAATATCCAGCATCGACGTTTTGTGTGTGATCAGGATTAGCGTCTCGCTTGGAAGCAACTGGTTAAGCTGGTGCTTGATGTGCATCTCTGAGCGGTTATCCATAGCACTGGTCGGTTCATCCATTAACAACACTGGCGGACGGCCTAAGAAGGCTCTGGCAATTGCAATCGACTGACGCTGACCACCAGAAAGTAATGCACCGCCTTCACCGACTTGACGCTCTAAGCCCGCAGGATCTTGCTGAGTAAATGCAGTAACGCCCGCACGGTTAGCCGCATCCATCACATCACGATCATCTACTAAAGGACGACCAAGAGTGATGTTGTCTCTTACCGAACCGTAGAACAGATTACTGTCTTGCGGTACACAGCCTATATTGCGTCGTACGTCGACATGATGAAGTTGTTCCATGTCGGTGTCATCTATACGCACATGGCCCTCTGTGGGCTTGTACAGGCCCATAATCAGGCGTTCCAGTGTGGTTTTACCTGAACCGATACGTCCAATGATCGCCACTTTCTCTCCGGGTCTAATATGCAGAGTTAAATCTCTGATAGAAGCGACGGGTGAATCCGGATAATGGAAGGTCACTTTGTCGAGAGAGATATGGCCTTGGATAATAGGGCGGTGGATGTAGCGCTTACCTTCTTCCTGTTCATCCGGCATCGACATCACTTGCTCAATCAACGTCATCGATGATTTTGCTTGGTTGTAACGAGTAGAAAGCAGTGACAGCTGAACAAGAGGACCAATCGCTCGGCCACTCAACATGGTCGCAGCGATCAAGCCACCCATAGTAAGTTCACCTTCCGCAATTAAGTACACACCAAAAATGATCATACCCACGTTGGTACTTTGCTGAACAAAGCCTGCGGTGTTTTGGATGCTGTCGGTAATGCGGCGACTTTTGATATTCCAGTTCGCCATGTGAGCAACGGCTTCTTCCCAACGGAACTGGAATTGGCTTTGCGCACTGAACAGCTTAACTGTCTCTAAGCCAGCCAAACTCTCAATCAAGTTCGCGTACTTTTGAGAAGCAAGACGAGAGCCTTCCTCGATGGTACGACGCAGTGGGCCTTGGATTAATAGTGCGTAGACAATCAGCACAACTACACCAGCCACGGGAACAAACACAAGGTTTCCGGCCATTAACCAAATTAAGGCCAAGAACATCAGCGCGAAAGGCAAATCGATGAGCGAGCCAATGGTTGCCGAGGTAAAGAATTCACGAATGGACTCGAACTCTTGCAGGTTTTTCGCGAAAGCACCAACCGAAGCTGGCTTGGCTTCCATACGAATGCCCAGCACTTTGCTGAATAGTTTCGAGGAGATCAAGATATCGGATTTCTTACCTGCAACATCAATGAAGTAGCTTCGCATCAGCTTTAACAGCAGGTCGAACAGGAACACCACAAAGATACCACTCGCCAACACCCATAAGGTTTCAAATGCGAGGTTAGGGACGACTTTGTCGTATACCAAACGTGTAAACATTGGCGCTGCAATGGCGAAGATGTTGATCAGAATAGAGGCGATCAGCACATCACGATAGATGTTTTTAGATTCCCAAATCGTGCTCCAAAACCAGTGTCCTTTGCGAGTTTTGAGAACCTCAGGTGAGCGTTCGTCGTAACGGAACTGTTTCTTGACTAAGAAGTAGCGGCCGATGAACTGCTCTTTCAATTCGTCCATTGGAATAATGATTGGCACCATTCCGCTTTCAGCTGTGATGATTTCCGCTTCTTGTTTTTCTAAATCGATACTGTTGAGAACACATGCCTCACCTTGTTTTAGCAGTAAAACGGCAGGCAGAATCAGGTGTGGGATGTTATCTAAGTTGGAACGGTTTTCTTTTGCTACTAATCCCGCACGCTCGGCTGAGCGTGGGAATAGGAAAGGGGTTAGCTTTCCATCGGTTAGTGGCAACCCATTGATCAACGCTTCGGGCGAGTTAGCTAACCCGTAATACCGGCTAACGTAGATCAGTGAGTTCAATAGTGGATCTTGCATGCGATATAACCCTTACAACTATTTATCAACAATGAAGCCTTGGAACACTTCTACGTAGTTATCAGATAGGATATCTAGCTGAGTTTGAGTTTCTATTCGAGACGCGATGGTCGTTACGCCAAGGTTATGAGCCGTTCGTGAGATCGACGTTAGGGTAAATTTCTGTTTTTCGTCATCAAGGTTATGTGTGAATAGGTAATCCAGCTTCACATAGCTTGGTCGGTACTCGTTGATGTAATCCAGTGATTGGAAGTTACGTCCGTAGTTGTCGACACCAAACACCGCTTCTGCGTTGCGAATGGTGTTACACAATAGCGCCGTGTAGTGCGGAACGTTGATGAAACAGTTTTCTGGAATCTCAAAATGCAGCAGGTGAGCGACAGAGGTGTTTTGCTCAAGTGTTTTGCCAATCCAGCGGATGAAGCTTGGTTGAGAAATACTGCTTGGTGAGATATTGATAGCAATTGGGCTAGTTACTTCATTCGTATTAAGCTTTTCAATCATCTTCTCGATAACGTATTGGTCGAGAATGTGGCTCATTTCAAGCTGCTCTAGCGCGTATAGGTATTGGTTCGCACCGTAACGCACACCGTCTTTCTCAATCGCAGAGAACACCTCTTGGTGGTACGTTTTACCAAAGGCGTTGTTTGCAGCCTGAAGACGGAAAGTGACTAGGTCGTTGATGATCGCTTCTTCAACCAACATACGCCATTGCTGTTTACCCATTACCGCGCCGTGGTCGTCAGCGGTTACGTAGCCGTAAGCAAGCTCGCGGTTCGCCTTAGCGCTTGAAAGTGCGTTATCCACCAGCGACATGATTTCGGTACTGGTTTTACGCTTGTTGCTGTAGGTAACACCCAGTGCAATGTGTGGATTCGCCATACCTGTTGGATCTGAACCTAGGCTTTGAATGCAATTTACGATGCTGCTCGCGACAAGTTTAAGTTCGCTTTCGTCAATGTTTGGCATGATAAAGCCAAACTCATCGCTAGAGATACGTGCGATGGTGATGTCTGGCGATGAAATAGAGGCCTGTAATTGCTCTGCCAATTGGTGAACTAGAGTATCACCTTCTTGATAGCCTTTTTCATCGTATTCTTCGCTAATAAACTCGGCTTTGAGTACGGCTAAACCACCTAAGCTTGATTCTTCTAACCACTGAGTTAATTGAGACATGTAGTAAGCGCGGTTACCTAGTTGAGATACAGGGTCGATATACGCTCTTTCACGCAGCTTCTGAGCTTCTTTTGCTTGGTTTTTAAATGCCAATTCCACTTGAGTCGACATGTGGTTAATGCCATCGACCACTAAGATCAGATCTTTTGTTTTCGGGCGAACCAGAGGCTCACCAAATTGATTCTTAGCGATCTGATCCATTTTGGTAATGATCAATGCTAATGGACGCAGTGCTCGCTTAAGGATCCATGAAATCGACACCAAACCCAGTAGGAAGATCGATCCAAAGATGGTCAGCAGACGTGTGAATGCTTGCCAAAGTTGATCATAAGCCGGGCCCGGGTGACTGACGATCTCAACCTCTGCTAGCTGCATCCAACCACTGGTGATCACACGGCGGTCATGAACGGGCTCAAACAGATTAAGGTTGGTAAACCACTGTGGTACGCCTGTTGATTTAACAGGGTATGAGCGGAGAATATCCTCGCCGCTGTCTAGGAAAATCAATCGAACGACGGAATAAGAACTGCCATCAAACAGGGCGTTGATAACAGACTCCACCGCCACCTTGTCCTTTTCTTCGAGGTAAGGGGCGAGAGCCAGTCCAACAGTATTAATGGTATTACTTACCTCAGAGCGTTGTTGCTCCTCTAAGTATCCACGGGTGGTATTGAATTCGATCATAAAAACTGACGTCATCAGCAGTATGAACACCGCAACCATCCCGACCACAAGCTGTTTATATAAAGTCATTGTACCTACTCATCGTAATTGATAATGGGTTTGTTTAATTTTAGAGAGCGCTCACGGGAACGTAAGTCGTTCCATAAGCTCAATCTTGAAGATTTCCCTGCTAGCTTACCGCTGCCTGCTGCCGACTTGATTAACCAAAGATTTTTACCATTGAAACTGTAAATTGGTCGTAGGTCTGGGCGTTTGGAGCCACGTTTTATTTCAGGGTTTAAGTTGTCTAAAATTAGTGGCTCTGCACTGGGTGTTGAGTAGTACGCCAACACCATGTGGAATTGGTTCAACTCAAGTGCTTTTACGTACACTAATCGTAATTTCTTATCTGGGACGCCAAGCTCGAGCAAAGAGAAGTATTTTGCGATAGTGAAGTCTTCACAGTCGCCAGCATTACTGCCCAGAAACTCCAGTGGTGTCGCCCAATAGTCGTTCTTTCCCCACAGAATGGTGTCGTCGACAAAGTACATCTGGTTGAAGAATTGGTTTACCGACCTGAGTTTCTCTTTCTCACTTAGTCCGTCGTAAGACGTCATATTTGAACGCCATGTTGCCACTCGTTTTCCTGCTCTGTCACCGTAGGTTTTGGTGACCGCATCTATCCATCGTTGATCGCTCTTGTTGAGCGCAACAGAGGTAAAAGAGGTGAGGACCAGCAGCAACAGCGAAATCCGAGACTTCATAGCCTCTGCTCTTGTCTGTTTGCTGCGTATTGAAAGGCGTTGTTAAACATCAAACGTCCTTACTCTTTTAGTGCGTTGTTTTGAGCACTTAATATTGGCTTCAACATGTACTCAAGCACGGTTCTTTTACCCGTGATGATGTCGACAGAGGCCGTCATTCCCGGAATGATTGGCAGTTCTTCGTTTTTACCAAAATTGTGTTTTTCGGTGCGTACTCGCACGATGTAGAAGCTGTTGCCTTCTTCATCTTGGGTGGTATCGGCGCTGATGTGCTCTAACACACCTTCTAAACCACCATATTTGGTGAAGTCGTAAGCACTGAATTTAACGATGGCTGTCAGTTCTGGGCGCAGGAACGCGATGTCTTGAGGAGCGATTTTCGCTTCGACCAATAGAGAATCTTCAGTCGGTACAATCTCCACGATGTCCATACCCGGTTGGATAACACCGCCTACGGTATTAATGCCAAGCGTTTTAACGGTTCCGGTTACAGGAGAAACCACGACAGTACGGTTTACTCTGTCTTCTAGGCCAACGGCCGATTCGGTCAGTGCAGAGAGCTTGTCTTGTGCTTGATTGAGCTTTTCTTGTTGTTCTGATCGGAAGTTCAACGCAGCATCAATACGGCTGAGCATGGATTCTTTGATGGCTGAACGTAGGAGAGGGACTTTGAGTTCGCTTGAGGTCATTTCTCGGCGAGTGTCATTCACTTGTCTTTGGAGCTTTAGTAACTCAATGCGTGGTACCACACCTTCATCGGCAAGGGGCTTGGTGATATCCAGTTCTTGGCGAGCAAATTGGTAGCTCTGTTTTAGGTTGCGGACACGTGCTTTAATTTCGACAAGGTCTTGTTGTTTCTGCTCAACCTGTTGATCAAAAACGGAAAGTTGGTTTTTTAGGTTATTAAGGTCTTGGCGGTATTCTGCTTTTTGACGATTAACCAGTTGAGGTTGAAGCTCGTAGAACTTAGGTGGGAAGGCGAGCTTGCCGTAATCGAGAGTGACACTTTTCTTCCACTCTTTTTCTGAAAAATCTTCGTTAATAACGACACTGGTTAATGAAGCAGAGAGCATCAACACGTTGGCGGTTAAGTTGGCGACCTGTTGTTCACGCTCACGGAAGTCTGAACGGAATCGAGTATCATCGATCAACAGCAGTTGCTGGCCTTTTTGAACTTGTTGACCTTCTTTAACTAAGATCTCTTTAACTAGACCACCCTCAAGGTTTTGCACCACTTGGATTTGGGAAGAGGGGATGACCTTGCCTTGACCAACGGTGACTTTGTCTATTTCAGCCCAAGCGGACCACCCAATAGCAGCAATAAAAAACAGAACGATCACCCACAACATAATACGCGCACTAGTAGGCGTATTGAGGAGCAGCGCCGCGGTTTTATCGTCGACGTACTCTAGTTCGGTTTCGTTCAATTTGCTGAAATTCTTCTGGCTCATAACAGTCCTTGTTTGCTAAATAAAAGTGCAAGCCTATTGAGTGTATTCTTACTTTTGATAAATGTTAAGATTTTGCTCCTTTAAATCTTTGAATTTATATATTTTTTAGATTCTATCAATTTTTGAAATCCGTTTTATCGAGTTGATGCTTTCTTAGCTTGTCATAGAGCGTTTTTCGCGATACTTGCAGCTCTTGCTGTACGTCTTTTAAGCGTCCTTGATGGCGGTGTAGTGCCTCGATCAAGATAATCTGCTCAAAGCTATCGGTACGTTGGCTTAATGATTGTTGTTGCTCTTCAATACTTACATCAAGTTGGTTTTCGTCGTTTTGCTCATGTTCATCGTTGTCGAGTGACGGTTGCTTCACTTGCGTCAGCACTCTGAGTTCGGCATGTTGGCGAAGCTGGCGAATGTTTTCACTCCAATGAGTGGTGATCAGCCGTTGAATCTCTTTCTCTGTAATGACTGGTGGTGGCAACTGATAGCGACTTGCCGCACCACGAGCATAATGTTTGAACAAAGAGCCTATATCTTCCGTTCTTTGCGCCAAGGGTAGTAAATTAAAACGGCGCAGTTCACCTGTAATTGTAGTAGGAACTACTGTAGTTGCGATAATGATACAAGTTGCATTGGTCTTGCATGAGTTTTCACGAAGTAGAGTGGGTTTTAGATCGGCTAACCATAGCCATTGCTGCGAAGTTAACGCTTCTGTTTCATGGATATAGAGTGTTCCACCCTGATGTTTGTGGAATAACTGCAGAACAAATTGATCAAATGTCGCTTGGTCACTACGAGGTAAATTGAACGCCGCGATTGGGCAAAGCTCTGCGGTTGAGTGGCTATGCAGATCGTGTGTGTACTGAGCGGTGATTCGTTTTCCCGTGCCGATATCGCCAACAAACAACAACAGTGGATTTTGTTTGCAGTCTAATGTGATTAGTTCACGGCGTAATGTCTGCATCGATGGAGATTGGCCAATTAATTTGGGGCCAACCTGATTCTGCATAGCGAGCTCTTTTCTTAATAGGTTGTTCTCTTCTACCAAGGCGAGCTTGTCGGCTGCTTTTTTGACTGCCGTTAATAGGGCATCGACCACAAACGGTTTTTCTAGAAAATCATAGGCGCCAGCCTTCATCGCGGACACCGCAGTTTGCACATCGCCATGCCCGGTCAGCACTATGATTTGAAAGTTAGGATTCTGGCTCAGCAACTTCTGGGTAAATTGAATGCCGTCCATTACGGGCATGTGGATGTCGGTAATCACGATGCCTGCTTGTGCGACGTCTATCTGCTTGAGCGCCTCAACGGCATTAGGGAAGCAGACAATGTCGATGCCTTCAATCAGCATGGCTTGTTCTACCGAGTCTCGGATAGCGGGTTCATCGTCGACAAAATAGAGTTTGGGCATAGAGTGCAAAAGCTGTGTCCTTAGCTGTATGTGAGATTAGCGGTAATGTGAAATTCGTTTTTTCGTTAACAATAACAACGCTGCGTTAGTCGTTAACTTTGTATAACGGAATATTGAGCGAGAATACCATGCCTGTCGGCTCCAACAGGGTTGCACTGATCGAGCCGTGATACGCTTCAATAATCCGCTTCGATATAGAGAGTCCAAGCCCTAAGCCTTCAGGCTTGGTGGTGAAAAACGGGTCAAAAAGTTGTTCAAGCTTGTCGGCAGACATACCAATTCCGTTATCCCAAATGATCACCTGACACATGTCTTCATGCAGTTGCCATTCAACGCCTATCTGCGGAATAGCTTGTTGGGCTGCTGTTAGTTGAACGGTTGTTTGTTGGAGCGAGTTTTGTTGAAGATACAGAGCTTGCTGATCGATGGCTTGCTGCTGAAGTGCTTGAGTCGCGTTGTGAATCAGATTCACCAGCACTTGTTCGAGCTCGGTCGGGTGAATCGCGATATTAATGTCATCCGGTACCGTGCTTAGTCTGAGCGTGATGCCTTGCTTGATCATCAGTGCGCTGAGAATACTGGTGGCGTTGTTGATCGCTTGATGTAGATTCGCCACATGATGTTCCTGTTTGGTCACCTTACGAGTGAACACCTTAAGGCGGGCGATGATCTCGGTAATCGAGGTGTTTAACGCGATCATTTTGCCTAGGTTACTTTTTACCAAATCGGTTCGATCCATCTCAAGCAGTTTTAAGCTGTTCTCGCTGTAGGTTCTGAGTGCGGCAAGAGGTTGGTTGATTTCATGGTTAATGCTGGCTGATAGCTCACCCAGAACGGCTAATTTGGCGGTTTGGGTTAGCTCTTGTTCCGTTTGTTTCAACTTCAATTGCGATTCTTGGTACTGAAAGATGGTTTGCTGAAGCTGCTGATTCGATTGCTTCAGATATTGGGTGCGCTTATCTACCGTTTGTTCTAGGTTTTGGTTGAGTCGGGTCAATGCCACTTTTGCTACGTAGGTTTGGCGCCATGACCAAGCAATCAGCATTACTAAGCTATAAATAACAACAAAGGTGATGTCGATCTGCATCACCTTAAGCAACTCAGCCTTGGTCTCTTTTAAAGCCACCACTTGATATTGATTGTTACTGATGGCTGCGGGGTAAAGATTAAAAGCCCCAAGCTTGAATAACTGGTTGGCGGTGAGTTCTTTTCGAATGTCATTGGACTGAAGGTGGTTAGTCTGACTGGCGTTGTTAGCTTCTGGCTGAGAGTTTGAAGAGCGAAAGGCTTCAATGATCGAAATTTCACTCTGACCGTATTGGCGTTGAAGTGCGATATCTGTTTGTTGTTGCTGAGTTAATGGCAACAAGGAATGATAAAGCCAAGATGCTTGGCTTGAAAGAAACACCACTTGGTTCGAGTCGAGTACTACGATCTCAAAATCGTCGCTAGTCAGTATGTTCTCTAGGTTTTCTAAGCTGACTTTTACGGTGATAACTCCGACGATTTCCTCGTCGATATACAGAGGCGAAGACAGAAAATAACCTCGTACGTCCGAGCGAGCACCTAGCGCGACATATTGGGTTTTGTTGCCTCTAATTGCAGAAGCAAAGTAGGGACGAAACGAGAAGTTTTCGCCTACAAAGGTTCGAGGCTTTTGATAGTTACTTGAGGCTACGACAGTGCCACTCGGGTCGTGGATATAGATGGTGTCCGCTTGGCTTTGTCCCGACCATTCGAATAACAAGTTATTGAGCTGCGCCGCGGAGATCTTGTCTGCTTGTGGTGATGTGTCGAAGTAAGAGAGTAAGCGCGGATCGTGGCTGAGCAGATCGGGGATCTGCTTGAATTTATCCAACTCAGAATCGATTTGTAGATTCGCTTTATTGGCCGCTTCGTTGAGTTGTTGAGTGACGATTTTTTCTTGAAATTGTACAGCCAAAAAGTGTGTTGCGGTTAGCCCTGCTGCTCCCAGTAGCAAAGATAATAAAACGAAGGGCGTCATTAGGTTAGGCAGTATTTTGGTCACTGGGATCTCAGCTTGTCATCGGTTTGTATAAAGATTATCAATATGATGGAGAGAGTACCGAGATCTTGTTAACACAGAGCACCTTCTATGAGACAAAACCAAGGCTTAGACTTGTGTTTCAAAGGATTACGGCGCAAAATCACAAAAAAATTAAAAGGAGCAACTAAATGGAACTGACAGATATTCGTCGCGAATACGCTAAGGGTGGATTGAGACGTAAAGACTTGGCCGCAGACCCGATTGAGCAATTCAATCTATGGCTAGAGCAAGCCATCGAAGCTAAGTTGACTGACCCTACTGCCATGACAGTTGCTACGGTTGATGAAAATGGTCAGCCATTCCAACGCATTGTTCTACTGAAGAATGTGGACAAAGACGGTTTTGTTTTTTACACCAACTTAGGCAGCCGTAAAGCGCATCAACTTGAGCACAATAGCAAAATCAGCCTACATTTCCCTTGGCACCCTCTTGAGCGCCAAGTTCATATCACGGGTACGGCTGAAAAGCTGACTGCGATGGAAAACATGAAGTACTTTTCGTCACGTCCAAAAGAGAGCCAGTTAGCTGCTATTGCAAGTAAGCAAAGTAGCCGCATCTCTGCACGTGGTATCTTGGAAGGTAAATATTTAGAGCTGAAACAGAAGTTTGCGAAAGGTGAGATCCCTGTGCCTTCTTTCTGGGGCGGTTTCCGTGTGCGTGTTGATAGCATTGAATTCTGGCAAGGTGGCGAGCACCGCTTGCATGATCGCTTCTTGTTCTCACGCCAAGACAACAGCTGGGATATTGATCGTCTAGCACCTTAGTTCTAGCCAGTTGCACCAATCAAAAAATACCGTTGATTTTGTGTTTACTCACATTAACGGTATTTTTTCGTCTGTACTTTCATCTGGATGCGAGCTTACAGAACAGTCAATCAGTCGCTGTGTAGAACCACCGAGATCTGTTTTTTGAGCAGGGTTTCGGGAATCACAGAGCCTAATCCTGAATCTAGCGCATACTCGATTAACTGGCTTTTACTGCGCGCATCAAACTTCTGCTTCAACCTTGCGACATGGCCTTCGACGGTCTTGATTGAAATATTCAACGTCAGCGCAATGTACTGGGGTTTCTTACCGAAGAGCAATAAGAACAACACTTCTGATTCTCTTGCTGTCAGCTTCTTTTGCAGTTTCGATACTCGCGGTTTTGATCCGGCAATCGATGCCTGATTGTCTTTCGCGCACGTCGCCTGACATACCCAATGACCTACCTCTAAAATCGCCGTGTCTGTTAGTTCTTGGCCATAGAAAATCGTGCCTTGCACTTTGTCTTCGTCATCAAGCCAAGGAGTTTTGGTAAAGATGTGTGCGTGCCAGCGGCCGTCAGGGTAGGGGTGAATATCGAGGATCTTGAGCGTGCTGCGTGTGTCCATCACATGCTTGTCTTGAGCTCTGAAATCTTGAGCGCATTCGATGGTTTGGCTCGGCATGTCGAAATCGGTCAAGCCAGTGCACGTCTCGCCCGGTTTTAAGCCGATCAGTTGGTTGTAAGCTAGGTTTGCATATACGAAGACCGAGTCAGTATCTTTGCATCCCCAGCAGCCTGGAAGTTGTTCAAATAAAGAACGATGTATGGATTTTATTGGATCTGGCAAGGTTTTATCTCGTAATCAGAAGTATAACGATGATATCAGTTTCTTATAGCGCTGCAATGGTAATTAGAGGCCAAAATCGGCGACGGAATTTGGGGTTGAATATCCGTTAAACGGATTGCTGATGAACTGCTTCAATCACGGGGAATAGATAAACAAAAAGGGTGATAAACAGGCAAAAAAAAGCCAGCCTGAAGAGGGGCTGGCCAAAGACAAGATATGCCTTGTCGACATGTAGAAGATTTTCAGTTTAATTCACGAGGGTCATGCAAATTAAACCGAGGCATCAGTTAGATACCCAGAGTGACTTACTACTCTATCGACGAATCTACTCCTAGGAATGCTAATGCATAAGGGGGGAATTCCCCTATAAACGCTGCTCAATGTGAGAATTGAGAACCTAGAGTAAATATTTTAAAACTTCAGCAAGTAATGGAGAGCTTACAGCTCTCGCAATACTCGGAATCCTAGGTAGTTGGCTGCGGTTGAAGGTGCAACGTTCAGTTCGTTATACACTTTCGCTTCTTCTGGAGAGAAGCTCCAAGCTCCACCCTTCGCTAAGCCTTTTTGAGTGGTTGTCCATTCCCATACGTTACCCACCATGTCGTAGAAACCAGTAGGCGTTGGTAAGAATGATTTAACCGGAGATGTGCTGACGTTTGACCAAGGTGTGCCTGCCCAACCTGTATTGGCTTTGCCAGAGCGGAATTCGTTGCCCCACCAGAAGTTGGTGTCTTGGCCCGCTCTTGCTGCTGCTTCCCATTCTTGTGGTGTTGGTAAGCGGTAGGTAAAGCCTGTGTTGTCAGATAACCAACGCGTGTATGCCTTGGCATCGTTTTGGCTCACACAAACCACTGGAGCGTTATTCGCTTGCTTAAAGCCAGGGCTCTGCCAGTCGGTGTCAGAAACAGTCGTGATCTCGGCATTGACGAAGGTGTCGCAGGTGTTCATCAGTTCTGCGTCTGTCTGGTAGCCAGTGCTTTCGACGAATGCTTTAAAATCTTGAACACGAGTCGGAGTAGCGGCCAATGCGAAAGGTTGTTTGATGGTCACTTGCTTGGCATTGTTTTCACCAAGTAGGTCGCGACCCGATCCAACCACAATCATTTCGGGGCTCTGAATGTCGTTACCCATAGGGTCGGCAAACTTAGTACCGACATTCAGTGAATTCTGTTTGGCTTGTAGTACGGCTCTAAGGTTGTGATCGCGAGCGATTTTTAGCTCTTGGTGGAAAGAAAGATAGCCTTCTTTCTCGATCGTCACCATGTGTTGGCCGGTTGGCAGCATGATTTCAACTGGCGTGCTGCCATAGTTCACGCCGTTAATCGACACCTTATCGTTGTACTGGTTTGAACGAACCACCAAGTTAACCCAAGCGACTTCTTTCTGCTGGTCGTTGGCTTGTTGATCGCTCTGCGTAAAACAGTTTGATGACTGAATACCCAACAGGCGACAAGGCGTGTTTTTATTTGGACGAGTTTCTAGATTTGCAGCAATCACCGCTCGGTAACGGTTATCTTCAGAGAAGCCTGAGGATTTCACCTTGTGCTGCAGAACGTGAATGTTCAGTGAAGCAGACGCCAAGTGCTCTTTCACTGTTTTCGATTCAGTCGCGTTGTCGACAAGGCTGTGTTGGAACTGTTTTACCGCCTTTTGCAGTGCCAAGGTCACTGTTTGATCAGAACACTGCGCCAGTGTCATGTCGTTGCTACAACGGTTAGTGAAGCTGACGGTTTGTTCTTCCGTCTGAGTGATCTCGTTTCTTAGTCGCTCGGCTCTTGCTCTTAGCTTATCTTGATTCAGGTTTGCGATTGAAGCTTCTGCGGCTGCTTTCTCCGCTTGAATCGCTTCTAGCTCCATCATCAAGCCTTGTTGCTTCTGCTCAGAGTCTGAAATTGCAAGCTTGCCCTCTTTGACTACCTTCCAAGCGTCTTGAAAGCGGTTTTGAGCTGGCGAGATATCGAAATCGGGCTCATCAATCATGCGCGTATAGTCTTGCTCTAGGTTTGCTTTCGCCGTCGCGAGTTTTTGTTCTGCTTCCGCAGATTGTTTAGCTAGACGGGTAGTTTGCTGTGCTTGATTGTCGACTTGGTTTTGCTTGTCCGCCAGTTTTTTCTCAACAGCCGTTAGGTCGGCGTGTTTCTCGAAAAGTGAGCTTTCAATATCGGTGACAGATGACGCTATCGCTGGTGGCGTTGCCTCAGCAAAAACAGCTGGCGTCATTAAGCAGGGAGCAAGTGCAAATAATAGAGTAGGAAGACCTTGGCGCATGATGGGCTACTTCAATCGTAATTTAGGTTAATCGAATATTCTAAACGAGAACGCCATTTCATCTGCTGCTGTTGTTTACAACGACTTTACAAGGTTATAAAGACCATACAGTTTATAACTATCAACAAAATGGCGAGTGTTCATTCAGCTTTGCGAAATAGGCACGGCTATCTGATATAGAGCTAAGTGTTTATATCGGCTTAGCTCTATATAGAAAGGGTGTTTAGCTTTCTTTGCTAGGAAGAAGCTTAACCCAAATAGTGTCGCTGCCGTTGACGGTAACTGTGCGGTTGTAAGACTCGTAACCTTGTTTTGAAATGGTTACTTGGTGACGACCGCTTGGTAGCGCAACCTCAAGAGGCGTGCTGCCGTACTTGATGCCGTTGATAGTCACTGAATCATTGTATTGATCAGAACGTACCGTCACGTTAGCCCACTGTTTGTCACTCTTTTTAACAACCGCTGCGTTGCTGCCTGTTAAACAGTAGCGCGTTGAAACGTTCAATAGGTTACACGCTGCAACCGCTTCTGGTTTTGCTTGAAGCTGAGCTTGCATCTGCATGAAGTAAGAGTTATTACCAGAGAAGCCGCTCTTGATTGCTTGGCTGTCTTGAACGTGGATGTTCAGTTGAACGCCTTGTAAGTTTTGCTTCGCTAGTGTGCTTTCTGTGAGCTGCTCAAGTAATTGGCTCTTGAACGTTTGTACGGCTTTTTGGTTGGTCAGGTGTTTACCCTGCGCAGTACACTCACCCAGTGTCATTGTTGATGAACATGTGGTGGTGTAGCTGGTTTCAAGAACCGCACTTTCACGCAGTTCCGTTGCAATACGTTTTACGCGAGCTTCAACTTTTGACTCTCTCAAGTTTGCCAGCTCATTATTCAGGCGAGCTTGCTTTTGCTTGATTTGAGAAAGGTGAATTTCACCCTCGTTCATCGCTTGTTGATTGTCTAGTTGAGCAGATTGATTTTCTTTAACCGCAGCCCACGCATCTTGGTAACTTTTCTGGAAAGAGACCAGATCCGTTTCTGGATCTTCAAGTAAGCGACTGTACTGTTTGTCTAGTACAGACTTGGCTCTGTTACGTTTTGCCTTAAGTTCTTCACCTTCGCGCAACAACTTACTGTTTTTGTTTTGTAGTTGTTTTAGGTTCTCAGTCGCGGATACTTTGGTTGCTGAAATACGCTCAATATCTGAGTTTTTCTCTGTTAGCTTTGCATCGATAGCTGAAACGGGATCGACTTGATTCAGTTCTTCAGCGGATACCGATGCAGATACCCAAAGTGGGGATAGCGCGAGTAAAAGCGCTGAAATTCGAAAGTTAGTCATAGGTCCCTGCAACTTGTAGATTGAAATTGGCTCGTTAATAAAGTGTCTACTTCCTAGTTGTGAGTCACTAGTTATTAGCAATTAACACAGTACCCGTCTTTATACCGTTTTATTGCTATCCAATCTACTCAAAAGCCAAGTTTCGGTACTTCGGATACACTTTTTACAGGTTTAAAGCAAAATATTTGAGCTAAATAAGAAAATATTACCGTTATTGTGCGGTGATTACGTTCTCATTTATGAGTCACTTTGACGTGTTGGTATGAGTGGGCGTGAAGCCTCTAAACTCACCGGAACGATTGATTTTACAATGCCCGTAGTTTATACACTCTTGATCATCTTTCCGGAGGCATGATCAAGACGATCGCAGTGATGATCTTTCCTTTGAGGTTAGGAAATGACTCTCATGATCATTTACAAATTCATCTTGTGCAGATTTCAGAGTATTATTCTTACTATGTTGACCTGAGTACTTTGCTGTCATGCCAAAACCTTTACCCTTTCCAAACCTAGACTTGTCTCCGCTAGGCCTTACTGGCCCTCGTCCCGCAGAGATCATTACTTTGCCATCACATATGGATTGCCACGAGCACCATTATTCGCAGGTGGTGATTGGTCTAAAAGGTCAGGCGGAATTTGAAGTCAGCGGTAAGGGCAATCTTGTCGGCCCCGGCCAAGGATGTGTGGTGACCGCAAGCTCTGATCATGCTTTCGGTGGCGTGGTTGGTCAGTCGGATATTCTGGTGCTTAACATGCCTGTACCGAGTGACGACGACCCGCTGATGTTAGAGAAGATTAACCAGCTTGAGTCATCAAACGTCTATTTCCAATTAGACGCGCAAATTCAAAAGCTTATCCATATGTTGGTGCAAGAGATGCAGGCAAGCCCTGATGATCTACTATTAAGCCGTGCCTGTAATGATACGGTGATCGCACTGATGCAAAGGCACATCTCGGCTTTTGAAACCTCAATCAAAGATTCGCGTTTCGATCTTGAAGCGCTGGATCGCTACATTGAGCAACACCTCGCGAATAAGATCTCAGTCGCGCAGCTAGCTGGCAGTGTGTTCTTGGGTGAAAGCCAGTTCCACATGCTATTCAAAGAGCAAATGGGTATTACCCCTCACCAGTATGTATTAGGTAAGCGTATCGACCGCTCTCGTCGCTTGATCGAACAAGGTAATCTGAGCCTTGGTCAGGTTGCAGAACTTGCTGGTTTCTCCGGTCAATCCTCCTTTACTCACACCTTTTCACGCCTTCAAGGCATGTCACCATCCCAATACAAAAAGAAAATTTCTGTTAAATAGTGAAACAAAACGGCATATTATTTTAAAGTTTCATATGTGACGTTGTGTTTGTTTTGTTAATAAAGCGAGTTTTTAGCAAAAAACTCGGAGTTTTTGACAAGTAATCCTTATATACTCTAAATACACTGCAGCCATTGTAGAGATCCCCGGGCTAATTCCGGGTGTGAGATTAAGGAAAACGCATGTTTACAGCTACTGATGTGTTAAAGCCAGAATTCAACGAGCAGCCGCTTGCTGATCTATGGTCGCTTATCTCACCATTATATATGGTGGATGAAACCCAATGGCTAGAGCAACTTCTGCCACTAGCTACCCCTTCTGAGTCTGAAAAGCAGCAAATCACAGAGAAAACGACATCATTGATCGAGGCTATCCGTGCGGATAAGACTTCTATCCAGATGATCGATGCACTGTTGCTTGAATACAGCTTAGATACTCAAGAGGGCATCTTGCTGATGTGTCTGGCGGAAGCCTTGATGCGTATTCCTGATTCAGCAACGGCTGATGCGCTGATTCGCGACAAACTAAGCGTTGCGGATTGGAAGTCTCACCTTAAGAATTCTGATTCGGTGTTTGTTAACGCATCCACTTGGGGCCTAATGCTAACGGGCAAGGTGGTTGGACTTTCATCTAAAGAACAGAGTGCAGGTCAAGCGGTTAACCGTTTAGTAAACAAGCTTTCTGAGCCAGTGATTCGTAAAGCGATGCACCAAGCAATGAAGGTGATGGGTCACCAATTCGTTCTTGGCCGCAGTATTGCTGAAGCGCAAAAGAACGGTAAGTCTATGCGTGATAAAGGTTTTACCTACTCATATGACATGCTAGGTGAAG
Organism: Vibrio pomeroyi; assembly: GCA_041879425.1. NCBI lineage: Bacteria > Pseudomonadati > Pseudomonadota > Gammaproteobacteria > Vibrionales > Vibrionaceae > Vibrio > Vibrio pomeroyi. Next base: position 1,148,434 of record CP090855.1, on the reverse strand, counting down.
CGGCGCTGACTACGGCAGACGCAAACAAATACTTCAAAGATTACCTAATGGCGATTGAAGCCGTAGGTCGAGACACATACGTCTCTTCAAAATCGAGCCCAGCACCGTCTGTTTCTATCAAGCTTTCTGCACTTCACCCACGTTATGAAGTGGCGAATGAAGACCGTGTTCTAAATGAACTGTGCGACACGCTAGAGCAACTATTGCGTCGCGCTGTCGAGCTTGATGTTGCGATTACGATTGATGCTGAAGAAGCGGATCGCCTAGAGCTATCTCTTAAACTATTCGAAAAACTGTACCGCACTGACCTTGTGAAAGGTTGGGGTAAATTTGGTCTGGTTATTCAAGCTTACTCAAAACGTGCGCTTCCGGTTCTAGTATGGCTAAACCGCCTAGCGAAAGAGCAGGGTGATTTAATCCCGCTTCGCTTGGTGAAAGGCGCGTACTGGGACAGCGAGATCAAATGGTCACAACAGGCTGGTTTCACTGATTACCCAGTTTACACACGTAAAGAAGCGACAGACGTAGCTTACCTTGCTTGTGCGCGTTACCTATTGAGCCCAAGTGTTCGTGGCAATATCTTCCCGCAGTTTGCGAGCCACAATGCTCACACCGTTTCTGCAATTGCAGTGATGACTGACCATAAAGACTTTGAATTCCAACGCTTACACGGCATGGGTGATTCTCTTTACAACCATGCGATGGAAGCTTACCAGCAGTCGGTACGTATTTACGCGCCAGTTGGTAGCCACAAAGATCTACTGCCATACCTAGTACGTCGCTTACTCGAGAACGGCGCAAACAGCTCGTTTGTACACCGTTTGGTTGATGCTCGCTGCCCAGTGGCAGAGCTAACACAGCATCCAGTCGATATGCTTCTGGCGTTCGATACGCTGAACAACACTAAGATTCCTCTGCCTCCAGCGGTATTCCCTGAGCGTAAGAACTCTTACGGTGTGAACATTGATATCGAAAGTGAAGCGCATCAATTTGAAGAGCAGGTTAAGTCTTTCCTTAACAATCAATGGACTGCAGGACCTGTGATCAACGGCGAATCTCTTGCTGAAAGCATGATCAAGGTAGATCAGAACGTTGAACAAGTCACGGCACCTTACGATCGTCGTATTAATGTCGGTCAGGTGGCTTTCGCTAACCTTGATCATGTTTCCGCAGCGATCACTGGCGCAGACGCGGCATTCGCTGATTGGAACGCAACTTCGGTTGAAACCAAAGCGGCTGCGCTTGAGAAGCTGGCTGATCTGATGGAAGACAACCTTGCTGAGTTGGTGGCGATTTGTCATCAAGAAGCGGGTAAGACGATTCACGATAGTGTTGATGAAGTGCGTGAAGCGGTCGACTTCTGTCGTTACTACGCAAAACAAGCGGACAACCTACAAGGTTTCGAACTAAAAGGTTTTGACGGTCAAACTCGAATCGCTTCACGACAAGGTCGTGGTGTGTTCGTTTGTATCAGCCCTTGGAACTTCCCTCTCGCTATCTTCCTTGGCCAAATTACAGCGGCACTAGTCGCGGGTAACACGGTTGTAGCGAAACCTGCTGAGCAAACAAGTTTGATTGCAGCTCGCGCGGTGGAACTGATGAACGAAGCGGGTTTCCCTGCTGGCACCATTCAGTTGCTTCCAGGTCGTGGTGCTGAGATCGGCAGTGCGCTAACCAGCCACGATGCAATTGCGGGCGTTGCCTTTACGGGTTCAACACCAACAGCGCAACGTATCAACGTGTCACTGGCAAGTCGCAATGCTAAACCTGTTCCGTTTATCGCGGAAACCGGTGGCCAAAATGCAATGATCGTCGACAGTACCGCACTGCCTGAGCAGGTGGTTCGTGACGTGATTCGTTCTGCATTCGCTTCTGCAGGTCAACGTTGTTCTGCACTGCGTGTGCTTTACATCCAAGAAGACATTGCAGACCGCGTAATTGCATTGATTCACGGTGCAATGGACGAGCTAAGTGTTGGTATTCCACATCTACACAAAACCGATGTTGGTCCTGTTATCGATGAAAATGCGAAACAGAAGTTGATGACGCACTTAGAAAACATGACCAATACCCAGAAGAAGGTGGCTCAACTTTCTCTAGGTACGGATTGTGAATATGGTGACTTTGTTCCACCAAGTGCTTTTGAAATTGATGACATCAGCTGTTTGAAAGAAGAACAGTTTGGCCCAGTGCTGCACATTGTTCGCTTCAAGGCGAGTGAGTTAGCACAAGTCGTAGACCAAATTAACCAAACCGGTTTTGGCTTAACCATGGGTATCCACAGCCGTAACGAAACAACTTACCGTTGGATCGAAAAACACGTTCGTGTGGGTAACTGCTACATCAACCGTGACCAAGTAGGCGCTGTTGTTGGTGTTCAACCATTTGGTGGTCAAGGCTTGTCGGGTACAGGCCCTAAAGCGGGTGGTCCTCACTACCTATATCGCTTTACTGATGTTCAGTTTTCTCAATCACAAGACAAGGCATAAGGAGCAGTATCATGGTTCATCAAGTGACAGGTTTTTCTGATGCTTTGCTAGCGTGGGAACAATGGAATCTTACCGACTTTGATCATAAGAGTGCTCAGGTACTTTCATTCAAATCAGAGATCGAAAGTCAGTCTGCACCTTTAGCAGCAGTGGCGACTTATCATCTAGAGCAAGCGTCTGCACTGCTTTCTGAACATCACCTAATGGCGGGTCCTACGGGCGAAACCAATGAGCTGTATGCTGCAGGTCGTGGTGTGGCTTTGGTAATTGTTGATGATTGCGAAGAGAAAGTGCCCGCACTGCAAACCGCAACGGCAATGATTACTGCTGCACTATTGGCAGGTAACAGCGTTCAATTGTGCAGTGATGACGTGCAGTTCAATACCTTAATTGCTGACGCCGCGAAACAAGCGAATCTGCCAACTAACTTGGTACAGGTTGCCTCGTATGACGCTGCTCAACAGCTGCTGTCTTGCGATGTACGAAGTGCGGGTTATGTGGGTAATTCACAAACGGCTCAAGCTATCAATTTACAACTTGCTAAGCGTGACGGTGCAATCGTCGGTTTAGTAGCTGAAACGGATCTAACGGCAATGAATGTTGCTAATGATCCACACCTATCGCTGCGCTTCATTACCGAGCGTACGCGAACTATAAATATAACAGCCGTGGGCGGTAACGCGACCTTGCTCGAACTTGGAAGCGAAGCTCACTAACCTTCAGTAATAATGGCTCTAAACACTTTTGGGTTTGTCCATTTTGGTTTTCTCCATCTTTGGATTTAATTCATAGTGCTTTGGAGCCTGAATACCTAACTCAATGCACTTGCTTGCCTTTACGGTGAGTGCTTTGCATTGAATTAGGCATGGAAGGCTTTCTACAAAATGAGGACTATCAAATGATAGAAAACAGTTTTGCAATAACGACGACGTTCATTGCGTATCTAATTATGATGCTGGCAATCGGTGTTATTGCTTACAAACGTACATCTAACTCAACTGACTACTTCCTAGGTGGTCGTTCGTTAGGTCCATGGCCTGCTGCACTTTCTGCTGGTGCATCAGACATGAGTGGTTGGTTGCTACTTGGCCTACCAGGTTACGCTTACGCTGCTGGCTTTGAAGCATTCTGGCTTGCTGGTGGCCTGCTTGTTGGTACTTGGGCTAACTGGTTAATCAGTGCTAAGCGTCTGCGTACTTACAGTATTACAACTGAATCACTGACGTTGCCTGAGTTCCTATCTCGTCGCTTCAATGATAACTCTAAGCTGATCCAAACAATTTCTGCTTTCTTTATCCTTTTATTCTTCCTTTTCTACACAAGTTCAGGCTTGGTAGCGGGTGGTAAATTGTTTGAAACGGTATTTGGCCTAGATTACACAACAGCGGTAATTATCGGTACAGTATGTGTGGTTTCGTACACCCTGTTTGGTGGTTTCCTTGCAGTATCTTGGACTGACTTGGTTCAAGGTCTGTTGATGTCGGCTGCGCTATTGATTGTACCAATCGCAGCAATGAACGGTGGCCTTGGCCAACTATCTACTGACCTACACAACATCAACCCAGAGCTTCTAACGCTATGGAATGATGCGAAAGGTGAGCCACTTTCTGCTATCGCGATCATCTCGCTAGCGGCATGGGGTCTAGGTTACTTCGGTCAGCCACACATCCTTGCTCGTTTCAAAGCAACACGTAGCAACAAAGACCTAACAACAGCGCGTCGTATCGCGGTGGTATGGTCTGCACTGTCTATGGTTGGTGCAATGCTAGTGGGTCTTGTAGGTCTAATCTACGTGACTAATTCTGGTGCTCCTAAGCTAGACGATGGCGAGAAGATCTTCATGCTTCTTGTGAACGCGATGTTCCACCCAGTAATCGCAGGTATCCTACTTGCTGCAATCCTAGCGGCAATCATGAGTACTGCGGATTCACAGCTATTAGTATCTTCATCTGCACTAGCAGAAGATCTGTACAAGCAAGTACTTAAGAAAGATGCGACGTCTGAAGAGATCGTTCGTGTAGGCCGTTTCGCGGTAATCCTAATCTCTCTCATTGCACTTGTGTTAGCGATGACGCCAGACAGTTCAGTACTTGGCCTTGTGTCTTACGCATGGGCAGGTTTCGGTGCGGCATTTGGTCCAGCTATCGTATTGAGCCTGTACTGGTCTCGTATGAACCGTAACGGCGCTCTAGCGGGCATCGTGGTTGGTGGTGTGACTATCGTACTTTGGAAACAGTTCACGGGCGGTTGGTTCGATGTTTACGAAATCGTACCGGGAATCATCCTATCGACTATCTCTATCGTTATCGTGAGCCTAATCACTGGCGAGCCAGAAGACGAAGTTAAGAAGCAACACGCTGAGTTCGAGAAGAACCTTGTTGAGCTAGACTAATTTACATTGTAAACATACCAATGAATTAGCAAAAGAGTTGAACAAAGAACAATAGAGTCACTTCGGTGGCTCTATTTTTTTGACCACTCCCTAATGCTTTTGACCTCTTCTTGGTCGATATTCAAAGACTCTAAAAACTCTTGGTGAGCGGTTGGCTCCATCTTCTCAAACTGCTTGTGCCAGTTCTTCATGTCTTCTTCGTTGAACCCTGCGTTCTCCATCACACGTACCCAGCGGTCTTTGGTAAGCCGCTTCTGCTCTAACAATTCTGGTTGCTCCAATAGCATCACAATCGCTTTTTGTTGTTGGCGAAGGTTTTGAATCTCTTTTTCCAACGCGTTGAACTGATTGACTAAGGTCTGTTCTTGTTTCCCATCGTCTTTGCGATCAAGCAGCGCTGTGATCTCTTGGATAGATAGGCCAAACGATCGGTAAGAGATAATACTCTCTAAACGAGCCTGTTCTTTGTCGCCATACCAACGATAACCATTGTCTGAACGGCTGTGAGGCAGAAGCAACCCTGCACGCTCATAATAGAGAATGGTGGTGCGAGAGATGTTGTAGGCCTTGGCAATTTGAGTGACAGTGAGCATGTTCAACCTCATTGGTGGAGAGAGCTTTGATTCATAAGAATGTCAGATAGCCGAATATTCTAATCGCGCTTGTTTGGAGTGTATAGAACACATTCCAATACGCCTGACAGCGTGAATCTCAAGTCAAACTTCTAAGTCTTAGAGATTTCCGTTTTCGAAGGGATACATTACAGTTGCTAGAGTAAAGCAGTAAACGAACAGGAAGAGAGAAGTGCCCCAAGCGATCCCGAACATTGGCTTTAATCATGAAAAAACGGCGCAGGCAGAGTTGGAGCTGATCCCACTGTCTCGACTCTATTCTGATGGCAATATCGACCACGATCCTCAATTGCCACATCGTGTTAGCTTCTTCTTGATTCTGTTTATTGAGCAAGGCTCAGGGACTCACATGGTCGACTTCCAAGACTATCCTTTCAGCCAAGGGAGCGTGTTGTTCATTCAAAGAGAGCAAGTACACGCCTTTGATTTTAGTAATAAGCCGCAAGGAACGGCGGTTATTTTTACTCAAACGTTCTTAGACAGCGTTCACGCGAATATGAAGCTGCCGAACTACACACCAACCCATTTGAACAAGGCGCACTCGGCATTATTATCACTAGACGAACTTCATCAAGATCGCACCCAGAGCCTACTACAACAAATTACGCTGGAACTGAATCAACCAGAACCCGATCCCTTGATTGTGATGTATTTGTTCTCGGCATTGGCGTTGATTCTTCATCGTCTGCGACCAGAAGTGAAGCAAGATGCCTTGAGCTTGCAGCAGAACATTAAGTTTGCCCGTTACTTCGAATTGCTTCAAAACAACTACCTGCGTGTTCGTGATGCAAACTGGTACGCCAATCAAATTAGCACCACCTACAAGACACTGAATCAGGTGTGCAAGGTTGCAACTGGGCTAACAGCAAAGCAGATCATCGATTCTTTCACTGTATTAGAGATGAAGCGCCAGCTGGTGGTGAGCAACATTACCTCACAAAAGATGGCATTGGATTTTGGGTTTGAAGACGCGAGTAATTTCGTCAAATACTTTAAAAATCATACCCAAATGACACCGAGTGAGTTTCAAAAGAAATATTCAAAGCCGTCACTCTCTGAGTAGTGAGTGAGTCGACACCAATCATCTAGGGTTCGATATCTACCATTTTTCCGCCTAAATACACTCTGCCGTGAGTCGCTCTCGTTGACTAATATAGTTTCCAAGCAAACGAGAGGACTTAAAAATGAAAACAATAACTAAATCTACATTACTAGCGGCAAGCGTACTTAGCGCTGCTACTTTCGCAACCACTGCGACTGCTCAAGAGCTTTCTATTCAAGAGAAAGGCGTTGCGGTGATTTCAAGCATTGAAACAGGCGATGCGAAAGCAGTGAGTTACATCAACCCTGAAAAATACATTCAACATAACCTAGCGGTCGGCGATGGCTTAGCGGGCTTTGGTGAAGTGCTACACATGCTGCCAGAAGGTTCAGCGAAAGCACAAGTTAAGCGCTCATTTCAAGACGGTGATTTCGTCGTAACGCATACTGAATACAACTTTTTCGGCCCTAAAGTCGGCTTCGATGTGTTCCGTTTTGAAGATGGATTGATCGTCGAACACTGGGATAACCTACAAGACATTGCCAAGCCAAACGCAAGTGGACGTACTCAATTAGATGGCACGACTAAAGTCGTAGACCTTGAGAAAACGGGTCAAAATAAACAGCTAGTCAGTGGTTTCGTCAAAGACATTTTGATTAGCGGCGATATGTCGAAGATTAATCAATATATCGACAACGAAGACAACGCTTACTTACAGCACAACCCAGGCGTGGCCGATGGTCTAAGCGGTTTGGGCGAGGCATTGGGTGCGCTAGCTGAAGCGGGTATGCCAATGGTTTATACCGCCAACCACAAGATCTTAGGTCAAGGTAACTTTGTACTGTCGATCAGCGAAGGCCAGTTCATGAATAATCACGTTGCTTTTTATGATCTATTCCGTGTTGATGACGGAAAAATCGTAGAGCACTGGGACACCATTGAAACCATTCCTGCTCGTTCAGAGTGGAAAAATGACAATGGTAAATTTGGCTTTTAAGTTTGAGTTAAATTGAACCAGAAATGACGTTATAAAGCGGTGCTTTCATTGTGGAGGTGCCGTTTTTTTGCTGGTGGATCGAGCTGAAGAGGTGTCTTTATGGGGTTTTACAATGTAAATCGACAGCGAAGGATCTTGAGCGAGAAATGAAAGATCTGCCTTGTTGATGGCGTTTGATGTCAAAAAATAAAATAGAAAAGTGGCTATTTTTTGAACTTGGCGCTCACTTTTGTCATTAGCTCGGTGAATTGTGGAACCGAATTGGACATGATGTGTCAATTGTCAGTAACCACTAAAGACCTATAGGACAAAGGTATGCCTGATCTCTATTGCAAAGGATGTAAAAAAACAACACTACATAAGTCTATAATGAAACGTTGTGAATCAGAGCCCGAGACAGCGTCTGGCCGTATGATGCAATGGACGTCAAAGCTATTTAGTGGAAACCTGTACTACGATATGGAAACTCAGCACTTCTGCCGCACGTGCAATTGCCGTTGCGAAACAGGAAGTACTGTTCCCCAAGTTGGCTTAGCCTAACTCATAGTAAGTGCTTACTAACTTGATTCAAAAAACCTCCGTGTTAGGAGGTTTTTGCGTTTCTATGCGGCTTTGAGTGTTAGCTCAGCGTCAATGGCGTCGCCATCAATCTTCACTTCCCATCCATAGTTTGAGTATTCACTTGCTAGTGCTTGAGCAACATCTTTTGATACCGTTACGTGTGTCCATGAACCAATACCGTAAGGCTTATATGCGAGTTCTTGCGTTTTCATAATAGAGTCATCCTTTCTCTTTGATAATTCTATTATTCACTTTGCCATATATCCTTTCTTTCGTTTCTGGCTCAACTTATTTGTTTATCGGGTCATTTCTATAATAATTTGTTAATAACCAGAGTTTGATTTATAAGGGTTGTTATCGATTTGTATGAATTTATATTTGGCGTGAATATCACTTGTGCATTTAGTTTTTAAATGTGTGAGCGGGGTTTTCTTCGATTGCTCTTAGTATGGAATATACTGAGCCGAATTTAGAATGTTTAAGGAATGTTATGTCTCAGCATCAACTCGATCGTATCGATAAAGAGATACTAAGAATTCTGCACATGAAAGGGCGTTTACCCGTGGTTGAGTTGGCCAAGCAGGTTAACCTAACGACGTCTCCTTGCTCTGATAGACTCAAGCGACTGGAAAAAGAGGGCTACATAACGGGCTACCATGCTGAGCTGTGTTCAGAAAAGTTGGGACTCGATGTTCAAGTCTTTATCCACATTCGTCTCGATCAGACCAGCTTTTCGATTTTTGATAAGTTTGCCCAAGCCGTTGAGATGATGCCCGAGGTGGAAGAGTGTTATTCGCTGTCGGGAGACTTCGACACCATGATTAAGGTTCGAGTGAAGGACATGAAGGCATACCAAGCGTTTATGGCCACCAAGTTGGGTACGCTGCCTGGCGTGATTCAGACCCGCAGTGAAGTGGTCATTGAGGAACACAAGAAGGGCTTTGGTGTTAACCCTGAGTTGTTGGCTACCTTAAAATAGGGCACAGGTTTACTTCAAACGTGTTTGTTTAGATATAAAAAATGGAAGCTAATGAGCTTCCATTTTTTGTGAGTGCCAGGAAAGGCAATCAGATAAGTTGGTTGTCGGTAAACCGATTACAGGGTAATTGCCGCAGAGATTAAGCCAATCACACCACCGAATACACCACCCCAAACCACAAGCCAGCCAAGGTGCTTCTTGATCATGGTTTGAACCATCTCTTTCACAAGCTTTGGTGTCAGTTCATTCAAGCGCTGATCGATGATCGCTTCAATGTTCTCTTTGATTTCGTCCATCATCGCTGGAGATTCTAGCTCTTCTTTGATGGCATTTTTTACCGAATCGCTCTTGCTGATTTCAATCACAGACTCTTGCATCTTCTCAACAAACGGCGCTTTCATTGGCTCTAGCGCTTCAGTACCGCCAAACATTGCCAACATGCCACCAAATTGAGAGTTCTCGATGACGTGGACCAGTGAATCGAATGCAGGGTTAAAGTCGATCTTCTTAATCACAGGCTCTAGGTTCAGTGATTGACCGCCAGACATCTCGCTGCTTAGGAAGCGGTCGATGTTACTTTCAGTAAAGAACTGTTCCATCATCAGTTGCTTGATGGCTGCTTTGAACTCTTCAAATCGTGCTGGAATAACGCCTGAACCGTATAAGCCGGGTACTTTCTCGAACAACATGTGAATCGCAAGCCAGTTGGTGATGGCACCAGAAAATGCGAATAGGCCTGCATAAAGCAAGTATTGGTTTGCTGTCGCATAGCCGCCAGCAAGCAGCGCTAACGCGATAACGTTAGTTAAGACACTTTTGTTCATGGTTGATCTCTAGAAAGAATACTGCGCGCATTTTAAGAAAAAAACGCCAAGAAAAAAACAAAAGGATCGATGAAGTTTACGTAACAGGTGGGAAAGATTGCTGATCTAGGGGCATAAGAAAGGCTAGCCTCCCCCCGAAGTCTAGCCTTATTCCAGAACGCGCAAGCGAGGCGTTTTTGGTGTTAACGTCATTATATAATTACGACATAACATTCTGCTACGTGTAATTTACCGTTAATTAACAAATTGGTGTGAATTACGCCGCACTTTTAAAATAGCATAAAAATTAAGCGTTCGTTGCCTGCTCAAGATCATCCGCAATGAAGCCACCAGTTTGATGATTCCACAATTGAGCGTAGATACCATTCTGGTTAATCAGCTCTTGGTGCGTTCCTTCTTCGACGATATTGCCTTCATCAAGCACGATCAGGCGATCCATCGCAGCAATGGTCGACAGACGGTGAGCAATCGCGATCACCGTTTTGCCTTCCATTAGCTCAATCAAGCTCTCTTGGATTGCCGCTTCTACCTCTGAATCGAGTGCAGACGTCGCTTCATCCAGAACCAATAGTGGCGCATTTTTCAAAAGAACACGCGAGATAGCGACACGCTGACGCTGACCACCAGAAAGCTTAACGCCTCTTTCACCTACTTGAGCATCGTAACCAACGTTGCCAAACGGGTCGGTTAGGGTTTCGATAAACTCATGCGCGTGCGCCTGCTTAGTGGCTGCGTAAACTTCTTCATCGGATGCTTCAGGTCGACCGTAAAGAATGTTGTCTTTGATCGAACGGTGCAACAGTGAAGTATCTTGGGTCACCATACCGATGTTGCTGCGCAGCGAGTCTTGCGTCACTGTTGAGATCTCTTGATCATCAATCAAGATGCGACCGCTTTCTACATCATGGAATCGCAGCAGCAGGTTAACCAAGGTTGATTTACCCGCACCTGAACGGCCCACTAAGCCCACTTTTTCACCCGGCTTAATGTTGAGGTTAAGGTTGTTGATCACGCCCTTGTTCTCGCCGTAGTTAAAGCTAACGTTGTCGAAGTTGATGCCGCCTTGTGGAACCTTAAGTGGCTCAGCGTCTTTCTTGTCTTCGATAGCGATTGGCTTAGATAGCGTTTTAATGCCATCAATTACAGTACCTAGGTTTTCAAACAGACCACCGATTTCCCACATGATCCATTTCGACATACCGTTAATACGCAGAGCCAAACTCACTGCAATCGCAATTGCACCCACGGTGATTGCGCTATCTAGCCATAGGTAGATAGAGATACCAGCAATACTGAACACCAATAGATAGTTAGCGAACTCAACGCAGATGTTGAAGCCGGTTACCAAGCGCATTTGACGGTGCACTGTATCAAGGAAGCCTTCCATGCCTTCTTCGGCATATTCGGTTTCTCTTTTACTGTGTGAGAACAATTTCACTGTCGCGATGTTGGTGTAGCTATCGACAATACGACCTGTCATTAACGAGCGCGCATCGGCTTGTTCTGATGATACGTCTTTCAGCTTTGGTACGAAGTGCAGCTGGATACCGATATAAACGAACAACCAAATCAACATTGGAGCCATTAAGCGCCAATCCGATTCGGCTAGCATGAATAGCATCGCCGTGAAGTAAACCGTCACGTAAACAAACACATCAACCATTTTGGTCACGGTTTCACGCACCGCGAGCGATGTTTGCATCACTTTAGTTGCAACACGTCCGGCAAAATCATCCTGATAGAACGACAAGCTCTGCTTCAAAAGATAGCGGTGCGCCAACCAACGAATCGACATTGGGTAGTTGCCCAACAAGGTTTGGTGAAGCAAGAGCGAGTAAACACTGATCAAGATCGGCATCACGACCAATAACAGAACACCCAGCCCCATTAGTGTGGATTGGTTATCGGCTAAGAAGGTTTCTGGGTTGCTGGTTGATAGCCAATCAACCAGTTGGCCCATGTAACCGAACAACGCGACTTCGATGATCGCGATAGTCATGCTCATTAGGCCGAGCAAGATTAACGGCTTTTCAAAACCTCGAGTGTAATGGCGGCAAAATGCCAGTATTCCAGTAGGAGGTTGTATCGGCTCTCCCTTTGGAAAGGCTTCAGTAAAGCCTTCAAATTTTTTGTACATAGATTTCCCTTTATAAACGAATGCATCTATTAGCAACTGCATCGTCTGTGTAGCTTTGTTTTTATAGGTTCGGTTTGAAATTTGCCGTCTTAGCTTGAAATTATATAAGCGCCAATTCGTTCTTATAAGCATTAAGCCATTCGATGGATTTTGGTTTAAGCGTTTGGTTGAAAAACTTGGCTCACGAGTTCGTTTAACACTAATACGTTGTTTAAGCGATGTCGCAGGAAAGGTCCAAATCGTGTCTTTCATGACGCGTATTTTAGATTGAATCGGACAGGAAAAGTTAAGCTTATTTCAAACGTAATTGATTGTTATGCAACGGTGATAATCCTAACGCTAAATGGATTAAATTGTAACCTAAACCCGCAGCAAGCTAGAGAATGAAGCTCGGATATTTATTCAGCAAATTCTGTAACTCATATGCAAACTGTTGGTTCTTTCTGATGTGCTGTTATCTTGCAGTAAAAATTACCGAATAAACTGAGTTTTGCAGGAATTGTTTGGGATAAATATTCAAATCATTATTCTTTTCAGTGAATCTTGTCGTAACAAGTTGTTTACAATTCTGAGGTAAATAAAAGATAGGGACGGTTGAGATGTTAAACCTACACAAAAAATCACTTCACATTACTAATGTTCAAAACGCCAATTGCGTTGTTATGGTGCCGCCAAAAGAATTTAAATTTAACGAAGAAACGGCACAAGATAATGAGTTTCAGAACAGAGTTAATCTGACCGAAGCTGAAGTAAAATTAGAAACCATGGCCGAATTTAAGGCGATGGTCGCTTCGTTGCGTAAAGAAGGTGTGCAAGTTGTAGAGTTTGATTACCCAGAACTTGGTGTGGAAACTCCAGATGCGGTCTTCCCTAATAACTGGTTTAGCACCTGCGGTGACGGAAGCTTATTTACGTTCCCTATGGCGTGTGAAAACCGTCAAAATGAAGTTAAGCCAAATGCTCTTATTGAAGCACTTGAAGCGTCTGGTCGCATTGTTAACCACAGTGAGTCTCTAGAATCTTATATTGCACAAGGTTCTTATCTAGAGAGCACGGGTGTGATGGTGATCGACCATATCAATAAGACTATCTACGCGGCGCTTTCTCAGCGTTGTGACCGTGAAGTGTTAGAAGATTATGCGAAGCGCATTGGTTATTCTCGCGTGGTGTCATTCCAAACTGCACTGCCGTCTGGTCAGCCGATCTACCACACCAATGTGATGATGGCGATTGGTGATAACTTCTGCGTGATCTGTGATGAAGTGATCCCAGAATTTGAACGCCGTTTTGTGGTGAAGTCGCTTGCTAAAGATAAGCAGGTTATCTCGATCTCAATCGATCAGATGAACCGATTCTGTGGCAACATCCTACAGTTGGAAACCGTGAATGGTGACAAGGTGATTGCGATGTCTCAATCGGCTTACGATGCGTTTTCTCCAGCTCAGTTAGCTCAGCTTTCGACACACGGTAAGCTGCTACCATTTAACGTGAAAACGATTGAAGATATTGGTGGTGGTTCGGTGCGATGCATGTTGGGTGAAGTATTCTTACCAACACGAGTCAATCGTCTGTAACAAGCATTCACTTTCAGATATGAATTTTTGAATACCACTCTTATCTCAGAGTGGTATTTTTGTTTTTATCTATCACAAATAATCGAACAAGAGCTCGATACAGGAGCAAATGTGTGAAAGCTAACGTAAATAAGCTATGAAGCGCTCTTGAAAGCCCTGTGTTGGATGAACTGAGTTGAGAGTGCAACCACTTCCTTAGAGTACACAAGCGCAGTGTGGTTGAGCTTGAGGGCGCAGGTGTCTGTTGCGCCTCGCAGGTTCGCGTCTTCAAGCGTAACTGTGCCATCACCTGGGTTTCTGCCCAATACAATGCGACCTACACCAGCGTCGTAGGTGCCGGTAATCACACCAATCGGCACATCAATATCATAATCACCCAAGCCATCACTTAAGATCATCTTGCTCGAACCAAATATAAATCCGAGGCCATGATTCGACAGCGTTTTAGCGATAGTCGCGCCATTGTGTGGAGTCCCCGCGGTAATGATGCAGGTGTCGGCAAAGTCGGGCTGGTAAAACTTAAAGTAGTGGCGGATCAGCAAGCCACCGAGCGAGTGACCAAAGAAGTAGACCTCATCGTGCTCATCAAAGCGTGCATTCACGAAGCGGTTGAGGCGTTTAGCGGCTGAAGGGAAACGCAGTGAGTTGTAAGCGAACTTGTGGGTTTGAAAGCCACGTTTTTTGAAGTTTCTATCCAGATATTGCATGATCAACGCAGGCATATATAGACCATGAATTAAAACTATATGTTTGTTTTTATTATTCATTTTTGTCCTCCGTCTGATGGTGTCTCCAGTATATTTAGTCGCAAATCTAAACTCAATAAAACTTGCGGCTAATGGGACACAACAGACAGAGTATTCACTGTAGAAAGAATATACGTTATAGATAAAGAATGAGTTATTCCGATCTCACTCCACCATATACATCTATGGTTAAGCCACCTTCTTTGGCATAGGTGTTGGGCGTTAGGCCAATGGTTTTCTTAAGGTATCGAATCAGGTGTGGTTGGTCGCTAAATCCAAACTGATAGGCGACATCGATCCAATCAATGTCATCAAAATTTCGCTTATAAAGGTATTCCAACATCGCTTCGAGTTTGTTCATCGATTGGCACTGTTTCAATGTTAGTCCGGTCACTTTGTTGAAGCTTCGCTCTAAGGTGCGCTGCGAGCAAAACAGTTTGTCGCCAAGCTCTGCAATGGGTGTTGTACCAAGCATCTCTAACACCTTGCGGGTGAGTTCGCTGTGTCTGTCTGTTTTAGCTGACGTTAACCAAGGTAGCAGCAATTCATCCAGCTGCTGACAACAGGCTTCAAAGTCGGTTTGAGCGAGGTTAATGAGCGACATGGCATCGGCATTTGGATTGCTTAATAAACTAACGAGATCGATAGGGTTAACGCGATCTAGGCTCGGGTGTGGGCAGTCTGGAATATTCAATGCGTACAAAGCTCCGACATGGAACTTGATGCCCAAATGAATAAACGGCTTTGAGTGATCTAGCTCAATCGCTTTATGGTGTGGCAGCAGTAAATGACAGCCAATGCTTTGATCAACCTGTTGCTCTATCGTGTAGTGATAAGGCTGGTCGCTTGGAGACAGAATCAAATGCGCTGAAGGGTCAGGGTTGAGCTTAGGAAATTGATGGGTTTGGGCGTTGGGTGTCTTCTCGATCAACCAATAGCAATCAATGTACTGAGCAACAACGGAGGATTTTGGAGACTGTAACCAATTGATCATTCGACATTCTATTTGAGGTTAGCGTTGTAATAACTATATGTGTCTATCGCTGAGGAAGATAGTTTTGTCTTTGCAATCGATAGCCACCAAAAGCTGATCCCATAACCGCTGGATGTATAGAGTCACGGATATGGGCTTAATTTAATTGGCTTCGCTTGGGCTGTGAGTAATTTGTTAAAGTAGAACCCTAATCAAAATCGAACTGTAGGATTCGGTTTTTCGATGATAACCCAGCACGAGCAATCGCTTTCTGCGCGCCAATATTGCTACCTTCTGTTGAACACATCGCTTCCAAACCTTGGCTGTTGGCGTGCTGTGTTAGAAAGTTCAGCACACGTTTTGCTAAGCCTTTACCACGTTCTGCTTGTGCGACAATCATGCCCAAGTCTGCAAACTGCGTTTGGTGCTCATCGAACTTGCGGCACTCTCCAGTTGCAAGAACGCTTTCATTTTCCCAGTAACCCCACAGCTCTTGGCGAGCAATTAAATTGCTGTAGTAGCCAGTTAGCCACTCTTTCGGTGCTCCAATCGTTGATGAAGCAAATTCCACAAGCTTATCGAGTTGCTCTTTCGTCGCGAGCGTCATTTCAATGTCTTCAATACGGCCTGAATGACGGCTAGCATCGCTTTCTTGGTTCTGGCGGTACATCATCGCATTCACTTTGAATGACTCAGTATTGTCCATACACAGCGACAAGTATTGTGGC
Source organism: Vibrio pomeroyi (assembly GCA_041879425.1). Taxonomy (NCBI): domain Bacteria; kingdom Pseudomonadati; phylum Pseudomonadota; class Gammaproteobacteria; order Vibrionales; family Vibrionaceae; genus Vibrio; species Vibrio pomeroyi. The sequence continues at coordinate 1,132,360 of CP090855.1, read as the reverse complement.
TCTGCGGTGCTGACGAATGCACCTTTCACTTCACCAATCACAGAGCTGTTGTTTTCGATGGTTAAGGTGAACAAATCAGCAATGTTCGCGCTGGCTGTTGGTGCTAGGTAAAACTGAAGTAAGTAACCTTCACCATTTAACACGCAGTAACCCACAAGTATGTCGTTTTCGTAAAAGCCGTAGTGGTCTGACATTGGTACAAAACCAAAGTGCCACATGCCATCAAGTGGCGCTGTTGACTCAGCAAAGTAAGCCGTTTTAAGTTCGCTTAAGTCACTAAGTGTTGAGATTTTCTTGATGTCTAACATCGCTTGAATTCCTGCTGTTTTGATTCGGTAGAGTGCGTGGTCGTCATCTTGTTCTCAGGTACGTCAATTGACGATGAGATAATTGATTAGCTGAGCCACGTTTCAATAACAGCAATTGTAGGCGACGGCTTGAGGCCGGTATTGAATAAAAACGACAGTTTTGAAAGGTGTGTGGGTGTTAACAGAAGAGCTGATGTTAATTGAAAGAGGGCAAGATATTTTGCCCTCTGCTGAACTTATTGATTGGGACGTTGAATAGGGTGCATTACTTTCCTGAGTCTTCAGCTTTGATGAGTTTAGAATCGACAGTTTCACTCTTTAACTCAGGATCAACTAATACCTTAATCACGCCTTTTTGTAGGATCAGGTTATTAGGGTAGGTGATGATGTTGCCCGAACTGTGTCGAAGAATAACGTGGAACATGGTGATATCGATGATCACACCGCTGATGTCTTCGTCTTTCTCCGCGACTCTTACTCTGTCGCCAATGCGATAAGGGAATACGAAAAATATTAGTACGCTGGCTGTGAGGTTACTTAGAATCGACCATTGCGCGAATAAAGCGACACCCAGCACCGCAAATATGGATGATAAGAACAGCGAAATATCACCAAAACCCAAGTTAAGAACAATCGTAAACACAGCGATGAAAAGTAGAAAAAGAACGATATTGAAACTCTTAATCACGAACTGCTTTCGCTTCAATTCGACGCGCTTATTTTCCGCTAATGTTTCTATCCAGTTTTTCCCCAAGCGTTTTATCACCCAATACACAGTGATAAGAAGTAAACCTAAACCCACTTGTTTAAGCCACATATTGGATTGCAAAAACTCAACCATTAAATAAACCTCAATTTTTTCAAAATAATGACCTCTGCCGCTATGACCACGAGCAGCCCAACGCAAAATAGTGGGAATGCTATTGGGTTATCTGTTCCGGGTATTCCTGCAATATTGACACCCAGCAAACCGGTGAAAAACCCAGCAGGGAGGAAAATACCTGCAATGATAGAAAATAGGTACGTATTTCTATTCATTTTTTCAGCTTGTTGCTGACTTAGGCTCGCTAAAAATACATTAATTTGTTCGATGTAAAACTCAACAGACTCATTAATTCTCAGGATGGTATCAAGGCTGTTCTTTATATGACTGTTGTGCTTACTCAATGGTGCAGGCAGGTCACTCATTAAATCCTCAAAAACGTATTTCTGTGGCTTCAAATAACGCCTTAGTCTAAGTAGCCTTGAATGCAGAGCGTTAATGGATCTTATGTCGATATTGGATGTAGATTCTAACTCGTCAATTAATAGTTCGACGGGTACTAGGAAGGTTGAAATACTGTGGTTGATTCCACGTATCATGCCCAGTAATACATCAGGTAATGATGTCGGGCCTTGATTTTGTTTGAGATCAGATATCAGATTACTGACCGCTTTTGAAGGAACTTTACGTGTCGATATTAAAGTGCCTTTGTACCATAAGATGCGTAGGCTAAGCATGTCGTCAGGGTTAGCACCTTCGTTTAGATTAATACCTCGCAGAATCATCAAAAAACAGTCGTGGCCAAACTGTTCGAACCGAGGACGGGTGTCATCGGTGAGTAATGAATCGATGATGGCATTTGGAACCGTATTACTGTGGAGCCATTCTCTCAAACCGTCAGCATCTCTTTGGCAGTGATACCAAGTTGATTGCTCGAATGAGGCTGGGCTGGTGGTGTGTTCATGTGCCACACCCTCAGAAAATTGCCAGCTTGAAATTATGAAAGCGTCCATTCGTTGTCCTTAATGATATGACGTAACCATCGAGATTAGAGCACTATTAAGGTGCTATGTAGAGCCCTATTTTTTGGGAGCGAGAGCCGAGATAACGAGTGCTTCGGGCTCTCTAATAAATGTAGCTTATTGTTTAGAGGTTATAAATTAGCACTCTGGTGTCACGTTAGCGATGGAAAAAAAAAGAAAAGACCGAGGTCTTTTCTTTTTTAGAGGGATATAGAGATGAGCTTATTTAGGCAAGTTGCATTTTTCGACTACTCACTCAAGTAAGATCATTATCGACACGCAGCGAAGATATCTTGGTTCTCTCGGTATTCTTGGGTTTGAACGTCCATTAGGCCGAGCAAAGAGTCGAACAGGTTATCGTGTGAGAAGCTCTGTTCTTTTCCTGCTTTACGCAAGCACGTGTCACTGATGCCTTTCTCAGCGGCAAAGCCATCCGACATCCAAAAGATCAGTGGAACGTGGGTTTGTTCCTTTGGTGCTAGCGAGTAAGGCATGCCGTGTAAGTAGACGCCATTCTCTCCCAATGACTCGCCGTGATCGGACACATACATCAATGCCACGTTGTATTTGTCGGTGAGTTTCTCAAGCTTTTGCATCGCCTGTGATAGGAAGAAATCCGTGTACAAGATGGTGTTGTCGTAGGTGTTAACCACTTCCTCTTTGGTACAGTTTTCAATATCGGCGCGACCGCAGTCTGGTGTGAACTTCATATGTTCTTCTGGATAGCGTTCAAAGTAAGTAGGGCCATGAGATCCGGCAATATGATAGAAAATGATGCTATCTTGGCTGAGATCTTGAGTATCTTGCTCGAAGTTCTCCAGCATCGCTGTGTCGTAGCACACATCGTTATTACATAACGGGTCGCTGTCTTTAGCGACGAGCGTCATCTCTTTGATTCGGTGTGCAACCGCCTTGTCTCCACCATCATGTTCTCGCCAGATAGAGTGAATGCCCGCGCGGTTCATGATGTCGACCACGTTATCTTGATTGTAAGCCTTGTCTCGGTCGTAGTTGCTGCGATTCATGTTCGAGAACATACACGGCACAGAAACTGCAGTGGCTGTGCCACACGACTGAACATCAGAGAAAAATATCGGGTTGTAAGGCTGGGTGTAAGCGTTCGTTTCTCTCTCATAGCCATGATATTGGTAGTTATACACGCGCGCGGTTTCACCCAGCACAAACACCAGTAAGGTCGGTTTGGTTGCCGCTTTGGCTTGTGGTGTTTGTTTCGCATCTAACCCTAGTTCTTGGTAGGGGATGGGTTCTTTGATATAGGTGTTATTGATGTATTTGACTGCGGATGACACATATTCGGTTGGGATGATCATCTTTTTGATGTGAGAGTTATTGCGACCAATCGAGACATAATCTTTGTAAAACAGCCCAGCAATAATCGCGATAACAATCAATGAAGAGAGCAATCCAATCGACTTCCAGACAAAGAAATCTTTCCATGACTCTCGCTTAAGTTTGGTAAACAGTAGGATGAGTGACGGGACAATCCCCATCGCGAATAACCATAAGATTGAGTGGGTACTTACATAGCTTGCTGCTTCGCCACTATTAGTTTCGAATACGTTCTCTATCATCCCATAGTCGACATAGATGCCGTAATTGAACATGCTGTAGCTGACGAGTGTTGAGGTGATGAGCAAGAAGATAAAAAATGGCTTGGAGAATATCGGCCAGTTGAAGACTTGGAAGATAAAATTGAAGGCAGCAAGGAAGAAGATAGGGATGGATATAAGAAACGCAACGCTTTCAGACTTAGATGCCTGAACAATACTAAACAGCTCTTGGGAGAGAGGGATGTTGATGACAAGCAGATAATACACAGCCAACACAAAGGGCAGCTTGTTTATCGACATGTTTAAGCTTGGTAGATTCATAGGTTTGTTTTCCTGCGTCTCTTATCCCTTTATTTTAGTCTCGCTACCAAGAAAGCTCTAATATCAACGCATAAAGCTCAATTGGACGGTGATGAGCGATAACTGGTTAAAGTGAAATGACGCGATAGGTGTGTAGAAACAAAAAATTCACTTTACTGAGTGACCTTCATGACAAGGTGGAACAGCAAAGTGAATTAGTATGTTCAGCTTATTCTATGTGGTTCAATCACATTAGAAGTTGTATGAACCACCGAAGCTAATGCTGTTGAATGCAAGCGTATGGTCATCGCTTTTGAATGAGCCGTTACTTCCAATTGAGTAGTCATCTACGCTTACCGCATCTGCTTGCGAGATTAGGCGTAGTGTTAGGTGTTCAACCGGCGTGTATTCAACACCAACACCAAAGTGGAAGCCTGTACCGCTATCATCGTCGTATCCTGCACCGCTATTCGCATTGAGGTCGACAGAGCTTAAACCAGCCAATACGAATGGGCGGATTGTGTTGTCGAATGTGTAACCTAGGTTTGCTGACACAGAAATAGACGTTGGTGAAAGCTTGTCAGTGCTGTTTTTGTAGTTTGCGTAATCTGTGTAGCCAAGTTCCACGCCAACGATACGGTTGAATTGGTAACCGCCGTATAGGTTGTAACCCATGCCGCTAGAATCTAAGCTCGGCGCGCCATCTGTATCTGAATCTTGGTAGACGCTAAGGCCACCACCAATGTATGCGCCGCCGTCAGTGCCTGCTGCTAAAGCTGGAAGAGAAACCGCGCTGATCAAGCCCAGTGCTAATGCTGATTTCGTAATCTTGTTCATTTTTCTTACTCACTCTTTAATGTCATGTCAGTATCAATTATTTTTGTTTTGCGGCCTTTCGACCGTTGATGACCATTATTCCGTAGTCTTTTATGTATTACTGTATGGCTTTGTAAGCTGAATCATTACATAGTAGAAAACATACACATCAGATTGCGTAAGTAATCAGGCTGCCCAAAACAAGGAGTCAACATGCTAACGAAACAAAAGACAGGCTTGGTGGTTGTGGATGTTCAGGGCAAGCTCGCACGCCTTGTTGATGAGAGCGAGACACTGATTGCTAACTGTGGAAAGCTGATTGAAGGAGCGAAGCTCTTAGGTCTTCCTGTTGTTAGCTTGGAGCAGAACCCAGAGAAGTTGGGGGCAACCGTTAGTGAGCTGAATGACCTATTGAGTGACGCTAAGCCGATACCGAAATCCACGTTCAACGCGTGTAACGAGCCTAAGTTTGTTGAGGCAGTGCAAGCCAAGGATGTGGATACGTGGTTAGTGTGTGGCATTGAGGCTCATATTTGTGTCTATCAAACTGCAATGGGGTTGTTGGAACTTGGCTACAAGGTTCAGGTCGTTGGTGACTGCATTAGTTCACGAACAGCATTGAACAAGAAACTGGCCATCAGCCGATTGCGTGACGCTGGTGTCCAAATTACGGGATTAGAAATGAGCCTGTACGAGCTAGTGAAAGATTGCCGCGCACCAGAATTTAAGTCCATTCTGTCCTTGATTCGTTAACTTGGGTTTCGTTAACGTTCAATTCGTTATTTTCCCCCTTTGAAGAGGTCTATTTGAACAATCTAATCGTATTTACCGGTGGGCCGGGATCGGGCAAAACCTCGGTCATCGACGCTTTGAAAAGCAAGGGCTATCGCTGCGCACCAGAAGTCGGGCGTAAAGTCATTCAGCACCAAGTTGAGCAACAAGGTAGCGCCTTACCATGGTTAGATAAAGTGGCTTTTCGTGATGAGATGGTGCGAGAAGAGTTAGCTAATTACCAAGAATTTGAGGCAAGTGAGCAACTCGTTTTCTTTGATAGAAGCATCGTGGATTCATACGGTTACAGCCTGTTAGAAACGCTGCCTATTCCAGAATCCTTGCTGAATAGCTGTAATGAGCTCGAATACAATGCCAAGGTATTTATCTTCCCGCCATGGGATTCGATTTTCATCAATGATCAAGAGCGCAAGCAAGATTTTAAAGAGGCGGTCGCCACCTATGAAAAGATGGTGGCAGCCTATACCCAGTTTGGTTATCAACTGGTGGAAGTGCCTAAATTATCTGTTGAGGAGCGAGTCGAGTTCATTTTAACTTCAATTGACTCAGACGAGTGACTTCCGACAAAATCACAATTACAAAAACCCCGAAGTATCGACTCGATTGAGTGAATAGTGCGGGGCTTTTTAATTCAGATTCTATTTTGATTTAGCTGCGACAAGCTTGGTTTCGGTAACGTTTAGTCACCGAGAGGCTGTCGGTCACCGCCGCCTCGGTAAGAATCGAGTGCAACCTTCAAGCGACGCAGTTTATCGCGCGAACGGTTCTTGTGATTGACCGCCATGCCCATCGAAAGCACATCCACCAACGCCAACATTGCGTAGCGAGATGCTGATGGCTTGTAGATGAAGTCGGTTTCCATGTGTTTGATTGGCAAAACAATATTCGCAATCTTTGCCAGTGGCGTGTCTTGTGGGGTAATCGCGATGATCTTAAGCCCGTATTGTTTCGCTAGCTCGGCGGTTTCGGTGATCACTGGCGTAAAGCCTGTCGCGGAAATCATCACCATCACATCGTTGGCATCTGCCGTGGCAGCAACCATGCGCGACATTAAGCCATCGTTGTACGACACAACCGGATAACCCAATCGGAACAGTCGGTGTTGCAGCTCTTGAGAGGCAATGGTTGAGCCGCCACCCATGCCGATCGCAATGATCTGTCTGGCGTTGTGCAGCCAACTCACCGCGGTTTCAACGTCTTGCTCCTTGAACAAGGTGCGGTTGATGTCTAGGCTCTGCTTGATTGATTCGTAGATACCTTGATAACCCGTTTGGTTTACCGGTTCAAGAATAAAGCGTTGGCCGACGGTCAGGGTTTGAGCAAGCTTGATTTTCATATCACGCACGTTGTTACAGCCGATCGCCTTAGCAAAACGGGTTATCGTGGCTTCACTGACTTGAGCACCTTCAGCAAGCTCTGTGATGCTGGCATTGGCTGCAAAATCAATGTCGTCCATGATCAGCTTGGCGACTTTTTTCTCTGCATCACGAAGAGCGGGAAAACGCTCGGTTATCTGTGAAATGATATCTACTTCTAAACTCAAGAATCCTGATCCTTTGTTGATGGGGCTAAGCCTTAGCCCCGTTAGTATATCTGAATGCTTCGCTGATTCTAGCTTATTGAAAAATAGAGCTAGAAGCAGGTCTCAACCCAGTGGCTTACCTGATGATCGTCATCGCTGATGGCAATGTAGCGCCATTTGTCGAAGGTTAAGCATGGGTGTGAGGTTGAAAACGCAATCATGTCGCCCACTTCAATCTCAGCAGAACCGTCCGTTTCAACAAAGGTGTGCTGATCCATTACAGCGGTAGCAGTTAAGCCTTTCACTGAGATAGCTTCACCATTACGATAGCCACGCTCAGCAATAGGTAACCCAGCATCAAAGGCCACATCACGCTTACCTAGCCCAATCACCAGTTTGGTTGGCTCCGGACGAGAGATAACATACGCCCACACTTCAAGTGCCGATTCTAAGTCACCGCCCAGTTCACACGCGTAACCTTGGTTTACCTGCGCACGTTGCAACACCTTGCTTTGGGCATCGAGGTAGATCCCTGTATCGTGAATGGCATAACAACCTGGGCGGATAATCGCTAAATAATCCGTTAGGTTCGCCAAGCATTCTGCCACCACGTCATACCAAGCCGAGCCTGCGCCTGTGATGATAGGCTGGCCTGTAATTAAGCCATCTGATGCAAGGCTTTCGACCGAAGTGAGCGCTTGGTTTAAGAAGGTACGAATGTCTTGCTCGGCATTGTCGCCATGAATCACACCCTCGTATACCTCAATACCCGCTAGCGAAAGCGCAGGCGTATCTTGGATAGTTTGCGCCAGCTCTAGAACTTCTTGAGGTGAACGACAACCACAACGGCCACCCGGAACACCAAACTCGATTAGAACTTTTAGCTTCTGCTTTTTGTTGGAGAAATATTGGTTGAGTTGCTGCACGTTGACTGACGAATCCACACAGCAATAGAAATCAACGTCGAACTCACTAATAAGCTGTTCGATGATCGCCATGTTGGTTTTACCCACCAATTGGTTAGCCATGATGATTCTTTCTGCACCTGCCATTGCTGCAATTTCTGCTTGTGCAGGTGTCGCAACCGTAATTCCCCAAGCGCCATTTTCTAGCTGTTGACGGAAGAAATCAGGTGTCATCGATGTTTTGCCGTGTGGCGACAATTTAACCTGATGATGATCGGCGAATGATTGCATCCAATTCAGGTTATTGGTCAACGCTGATTGTTTGATAATTGCTACCGGAAGCGAAATGTCTTCATCAACCAATCGATAAATACCGTTCTCAGATTGTGATGTTGCTCTCCCTTTTTGGCCTTTTTCAGTCAAGATGAAACTATCTTTTTGATACTTTATAACATCTTTTTGTGCAGGGTTATGTTTCATTGCTGATTCCTAACATGATTTAAGTAGTTGTTATTTAATGTTTAAATATATATGTGATGCAGTTTGTGATAGAAACTATCACACAAATTAAAATATTATGTGTGTTTTGTCACTGAAAATAATCGGCTGGATTTCTAATATAGCTCCATCAACAAAGTGGATTGAGAGAGTGAGAAATGTTGTTCGATACGATAATTAAAAATGTAGAGGTGTTTGATGGCACCGGCGAACAATCGTTTTGTGCCGATGTAGCAATCCGAGATGGAAAAATCGCTGAAATTGGCAAAATCGATCATGAAGATTGTAGCCAGTTGGTTGAGGGAGCAGGCTTAGCATTGGCTCCTGGATTCATCGATGTACACACACACGACGATACCAATGTAATTCGTTACCCAGACTGTCTACCTAAGATTAGCCAAGGCGTGACAACCGTGATTGTTGGCAACTGTGGCATCAGCGCATCGCCAACGGTTTTGGCGGGCGATCCACCTGACCCAATGAATCTTTTGGGCGCGCAGGCTGATTTCAAATACCCAACCTTTGCCGCGTATGCACAAGCCGTAGAGCAAGCGCAACCAGCGGTGAACGTAGCAGCGTTAGTTGGTCACACCACACTGCGTAACCAAGTGATGGACGACCTACAACGCACCGCAAGCGAAGAAGAAATTGCAGCAATGCAAACCAACCTTGATTTAGCGATGGAGCAGGGTGCATTGGGTTTGAGTTCGGGTTTGGCTTACGCCAGCGCGAAACAAGCCAACGCCAATGAAGTAATGCAGTTAGCGAAAGTGCTGTCTAGCCATGGCGGCATCTATACCACGCATATGCGTACCGAGTTCGAAGAGATCTTAAGCGCGATGGAAGAAGCGTTTGAGACTGGGCTGTACGCGAAAGTACCTGTTGTTATCTCTCACCTTAAATGTGCAGGTGCTGGTAACTGGGGTAGAACCGTTGAAGTACTTGATTTGATGGACAAGGTTTCAGAGCACCAAGATGTGTCTTGCGACTGCTACCCATACTCAGCGAGCTCCTCGACATTAGATTTGAAACAGGTGACAGACGATTTCGACATCTTCATCACTTGGTCTAAAGCAAAGCCAGAACATGCAGGTAAAACGCTTAAGCAGATTGCTGACGAGATGAACCTACCGCTGATGGACGCAGCAAAAGCGCTTCAACCAGCAGGTGCAGTTTATCACTGTATGGATGAGAACGACGTAAAGCGCGTATTGAAATACAAGCTGACCATGGTTGGTTCTGATGGTTTACCCAATGACCCGCATCCGCATCCAAGATTGTGGGGCACCTTCCCGAAAGTGTTGGGTCACTACTGCCGAGATGAAAAACTGTTCGCGCTGCCAGAAGCGATTCACAAAATGACCGGAATGTCTGCGAAGCGCTACAACCTCGCGGGAAGAGGTGAGATTCGCCAAGACGCATTTGCCGATTTAGTTTTATTTGATCCAAAGAATATTAAAGACACAGCAACATTTGAAAATCCTATTTCAGTTGCTGAGGGAATCGAAAGTGTATTTGTAAATGGTGAGTTAACTTACCAAAAAGGAAAAGTAAAAAATAATCGTTCAGGCGTTTTTATTTACCGTAATTAGAATTTAATTATTTTATTAAATATACAGTGATAAAAACGACGAATTAATTTAAATATATTGGAATAGAAACTGTTTTATCTATAAACCCAATATTATCTATAAAGAAGTGGAGTTAAAAAATGACTATTAAACGTTACGGTGTTGAAGGCGGTACAGGTACAGGCGGACAACATTTACCATTTGTACGCGCAACTGAAGCGGGTGGTTTCCTGTACGTTTCTGGCCAGACACCGATGACAGATGGTGAAGTGGTAGAGGGTGGCATTGTTGACCAGTCTCGCCTAGCGATCCAAAACTGTGTCGATATCATGACTGAAGCGGGCTACGGCCTAGAAGACGTAATGCACGTAAAGGTTGTGCTAACGGATTCTCGTTACTTCCAATCTTTTAATAAGGTATTCAAAGAGTTCTTCGGTGCTAACCCACCGGCTCGTATCTGCATGGTTTGCGACCTAGTTGTAGACGTGAAGGTTGAAGTAGATGTGACTTGCTACCGCGCTGATCGCGTTTAGTAATAACCTAATCACAATTACCTACTTAGAGAGTATTAGGGGTTAGTCATCCCTGTTATTATCCTTTAATACTCTCACCCTACATTTATAAAAATTACTTTAATTAAAATAGATAAAATCAATAAAGTAATTATATGAAATATAAAAATGAATGAATCATAAATAAAGTTCAAGAATGAACTCAATATTTCACTGAGAGGTGTCAAATGAACAGCACACTTTTTCTTACAGGCTTCGGCGTGTACGTATGTTTTTTAATTTGGTTAGGCTGGTTTGTCTCGCGTAATCAAAAATCTGGCGAAGATTTCTTATTAGGCGGCCGTGGCCTGCCATTATTTTTAGTACTTGGTACAACAGTTGCGACTATGGTCGGCACGGGTTCAAGTATGGGCGCGGTTGGCTTTGGCTACGCAAATGGTTGGGCAGGTGCTCTGTACGGAATTGGCGGTGCTGTAGGCATCCTATTGCTTGCACTTTGGTTTGCTCCGGTTCGTAAACTGAACTTCATGACTATGAGTGAAGAGCTGGCTTATTACGTTGGCGCTAACCGAATCGTAAAAAACGTGGTTGGCCTACTTATCTTTATCGCGTCAATCGGTTGGTTAGGTGCGCACATTCTAGGTGGTGGCATGTATCTAGCGTGGATTGCAGACATCGACCTTAACCTTGCGAAAATCATTATTGCTGCAGCATTTACTATCTACGTCGTTATCGGTGGTTACACAGCGGTTGTATGGACCGATACGATTCAAGCAATCATCCTTTTTGCTGGCTTCATCCTAATGGCTGTAATGTCTGTTGATCACATCGGTGGCATGGACAACCTTTACGCTGCGATGGACCCTGCTGCTACAAGCTTTTTAGCAATCGATAAACTGGGCATTCTGCCTGCTGTTTCTCTGGCTGTGGTTATCGGTGTGGGCGTACTTGCAACACCTTCATTCCGTCAGCGTATCTACTCTGGTAAAGATGTTTCAACTATCCGTCGCTCATTCGTTGCTTCTGGTGTGTTGTACCTTTTCTTCTCAATTATTCCAGCAATCATTGGTATGGCTGCACACGCAATCGACCCATCATTGGATAACCCGAACTATTCGTTCCCTTACGTAGCTGCAACGGTTCTTCCAGTTGGCGTAGGTATGATTGTTCTTATCGCAGGTCTATCTGCAACCATGTCGAGCGCAAGCTCAGATGCGATTGCCGGTGTATCTATCCTACTGCGTGACGTGTACGTGATGTTCACAGGCCGCGTACCAAACAAAGAATCAATGTTGAACTACTCTCGTCTAGCTTTGGTTGTGGTGATTGGCTTCGCACTACTGTTCGCACTGACGTCAAACGACATCATTGGCTACATCACTAAGATGATTTCAACGGTTATGTCGGGCATGTTTGTGTGCGGTATGTTGGGTAAATTCTGGAAACGCTACAACTGGCAAGGTGCGCTTGCAACGCTAGCGGGTGCTTCTGTGGCTTCATTCGTAGTAATGCTAAACGCTGACTACACAGCCTTCTGGGGCAACCCAGTAATCCCATCATGTCTGTTTGCTCTAACGGCAGGTGTGGTTGTGAGCCTAGTGACTCCGGCTAACCAAGTAACACCTGAAATGGCAAAAGCGATTCTTGATGACGAGCGTGCTCTGATGGAGATGGAAATGTCTGAGACTGGCGTACTTGAAGAAGAAGCGGCACCTCAACGTCCTGCAAATCAAACAAGCTAAACCTAGTCTCCACAACTGGTTTGCTTAATTCAGGCCCTGCTTAGTGGCAGGGCCTTTTTCCCCATATATCTCTCTATTTTAGGATCGGCTATGCCTGCATCTTCTAACTTCAATATTGCTTTTTTTGGCGAATGTATGGTCGAAATCAGCGGCTCTCCATTAACCAAAAAGTTTGGCGGTGACACACTTAACACCGCACTTTACCTTTCTCGCTTAACTCAACATCAAAACCTCTCTGTGCACTATGCGACAGGCCTTGGCAGTGATGAGCTGTCTCAAAATATGATTGATAGCTGGCAGCTAGAAGGTATTCAAACCAATTTCGTAGAACGCATTGCGAACAAGCTTCCTGGACTCTACATGGTTGAAACCGACGAGACAGGCGAGCGACACTTTCACTACTGGCGCAACGACGCGGCAGTCAAATCTTACTTTCAAGCTGACGACCTGAATAAGCTTGAAATCGCCCTGACAGAGAAACAAGTCGATGCGGTTTATATCAGCGGTATCAGTATCGCGATTTTAGATGACGCCTCACGTGAGCGCTTATTCAAAGCCATTAGCGTGTTCTCAAATCAAGACGGCAAGGTGATTTTTGACAATAACTATCGCCCACAGCTTTGGACAACAGCTCAAGCACAACATTGGTATGCGAAGTTACTGCCATTGGTAGACATCGCACTGATTACCGAAGACGACGATCTGCTGGTTTGGGGTAATTCTGAGAGCGTTCAACAACGCTGCCTTCGCTTGGGTTGCCAAGAGATCGTCATCAAACGTGGCAGTGAGCCATGCAAGATTGTTCAAGTTGAACAAGGCGATGTTGTTGAGAGCTATGTATCCGCGACTCGTGTTTCTAACGTGGTAGACACCTGCGCTGCTGGTGACTCCTTTGCCGCGGGGTATCTAGCTGCGCGCCTTACAGGTGAGAGCACCACCGATGCAGCAGAACTAGGTCACCAACTAGCTTCTACCGTTATTCAATACTCTGGCGCGATCATCCCGGTAAGCGCTATGAATCACTTAATTAAAAAATAGAAAAATAAAGCGAATTTATTATGTCTCAAGAAATGATCAACACACTTAAGCAATTCAAAGTCATTCCTGTTATTCAAATCAACAAGGTGGAACATGCGATTCCACTAGCAAAAGTATTAGTCGAAAACGGCCTGCCAGTAGCAGAAGTGACGTTCCGTACCGAAGCGGCAGCAGATTCGATTCGTGCGATGCGTGATGCTTACCCAGAGATGTGTATCGGCGCGGGTACAGTACTGACACCAGAGCAGATCGACCTTGCAAAAGAAGCGGGCAGTGAGTTCATCGTTGCACCTGGCCTGAACTCAAACACGGTTAAGCGTTGCCAAGAGATCGGTATGCCAATCGTTCCTGGCGTAAACAACCCAAGCCAAGTAGAGCAAGCGTTGGAGCTAGGCCTTAACTTCTTGAAGTTCTTCCCTGCTGAAGCGTCTGGCGGCATCAACATGGTGAAATCTTTGCTAGCGCCTTACGTTGATGTGTCGCTAATGCCGACTGGCGGTATCGGCAAACACAACGTCAATGATTACCTAGCGATCGATCGCGTAGTCTGTTGCGGTGGCACGTGGATGGTTTCTCCAAAGGTGATCGAGAACGAACAGTGGGATGAGATCGCGGTGTTGGTTCGTGAAGCGGTTGAGTTGGTTAGCTAGTCATCAGTTTGTGAGCTCATTCGTTTTTAACAGGCGATAGGCTTTGAGTTTACGATAAACAACAGCAGTGGCTGAAGCTTCTGTTTTGTGAATCGCCTCCGATAAACAAAACAGAACGTCCGTTATATAGGAAAACTAATAATGAAAAAAACTATATTGTCTCTATTGATTTCAGGTTCAGTAGTGTCCCCAATGGCGTTAGCAATGGCTCCGAATACCGATCTAAATTTAATGCCGTATCCTCAGACAGTCGAGCTGCAAGCTGGGCAAGTTAAGGTCGACGGTAACTTCAAGGTTTACATCAAAGGCTTTAACTCTGATCGCGTTGAGTACACGGCGAAACGCTTTATCGATCGCCTAGAGCGCCAAACGGGTGTGCCGATTTTAAACTGGCAGGTTGATAGTGCAGACGAAGCGAACCTGATCATTGATATCGACGCGGCACCAAAGTCTGAAGTACAGAACATCGACTCTGTAGAGTCCTACAAGATTACCACTCAGGGTGAGCAAATCACGCTGAGCGCACCAAGCCCTTATGGCGCTATTCACGGCATCGAAACCCTTTTACAGCTCGTTGAAACTTCGGCGACTGGCTACCACATTCCTGCCGTTACAATCGTCGATGAACCTCGCTTCCGTTGGCGTGGTGTTTCCTACGATACCTCGCGTCACTTCATTGAATTCGACGTGCTGATTCGTCAGTTAGATGCGATGGCATCGGCGAAGATGAACGTGTTCCATTGGCACTTCTGGGACGACCAAGGTATTCGTATTCAAACGGAATCTTGGCCGCGTCTGTGGTCTGAAACTGCCGATGGTAATTACTACACCAAAGATCAAGTTCGTTACCTAGTCGAGTATGCTCGTAACCTTGGTATTCGTGTGATACCTGAAGTCTCCTTGCCGGGTCACTCTTCTGCTGTGGCGCACGCTTACCCACGCTTGATGTCGGGTGGTGAAGGTCAAAGCTACGAACAAGAACGTGGTTGGGGCGTATTTGAGCCATTGATGGATCCACTGAACCCTGAGCTATATGACATGTTGGGCGATGTGTTCGACGAAGTGACAGAACTATTCCCAGATGAGTATTTCCACATTGGCGGTGATGAACCGAACTACGCACAGTGGAAAAACAGCGAGAAGCATCAGCAATTTATCGAAGAGAACAATATCGACGGCGAACGCGGCTTGCAGTCTTATCTCAATGTAAAAGTTGAGAAGATGCTGGAAGAGCGCGGTAAGAAAATGACCGGTTGGGATGAGATTTGGCATAAAGATCTGCCAACTTCTATCGTGATTCAAAGCTGGCAAGGACACGACAGCATTGGTCGTGCAGCGAAAGAGGGCTACCCAGGTATTCTGTCTACGGGTTACTACCTAGACCAACCTCAGCCAACCAGTTACCACTATCGTAATGATCCAATGCCAAGTGGTATCACGGTTGATGATAAGCTGCACAGTGGTGAGAAGTTTGTGACTTACCAGTGGCAAAAGCCTCGTTCTAAAGGCAGCCCACGT
Organism: Vibrio pomeroyi; assembly: GCA_041879425.1. NCBI lineage: Bacteria > Pseudomonadati > Pseudomonadota > Gammaproteobacteria > Vibrionales > Vibrionaceae > Vibrio > Vibrio pomeroyi. The sequence continues at coordinate 1,116,832 of CP090855.1, read as the reverse complement.
AAGGGAACACTGACTATCATTGAAGCGAAAGACGGCACTTTCCGCGCGTTCAGTGATTACAACGGCAAGTCTCGTGAAGAGATCTACATCCTTAATTATGTGCCGGGTAAAACCTTTGTCGGCCACTTCGATAACTTCATGTCGTACACCGAGTTCAACTTGAACTTGAATCCAAATGGGTTTGCGGAAGGCAGCTATCAGTTAATTGGTAACGTGCGCTGGCCAACCACTGGTGAAGTGATTGCGAGCAGCGATGTAGAAGGTAGTGTGATTCCTGAGCCAAATGGTGGCTACCCTGCAGAGTTAACCGACAAAGAAAAAGAGCTGATTTTAGGCGGCGAGATCACCATGTGGCTAGAGAACAAAGACAGCCTCACGGTCGAAAACTACTTGTGGCCACGTAGCTATGCAATTGCAGAGCGTTTCTGGTCGGATGCAGAACTGACAGACGAACGCAGTATGTATAAGCGTATGAAAGCGATGGATACATGGTCGGAAATTTCGGTGGGGTTACGTCACCACGCCGATGCTGACATGTTGTTGAAGCGCATTGCAAAAGGCCAAGATATTCACGACCTGCGCGTGCTAGCTAAATACACCGAGCCAGCTCAATACTATGCTCGTAACTGGGAAAAGTGGAACTCAACAGAACCTAAGGGCACCTTGTACAGCCAATACGAGCGCCTAAACCGCTTTGTTGATGCTCTGCCAGTAGAAAGCTACGCGGTGTATGAGATGCAAGACTTGGTCAATGAAGTGGCGACAGGCAATCAGCAGGCGCTAGAGCAACTTGCAGAGCATTATCAGCAAGCCAAATCGGCTGCGCTGGCTGCGGAAACTATCTTTGCTGGTAACGTATCGTCGGTAGAGACTGTGGTGGTAGCTGAGAAAACTGTTGAAGTTGCAGACTTGGCGCTAACCTTGATTACTAAAGCGCAAGCAGGCGAGAAGGTAAGAGAAGCCGATGTGAAAGCCTACCAAGCGATACTGTCTGATTCTGCGAAAATCTACGATGAATCGATCATCGCGATTGTTCGCCCAACAGAACTGTTGTTGAAGCAGTTAGCTGAGTAAGTCGTTAACGGATTAGCGAATAAGTCACACGCCAATCAGTGAATCAAAGCCGCCCTCTGTGGGCGGTTTTTTAGTTCTAGCGCTTCAATAGAATGTGGCGTTCAAGGTCTATGTAAGTAATTACTCACTATCGATATTCTGTAGTGTTAACGTAAATGTCATGCCTTGGTCTGAGTTGTTCTTCGCTATTAATGTGCCTTGCATATCACGCACGTTGTTTGCCGTGATAGCTAACCCGAGCCCCAAGCCTTCGCCCATCTTCTTGTTGGTATGGAAGGGTTCAAAAATGGTTTCGAGTTGGTCTTCTGACACACCACAACCGTTATCTTGAACCTTGATGACTACGCGTTGTTGCTCGGTATGAGCACTGATAACAATGGTCGCTGGTTTCTGATTCTGCGTGGCATCGACAGCGTTTCTAAGCAGGTTACCAAGCACTTGACGAAGTCGCGCCTCTTCTCCCATTACCATCGAAATATTGGAAGCGACACGCACGCGGATATCGACGTTTTCCAATTCGGCTTGATGAATACGCAAGGTTTCTTGCAGTGCGTCTGTCAGTGAAACTGGGTAAGGCTTTTCCAATCTTTGGAAGGCGAACGACTTCAATTGGCTGGTCATGTTAGCCATTCTGTCGATTAGGCTCATGACTAAGTCCATATTCGCTTTCAGCATCTTAGTCTCGCCTCGTTCCATCAGTAACTGGTTACTTGAAAGTAGCGTTTTTAGGCCTGTAAGCGGCTGATTGAGTTCATGAGTAATCGCACTCGACATGCGTCCCAACGCGGCGAGCTTGCTTGATTCCACCAACTCTTGCTGCGCATCTTTGAGGTCTTGCGTTCGCTCCTCTACCCGCAGTTGAAGTGTCTTATTGGCTTCCTGAACTGCGATCTCTGCTTTCTTACGTTTACTGATATCAATCACGGTACACAGGTAATAGGTCGTGGCATGCCAAGGAAAGGCGCTAATAGAGAACAATACTGGGAAATAGCTGCCATCGCTGCGTCTTGCCATGGTTTCGACGCTGGTGATCTCGGCCAGTTCTTGGTGTTGATCTAGATTTTTTAGCAGCTGTAGCGTGGTTGAGTTTGGGTTGCCCGCTTCAAATAACTGCCACGCCTTAATGTTGTTGATCATCGAATCGGACAGGCAGAAGTAGTTCTTCGCCATCAGGTTAATGTCGTGGATATGACCGTGCTTATCGATCAGTACCAGCCCTACGTGGGTCTTGTTTATCATTCCTGATAGGCGCTTTTCCGACTCTTCGATGAGCTTTTGGATTCGCAGGTTGCTGAGTTTTTTCTGGCGTCTTTGATAAAGAATCACTAGCAATAGCATGACGAAAAGACAGGCCACCGCTACGCTCCAACTTATCCAACTCGTCGTTTGGTTGAGGCTGGTTAGTGGCGTTAGGTAGGTTAATCGCCAGTTGAGGTCGTCTAACTTGATCGACTGAATCAGATAGTCTTTACCTTGCAGTCGCCACACACGAATGTGGGTTTGGTCATACAGCTCGCGCTTGGTGGCTGTTGGCTGAGAATTGAAGGTGTCATTGAACCAATCGGCACTCAGTTTGTTGTCACTGGAGAGAAAGAACTGATCACGAGGGTTCTGGAACAGTATCGCTTCACCATCGGCAAACCATTGATCGGTTAACAATGACAAATCGATTTGTACCGCAACAATACCGACCACATCTGACGCTCGATAAACCGGTGCGGCAATAAAGTAATCGGGTGTCACGCCTTTATTTTTGGTCACCACCGAAATCGCACCACCTTGCTGGTGGATCTTAGAGACAATCGTGTTGGCGTTCTTTTTACTCAGTTTGCTTCTTTCAACACTCGATACCAACAAGTCCCCTTCGCCAGAAAGCAGATACCAACCCTTGGTGTTAGCCGCTTTGTCCAATTGAATCAGCTGTTTCTTGATGCGTTTTTCAAGGCGGTCTTCACCATCGATAAAACGCACCGTGGTTTCATCATTGGTGACCAGGTAGGGCAGATAATAGAAACGCTTAAGAGTTCGCCTTGCTTCGGCAATGTAACCAAGGAAGCGCTGTTCGGCATAGCGTTGGGCTTGTTCGAGTTTCCACTGGCTGATGCCATTTTTGGTGGTGACCTGCACTAAACCAATCAATGAACAGGCACATAGGAATAACCAATATCGATTGTTGTTAATCATGCTTGATTAAATCCTTTTAAAATTAGTAAGTTGCCTATCTAAATTAATGAGATGCGAAGCTTCACTGTTTTTTTCTTGGAAGGTGGAGCGTGGGACAAATCGAAGCTAACAAACATTATTAAACTGTTAAAGGAGTGTTATTCAAAGTGGGAGCTAGCTCCTTTTCGTCTGCTTCTTTTTTACATACCGTGGGCGACATTATTCAGATGTAAGCGGCGGAACCAAACTATGCAGCGTATAGCTTTGATTGAAGATGACGCGATTGTGCGTCAAGCAACCAGCCAGTGGTTACAATTAGCGGGCTTCGATGTCACTGCATTTGAAGTGGGGCAAGATGCGTTAGATGCTGTAGAGCTAGGTGATTTTCAGACCATTATCACCGATGTTCGCTTGCCTGATATTGATGGTGTTGAACTGTTAGGGCGTTTTAAAAACCTTGTGCCAGATGTGCCCGTTATCTTGATCACGGGTCATGGCGATGTCGACATGGCGGTAAAGGCGTTACAGCAAGGCGCGTATGACTTTATTGAAAAGCCATTCGACCCAGAGCGTCTGTCTCAAACGGTATCGGAAGCGGTCGATAAACATCAAAGCGGTCAAGACAGAATCAGCCGCCAAAGTTACCTAGATAACTTGAAGGGCATTGAACAGGTGTTGATTGGTCGAAGTAAGGTGATGTGCGAACTGCGCGAGCAAATCCAGAAAGTCGCTTCCATAGACACCAACGTGATCATTTACGGAGAAACCGGCTGCGGTAAGGAGCTGGTCGCCTCTTGCTTACATGAATTCAGCCAACGCAAAACCCATCCTTTTGTGCCGCTTAACTGTGGCGCGATTCCAGAAAATCTGTTTGAAAGCGAGCTGTTTGGTCACGAAGCCGGAGCCTTTACAGGAGCAGCTAAGCGACGCATCGGTAAGCTTGAGTTTGCCGACAAAGGCACCGTGTTCCTTGATGAAATAGAGAGTATGCCGCTGTCGATGCAGGTCAAAGTGCTGCGCACCTTACAAGATAACGTTGTAGAACGCGTGGGTGGTAATCAGCAACAGAACGTTGATCTGCGAGTGGTCTCCGCCTCGAAAAGCGATCTGCTTAATCATCCCGATTTTCGCCAAGACCTTTTCTATCGTTTGAACGTCGCGCAACTGCATTTGCCTCCGCTTAGTGAGCGAGAAGACGATGCTTTGATTCTTTTCGAACACTTTACTCAAGAAGCGAACAGTGAAACTCGAATCGCCAGCGAGGCGGATCGCTATGCCTTGTTGTCTTATGCGTGGCCGGGCAATGTGCGTGAACTGCGTAATGTCGCGATTCGCTTTGCACTGGATGAAAGCCTGACTGTTGGCGATATTTTGGCGTGTCGTCCTAACTCAGTAACAGAGTCAACGACATCAGGGATCCCGTTGGCGGTTCAGGTTCAGAGCTTCGAACGAAAAGTGATTCATGATGCGTTAGTCCGTTATCAAGGGCGAATCAATGATGTGATGCAAGACTTGGATTTACCTCGTCGAACATTGAATCAAAAGATGGTGCGTTATGCTTTAAACCGAAGCGATTATGTCGATTCGTAAATGATGACAAGATTTGAAGTGCGCTCTGAATCAATGAGCAAAAAATGGCTCACCTCATATTTGTCACTTTATAAATATTGATCACATAAATATGACGCAGTGTGACCTCACTACCTTTAAATAGATGTTAATCACTGCTTTGGATAAGCAAAAAATGGCTCATTCATTCGCAGTCAAATAAGCAATAAATAGCTCATATTAAGTGGGCTTTAAAATAAAGATCAATTAAAACAGTAACTTAAAAATTGGCATTGCGCTTGCTATCTAGCGATTGTTGTTAACAAAAATATAACGTGAATAACTCTACATGGAGAGTAACAATGAAATACAACAAGCTAGTTAAAACTTTAGCAATCGCAATGGCTTCTATCGGCCTTATCAGCAACGCCTCGGCTCAAGAAGAGCGCAGCTACATTTTAGCGACGGCTTCAACAGGCGGCACTTACTACCCTGTGGGTGTAGCGTTGGCGACATTGAGTAAAGTTAAGCTTGCGCCAAAGCAGCACTTCTCTTTGGCGGCGATCAGCTCAGCGGGATCGGGTGAGAACGTAAAACTGCTCAATGAAAACGAAGCACAGTTTGCCATTTTACAGGGTTTGTACGGTGCTTGGGCTTGGCAAGGTTTAGGGCCATACGAGAAGTCGGGCAGCCAAACTCAGCTGCGTTCAGTCTCTATGCTATGGCAAAACGTTGAACACTTTATTGTGCGTTCTGATCTGACAGAAACGGGCACCATGAGTGATCTAGAAAATCTAAACGGCAAAAAATTCTCTATCGGTAAGAAGAACTCAGGTACAGAGAATTCAGGACGCCAGATCATGCAGGGCCTATCGGTTAACCCAGAACAATTTAAACTCGCCTTTATGGGTTACGGTGGCAGTGCCAGTGCACTACAAAACGGCACGATTGATGGCATGAACACACCTGCTGGCGTGCCTGTTGGTGCGGTAACTCAAGCCTTTGCAGCCTTGGGTGAAGACATTCAAATCTTGTCTTTTACCGATGCGCAGATTAAACAAGCAAATGGCGATTACAACATCTGGACCAAGTACGAGATCCCAGCGAACACTTACCCAGGTGTTGATAAGCCAATCACCACTATCGCTCAACCTAACTTCCTAGCGGTTCGTGAAGACATCTCTGAAGAAGATGTTTATCAGCTGACCAAAGCTATCTATGAAAACCTGCCTTTCCTACAAGGTATCCACAAAGCAACCAAAGCAATGGCACTCGAGAAAGGGATCGCAGGTCTGCCTGTTCCACTTCACCCGGGCGCTGCACGTTACTACCAAGAAGTGGGCATCGATATCCCTTCTGAGTTGATCGTTAACTAACGGCTTTCGCCGAATGACGGTTTACGTTAGTTAAACAAAGACACCCTTCGTACTTAATTGCTTGGTGCACGTTCGCTCAAGAATGTGTGCGTGCACCTGCTTACTTTATGGATTTTCTCTTCGTGTTTGCTGCGGAGAGCAGGAGTTTTCTATGAGCGATTCGCTGCAGCAGGAACTGAAAAAATTTGAACTGCCGACCCGAACGGATTTTCCGTGGGTGGGCAAAGCGATAACAACCATGGGAGTGATTCTCTCCCTATTACATATTTGGTTTAATACCTTATCGACCTTGCCAGAGCTTTGGATCTCGGCGACCCACTTCGCCGGTTTTGCGATCATTTGTGCGCTTTGGTATCCCGCCCATATCTCACTGAAAAAGAGCAAAATTGCTCTGGCGGTCGATATCGGAATTGCCTTGGCGGCTTTGGCTTGTCTTATCTACATTCCCTTTGCAGAAGATGCTTTGTATGAGCGAGGGGTTAAGTTCATCGCCAGTGATTGGTTCTTCTCTATCTTGGCGATTACCATCGTTATTGAACTGATTCGTCGTACCATGGGTTGGTTTATTCCGGTGCTTATCTTGGTGTGTTTGAGCTATGTAGTGCTGTGGGGGCAATGGACAAGTGGTATCTTTCACTTTCCGGGTTTGAGCCTTGAAACACTGCTTTATCGAAGCTTTTATTCATCAGAAGGGATGTTCGGTTCGATCTCTAGAATCAGCTGGACCTTCGTGTTTATGTTCATCCTATTTGGCGCATTCTTAGTGCGTTCGGGTGTCGGTGATTACATCATTGATGTGTCTCGCGCAGCGGCTGGCAAAGTGATTGGTGGCCCGGGCTTTATCGCCGTAATTGGCTCAGGCTTAATGGGCTCAGTATCGGGTTCGAGCGTGGCTAACACGGTTTCGACGGGCGTTATCAGTATTCCCTTAATGCAAAAGGCAGGCTTCCCTTCGCGTTTCGCAGCAGGTGTTGAAGCGGCTGCATCGACGGGCGGGCAGTTGATGCCACCAGTGATGGGTGCGGGGGCGTTTATCATGGCGTCTTACACGCAGATCCCTTATGTCGACATCATTGCGGTTTCCTTCTTACCTGCGCTTATCTACTTTTTGTCTGTGGCATTTTTCGTGCGTATTGAAGCAAAACGCAGTGGCGTGCAAAAAGTCACTTCTGGCTGTGAACCTCTATTGAAGGTCTTGTTGTCGGGCTGGCATAACCTGATCCCATTAGCGGTGTTGGTGACTCTGTTGGTGAAGGGTTTTACGCCGACTTACGCAGCGGGTATCTCGATTCTGTCTGTCGTCGTGGCTTCATGGTTCTCTAAAAATCACAAAATGGGTCCAAAGGCGATCATTGAAGCGCTTTCTCAAGGCGCAAAAAACATGGCGACCACGGCGGTGTTGTTGGTAGGCATTGGATTAGTTATCAACGTGATCAGCACGACCGGAATTGGTAACACCTTCTCATTGATGATCAACAGTTGGGCGAACGGCGACTTGTTGGTGATGATAGCCTTAATCGCGCTGGCATCTTTGATTCTGGGCATGGGCTTACCAGTGACCGCGGCTTACATCGTGTTGGGTACTCTGTCGGCTCCAGCTTTGTACAAACTGATTGCTGAAAGCCAGTTGCTCGACTTGCTGGTTTCGGGTCAGCTACCTGAACAGGCGAAAGCCATCTTTATGTTGGCGGCGCCAGAAAAATTAGATTTACTCAATGCGCCAATGGCTCTCGAAACAGCCAAAGAGATGATTGCGTTAGTCCCTGCTGACTTTGTCGAAACCCTACTTGAGCAGAGCTTGGGCTTGGAAGCGATCAGTCTTGCACTGCTTTCTGCACACTTGATCATTTTCTGGTTATCGCAAGACAGCAACGTAACCCCGCCGGTTTGCTTAACGGCGTTTGCGGCTGCGACCATTGCTAAAACCCCACCAATGAGAACTGGTTTAATGGCGTGGAAGATCGCCAAAGGCCTGTACTTAGTGCCATTGTTGATTGCCTACACCAACTTAGTAAGTTGGGATGTGACCTCCGTTTTGGTCACGGGTGGTTTTGCTATTATTGGTACTTACGCGTTTGTTGCTGCGATTGAAGGCTATCTAGAAAATAAAATTAATCTGCTGACTCGTGCTGTGTTAATCGTGCTGGGTGTGGCATTGGTTTGGCCTGACATTTCCGTCGTGATTCGCCTAGTGTGCGTTGCACTTTTCATTGGTCTCTTTATTCACACGGCTCGTCAATACGATGCTAATCAAGTGAAAAAGGAATCGGAAGATGAGCAAGAATCGTTGCCTCAAACCGAACCTGACACTGTCGCGTCTTCCCTATAATTAAAAGGATTGAATGTAGGAATATTATGAACTCAACATACGACTATATTATCGTTGGTGGTGGCATTGTTGGCGTGTCGACGGCATGGCAATTACAGCAAACTCACCCTGATAAAAGTATCCTTTTAGTCGAAAAGGAGCGTGGCTTCGCGCAGCACCAAACGGGCCATAACAGTGGTGTGATTCACGCTGGCGTTTACTACGCTCCGGGCAGTTTAAAGGCGGATTTTTGTAAGCGTGGCGTAGAGCGCACCATCGCCTTTTGCAGCCAACACGATATCCCTGTCGAAAACTGTGGCAAGCTGTTGGTCGCGACCAATGAGCAGGAAGTGGAGCGCATGAACGCGCTCTATCAACGTTGTCATGATAACGACATTGATGTCGACCTCTTGGATCAAGCGCAACTCAAACTTGCAGAGCCGAACATCACGGGCTTGGGCGCGATTTATGTCAAAACCACCAGTATCGTCGACTACAAAAAAGTCACCGAAGTGATGGCTCAAGAGTTTGTTGAAGCGGGTGGCAAACTTAGCCTTGGTACTGAAGTGATTATGGCTGACGAGCAGGAAGATGAGGTGCAGTTAACGTGCAAAGTCGATGGTCAAACTCTACAACTGAACAGCCGATTCTTGATCACTTGTTCTGGTTTGATGGCCGATAGAATGACCAGCATGCTTGGCATTGAAACCGACTTCCAAATCGTCCCATATCGCGGTGAATATTATCAGTTGGATGCTAAACACAACCAAGTGGTGAATCACCTTATCTATCCGATCCCTGACCCAGAACTGCCTTTCTTGGGCGTGCATTTAACACGCATGATTGATGGCTCCGTAACAGTAGGGCCAAATGCAGTTCAAGGCTGGAAGCGAGAAGGGTATGGCAAGCTTAATTTTAGTTTCAAGGACACTTGGCAGATGCTGAGCTTTGCGGGCTTTTGGAAAGTGACTGCGAATAATCTGAAAACCGGTTTGATCGAGTTTAAGAACTCGTGGTGGAAACCGGGTTACCTAAAATTAGTTAACAAATATTGCCCGAGCATTACGGTGTCAGATTTCAAACCTTACCCAGCCGGTATTCGTGCCCAAGCGGTACTCAACGATGGCACCTTGGTTCATGATTTTCTGTTTGCCGAAAGTCCAAGAAGCTTGCACGTGTGCAATGCGCCATCGCCAGCAGCGACTTCGGCAATACCGATTGGTGAGTATATTTGCACTAAGGTGATGAAAAAGACGGCTTGATGATAACGGAAGTTCATTGATTGAACTTTCCTCCGAAGATAATAAGAAATCCGCGAGCTCAATCCTATTTAGGATCGAACTCGCGGATTTTTAGTTTTCGCTGTGTTTGTGCGGATTAACGTTAGTCAGTCAACTAACTTTACAGCCAATCTGGCACGAAGTTAGCGACGATAGTGACATCGTTAAAGTTACGGTAGCCGCGCACCATGATGTTGAATTCACCCGCTGGTTTGTTCAATACACACTGTTCGTTGCTGCTGTTCTGGTATGGACGGCAATCGTAGCTCGCTTTTGATACGGTGCCATTGTGTTTCACGTAAAGGTCTGCATCGCCACTTCGAGGACCTGTCAATGTTACTGTTAACTGACCTGCACTTTCCGTGGTAAAGGTGAAGTATTGTTCTTCACCGTATCCTGCAGTAAGTCCTTCAACAGGCACGTCATTTTGCAGCTCTTTAGGGCCTGCAACTGGCGAATCAAGGCTGGTTTCGACAAGGTAAGCAATGGCTAGTTTGGCGAATTTAGTCGCGTGTGTTGCGGTTGGATCTGAATTTTCCAAAGTATCGTGCTGAGTATGAATGTGTGGGTTGTAGTCGTTGAACATGCTCTCGAATGGCATGGCGGCTGGGTAGCCAACATTGTGCCAAGAGGCGTGGTCAGAACACGCATAACCACAATCATCGAAACCGTAACTGATGTCGCTAGCGTAAGTGTCGATCAGCTCGCTCAAGTAGGCGGTTAAGTTACTGTCGGTATAGTCTGTGATGAAGGTGATATCGTGTGCTGAACCGTTGTAGTTGGTCATGTCTAATTGCAGTACAGACACAACGTTTGCTTGCTCGTCTCGTAACGCGTTGGCGACATCTTGTGAACCGCGCAGCCCCACCTCTTCTGCAGCATAGCCATAGAACTTGATGGTTTTGTCTGGCTGAATACCGCTCGCTATCATCAGGCGAAGCGACTCTGTTACCGTCGCAATGCCCGAAGCATCATCATCGGCTCCCGGTGAGATGGTGCCTTCGCTTGTCCAAGATCCAACGGTCGAATCAAGGTGTCCACCAACAACGACGATCTCTTCAGGATATTTAGCGCCGAGTAGCGTCACTTCAACAGATTTTTGCGGATATTCGGCATGTGTGATTTGGCGTGCAGACGCATACGGCACATCTTTAATTTCTGTTTCCCAACGTTCCAAAAGCCAATCTGAAGCAGCGACACCAGTAGAAGTGGTATAAAAACGGTTGGTGAAGTTGGTTAGATTTTCGATGGTCGTGACCATGTTGTTTGGCTCAACCTGAGCGAGTAGGTCATTCACCGTGTCTTGATGGCTGATCTCCGGTTTTTCGAAGGTACTCATGGTCAGTGGCATCGCTGCGGCTTTGAGTGCGCTAGCTTTGTCTTCGTGCACCATGTAGCCACCACAACGGTGGGTTTCTTCGTGCATGTGGCTGGATAGTTTCGCGAGCTCTTTCGGGTTGATTTTCGCGACGATGGAATGTTTGTTTCCAGTCACGCTTGGATAAACCGTTGCACCATGCTGAGTCATTATATGCTGTGCGTCAGCATCGGTGGTGATCCAAACCTCTTCGTTCGCTGGTGGTGTGATGCCTAGGGATGCGTAAGCCGAAGTACTGTTGATTAAGGCTAGAGAACCTCCGAGTACAGCTAAAGCTAGCATGCTTTTTTGAATAGCCATTTGTCGTCCTTTTTATGGTGAGTATTGTTATCTTGATGGGTATGATTTTTGTGAAATGTGTAGATGTTTCATGCGATAAACAGACAATAGAGAAAAGGGCCCCTTACGGAGCCCTGAATTTGCTATTGATTACTGTGCTTTAATGAAACGGTAGTGCTTGGTTTCTGAACAGATATCGCTTGAGGTACACACTTGGTACTCCACATCTACTGTGCCGTTGTGACGGAACTTGTCGACGTATGAGTTGAAGTCTGTCGCACCAACATTCTTGCCGTTACGCTTAATCACGAAGTAGTCATTGGTGTCGTAATCCCATGCCAGCTTAACGCGAGCCTTGCCGTTCGGGTTTTTGTTACCAAACTTCAGTTTTAGTGGGAAGCCTTCCGCTGAATCACCTTCAATCGTGATCGACTTGCTTGTTGATGTCGCAACACCTGCATCGTCAGTCACGGTTAGGGTAACTACATAGTCGCCAGCTTCAGCATAGGTATAACGAGTCACTTCACCTGTTTGCGTGTTGCCATCGCCTAGGTTCCATTGGTAAGAGACGATCTGACCATCGCTGTCCGAACTTGTGCTGCGCAGCTCGACTTCTTTGCCTACAACCGTATGTTCGAAAGAAGAAACTGGCGGTACGTTAGCGTTGCCTGATTCGTATGATGCTTTTAGGTTTGCACCTGCGTAATCTGAGTAGCCTAGAATGTTCACTGTGTAGCGACCTGAGGTTGGGTTCTCAATCACACACACTTCGTCTGTCACGCTTTCACTCTTACAGATGTTCTCTTGAGGGCTTGGTGCGTAATCTAGGCCGACATACATATCTGGGTCACCCGTAGAAACAGCAAGATCAATCGTCAGCTTGTCTTGGCCTTCTGGTACTTCGATATCGAAGTAAGTTTTCGAACCTGTTTCACCAGCAACAGCGGCTTCAACACCATTCTCAAGGCGCTGATATTCCGGTTCTGGCGGAAGTGGTGGTTCGCCACAAGGGGATACACCTACTAAGTTGAACGCAGAAACAACATCATCGGCACTGTAGCCAAGATCGGTTGCTGAGTTCTTCACGCCACAAGCACCTTGCCAGAAATCACTGTTTTCAGACCAGTAGATTTGGTTGGCTAACACGAACAGTTCGAACGCTTTCTTGGTGTCCCAACCTTGAGTGGTTGCTAGGTGGTAGAACGCTTTGTTGAATACGCCTGAGCTGTAGTGCACGTTCAAGCCATCGTAGTATTCAGATGCGTTGTTGATTGAAGAGCCATCCCGTGATGGATCGTCCATGTAACGCAGCGCGCCTTCGCCTTTGAAGATATTGCGGCCGACCATCCAGTCGTTGGTGCCCTTCATGTAGTATTCAGCCGCTTCACCAGCCATGTCAGAGAAAGCCTCGTTCATGCCGCCCGATTGGTTTGCGTAGATCAAACCTGAGTTTTGCTCTGTGAAACCGTGGCTCACTTCGTGCGCTGATACATCTAGGCTTACAAGTGGGTAGAAGAAGCTTTCACCATCGCCAAAGGTCATTGCCTTGCCGTCCCAAAATGCATTCTCGTAGTTGTTACCGTAGTGAACACGCATCATGAGTTTGAAAGAGAGTGGCGCTGTGTCGAACCAGTTTTTATACATGTCGAACACAATGTTACCGAAGTAGTGCGCATCGTTCAGTGGGGAGAATGCGCCGTTCACGGCTTTGTGTTCGTTACGAGGACATTCATAGCTATAAGTGGTATCGCCATCTGTCGCGCCATTTAGGTCAACGGTAACGACATTTTCCGACTCCATAACACACTCTGTGCCATTTTCTTGAACATCAAGGTAGTGATAGTCGGTACCGTATTCGTACATGCCTGTTTTTTCGTTACCACCAGGGCCTGTACCGATCTGAGCGTGGGCAATACCTTCCCAGCGGTCGATAACTTCGCCTGTGTGTGCGTCTAGCATGGTGAACGGTCGAGTCGGTTGCTCACTGCCTTCTACTAGGTAAGAGACAACGTATACTAGTCGTGTTTTATCTACGCTTTGTTGCCCGATGCCTTGCTTCACTGAACCTTGATAGATAAATAGCTGATGTTGGACATTGTCTAGAGATTTGCTGGTTAAGCCTTGAGTCTTAAGATCTTTACTCGCCAGTTTAATTGCTTGAGCACTATTGATGGAGGGTTTAACAAAAGAACGCTCTAGGGTTGTTGTCTCAAGGTAGCGGCCTTGAACGGATTTAAGTGCACCACCTTGAACACTTTGGGTTGCATTTAGGTAGTGCCCCCATACTGGCGTTCCCCAGATGTTTTGCTGGATCTTCACTTTGTAGATGCCACGCTTTTTCAGGTTTACTTCTTTAACCATCTTGAAGCTAGAAGCATTGCTAACCCCTAACTGGGTGTTCAACCCAGAAAAGTTAGTAAAGTTGATCGGTTGATCAATCTGAACTGATTCATTTGCATGCACTGACAAAGACATAGCACTGGCTATAGCAACGGCAACTAAACGCTTTCTTATTTTCATTGTTATTTTCTCTTTCCATGTAAAATCAAAGAAAACGTAACAAAATTCTCACGGCGAATTTACATCATTCGATCTGATTAATTAGTAGCATGGCAATGATCTCTTTTATTCATGAAACTTATATTTATCGTATTTACAGATAGTTATCGTTTCTGTTTATTTTTGAACGCACTCATAGGTTTTATTTATAAAATCATGACACTTTTATTAAGTGTTAATTGTTCTTGGAAATTAAGATTTTTGTGCAAATTGATCTGTGCCTCAATTAACGAGTTTCGGGTTGATAGAAGGAACAACGATTTGGGAGTGTCAGTTTGAGCGAGAGGCTATTAAGCGAATTTAAGGGATATTTTGATGATAAATCGAAGATTTTCTGGCTTATTTTTCGAATTGTTAGTTATAACAAGGCAGGGTAATTCAGAAGTTCTTTGGCACAGAGCACAAAACCGGTTGGATGAAAAAAGCCAGCGACGAGGTCACTGGCTTAGATGAACTTAGTTTGTACAGGCGACGATTTAAGGCGCGTAACTTAAGTATGCAACGATAGCGAATTACTGCTTCTTACCGCCAACTTGAACGTAGTCGATACCGATAATACGGTTGATGATACCCAGAACAGAGCTTGTGTCAGAGTTTGTAGAGCGAATAGTTTCAACCGTAGCGCCTTCAGGTACCAATTCCATTGCACGATCTTGTGTGTTACCAGGAACTTGGAAACCTACGATGTTGAAGCTCTCAGCGTGCGCTGTGTAAACTTCTTCGTTGTGGCTGATACCTGAACAACCTGCTAGAGAAACAATGCCTAAAACAACTAATAACTTTTTCATAAAAATACCCTAAGAATGATTGGAACCTAGATGGCAAGGCACAAAGGCAGTGGCATGATTATCTAGATTTAATAAGTTCATGGGAGACAGCATCTCCCGACCGATGTTGAACATTATTCCAGAGGTGTTTTGTCGTTACTGTATGGGTTTGTCAGCTGAATCATTACATAGCTGAATGGTTATGGTGAATACTGCACCCTTTAAGGCATGGCTCTGACCCACTTCCACGGTTGCGTTGTGTTGAGCACAGATCTTCTCGACGATAGACAACCCTAAACCATGGCCACTCTTGGCTTTGTTACGCGCTTTATCGCCAACGTAAAACGGTTCAAACAAGCGAGCCTGATGCTCTTGAGTCACACCATCACCATCATCATGTACAGCTATCTGCAGTTGCTCTTGATGCGCGCTGGCTTCAATTAACACTTGAGAGCGTGCGAATTTCATGGCGTTGCGTACGAGGTTATCTAGAGCGCGGTTCAGCAGTATTTCATCCGCAAGAATCTCGGATGGTTGTTCTGGCAGTGATAGGTTGATGTCGAGCTCAGTATCTTTGTTCCAGCGTGTCATCGCGTGATCGAGAAAGTCATTTATCTCGACAGGTTGCTGCAAATTTTCAAGGTCGCAGCTATCTAATTTGGCGTAACACAATAGTTCGTCGACCATCTTCTCCATCTCTTCCGTATCTTCCACAATGCTTTCTACAGTCTCTTGCTGAGATTCGTTGAGCGGTGTGTCTTTAAGCATTTCAGCTTGCCATTGGATACGGAATATTGGCGTGCGCAGCTCATGGGCGACCGCATTGGTGAGCGAGCGATTACTGTCAATCAGTCGGTGAATGCGGTCAGCCATGAGGTTGAAAGACTTATTGAGTGAGCCAATTGCAATGCCGCTTGAGGTTTCGGCTCGCGAGGAGAGATCCCCTTCAGCAAAGGCTAGCGTCGCCGACTCAAGCTTCTTAACTCGGCGGAATATGATAAATAGGTGGCATACGCCGTATAAGATAAAGCTTGCTAGGAAAAACAACCAGATGAGGTCATCTTCCAATTCTATTTTTTGCCTAACGAACGCTTCACTGTTGGGTAGGTAATGATAGGTATTGTCACTGCTTGCTAAGCGAAACCAAAGGTCACGCTCACCATCGTGAAAGATGAAGGTATTTGGGTTGGTCGAGAAGAACTCTGAGACAGGGCTTGGTATTTCATCTTTTGGGTTGTACGTAATCAGTTTATTTCGAGTGGTTTCGACAAACTGATTCATGGCTTGTTGAGCCGCTTCAAGCCCCTGATTTTTTGCGATGTTTTCTATGAGTTGCTGGTGGGCTGTTGCTTCATAATCTTGCAGAACATATTCGTAGTCAGTATTGAGCTGATAGACACAGATTTCGTAAGCGACAATGCCGCCCATGAAGCAAACTAACAGCCCTAATAGGGACTCCAAAAAGATACGTCGCATAATCGCTCTCTTTCATTACGCTCGTACTGAGCGAAGTTAATGCCAGGCGGTTGAAACAAACAAGTAACCTTTACCGCGAATGGTCTGAATTTTCTCTGCTGGTGTGTGGTCGTCGCCCAAAATCTTCCTCAGACGTACAACCTTGTTGTCAATCGTCCGGTCTATTCCGTCGTACTCAATCCCGCGCAATGTTTGCGTCAAGTAGTCACGAGATAACGGCGTATCTGGGTTGCTTGCCAATAACCAAAGTAGGTCAAACTCACTGTCAGTGAGTGATAAAACCGCACCTGAAAGTTCACACTTCTTATAAGTGTTTTTCAGAACGAGTTGATCGAACTGAAGGGTGTCTGAGTCATCGACTGAAGCGGTATTGTTGTCTTGGCGGCGTAATAGCGAACGAACTCTGGCCAGCAGAACTCTTGGTTTGATTGGCTTAGTGACATAGTCATCAGCCCCTGTCTCTAAACCAGCGACGTGATCAAAGTCGTCATCGCTAGCAGTGAGCATCAAGATTTTACCTTTATAGTGCGCACGCGTCTGTCGGCAGATTGTAAGTCCATCAGTTACAGGAAGCATCAAATCCAGCAGTACGATGTCAGGTTGCTCCGCGAGGATGGTGTGTGCGGCATCACTGCCATCGTCCAACACCGTGACATCAAAATCTTGCGCGACGAAGTAGTCCTGCAACATTTTCTGAAGTTTCAAATCGTCTTCCACGATGATCATTTTAGGTTTTGTCATTCCATTATCAGCCTTGTCGTGCGTTTCACTTATTGAGATTAGGTGAGCGAGTCTTCGTCGTGATGAACCATTACGATTATGCGCTGTTGCATATAAGTTCACATGCTTCGCCAAATACCTAAAGCGAATGATTAAACACTTTATAAGTTAGTTCAATGATGAATTGGCATTTATAGGAAAATAAAAAACATTGTTCAAATAGGTTCGACATTCTCATACATTCCCACGACAGATAAATTCAGCGCTAAATAATAGAATTTTCCCATCAAACATTTTGGGAATGACGCATGAATAACTATAGAAAAACGTTACTGGCACTGCCTTTGATTATTTTAGCTGGCTGTAACTCAAGTTCGAACTCAGGTTCAAGTTCTGGTAACGCAGCGACTAAAGCACAAGTGAAACCTAAGGCGGATTACGTATTTTCGTCAGTGAAATTAGGCAAGTTGTATCAAGAACGAGAAGAGCTTCAAGAGTCTATGAAACTGACCTATGACGGTGTGCAGTATGACCAAATTCAATTTGCTGAAGACATCAGTGAGAAGCAAAAAGTAGTTAGGCTTGCGAGCCGTTTAGGTCAAAGTGTTGACCTGTACTTTCCTGATGCAGGGTTTGATAGCTGTGGTATCTACACAGAGAGCAAGGGTTTGGATGTGTTTGATTGCAGCGCGGCGCTACGCTCTGTTTCTAATGAGACGACGTTAATTCAAACAACAACGAATAATGCAAAAAAGGTCGAGCTTGAGTACCAAAATGAGTTGTCGCAATACGTGACGAGCTTGGGTTCGACGATTCTGAGTAAGACCAAAAAGGGTAATAAGGTCACCATCACCACTTCATTTGCTTTCAATGCCTTTTACCGAGATGTGCTCAAAGAGACTGGCGCTGTTGAGCGAATTCAATCGACTTTGGGTGCATCCACCTATTCTCAGCTTTTTGATATCGTAAAGTTGTACCCGGGAAGTGAGATGACGTTGAAATTCACCAATCATATCGGTGGCAGCGCTGATGACGAGATCAATATGTACACCGGGCGCATGATCCACCACA
Source organism: Vibrio pomeroyi (assembly GCA_041879425.1). NCBI lineage: Bacteria > Pseudomonadati > Pseudomonadota > Gammaproteobacteria > Vibrionales > Vibrionaceae > Vibrio > Vibrio pomeroyi. The sequence continues at coordinate 1,098,833 of CP090855.1, read as the reverse complement.
ACAAGATGACGACAATCGTCACTGCTACGGGGTCGGTGTTCTCGGGTGGCACGGATCTGTTCGCTGCCGGTAACCCACGAGTTTTGCAACGCGCTGACACCACCAAAGCTATTGAGCTGAATAAACAGGTGGGTGTGCATAGTTGGGCAGAGGGCGATAAAACGGCTAAAGAATTCCCATACACCAATGAGAGTCATCGCCAACAAGCGACCTATTTTAATAAGGTGATGGGAGACAAAGGGATCGATTTCTACATCTTCACTTTAGATTGTGCCCCCGCTTCTGGTGAGCACTGGATGACGAAAGCCGACTCGGATAAGTATGGTTTTATTACCCGTATTGAGTAAGCCAAGTTAACTTAGTCGCGTTATATTCAAAGCTCCGCAAAGGTTGATAAAAGGCTGGTAATGGTTTGGCCATTATCAGCCTTTTTTGTTTCTGTTTGTCTGCACTCCATGCTGTGCTGCTGTCGAGATATTAGGCTACTGATTTTAGGAAACGAGTGCCGTGAATAGACTCAATAACTCGAGTCGCTGCTATAGTGAAGTGAGATTAGACTGCGATATTTTCACGGTGACTAAATTCTGCATTTTTTAGCGAGGTAACAAAGAATTCCCGCAGATATTGAATTTAGAAAGCGTAATCAAGGCACTTTTTGTCCGATAGAATTTAATATCCGCAAACCTTACAAGCCGTAACTTTTCATTTGGCTGTAGTAAGGAGCAATGTGAATGACTTATAAGGACGATCATTTATGCAGTTACTGGCTGGCACTCTGACACACTACGCGAACCCTCAAGCAAGCCCTAAATTGGAGTACTCAAATGAGCAACTTGAAATTTTGAGTGTTGCGAGTTCTGAGCAGGCAATTAAGGATATTTCACAATGGCCTGGCTATGCCGTTACTCCTTTACATGAGCTGAATGCGATTTCTGCTGAGATCGGTGTAAACAAATTCTGGTACAAAGATGAATCTCAACGTTTTGGTCTAAAAAGCTTTAAAGCTCTGGGCGGTGCGTATGCTGTTGCCCGTCAGCTTCAGATTGAGATCGCCAATCGCTATGGAAAGAATCCGACCATCAGTGAGTTGTTAAACGGGGAATGGAAATCAGAAGTTGCTGAGATCGTTGTCAGTTGTGCGACAGACGGAAATCATGGGCGTTCGGTAGCGTGGGGCGCACAAATGTTTGGTTGTGGCTGTGTTATCTACATTCATCGCGATGTGTCGGAAGGCCGTAAGCAAGCGATGGAAGCATTTGGTGCAGAAGTGGTTCGTATTACAGGTAACTACGATGAATCGGTTCGTTTGGCTGATTCAGAAGCGCGAGCGAAAAACCGCGTGATTGTATCGGATACTTCTTACGAAGGTTACATGGAAATCCCGAAAGACGTTGCTCTGGGCTACACCGTGATGCTGGCTGAAATTGTCGAGCAACTTGATGGTGAAATCCCAACTCATGTTTTCGTGCAGGGTGGAGTCGGTGGTTTGGCATCTGCCGTCTGCGGTTACTTCTGGGATTTGTGGGGTGTTGATCGTCCACGCTTTGTAATTGTCGAACCTGAACAGGCTAACTGTTTGCAGAAGAGCGCTCAAGCGGGTAAACCAATTGTGGTTACGGGCGATCTAGAGACGCTGATGGCGGGACTTGCCTGTGGTGAGGTTTCGAGCTTGGCATGGACGATTCTCCAAAATGGCGCTGATGATTTTATGACGCTGAGTGAAGAGGCGATCCCGCAAGCGATGCGCATGTTGGCGAGTGGCGAGAAAACGGAAGTGGCAATAGAAGGTGGCGAATCTGCAGTTCCAGGGTTTGCCGCAGCGATCATCGCTAAACAAGAACCGAATTTCGCTGAAAAACTGAATTTAACTCAAGACAGCCGAGTGCTAGTAATTGGTACTGAAGGGGCAACTGACCCGGACCTCTACCAACAAATCATCGACAACAAAATCTAATAACGAAAATCTCATAGTTAGTAGTTAATAGTTAATAGTTAGCAGTCAAGAGCTAATCGCGAACAACGAATAATAAAGTAAGCCCCAAAGTTGGCGGTATGTAAGGTTTCTTCATACCGTCTTTTTTTCTCTCTTTTTGACTTCATCTCATGACACGCCTTGCTTTCTAATCACGCTGTTCATCAATCGGAATGGTCAGCCCGACCTTGACGTTATCCATCACCACATTGGTTTGAAAGCTTTTGATATTGGCATTATCGAAGAAGGCTTCACGAGTGAAATTGTCGTACCCCTCCATATCTGCAGCCGTGACGATTAAGATAAAATCAGAGCTACCTGTGACGTAATAACATTGCTGAACAGAACGGTTTGAACTCATCTCTTTTTTGAAGTTATGCATCAAATCCACACGCTCACGTTCAAGTGTTACCTGAACGATAAACGTCATTCCGTGACCGACTGCTTTGGGATTAATCACCGATACATCAGCCTGAATCACACCTTGTGCTCTCATGCGTTTTAAACGGCGCTGAACGGCAGCGGGAGAGAGCCCGACTTTTTCTGCAATCTTGTCTGATGTTGCTCTATTTGAGTCTTGTACGATGTTGAGGATCTTCTTGTCGAAACTGTCGACCACCAATGCAGGCTGTTGTGTCATACCCATACTTCCCAGTATCAATTTGTAAATTAATTGTTTCTTTTGAACCAGTGTGTGATCGAGTTAAAGGTATTTGGCTCCAACAATTAATCACAGAGGATTGAGAACAAAAAATCACTATAACGCAATAAAAATGCGGAATTCCCGCACAATAAGGTATTCGTTTAATGATAATCCTTAAAGTTATCGGTGCATTATTAACCTTGTGAACGAAATGTAAAGTTCAAATTTACAGAGTTTGAAGTTTATATGATACATGTTGTTAACATTTGTTGAGTATTGATATTGACAGCTCAAGGAGTCGGAAAGTATGAAATCTGCAACCGCTACTTTACAGTTTGAATTAGAGAAATTGGCACCAGCAGGACGCGTCGGTGTGATTGCGTTAGCGACAGATTTCAATATTGAGCGTGATTTAAACACCTTGTTTCCAGACGATGTGCAGTCGTTCACCAGCCGAGTTCGAAACTATAATCCATTGACGATAGAGAACCTGCGGAAGATGGAGCCAGGAATCGCTGCTTGCGCTGATACCATCCTTCCGGGCACCGAATTGGATGTTGTGATTTACGCTTGTACCTCTGGCACCGTAGCGATTGGCAGCGAACGAATTACCCAGCTTATTCATCAATCTTGCCCAAATGCAGCAGTAACGAATCCGGTGACTGCGGCCTTAGCGGCGTTTGAAAGCTTCCAAGCTAAGCGTATCTCAGTATTAACGCCTTATACCGAAGCTGTGAATCAAGACGTCGCAGCATTTTTTGAATCGCAAGGCATTGAAGTGTTGAGCATTGCTGGTTTTGGCTTTGAAGATGACACCGCGATGACGTTCATTGACCCAATGGACATTAAACATGCCGCACTACAAGTGTGCGATCCTGAAGCGGATCTTCTGTTTATCTCTTGCACGGCACTGCGTGCAGCATCGGTGCTTGAATCCATTGAAGCGGAGCTAGATAAACCCGTTGTCAGCAGCAATCAAGTGTTGGCTTGGCACTCGCTTCAATTGATGAACTACCCCTCGCCCATAAAAGGTTTCGGTGCGCTGTTAGAGCACCATCTTGAACCACCCTCAGATAATTGCCGAAGGTCGCAGTCGTTGTAACGACCTTTGATTAAAGCTGCTCGCTCTGCGTTTTGCATTCAGCAGTCAAGCTAACTAAAAATTTTACGTTAATACAAAGAATTACACTTTGGGACTACTACTATGCCGTCTACTTTCTCGATCAAACCAGACCAACTGTCTTCGCAGCTTATTCAAAGCATGACTGAGTGGCGTCAACATTTACACCGTTTTCCTGAGTGTGGTTTTGATGTGAATCTGACCTCCGATTTTATCGCTGACAAGTTACACAGCTTTGGTATCGAGGTGGTGCGTAACATTGGTAAAACAGGATTAGTTGGGATACTTCGTTCAGGATCGAGTGAAGCGAGCATTGGTCTGAGAGCTGATATGGATGCGCTACACATTCATGAACAAAACAACTTCGCACACTGCTCACAACACGATGGAAAAATGCACGCTTGTGGGCACGATGGACACTCCGCAATGCTGCTCGGCGCTGCAAGCTATTTGGCCGAGAACCTAACCTTCGATGGTACTGTGTATTTCATTTTTCAACCCGATGAAGAACACGGTTGTGGCGCGCAAGCGATGATTGATGATGGCTTATTTGAGCGATTCTCGATTGATGAAGTGTATGGAGTTCATAACTTCCCCGGTTTAGCGGAGGGTGAGTTGATGGTTCGCCCCGGATCATTAATGGCCAGTGAAAGTAGCTTTGAGATCACCATCAATGGTGTGGGTGGACATGCTGCTCTGCCGCATCAAGGGGTCGATCCTCTCGTTGTTGGCTCGCAAGTTATTCTTGGTCTGCAAACCATCGTGTCTCGCAATCTCAGTGCGATTCACGACACCGCTGTAGTCTCTGCCACCGAATTTATTACCGATGGCACGGTTAACGTCATTCCTACTCAAGTGGTTATCAAGGGTGACTGCCGCTGCTTTACTGAATCTTCTCTCGATCGAATCAAGCAGAGCATGGAGCGAATTGTGGCGGGCATTTGTCAGGCAGCAGGCGCGACTTACGAATTTGAGTTTATTAATACCTTCTACCCAACCATCAACAGCGAGCAACAAACCCAGTATTCGGTTACCGCCGCGCAGAAAGTGCTTGGCGTAGAGAACGTTAATGACGCCTGTGACCCGCTGACTATTTCGGAAGATTTCTCAAGCATGCTTCGCGTTAAACCGGGCTGTTATGTGTTGTTGGGTAACGGCACGGAATCGGTCGGTGGCTGCGCATTGCATAACCCTGAATACGACTTTAACGACGGCATCTTAAAGCTCGGTGCGAGCTACTGGATTCAGTTGGTGATCGATCGTTTAGCACGATCAATTTAGAAACGACTCAATGAGAAGCAATTCAATTTGAAACAACTCAATGAGAAGTAACAAGTAGAGACACAGATTCAGCAGTGACGCATTTGGCACTGCAAGATGGCTGACTTTAAACGGAGTTTATTGTCGACACAGCCAAAACTGAAGCGCGTGAAGTGACCAAAGTCATCAACGTGTAATTAGGATAATAAAAGGAAAGACAGGATGAAACGATTAGGCGCAGCACTGCTAAGTTTGAGCATGGTTTTTGGCGTTCATGCCGAAACATGGAAGTTTGCTTCAGAAGAGGACAAAACAGACGTTCAAGATATCTATGCGCAAAAATTTGCGGAAGTGATTAAGAAGGAATCTGATGGCGACATCCGTGTTCGCATCTATTACTACGGTCAACTGGGTACAGAGAACGACATCGTAGAACTGGCTGCTAAAGGCACGATTCAGTTCGTGTCTGTAGGCGCGGGTCATTTAGGGTCTTATGTTCCTGAAGTACAAGCGGTGAGCTTGCCGTATGTACTGGGCACCAATGAAGAAATCACGCATAAGGTCTTAACGGAAAGCCCAACCATCTACAACAAGCTGGCACCTAAGTTTGAGAGCGTAAACCTCAAGCTGTTGTCGATGATGTCTGAAGGCGAAATGGTATGGGGCGGAAATAAACCAATCCGTACTCCTGAAGATTTTGCGAACCAGAAAATCCGTACTTTCACCTCAACCATCCCTGTTGAAACCTACAAAGCGTTTGGCGCAACACCTACTCCTCTTTCTTGGGGTGAAGTGTACGGTTCACTGCAACTTAAGACTATCGATAGCATGGTTAACCCTATCTACTTCATCTACAACGCGAAGTGGCATGAGGTTCAAGACTACTTGATGTTCCCAGGTCAGCAACCTTATGTGAGTACCGTTTCGACCAACAGTAAGTGGTACAACGATTTGTCTGAAGAGAAACAAGCCATGGTCGACAAAGCAATCAAAGCAGCAGACCAAGCCGCATACGACTATCAGATTCGCATCAACAAAGAGAACATGGACAAGATCTTGAAAGAGCGTCCAAACATGCAAGTGGTTGTGTTAACGGATGAAGAGCGCGAGCGTTTTAAAACGTTAAGCCAGAAACTGCACACGACATACTACGACGTAGTGGCGAATGCCTACCCAGCAGGTCAGCAAAGCGAAGCTCGTGAGGGTGCGAAAACCATTCTTGAAGAGATCCTAGATGAAGTGAAGGCTGCTTCAGCAACGCAATAGAAAGCGTTAGTAAGGATGATGGCTATCCGTTGATACGTGTCAGCGGATAGCTTATCCCAACCTTCTCCAAATAGTGGCAATGGACTCGTGTCACTGAACGAAGTATGGAGCACTGCCTGCTATGAAAGAACTGCTACATAAAATAAGTGTCGCGACAGAAAAGCTAGAGCGCTTTCTGATCATGACTGCCATTCTCGCGATGATGATCAACTCTACTGCGAATGCGATTGGTCGTTACGCCTTCAATAAAAGCCTATTTTTCTCGGAAGAGCTCAATCAGTTTCTGATTGTCTCTGTTACTTTCGTCGGCTTCGCTTATGCGGTGCGCCAAGGACGAAATATTCGTATGACCGCGGTCTACGATTCATTGAGCACTAAAGCTCAGAAAGTTCTCACAACCATCATTGCGTTATTAACCGCAATGCTGATGTTTTATCTCACCTACCACGCGTTCTTTTACGTTAAAGAGCTGAAAGACATCAATCGGTTAAGTCCAGCCTTACAGTTTCCTGTGTATTGGGTATACGCGATCATTCCAATTGGCTTTTTCATTGCCGGATTGCAATACAGCATGAGTTTCTTGATGAACTTATTGCACAAAGAGATCTACGTGTCATTTGACGTGATTGAAAATAGAAACACAAAAGTAGGTGAGTTCGAATGAGCGATGTTGCACAGTTTTTCTCGGACATTATTGCCGGCGAATTAGATATTTATGTCATCACATTTACTCTTGTCTCTGTGATGGTGATTCTGCTGTTTTTGAGCTTCCCAATGATTGTGCCGTTAGCGGTTGGGGCTTTGATTGGCTTGATTCATTTCTCTCAGGTTGAGCCGGGAGTACTGATTCAACAGATGGTTACGGGCATCTCGCCGAACGCTCTGATTGCGGTGCCGATGTTCATCTTGGCTGCGGATATCATGACGCGTGGACACACGGCTTATAACTTACTTGGCCTGATTCAAGCGTTTGTTGGACACCTGCGTGGTGGTTTGCCGATTACTACGTGTATCAGCTGTACCTTGTTTGGTTCTGTTTCCGGTTCGACCCAAGCGACCGTGGTGTCGGTTGGGCAAATCATGCGTCCGAAACTACTGCAAGCAGGCTACAAAGACAGCTTTGTGATGGCGCTGATCATCAATGCCAGTGACATCGCGTTTCTTATTCCACCGAGCATCGGCTTGATTCTTTACGGCACCTTAGCCAACGCCAGTGTAGGGGAGTTGTTTATTGCTGGTATTGGTCCGGGCTTAGTGCTCGCTAGCCTGTTCTCGTTATACAGCTATGCCTACAGTGTGAAACACAGCTACACCATCTCTTTGGTTGAAAAGGCCAACACTGCCGAGCGTATTGAAGCGCTCAAGAAAGCGATTCTTCCTCTCGGCTTCCCTGCTTTGATTATCGGTGGTATCTATTCTGGCGTGGTCACGCCGACGGAAGCGGCTTCATTTGCTGTGTTATATGCAATCATCGTTGAGTGCATTTTCTATCGCAAACTTGGCGTAAAAGACATCTGCGATGCGGCGCTAAATACCGGTTTGATTACTGCCGTTGTCTTTGTGCTGGTGGGTGTTGGACAGGCGTTTTCTTGGTACATCTCGTTTGAACAAATTCCTCAGGAGTTGCTCGCTCCTCTTAATCTAGAAGATGCCTCACCTGAATACATTCTGTTTGTTATCGCACTGACTTTCTTTGTCGGCTGTATGTTTGTGGATTCGTTAGTGGTTTTGCTGATCTTGACGCCAATTTTTATGCCGATAGTTGATGCCGCAGGTATTGATCCAATCTTGGTCGGTGTGATGGTAACGCTACAAATGGCCATTGGGTCGGCAACACCTCCATTCGGTTGTGACATCTTTACTGCGATAGCGATTTTTGAGCGACCTTACATGGAGGTCATCCGCGGGACGCTACCGTTTTTCCTTATTTTGATATTGATGTCTGCTTTGCTGATTTTTTTCCCAAGTATTGCACTGTTACCAAGAGATATTTTATTCAATTAATTCGTCGAGTTACCCTTATTCAATCAAGGATAGAGATATGAGTATATTGCCGTTAACACCTCCACAGAGAGGGTTTGAATCAGCAGAACTAGAGCAACGTACTGTCGAGTTGCAACAACGTCTACGCTCTCAAAACATCGATGCTGTGTTTTTTACTACCGAACCTGAGTTTCGCTATTTCAGTGGCTTTAAATCGCAGTTCTGGGAAAGCCCAACTCGACCTTGGTTTTTGGTGGTGCCTGCGGTTGGCAAGCCTATCGCTGTTGTGCCAGAGATTGGTATCGCTGGTTTCGACGATACATGGATTGAAGACGTGCGCAGTTGGCCGTCACCAAGACCAGAAGACGACGGTATCTCTTTGCTCGCAGCTACGTTGTCAGAAGTCTCCAAGGGCTCTCGCCGAATCGGTTCGATGATCGGCCCTGAAACACATCTGCGTATGCCTGCTACCAACTATGCGTTGTTACAACGGAAGCTGAGCCAACACAACGTGGTTGATGTGTCACTGATGATTAGAGACTTGCGCAGTGTTAAGTCTCAAGCCGAGATTGATAAAGTACGCTTCGCCTGCCAAGTGACGGCGGCAGGCTTTGAATATCTTCGTCATCATCTCATGATAGGGATGACAGAACGACAGGCGTGTAAAGCTATGCATTTGGAAATGCTACGCTTGGGTGCCGATGCTTGCCCCTATCTGATCTCGGCATCCGGGCAAGGTGGTTATGACAACATCATCATGGGGCCAACCGACCGTGTACTCGGAGACGGTGACGTGTTGATCATTGATACGGGAGCTAATTTTGATGGCTACTTCAGCGACTTTGACCGTAATTATGCCTTTAGTCACGCAGCACCTGACACCATCGCAGCTTATGATGCTGTTTATCAATCGACAGAAGCGGGGCTCGCGATTGCTGAACCGGGACGCACCACTGGTGACGTGTGGCAAGCTATGTGGTCGGTACTCGAAAAGAACGGTGCACTCGGCAACGATGTGGGGAGAATGGGGCACGGCTTAGGCATGCAGCTAACCGAGTGGCCATCACATGTGCCGAACGGAGATGTAGTCTTAAAACCGGGTATGGTATTAACACTTGAACCCGGTATGGCATTTGCGAAAAACCGCATGATGGTGCATGAAGAGAACATCGTGATTACCGAATCTGGCTGCGAAATGTTGCATCAAAGAGCATGGCAATCGATGCCGATTATAGGTAAATAAACCACAGTTAGTTACTTTGTTTATTCTCTTAATCACCCCAAATAAAGGTCGCTACTTAAATAGCGACCTTTACCTTTCAACTTCATTCTCAAAATGAGAATAACGAAGTTTTTATATATAAATTATTGTTAAATAAAAGATTAATTCCAGGCACTATCTTTGCTTTGTATCTCTTTACACGTTTAAGGCTAGTGAAGAGGGAACATAATGAGAAATTGGAATTCAATCATACTGCCTAGTTGCTTGATGCCGTGTGTTGCGTTGGCGTTGACCACTGCGGACTTAACATTTGAGTCTGGGGCGGATGCGTCAAACTATTCGGCAAAAGGTAAACCTAATAATACGTATTCGATAGCGGATTCACTCCCACAAGATGTTTTAACTAACGTTTATTCGATGCTGCCTGAAGGTAGTACGGTCAATAGTGCATTCATTGCTCCTGAGCGTTATTCAAGTATTGATATTGACGATGAACTAAATGGCGCGGAATACGCCACTGTATCTTTGACGTTCCTCAACGAAGGGGCGGGCTATCGAAATACACTCGGTTATTTCGTTTTTGATACCGACAACCCACCTGCAACTAAAGATGACATCAACGCACACGTTGTGGTGTTTCCTAATACATCCGTTGCTGATGTTGGGGAAATGCAAGAAGGGGATACCATCGATCTCAATGTCCAACTCACCGCGGGTCAAACATTGGCCTTCTTTATCATTTCGAATGGTTGGGGCTGGGAAGGATCTTATAACAACATTCCTTGGCTTGGTGGTTGGGGAACGCCTTTCTACAGCTATCCTGCTTTGAACCCAGAGGCGACCGCTGAAAATAGAAGACACAATGTTGCTTTCCTTGATACCGAGAATGAGTTCTTGGTGCTTGGTTTTGAAGATATCTACCGACCTAGCGGAGACAATGATTTCAACGACTTGATCTTCACGGTTGATGTTACTCCGTTTTCTGCGGTTGATGGGGTTAACGAAGATGGTACAACAGACTCGAAATATGAGGTGCTTGTTCAAGAGAACAATGAAGACGTGACAGTTACAACGGTTTACCCAAGCTCGAATAGCTACGCAACGATTGCTTTTGAGGATAACTGGCCACTAAAAGGTGACTACGACTTCAATGATGTGGTTTGGCGTTATCAAGTAACGGAGCAGCTTAACGGTCAACGAGAACTCAAAAACTTGACCGTAGATTATACGCTTCAAGCGATGGGTGCAGGCTACTCGAATGGTTATGCAGTGAAGTTGCCGAATGTTTTGCCTGCGAATGTAGCGTCTACCACACTGACTCGTAACGGCGTCGCTGTAGGTCACACGATTCTGCAGACGGGAGAGAGTGAAACGATATTGATGGTGTCAGAAAATCTAAGAGAAGATTTGGAAAACTTAGGTGAACTTACAGAAAGCTGTGTTTTCTACAGAACCCAAAGTGCATGTTCTGGGGTACAAAATGCTGAAGTGCTTAACTATCAATTGTATGTGGAATTTACCACGCCAGTTTCTCGAGACGACATCGGCTACCCACCTTATGACTCGTTCATTTTTGCTGCTGACGGTACGTACCATGGTGATTTTGTCGCAAGCCCGCCGGGTATGACGTGGCAAACTCACTTAAAAGAGTTTTCTGGTACCAGTGATATGAATAATGCTTTGTTTAACAGTCATGATGATAGCTCTTCGGGCTCTGAATCGTTCAAAACCAGCAATAACATGCCATGGGTTATTAATATTCGAGACGAATGGGATCACCCTGTAGAACTGGTTGATATCAGTGATGCGTATACGTCATTCCCTACATGGGTAACCAGCAGCGGTGAAACCTATGGTGAATGGTACAAAGCATCGACCACCAACAAAGTTATATCAGCGACGGACGAGTAGGAGAGCACCATGAATAAGATAAGCAAATTAATCACCATGACATCCTTCTCACTCGTAATCAGCGCTTGTGGCGGCGGTGGAGGAGGAGGCGGTGGTAATACGAGTCCATCACCTGCGCAGACTCCAGCTGCGACACCGTCTCCAACGCCAGCTCAATTGCCTGCGTCTGCAGTCCAACCTGCCGCGATCAGTACGTCTGAGATTGTGGCGCCTGTTGGTTTCTCATTTGATATCGGTGAGAAGATCAGTTTGTCGATGGACTACACGAGAACGACGGCAGGGGCTCTTCATTTGTACTCTGAGTCAGCATTTGTCATGAGTAACGGTGATGTTGTCGCTGACCCTTTGTCGAGAATCACCACGGTGTACCCCACTCAAATCGATGTTGTGGAATTAGAGGTGAATGGGAACTGGGAGCAAATTTACGCTCGTTGGGTGCCGATGAGCAGCAGTGAGCAAGAGCAAAGTTGGGTGATCTCACTGGATCAATCGAGTAATAGTTACCACTTGGCATTTTAGTTGAACTAACCACGCTTTGTTGCCTCGATATTAGTGATAAAAATGAGAGCACCTAATTTGATAAAGGTGCTCTCGTCGTATCTGATTTTCATTCCTGCTCTCGATCAATCTCGCCATCGATTCTCCCTTCTTAACCACAAATAACGATGCTTATTCTTTGCATATCACCCATTTCGATCCAGAAGATAAGTGGTTAAATTTCGTTCTTGTTGAGCGAAAACATTTGACCATTAACTATCACACCTCAAATCTTTAATTGATTTCATTAGTGCCCTAAATGATGTTTAACTGATTGTTTTTAATCGTCTTGTTGGGTTTTGAATGCTGTATTGTTACGAGTTTGTTTTAAATAATCGTTTGAACCCTAACTAAATTTCTGTCATTTTATATTTAACTGAACGTTCAATAAAAAATAAAAGGACTAAGAAATGCCGAAGGTTGGGATGCCTGACATACGTAAACCACAGCTTGTTCAAGCGACCATGACGGTGATTGATCGAGTCGGTTTGCATGCCGCGAGTATTGCGTTGATCAGCAAAGAAGCGGGAGTCTCTACCGGCATCATTAATCACTATTTTGGTGGCAAGCATGGCCTGCTCGAAGAGACCATGCGCGAAATCCTTCGCCAACTGTCCAATACCATTACCACCGCGCTCAAAGCACTCCCTGCTGACGCTCACCAGCAGAGGATTAATGCCATCATCGACGGTAACTTTGAAGGTTACCAAGCAGAAAATAAGGTGGCTAAGACGTGGTTGGCATTTTGGTCGTATTCGATGCATGACCAAAAGCTAAAAAGACTCCAGCGCGTGAATGAAAGACGTTTGCTCTCGCATTTACGCCTTGAATTGAAAGGTATTTTGAGTCATGAACCGGCAGATCTCGTTGCTCACGGAATCGCGTCTCTGATTGATGGTTTATGGCTGAGAGGCACGTTAAACCCAGATGGTATCGATGCTCAGAGGGCGCGCGCCATCATCAACGATTACCTTGATAAACAACTGACGTTCTACTCGTGCAGTATCAAATAGAACGCAGTATTAGAATTAGAACAGCACAAGAACGACCAATACTTACACCCAACATTTAAACTAGACCAGTAGAGTCTAATAACAATAATTAAGTCAGAATCTCAAATGGAAATGAACTCGTTATACATTGATGGCGTAGCGGTCAAAGCTACGTCTGGTGAAACCTTTGATAGCATCAACCCAGCAAACGGCGAACCTATCGCCACGCTAGGGCAAGCCTCTGCAGCGGATGTGGATAGTGCTATTGAATCAGCGAAGCGTGGCTTTGCGGTATGGTCAGCAATGACAGCGGTAGAGCGTAGTCGCATACTTTTGAAGGCCGTTGAAATCCTTAGGGCTCGAAACAATGACCTTGCGAACCTTGAGGTTGTTGATACGGGCAAGCCGTTGCAAGAAGCAATTGAAGTGGATGTGGCGTCTGGCGCTGATGTTATTGAATACTTTGCTGGTCTTGCTCCAACTCTACAAGGCGACCAACAACCGCTGAGCGAATCTCAATTTTTCTACACTCGCCGCGAGCCGCTAGGCATCTGTGCTGGCATTGGCGCGTGGAACTACCCTATCCAAATCGCGATGTGGAAATCGGCTCCAGCACTTGCTGCGGGCAACTCGATGATTTTCAAACCTTCAGAAGAAACGCCGCTAACCGCTCTCAAACTTGCGGAGATCTTTACCGAAGCCGGTCTTCCTGATGGCGTGTTCAACGTGGTTCAGGGTGACTACCGTGTGGGTCAAATGCTAACGGCGCACCCAGACATCGCTAAAGTCTCTTTCACGGGTGAAACAGGTACGGGTAAAGCCGTGATGGCGGACAGTGCGAAAACGTTGAAATCGGTCACTATGGAGCTAGGTGGCAAATCACCAATGATCGTGTTTGATGACGCGAAATTGGATGATGCAGTCTCCGCTTCGATGGTCGCGAACTTCTACACCCAAGGCGAAGTGTGTACCAATGGTACTCGTGTTTATGTGCACGAAAACATCTACGACGCATTCATCGACCAACTTAAAACGCGCACTGAGAAGCTGATCATTGGTAACCCAATGGACATGGAAACTCAGATCGGTGCATTGATTTCTAAAGAACACCTTTCAAAAGTCCTTGAAGCGATTGAGCTAGCTAAACAGTCGGGTGCAACTCTGCTGACGGGCGGCTATCAAGTGACAGACAACGGCCTCGAAAACGGCAACTTTGTTATCCCAACCGTGTTTGTGGATTGCGAAGACCACATGCCTCACGTTCAACAAGAGATCTTTGGCCCAGTGATGTCGGTAATGAAGTTTACGGACGAAGACGATGTGATTCGCCGTGCTAACGATACTAAATACGGACTTGCTGCTGGCGTATTCACGCAAAACCTCTCTCGTGCTCACCGCGTTATTCATCAAATGCAGGCAGGTATTTGCTGGGTGAACACGTGGGGTGATTCACCGGCAGAAATGCCTGTTGGTGGCTACAAACTTTCGGGTATTGGTCGTGAAAATGGACCAGAGACTCTACTTCACTATACGCAGACTAAGAGCATTCTTATCGAACTTGGCGACTACGCCAGCCCTTATGCCTAACGCGTAACACTCAATTTAATGGGCTAGCTTAAAGTAGCTAGCCCCACTGACTCATCTCAGGGAATAGATAACATGGAGCAACGCTACGATTATATTATCGTCGGCGCGGGTTCGGCCGGCTGTGTGTTAGCGGATAGGCTAACGGAAAGCGGTGAACATAGCGTTTTATTACTGGAAGCTGGTGGTACGGATAAGAGCATTTTTATCCAGATGCCGACCGCGCTTTCTTACCCAATGAATACTGAAAAGTACGCTTGGCAATTTGAAACAGAGAAAGAACCGGGCCTTGACGGGCGTGAACTGCATTGTCCACGCGGCAAGGTGTTGGGTGGCAGCTCATCGATCAACGGTATGGTTTACGTTCGTGGCCACGCTTGTGACTTTGACCAATGGGAAGAAGAGGGCGCAGCCGGTTGGAATTACCAAGCTTGCTTGCCTTACTTCCGCCGCGCTGAATCATGGAATAAAGGTGGTGACGAATATCGTGGCGACAGTGGCCCAGTCGGCACTTGCAACGGTAACGATATGGAGCTCAACCCGCTTTACCAAGCGTTCATCGATGCAGGTAAAGATGCCGGTTACCCAGAAACACAAGATTACAACGGCTACCAGCAAGAAGGCTTCGGTACCATGCACATGACGGTAGACAAGGGTGTTAGAGCCTCAACCTCTAACGCTTATCTACGTCGTGCATTGAAGCGTTCAAACCTTACCTTGAAAAAAGGCATCGTGGCGCGTCGTTTCTTGCTTGAAGCACAAAACTCAACAGGCCAATCAGGCTTGAAAGCCGTTGGTGTTGAGTTTGAAAAGTCAGGCAATACCCAAGTGGCGGTAGCGAACAAAGAAGTGATCTCTTCTGCGGGTTCTATTGGCTCGGTTCAACTGCTTCAATTATCTGGTATCGGCCCGAAATCGGTGCTTGAAAAAGCGGGCGTTGAACTGAAACACGAGTTGAATGGCGTAGGTGAAAACCTTCAAGACCACCTAGAAGTGTACTTCCAATACCACTGTAACGAACCTATCACGCTTAACAGCAAGCTTGGCTTGGTGAGCAAGGGCATGATTGGTGCGGAATGGATTCTGACTCGTAAAGGCTTGGGTGCAACCAATCATTTTGAATCGTGTGCGTTTATTCGTTCTCGCAAAGGATTGAAGTGGCCAAATATTCAATACCACTTCCTACCAGCAGCAATGCGTTACGACGGCCAAGCGGCCTTTGATGGCCACGGTTTCCAAGTACACGTTGGACCTAATAAGCCAGAGAGTCGCGGCACGGTTGCGATCACTTCGGCAGATCCGCATGCCAAACCAGAGATCATTTTCAATTACATTTCGACCGAGCAAGACCGCCAAGATTGGCGTGATTGTATTCGTCTGACTCGCGAAATTCTGTCGCAACCAGCGATGGATTTTTACCGTGGTGAAGAGATTCAGCCGGGCCTGGACATAACTTCCGATGAAGCGATTGATGAATGGGTTAAGCAGAACGTTGAAAGTGCTTATCACCCTTCTTGTGGCTGTAAAATGGGTTCAGATGACGACCCAATGGCGGTGCTTGATGAAGAGTGTCGTGTTCGTGGCATTGATAATCTGCGTGTCGTCGACTCGTCTGTTTTCCCTACCATTCCCAACGGAAACTTGAACGCGCCAACCATCATGGTTGCTGAACGCGCATCTGATCTGATTTTGGGTAAACCGATGCTTAAAGAACAAGACGTTCCAGTGTGGATTGCGCCGGAATGGGAAGAAAAGCAAAGAATCAATAAGCCAGTAAGAGAAGCTTAAGCCTCTGTTACTGCTTAAAAATAACAAAAATAGTAACACCAATCATAAGTCAAAAGTCAGCAGAACTGCCGCTATCCGTTTGAGATAGAGCAGAAAAAGGAAAGATCAAAAGGAACCATTATGACGACTCTAAATATTCAGAACGTGGCGACAAAAACGTTAACAACACTCGCTATCAGTTCATTTGCATTTGCGGCTAACGCTTCTGTTGAGCCACAGCAATGTGAAAACGTTCGCTTTGCTGATGTCGGTTGGACAGACATCACCGCAACGACGGCAGTCACTTCTGAGCTACTGAAAGGTCTTGGCTACAAAACCAAAACAGACCTGCTTTCAGTACCCGTAACTTACTCTTCTATGGCCAATGGCGACATTGATGTATTCCTAGGTAACTGGATGCCAACTATGGAAGGCGATATTGCTAAATATCGTGAAGCGGGCACCGTTGAAACTGTTCGTGCCAACCTTGAAGGTGCGAAATACACGCTCGCTGTACCCAAGTACGTGTACGACGCCGGTGTGAAAAGCTTCGCAGACCTAGCAAAGCATGCTGACAAATTTAAAGACCGTATCTACGGCATTGAGCCTGGTAACGATGGCAACCGCCTAATCCAATCGATGATCGACTCTGACGCTTTCGGTCTAAAAGATTTCAGCCTAGTTGAATCAAGCGAAGCAGGCATGGTGTCGCAAGTATCACGCGCAGCACGTCGTAGCCAATGGATTGTTTACCTTGGCTGGGCACCACACCCAATGAACAGCAACGTTGAGATGGAATACCTATCTGGTGGTGACGACTTCTTCGGTCCGAACTACGGTGGCGCAAATGTTTACACCAATGTTCGTTCAAACTACCTGTCTGAGTGTTCAAACGTCGGTCAGCTTCTACAGAACCTAGAGTTCACTCTAGAGATGGAAAACCAGTTGATGGAAGAGATTCTGAACCAGAATGTGAAGCCTGAAAAAGCGGCGCAACAATGGTTGAACAGCAATCCACAACAAGTGGAAGCTTGGTTAGACAACGTAAAAACGCATAAAGGTGAATCAGCGACTCAAGCGGTTACTGAATACCTAAAACAAGTTAAAGCTTAGTTCTACTTATCTCAACAGCTACATAAATAATAAAGGTGGGCTGACCAATTTATCGATTGGTTTGAAGTAGCCCACCCATAATAAAAGGCAATATTGTGAATTTTATTACGGAAAACAAAATCCCTGTCGGACAATGGATGGAAGCTGGTGTTGATTGGTTAACAATCAACGCAGCAGGCTTTTTTGACGCTATTTCTATCTTTTTAGAAACCGTTATTCTGTTTTTAGTCGATGTATTTAAATGGATGCCGCCTGCGCTCCCTATCGTGATTACCGCTGCGATTGCTTGGTATTTACACCGTAAATTGTCGTTGGTGATCTTCGTTGTCGCGGCGCTACTGACCATCCTCAACCTTGGCTACTGGCAAGAAATGCTGGAAACCTTTGTTCTCGTCTTTGCGGCGACAACGATTTCCGTATTAATTGGCGTACCGGTTGGCATCATGGCTGCGCACCGCCCTTGGCTGTATACCTTACTGCGCCCAATCCTCGATTTAATGCAGACGGTACCAACGTTTGTCTACCTTATCCCGACCTTGGTTCTATTCGGCTTAGGCATCGTTCCGGGCTTAATCTCGACCATTATTTTTGCTATCGCCGCGCCAATACGCTTGACGTACTTGGGCGTGACCAAAGTACCTGAAGAGTTGATTGAAGCAGGTAAAGCCTTTGGTGCTAGCCGTATGAAGCTGCTACTCAAAGTGGAATTACCTGCGGCTCTGCCAAGCATTATGGCAGGTGTTACTCAGTGCATCATGTTGTCGCTTTCGATGGTGGTTATCGCCGCTCTTGTCGGTGCTGACGGGCTTGGTAAACCTGTTGTTCGTGCATTGAACACAGTGAACATCTCACAAGGTTTTGAAGCCGGGCTGGCGATTGTATTGGTCGCTATCATTCTTGATCGCTTGTGCAAAACACCTAATCAGAAGGAGGCTTAATCATGTCTAGCTCTCAGGAAAAAAAGAGAATGGACGCGATTACCATTAAAAACCTTGATGTTGTTTTTGGTGATAAGTCGAAGCAAGCGCTCGAGCTACTCAACCAAGGGAAAACTCGCCAAGAGATCATTGATGAAACAGGCCAAGTCGTGGGCGTAGATGATGTCTCTCTAACGGTTGAAGAAGGCGAGATCTGTGTGTTGATGGGCTTATCGGGCTCGGGTAAATCTTCGTTGCTTCGTGCCGTAAATGGTTTGAATGAGATCAGCCGTGGTTCATTGGCAATCAAAGACGGCGATAAGCTGGTTGATTTAGGCGAACAGTGCGACGAAGCAACACTGCGTCATTTACGTACTCACCGCGTTTCTATGGTGTTTCAAAAATTCGCCTTAATGCCTTGGTTAACCGTGTTAGATAACGTGGCGTTTGGCCTTGAAATGCAAGGTGTCGTCAAAGATGTTCGTCGTGCTAAGGCGCGTGAACAGCTTGAAATGGTTGGTCTAGCTGAATGGGAAACGAAATTCCCGCATGAGCTGTCTGGCGGCATGCAGCAACGTGTCGGTTTAGCGCGTGCCTTTGCCATGGACACTGACATTCTATTGATGGATGAACCGTTCTCGGCGCTTGACCCATTGATTCGTGCTCAGCTTCAAGATGAACTGATTACACTGCAAAGCAAACTTAACAAAACGATTCTGTTCGTGAGCCACGATCTTGATGAAGCGCTGAAGATTGGTAACAACATCGCGATCATGGAGTCTGGCAAACTGATCCAACACGGTAAGCCGGAAGAGATCGTACTGACGCCGAAAACGGAATATGTGAAGGACTTTGTTGCTCACACCAACCCGTTGAATGTACTTAAAGGGCGTTCTTTGATGCAGCCTCTTGATTCACTGACTCAAGAGAATGAAAGCTGGAAGATCTGCGATTCTAAAGATCTCTGGATTGAACAGAGTGAAGGTGCTTTATCGGTAAAAGGTGAACCGACGTTGGCACTTGTTGAGTGGAGTGAGTCTGACGACTTAACGGCTATCAACGCGTCGAGTGTCGTAGTGGTAAGTCCTGAAATTGGTATGCGTGATGCGATCAAGCTCAAGCAGATCAGTAACCATCCGATTTTGCTGGTTGAAGACAATCAATTGGTTGGGATCTTGGATAACAGCGAGTTCTACAACGCGCTGACCGGTAATTTTCAACTAAACAGTGCTGCTTAATCTTTTGAACTAAAATAGTCAGATGTCGAAACATTAAATAGGTAGTGAGGCCATCACAATCTCGCTACCTATTTGACTGCTCCGCTTTTTTATTTGTTAACGACTTCTGGCTTTTTGTTACCTTGTTAGCCGATATAAGAGCGAAAATCGTGACTCATTGAGCAAAAGTGTAGCCCTGCGCAAATTCAGAGGCATAGAAAAGATTGAGAATAGTATGAACATCAGTACAATGCGGAAAAATTAATGACGTAATTTATCAATTTATAGTGTAATTCGAGCGGTCCTGACTCCGATTTCATGAGAGCTCTTCGCTTCGACGCTGTAAAACCACTCACAGTATATTAGTACAAAGGTCTGCATCTTGGACAAACATGACGAAATCCTGGTCGCTATTCGACAAATTATTCGCGCTATCGATTTACACTCGAAAAAGCTGAGTAAAGAGTATGGTTTGACTGGCCCTCAATTAATTCTAATGAGAGCAATCCAAGAAATGGGTAATGTGACGATCAAAGAATTGTCGAATCATACCAATGTAAGCCAAGCCACAACCACGACGATCATCGATCGCCTAGAGTTGAATGGTTACGTACAACGTATCCGTAGTGTTGCTGACCGTCGTAAAGTGCATGCAAACTTGACGGAAAAAGGCCAAGAGCTGCTAAACAATGCGCCACCGCCGCTGCAAGATAACTTCGTTAAAAAATTCCAAAACCTAGAACCGTGGGAGCAAAGCCTACTGCTTTCTTCGATGCAACGCGTGTCGTCAATGATGAATGCGGAAGACATCGACGCTGCACCAGTTCTACAGCTTGAAGGCATTGCCAACGTTGCTAAGAGCTAGTTAGCTAGTTGGATTAATTGTTTAAAAACAATGTATTAAAATAATATTTAATGGTCGCTTTAAGCGGCCATTTTTGATCCTGCAATTCCCCATTTCTTTGATTATATCAGGCTGATTTGTCTTCTCTTTATCCTTTTCTGCTTCCCACTTTTTCAAATTTACTATCTCTTATTTATTCAATATCTAGCCACTTCTTTCAGACAGCATTGACGATTATCTGACAAAATAAGTATAGACCGACCGGTTTGTTTTGTATTATTGTGTGCATCTCTTAACCACGAGGTGATGTATGAAACATGAATTGACGGCTACACAAATGACAGCGACGTTGAAGAGTATGCAGGAAGCTTTTGCAGATGATCCGATGCCCACTGTGGCGGTGAGAATTGAACAGTTGCTTGCGCTGAAATCTGCTCTGATCGATTACACAGACCGTTTGTGTACAGCAGTAAGTGAGGACTATGGTCACCGCAGCCGACAAGATACTTTGATGGCCGACATACTTCCTTGTTTAGGAAATATCGATCACACCATCGAGTGTTTGCCACATTGGTCAACATCTTCGATTCGCCACTCAGGGCCTTTGCTTTCAACTTCTCGCGTTGAAGTGGTTTATCAGCCTAAAGGTGTTGTGGGGATCATTGCCCCATGGAATTTCCCTATCATGTTATCCATCGGCCCGCTTATTTCAGCCTTGGCCGCGGGTAATCGCGCCATGATCAAAATGAGTGAATTTACGCCAGCAACCAATCATGTTTTAAGACAGTTATTGGATGAAGTCTTCAATGCCGATGAGGTGTGCTTGGTTGAAGGCGAGGTTGACATTGCCGCGGCGTTTTCCGCGTTGCCGTTTGATCATCTTCTGTTTACGGGTTCAACCCAAGTGGGTCGTCAAGTGATGAAATCAGCAGCTGACACGTTAACTCCCGTCACTCTTGAACTAGGTGGCAAGTCGCCAGTTATCGTGGCAGAAGACATGCCGATCGATATTGCGGTAGAGCGAATCATTTACGGCAAGAGCCTTAATAACGGCCAAGTGTGTGTCGCACCTGACTACGTATTGCTGCCGGAAGACAAACTCGAAGGTTTTATTGAGGAATACAAAAAACAATACCAACTGCTGTTTGATGAAGGGGTTTATTCCGAGAATTTGACGTCTCTAATCAACCCTCGCCAATGCGACCGCATAGTGGGTTTGTTGAATGAAGAACAACAAGCGGGAACTCGAACCGTGGCCTGCCATGACGACGCGATGGACTTAGATTGCCAACGATTGGTAACGCATCTGATTGTTGAACCAAGCTTGTCATCCAAGGTGATGAACGAAGAGATTTTCGGCCCGCTATTACCGCTGATTACGTATCGAAATATCGAAGACGCGATCCAAATCATCAATAGTAAACCAAGGCCTTTGGCGCTGTATCTGATGAGCTTTGATTTGAGTTTACAGTCTCAGGTTAAGCACCAAGTTCATTCCGGTGGAATGTGTATCAATGACTGTGTTTTCCACTTGGCGGTAGACGACGCGCCGTTTGGTGGCATTGGTGAATCAGGGCAGGGTAATTATCACGGTAAAGAAGGGTTTATCACTTTCTCCCATGCCAAAACAGTCTTGGAAACGGGCTTAGATCATCGAGTTAAGCATCTGTTTGCAAAAGAAGAAAACGAATTAAAAACAGCAGTGATGAGCATGCTTGGTCAGTAAATCACTGTTGATATGACACTGTTTATTTTGAGAGGTTATTTTTATGTTAGAACGATTTTTTGAACGAACCATGAAAGCGTATTTGATGGTTACTGGTTTCTTAACGGCTACGGCTTTCGCTACTTTTCTTGCGCCTGATTGGAGCATGCAGACCCTGTTCTCTTACAACGATACGATGTTGGACAGTAGTACGTATTTGATGGGGACATATCAGCACTGGGGTGTGATGGTTGGCTGTATTGGTGTGTTGCTGATGTTCTCGGCCAAGTACAAATCGCTGCGCACTTCGACCATGATTTACAGCGCATTTGAGAAGTCGATGTTTGTTGGGATCTTCTTATACAACGTCTGCATTAATGACTATGAGTGGTTTTATGGTTGGAGTGGTGTGTTTGCGCTCGATGCGTTTGTGACCGTCTACTCTTTGGTTTATCTCTACTACTATCTCAATCGAGACAAAACAAAGGTACCCGCTCACTTGCGTTAACCTCTGTCGTTCAGCTCGATGAATCTAATATTCCTAAGCCCGCATTTGCGGGCTTTTTTCGTTTTCGACAAATGATCCTCAACGATCTTAATTGACATATCTTTGACATTAACACTCTAGACCGACCGGTTTGTATTGGTTATTGTTTAGTCATCAAACATAAACGAGGTAAACACCATGACTACCAATAACTTTAACTTTCAACTGAAAACCATTGTTCATGCTCAAGAGAACGGCATCGAAAATATCCCTTCTCTGTTTGCTCGCTTAGGCGCAAAAAGAGTCGTGCTTTTTTCTGACAAAGGTTTGGAGTCTCTGGGCTTTGTTGAGCAATTCTCAGCGTTGTTTGCAAACCAGACTGTGAATCAAGAAGCAAATCAACAAACGACTCAGCTCGTTGGTGTGTATACCGATATTGCGCCAGACGCGACTTGCGACAACATCAACGCAGCGATTGAGTTTGCTAATAACTTGAATGCAGACGCTATTTTGTCTGTCGGTGGAGGCAGCGTGATTGATGCTTCTAAGGGCGTGAAATACGCACTTCATAAGCAGATTGATGATATCCGTACCGTAATTGCAGGCGGTGGCTTTATGGAAGTTTGGCCAAACAATGAAGACATTCGAGTGCCTCACATTGCCGTACCGACAACGGCGGGGACTGGCGCGGAAGCCTCTCCGATTGCGGTTTTTTACAACGAGCATGAAAACATCAAGGCAAGTTTAGTGGCGTCTGGTTTAGAAGCTGACATCGCGATTCTTGATCCTACAGTTACGACCAAATTACCTGCTCACCTTACTCGCTCCACTGCGATGGATGCACTTACACATGCGGTTGAAGCGATTGTTTCGCCAATGAGCAATTCTTTTACCGATGCTTACGGTATCCAAGCTGCAAAACTGATTGTTGAAAACTTACCCGTGGCACTTGAGGAACCTGAAAATCTCACAGCACGCGGCAATCTTCTTCAAGCGAGCACTATGGCGATCTCTGCGTTCTACTCTTCGTTGGGCGGAATCCCAATCCACAACTGTGCTCATGCATTTGGTGCGATTAGCCATATTCCTCATGGCGATGCCAACACGGTATTGATGCCGGTTGTGATTGAAGCCCTGCCGGAATTCTATATGCCGAACGCAATTAAATTGGCTCAAGCATTCTCGCTAGAGAGCACTGGAACGGACGAGATGATTTACCAACGAGTGTTGGATTTCTTACACAACTTCCAAACCCAAGTTGGTGCGATGAAGCGTTTCAGTAGCTGGGAATTTGATGACCAAGAGAAGCGCAATATTGCTCAAGCGATTGAGAAAGATATCTGCTTCCAGTTCTACCCAATCTCAAAACAAACGATTGAACAGATTATAGAAAAATCAATTTAGTCGTCTGATTAAGCATCCCAAAATTCACTGTAAATCGAGGAAAAGTTATGAAGATTGAAAACGTATTGCTATCGAGCTTGTGCATCATCGCGCCGTTTCTACTTTTCACCTAATTCAAGCGACAGGGACGTTGTGACCTTTATTCCTGAGGAGGAAATAAATGTTCAATAAACGTTTAACTACCGCGATTCTGACTGGTGTTTTGGCGGTTCTGTTTTTTGCCAAGGCAAGTGTTGGCAGCGAAAGCTCTGTGGCCTTATCTGAACAGCACCGAGATGTCGTTCAGGTGTTGGATGAGGCCTATGAAGGACACTCTGAAGCACAACTTACTCTCGCTTATCGGTATTTGAGCGGTGATGGTGTTGAGCAGAATGACGAGAAAGCGGCGGAGTGGTTTGAAACCGCAGCCAGTGCCGGTAGCCCTGAAGCTCAAACACAGCTTGGCCTAATGTACTTCTCTGGAAGTGGCGTTCAGGTTAGCCAAGCGGAAGCTGTCACCTGGATCGGTTTGGCAGCTGCTCAAGATTATGACCCTGCGCTCGACTTATTACATTGGATGTCCCAAGCCGCGCACTAATTCAGATTCTAACCAAAGTTAATCACAGAAAAGCTAATCACAGCTATTGGAGACGTCTTATGCAGACATTCAAGAAATCCCTAGTATTCACCGCGATGGCCGCTGCAAGTAGCGCTGCCCTCGCCGCCGAATCAGACAAGCCGAACATCGTTGTTATTGTCGGTGATGATGTTGGCTTTGCTGATACCCAGCCTTATGGTTCAGAAGTCGAAACACCGAACTTGATGGCGCTTGCTGAAGAGGGGGTTAAATTCACCAACTTTCATGCATCACCGACCTCATCAGTCACTCGCTCAATGATGTTAACTGGAGCGAACAGCCACGAGGTTGGGCTAGGTACCTTTGATTATGCTGTCTATCCGGGCGCGATTGGTAAGCCGGGCTATGAAGGTTACCTGACCAAGAAGGGCGTAACCGTGGCTACGTTGCTCAAAGAAAATGGCTACAACACGTATTTATCGGGCAAATGGCATTTAGGTCATGATGATGGTTTTTTACCAGACGACAGAGGTTTTTCGGAAAGTTACGGTATTTTAGCGGGTGGTTCGAATCACTTTAACCGCGACATGATGTTCCCAGCCAAAAATGCAGCGACAGCAGATGCGCTGCAAAAAGGTGACATTCCCGGCGTTGAAGTTGAGCCTACCTACAGAAACGGTGAAGTGGTTGAGGACAAATACAAAGGTGAGTACTCAGACCAAGTTTACACCAATGAACTCATCAAGATGATCGATGGCAAGAAAGACGACGGTAAGCCTTTCTTTGCTTATCTTCCTTTCACTGCGATACACCTTCCGCTGCAAGCACCAGAATCAGCGTATCAAGACAAGGTTGATTACTACGTCGAGCATGGTTGGGATTCGATCCGTGAAGATCGCTTTGAACGCATGAAGGAGATGGGCGTTATTCCTAAAGATGCCGATATCTCAAGTCGCAATTCATTAAGTCGTCCTTGGGACTCTTTGTCTGAGAAAGAACAAGAGTGGTATGGCAAGAAGATGGCGGTGGCAATGGGCATGATGGAGATGCAAGACCAACAAGTCGGTCAGGTTGTTGATTACCTAAAAGAGATTGGGGAATACGACAATACTTACATTATGTATCTGGCAGACAACGGCCCTGAAGCGACCGATATCACCGGTGAAAACACCAGTGATTTGATTCGAACATGGACGGCACATCACTTTGACAACTCGACGGAAAATTTGGGGAAAGTCAACTCCAGTGTTTCATTAGGTCCTGAGTGGGCGAGTGCGTCTACCGGTGGTTTGTCTTGGTATAAAGCGTACACGGCAGAAGGCGGTATTCGAGTGCCCTTTATTGTTAAGCCTGCGAAAGCGCTCTTAGAGGGCGATCAAGCACTGCAACCTGGTACCCAAACCGATGACTTGTCACAAGTAAAAGACATCGCTGCCACCATTCTTGAAATCGCCGATGTAGAACATCCAGGAACAGAATATCAAGGTCGTGAAGTGGCGCCGATGAGTGGTGTGAGCTTGTTGCCTTACTTTAAGGGAGAAACTACAGAGGTGCACAGTGCCGATAATACGATTCCATTTGAGTTGTTCGGTAGTGGCATTTTGCTCAAAGGGGATTACAAGATCATCCGAATTTCTACAGGCATGGGCGGTGACAGTGAATGGCACCTGTACAACACCAAAAAAGACCCGGCTGAGCAGCATGATTTAAGAAACCAAATGCCAGACTTGTTCCTAGAGATGGTTGCTGAGTATCAAGAGTACGAAAAAGCTCAAAACATTGTGCCAGTTGATGAAGCGTGGAACCCGTTCGAGAACGTGAAATAGAGGAAACAAACCACTCGGCTAACCTAATACCATCAGGCTTGGTTGGCCGATGAGCACCGTGTAAAGGAATTACGAATTGTTTTGGCTAATACAATAACTTTTACATCGAGGAATTCTTCATGACGACCTTATCACTATCAAACCTGAGTTCGGTTCCGCAATTTAACGGCAAGGCGCACAGCAAGCTTCAAGCGTTGGCAAAACCCATTGGTGCGGTCTGTAATATCAGCTGCACTTACTGTTATTACTTAGATAAACAGCAGTTGCTTGAATACCCAAAAGGATCTCAATATGTGATGGATGAAGCGCGGCTAGAGCTCTATATCAAGCAGTATATTGAGGGGCAGAATACGCCGGAGATTATCTTTTCTTGGCATGGTGGTGAGCCAACTCTGCTCGGCATTGAGTACTTTGAAAGGGTCGTAGCGTTACAGAAAAAATACTGTCCTAACCACAGCAAGATCAGCAACGACCTTCAAACCAATGGCACCTTGTTGAATGATGATTGGTGTGAGTTCTTCAAGAACAATGATTTTATCATCGGTGTGAGTATTGATGGCCCCGAGCATCTACATAATCATTACCGCACAAATCGCGCAGGCAAAGGCACTTTTTCTCAAACCATGCGTGGAATCGGTTATTTAAAAAAACATCACGTTGAGTTTGCGACCTTAACCTGTGTGAATGATGTGACGGGTAAATACCCGTTAGAGGTTTATCGTTTTCTGCGTGACGAAGTGGGTTCAAAGCAGCTGCAGTTCATCCCTGTGGTGGACAAGCGTGAGGCTCACTCCAACAATAAATGGTTGAGCAACCAACAAGCGATCATTCCTGTCTCTGGTGAAGTTGAGCCTTGGAGCGTCGGTTCTACGCAGTGGGGACAGTTTCTTTCGACGGTTTTTGATGAGTGGTTCGAACGCGATTTTGGCCGAGTGCTTGTGCCTTACTTTGAAAACTTCGTTGGTGTGTGGATGGGAAGAGACAGTACCATGTGCACGCTGAGTGAGATCTGTGGAAAAGGGTTAGCGGTTGAACCTAATGGCGATGTGTACTCATGCGACCATTACGTCTTTCCTGAGTTTCAGTTGGGCAATATTCATGAGAAGCCCCTATCGACGCTGGCATTTTCACCCGCTCAGCAAACCTTTGGATTCGCGAAGCAAAAGTCGTTACCCAAACAGTGCCAAACTTGTGAGTTTAAATTTGCTTGTCATGGTGAGTGCCCCAAGAACCGAATTATCAACAGTCGTGATGGTGAGGCTGGGCTAAATTACCTATGTGAAGGGTGGTTGAAGTTCTTTCGGCATATCGATCCGGTGCTCAATGCTTTGTTAAAAGCCAATAACATAGCGTCGCGGATGGGATAAGTGAACCAATGACGTGATAAGCAAAATCTTAGGTAGAAAAAGAATAAATCTAGGTAGAAAACGAACAAGCCTGAAAACAAAAGGCTCGCTATATCAAGCGAGCCTCTTAACGTGTAGGAACGGGTTAATCTTTTGAATTCATCGCAAGCAATGTTTCTTCCATGGCATTGTCCAGGATCGAACGGTTGCGCTGCATCGCTGCCATTAGCGTTGAGCCTAGCCATAAGCCATAAAGCGTGCGAGATAGTGATTCAGGATCTGCGATATTGAAATCACCCGCTTCATTGCCTTCTTCGAATAGCTTAGCCATACGTAGAATGATCTTCTCTGCACCCTCAGCCATGGTCGATTGTAACGGGTTAGCAGAGCCTGACACTTCACCCGCTAGCTTGACCACAAGACACTGGATATTGAAGTCTTCAGTCAATTTCGATGCACACCAAAACTCGAAATAGGTTTTAACGCGGTCACGACGAGACAGAGTTTCATCACTCAGAAAGTCATCAAGCTTAACTAGGTGCTCATCAAAGTAGTCGGCTAGAAGGATCTCACCAAAGTGCTCTTTGGATTTGAAGTAGTGGTAAAACGAACCTTTAGTCCCTTCGGCTTGGTTGATGATTTTCATCAGGCCAACGCCAGCAAATCCGTGTTCATTAATAAGGCTAAACCCTGCATCGAGCATAGCTTGTCGCATGTCTTTCATTGGTCTTACTCTTTATGCCGAGAATGATGATTAGTGTAGCGAGATGCATACCAACCGTCCAGTCTAGAGCGTTAGGAGGTAGTCTATAATTGACTCGTTTCGTCGAAGTGACTTTATCTTCTGTTAAGCCTTCTAAGCAGCAAAACTTTTTTCAAAATAAGCGCGTTCTAATAACAGGAAATAACATGCTTAAATCGCCCGTTTGGGGCCTTAAAATGGCTAAATTGGGGTGTTTTAACTTGCTGTTTTTATTGGTTTTTAATTTGGTGTTTTCTGAAGATCACAATGGTAGTCTTAGCTTAATTTCTTTAGGGGGCTAAATGGACACCAATAACAGCACTTATCATCAACACAGTTTTGCTCATCAAGATCTGTCTGAAATGACATTTACCGCATGCACTTTTATCCGATGCGACTTCAGGCGTTCAAACTTACGTGATGCAACGTTTATCAATTGTAAGTTCATAGAGCAAGGAGACATCGAGGGCTGCCACTTCGATGTTGCAGATTTGCGTGATGCAAGTTTTCAGAATTGTCAGCTCGCCATGGCCAATTTCAGTAACGC
Source organism: Vibrio pomeroyi (assembly GCA_041879425.1). Lineage (NCBI taxonomy): Bacteria > Pseudomonadati > Pseudomonadota > Gammaproteobacteria > Vibrionales > Vibrionaceae > Vibrio > Vibrio pomeroyi. The sequence continues at coordinate 1,069,872 of CP090855.1, read as the reverse complement.
CAATTGCTATGGGATAGAGCTGCGTGAGTGTGATTTGAAGGGCGCCAACTTTATGCGAACAAATTTTGCTAACCAGGTGAGCAATCGCATGTATTTTTGCTCGGCGTATATTACGGGTTGTAACCTGTCTTACGCCAACTTTGAACAGGCCTGCTTAGAAAAGTGTGAGTTGTTTGAAAATCGCTGGATAGGCACTTACCTTGCTGGTGCATCACTGAAAGAATCGGATCTCAGCCGCGGTGTATTCTCGGAAGATGTATGGGGACAGTTCAGCATGCAAGGCGCAAACTTGTGCCATGCTGAATTAGACGGTTTAGACCCTCGTAAGGTCGATACATCTGGAATTAAAATTGTGGCTTGGCAGCAAGAGCAACTGCTTGAAATTATGGGCATTGTTGTGATGCCCGATTAATAGAGTGGGTGGATCTAGGAAAGCGAATAGTGAACAGTGTTGTTTTGTATGACTAACGCTTGTTACACTATGGCCTCGCGGCTGCACATGTTTATATTCAGTTCAATCCAGAGAAAAATTATGACTATAGAAAATGTGCTTCCTGAAGATTACGCAGAAATGCTTAAGGTTTGGGAAAATTCAGTCCGAGCAACTCATGACTTTATTACAGAAGAAGATATTGAGTTTTTTAAACCTATCATCATGGAACATGCATTCCCTGCGGTTTCTTTGAAATGCGTTAAAAATGAAAGTGGTTCGATTATTGGTTTCGTGGGTGTCCATGATGCAAAAGTCGAGATGCTTTTTGTTTTGAATGAAGTTCGAGGACAAGGAGTAGGTACGGTGTTGTTGCAACATGCGATTGAGCAGTTGGCAGCTACCAAAGTTGACGTCAATGAGCAAAACCCACAAGCGGTAGGTTTTTATCAGCACATGGGGTTCAAAATTGAATCACGCTCTCCACTTGATGACATGGGAAAACCATTTCCAATTCTGCATATGACGCTGTAAGCCTCGGTTGTCGTATCACTCGGTTGTAATCAACCACAGTCGCTAGAAGAAAAGCCCAAAGCTAATAACTTTGGGCTTTTCCGTAATTGGTAGCCAGCATTTTATAATGAAATTAAAAAAGACAATGCTTGGCAAATATCTGGGATTAATGCATACCTGAACGCATCTTATCGGCCATCGCAAAGAACACAAACAATACAAAGCATACAAGCGCGACACATAGTGAGGCGATGATGGTTGTGGCATCTTTGGAAATCAGTGGCACGACGATAGAAGCTAACGCTACCAACATAACAAGGACATGAACGATTCGTCCGGGAATTGGATTTTTATGACAGAATGAAGCCCATAGGTAACGCATTTTTAACACCAGTATAAAATTAGTGGGTTTATTCTATTTCTCTAGTGAGTGTTTTGTAAATAACTTTTTCACTACAGGTGACTGTAAACATGATCTAAGTCTTTATATTATAAAACTGATTAAATAACATAAAGTTATCTCTCATTGATAGAATTGGTATTATCTATATGATTATTCATAGTATTCCGTATCTTTTTGAATGATAAGTCAAAAATTGTTCGATTTTTGGTTTCTTGACTGAGGATCTCATTTATTGAGTTTTCTATTAAGAGACTTTTTGCGTATTATCATTCATGTTTTCAATGTCAATTGGGTTGGCATTTGATTTGAATCTGTAATTCGTTTTACTTTATTTATCGGAGCGATTTTTCTGAATTGGGATCACTGTAATCTTGTCTAAGATTCTGTTTGATATACTCAATATTCACTCGATAAAGATGATGGAGATGACATGTCGAAAACCGCGAAGATCATTAATGAAGATAAGCTGGTAAAAAAAGCAGTTGAAGTCGGTTTTAAGATGGCAAAACTACAAGGTTTTGATTTGCCGAATTCATCTCAACCGATCAAGGTTAAAGCGGTGTACTTGTTTCTTGTTGAAGTAAATCAGATCACGCCGTTACCAGAAAGTAAGCTTGATGGGGCAAACATTAAAAAGCGTCTGGCGCTATGGATACATAAAGCATTGCCTGACAATGATCCCTTGAAGTAAACCTTTTCCAAGCTGATATTCCTGGACTCGTTTCCTCTGAGTTCATTATTCATCGATATGTTAGATAAGAAACCTAGCGAGCTCTCGCTAGGTTTTTTGTTTTTGAGGCCGATATTTTAATAGTGGATAACGAGTCACTGCCATTCGAAGCGTTGCTATCTACTCGATAGAATGTTCAACACTGAGAGTGTTGGTGATTTATGCCGCTTGATTGGCAATCTGAGCACATAATTTACTAATGACTCTAACCTTCTTTTGACGCTTATTCGGTTAAAGACATTTTCTTAAGATCTCCATCGATCAAATACATTAGAACTCAAAGTATTATTTAATTCATGCTGACCGCCACTAAATGTGAATCATGTCACTAATTTTTGTTTTTTAAAGTTAAGGTATTGATCTTAGTAGGGAGTAAATGCTCATAATAAAAAGGAATTTAATTAGAGCTCAAAGGAATTTCTCGGTATGATTACATCAGCGCCTTGGGTGTTGTGTCCAGAAGTGATAGAAAAAACGAGTGAAGAATGGAGTTTTCGCGAGCCCAAAGCTTCGGATGGCAACGGCATTTATCGACTGATTTCAGAATGTCCGCCACTAGACACCAACTCGTCATATTGCAATTTTTTGCAATCCACTCACTTTAGTAAAACTTGTATTTTGGTTGAGAACAAAGGTGAGCTTGCGGGTTTTATCTCGAGTTATCAAAAACCGAGTGAGCCTAATGTTCTCTTTATTTGGCAAGTTGCAGTTGCCCCTCGATTTAGAGGTCACTCTTTAGCTTACAAGATGTTGAACAGCTTACTTCGTCGAGAGTGGCTGAAGAGTATAGAAGCTATTGAAACAACCATTACTAAGTCAAATCAAGCGTCTTGGGCACTCTTTAAAAAGCTAGACGCAAAAAATAGTAGCACTGGAAAAGTGACCACTTTCTTAGATGAAAATGTTCATTTTAAAGGGCTGCACGATACTGAGTATTTGTATCGAATACCCCTTAAATAATCATTAACTTATAGGAATCAAATAACGGCCTTATCATGGATATTTTTAAAAAGCAGGAATCTAACGTACGTTCATACTCGAATAGTTTTCCAGTCACTTTTGCTAAATCAAAAGGCTGCTGGCTTGAAACAAAACAAGGTGATCGTTACCTCGATTTTCTTGCTGGAGCAGGATCTCTCAATTACGGTCATAACAATCCAATACTTAAGCAAGCTTTACTTGAGTATATTGAAATGGATGGAATTACACATGGCTTGGATATGCATTCAAAAGCCAAAGCTGAATTCCTAGAAGCTCTTAGTCGCTTTATTTTGGAACCTCGAGCATTAGATTACAAAGTTCAATTTACCGGCCCGACAGGAACAAATGCGGTTGAGGCAGCGATTAAGTTGGCGAAAAAAGTAAAAAGTCGAAGCAGTATTGTTGCATTTACCAATGGTTTTCATGGTTGTACGGCGGGTGCATTGGCTGCTACAGGCAACCAACACCACAGGCAAGGTGCGGGCTCAAATCTCAACAACGTTACGCGTTTGCCATTTGAAGGTTACGCTGGAATCGATGGTTTAAAATTATTTGAAACGATGTTAACCGATAATTCCGCTGGTATGGATAAACCTGCTGCCGTTTTATTGGAAACGGTTCAGGGTGAAGGTGGGTTAAATGTCGCTTCAAATGAGTGGCTACAGAAGTTAAGCAAAATCTGTAAAGCCCACGATATCCTACTTATTGTGGATGATATTCAAGCCGGTTGTGGTCGAACAGGAACGTTTTTTAGCTTTGAACCTTCAGGTATAAAACCAGATATCGTTACGCTATCTAAGTCGATAAGTGGTTATGGCTTACCGATGGCTGTGGTTTTATTAAAGCCTGAACTAGACAAGTGGGAGCCGGGAGAACACAACGGCACCTTCCGTGGTAACAACCATGCGTTCATTACTGCTGCTAAAGCGTTAGAAATGTATTGGTCAAATGATGATTTTGAAAATCATATTCAACGTAGCTCAAGCATGGTCGATGATGTCATTCAACGCAATCTCAAGCGTTTCCCTGAGCTATTTGTTCAACGCAAGGGACGCGGAATGATGATTGGCATTGAATGTAAAGTTGGGAACACAGCTGATGAGATTGCAAAAGTGTGTTTTGACAAGGGCATGGTAATTGAGACCGCAGGTCCAAACGATGAAATCTTGAAGTTCTTTTGTCCATTAACCATTTCAGAATCGGAATTGATGCAAGGTTTAACTATTTTCGAAGACTCAGTTGAAGTGGTAGCAACCAAGCATTTCAAGAAAGCATCGTAATAGGGAGAGTAAAATGATTGTTAGAACACTTGATGAATGTCGTAATAGTGAAAGACGTATTGTATCGGATAACTGGGAAAGCACTCGCATGTTATTGAAAGATGACAATATGGGATTTTCTTTTCATATCACAACAATTTACGAAGCGACAGAAACACATATCCATTACCAAAACCACTTGGAGTCTGTGTTTTGTATGAGTGGTGAAGGGGAGATTGAAGTCGTTGGTGGTAAAACTTACCCAATCAAACCCGGTACGTTGTACATCCTAGATAAGAATGATGAGCATTATTTACGCGCATATAAAAACAAAGAAATGACAATGGCTTGTGTGTTTAACCCACCAATTACTGGCGCTGAAGTACACGATGAAAACGGCGTTTATCCACTCGTTGATTAACCCATATATTCAGGGGTGATATCTCACCCCGCTCCCTATTATTTAGTCTTTAATCTCTTCAAGAACAAAAGGTCTTTTATGACGTTTACCGTAGAAAAAATCGGCGGTACATCAATGACAGCATTTGATGCTGTGCTCGACAATATTATTCTCCGCCCTCAAAATCCTTATAACCGAATCTTTGTTGTGTCCGCTTACAGCGGTATGACGGATGCATTGTTGGAATGTAAAAAAACAGGTAAGCCTGGTGTCTATCAATTGATAGCGATGCGTGACGATTCGTGGAAGGATGCTCTATCTTATATTGAACGCCGCATGCTATTGACCAATGAGCATATTTTTGCAGATCCAATGAATCGTATGAGAGCAGATAAGTTCATCCGGTCTCGTATTTCAGAAGCCAAAAACTGTATTACTAACATTCTTGAAACGTGCCAATACGGACAGTTTTCACTGAGACATTATTTACCACAGATTAGAGAGTTTCTTTCTTCAATTGGAGAGTCACATAGTGCATACAACACGGCTCTTAAATTAAAAAACATTGGTATAAATTCGACCTTTGTTGACCTTTCTGGTTGGGACAACAAAACCCCTCAAAGTTTGGACGATACGATTAGAGAGGCTTTCTCTGACATTGATGTTACTGAGGAGCTTCCCATAGTAACTGGTTATGCGTATTGCAAAGAAGGTTTGATGCATACTTATGATCGTGGTTACAGTGAGATGACGTTTAGTCGTATCGCTACTATTACTGAGGCATCATTGGCGATCATCCATAAGGAGTATCACTTTAGTTCGGCTGACCCAAAAGTCGTTGGTGTAGGTTCGGTTAAACCGATTGGGGCAACTAATTATGATGTTGCCGATCAACTGGCTAACCTTGGTATGGAAGCTATTCACTCTAATGCGGCTGCTGGGTTACGAGAAAGTGGCATAGAACTGCAAATCAAAAACACCTTCGAGCCAGAACATGAGGGAACACTGATTTCTTCTGATTACCGACCAGACACGAATCACATTGAGATCATTGCCGGAAAACAGAAGGTATATGCGTTACATGTTTTTGACCAGGGAATGGTCGGTAAGGCGGACAATGTTAGTTATGAGTTAATGGAGATTATCGCAGATGCTAGAGTGAACCTTATTGGTAAAGAGATGAACGCCAATTCTATTACCTATTATCTAGGTGGTAGCACCGAGAGTTTAAACAAGGTGTCTTATAAGGCTGAGAAACGTTACCCTCAGGCATCTATTTCAGGTCGAATGGTCGCTATAATCTCAGCGATCGGTTCTCAAATTGATACCAATAAAACGCTCGCTAATGGTGTATTGGCTTTGATGAACCATAGTGTTACGCCTATTGCATTACATTCGTCTATGAGAAACGTAAATGTGCAATTTGTTGTGAGTGATGACAAGTATCAACAAGCGATTTGCGCGTTGCATGAAGAATTCTTTGACCAAGATAAAAGAACCGAGACATCGGTGAATGCAGCATAAAATTTAACAGTGGAGGGCTCACCCTCCACTGTTAAATTTTCATGGAAAAGCAAAACATCAACTGCAAATTAACGATCGCCTGTATCTATTTTGATCACACAGATGCGGTAAACGTTACTTGATTTTCGTGTTGATACTGTACTTTCTTGAATTAATCGGTGATTTATTAAGTATTCGGTTATCGGCTATTTCACCTTTCACCTTTCACCTTTCACCTTTCACCTTTCACATAGCAACATCAGATATGAGTATTACTACTCTTGATACTTATCGAGCTTGTTATAAAGCGTTTTGATGCTGATTCCCAAGTCTTGTGCTGTTTCCTTTTTGTTGCCTTCATTTTCTTCGAGCGTATTGATAATCGCCGCTTTCTCAATCTTCTCGAGAGAAACACCCGCCGGAATCATATCCTCAACGGTAGTCCCTGTTTCTAAAGGAGGAGTATCAAAAATTAGGTGTTCATCTTTAATCGTCTCATCTGCCAATATAAAAGCTCTTTCAATACAGTGTTTTAATTCCCTGACATTCCCTGGCCATGCATGGGCTGATATTTTTTGAAGCGCTGATGTGAAAATGGTCTTCGCAGTGGTTTCATTTGCGTTGCGATGAGCAATAAAATGTTTTGCTAAGCCGACGATGTCGTCGCCTCTTTCACGCAATGGAGGGACATGTATGGGGAAGTGAGCCAACCTGAAATAGAGATCCTCTCTCAAAAACTGTTCTTCAATAGCGACTTGTGGATCTCGGTTTGTCGCTGCAATGACTCGAGTATTAGCGATACTCGTTGCATTACTGCCTACAGGGCGATATTCACCTGTTTCTAAAACTCGTAGTAATTTGACCTGGTGTTCAAGTGGCATTTCGGTGATTTCGTCGAGAAACAATGTGCCACCTTCTGCTTGCCTAAACACCCCTTGGTGTGTGCGATTCGCCCCTGTAAAAGCGCCTTTTTCATGACCAAATAATTCACTATCAACTAACTCAGGGCTGATAGCACCGCAGTTGATCGCAATAAAAGGTTGGTTTTTACGATCACTGGCAAGGTGAATCGTTTGTGCGACTAATTCTTTACCTGCCCCACTTTCGCCGACAATCAAAACATTGGTGTCAGTCTTCGCGACTCTTCTTAAAGTTCGATACAGCTTATGCATGGGCTTAGAAGAACCGACTAACATACCGAACTGGTCTAAATCGCTGGTGGACACTTTACGCCCTTCTTCCTGCTTCTGGAGGAAGTATTGACTGAAGTCTGCAAGGGTATCTTCCAATATTTGCATGTCGACGGGCTTTCTATAATGGAAGATTGCGCCATGGTTCATCATCATGTCTAAATTTTTGTTTGGCGTACCTGTACTGATAATAATCAAGTCCATTTCGTCCAATCCAGTTGCACTCGATAAGGACTTAAAATCATCGTTAGTAAATCGAGAGACTTCAACAATAGCAGTATCTGGTTGCAGTTGTTGTAGCTTGTCAATCCAATGAACATCCATAGTACTTTGAATTATTTCAAAGCTTGATAATTCATCTAGAGAGTTTATTTTAGACCGCAATAATTCATCTTTTAACTCTATAAACAGTGTCGGTAATGACATGATTTAACTCTCTTTTTGTACGACAGAAAACGACCTTGATAATAACATGATGTCCTTCAAATACGAATCTATCATTTACTATACGCCACCTTTTAAATGTAGTTACAATATTACTGATAGTAGAAGTGGCTAATTAATAGTATTGATATTAATTATTCTAGGATCTCCATTGATGATAATTTTTACAAAATACTCGTGTAATTAATACACTTCCGATTATTTTACCAATGGTAAATTTTCAAAATTAAAGTGTAAATCCTTTATTTTCAGTCAGTTAAAAAGTTGGCATGCTGGTTGCAATTGTACAAGTGTCAGTTAACTAGAGGAGATAATTAATGAGAAATACTGCAAGTAAAATATTATTAGCTACTTTGATTGCAACTTCTTCATCAACTGTTTTTGCTAATAGCATGTGGGAAAAAGAAACTTTCGATGCGTGGATTGATGGAAAAGCAGAAACGACTTTATTACTGAATACTAATTTAAACTCATTTGACATCAACACCTACGTTAAAAATCGAGTGGTTACTTTAACTGGCTCGGTTAAAAATGAAACAGAGAAAGATTTGGCAGAAGAGTTAGTGCTAAGCCTAGATGACGTTAAGTCTGTAAAAAACGAACTTACAGTGATTGATGAAGACAAAGAAAAAACACCCGCAGCCGTACAAGCTTTGACTGATGCTCACATAAAGACACTGGTAATCACTCGTTTATTAATGAATACCAATGTTAGTGGTAGCGATATTCAAGTTAAAACCGAAAACAGTGTGGTTATCTTGAAAGGTTCAGTTTCATCAAGCAGTGAACACGACTTAGCTTTATCTATAGCAAATAATACCCCGAATGTAGAGAAAGTGGTGGATAAATTAAATATTATTTAACCTCTCTACAATTGGTAATTTATTAAAAATTGGGGAATAACGATGATTCGCTGGTCGCTAATATTTTTTATTGTCGCAATTATTGCCGCCCTATTGGGATTTAGTGGTATCGCTGGGGCTGCTGCGACAGTAGCAAAGATCATATTTTATATATTTGCAATATCACTACTGGTTTCAGTGGTAATTATGTTGCTGAATAAAAACAAACATTAGGAGTTTATATGAACATCAAATCGAACGCTTACCGTTTTTTAACTATTGTGGGTATTACATTTGCACTTGCGGCATGTAGTGATGAAGGTCCGATGGAACAAGCCGGGGAAAATGTAGATGAGGTTGTAGAGGATACTCAAAACGCAATAGAAGATAGCTGTGAAAATATTAAAGAGCATTTAGATGCGAAAGATGAAGATTGCTAGAACTGTCATCTAGAGTGCAATGAGATGCCAAAATCCTCATAAAAATAAACCAATGAAGTAGGAATTAGACATGAAAAATATATTTGATGTGCTCAAAGACAGTCATGAAAAGCAACGACTTTTGATGGATGCGTTACTCCAAACTTCGGGAGACACACAAGCTAGGCAAGAACTCTATGTTAACCTTAAGGATGAGTTAACCAAGCATGCGATTGCAGAAGAGCGCCATTTTTATGCACCTTTGATCGAGAGTGATCAATCCATTGACATGACTAGACATGGAATCGCTGAACATCATGGAATCGACAAAATACTCGCTCAACTCGATGATACAGAGATGTCTTCACCAGCTTGGCTTGTTTTAATGAAAACATTAAGAGATAAGGTTGAACATCATTTAGAAGAAGAAGAGCAGCGTTTTTTTCAAACCGCAGGTCGAGTCTTAGATACTGAACAAAAAGAAACATTAGCTCGTAAATATGAAAAAGAGGTTGCTTGAATCACGAAGTAATCAAATTCTTTAAATAAGTATAAAACTGCTTTGTTATCAAGCTAAGGGCTCATTCTTGAGCCCTTCTTTTATTTAATTTAGAGATAGATAAATTTACGGATAAATATATTTAAATTCACGGATAAATTAAGGCGTAACATGTTTATTATTAAATATTATATGCTTCTTGCTATAGCTTGTTTTTTTGCTGCTGCTCTTATACCACAGCTAATAATCCGTGGTGTTTTTGCCTGGTGTAGTTTGTCGATGTTCATCGTTAGTGTTGCCTACATCTTCGATATGCCGTCAATATTTAGGAAGACTAGCGATGGGAAAATAGTGTGGTGGATTAGATGGATCTTCATTCCATTCTTCTTAGGTGTTCGACTGTACAATGCATGGGCAATTAAAAGAGATAAAGTTGAACCAATACAGAAGGTTGGAAAAGGTTTATATGTATCTCGTCGTTTGTTCCCTTCAGATTTATCGTTCTTAGAATCTCAAAACATCCATTGTATTGTAGATGTTACAGCTGAGTTTTCTGGTTTAGAAAGTGCAATGACCGGTGATCAATTTCGCTATTTAAACACCCCGGTTCTTGATCATAAAGTCCCTAAAATGCATAAGCTTAAACATGCTATAAATTGGATCGATACCCAAATCAATCAATCTAGATCGGTTGTTGTGCATTGTGCTCTCGGTCGAGGACGTTCTGTCTTTGTCGTAGCTGCCTATCTTTTAGCAAAAAATCCGTCACTTACTGTAGAGCAGGTCTTGAAAAGTATTAACGACGTGCGAAGTACAGCCCAATTGAACCATCTACAACTGAAAACACTTCAAGCAATCAGTGATAAAGGTTTGCTCACTCTTGGCCATAAAGCTTGCCTTATTGCCAACCCTGTTGCAGGTGGTGGTAAATGGTTGGCGAATGAACAACAGGTTATTCGTGAACTTACGAGAAAGTACAGTTTAGATATTTTTCTTACTAGCCAAGAAGTATCAGCAGAAATATTAGCTAAGCAGGCCAAAGACCGGAATACTGCGCATATTATCGTTGCAGGTGGCGATGGGACGGTTAGTGAAGTCGCAAGGCAAGTTAGGAAGACTGATACACAACTCGGGATTATACCTTTGGGTACCGCGAACGCTCTATGTCATATGCTTTATGGATTGACCTCGAAAATATCGCCTGTTGAAAAAGCGTGTGAGGCTATTTTATCTGGCAACTCAAAAAGAATCGATCTGGCGTTCTGTAATCAACAACCAATATTACTGCTTCTTGGTATTGGATTTGAAGAACAGATGATCGATTACGCACATCGAGAACAAAAAAATGAAAAAGGGCAATTCGCGTATTTGACTGGGTTCTTCAATGCAGTAATCACCGACGATAATCAACATTTTCAAATTTCAATCGATGACCAACCATCACAAAGTATGAAACTACAAAGTTTGGTCGTGGCGAACTCTTCCCCTTTTAGTACTGTGCTTGCTCAAGGGGGACAGCCTCCTAGGCCGGATGATGGGAAGCTGCATATTACCTATTTGGAAAACACAAATTCACTTAGTAAACGAGCTATCGCTCTATCTGATCTGTTGTTATCGAGTCTCGGAGCGAAAGAACAAGCTAGTTACTTTACTTATGCTTCGGCACAGCTCGTTAAAATTGATTCTGACCGACCTATTTCATACGTGATTGATGGAGAGACGTATTCGGCTGATTCACTGGAGATAAGTATTGATAAGCAAGCCTTAACGGTTTGTATTGAATAATCCGCATATTGAATAAGAAGGAGACACCATGGAAATGAATCTCTCTTTTAACTTAGAGAAGTTTCAGCATCTGATAGAGGGTAAGTTAGAGCATTGGTTAGTTGAAGCAATTAAACTTATCCCTAACCTGATTGTTGCTTTTGTTACGTTTCTTATTTTTATCTTTGTTGCCAACATAAGCGGTAAGTTGTTTAAAAGATTGAGCAATAGAGTTGTCGACTCTCAAGAAGTCATTAACTTACTGGCTTCTATTGTTAAGGTTACCATTGTTACTATTGGATTTTTTGTCGCGTTAGATTTTGTTGGGCTCCAAGGTACGGTTACATCGTTGCTTGCCGGTGCCGGTATTCTAGGTTTAGCTATCGGTTTTGCTTTTCAAGATATGACTGAGAACCTCATTTCAGGTATTACAATGAGTATTCGTAAACCTTTTAAAATTGGCGATGTTGTTGGTTCCAACGATGTCATGGGTACCATAGTCAAAATAAACTTACGAAATACACTGGTTGAAACGTTCTCTGGTCAACACGTCATGATTCCCAATAAGATGGTTTTCCGAAATATTTTGACGAACTACAGTCGAAAAGGACGAAGAAGGGTCGAGATCCCTGTGGGGATTTCCTACGCAGACTGTCCCAAAAGAGCCGCTGAGGTGATAACCAAAGCGATAAACCAAAAGTCTTATGTTAGTCGGAAAGAAGATACGACGGTTTACGCTTCAAGCTTTTCTGATAGTAGCGTTAACTTATTGGTTTGGTTTTGGATTGAGTACCCAGGAGGTTTCGGTTATATGGACGCAAAGCACGACGGTATTATAGCGGTTAAAGAGTCATTATCAGAGGCTGGAATGACAATACCGTTTCCGATTAGAACACTTGATTTTGATCCCAAAGGCGGTAAAAGTCTGTCTAGAATGATGACTGGGGCTGTCGATGACGCTTCCTAGAATAACATAGCGGTCCCTCTCGTAAAAAAGCGTCAAGGCAATATGCCTCGACGCTTTTTATTTTGAGTGATGTCAGAATTAGATCAGAATTAAACCTAGATTATTCCCACTGTTTAATGATTGTGTTGTAGGCTTTGATTCTCTTCTCAAGTTAATTAATCGTATCTATTTTAGATGGGTTATATCTGTTACAAATGCTTTGCTATCTCATCATTTTCAACTTGCAACGCCGCAACCCAATAGGAGAAAAAAGCAGACATATGTTGATTGTTAAACTTTCTAATAGTGTTTTTGAGGTAAGAAATTAGGCTTAAATTACTCTGGTACATATCGTTATAACTAACAATTAACGCAGGGGGCTGACTCAATATGTCATTGTCATTAACTTCATTGTTAATGCAGAACTTGGTGTTTACTTCGTTTATTAATGAACGTTCAACTTTTATAAATCGATTTGCAGCTCTTGCAATGTTCCCATGTGCTTTCTGTTCAATTAGGTCAACACATGAGAAGTAGTGATCTTTCAATGTACATAGTATTTTTTCTATGCCTTTATAGTGAATTACCTCAAGAGGATCATTGTCCTTTTTAAACAACATATCATTACTCCTTTTTATCTCAGTAGTATTTATAATTTCAGTTGATTTATAATAATTAAAATAAGCCTTTTCTTTGATTCTGATTTCCAACTATCATTCGCTAATAACTAATTCTGACGCATGTTGTGTATTTGGTCTCGACATGATTCCATTTCATTTTTTACCACTTTTAATCTTCTTCTCCCTTCTAAATCAGGGTTAGTTTCTAGCAGTGATTCAATGTCGGAAATGATCTTTGTCTCGACACCTTCTAGGTGCTTTAAATAGAGCTCTTGATTGTTTTTACCTTTTGTATCTTCCGCTTCAATACAGCGCTCTCTGGCATTTATCGTATAACTAGCGGGTATCTGTTCTTGATGTATTTTTGAGTAGTAAGTTAAAGATTGTAACTTTAACTCTGCACATTTCTTTACCGTGTAGATATCAAAAAGATTTTTTGCCATCTTTTCACTTCTTATGTTGGATATCGCTTTTTCGTAAATAATATTTCCACTTTTTATCAGGTTAACAATAGATAATATACTTTGGTTTCTCATGAATCCTCATTTGGTTCTAAGCTGTATTTGGTTTATTGCATTTTTTATGCCAATTAATAACCCTATATTCAGCTTGTTTCGTCTAAGGTTTTACTTTGTTTTTGTAAAAAATACATTAATAGATGTTTTCTAGTGAAATTATTACATTGATTAATGCCATTTATTAATGATATGGGAGCTTATCTTCAATTATTCTGGTACTTGTGAAAGTTGGCACGATGCTAGCATTGATTATTAAAGTAGCTAGAGATTAATAGTATTAATATTATTCTCTGGCTTATGATAATCAAATAAGGAGAAAACTTATGCCAAAGTCAAACGCTAAAAATTCAGAAGCCAAACAACAAATTGAAGAAACTTATGAAAAAGCTGAAGAGGCCGCAGTAGAAGTTATCGAAAATGTGAAAGAGGCGGTCCATGAAACTCTCGAGGCCAGCTCTGAAAGTGTGAAGAACACGTCTGAGAAAGCGGAAAACATCATTAAAGAGCGTCCATTATTGAGTGTTGGCTGTGCGTTTCTCGCTGGTTGGGCTGTCTCGAAGTTAATCAAATAGCCATATATCAACATCGCAATTGAGAGAGCACCGTTATGCAGGTAAATAGTCAAAATGATCCAGTAAACTCTGCCAATGATAAATCGAGCGATCGTAAGGTGGATGATCTTAAACGTTCTGCTTCTGAGTTAAATGGATTGTGGAAAGACTTAGCTATATTACAGACACATACCCAGCAATGGTCTCAATCGACCTTAGAGCTTTTCTTATTGGAGTTTCGCAATAGTGTTGATGCATTTAAAAAGCGTCTTGTGTTTCAGCTCCTCTTTGTTGCGTTGTTACCGCTGTTTCTTTTTAGTATCGCCGTCGGTGCTGGAGTAGTGATCTACTACTTCACTTTGAATCTGTTAGCGGGTTACGGCGCGTTTATATTCACACTCGGTTTGATTCTAATATGCTTGGTACTTCGTTCTAGTTACTTAAAGCAATTTATAGGTTTTGAATGTACGAAAGAGCAATTGAAGGAGGGGTTACATGTCAGCACTCAAGAATCGACAAAGACAGATTCAAATGAAAAGACTTGAGGGGAGAAGTAGAGCTCGTCAAGTTGCACTTTGTATGGGACTTATTCGTCACAAAGGAAAAGAGTTTGTTCACAAGTACCCCTTGTATGCTCTTGGCATCACAGGCCTTGGTGTTGTAATTTTGAATCGAACTCATCGTTTTAAATCGTCTGTTTTTGGTTATAAACAGCTATCGCTAATACTTAATTTACTTAAGTAACCATCATTTTTAATTCAAGTTAGTGTTGGCTGACGGTATCGAGTGCCTGATTCAAATTGACGAAGCCTCAAAAACAAAACCTCCTACTCATAGGAATAAAATGACATCAAAAAAATACAGTATTCTTAGACAACGAAGTGTGTTGCAAACTAGTTTTATGCTCCTTGCTGTTCTCATGATGTCTATTTTTACATTACATATCGCCAAGCCATTTTTGTTGCCAATCATCTTTGGTGCTTTTATTTCTTTGCTATGTAGCCCTCTAGTTAACTACCTTACTCGCTTCGGTATCCCTCGAGTCATTAACGTAATGGCTGTACTTATTGGTTTTATTGGCTTTGTTGTGATTAGTTTGAATATGTTGAGTGAGCCCGCTCAGCAATGGTGGTCAAAATTACCAATGTTGGTTGAGAATGTATCTAATGAAGTGAGTGAGGTTACTCAAAACAGTCGCTTAACTGACGCCACCGGGTTCTCCATGAGTAGTACTGTTACCAATGATGGGCTTACCAATAACACGGCTTTTTCCATTATAGAATCAGTGCTTACGACAACACCAACCATTGTTACTCAGTTGTTGGTTGCGTTTCTTATGGCGTATTTCATGATGAATTACGGTCGAAAAATTTATTCTCAAAGCTTATCTCTTTTTGAATGCTTTTCAGAAAAGCGTAGGGCTGTTGAATTGGTTAAAGTTGTTCAAAAGGATTTGTCTCGTTACATAGGCGCCATCACCATCATTAATGTTTGCTTAGGATTCACTGTTGGCTTTGCTTTTTATATGATGGGATTGCAAGACCCTTTCCTTTGGGGCGCTTTTGCAGGCTTAATGAATTTTATCCCCTATCTTGGCCCGATGGTTTCAGTTACGTGCTTTGCTTTAGTCTCTTTTATACAGTTTGAGTCGTTTAGCTACGCATTGACGGTCGCTGCGATCTTCCTGGCGATTAATTTGATAGAAAGCCAATTGGTTACTCCTACATTACTGGGGAAAAGGTTTAGTCTCAATCCGCTGATTTTATTTGTATGGCTTGTATTTTGGGGTTGGCTATGGGGCTCTATGGGAATGCTAGTAGGGGTCCCATTACTTGTCTGTGTGAATGTATTTTTTGAACAGTTAAGACATCCAAGGTTGAATGCTCATAAAGGTCAGTAGAGCAGAAGTAAGCCTTGATAACCACTCAGCGTTTATTGCTGAAAGCGCCAAACACTAACTCACTATTACCGATTTTCCAATCAACCACGTTGTCTACTGATACAGCAGAGCCTTTCAGGTTACTCCCTTGCTAATGCTGGCCTGGTAATACGATCGCATAGTCAGCGTAGCTAGAGTTATATATGAAAATAGAGCAGAAGGTCGCTGTGGCTTTGTTTGCTCCGAGAGCAGTTAGCTATCGTCTTTGCTCAGTATTCAGATGTCGAATCAACTTAGCTGGCGTACCACCGTATAGACAGTCTGGCGGTACGTCGCTGTTGACCACAGAGTTAGCCGCGATAACAGAGCGAGCACCAATAGTGACATCTTGGTTGATGACTGAGTTTCCGCCAATCCATACATCGTCTTCAACGATAATTGGAAAGCAGAAGGTTTCCCATTTACGACGACTTAGATAGTCTAGAGAGTGAGAAGCGGTGTAAAACTGAACGCTTGGCCCCACCAAAACATTGTTACCAATTTTGATGTTCGCGCCATCAAGCATTACCACGTTCATATTGATGAAGGTATCGTCACCAATCTCGATGGTTTTACCAAACTCACAGTGGAAAGGAGGACGCACAACACTGCTGCCGATTTTGCCAAATAGATTTGCTTGAAGGCTCGGCTGTTGAGCGTCGTCGGAACATTGATTGAAATCTGTCAGAGCTTTACTTGCATGAGTGCGCATTTGGTCAATCTCATGATCGGCACCGTCAAAAACTTCGCCAGACAGCATTTTTTCGAGTTCTGTTTTCATTGTTTATATCTTCCGAATCAATATCGGTATTAGCATACGGATATACAGACATAAAAAAAGAGAAAAGCCTCAGCCTTTCTCTTCCTATTTTTTGCTTTAAGCACGAATGCTAAGTGGGCCCAGCTATTCAGCAAAAGGCGTGCTTTGCCAAATTAGATTTGCTCAACGAAACCCATTAGGTGCTTTTTCACTTCGTCTGAAGCAAAAGCGCTCTCTACAGAGTACTTGTAGATTTCAGCGTAATCTTCTTTTGTTAGGCCGAATGTTTCACAAACACGCTTCACTTCGTTAGTCATGGTTGTGTTCGACACAGTACGGTTGTCTGTGTTGATCGTTACAACGATGCCGTCTTTCTTGAATTCAGCAATTGGGTGGTCGCTGAATTGGTGAATACATTTAGTTTGAACGTTACTTGTTGGGCAAGTTTCAAGTGCAACCTGCTTCTCTTTAACGATGTTGTACGCATCTTCGTTGCCTTGGATGTGAACACCATGACCGATACGCTCAGCGTCTAGCATAGTGACTGCATCGTAAACGTTTTGACCATGCCATTGCTCACCAGCGTGAACTGTCACACGGTAGCCTTGTTCGATCGCGTATTGCGTGTATTCAGGGAATTCTGCGCAGAAGCCTGGCTTTTCACCGCCTGCGATATCAAACGCAACAACACCTTTACCAAGGTAAGGTTTACCTGCATCGATCACGTCTTTGATAGAGTCTTTAGGGAACATACGCAGTACAGACATGATGTAGTTGCCCTTGATGTCGTATTTCTCTTCAGCACGCTTCATGCCTTTTACTGCGCTTGCAATGATCGTATCAAGAGACAGACCTTTGTTTACGTGCAGGATTGGCGCAAAGCGAACTTCTAGGTACTTAACGTTTTCTAGTGCTGCGTCTTCGTAAAGCTCAAAAGAGATACGTTCAATTGCTTCTTCAGTCTGCATGACTTGCAGTGGCAGGCTGAAACAAGCTAGGTACTCATCTAGGTTTTTGCAATCTTCTGGCACAGTTAGAGATTGAACAACCGCATCGCGATCTTCAGGTAGTTCGATATTGTACTGTTTTGCTAGGTCAATAATCGTATCTGGGCGAACACTTCCGTCTAGGTGGCAGTGTAAATCAATCTTTGGTAGTGCTAGAAAATCCATGAGTATTCCTTAATTCTATTATTCTTTGAGCGTGTTAACTCACATGCGTTAAATTTACCAAGACCATGATATGATTTAAAGTGACAATTAATCATCATTAACCTGAATTTAGGGAATATCATGGTAGATGTTAAAAGCTTACTTAAATGCGATATGAATTTGCTGCTTTGCTTACACGTTCTGATTGAAGAACGAAGCGTGAGTAAAACGGCAGAACGACTCTTTTTGAGCCAGTCTGCGGTAAGTAAACAGCTCACCAAACTCAGAGCTTTGTTTGATGATCCGCTGTTTGAACGCGAATCCAAGGGGCTATTCCCAACCCCCAAAGCACTCGCGTTAGCACCTAAGATCCACCAAATCTTACTGCAGATCGAAAAGCTGACCGTTCCCGAGGTTTTCGATCCTAAAGACAGTGAACGTACCTTCACTATAGACCTTGTCGAAACTGCCTACACGGCGATTTATCCGCACTTTATGCCGACAGCGCTTGCCGATGCGCCTCACATTACCATCAACAGTTCAACGTGGAGCAGCGACAGCTTTAAACGCTTATTAAAGCGCGAAGTAGATTTTGGCATTGGTATATTCGAATTGGATGAACGTGCCTCTACCCACGTGCAATGTATCCCTGATGAGTTGGATTATGTTGAGCTGTGTTTGGATTATTCAGTGTGCTTGATGCGTAATGACCATCCGGCCTTGCAAGAAGAGTGGAACCTCGACACCTTCTTGAAGTATCGACACATACAGTTGGTGACGGGTGGAGCAGGCGACTGGCTATTGATGGAAGTATTGAACTCCAAGCAGCTTGAAATCAACAAAGCCGCTAACGTGTCTGACATCACCAGTGCCATCAAGCTGTGTAAGCAGAGCGATCTGTTGATGTGTTATCCGTATAACTCGGTACGAGATTACATTGATAGCGGCGAGTTGGTGATGAAGCCTGTCCCGGTCGATTTGGTGCCTGGAGGCTTGTTCTTATTGTGGCACAAATATTTCGATTCAGAGCCGAGCCACAAATGGTTACGTGATTTGATCATCGAACAGACTCGATAGCTGAGATGTTTCAGCTATATAAGCCCTTGAAATAAAGAACAAACGTAATTATTTGATAAAAAGTTTCACTTTATTTCGTCTTTTGGGATTAAGCTTCGTCTTATTCTGGGTGCTATTTTTATTTGTAAGATGAGATATGACAATTCCACCGTTATCACAACAGATTATTGGAGATGCATGTGAGTGGGCGATCATGCACGGCGTTGCGTTCCGCCAGTCAGATAATACCGCTAGGCATTGCCCTTTCAGTATTGCGCCAATGACAATGGAACGTGAGGTTTATGAACACTTGCGCCGAGTGACTCCGCTTATCACTAAGCTGATCAGCAACGTGTCGGAAGATCATGATTTTCTGCAGTCCTCATTGAGTGATATGGCGCAAGCCGATCCCTTTTTCGGTCGCTTGATGGCACTTCATCAACAAGCTCATGGCAGTGCGGATGAACGCTTGAACCCCGCTCGTCAGCCATTGCTATTGATGCGAACCGATTTTATGGACGATCGACAACATGGCGCAAAAGTCATTGAATTCAATGGTATTGCAGCAGGCATGGGGCCGTTTGGTCAGCGAGCAACAGAATTTCACTCGTTCATGCAAAACCAATGGCCAGAAACGTACAAGAACTGGCTGGAAGACCCGTCGGCAACACCTGCAGAGAACCAAGGTTTAACCCAGCTAGCTTATGGGATTGCAACGACCGCAAGACAAGTTAAAGCGGACTTCAATGAGCAAGGCAAACCAGTTTTCTTGATGGTGGTACAGAAGAACGAAGACAACGTGTATGACCAACATCTACTTGAAGTCGAGCTACAAAAGCAGGGTGTTCGCACGGTTCGCCGTACCTTCGAACAATTGAGCTGCCAGCTTTCAACGGGCGATAACCAACGTCTGCTGCTGCAAGATATCGGCGCAGTCGATGTTGTGTATCTAAGAGCGGGTTATCAGTATTCAGACTACTGGGCGCCCGAGCTTAATGAATCAGTTTGTTGCCACACGCTCAGTCAGACGCGTTTGTTCATCGAACAACACCATGTCGCTGTGAATGCCACCTTCAGCCAACAGCTAGCAACCAGTAAAACCATGCAAATGCTGCTGACCATGATGCCAGCGTCAGAATACGCTCGTTGGGGTTTAACGCTAGAAGAAGCCGAATTGGTGAAGAGCGTTTTAGCTGACATGAAGCCAATCACCAGTCCGTCGATTGAATGGTTTAACACGCAAGCGAATAAGCAAGAATGGGTGTTGAAAAACCAAGGTGAGGGCGGTGGCCACTGTGTGTTCGGTGATGATATCAGCGAACAACTGAGCCAACTTAAACCAGAAGAGTACGACGCATGGGCACTGATGCAACGCTTGTATCCACACGAACGTGACGTACCGACTATTGCAGTGCGTGATACTCAGCAAACACTCGTTACAGACTTAGTCAGCGAAGTCGGCTTATTCACTGCTTACTATCAAGGTAAGCCAGTAACTGAACTGGACGGTTATGCGGGCTACTTAATCCGCAGTAAACCAGCAAGCGAAAACGAAGGCGGGATCCACAGCGGCAAAGGCATTCTAGATTCGTTGGTGTTGATTGATTAACTCCTGATTTCGACAAATATCAGTAAAAGAAAGGCCAACGTGAGAACGTTGGCCTTTTTGTTGGTCGTGATTTTGTGGTTTGAGCGAATGCTTGGTCGCGTTATGCTGGAACCTTAAAGCACGAATCTTGATTGCTATATTGTGGAACGAAACACAATTTATCTGCCGACATTTTTAACCCGTTCTGCATTTGTATATGTGTCACAGCCCAGATTACGCAGCCGTGAGGCAAATTGAATAGTGAGCGAGTTTGTGTGAATAACACACCGTCATCATAGGCAGGTGTAATATTGGTAGCCTTGCCTTGCCACGATTTACGTGTGGTTTTTACATCAATATTTGGCACGATCAGTGAGAGCATTTCCGGCTCAACGTCTTTTACGACTTTCAAGCAAATTCGACATCCATCGTAGTATTGTTCTACCCAGATCTTATGCGGAATAGAATGGTCATCCCAATCCAGTTGTAAGATATGTTCCATGATTCTGTCCTTTGTATCTAAGAAGGAAAGGCAGTGATCAACACTGCCTGAATTGGTACAAATATTATTCGTAACTTAAACCATGTCCGAACGGGTAGAGCGTGTCAGCTTGGTCATACCCAGGATAGTCTGAGTCTTGGTTCTGAATGGCTTGCGCGCTATTAGCCAAAGCAAATGGCAGTTTTCCTTGAGGCGCAAAGTTACCTGAAAGTACTTCCATGAGGTTGCTATCTGACACTCCAAATGTGGCTATCACTGCACCGGCTTGTTTGAGATTACTTTGATCGTCCAGTACGAATGGTTGTCTAAAGTTGATGGACAATACGGTGTTTTCAGCCCCAACTTCGTTCATAACGGCCTTGATGTCACTCAAGCTTGGTTCGATATGCCAAGACGCAGCTGTCGCCATTTCGCTGAACGCAAGAATATCGAGTTCATCTGGGTTAGCACCGCCAAAGATAAGATCAGGATCTGAACCTTCGTTGGATACGCGAACACGAATAACCGCATAGTCCGTATCGGCTGGTACTGGTGGACGTGTTTCTCCCGCTTCGTAATCACCAGAAGTCACGGTAAAGTTGTACTTGTCGTCCCCAGCAATATCTTCATCCATTCCCATTACATACAGAGCAACAGGAGTCTGTGCGGTTGATTCAGCTAAAGGTAGAGTCTTATTGGTGTTCTGCAGTAAGACGACAGACTTTTTCTGAGCGTAATTAGCACGTTCTTGGTACTTCTCATTACCTAAGATTTCTTGGGCTTTCTTCTCGTCAACGTAAGTGTTTTCGAAAAGGCCGAGTTTGAATTGTTCTTCAAGTAAACGCGTTACGGATAGGTCGACACGCTCTTCGGTGATGAGATCTTTTTCTACCAGCTTCACTATGACTTCTTTATCGTGGAAGCCTGAAAGCACATCAACGCCGGCCTCGACTGCCATTGCAACTTGTTCATCAATCGTTTTGTGCTCCACGCCCCACGCGCGTTCTCCAATAATTCCGGTATCTGAGTTCACGTTACCTGTGTAGCCTAATTCGTCTCTCAGCAGGTCGGTGACAATCCCTTTTGAAAACGACATGCCCACATCGTTTGGCATCCACTTTTGATCTACAGGGATGCCGTAGTAAGGCATTATTGAAGAAGCACCAGCCTCAATCGCAGCAATAAACGGCTTTAGGTGGTAATCAAAATTGTTCTTTGGATAGACTTGGTTCTTACCAAAGTCATAGTGTGGGTCACCGCCGTTTTCTTGTGGACCGCCGCCAGGGAAGTGTTTGATGGTTAGCGCGATACTGTCTTGGTTAACTTCACCGCCATCCTGCAACCCTTTGATCAGTGAACGCATAATATCAGACGCTAAATCCGCATCCTCGGTAAAGGTCTCATGCACTCGGTACCAACGAGGTTCTGTTGCCAAATCCATCATGTATCCGTACATACTGCGCAGGCCAATTGAAGACCACTCGTCATTCATGATGCCAGCAAACTCAGCAATCAAATCCATGTCGCGAGTTGCTGCTAACCCCGCCTCTTTAGGCCAAGCTGAAAACGCCCCTGAAGAAACGTTGATCCCTGCTTTTGCTGATGGATCAATATGATTACGAGCATTGGATTTGAATAGAGCGGGGATACCCATTCGAGTCTGTTCACGCAGTTCTTGAACACTATTCATGAACTGGGCTGCTTCTGTAGGGCTTATCTGACAACCTGAGCGGCCTGAATCGCAATCAGGCGCATTGGTAGGTGTTTCGACTACGCTGTTACGAAAGATAAAGCGGGTCATTTGGGCATCGGCAATCATGTCTTGGCCAGTACTACTAACAAGTCCACCTTCGGCTGAATTTAAGGTATCAATGAGCATCATGCCGGCCTTCTCATCTAGCGTCATTCGGCTGACCAAATCTGCTGCTCGTTCTTCTGGAGATAAACGCCAGTCTTCAAAAGGCTCAAGTGTTCCATTGCCGTTAGAATCACGGAACTGGTAACCCCCAATGTTCAGTACATCATGAACGCGAGAGTGAACGTGTGGTTGCTGGTGGCTATTGTCGCTATCAGATGAGTTGCATCCTGCAAGAAGCAACGCGATCGCTATAGGTGTCAGGGTAAGACGCTTCATGGTCACGGTCCTATTGTTTGTATAATAATAAGTTCATGACCAATTTTAATAATTAACTGATTATTGGTTAACCAAAATAAATCAAACTAAAGATTTGGATCACCATATAAATTTAATTGGTGATTTAATTCAATTTAGCATTGGAAATATATTGACGACTTTTAAATAACGTAAACTTATTTAGGCTTATTGTTTTTAATGTCAATTATTATCCATTTTATTTTGTGGTGTATTACTTCCATATTTTAAATCGATATTTAAAATTATGTTGCCTATTTTGTATTTAACAACCTGCGTTGATGTAAACGGTAGATTGTGACTAAATTGGTGACAATAAAGGTGACTTCGACAAAAGACCCGCCAATCGAGCCAATCCAAATATTATGGCTAGCCCAACAGAAAGAATTGAATAATATTAAGGATCTCAGCGTGATACCTTGCTGAGAGAAGAGTGCCCATGTTGCGACAGAAGAGCCCACGACGGTGATGAATTCAAAGAAATGATTCATGTTGGGTAAAGTCATGCACCACATCAAGCCAATAAAGAACCACATCACTTTACGTGATTGAGTTTTTATTGATACGTAACTTCGAATGGCATTGATTATTACGCCAATGGCGGCAACCATAGCACCCATTAATATGAAATGGACACTCATGACAAGACAAAAGATCATCATCTGGTAGCGAAAATGCATATCATCTTTTTGCCAAAATGCCATCACACCGATACAGAAAGCGAGACCTCCGACTCCCTGTGTTATCCAGTCTTCCATATTTAGCCTTTATTTTTCACATGATATAGAAAGCGATTAAATATTAATTTTGAATGAATAATACTTAACCATAAAATAACCCTCCAAAAGGAGGGCTAGATATAACATTAAAGTGCTATTACATTAGGTTTAATTGACTAACTTAACGGCTTCACGAGTTAAATGAGCCAGTTCTTCCCAATTGCCTTCTTCGATCAGCTTCTTATCTACCATCCAAGTACCGCCACATGCGAGCACGCGAGGTATCGCTAGGTAGTCTTTAATGTTGCTTGGGTTAATTCCACCGGTCGGCATGATCTCAATATCTGTATAAGGAGCAAGAAGTGATTTAACCATGTTGATGCCACCCGATGCTTCAGCAGGGAAGAACTTTAATGTGGTTAAGCCCATTTCAAGCGCTGCTTCTACTGTACTTGGGTTGTTGACTCCAGGAATGATATCAGTGCCAATCTCTTGGCAGGCTCTTACCGTGTTTGGGTTAAAGCCAGGAGAGACGACGAACGTTGCGCCAGCTTCTTTGGCTGCGATAGCCTGCTCTCTGTTTAATACGGTTCCTGCGCCGATCAACATATCTGGTTGTGATTCACGAAGTAGACGAATCGCTTCAACAGCAGCTTCAGAACGGAAGGTAATTTCTGCCGCAGGTAAACCATTCTCAGCTAACACTTTACCCAGAGGGATGATGTCTTCAGCGTTGTCGATAGCGATCACAGGGATAACTTTCAGTGTTTTCAGTTGTTGTTTGATGTTAGACATTGGTATTCCTTAAATGGCTGTGACGGCCGCTTGAGTAAGTTCTTTGGCAATAATGGCACCGCGATGTTGGATAACGACGCCTGCCATGGTATTGCCGCGCTGGCATGACTTAATTAAGTCTTCGCCCGCAAGATAAGCAGATAAAAATCCGCCATTAAATGAGTCCCCTGCTGAGGTTGTATCAACAACGTTTTCAACAGGGTGAGTAGGCACCGCTCGTGGAGCCGAAGCCGTACCTAAATCTTGCTCTCTGTTACCTTGACTTGTGTCATCTTGACTTGGGACATCTTGAATAAGACAGCCATCAGCACCCAGTTTGACGATGCATCGCTTAACACCTAGCGCTGTTAGACGTTCGATGGTTTGTTCTGGTGAAGTATCTCCCCAAATCAACTGTTCATCATCGAACGTTACTAGAGCTAAATCTGTCAGCGTATACATGGCTTGGTAGCTATTCTTAACGGTTTGGTTTTCGTCCTGTGGCCAAAGTGCAGGGCGGAAGTTACTGTCGAAGGCGATCTCAACGCCTTGAGTCTTCAATTCAACCAAGATGTTCAATAACTGGATACGATCTTGCTCGGGTAGAATCGCTAATGTGATGCCACTGAGAAAGACCATATCGACGTTGCGCAGTGCCTGCTTTATCTGGCTGAAATCTGGATGTTGCAGCAGGTAGCGTGCGGCTGATTGATTACGCCAGTACAGAAAGGTACGTTCACCTGCTTCATCAAGCTGAATCAGGTATAGGCCTGGAGTTCGCTGGCTATCTTGCAGAACGAGGTCAGTCGACACTCCTTCATGTTGCCAGCGCTCTAACATTCCCTTGCTAATCGGGTCTGAGCCTAAAGCCGTAACGTAGGACACTTTGATGTCATCTTGATTGAGGTTCGCCTCGCAGCCGCGGCTTAGGTAGACCGCAGCATTGAGTGTGTCTCCGCCAAACGTTTGATGCATTGAGCCGAACGGTTTGCCGTTCAGCTCGATCATGCACTCACCAATAATGGCGATATGTTTCATGGGTTACGCCCTCTCTTCGAAGTAGCGTTTTGCGTTGCCAAAGCAGATGTCTTCGACCATTGGGCCAAGCAGTGACATGTCGTTTGGTACCTCACCGTTTTCAGCCCAGCGACCAAGCATGTCACACAAAATTCGGCGGAAGTATTCGTGGCGTGTGTACGACAAGAAGCTACGAGAGTCAGTTAGCATTCCAACAAACTGGCTAAGCAAGCCAAGCTGAGATAACTGCTCCATTTGGCGCTGCATGCCGTCTTTTTGGTCGTTGAACCACCAACCAGAACCAAACTGCACTTTGCCCGCGATGCCGCCACCTTGGAAGTTACCAATCATGGTTGCCATCATTTCGTTGTCGCGAGGGTTTAAGCAGTAAAGGATAGTGCGAGGCAGTTCATTGCTTTGATCCATCTCGTCCAACAGATGAGCTAGCTCGAAGGCAAACGTCTTATCGCTGATCGAATCAAACCCTGCATCTGCGCCTAACAGTTGGAACATACGCGTGTTGTTATTGCGTTGAGCACCAATGTGAAGCTGCATTACCCAACCCATTGCTGCGTATCGCTTGCCCAACCATACTTGAACGGCTGTTGAGAATTGTGCACATTCTAGATCGGTGAGCGTTTCGCCGTTGAGGCGTCGAGTTAACAGCGCATCCAGATCGGATTCTGATGGAATAGGTGCGTAGCGAACCACTTCGATACCATGGTCTGCTGCACGGCAACCATGATCGTTGAAATGCGCTAGGCGGCTGTCTAAAGCATTCAATAGATGATGGAAGCGCGTGATCTCAACGTCAGCAACCATGCTTAACTTTTGCAGATAATCAGCAAAGCCATCGAGTTCAATTTTGAACGCTTTATCTGGGCGCCAACTTGGCAGAACCTTCACATCGAAGGTGTTGTCTTCGGCGATCGCTTTATGGTGTTCAAGCGAATCAATAGGGTCATCAGTCGTACCAGCCATGACAACATTCATTTGCTGCATGATGCCACGAGCACTAAATTCCGGTGTCGCTAATAGTTCATTACCTTCATGCCAAATTTGATCTGCGGTTTCTGGACCAAAGAGAGTGCCAGTAATACCAAATGGGCGACGAAGTTCTAAGTGAGTCCAGTGGTAAAGTGGGTTACCCAAGGTTTGAGGGACGGTTTTAGCCCATGCCATGAACTTGTGATAATCACTCGCGCCTCCGGTGATCAGACGTTCGTCGATCCCTGCTGAACGCATGCCACGCCATTTATAGTGGTCACCTTCAAGCCAGATCTTAGACATGTTTTCAAACTGACGATCTTGAGCGACCTCTGCTGGATTCAGGTGGCAGTGATAGTCATAAATAGGTTGGTGGCTTGCGTGTTCGTGGTACAAACGTCGCGCAGTTTCATTCGACAGTAAAAAGTCTTCACATAAGAAATTCTTCATTGTTTGTACTCCTTATAATGCAGCCACGGTAGCAACGGCACCGTGTTCAATGAGTGATTGGTACGCTGAACTTACCGCATCGATGACTTGCGGGTTTTGGCCTAGCTCGGCAGGGAAAATCGCTTCAACAGCAAGTAACGCCGGAACCACTGATACATTGAGTCCATGCTGGTCACAGATCTGGCGAAGTGTATCGGCCATTGGATCGCGAACATCGATCTCATTACCTTGCTCATCAACGCCCGATACATAACGCATCCAGCCAGCGATGGCCGTTGCAAGCCATGAGAAGTCTGAGCCTTGCTCTAAATGGAATCGCAAGCTGCCACCCATACGCTGAGGGATCTTCTGGCTACCATCCATCGCTATCTGCCATGTCTTATGTTTCAAGCTTGGGTTAGTGAAGCGGTTGATGAGCAAGGTTGCGTAACCTTCTAAATCAGTCCCTTCAGGTATGGTTAACGAAGGTGCTTGGGATTTCATCATCATGTCAAAAGCGGCTTTGCGGTAGCCTGCATCTGTCATGGTGTCGGAAATATGGGCGTAGCCACCAAGGTATCCAAGGTAAGCAAGGAAAGAGTGACTGCCATTGAGCATGCGCAGTTTCATCTCTTCGTAAGGCACCACATCTTCTACGAACTCTGCACCGACAACATTCCAGTCTGGGCGGCCTGCCACAAAGTTATCTTCAATCACCCATTGGCGGAAGGGTTCACAGGCGATGCCACATGGGTCTTCACAACCAAGTAGGCCTGCAATTTCTGTCAGTGTTTCTTCGGTTGCTGCGGGTACGATGCGGTCAACCATGGTACATGGAAAGGTGACATGGGTTTCAATCCAATCACGCAGTTCAGGGTCAAGCAGTTGAGCGAATTCAATGATCGCTGCTTTTGCAACATGACCGTTCTCTTGCACGTTATCGCAAGACATGACCGTGAATGGTGGTAAGCCACGTTCGCGGCGAATTTTTAGGGCTTGGACAATGTAACCAAGCGCCGATTTTGGCTGCGTTGGATTCTCTAGATCAGCGATGACTAGGGCATTGCTTCTATCAAGCTTGCCGGTTGCAGGATCTGCACAGTAGCCTTTCTCTGTGATGGTCATCGATACGATAGCCACTTGAGGTTCGGCCATTTTTTCTAAAACAGTTTCAATGCCGTCTAGGTTTGGGTGCAGTGATTCAGTCACTGAACCGATTAATTTTACATCAGTAGATTCCGCGCCTTTTTCAGCAACCGTGTAAAGGTGGTCTTGCGCGCGAAGTGATTTAATTAGGTCTTCGCCGCCGAATAGGTTTATCTCACAAATGCCCCAATCAGTGTTGGTTTTGCTGAGCATTTCATTGGTGAATAGCGCTTGGTGAGCTCGGTGAAATGCACCAAAACCTAGGTGCACAATACGGCTTTGGAGTGCTGAACGGTCGTAGTCAGGTCGTAATACAGTGTTTGGCAGCGTAGAGTTAGCAACAGTCTTCATTATTTATTTCCTTCTCCCGCCAGCGAACCAGCGGGATTTTATTATTTGATAATACGAGTGAGTGTTTAGCAGTCTAAAAATGTATCTGTGACGAAATTACGAACCGTAACCCAGTACCAATTCAGGTAGGAACAAGCTCAGTTCAGGGATAAAAGTAACGGCCATTAGGGCAGCGATAAGCGCCGCATAGAATGGCAGCAATGGTTTGATGACCTTGTCGATGGCAATGTTAGCAACCGAACAACCGATGAATAGCGCACTACCTACTGGCGGCGTACAGATACCGATAGCAAGGTTGAAGGTCATCATGATGCCGAAGTGCACAGGGTCGATGCCTAGGTCTAGCGCGATTGGTAGGAAGATTGGTGTGAAAATCAGTACCGCTGGTGTCATATCCATGAAGATACCCACAATCAGCAGAATCACGTTGATAATCAATAGGATCATTAGCGGGTTATCAGAAACCGCCAGTAATGCATCAGCAATCATGTAAGGCACATCGGCGTTCGCCATTGCCCAAGACATCCCCATTGATGCGCCAACAAGTAATAGAACGATAGAAGTTGTTACTGCAGACTCAAGGATGATCTTTGGAATATCACGCCATTTTACTTCACGGTAGATAAGCACGGCTAAAACAAACGTGTATACCACAGCAATTGCAGAAGCTTCAGTCGCAGTAAAGATACCGCCAATGATGCCACCCATGATGATGCCGATTAGCGCTAAAGAAGGTGCCGCTTTTAAGAAGGTGTCCCATACCACAGACATTGAAGGGCGTTCTGCAAGTGGGTAGCCACGACGTTTTGCAATGATACCCGCCACAATCATGATGCTGAGTCCCATGATGATACCTGGGATGTAGCCCGCTAAGAACAGTGCAGCGATTGAAGTACCACCTGAAACCAAAGAGAAAACGATCAAGGTATTACTTGGTGGAATCAAAAGACCAGTAGGACACGAAGTGATGTTTACCGCAGCAGAGAAGTTTTCGTCGTAGCCATCTTTCTTTTGCAGAGGAGACATGGTGCCACCTACTGCAGCCGCCGATGCTACCGCTGATCCTGAGATCGAACCAAACATCATGTTTGCCATTACGTTTACGTGTGCCAATGAACCCGGTAGACGACCACCCAACACTTTCGCGAAGTTGATCAGACGCAGCGCGATGCCGCCTTGGTTCATGATGTTGCCCGCCAAAATGAAGAACGGGATTGCCAGTAGCGCAAAGTTATCAAGGCCTGCGGCCATACGTTGAGCAACCACGGCGATTGCTGGCTCGAGCGGTAAACTCATTAGAATTGTTGCTAATGACGATAAGCCAATCGCAAATGAGACCGGTACACCGATTGTAAGCAGTACAGCGAAACTACCGAATAAGGTCAGTATTACTTGCCATTCCATTGTGAAATCCTTCTATCAATCAAGTTGTGAGTCGGTGATCAAATCGTCACCTGACATTAATTGTTTAACGCGTTCGTAGGTAAATACGGCGGAGTAAAAAATCATCAACGCGCCGCTAATTGGTAAGCAGAAGTAGATGTAACCCATCTCTAAACCGAGTGCGGGAGTCAGTTGCCCCATAGCAAGCGTTTTAGCTGCAAGCTGACTTCCACCGTGTACTAGAACGATATAAGAGAAGGTTGCAATGGCGATTTGGATAACGATTTCGTTGATTAATTTGCGCTTGCCAGTCAGCTTCATTGTTAATAGGTCAATGGCAAGGTGGCGTTTCAGACCTGTTGTGTAAGCAGCACCAATTAGGGCTACCCACATAAAGAGGTAACGAGCGAGCTCGTCGGTAACAGTACTTGGTTTGCCAATAACATAGCGGGATAGAACCTGCCATATCACACAAAGCACTAAGAAAGACGATAGAGACACTGTAAAGGCGGCCAACCCTTTATTTATGTAACTGACCAATTTATTCATGTTTATTTCCTTTCAACAAAATTGCGCATCTCATAACAATTGGTTTACCAATGTAAGAAATTATTTCTATGTAGGGTAGGGATGTTCAAAAATCTGGTCGAATCATAAGCTATTCATTCTTTGGTTGGCGTGAGCAACTTCACAAATGATTTTGGTTGACCAATTTGTGGGTTTTTATTGTGATATTGGTCAATCAATTCAATTTTCAGCTTTGACGGTTGGTTTTTTGATCGCCAATATGGCCTCAGAACAATAAATACCCTACACATTGGATAACCAATCCACGGAGAATAAGAATGATGATGACGCGTAAAACTCTGATTAGTGCGGTTGTTGGTGCTACTTTCGCTTTCGGCGCAACAGCTTCTGCTTATGCAGCAACAACATTAAAACTGAGCCATAACCACCCACGCGACCATGCAGTGCATGAAGCGATGACGTTTATGGCAAAAGAAGTACGAGAAATGACAGATGGTGAAGTGCGTATTCGTATTTACCCTGATGCTCAACTGGGTACACAACGCGAATCTATGGAGCTAATGCAGAACGGCGCTTTAGATATGGTGAAAAGTAATGCTGCTGAATTAGAAGCTTTTTCTCCTGCTTATTCATCATTCAACATGCCTTACTTATTCCGCGATCAAGCGCACTACTACAGCGTGACTGATGGTGAAGTAGGCCGTGACATTCTGAACTCTTCTCGTGATAGCGGCTTTATTGGTGTGACTTACTACGACGCTGGAGCGCGCAGCTTCTACACTAATAAGCCAATTAACACGCCAGAAGACCTGAAAGGTTTGAAAGTTCGTGTTCAACCAAGTCCATCAGCAATTGCTATGGTGAAAGCGCTAGGGGGTAACCCAACGCCATTAGCTTACGGTGAGTTGTATACAGCATTGCAACAAGGCGTAGTGGATGCGGCGGAAAATAACATTCCTTCTTTCAGTTTGAGCCGTCATAGCGAAGTGTCTAAATACTTCAGTTTAGATGAGCATACGATGGTTCCGGATGTGTTGGTTATCTCAACGAAAACATACGACAAACTGACTACAGAACAACAAGATGCATTGATGAAAGCGGCAAGTGATTCATCGGAATTGATGAAGAAACTGTGGGCTGAATCGGAAGCAAAAGAGCGTGCTAAAGCTGAGGAAATGGGCGTAACGTTTGTTGAGCCAGACAAAGCTGCGTTCGCACTAGCGGTTCAACCTATGTACGACGCGCTAGATAAAGCGGACCCAGAATTGAGCGCATTGATTGACCGTATTCAGGCTGTTGAATAACGAGCAAATATAGAAAAAAGAGTAATACAAAAACAAGGTGTTACTGCATTTTAGGATATAGAGGTTGACCAATTATATTTGGTCATTATGATGGCGAGAGAAATACAATGGAAAGAAGCGACAATATCATCATGATGCCTTTCGAGCCGAAAAGACCTTATCAGGAGATAGGGTTAGTACTAAGAAAAGAACTGATTGAAGGCCTGTACAAGGTCGGAGATAGGTTGCCTCCAGAACGAGATATTGCTGATCGTCTAGATGTTAGCCGCACTGTGGTGCGTGAAGCGATCATCATGCTGGAGCTTGAAAACTTAGTTGAGGTAAAAAAAGGGTCAGGTGTTTATGTCCTGAACATTCCTACTCATTCTCGCGAGAATGTGGTCAGCGATGATGCTGGTCCATTCGAGATGCTGCAGGCCCGTCAATTACTGGAAAGTAATATCGCGGAGTTTGCGGCAACTCAGGTCACTCCGGGCGACATCATTAAGATGCGCTCTGCACTCGAACTCGAGCGCGAAGAGCTTGCAAGCGGCACGACCGATTGCAGCGGAGATGAAAGATTTCACATGTGTATTGCAGAGGCTACTCAAAACTCTGTGCTAGTAGACATGTTGAAGCAATCCTGGGATCGACGCGAAAAGAGTCCAATGTGGAATAAACTCCACTCTCACATCAGTGGTCAAGATTACCGTGAAGAATGGTTAGATGATCATGCTCGTATCCTCGCTGCCTTACAGCGCAAAGACCCTGTCGCTGCTAAGAACGCAATGTGGCAACACCTTGAGAATGTTAAACAGCGTTTGTTAGCGCTGTCAGACATTGATGACCCAAACTTTGATGGTTACTTATTTAGCTCAAACCCAGTGGTGCTGCTGAGCACTGAAAGTTAGTTCTGAAAGCTAACGTTGAATTCAGCTTCAAGACTCTTTTTGGAAGCTGATTCATTCACTAGGTTGTAAATAAGGCATCGTCTTTAGACCGGCGTAGACCGGTGCTATCTCGGGCAGTAATTGTCATTGCTGCCATTAAGAAGTCGTTATTGCATTTAGCTTGATTAATTCGAGCCGGCTAAGTGCGTCTTAAAGAAAGGTAAGTCTCATGGAACAAACGTGGCGTTGGTACGGCCCTAATGATCAAGTTTCGCTAGATGATATTCGTCAAGCGGGCGCAACTGGTATTGTGAATGCACTGCACCATATTCCAAATGGTGAAGTTTGGACAAAAGAAGAAATCCTGAAGCGCAAAGCCATTATCGAAGAGAAAGGCTTAACGTGGTCGGTAGTCGAAAGTGTGCCTGTGCACGAAGAGATCAAAACTCAAACTGGTAACTACCAGCAGTGGATCGATAACTATAAACAAACTCTGTCTAACCTTGCTGAGTGCGGCATTGACACGGTTTGTTATAACTTCATGCCTGTGTTGGATTGGACACGTACTGATTTAGAATTTGAAATGCCAGATGGCTCTCGCGCACTGCGCTTTGACCAAATTGCGTTTGCGGCATTTGAGCTGCATATTTTGAAGCGTCCGGGTGCAGAATCGGACTATTCAGAGTCAGAGCAAGTACAGGCGTTGGATTACTTCAACAATATGACGCCAGAGCAAATCCAACAACTGACTAACAACATCATTGCGGGTCTACCGGGCGCTGAAGAAGGCTACACACTTGAAGCGTTTCAAGCACAGCTAGACCGCTATGCGGGCATCGACAAAGATAAACTACGTGAGCATATGTCTTACTTCCTTGCTGAGCTGATGCCTATCTGTGATGCGAGTGGTTTGAAGATGGCGGTTCACCCAGACGATCCACCGCGTCCAATTCTAGGCTTGCCTCGCATCGTTTCTACGATCGAAGATATCGATTGGTTGACCGAACATGTGCCGAGTAAAATGAACGGTTTGACGATGTGTACAGGGTCATACGGTGTGCGTGGCGACAACGACTTGGTTAATATGATCAAAAAGCACGGTGACCGAATCTACTTTACGCACTTGCGCTCAACCAAGCGTGAAGAGAGCAACCCAATGACATTCCACGAAGCGGCGCACCTAGATGGTGATGTGGACATGTACAACGTTGTAATGGCTATCTTGGATGAAGAAAATCGTCGTGCAGAAGTGGGCGATCACCGTTTAATTCCAATGCGTCCGGACCACGGTCATCAAATGTTGGATGACCTAAAGAAAACCACGAACCCTGGCTATTCGGCAATTGGTCGATTGAAAGGCTTAGCTGAAGTTCGTGGTTTAGAGATGGCATTGAAACGTGCTTTCTATACCAAGTAACGATTGCATCTAGCTTTAAAATACTTCTAAAAACCAGAACTTATGTTCTGGTTTTTTTGTGTCTGAGCTAAGTAAAACTTAAGAGTTTGGATTACTACAATCACGCCCCTAATTTGGTAAAGGCCAACGGGGTTTGTCCGGTTTGTTGTTTGAAAAAGGCAATAAACGCGCTGTTGGATGAAAACTCTAACAGATGCGCGACATCGCCGACTTGTCGGTTTTCTGAGAGTAGTTCAATTGCCTTAAACAAGCGCCACTGTTGTCGCCATTCTTGATAAGTCATGCCTGTTTCTGCCTTGAACAATCGAGTGATGGTTTTAGTGCTTGCCCCAACTGAATCAGCTAATGTCGATAACCCGGGGGCTAAGAATGAATCGCTTCTAACTTGTTCACAAAAGCGTTTGAATCGGCGATCTGTCGGTAGCGGCAAGATGAACGAATGCTGATTGGCGCTGTAAAATTCTTCCCAGAATAGGTTGGCGGTGTTGGTGGTTTGCTCCGGTGAGATGTTCCAATCCCAAAAAGCCATCTTATTGATCAGCGCCTTCAAAAGCTCGTTCACTTCCACAATCTCAATGGCCTCCGGGCAGGTGTAAATGCTGCTATCGAAATAGAGCGAGCGATAGGCGACTACATTAGTCATTTGCGCTCGGTGCTTGGTATAGGGCGGGATCCACACGGCTTTGGTCGGCGGTAAAATGCAAAGGGCGTTTTCTAAGGTCAAGGTGATACAGCCTTGCGGAGCATACAGAAGCTGCCCCTTAACGTGGTGATGTATGCCCGAGTCATGTTTGCCTAGCTCTGCGGCAATGCCAATTACAGGCGCGGGTAAGCTGTCTGCATCAAACTCGATGGTCTCACTAATTAATGCCATTTGTCCCAATCTTGTTGTTTTTGGTTTTAATGTTGTTAACGAGCCAAGGTTAGTTTCCCCTAGACTTCGCGTCAAGTTCACTGGTCTTGGAAAAATGATGAAAACAAAACCTTCTTTATGGCAAATGGTGCTGCTGTTGATGTTCCCTCAAATCGCAGAAACCATCTATAGCCCGACTCTGGATTCAATATCGAAATCCTTTGATGTCAGTTACACACAAGCCGCTCAAACCCTATCGATTTACTTCTCTGCATTTGCGGTGGGTGTAGTGGTATGGGGCGTGTTAGCGGATAAATGGGGACGTCGTCTCACCATGTTATTGGGGATCGGATTATTCGCCTGTTCTGCACTCATAGCCATGCAAACCGACAGTTTTACGTGGTTGATGATAGCAAGAGCAATGGGCGCTTTCGGACTTGCGGTTGGCTCTGTCGTCACTCAAACCATGCTTCGAGATGCTTTTCGCGGCACAGAGCTAGCCAAGGTGTTTGGTTACATGGGTATGGGGTTGTCGATTAGCCCAATCATCGGGTTACTACTTGGTGGTCAATTAAGCCAAGCTGGCGGGCATCAATATGTGTTTATTGCCTTATTTATTATGGTATTAGCGTTGCTGGCACATAGCTTATGGTCGCTGCCTGAAACGCAAAAATCTAAGCAGCCATTGCAATTGAAATCGCTCAGTATTCATATGATTAAAGACGGTGGCATTTGGCTATCAGCACTGCTTGTGGCGTCGTTCAATATTGCGCTGTTCTCGTATTACCAACTGGGTTCATTCACCTTCTTACAGCTTGGATTCAGCATCGAGCAGTTTGGTTATAGTGGTGTGGTGCTTGGATTCGGAACCTTGTTGGGAAGCTTGGTTAACAAAGCACTATTGAAGCGACAAGTATCATCTATCTCTTTGATTAGCTTAGCGGCAGGGCTCCAAATATTAGGTGCGGTGGGTGTGTATTTTTCACAACACACGATCTGGTTCCTACTTCCGATGATGCTGGTGGTTATGGCGTTTGGCATTGCGATCCCTAATGTATTGAGCCGTGCGTTGGTTCGCTATCAATCTCAAGCAGGAAGTGCAGGCGCACTGTTTGGTTTGATGTATTACACCTTAATTGGTTCAGGGCTTGCTTTAGCGGGAATGATTCAAGATCTAGGTGTGGTGTTGGTACTTTGTGGTGCGCTATCTGTGTCGGTGACGATACGCAGTAGACTCTAGCTTAAACGGTAAGTCTCT
Source organism: Vibrio pomeroyi (assembly GCA_041879425.1). Classification (NCBI taxonomy): domain Bacteria; kingdom Pseudomonadati; phylum Pseudomonadota; class Gammaproteobacteria; order Vibrionales; family Vibrionaceae; genus Vibrio; species Vibrio pomeroyi. The sequence continues at coordinate 1,033,719 of CP090855.1, read as the reverse complement.
CATCTATATCGATAAATTCCGTATCCTATTGGGCGCGGAATTTTTCATTTTATTCATTCGTAAATTAGGATGTTGACATGGGTAGAGTGATCGTTCTACCCTGTAAGTAGAACAATCATTCTACCCTTTGTCAGGTATTGAGAGAGCACTATGTTGAGAGAACAGATTGCAGCAAGCCTTGAAGTAGCGTTCAGCCAACAAGGTTTTGCTGAGCCGAGCGTTGCACAGCTGAAAACAGCGTGCGGTGTAAGCCTAAGAACCCTGTATAAACATTTCCCTTCAAAAGAAGCGATGATTGTTGGTGCATTGGAATACCGACACCAACGCTATCTCGACTTCTTACTGGAGGCGTCGCCAGAGGCTGGATTGGAATCTGTCACTCATATCTTCAACAAGCTTCAACAATGGTTAGAAGAGTATGCGCCGCATGGGTGTATGTCGATGAATGCGATTGCTGCATTTCCAGATAATGAGCTTATCAACCAATCGGTTACGCAACATAAAGAACAAGTTCGTTTGCTTATAGGCAAGCAGAGCCTGCGAGATGATCTCGCGACACCACTGTTTTTACTTCATGAAGGCGTATCAAGCGCGTGGCCAGTATTAGGCGAAGAAGCGGTGGCATCAGCACAGAATATGGTTACAAAATTACTCGAGGAAACACGATGAAATTCGAACTACCAAAGACAATGAAAGGCGTAGAGATGTTGGGTCACGGCGGAGCAGAAATGCTTGGCTACCGCGAAGATATCGCTGTTCCTCAAATCGAACCTAATGAAGTGCTGATCAAAGTGATGGCGGCAGGCGTTAACAATACGGATATCAATACGCGAATTGGTTGGTACTCAAAAAGTGACGATTCAGACGATGCAAGCTGGTCGGGTGAAGCGCTAAAGTTCCCTCGAATCCAAGGTGCTGACGTGTGCGGTTTCATCGTTGCAGTTGGTGATGAAGTCTCTGTTGACCGTATTGGTGAGCGCGTTCTTATCGAGCCTTGTTTAACGGAAGTGTACGGACGAGATCTGCCACAGCCATGGTATTTCGGTTCTGAGTGCGATGGTGGTTTTGCTGAATACACAAAAGTCGCCGCGAAACACGCTTATGCGGTGAACAGCACTATGTCGGATGTTGAGCTAGCCTCTTTTCCATGTTCTTACTCGACGGCAGAGAACATGCTGACTCGCGCAAATGTGGCTGAAGGTGATCGCGTACTTATCTCTGGCGCATCGGGCGGTGTCGGTTCGGCGGCGATTCAATTGGCGAAAGCACGCGGTGCATACGTGATTGCAATTACTAGCCCAAGCAAGAATGAACAGCTACTTGAATTAGGTGCTGATGAAGTGATTGCTCGTGATGCTGATTTGGTAAAAGCATTAGGTGTAAACAGTGTGCATGTGGTTATCGATTTGGTTGCCGGTGACAAATGGCCAGAGTTTCTTGACGTTCTAAAACCGCACGGCCGTTATGCCGTCTCTGGTGCAATTGGTGGTGCGATGGTCGAGCTTGATGTTCGTACTCTGTATCTGAAAGACCTTAGCTTTTTTGGTTGCACAGTTTTAGAACCACAAGTATTCCAAAATCTGGTTAACCGCATTGAGAAACAGCAGATCGGCGCGATTGTCGCGGAGTCTTTCCCATTGGCTGATATCCATACTGCACAAGATGAGTTCTTGAAGAAAAAGCACGTCGGCAAGATCGTACTAGAAGTAGCAGAGCGCTAATTTAGTCAGCTGCACGATTTAGATTGATGGAAGAGCGAGCAAGCTTTATTTGCTCGCTCTTTTTGTTTCTGGCGAATGCTGGGGGGGGGCTTGGCCTAGCAAATCGTTGAGTAACAGATCCTATACAGCTGAAAAATTAATGATTCATTTATCACTGTATGGTTTATGAGTTGCCTGTGCAATAATCACCGCCCTTATATATCCCGATCTATGTTGTATTCATCTAGGAGCCGTATTGATGTTTAAAAGGGTATTGCAGGCACTATTTTCCCCTTTCGTTGCTAATCAAAGTAAGCAAAGTCATTCTTCAAAAAGTGTCTCCCAACAAGCTACCTCCCAACAAACGACCTCTGAACAGGAAAGTGTTAAAGCAGCGCAAGTCACGCCTCGCTCTTCAATCTTTGTTCCGCCTTCGTCTGCTCAGCCATCATTATTAATTGTCGATAAAACGATGAGCCTTCACGATGGGGAGTTTCTTGATTATCTGTTTGGAGAATCACGCCTGAGAACAGAGTCAGATCCGTTTAGCGATTTTGTGGCTTGCCAAATCGAACGTTTGATTCGTTCTCCGAAAGCGTTGCTGAATGAGTTACCTGTTATGCCTGCCTCTGTCACTACATTAATGGGCGAACTACAGAATGATGAGTTTGATGTTGAGGCACTGTTGAGAGTGATTGAGCGTGAGCCAAGCATGGCAGCCGATGTGATTAAACTGGCTAACAGCGCCTTCTACAAACGCAGTGAAAAACAAGTTACCGACTTAAAAACCGCTTTCCTAAATATGGGCTCACAAGGGCTAATTGAAGGAGTGGTGAATTCTTACATGAAGAACTTTACGCCGGGCAATAACATTTACTGGCGTCATTTCGGTGAGAAGATTTGGAATCACAGCATCCAAACTGCGTCCTTTTCTAAAGAGCTGATGAAAGAATCACAAGCTCAAGAAGACCGAGCCACAGCCTACTTTGTTGGGTTAATTCGTAATCTGGGCAAGATGATCATCTTCCAAATGATGGTTGAAGCCTTCAAACATGTAGACCCTTCTGTTCCGCCGAATTCGTTAGCATTGAAGCGTTTGATGAACAGCTACTCCATTCGTTTGACCTACACCATTGCGAAGTTTTGGGAAATGCCGGAATCGGTGCTGACGGTGATCGGATACCAAGAATCGAGCCGATACGAATGCACACCGCTTGGCCAAGCCGTGTTTGAGGCTAACTACCTAAGTGAGCTGAAATACTTGTTGGAAGAGCAGGCTATTGATATTGAGCAGTTTAAAGCGCGATGCAAAGAAACGCTGATGTCACCAGCGGCATTCGAAGTGGCTAACCGTATCTATAAAGAGTCTGAAGTAGCATTGGCAGGATAAGCTGGTGGCTTAGGGCTTCGTGACCTAGGAGCTGGGGATTAGTCGTGTTAATTCTGGACACTGTTTTTCAGCGGTAGATTGTAAATGGTCTTACGAATCAGTAAGACCATTTTTGTTTTTGGTTGACTGTATTTAGTTTTGAATTGACCGCAACAGCGGTTTAGGGGATCTCAGCCAGTTGCTGCTTTAAGCTATCGATCTTGCGCAGTTCCTTGTCGATCTTATGTTGGTACTTTTGGACCTTATCGGCTTTGTCGTCTTGTTTGGCTTCTTCTAAGTCGGCTCTGTATTCGGCCAAATCTTCCTCACTGGATTCGATTTTTTCACGGAGGTCGTCTTTCAAACCTTCATTGGTGCAGTTCTCTTTCGCAGCTTTTAACGCTTTTGTTAATCGCTCCACTTTGTACTGATTGTCGTACTGTTCCGCTTTCTTGATTTGGTATTCGATCTCGCAGAACTTCTTCTCACAACCTGTGAGCGCGTCGCATTCAGTGCTTGCCATGCTGTTAAATGAAAATGCACAGAGAAACAGCATTGAGCCTTTTAGATATCGATTCATGATTTACCTTCTAATGGGTCTATTGAATTTGAGTCGAGTTTCCATCGTAATCTAACACTCCCGTTGTGTGCTATTGGCAGAGGAGTGTTAAAGATAAGTCTTTGTGCCTAAAGATTTATCTCTATCAAGGAGTGCTTCAGATATGACTAATCCACACATCCCCGAGGTCGCACCAACCGAATCCATCCACTTGAGCGGCCTGAATCTTTTCTGATACTTCCAAGTTAAACGCCTCCTGTTTGAGTTCAACCACAACCCCGGTTTCATCTAGCCAATGTCTAAGTTCAAACAGCCTATTCATTGCTAGAACGATGTCTGGCTCGCGTCGAATTGAGGTGATCCCTTGCCCAATAGTATTTAGCATCTCTGTGGCTAGCGATAAGTCTTCAAAAGGGAAACGAGTAAAGAAGCTCAACCATGAAGAGAAGGTGTCGTTTTCATCAATAATACTGCATAGGGCTATGTCTTTGGTCGCCGTGTAGTGCCCGTATTCGACATTGGTTTTTTGATCGCCAGATATTGATAATTGCTCGAAAAGCGCTTGGCATTCAGAGGTGTCCTCAACGGTGAAATCACGAGTGGTTTTCGACAGCTTTGGGTTTTGAATCTTAAAGAAGATTGACCCGTAATTCTGTAGATCTGAATGGCGCGCTCCACTCACCGCGATCGTTTTCTCTGGCACTTTGACGCACACTTGGTTTTGCGCACATGCCTTAGTTTTTGACCATTCAGGATAAACCCAAAGCTCGACTCGATTGAGAATCGGTGTGCTGTGTGAATAGGCATTGTTGCGGTTTAACCTCATCATCTTGCTTGAAAAGATGTCCAAAGCGAACGCACCGGAGCCGATAAGTTTATCTTCTGATGTGTTCTCAAATATCGAAGCCTCAGCTCTAGCCAGTAATCGAGGCAAATGCCAATCAGGCTCGCTCAGAGTCACTTTGATCACATCGCCAGTGACAGCCGAGACTTCAACAATATGTTGATAGCAACGACGCCAGAGTTTGCTCTTAGAGAGTGAGGAGAGACAACGCACTATGTCTTGGACTTCAAGCTTTCGACCGTTATGGAATTGAACACCATTACGAACTTGGAAATGCCAAACGGTAGCATCTTCATTAGGTTGCCAATGATAAGCCAAATCACCGCTGAGCTTCCCTTGTTGAATTGCAGTGAGGCGTTGGCAAATCTGCATCACTAAGAAACGTTCAGTACGCCTTAGTACACGCTGAGGGTGGAGTACTTCAAGTTCTCGGTGAAAGGGAACATACGCGACGTTCTGTGTTGAATGATTGTTGCTGCTCAGAAAGGTTTGTAACTCAGAGCCAGCGTTGCGGCCATTGAAGCTTAGGGTGTTAAACACCTGCTCAATATTGCCTGAATCTGCTTGGCTTTGGGCGTATTGGTAACACGCTTCAATCGGCTCAATAAGACACGTAAGCTGCGCCTTTTTATTACGCCCCGAACTGGCTTGCCACTCAATCCAGCCTTGCGCTGTCATTGCTTTCAATAGAGTTTGAACGTGACGTTCACTCACATGCAGTAGCGCTGCTAATTGGCTAACTTGGCAGCGTGATACTCCAGGCCCAAAAGCCTGAAATATCTTTTCATACAGTTCAAGCTTTCGCTTAAGGTTGCCCAATTCGAAGTCCTAAATCTTAGGTTGAGTTAAGTGTTGGTAGCCAGCATCAATGAGTGCTTTCTCCATGGTATCCAGTACGTGAGCACTTACCTCTGAGCTTAGGATATCGGAGTGCGTTTTTCCCTCTAACACCAGCTGTGAGAAGTGTTCGATTTGATATTCGAACCCATTACCTTGAATTGGGTGCTCGATGGTGACGGTTTCATTCTGATATTCAACCTCGATGTAGGCAGGGTTCCACCATTTTTCTTGAATCGTGATGGTGATATCTGAGCCACTTAATCGTGCAGTGCGTGGTAGGTTGTGCACTGTCGATGCCGAGATGGTGGCGTTGATCTCGCCAGAAAACTGGAAGCATGAGTCGGTATCGACATTTGAACCCTCATAAAGGCTCGACATTTCTACTTGAGGGCTGGAAGGTGTAACTCCAAGCGTGCGGCATAAATCGTAGAAAAACCACAGTCCGTAGACGCCAACATCGAGCGTTGCTCCACCTGCTAAGTCCGGGTTGAAGATAAACAAATCAGGGTCATAATCGTGATGGTTACCAAAGCTGGCTTCTACCGAATCAATCTTAATCTTGTTGTTGGTTAAGAATGACGTGAGCTCTCGATAAGCGGGGAACACGACGGTCTTCATCGCTTCTAGCAGCATCACACCGTTTTGCTCTGCGAGGGCTTTCATCTCCAGCAAATCGCCGAGGTTGGTGAAGGCTGGCTTTTCTACCAGCACGTTCTTTTTATGGCTTAGAAACAGTTCAGCCAAAGGCTTGTGATAAGGATGAACCGTGGCTATGTATACCGCTTCAACATCTGGGTCTTGCGCCATGGCTTCATAAGATCCATAAGCCTTGTCGCAACCGAATTTATCTGCAAACAGAGTGGCTCTTGAGTGATCTCGTGCTGACACCGCATAGAGTTCGCCATGTGAGCAATGCTCGGTGAGTGCAGTCGCAAAGCGGTTAGCGATGTTACCTAATCCAGCGATGCCCCATTTAATCTTGCGTTGCATGTTGCTCATTACTTACTCCAAATCTTTGCTTTGTAATAAGTGTACTTAGAGTTGCCCAATACAAATAGAGAACAGATTTCTCAACCTGTTCTCTATTTTTAATTAGCTTGTTTTGTTTGTGCTGCGCTTTGCTGTGCATGACTAGCCTTGTATTGAGCGCTTCCAATCAGCTAAAGCCTGAATGTGTTTTGGCCCAATACCGCAGCAACCACCAACAATATTGGCACCCAATGCGTACCAACGTTTTGCGTAAGCTAAGTAACCTTGGCCATCTAACTCACGCATCTCTTGAAGCATGTCATTCGCTTCATGTTCGCTGCTGATCGGCGCAAAGTTATTGGCGTAGACACCGATGTCTAGATCACAGCCTAACTCTTCAATTACTTGTTTAGCATCGATGATGGCTTGGTCCATTACTTCAGGCACTGAGCAGTTAAACATAATGCCTTTCGCGTTAGATTGGCAGGCCAGCTTGATGGCGTCTGTTACGCTCTCGCCAGAACGAATGTTGGCAGAGTCACCCTTAGCGTCTTCCAAGCTAAAAGCGTAGTAGCACGGCTTATCGGACTGCTTAAGTACCGCATGAATGGATTCGAATTCTTGCAGGCTACAGATTGTTTCCGCGATCCAAAGGTCGATGTTTGGATCTTGCGCATCGTAAAGGGTTTGAATGATTGGAGCCGCTTCTTCGACCTTGAACAAGTCTGGTCGGTAGCTGCCAAACGGTGGCGGAATCGCACCTGCAACTTTAACTGTGTGAGGTGCATTGTCAGCAACTGCCTTAGCCAGTTCACCAGATAGAGCCGCTAGCTCAAAGCCTCGTTGTGCAAAGAGATCTTCACCCAAATGAAAAGGCACACACGCATAGCTGTTTGTTATCAGGAGTTCAGCGCCTGCATCGACAAAGTTTTGATGCGCTTGGCTAACAAATTCAGGTGCTTCAATCAGTGCTTGAGCGCTCCAAAGAGGCTGTGAGAATGGCGCACCAATTTCTTTGAGTTCTCGGCCCATGCCGCCATCAAGTATGGTTAGTGTTTTCATATTCAATACTATCTAAACAATTGCTGAAGTTCTGCCGTCACCATATCAGACAACCTTGTCAGACAGAAGCCATCAAAGTGGAAGTGGTTTAGCTAAGTCAATACATCTCAATAACACAAGGAAAAGGGCTGGAGAGGTAATTGGTGCTATGCTGCATTGGATTTTAGAGATATGTTTGTCTCATTAACCATTGCGGAATGTTAAATGGTCGGTCACCACAATCTGTAGAGGAAAAGTGCATTGAAGTTATCGAATAAGCTCGTGCGTTACCCGCACATTGATGTTGAGCGTGCGTTTGAAAAAGAAGATGAGCTATTGCAGCAAATACAGGCTGGTGAGATTGGACAAGCCTTAATGCTGTGGCAAGCAAAAACGCCGACACTCGTTTTGCCTGCAGGTAAAAAGTGGCCAGTGACGGTAGAGTCTAGAAAGCAACTCGAGGCACAAGGTTGGCAACTCTCTTCGCGTAAAACGGGTGGCGCTCCCGTTCCCCAATTACCGGGGATCATTAACCTATCGCACATTTACCATTGGCCTCGTGATGAAGCTTACAATATTCAAAAAGCGTACCTGCATCTTTGCAATGTCTTGACCCTGTTTTTTAAAGAGTTAGGCGTGGATGTGGATGTACACGCGACTCCCGGTTCTTATTGTGACGGCGACTACAACCTCAATATCAATAAACAAAAAATAGTGGGTACTGCTCAGCGTGTTTTGTTGAAACGAGGAGGCGGTCAAATCGTACTTTCACAAGCCTGTATTTTGCTCGACGTTGACTTAGAGAACATCGTTGCGCCAGTGAATTTTTATAATCAAATTTGCGATAACCCGACCGTGGTTGATGCGCAGGTTCATACGCTGTTGTCCGCGCATGTGACGCCTCTACCCAACGTAGATTCACTCTTTCAGCAGTTAAGCCAAACCTTCATCAAGTATGCGTAGTATGAGTCTACTTTAAACTCTATACGAACTAGTTGGGGGACGAAAAATTCCAAAACTATGTGTTGATGAGAACGAATGGGTTGAAGTTGAGGGAGCGGAAACTTTATAATGTTACTTGTAACATAATAAAGAGTTCACATAGTTATGAAAGAGCCGCACAAGAAAACTCGAACCACACTTCAAGATGTGGCAGACAAAGTAGGCGTCACCAAGATGACCGTCTCTCGTTACATGCGTAATCCCGATTCAGTTGCAGCCAAAACTCGCGAGAAAATTGCTGCGGTTATTGAAGAGATGGGATACATCGAAAACAAAGCGCCAGCGATGCTCTCTAAGTCGTCGAGTAAAGCGATCGGTATCTTGCTCCCTTCATTATCAAACCAAATCTTTGCCGCGTTTGTTCAAGGTATCGAAACGGTTACCAAAGAGAACGGCTACGAGACGTTGCTCGCTCACTTTAGCTATGATGCTGTGGAAGAAGAGGAAAAAATTGCTTCGCTGCTTTCGTATCAAGTTGATGGGTTGATATTGACAGAAAGCCACCACACCCCCCGCACGTTACAGATGATTAAGAACTCTGGGGTCTCTGTGGTTGAAACCATGGAATTGCCGAGTAAACCGATTGATATGGTTGTCGGCTTAGACCACATCGATGCTTCTTATCACGTCGTGAAGCGCATGATTGAAGCCGGTAAGTGCTCTATTGCTTACTTTGGCGCTCGACTGGATGCGCGAACTAAATTGCGTTTGCAAGGCTATGACAAAGCGATGCATGAGGCTGGATTAGAGCCTAAGCACGTGTTGACTGAACAGCACTCTAACTTCTCTTTGGCTGAGGATCTGCTTGATCGCGCTCTTGCAGATTATCCAGATCTAGATGGCGTGTTCTGCACCAATGATGACATCGCGATAGGTACCTTGCTCATTGCCCAACAACGTGGAATCCAAGTGCCGCAACAGCTATCTGTGGTGGGCTATAACGCTCTAGATATCGGTCAAACGATACGCCCCAAACTGACCAGTGTGGATACGCCACGTTATGAAATAGGTAAGAAAAGTGCCGAGCTACTGCTTGCCCGATTGAAAGGTGAGCCAGTCGCGGAAACGGTAGTGGATATGGGCTATCGCATCACTGATGGCGAAAGCGTTTAACCAAGTATCGTGGAAACCGAAAGGGGCATCGAAATGATGCCCCTTTTGCGTTTACATTTAAGCGATAACACAGTTAGACGATAAAACTCGCCCCTTGTTCTGCACTCGAAACGCTTTGGCGCATCACGCTAAATAGGTTGCGCCCCATGGTTTGTTGGTTGGCGTCTACCTCAAACACTCTCGCTTGGCGAGACTGCATGTCGTTGAGGTTATTGAGTTCACCACTCGCACAATCTAAGCGCAGAATATCGCCTTCGCGAATAAGCCCAATGGCTCCGCCTCGAATAGCCTCCGGAGAGACATGAATTGCAGACGGGATCTTTCCTGATGCACCAGAGAGGCGACCATCAGTAACCAGAGCCACTTTAAAACCTTGTTTTTGTATGTTGCCTAGAATCGGCATGAGCTTGTGCAGTTCCGGCATCCCGTTTGCTGCTGGGCCATTGTTTATCACCACAACAATGCAGTCTTTGTTGAGCTCACCTCGTTGATACGCGGCTTCTACCTTGTGTTGGCAATCAAAAACTACCGCAGGTGCTTCTATTACACGTTGCTCTTCTGCAACAGCTGACACCTTAATCACTGCCTTGCCAAGGTTCCCTGAAAGGACTCGCGTTCCACCTGTGCTTTGGAATACTTGTTCTGGACCTGCAATTACCTCTGCGTCTGCCGACTGCTCGCACTTTTTCCACGTTAGCTTTCCATTTTCCAACTCTGGGATACTCATTTGATCTTCAAATGAGCCAAAGGTAGGTGTGACATCTCGGTGCAGTAAGTTGGCTTGATCTAAACGGCGCAATAGCGCGGGTACTCCTCCCGCCGCTTGGAATGCATTCATATCTGCAGGCCCGTTGGGGTAAACTCGAGCAAGTAAAGGCACCACATCGGATAGATCACTGATGTCTTGCCAAGTCAGAATAAACCCTGCTGCACGTGCGACCGCAACCATGTGAATGCTGTGGTTAGTACTGCCTCCTGAGGCGAGTAGGGCAACAATGCCATTGATTAAGCTTTTAGCGGTAAAGACTTCAGAAAGTGGGCGGAAACCTGAAGCTTGTGGTGTCATCGAGGCGATTTCGATTGCAGCATGCTGAGTCAGTGATGCGCGCAATTCAGAGTCAGGGTGAATAAACGCTGAGCCCGGTAGCATCAAGCCCATTGCTTCAAATACCAGCTGATTGGTATTGGCTGTGCCGTAAAAAGTGCAGGTGCCCGCTGAGTGATAAGCGTTGCACTCCATATCCAGTAAGGCATTTTTACCTACTTTACCTGCAGCATACTCTTGGCGGACGTGTACTTTCTCTTCGTTGCTGATGCCCGTTGCCATTAATCCTGCTGGAACAAATGCCGTGGGCAGATGCGCAAAAGAGAGTGCGCCTATTAACTGCCCCGGGGCTATCTTGTCGCAAATGCCAAGTAAAAGTGTTGAATCAAACACATTGTGGCTAAGTGACAAAGCCGTAGATTGAGCAATCAAGTCTCTTGAGAATAAAGACATATCCATTCCTGGTTGCCCTTGAGTTACTCCATCGCACATTGCAGGAACACAACCCGCTACTTGAGACGTGTGGCCGAACTTAGCTAATGCCTTTTTGATCTGATCAGGATAGTGTTGATACGGCTGGTGGGCGCTTAACATATCGTTGTAAGAGCTGATTAACGCCACATTAGACTTAGTGAGATCAAGGATGGATCGTTTCTCATCGGAACAAGAAGCCGCGACAGCGTGAGCTAAGTTGCCGCAAGAAAGCCCTTTGCCACCTTTGCCTGCATAGGCTTGATGTTTAGTTCGGTTTAGAAACGCTTCACGATCCGCTGTGCTTCGTTCGATTAATCGTTGAGTAACCGCTTGGATGGTTGGAAGGGTCATGCTATTTCTGCCTCATCAGTCATTGAAAGCACAATCGCAGCACAGTCCACAACGTCATCAATATCGCCATCAATGCTAATGACAACCGTATCTGGCTCGTGATCGGGTCTTTCTAATGTTTCGAATTGGCTTTTGATCATGTTCTCTTTCATGAAGTGGCCTTGGCGTTGACGCATTCGATGCAAGATCAGGTCAACATCGCCATCTAAAAAGAGAAAGGTGAGGTTTTTGTTCCCTTCGCGAATTTGGTCCCGGTATTTCTTCTTCAACGCAGAACACACAATAACGCCGTGCTCATTTTTACTTTCTAGGCTGTACGCTGCATCACGAACACGTTCCAGCCATGGAATACGATCATCATCATTAAGAGGTTGGCCTGACGCCATTTTTTGAATGTTTGCTCGAGGATGAAGGTCGTCACCATCAATAAACTTACGCCCAAGTTTTTTTGCCAACTGCTCGCCTATCGTGCTTTTCCCGCAAGCACTGACACCCATGACGATGACACTACTACCAGCCATAACTCAATCCTCTTAACAAATTTGCGCGTGATCTCAATTTTGAACATCGCTTGTAAATATGGCTTTATCTTATAAGTGTTATCGGTAACATGTTACCGGTAACTTAAGGAAGTGTGATGAAGGACACAAAACAACAATTCACAACAATTGTGATTGTTTTTGCATCCTACTGACTGAAAATTAGTCACATCTCACTATATTCGCGTTTAAAAATCACTGGAAAGAGATCTTTGGGGGATAAAATGGCCAACGATTACCGCGCAATTGCGAAATCTGTTGTTGAGCATCTTGGGGGCAAGACAAATGTGGCAGCCCTGACACACTGTATGACTCGACTACGATTCGTTTTACACAGCCAAGATGGCGTCGATATCAACAAACTAAAAGCACTGAAAGGTGTGATGGGTGTTGTTGATAATGGAGACAAAGTACAAGTTATCATTGGTAACGAGGTATCGTATGCATACAAAGAAGTGATGGCGCTTTGTGAGCTATCCACTGTATCTGAGTCAGAGGTTCCTGCTAAAAAAGAGAAGCTAACGGCTAAGTCAATTGGTGCGAAAATGTTGGATGCACTGGTTGGCACCATGTCGCCTCTTATCCCAGCAATCATTGGCGCTTCAATGGTCAAACTGCTCGCCATGGTACTTGAGATGCTGGGTTGGGTTGAGCCAAATGCGCCAACTTTGATTATCTTGAAAGCGATTGGCGATGGTGCTTTCTTCTTCCTACCGGTTATGGTTGCCGCTTCTGCATCGATCAAGTTCAAGACCAATATGTCTCTTTCCATTGCTATTGCTGGCGTCTTGATTCACCCGAACTTTATGGAATTGATGGCGCAAGCTGCAGAAGGCAAGCACGTTGATTTCTTCGGAATCCCAATCACGTCAGTAAAATACACCTACACGGTTATTCCTGTACTTGTGATGACTTGGGCTCTTTCTTACATAGAACGTTGGGTAGATAGCATTACCCCTGCTGTGACTAAAAACTTCCTGAAACCTATGTTGATCGTATTGATTGCAGCTCCGGTTGCTATCGTACTGATCGGCCCATTTGGTATTTGGGTAGGTACTGCACTTTCAGCGCTTGTTTACACAATTCATGACACGCTAGGTTGGTTGTCGGTTGCTATCATGGGGGCATTGTGGCCACTACTTGTTTTGACTGGCATGCACCGTGTATTTACTCCAACAATTATTCAAACCATTGCCGAGACTGGTCGTGAAGGTATGGTTATGCCTTCAGAAATCGGTGCCAACCTTGGTATGGGTGGCGCGTGTCTAGCTGTTGCTTACAAAACCAAAAACAGCGCATTAAAGCAGACATCATTAGCGGCGGGTGCTTCAGCTATCTTCGCTGGTATCTCTGAGCCTGCTTTGTACGGTGTGCTTGTTCGTCTTAAACGCCCACTTATCGCAACAATGATTACTGGTTTCATCGTAGGTGCATTAGCGGGTATGGGTGGTCTTGCGAGTCACTCGATGGCAGCACCAAGCCTGTTTACGAGCGTTCAGTTCTTCGATGTGAATGACCCGATGAGTATCGTTTGGGTGTTCGGTCTGATCGCATTGTCTATTGTTCTGTCATTCGTTCTAACCCTAGTTTTAGGCTTTGAAGATGTTCCAGAAGATGATGCCGATGAGAAAGCAACTTCAGAGCCAGCAAAGAAAGAAGCTGGCAAGGCTGAAGAGAAGACCACTGTAGTGTCCGCTTCTTAATTAGAATTGATTAATTTATTCAGTCACCTTACTTCATCGTAAGGTGACTTTTATTGTTTCCGAGGTATTCGATGTCAAACATTCAATTTCCCGAAGATTTCTTATGGGGCGGCGCTATTGCCGCAAACCAGTCTGAAGGCGCTCACTTAGCGGGTGGTAAAGGCCTTACAACCGTAGATATGATTCCTTACGGTACGAACCGCATGCCAATTAAGCTTGGTCAGGTTGATAAGGTGACGCTCAGCGAAGACGAGTTCTACCCAAGCCATAACGCGATAGATTTTTATCACCGTTACAAAGAAGACATCGCCTTGCTGGCAGAGATGGGATTTAAAGTGTTTCGCGTATCAATCGCATGGAGCCGAATCTTTCCAAAAGGTGATGAGTTAGAGCCGAACCAAGCCGGGTTAGACTTTTACCGTGATGTTTTTGAAGAGTGTAAGAAATACGGTATTGAGCCATTAGTTACCTTGTGTCATTTCGATGTGCCAATGCACTTGGTGAACGAGTATGGTTCGTGGCGCAATCGTAAGATGATTGAGTTCTTTAGCCGTTACGCGAGAACCTGTTTCGAGAACTACAAAGGTTTGGTGAAGTATTGGCTAACCTTTAATGAAATTAATATCTTACTGGCAAGCCCATTCTCTGGTGCTGGATTGTTGTTCCAAGAAGGCGAAAATCACGATCAAGTGAAATACCAAGCTGCCCACCATGAGCTAGTGGCGAGTGCTTTAGTGACTAAAATTGCCCATGAAGTTGATGAGCAAAATCAAGTGGGTTGTATGCTGGCGGGCGGTAACTTCTACCCTTACTCTTGTATGCCTGAAGATGTACTTATGGCGATGGAAAAAGACCGTGAGAACCTATTCTTTATCGATGTTCAATCACGTGGTTACTACCCATCTTATGCTCAAAAAGTATTTGATAACAAAGGTGTGGTGCTTGAAACACAAGAAGAAGATTTCGAGATCCTGAAAAATACTGTCGATTTCATCTCTTTCAGTTATTACGCTTCACGCTGTGCTTCCGCTGATATGAATGCAGGAAATACGAGTGCAGCGAACGTCGTCAAGTCAATCAAAAACCCTCACCTGCCAGCAAGTGATTGGGGATGGGTGATCGACCCTACTGGTCTTCGTATCACGATGAATACCCTATATGATCGTTACCAGAAACCGCTTTTCTTGGTTGAGAATGGCTTAGGCGCTCGTGACACCTTAGATGACAAGGGGGAGGTGAACGATGACTACCGTATCGATTATCTCCGTCAGCACATTGTTGCGATGCATGAAGCGATGGAAGATGGTGTTCCATTGATGGGATATACACCTTGGGGTTGTATTGATTTGGTCGCAGCGTCGACTGGCGAAATGAGTAAGCGCTACGGCTTCATTTATGTGGATAGAGACAACCTAGGTAATGGTACGTTAAATCGTATTCCTAAAAAGTCGTTCCATTGGTACAAAAAAGTGATCGCAAGCAACGGCAGCGACTTGGCTTAATTTGTCTGTTTGATAGTGAGAGAAATGAATAATGAAAACAATTGAGCAGCGACTCAGAGATATTCGCATCGTTCCTGTGATCGCCATTAACGACGTTGCCCAAGCGGTTCCTCTTGCCAAAGTACTGGTTGAAAATGGTTTACCTTGCGCAGAAGTGACCTTTCGTACTGAAGCGGCAGCAGAGTCGATTCGTTTGATGCGTGAAGCCTACCCCGAATTACTGATTGGCGCTGGTACGATACTAACGACAGAGCAGGTGGATATTGCGATTGATGCGGGTGTTGATTTTATTGTGAGCCCTGGCTTAAATCCAACGACGGTAAAATACTGTCAGCAGCGTGGCGTTGTGATTGTACCTGGGGTTAACAATCCGAGCCTAGTCGAGCAAGCAATGGAAATGGGCCTTAAAACACTTAAGTTCTTTCCTGCAGAGCCATCAGGTGGTGTTGCTATGTTGAAAGCACTTACGGCTGTTTATCCAGTTAACTTTATGCCGACAGGTGGCGTGAGCCCAGCTAACGTAGATTCTTACTTAGCGCTAAAATCAGTCGTTGCCTGCGGTGGAACTTGGATGGTTCCTACCGACAAAATGGATAAGGGTGATTGGGACGGAATTGCTGAATTAGTTAGAGCTATCGGTTCGAGATAGTTCGATAGATAACAATATAGATAGAAAATGAAAGGGCCAGTTGATACTGGCCTTTTTTATTTTCCTTCATTCAGCTCTTTATAGATCGCAGGCTTAATATCCAACAGCGGTGTGTTGTTCAAGCAATCTAAACCTCTTACTGTCACTGTGCCATTCTCGATTTTCTCAATCGGCAATATGGCTGCACCTATTGGGTTTGGCCTGTGGGGTGAACGCAGTGCGAAGGTCCCTTTGGTTGGTATCTCTTCGTCCCAGCTTTGTATCAGTTCATCTCGATTAGCGCCTTCTAACCAATACAATATCAAGATGTGATCGCCACTGTGTAAGCCCAGTAAACCTTGTTGGAACTCAGCGTCTAATTTGATTTCGCATATCCGACCGTTGTCCGGTTGAATGTTGTTTGGGCAATCAGCAACCGAGTGATAGGGCGTGGTAATTCGGCCTATAAATTTCAGTTCAGTAGACATGTTTAGCTCCTGTTCAGTTCTTTAGTAGTCTCTTTATTAATCTATTTATTTGTCATCGTTTTTCATGGTCACGAAGGTGTAGATAAAGATCGTAATCAGGATCACCACACCACCGATAATGCTGGTCATTGGTGGGATTTCGGTGAAGAAGATAAACGCCCATACCGGAGCTAATACAGTTTCCAACATCAGAGTCATTGATACTTCAGGTGCGGTAATGTGGCGAGTGGCAACCATGGAAAGCACACGCCCAACTGGAGCGGTAAACAAGCCCATCATGCCCATGATTAGCCACGTTTCAACGCTGTAGCTTGATGGTGTTGCAAAGAAGAACATCACCATCGCCAGTAACAAGCCACCTAAGCCAACACTCGCCAATCGGCTGACATCTTGATATTTACGCAGCAAGGTAAACATCATTGAAAGGCAGATCACCGCGAACACCGCCAAAGCGTCACCCATCCAATTACCCGAAGAAAACGAACCTGAGACGACGATCGTAATGCCGATCATCACGGCCACAATCGCAATTAAGGTCGAGCGGCTGGTGGCTTCTTTCAAGATCAACCAACTGAAAATAGCCGCCACAGCAGGAGCAGCACTGAGGATCACAAAGGTATTAGCGATCGAAGTCATCTTGATGCTGAACACCAAGCCCGATGCACTGCCCAACATAAGTACGCCAGCTGCCAATAATGGCCAACCGCTCTGGACCACTGCTTTTCGAACCCCACGTTTGTCGTTGAACTTAAGCAAGATCGGCATCGATATCGCGCTGAATAAGCCAAACAAGAAGGCCGTGTCGAAGCCGCTTACGCCAGCATAGCGAATGAATATCGGATCAATACTCATCAATACAGCACCTGCAATCGCGAGGGTGAAGCCGAAGGTTCGTGTGTTTCTTACTTCTGTTTTCGGGAGATTAATTGTCGCCATTTCTCTATCCAATTTTTCATTATTAACAAATCATACTGGTTAGTATGATTTTTGAAATTGGTTGAGTCAACACAAATCATACTTTAAAGTATGATCTCTGTTTTGGGGTGGATGAAGTAATGAGCAAGATTGAGCAGAACAAAGAGAAGAAGCGACTCGCGATTTTGAAAGCGGCGAAGGACATATTCTTAGCTGAAGGCTACGTGCAGACCAGCATGGATAGAGTTGCTAGCGAAGCGAAAATGACCAAGCAAACGCTCTATCGTTACTTCTCGTCTAAGGATGTGTTGTTTGAAGCAACCTTGAGACAAATGGGCAGCCAAACCGACGACAAGTTGGTGGTGCATTTACAACAGGAAGATACTCGACAAGCATTGGTGGGTTTCGCAAAAGACTTTGTCGCGTTTCATCTTTCTAGTGAACACATCGCGACATTTAAGCTGCTCATCTCAGAGGGCAGTAAGTCTCCTGAATTGGTCAGTCGCTTTATGGAGGTTGGCCCAGATGATACCGACCGAGTGCTAACGCAGTTTTTCAATGACCGATTCAAGCTCGAAGAACCGAAAACCAAGATAAACCTGTGGCTTGGTATGGTGATGAGTCTCAGAGATGGTGTATTGATGGGAATGCCAGCACCAACAGAACAAGAGATTGAAGCACACGTTGAAGCGAGTACTGACTTGTTGTTAGCGGCTTTGGCTTAGGGTTTTAAACCTAAAAAGTAAGAGATACGTTAGGCGCTGCTGGACTTTGATTATTCCATAATATGGAGTGGCAACGCCTGTCGTTTAGTTTGTCTACGTTTATCGTTATGAGTTAAATCGAGCGACTACCAGGCAAAGGTTTTAATTACGTTCTGCTTAGTGATCGGGTTATGCGCGATGTCTTGATTGATCTTATCAAGAAACGGCTTGCGCGCTTGAGGGAGCATGCCTCGCATCGGTGAGATATTGTTCCCGTGATCGCCCCAGTAGTAACAATCGAAGTCCTCTAAGTTTTCGAGCAAGTACTTCTCTTCTTCTAGAATCTGCAATGGTGTCGGTAATACGAATTCGCCGCGCTGCACTTCTTTCTCTAATACTGAACCCGGTTGAACCGCCAAAGCCATCGGTGCAATCGCATCTGGCTGCATGATGTTCAGCAAGCTAGTGGTATTAATCGCATGTTCTTTTGAACGTTCACGACCACCAAGGCCAAAGATAAACGAAGCCAATACTTTAATGTCGGCTTCACGCGCTAGGTTCATGCCTTCAATTGCGTGTTCACGTGTCATGCGTTTTTGAATACGATCCAGAACAATAGGGTCACCTGACTCTAAGCCTGAATACGCCATGCTCAAACCTGCCGATTTGATCTCTTTCAGTTCCGATAAACTCTTACGACGGAAGTCGTTGAAGCCTGAATACAGAGAAATATTCTTGATCTCTGGGAAGGTGATTTTGATGTAATCCAGAATCGAAATCAGCATCTCGGTTCGGATTGCCATCACGTTACCATCGACTAAAAAGATAGACTCTACATGCGGGTAGATCTTTCTCGCGGCATCAATATCTTCAAAGATGTCTTTGATGTCTCTTACTTTGAAACGCTTATCATCAAACATCGTGCAGAAGGTACATTGGTTGTTGCTGCATCCCAATGTTGTCTGGATGAGTACGCTCTCTGCTTCCATCCAAGGACGATAAACTTTGCCTTCAAAACGCATAAATGCTCCTCGGCCTTAGCCTGTATTGTTTCGACGAGGACAAGTCTAACAACCTGCATCTTGGGTGATAATTGGGCAAAGCAGGGAATCAGTATTAAAGAAATTTTAATAATCGAATGAGCACACAGTTCTTGATTTAAATGGAAGAACTGCGTGCTCGGATTAGGTGGTATTCGAGGCTATTTGTTGGGGCTATCTATCAACGTGTTAGCGGAGAGTTATGAGTGTGCGACGCACAACTTCTCTTCGAGTAACTGGTCAAGCACCGCGACCAGTTGTCGGTTTTTGGTAGGGTCTAATGCATCCGCGTGAGGGTCTTTGAATAACCCTGAATCATTATCAAAATATTTCCCAGAAGCGTTGGCAAATTCTTCTGACAGTGCAGCACGACAAAGAATATCTGCACCAATCGCCAGATCGTTACCATCAACGCCATAAGCATCTTTTACTAACTTGCTGCCGAGGAAAGAGGCTGGGTTTACAGGGATAACGGCGGGGCTATTCTCTAATCGAGAGTTAGATAAGGAATTGGCTAATTCGATAGACCACATCGTCAGTGCAAGCTTACTTTGTGCGTAAACAGGGCCATCCAGTTCGCCTGCGTTTGGGCTGGTTAGCGCGTCCAAATCTACGGATGACTGGGCTGCTGAAGATAGGTTCACGATACGACCTGTCGCATCAAAAAGAGGGAGCAGCTTTTGTGTCAGAAGATAGGGCGCAATGGTGTTCACCACAAAACGCACATCAAGATTATCTGGAGTAGTGACGTCCGACACCTTGTAGACGCCAGCGTTGTTGATGAGTATATCGAGTCGCTTGTGATTGCTTTTGATTTGGGTCGCTAGCTTATCAACATCGGAGAGCGTCGATAGGTCGGCGATGTAGCTTTCGATGATGGCGTTCTTAGACAGGCGAGATAAAGCCGTCACGACTTTGTGGACCTTGGCTGGGTTGCGGCCATGAATGAGAACGTGGTGTCCTTGCTGAGTCAGCGCTTTTGCGGTCTCTAAACCAATGCCATCTGTGGCTCCTGTGATCAGAATTATTTTTTGCATTTTTGATCCTTCAAAAAATAGTTTGAACAACGTTATAACAAAGATTAATGACACATAGTTGCATTTGGCTCACAGGCTGAAGACTCAAATGTGAGTCTATGGGACAAAAAATGGCTAATTTAAAGATAAATGGGTCAGCTTTTGGCTGACCCAAATGAGGGAAGTGAACGAGCTATTTGATGTCTTGAACGTTCATAACCAGATTTTCCCAGTTACGTTGGTTTTCGATATCGTGCTCTAAGCCTTGTTCATCGGCAATTTGGAAACGCTTAACCGCAGGGGTTTTGCTGGTTGCTTGGTACAGCCAGTAGGCTTCCGCTTTTAGTGCTTCTTCGATAGGTTTATCGATGGATTCGTACACCGCTTGCTTACATGCGTTGATCGATTCAGCTGGGAATTTTGAAATTCGTTTCGCTAGTGTATCAACGTATTCACCGATCTCATCCGGCTCTAAAGCCTTGTTGATGGTGCCGTACGCTTCTGCTTCATCTGCATCAAAATCTCGAGCACTTAGGATGATTTCGAGTGCGCGCCCTAAGCCAACTTGACGAGCCATTCGTGATGCGCCACCGCCACAAGGAAGGATGCCCATGCCTACTTCCATTTGCATGAATTTATACTTACCACGAGCGGCGAATCGCATGTCACACGCCAGTGCAAATTCATGGCCTCCACCTCGTGCGAACCCTTCAAGCTTGGCAATGGTGGCTTGTGGTAGTTTGCTGATGCGCTCTAATACAGATTGCAGGTCGAGCAGTTTTGCTTCTTCACGAGACACAGCTTCTGTCGACATGTCTTTTAATAAATTGGTGTCGTAGTGACAGACCCAAATTTCAGGGTTTGCTGATTGGAAAACCACAACCTTGATGTCACGGTCGCGCTCCAGCCTCATTGCTAAGCCATTTAAATCGGCAAGCATCTCTTGCCCTTGAACATTCACAGTACCGAAGTCAAAAGTGACGGTAAGAATCCCATCTTCGGCTTGAGCTTTAAACGTTGTATAACCTTGATATGCCATTTCCATATTCCTTCTGAAAGATTTCATTTCAGCCTATTCGGTGGTGAATGCGGCCTAAATTCAGGCTAGCTAGGAATGCTCAAACCAACAATTAACCATTAAACGAAACACTATTAACGAATTATTAAGAGTGATCTTTTGGTTGCTAACTATCATAAATTCAGAGTGTTACGTTAGGCTTGTTGTTTTGATTATGCTACCAATTCGATTGTTAACGAAAACTAAAAACTCATTCAGCCTTTAGCGCTCTTATCATTTCACTCTGGCTTCGTATACTGCTCAACTAGGCCATTAATGCCCCACACAACAGATGAGAGTAAACCGACCTATGTTGATGCGATCCGCGACTTTGAAAACCATTATTGATAAAACGCTGCCCCTGACGTTGGGTGTGTTTGCGATCATGATGGTGCAACTGGTCGACTCGATTTTTATCGGTCAACTTGGGGTGAATGAGCTGGCGGTGCACGGTATTACCTTGCCATTTCAGGCGGCATTTACGGGTGTTCAAGTGGGCATTGGTGTGGCGGCAACGTCCATTATTTCTCAGGCGGTGGGGGCAAAAGAGCAACGAAAATCCACCTCAATCGCCACGCTGTCGGTTGGCTTCGGCGTCACAATCATCGCCTTGATTTGCCTCGGGTTAGTGGTTTTTGGTGACTCTGTTTTTGCATCGTTCGTTAATGATGTGTCTGAGGGGCAATACCAATCTATGCTGTCGATTTTTAACGTGTATTGGCCGCTGTGGTTGTTCAGTGCACTGACGGTAGCAGCGCTTTATTTGGCAACCTGTGTTTATCGAGCAAACGGTGATACCAAAACGACAGGCAGCATGTTTTTGGCTGCCAGCATTATTAACCTGATTCTCGACCCCATTCTGATCTTTGGTTTGGATATGGGCATCGCAGGCGCAGCGATTGCGTCCAGTATTGGCTATGCATTTGGTGCGATTTACATGTTGGTTAAATCACGAGGTAAAGGGTGGTTTGGCTTTAATGGTGCGTGTAATGACCAGATCAGAGGCTATAGCTTCGAGTTAATTAAGACGGTCATTCCTACCACGGCTAATCAGATTCTGCCTGCGGTAAGCGCATTCGTTTCTGTACTTTTGATTGCTCGAATCGGGACAAGCGAGATGGCTTTTTGGAGCCTGTTAGCACGTGTTGAGAGCTTTATGTTGGTGTTTTCACTTGCTCTGACCATGTCGATTCCCCCTATGATAGGCCGTTACTTAGGGGCGCAGCAACGATGTAAAATACCTGAGTTATTGAATACCACCGCTAAATTCCTATTGATTTTCCACACCGCAATGGCGGCACTGTTGGCTATTTTTAGTGGTTGGATTATTCCTGTGATTTCAGAAGAGCAGAGCATTCGAAGCTGGTTTGAAGTGACTTTGTTGTTCATACCATTTAGCTATGGCCCACTGGGACTTTGCATGTTGGTGGCTTCGGTGTTTAACGCATTGGGTGTGCCTCGCAAAGCGTTGAGTGTATCTTTCTCTCGCCTGTTTGTGTTCTACATTCCGGCGATATGGCTAGGGGCGCTAACCGGAGATATGGTCAATGCGGTTATCGCTGCGACCATCGCCAATGTTTTAGCAGGCGCTTTTGCATGGTTTAAGCTTAATGCCTATATTAAAACTCACATTATTCCTCGTGTCGCTGCTGCCAACAAGCAGTGTGCACTCAGCGCAGGCTAATAAATATTGATGAATATTGAACATCTAAAATTGTTTGTGCGACTCGCATCTACGCACAATATCAGTCAAGCCGGACAAGAACTGGGGTTGTCGCCGCCGGTTGCCAGTATTCATATTGGTAAGTTGGAAGAGAGCCTTGGCGCTCGTCTTGTGCATCGCACCACACGAAAGGTGTCTCTTACTGAAGAGGGCATGGCCTTTCTGCCTCATGCTAAACAAATTTTGTTGAGTGTGGAGGCGGGTGTCGCGTCGGTCGGAACCGGTAACGAACTACCAAAAGGTGTATTGCGAATATCGGCTCCGTCATCGTTTGGTCGAATGCATGTTATGCCCGCGTTGAAAGGCTTCTTAGCTAAGTATCCTGATTTGTCAGTCGATATTTCATTGAGTGATTCAATCGTCGATTTGATTGATGGCGGCTTTGATGTAGCAATTCGTAATGCCGAGCTACAAAACTCAAGCCTGATCGCTCGTAAGCTTTCTACGGATAAACGCATTCTGTGTGCGTCGCCAGAATACTTAGCCACTCACGGTTACCCTGAAACGCCAGAAGATCTCAAGCAGCATCAATGTATCAATCAAACCGGTTTGGAAGGTTGGACATTCGATACGCCCGAAGGTGATATCACCATCAAGAAAAAGGGCGCGATTCGCGTCGATCATGGTGAAGCGGTAAGGGATGTGTGTGTTGATGGTTTGGGCATTGCGATGTGCGCGTCATGGATTGCTTACAAGCAGTTAGCTGAGGGCACATTGGTCGAGGTGTTACCTGATTACCCACTAAAAGATGCGGCTGCGATTTGGGCGGTATACCCAAGTGCTCAATTGCTTGCGCCTAAGGTGCGTGTCTTTATCGATTACTTTGTTCAGTATTATGGTTCGCCATCTTATTGGGACTGTGAAGTAAACGGTCAAACGCAGTAAACTATTCAAGCGCGATGCAATAAACAAGAAAGCCCCGACCAAAGGTTGGGGCTTGTTTTTATGTTCTATATAGAACGTTTTTCTAGCTAACTGCTTGTTGTTTTTATTAGGTTTAACGTGTCGGGCATCTAATGAGCGTGTACCGCTGAATCTTGGTATAGCTCAGCATCTACTTCTTCGCCTTTTTTCGGGCGTGGGACAATCTCAAACGAGGTGTCAGCCTCAGTCAGTGAAGACAACAGTTTGTTCAAAGACGACTTGTCACCTTTCACGCCTGCTTGTCCCTCTTCTAAAAGCTGATTGAGTGTGGTTTCTTTCAACACGATATCAGACACGTCTGATTTATTGATGATCAGTGTGGTGTCAGCGTCTTGCAGTTCGCTCACTTGAATGTTGTTTAAGTTGCCGTTCGACATCTCTACGTAGTAGAACTCTTTCACGTCGGGCAGCTGAATGTTCATGGTGAACGGCGTGTCTTGCGCCTTCAATGAATCCACTTTTACTGCTAAGTAATCCAGCAGGTTTTCGATGGTCATGTTCGCCAATACATCCGGAGAAGCCGTTTTCGGTGCGCCCGGTTGTGTGCCGATACGCAGCTCTTGTGCACCCGTCAGGTAGATGTTTCTCCAGCCCGCACCTTCAGATTGGTAACCCAGCTGTTCGTAAGTATCGGCCAGTAGGCCACGTGCGACTTTGTTTTCTGGCTCCGCTTGAACAACCTTGTTCAATGCCGTTGCGACAAAGCGGTATTCACCTTGTTTAAAGTCTTGCTGCGCTTTTTCAATCACAGCATCGCTGCCACCCATGTATTCAACAAACTTAACCGACTCCGGGTGAATTTGTAGCGGGTTCAGGTTCGCAGGGTTCATATCGAAGTAACCAAGGTACATGTTGTACACCGCTCGAGCGTTATGTGAGTAAGTACCGTGATAACCATTGGTGTGCCAAGATTGTTGAATGCTGTCTGGCATCACTTTGTAGATCTCGTCACCGATGTCTTGCAAAACTACGCCGTTATTCGCTAAGCGAAGGGTTTGGTTGTGAGTAAAGCCGTACGCGTCACGCTGCATTTTTAGGTAATCAGAGATCTCTTGCTCGCCCCAGATTGGCGATGAGTGAGAAGCAAACAGAACCTCGGTTTCTTCACCCCAAGTTACCAACATTTCGTTGATTTTCTTAGACCACTTCAAACCATCACGCACCTTTGCGCCGCGCAAAGTATACAAGTTGTGCATGCCTTGATAAGTCAGTTCGCCCGTCCAAAGCGCCTTCATGCTTGGTATATACGTCACCATTTCAGACGCTGCTTCAGTGCCCGATGCATCCATGAATTGCATTTCTAGGCCGTCGATAATCAGCGTTTCAATTTCTTCGTTATGGTTAAGCTCGTAATCTGGCAATACGTAAGTAATGGTGCCAGTCGACAAGCCTTTCGCGAGTGCCGCATCCACAATACCGTGCTCATGACGATTCAGTGTCGCACCATATTGATAAGCAGTGCGGCGAGACATCGCGTTACCCGCTAATACGTTTTCATCTACGATTTCTTTGGTGATGTTTTTTGAGCCATACACTTTTACATCTGGATACGCTTCTTTGATCGCTCTAGCACCACCAAAGTGATCGGCGTGTGAGTGAGAATAGATCATCGCGACGATAGGTAAATTACCGCCCTCAGGGACATTCTTTTGGAAGAAATTGAGTGATTTCTCCGCGGACTCTTTAGTAAGTAGCACGTCATAAGCGATCCAACCGTTGTCACTGCGGATAAAAGAGATAGACGCTAAATCGGCACCGCGAACTTGGTAAACCTTACCTGGGACAACCTCATACAGGCCTTCGGCAGCTTGGTTCAATACCGCTTGTCGCCACAATGATGGGTTGACTGAATCTGGCGCTTTGTCGGCGTTGGTGACACTGGGTTCGATAAAGTTGAAGCTGTTACGGATGATGTCGCCAGTTTCTTGGTCGAAGCTCGCGATCAGGCCTCTGTTGTTATTGTCGAAGGCACGCGTGTCTGAGTAGTTCAGCGTTTTCGCAAACTCTTGGTTGGCTTGTGCCGTCATCTCGGTCGCGTCTTTGCCACCTTGATCGCCAATCTCACTAAAGTGTGCATGGTCGTGATTCGCTGCAATGGATGGGAATGCAAGAGAGATTGCAAGGAACAGGGATGCGTTCTTGAAAGTACGTAAAGTTGTCATTAGCGCCTCTTCAATTCTAATTTCGTTTCGATGAGGAAATTGTATGACTAACACATATAGCAAAAAATAAAGTAAGCTTTATTTAACACATCACGAACTGTTATGTGTTGTACGCTTTATCAGTGACCTATTGAAAACCGAACCTTGTCGTATGCTCGATACAACCTCAAGCGAACATGGAGAGTAGCCGTGAGTGATGTTGAAAAGTTAGACCTGAATTTACTGAGCGTGTTCTTGGAAGTGTATCGATTAAAGTCGATTACTTTAGCCTCGGAATCCCTTGGTATGACTCAACCCGGAGTCAGCGGTGCATTGAAGCGACTGCAATCTCAACTGGATACCGATCTCTTTATTCGCGAAGGACGAGGGATCACTCCGACCAATGCGGCGGTGCAATTGGCAATCCGAGTTGAACCTGCCTTAGAAGGGATAACCAGCGCGGTCAGCACCCTAAAGCAGTTTGATAATCAGCAGCATCATGTGTTTCGTATTCTGGTTAACGAGATCGGTCTCACCAAGCTTCAACCTCTTGTCGAGCAAGATGATACGCTGGGCAATATCTCAATCGAGTTCAATATGGTGCCGAATAACGAAGAAGAGTTATTGCAGAGCTTGAGCATGCAGCAGGCGGATTTAGCGATTGATGTTCACTACCCGCAAGTGAATGGCTACATGAAACAACCTGTGATTGAAGATGAACTGGTGCTCATTGCGAGAAAAGGTCACCCTAGAATCAATGGTTCGGTCAACGAAGAGCAATATTACAACGAGAAGCACATTACTTTTCGGATGCGTCGTACTCGCTTGTATACGGCGGATTACTTCACCAAGTCGCCACTCAAGCAACGTAAGGTCAGCGCAGAGTGTGACTCGTTGATGACCATGTGTGTATTGGTGTCGGGCTCAGATTGCGTAGGCAGTACATCGCGTGATTTTGCCAATCAATTTGCAGAAGCCTTCCAACTGCAAGTGCTCGATCAGCCGTTTGAAATTCTGCCAATGCAGCAATACATGATTTGGCATAAACGAACCGATGTGAACTCGGCTCACCAGTGGTTGCGAAACAAAATTCAGCAGTACATGAATAAGTCTGCAATCAGTTAAATCCCTAGATAACACTTATAAAAACGGCCTCGAAAATGAGGCCGTTTCTGTATCTAATTGTTCCACTTTTATTGGTATAAGAGGCGGAACGGATTCGAGTCTAGCTCGCTTTTTGTCGGCGCTTTTCTCGCGCGTTTTTGATCATCTGAGCTGGCGATAAGCCCGTCACCAACATAGTACCAGTGATAACAAGAACGGAACCAACCACTGTGTTGATACCAATCGCTTCATCTAAGAATAAGTTCCCCCAAAGGATACCAAACACCGGAATCAAGAAGGTGACTGATAGTGCCGAAGGCGCGCCAAGTTCATTGATGAGGTTGAAATAAAGGAGGTACGCTAGCCCAGTACAAACAGCACCCAACAAGATAACCGATGTGGTAATCGTGAGATCGGGTGCTTCTCTCATCGGAATGAAGAACACAAATGGCAATACGATTAATACCGCCGCCCACATACTGCCGTGTGCGTTATTGAAGGCTTCTACTTTTGGAGCTGTTTTGGTGTAGTTAGAGGCGATACCGTAACTAAACGCAGCCATTACTGCAGCGAAAATAGGAATAATCGCTTCCTGGCCTATGTTCATCGCATCCCAACCGACCAATACACAGACACCCGTGACGCCAATACCCAATCCGAGTAATACCTTGCTTTCAAGCGCCGTTTTTGTCCAAATCGCCCCTATAATAGCTGCCCAAATTGGCGCAGTGGAGTTAAGAATAGCAAGGGTCGACGCATTGAGTGTTTGAGCCGCATAAGCGAAAAACAGAAAAGGAAGCGCGGTGTTAAACAATCCAAGAATGAAAAAGTGCTTAGCGTGGGCATTAAAAGAGAGCTTCCTTTTCAGATAAAAAGAAACCAAGAGTAGGGTGATTGCTGCGCACAAAACTCGCGCTTCAATAAGGACTGCTGGGCCTAAAGGATTAGCCGCAATTCTCATGAAAAGGAACGAGCCCCCCCATATTGCAGCTAGCATGATCAGTTTTAAAAAGCTCACAGTGTAAATCTCGGATTGTGTTAAAACCCGACTATGGATCAAAGCTATGTATTACACAAACTTAGATGTTAATACTGTGCAGCCAATTGTTGTTATTTTGCTAATTCAACCGCTCCTTAAATAGGAACATCTTTGATGAATTCTGTTCTGTTTATCCTTCCTTGTTTGGCGAGTAATCTAGTGTCATACGTAAACATTAGGTGGTAAAAATGAAGATTGAACATATCGCGATTTGGACCAAACAACTCGAAGTACTTAAACGCTTTTATGAGGATTACTTTGGTGCGACATCTAACCAGAAATACCACAATCCAACCAAAGGCTTCTCGTCTTACTTCTTATCTTTTGAGAGTGGTAGCCGCTTAGAGATCATGGAAATGGACTCGGTTCCTGAATCGAAAGATGACATCTATGATCAATTCACCGGCTTCATTCACATGGCGATTTCACTGGGTTCAGAGCAAGCAGTAGATGAGCTTACTCGCCGCTTAGTTGAAGAGGGTTATGAGCGCTTAGATGGGCCAAGAAGAACCGGTGATGGTTATTATGAGAGCTGTGTACTCGATCCTGATGGTAATCGCTTGGAACTTACCGTTTAATGTAGAGACTTAATGGAGTGACTCATCTACGAACGGAACTGAGGTATTACAATGATCAAGCGTGCTGTGACTTTTCTTTTTAGTCTTGGGCTTATAGGATGTGCTACCTCAGAACCGGTTTATGAGCCAGAGACTGACGCTAAGCCTGAACCATCACAGCCAATAGGCTACCTCGGCTTTAAAGCTCACGAAGAGTGGGCCATTAAGTTCAATGACTGCACCGTTTATGATTTAACTGGCGCACAGCCTTACCAATGGTTTGACCGCACTTCAGAGTCTGTCAGTTGTTATACGTTTAAGCCAAGCGATGCTATCGAGCCTATGCTGGTTTATTCCAATGCTGACTTCAGCAGCAACAAACTTACCCCGATTAATCGTTTCCAAGAACTGCAAGTATCAGAGTCAGGCTGGGGCAGTTTTCCTAGCGTCTATGAGACAAGCGGCACCAATTGGCTGAGAGTCAAAGAAGGTTGGATTCACCTCACTTTAGCTGATCAAACGCTCGTACAGTTCTATCCTGGCACTCAAGACCAATCAGCTAAATCACAACACGACCAGTATTTTGAGCAGCATTGATGTTGGGATAACAAATAGCCCCTATCAAATGTGTAGGGGCAAATTGAATGGTGAACTACTGAGCTTTCTTTCGCTTAATTACAAAGGACATAACCGCACTGAAAACGATCACTGCTGCGCCAATCAAAGCTAAGCTGTTTGGTAATTCCGCGAACAACAGATACCCAAGAATCATTGAGTAGATCATCTGTGAATATTCGACATTCGATACCACGTTCGCTTCTCCCCACTTGTAGGCAGTGACGCCAAACCATTGGCCGATGGAAGAAATCACGCCGACCAACACCAATAAAGCCAGTTCAGACCATGTTGGCCATTGCCATTCAATGATCGCAGGGATAAGTGCGACGGCTCCAACAAAGATCGCTTGATAAGCCAGTACCACAACTTTCGATTCTACATTCGCCATTTTCCTTACGCAGATAACGGCAATTGCTGCGCCTAACGCAGCCACTAAGCCCGTTCCAACATAGAACAGAGATTCGCTCTCTAGGGTCGGCTGAACAACCAACATCACCCCAGTAAATCCGACTAATATGGTTGTCATTCGTGCCCAACCAACGTTTTCTTGTAGGAGCAGACGGGAAATGACCGCCACAAATAATACCTTCATAAACCCTAACGCCGTTGCGTCGGCAAACGGGATGTTACTCACGGTTAAGAAGCTAAAGTAGAGCGCGATGAAGGCTCCAGTGACGCGCCATACATGCATCGACACCATCTTAGGATTGAGCATCGCATCCATGTTACTGACGATAGAAGGCATCAGTAGGGTGACAAAAACCAACTGTCGGAATAGCAATATTTGGAAAATATCGATGGTCTGGCTGAGCTCTCGCACAATCACACCGACTAAAATGAATAGCGCGTTTGAGATTAAAGCGAGTGCAATTCCTTTTGCGGGATCGGATAGTCCATTAAAAAAAGAAAGCAGCGGCTGAGGGACAGCAAAGGAACGATGGATAGACATAACACATCTCTTGTTGAATGGGTGCTGAGCATAAAGCCTACACTGGTAGACGGGTCAAACGAGAATTTGAAGTTTATCCAATGTAGCAAGAGCTAACTCTGAGCAAAAAAAGATCAAAAAGGCATTGTTGAAACCGGTTTCAATGTGTATCTTTGCTTTTATTGAAATCGGTTTCAGATTTGCAATTGCTTCTCTAATCCTGATCTTTTTACGAACAACTTCTAGCGAGTAATGGTATGAACAACGAATTTCCAAACGATTTTTTATGGGGCGGTGCGGTTGCGGCACATCAGCTTGAAGGCGGCTGGGATGCGAATGGTAAAGGTGTGAGTGTGGTCGATGTGTTAACGGCAGGCGCTCATGGTGTTCAACGTCGAATCACCGATGGTGTGATTGATGGCGAAAACTACCCAAACCAAGTTGCTGTGGATTTCTACCATCGCTACAAAGAAGACATCAAGTTATTTGCTGAGATGGGCTTCAAGTGTTTTCGCACCAGTATCGCGTGGACACGTATTTTCCCGTACGGCGATGAATCCGAACCTTGTGAAGCGGGCTTAAAATTTTACGATGACCTCTTTGATGAGCTTTTGAAATACGATATTCAGCCAGTAGTGACGCTGAGCCACTTTGAAATGCCTTACCATCTAGCCAAAGAATACGGCGGCTGGATGAACCGTAAAGTGATCGACTTCTTTGTTAAGTACTCGACCACCGTGATGGAGCGTTACCAGCATAAAGTGAAATACTGGATGACGTTTAACGAGATCAACAACCAGATGAATACCTCAGCGGACATCTTTGGTTGGTTATGTTCTGGCGTGAAGTTCCCGCAATGCGAAAAGCCGCAAGAAGCGATGTACCAAGCGGTTCACCACCAGTTTGTTGCAAGCGCATTGGTAGTTAAGAAAGGTCACGAGATCAACCCAGATCTTCAGATCGGTGCGATGTGTGCGATGGTACCTTTCTACCCTCGTTCTTCTAAGCCAGAAGACATCATGCTGGCGCAGCAAGCGATGCGTGATCGTTATTTCTTCTCTGATGTCATGGTTCGTGGTCACTACCCAAGCTATGCCAAGCGTGATTGGGCCATCAAAGGCTTTAATATCGAAATACAGCCTGAAGATGAGCAGATCCTAAAAGAGGGTAAAGCCGATTACTTAGGCTTTAGTTACTACATGTCGAACACCTTGGATTCTTCTTCGCATCAGTCGACTGAAGAAGCTATGGACGGCGGTCATGAAAACTCGGTTGATAACCCGTTCATTCAGTCTAGCGATTGGGGCTGGCCGATTGACCCAACAGGTTTGCGTTTCTGTTTAGCTTCTCTCTATGAGCGTTATGAAGTGCCATTGTTCATCGTTGAAAATGGCTTTGGCGCGGTCGACACCATCGAGGAAGATGGCGGCATCAATGATGACTACCGCATCGCTTACCTTGGCGACCACATTAAAGAGATGAAAAAAGCGGTTGCGATTGATGGTGTTGACCTGATGGGATATACCCCTTGGGGCTGTATCGATTTAGTGTCGTTCACCACGGGCGAAATGAAAAAACGCTACGGATTCATTTACGTAGATAAGCACAACGACCAATCTGGTTCTTTAGAGCGCAAACGCAAGAAGTCGTTTGAGTGGTATAAAGGTGTGATTGCATCTAACGGTGCCACTATTTAGAATGCGTTGTGCTGCGTAGTTACACGAAATATAAAGTTATACGCAATATGAATTAGCATTAAATTAGTCGGCTTATGTCGGCTAATTTTTTATATAAGGAAAAGAAGCAAATGGTCACAATGCTTGATGTCGCGAACCGCGCGGGTGTATCAAAGTCGACGGTTTCTCGTGTCTTAAACGGCAAGAATATCGTGCGCCCTGATGTGGTGAAAAAGGTCTTTGATGCGATTCAAGAAACGGGCTATCGACCAAACCTGCTAGCTCAACAATTGGCGACTAAGAAGACTAACTTTATCGGCTTTGTTATTACCAACGAGCTTTTCAACGGCCCTTACTTTTCATCTTTGATGTATCACGCCGCTTCTTACAGTGAAAAATCCAATCATCAGTTGGTAATTACCGATGGTAAACACAGCGCTGAAGACGAGCGAAAAGCCATTAACTTTCTACTCGATATGAAGTGCGCTGGGATCATCATTTACCCGCAATGCTTGAGTGAATCTGAAATCGTGCAGATCATCGAGAGTACTGACACACCCATTCTTGTGCTTAACCGAGAAATGCCTTCGAAGCCTGAGCATGCTATCACTACCGATCATTATCAAAGTGCTTGTTTGATGGTTGAACACATCATCGATCAGGGTCATACAGATATTGCGGTTATTCGTGGTAAAGCTGGTTCGTCGACCGATGAACAGCGTTATCAAGCCTATCAAGATGTGCTCACGAAGCATGGTATTGAGCTAAACCAGTCTAACGTTGCTCAAGGCGACTGGACGATGGAGAGTGGCTATCGTGCCGCGCAAGCTTTAGTGGCAAGCAAAGCAAGTTTCACTGCGATCTTGTCTGAAAACGATGACATGGCGATTGGCGCGATTAAGGCGTTAACGGAGCTGGGTTATTCATTACCTAACGACATTTCTATCGTCGGATTTGATAACAGCAAAGTGGGCGAGTTTCTCACACCAAGCTTAACCTCTGTGAGCGTTCCATTAGAGCAAATGACGCAAAAGGCGATTCTGCAAATCGTCGGTGAAACTGAGCAAGCACAAGCCTTAGATACGACGGGCAGTTTAGTGATTCGTGACTCAGTCGCTCAGCGTATTTAAGCTCAATTAACAGAGAGTAGATTTCATAGTTAGCCTACAAAAAGTGATGGGCTACACATCTCTGAAATCGAGCTCAAACCTTGCTTACTCCGTTTTATTAGATGTGCGATATTGCGTTTTTTGGTCGATGTGTTGATCATTATTAGGTAAGTAATGTGAAAGAGTAGGTAAGTAACGTGAAAACAGAAAAACAAAAAATGCTAGCAGGCGAACCTTATCAGGCTTGGGATAAAGAGCTTTATTCAGCTCGTATCGAATGTCGTAAGGTGCTTCAAAGACTCAATAACAGTATTCCTGACACACCTGAGTGGGAAGCAGCAACTCAAGAGCTGATTCCGGGCTGTGAAAATGCGCATTTAGAACCTCCATTTCGTTGTGATTACGGCTCGAACATCAAGCTGGGCAAGAACTTCTACGCCAACTTTAACTGCGTGATCTTAGATGTGGCTGAAGTCACCATTGGTGACAATGTGCTGCTTGGTCCTAATGTACAAATCCTTACAGCAGGCCATCCATTAGATGTGAAAGGCCGAGTTGAAGACGGCGTCGAGTTCGGTACTCCGATTAACGTTGGCGACAATGTTTGGCTTGGTGGTGGTGTCATCATTTGCCCCGGCGTGAACATTGGCAAGAACAGTGTGATCGGTGCGGGTAGCGTGGTGACCAAAGGTATTCCAGACAATGTGGTCGCAGTCGGTAATCCATGCCGAGTTTTGAAGCCAATTGATAATGAATAGTAGAGCAACCAAATAGACAAAGCCCAAACCTAGATTCGGGCTTTGTTTTTTCTATTCTAGCTAGATGCAGCGACTTGCTGAGTCTGTTTCTTGTCTAGCAGACCACTGAATCGAGTCAGTGCTAATGCAACTAAGACAATCACAGCGCCAATCCAAGGAGTGTTCATTAAGCCTGACTCTGCGACAATGATACCGCCTCCCCAAGAACCAAGTGCGATGCCTACATTGAAGGCTGCGATGTTCAAGCCTGATGCTACGTCTACTGCATCTGGCGTGTATTTCTCTGCTAGCTTAACCACGTAGACTTGTAAGCCTGGAACATTACCGAAGGCAAAAGCACCCCAAACTAAAATTGTCGCGACTGATGCGTAAGGGTTAACTGCCGTGAAGTTAAACACAACCAGTACCGCAGCTAGACCAGAAAAGATAACCGTCAGCGCTTTGATTGGCCCCATTTTGTCAGCCATCTTACCGCCCCAGATGTTACCTACCGCGACTGAAACACCGTAGACCAACATGATTAGGCTGATTGCGCTTGAGTCGAAACCAGACACATTTTCTAGGATTGGAGCAAGGAACGTAAACGCGGTAAATGTGCCGCCGTATCCCAGTGCGGTAATTGCATAAACCAGTAGCAATCTTGGTTGAGTCAGAACTTTCAATTGAGCAGAAAGCTTCGTTGCTGGTGGCTGTTTAAGGTTGTTAGGCACCAATAACGCACTGCCGATCAGAGCGATAAGACCAAGCAGAGCAACGATCAAGAAGGTCGCTTGCCAGCCAAAAGTCTGGCCAATATAAGTGCCCAGTGGTACGCCAGTCACGAGTGCTACCGTTAGACCGGTAAACATAATCGCGATCGCACTTGCCGCTTTCTCTTTGGCCACCAATCCAGTCGCGATGGTTGAGCCGATCGAGAAGAATACACCGTGTGCAAGGCCGGTGAGAATACGTGCGGCAATCAAGGTGTTGTAGCCAGGAGCCTGCCATGCCAATAAGTTACCGACAACAAACAGAGACATCACGGATAGCAGTACTATTTTACGATTCCATTTTCCCGTTAACGCGGTGAGTACTGGTGCGCCAATCGCAACGCCTAGAGCGTATAAGCTCACTAATAATCCCGCTGATGGCAGTGATACATTCAGATCGCTCGCCATGGTAGGAATCAAGCCTACGATGACAAATTCTGTAGTTCCGATGGCAAAGGCGCTGAGCGTCAATGCAAGTAAAGCTAAAGGCATGATTATTTCTCTCAAAGATTATTCTTAAAAGTGGAGCCTATTTACTGGCTCGTTTTGTTGGCGAGGATTATGAGATAAATATCCTTTGCCAAAAATAGTGTGATTAACAAATTACTTTTGTTATAAATGCAATAGTTGTTCTGTTAATGGCCTAGGAGATTCCCGTGTTAACGCGATCGGATGATTTAGAAATTATGCTTACTGTTGTTGATAGCGGTGGCTTTTCTGCAGCGGCGCAGACGCTCGATATCCAAGTGGCTCGCGTTTCTCGAAGCGTCAGTCGAATTGAGAGTCAGTTGGGTGTTTCTCTCTTCAATAGAACCACTCGTCGAGTTGAACTGACGGAAGAGGGGCGACAGTTTGTTGACTCCGTTAGGTTAGGTCTGCAAATGATCCAGAGCGCTGAAGAGGAAATTGTGTCGCGCGGTGAACTACCAAAAGGACGTTTGCGAGTCGATG
The DNA here is from genome assembly GCA_041879425.1 of Vibrio pomeroyi. Classification (NCBI taxonomy): domain Bacteria; kingdom Pseudomonadati; phylum Pseudomonadota; class Gammaproteobacteria; order Vibrionales; family Vibrionaceae; genus Vibrio; species Vibrio pomeroyi. The sequence continues at coordinate 998,543 of CP090855.1, read as the reverse complement.
CCGCTAGCCCATTTGTGTTCCACCAGTTAGTGCCGATAGTCGGTGAGTTTAATGAGGCTTATCCTGATATTGAGCTTGAACTGACCTCAAATGAAGGGTTTGTCGATTTAATCGAGAAACGAACCGATGTCGCTATACGAATAGGAAAATTAACGGACTCCACACTCCACGCTCGCCCATTAGGTAAGAGTCTCCTCTATATGTTGGCATCACCTGCCTATCTGGCCAAACGCGGCATACCACAAAATGCAGATGAGTTATCAACGCATCAGACGGTGGGCTTTACTGGTGCGAAGGTGTTAAATCACTGGCCACTGCCAAACCAAAACTTCGTAGAACCAACCATCACAGCAAGCAACGGTGAGACTGTGCGCCAATTGGTATTAGCAGGTAATGGTATCGCTTGTTTGTCTGGCTTTATGGTGCAACAAGATATTGCTGAAGGGCGATTGATTCCGGTATTGGAACATTTGAAGCTGAATGACACAGATCGAGAGCGAGTCAATGCGGTATTCTACAAATCATCATCGGTAACTAAGCGTATCTCCGCGTTTATTGATTTTATTCAGCCTAGGCTAAACCTTTGATTTACCGTTAGACGAAGTTAATCTTGCTATTGATTATTACTAAAGTGTAATAATCATTCTCAAAAACATGGGATTATCAAATTGGATGGTCGCACCTATACTAGCCTCAACAAAACGAGAGAGCGATAACTAACAAGCTCAACGTTGACTGACTAATATAGGAAATATCACATGACTATCGAAATCAAACCTGGTCAAACTCATATCCAATCTAAAGCAATGGTCGCTTGGAAAGCAGGTGAGCCGCTAAAACGTGAAACGGTTGACGTTGAACTGCCAAAGGCTGGCGAAGTACTTGTTCGTATCGTTGCTACTGGTGTTTGTCACACTGACGCATTCACTCTTTCAGGTGACGATCCAGAAGGTATCTTCCCTTCTATTCTTGGTCACGAAGGTGGCGGTATCGTTGAAATGGTTGGCGAAGGCGTAACAAGTGTTGAAGTTGGCGACCACGTTATCCCACTTTACACAGCTGAGTGTGGCGAATGTAAATTCTGTAAGTCTGGTAAAACTAACCTTTGCCAAGCGGTTCGTGAAACTCAAGGTAAAGGCCTCATGCCAGACGGCACAAGCCGTTTCTCTATCAACGGTGAGCCAATCTTCCACTACATGGGTTGTTCTACTTTCTCTGAGTACACTGTACTTCCTGAAATCTCACTAGCGAAAGTAAACAAAGAAGCACCTCTTGAGGAAGTTTGTCTTCTAGGTTGTGGCGTAACCACTGGTATGGGTGCGGTACTGAACACAGCTAAAGTTGAAAAAGGCGACACAGTTGCTGTATTCGGCCTAGGCGGTATCGGTCTTTCTGCAATCATCGGTGCTCGTATGGCTGGTGCAAGCAAAATCATCGGTGTTGATATCAACGAGAGCAAATTCGAGCTAGCAAAACAACTTGGCGCGACTGACTGCATCAACCCAATGAACTACGACAAGCCAATCCAAGACGTTATCGTTGAGATGACAGACGGTGGTGTTGATTACTCATTCGAATGTATCGGTAACGTAAACGTGATGCGTCAAGCTCTTGAATGTTGTCACAAAGGTTGGGGTGAATCAGTTGTGATTGGTGTTGCAGGTGCAGGTCAAGAGATCTCAACTCGTCCGTTCCAACTAGTAACAGGTCGTGTATGGCGAGGTTCTGCTTTCGGTGGTGTTAAAGGCCGCTCTGAACTTCCAGAAATCGTAAACCGTTACATGGCGGGTGAGTTCGGACTACAAGAGTTCATCACTCACACTATGGGTCTTGAAGACGTAAACGAAGCATTCGAACTAATGCACAAAGGCGAGTCTATCCGTACTGTTCTACACATGGATAAATAGCCTTAAATTTTAAACCTTATCTGGTTTTCATAAAGTCCGTTAGATTGAATCTAACGGACTTTATTTTTTCCTAGGCATGCTTTACCAAGGAATATTTTTATTAAAGGTTCTTCCCTTTAATAAAGGTATCTGAATTGTCCTACAGGGTTACTGGAATTGTCCTTATGTTGACTAAACTTCGCCACTCTTTACCTCTACAGTTGATGCTAGCTGCTTTGCTTGCATGGCTTTTTGCACAACTTATTGCTTCAACCTCTGGTATTACCCAAACGGGGTGGTATCAGTTCTTAATGCTTGGCAAAACTACCTATATCAGCTTGCTGAAAATGGTCGTTGGGTTAGTGGTTTTATTCTCGTTGTTGCAAGGTATAACAAGCATTGGTTCGATAACTCGATTGAAGAAAATTGGCCGCAATACGGTGCTTTTCTATAGCTTCACGACGTTGATAGCCATCTCTTTGGGCTTGGGTGCTTCACTGCTGTTACCTGCTTGGGAGCCTTTAACCAGCGTTGCTACGATTGGAGACGACGTTCAGCTTATAAGCGAAGATGCGGCAGGTGGCGCTGCGATTGCCAGCAAGCTTTTTAGTATGGCACTCGTGAACCCAGTAGCGGCGTTAACCAATGGTAACTTGCTCGCGATTGTCGTGTTCTCATTTATGTTGGGTATTGCTCTGCTTTCTTCATTGCCAGAAAAACACCCGATTTTTGAGGTGCTTAATGGCTTGAACAAGAGCATCAATACCATTGTTGGTTGGATAATTCGTTTAGCACCGTTCGCGGTTTTCGCCATTGTTCTCGATTTTACCGTTCGTGGTGGTGAATCACTGTTTGAGCAATTGGCACTGTTTGCTTTGCTCGTGTTTGTGCTGACTTTGATTCACGGAGCGATTGTCTTACCGACTATTGCGAAGGTGATGACTGGGATTCGTCTTAGCACCCTATTTAAAGGTATCTCGGCACCGATGGCGATGGCGTTCGCAACGTCATCAAGCTCTGCTACTTTGCCACTGGCAATGCAGAGCGCAGAAGAAAAGCTCGGCGTATCGCAAAGTACAAGTAGCATGGTGTTACCACTTGGCGCAGTTATGAATATGGATGGTACGGCACTTTTCGAAGGTGTTGCGGCAATCTTCTTGGCTCAACTGTTTGGTGTTGACCTCACGACTTCTGGCTTGGTGATGATCTTCATTATGGCGATGGTCTCTTCTGTGGGTGCACCGGGTATGCCATCTGGATCTATGTCTGGCATGCAGTTGGTGTTATTGGCCGCAGGTATACCACTGGAAGCGATCGCGATTCTGCTGATTATTGAACGCCCATTAGATACATTCCGCACTGCGGTTAACGTAGAAGGTGACATGATTGCTGCACTGGTCGTGGATAAATGGCAGAAACAACAAAAGACCGTACTTGAGCCTGCACTGAGCGAGTCCGCAGCTTAGAGAATACCAAGTTCAATGAAAAAGCCCGTTCAGGTGTTCCGAACGGGCTTTTTGTTGTTTGTTAATGTGTGAAGTCAGTGACTAACCAATTTTCGTCATCTCATTCAGTGTGAATGATGCAACACTACCTTCCGTTGCAGCCATGTACTCAGCAAGGTGAGTATTACCCATGTGTGTTTGCCAAAGTTCGCGAGACGTCCAGTTTTCGTAGAAAGTGAAATGCGCTGGATTTTCATTGTCTTGGTGAAGGTCATAGTTGATGCAGCCTTCTTCCGCACGAGTGATATCAATCAGCTTTAGTAGTTCTGTTTTAACCAATTCGATTTTGTCTTCGTTAGCGACGATGTTTGCGATGATAGTCAGTTGAGTCATGTTCATTACCTATATTATTGAGTTCACCGAAATGGTGTTGTTCTTTGTCACAGGGCTTATTAGCTCAAGAGCGGGTCTATGTTTATTGAGCTCTCCTCTGTGTCGATGGGTAAATAATAGTAGGAATATTCCAAACGATAAACCGCGCTACGTTTGAATTATTATCAAAAACTATTTGATAATAATTTGAGTTTTATAGTCTAAAGGACATAGGTAGACGAATATTAAAACCCGCCAGCCCAAGCATCAAAGTTATCAATGTTGTCGAGTTCTTGCTGGCTTCTTGGGGCTGGGTAATAAGGCAGCGCTAATCTCACAACAGAAGGGAGCAGTTCCCATTCTGGCGTCATCTTCAGGCGTGTCAATTCGTCATTTAGGCGCACAAACATGTAGTAGCCATCGCTGTGAGTATTCGCATAACTTGCGACTGTGGCGATATCGCCAGAAGGTAACTTTACATCTCGGCCTAGCGGGTAGAGCTGGTGAAGCGCAAAGCTCACTTTCGGGTCTTGCAGCTTGCCTTGCTTAAAGCGTTCTAGGCCAATGGCAGTTGAGGTCGTGCGAGGCTTCCAACCTGTGAGGAACAAGCCACTCAAGCTATCTTGGAACGGTTTACCCTTTCGACTGCCTTCATTGCTAATGAATTGAACCGTAAGTTTGTCTCCCGACTCTTCCAGAATTTCTAAAAACTGTTCACCAGTGCGATCGACTAAAAGCTTCATAAGACCCAGATACCATTAAGAATGAGATACGATAAATGGTACTACTTTAGGGGAGGTTTTGGTAGGGCTATAAAGGTTATGCAACGTGAACACTGTTTTCAATGTTGATCGTTACATTCCCTTTATATGAGCGATAGTTTAACGCTTACGCAAGTAGTGAGTTTGTACAATCTCATCAAGGTAAGTCGTGACGCCTTTCAGTGTAAAGTCGAGAGGAGAGACTAAGTCACCAAACAAAGGAGAGCCGCCACCAAGAACGACAGGAATCGTCGAGATGATTAGCTCGTCAATCAGGTCTTCTTTCATGAAGTTTTGAATGGTGACGCCACCATCAATGTAAAGGTTGTTCATGCCTTTGCTGTTCAGATCCTTGATGATCTGAGTGAGCTCGCCCTTCACCAAGAACACTTTACCTTCCAGTTCCTTAGGCACTTCCGTCAAGGTGTTACTCAGGACATATACCGGTTTACTGTAAGGCCAATTAATACCGAAGCTCAACACCATATCCATCGTGTTACGGCCCATGACCAAAGCATCAATGCGATCAGTATGGGCGTTGTAACCCATGTCATCGCTCTCTGGATTTGGGATCGCGTGTAACCAATCTAGGCCACCTTGTTTGTCTGCAATGTAACCATCAAGACTCGCGCCGATAAAGACAATATTTGACATTTTTAACTCCGAAATTGAACAGGAACTTGGCAACCACACCGTAATAAATTAAAATATTCTACAGTGTAGAAATTAAGTTTAAGAGGTGGTGTTATGACTGTCAAGGATCAAAAGCGAGGTCGACCAAAGAGTGGATCAAGCCAACTCAGCGCTGACAAGATCTTAGATACGGCCAAAAGCATGATGCGCGAAAGTGGCAAAGTTCCGAGTATTCGAGGGTTAGCGATGGAGCTCGGCGTGGATGCGATGGCGATATATCATTACTTCAAGAATAAAAATGCTCTCTTGGAATCGATCACTGTGTCTTTGGTAGGAGAAGTTGCGCAGCCACAACAAAACCAAGTGTGGCAAGAGAACCTTTATCAGCTCAGCGTGAGTTATCTGTCGGTATTGAATGACTATCGTGGGTTGCTCGAAACCCTGCTGACGATGAAATCTCTTGGGCCTGTTGAGGTGTTTAGCGAGCGCTTTGAAGCGGTAATGAGCCCGTTGAATCTCACATCAGAGCAAACCGAAGACGCCCTTCATTTGCTAGTGGACTACCTGCATGGCTATGCGCTAGCGCTCAACTGTAATCCAGATAGAACGGAGATTACGGTTGAGATGGTGAGAAAGCCTTTAGGCCTTTACTGCTTGGGTATCGAACAGCTGAGAGCGCAGTAATTTAAGAACCAAGATGAAGGTTTCAAGGCGTGGTTTAGTGATGTGCTGCTCACGATGGAGTACTGATGTTTCATTTATAGTGGATAATTACCTATAAATTTCAGGCTTTAGCAGTAATAATCAATGAATAGACCTGAACAGCTTGTGAGTCGAAAAGCTGTCAGGACAGTTTCTAAAGACGTCATCGTGAAAAGGAAGTCAGACACATGCCTGTGCTCCAACGCATCAGTTTAACCTTAGTTTTGGCCGCTATTTTGGGCGGCTGTTCTTCATTACCAGAAGGCATCGACCACCCCGCAGAACCGTACACCTCTTATGGACCAAGCACTTTGTCGGTTTTAGTGGATGAATACCAACCACAATCATCAGAGCAGGCGACTACCGCCGTTCGTTTACAAGAGTCTGGTTGGGATGCATTGGCACAGCGTTTAGCGTTGGTTGAAAGTGCAGAACACACCATCGATATTCAATATTACATCTGGAACTCTGACGAATCGGGCAGGTACCTAGCCAGCCGTTTGTTAGCCGCAGCTGATCGTGGTGTTAAGGTGCGAGTCATGCTCGACGACATTAACCTCAATGAGCGTGAAGGCCTATTATCGGCACTTGATGCACACCAGAACGTCGAGATCCGAATCTTCAACCCAACACCAACACGCCGTGGTTTTAGTAAGTGGCTAAGTTTCCTTGGCGATTTTTCGCGCCTAAACCGCCGTATGCACAATAAGTCGTTTACCGTAGATGGCACCTTGTCTGTGGTTGGTGGGCGTAACATTGGTGATGAATACTTCGACCTTTCGGATGAGATCAACTTCCGAGATCGTGATGTATTGGTGATGGGATCAGTTGTTACCACGATCCAAACCAGCTTTATTGAGTATTGGGACAGCCGCTGGTCTTACCCAGTCGATATGTTGGGTGACGACGAACAACCGGATCTTTCAAAGATTGATGATATCACCGTTCCACAATACAAAAATTATCCAGAGTTACCATTAAATCGCGAAGCGGCAGATAGCTTACTGAAAGAAGCGCTTGATGAGATGACTTGGGTGAATGCTCGTTTTGCTTACGATCGCCCTGTGCCTGTCGATTCAGACAATACTGATGAACCTAAAGCAACGGCAGTTCTGTTAGGACAACTAGCAAGTGAGTCGAAACAAGAGATCTTGCTTGAGTCGGCTTACTTGGTATTCGATGATGGCCAATTAGATGAGTGGCGAACGTTGAATAACGAAGGTGTTGAGATAAAAGCACTGACTAACTCAATGGCGTCAAATGACTTGGTTACTAACCACTCTGCTTACGCGGGCAGACGCTACGATATGTTAGAGCATGGCATCGACCTGTTTGAGCTAAAACCAGATTCGAAGTTGTGTGAAGCATCTACCCAAGACGTGTCTAAATGTGCGCCAGAGACAGCTTATGGTCTGCATGCTAAATCAGTGGTATTTGACCGCAGTATTGCGAGTATTGGCTCATTCAACTTCAACCTACGCTCGACTTACTTAAATACGGAGTCGGTGTTAATCATCGAAAACAAAGCAATTGCTAAAACGCTAGCTGAAACCATCGAACAGGCGATGAGCGAAGACAACAGTTGGCGTTTGGAGCTAGAAGATGGTGATGTGTATTGGTACTCCGGTGAGCAAAGTTGGGACAGCGAACCAGAAACCGGCAAGTGGGAACGCATGCAATCAGGCTTCCTACAGCTTCTCCCGATAGAGAAATACCTCTAAGAGAATCAGAACCTTAGAAAATAAAAATGTCAGCGCATAATACGCTGACATTTTAGTTTGTGGTGATTGAAACTTAGCTTGTTTATCTGAGCTAGGTTTTGAACGCTATCTCTTAGTCAGTTGCTTGCTGTTCAAGTAAGGAAGAATATGAGGACGAGATTCACCAGACAGCTTCTGCGTGATCTGTTGTGACCAGCTGCTTTGCTTCTGATTGCTTGAGCGGTTTGCGTAGTAGCTTTGCATCGAATCGTCGTAGCGTGCGATTTCGTCTAGGCTCAACGGCTGATATTGGTTTTCGTGCATCACTACGTGAGCAGGAAGGCGAGGTTTGATTTCAGGTTGCTGCGCAGGGTGGCCTAAACACATACCAAATAGCACGGCCGTGTGTTGTGGAAGTTCCAGTAGTTCATCGACTTGTTGCGCACTGTTACGCAAGCCACCGATGTACACGCCACCTAAACCAAGAGACTCAGCAGCCAGCATACAGTTCTGCGCCATGATGCCAGAATCAACAGCGCCAATCAGGGTTAGCTCGGTAAAGTCAGTTTTTACCTCAGGGTTAATCTGAGTGTGGCGTTGATAGTCGATACAGAACACCAAAAACTCGGCTGCACTCTCCACATAAGCTTGGTTGCCTGCGTATTCTGCTAACAGTTTACGCTTCTCTTTGTCTGTCACTCTCACGATAGAAACAGCCTGAAGTAAGCTCGATGAAGACGCGGCAAGGCCTGCCTGAACAATTAAGTCGAGGTGCTGTTGTTCTATTGGTTGGTCCGTATATTGGCGAATGGAGCGGTGCCCCAAAATGGTCTCAATCGTACTATTCATAGCTCTCAGACTGTCCTTGTTTTTATGATGTATTACAAATCACCATAACGACATTTGAGGTTGGGGTAAACCTCAAAACAGCCTTTGTTGAGACTAGTGGGTTTGGCTTTTCATCGTTTTAGGGCAAATGTGAGGAATGTACAATTGTAGGTATGATTCCGTGAGTCGGATGGCTTCATTTGCAAGCTCTGGAGTAATGTGACCGTGTTGACGATAGGACAAAGAGTAAATTTTATCAGCAACTTGCAGCGAGATAGCGAAGACATTGATTGATTGCGGTAACTGAGGAACATCAAAGAACTGTCGATAAATCGTTTCTACTTCTTTGCCCAAAATTAAGTCATTCTCTGTGTCTGCGTGACCTAATTCTGTGAATGTATGACGACCTAAAATAAGCTTTTTAGCAATCGGGTGATTGTTATAGTAATTCACATACGCTGTTTCAATCATACGATTGATATCAGTCCAGTGATTAACATGTTCCACATCTATACATTTACCGAGCAGAGAATCGAAGTCAATAAATACGTCGTCTAACAAGTTGTGGAATAAGTTTTCAATATTCGGGTAGTGATGATAAACCGTGGATGTTGCCATTCCACACTCTTTGGCAACATCGTACATTGAAATATCAGTCGCTTCACGGCGTTCCATTAGTTGCACAACAGCATCATGAATTCGAATTAACTTTTCTTCGGTGGTTACTTTGCGCATCTAATGGTCCTCACTGTTATTTGGAACACGAAAAACATAAAGGGTTTTTAATCAAAGTTCCAATTGGAATATTCAAAACTTAGACTTTGTTACCCTTTATTTATATAAAGAATGATAAGCCGTTATTAGGCTTTAATATGTGTCCCTGTTTTTCCTTCTATGATCTCTAATGCACTCGACAGGTCACCAATGTGTCCGTGTTGTCTTGTTTTCTCCACAAACTGACAACATGCGTCGACCTTCGGCCCCATCGAACCTGCTGGGAAAGTGTACTTTTTCATTTGCTCAACTGACACGTTTTCAAGCTTCTCTTCTTTTGGGGTTCCCCAATCTAAACAAACATGAGAGCCGTCGGTGAGGATCAACAAATGTTCAGCGCCGATTTCTTCTGCGATAAGAGCCGCTGTCATGTCTTTATCGATGACCGCTTCGAAACCCACATAAGCGCCATCTTTCTCGACGACTGGAGCACCGCCGCCGCCGCCACAAATAATTAAGTGTTCTTTCTCTAGCAAGTCTTTGATGGCTTTTATCTCTAGTACTTCTTTCGGTGAAGGGGACGGAACCACGCGGCGCCAGTGTGCTCCGTCAGGCTTCACAATCCATTGGTTGGCTTCGGCGAGTTGTTTAGCTTGTTCTTCTGTATAGACAGGGCCAATAAATTTGGTCGGGTCAGCAATTGCAGGGTCATTTTCGTCAACAACAATTCGAGTTAAGATCGTGGTGGTAAAGCGATCTTGAATCGCAGCGTTTAAGCCTTGTTGGATAAGATAACCAATCATCCCTTGCGTCTCAGCGCCAAGCACATCAAATGGGTAAGGTGGGCAATCTTTGTAAGCATTGTTCTGCAACGAGAGTAAGCCTACTTGAGGGCCATTTCCGTGCACAACAACCAAACGGTAATCTTTACTTAGTTCAGCCAAAGAAGCGGCGGTTTGCGCGATGCTCTTTTTTTGGTTTTCGCAACTCATTACCTCACCACGTTGTAGTAAAGCATTCCCACCGACAGCAACAACAATAATAGGCTTCGACATGTTTAATTCTCCAAATGATATTTCGCTCATAGCAAATAAGTTGGTTTGAATTGTATTTAAATATTGTCGGAGTCGTGGGGATAAAAATCACAATTCGATTTGTGCTCAATATTTGATGTTTTTAGTCGCCTATATGTCACAGAAAGCCTTAATTATCTCTAGATTAACTAGATATGTGATCTTGGTTTTGAAATAGAAAATGTATTTATTAATCGAATGGTTATTGACCAAAATCAAGTATTCCGCCTTTTATCATTATAAATCTAATATTTGTTGGGTTTATTTTGTTTTTTACCCGAATTCGTTTGTGTAAAACCGATATTCAATTTTCATCCCAGTTCACTTCATCGCTTTGCCGTTTAATTAATCCCGAATTAGAGATTAAGGAGCTAAGAGATGAGTAACGAAACGCAAGGAAAAATGGGGGTTACGGGAATTGCACTCTTTACACTGTGTGCAGTTTTGGTGGTCGACACATTAACCGCGTCAGCCAGTATTGGTGTCAGTGCCATTGGCTGGTGGGTGTTAATGCTGGTCTTCTTTGTTATCCCATACGGCTTAATTACTTCTGAATTGAGTACGACCTATCCAGGGGAAGGTGGTATTTACGATTGGGTAAAGCAAGCCTTCAACTTTAAATGGGCAGTCAGAACAACTTGGTTTTATTGGATTAACGTTGGTTTATGGATGCCAGCGGTATACATCATGTTTGCAGGCATGTTTGCCGAACTTTTCATGCCGGGCCTGTCTTTATGGGGCCAAATCGCTATCTGTATATTACTTACCTGGTTAACGGTCTGGATTTGTAATGTGTCGGCCGACATCGGTGTTTGGGTTACGAATATTGGCGCGGTACTCAAAATTATCGTGATCAGCACATTAGGCGTAGGTGGTTTCATCTATGCGATGAAAAACGGTGTTGCCAACGAATTTACGCTACCCGCAATGATGCCTTCATTGGATTCAGCCGTCTCTTTCTTACCTGCGATTGTGTTCAACCTAATGGGTTTTGAACTGGTTGCGACCATGACCAAAGAAATGAAAGATGTTCGCGACATGCCTAAGGCCGTCTTCCTTTCTATCGGTATCACCGCTTTCTTATACATCTTCGGTACGGTAGGCATCTTGATGGCGCTGCCTGTCGAAAGCATTGGCTTAGTATCGGGCCTTATCGACACCTTCAAAACACTCTTTGGTGGTGGCGTGTTTGGTACAGCCATGGTCTACATCTTCGGTACTTTCGCTCTGTTAACGCTTATCGGCAACATGGTGAGCTGGACAATGGGTGCTAGCCGAGCAGCAGCTGAAGCCGCTCAAGAAGGTGAGCTGCCAGCGCCTGTGGCGAAAGTATCAGAAAAAGGTTCTCCAGTTGGTGCAAACAACATCACAGGTACCGTATCAACGGTCGTTATCCTGTCTTACGCACTGTTTGCACAAGGGAATGATGATCTGTTCTGGTCGATATTTGCTTTCTCTAGCTGCATTTTCTTACTTCCTTATCTGTTCATGTTCCCAGCATACCTAAAGCTTCGCGTGGTTGATGGTCAACGTGAACGCCCATTTAAAGTACCGGGCGGTATGGCGGCTCAGTGGGTCATGTCCATTGTTTGTTTCTTCGTCATCCTTCAAGCCGTGATTTTATTCATCTTCCCTGAGGCTCTTGATCTAACCGTTGCTGACTGGGGATACACAGGACCTGTTTTGATTGGCGTGATTGCCACTGTTCTCGCTGGTGAGTGGATTCTACTCGGTGCGCTAAAGCGCAAGAAACAGCAAGGCTCGGACGATAACGACACTGCCGATTCGCAAGATAAAAAAGAAGCTCAAGCATAATTTAGGGGACATAACGATGAAAAAACTGATTGAGACTACTCCAAAACATGATGGCTTCAGAATGCCGGGGGAACATGAACCACACAGCGAAATTTGGATGGCTTGGCCAGAGCGCACCGACAACTGGCGTAATGGTGCAAAACCTGCACAAGCGGTCTTTGCAGACGTGGCAACCAAAATAAGCCATACAACACCAGTCACCATGCTAGCGAGCTCTGAGCAATACGATAACGCGGTATCCCGTTTACCTGAGGACATTCGAGTGTTGGAAATCTCGACGGATGACTCTTGGATGCGCGACATCGGTGCAACTTATGTTGTTGATGACAGCGGTGAACGCCGAGGTGTGGATTGGGAATTCAATGCATGGGGCGGGTTTGTGGATGGATTGTATTCACCATGGAACCGCGATAACCAAGTCGCTCAAAAGATGTGTGAAACCATTCGTGACTCTCGATATCGCGCTCCAATCGTACTAGAAGGCGGCTCAATTCATGTTGATGGCGAAGGCACGCTCTACACAACAGAAGAGTGTTTATTACACGAAAGCCGCAACCCAGACATGAGCAAAGAAGAGCTGACGGAAGTGCTTTGTGAACACCTCAATGTTGAGAAAGTCATTTGGCTACCTCGTGGTTTATACAACGATGAAACCAATGGTCACGTAGACAACATTCTCCACGTTGTGAAGCCGGGTGAAGTGGTTCTGACATGGTGCGATGACAAGAACGATCCTCAATATGAGATCAGCAACGAAGCTTATGACTACATCACAAGTCAGACCGATGCCAAAGGCCGTCAGATAAAGGTACATAAGCTGCCAATGCCTGGCCCTCTATTCATGACTGAGGAAGAAGCGGCAGGCATTGATATCGCAGACGGAATGGAGCGAGAGGCGGGTGAGCGTTTAGCGGCGTCGTATGCCAATTATCTGATTACTAACAACCAAATTGTGTTGCCGTTATTGGACAAACGTTACGACAACGATGTTATCGGGATCTTAGAAGATATTTATCCAGGCTACGAAGTGAACGGCGTCCCTGCTCGAGAAATTTTGTTAGGTGGCGGCAATATCCACTGCATCACCCAACAAGTGCCAAGAGTTTAGTTGGAACAATAAAATCAAATTAAGAATAGATATTTAAGATAAAACAAAGACTTAAAGATAGTCATTAACACCAATATTTAATCCAAATGTAGCGGTTCTTGAAAGTGATGGCAGGTATTCGAAATCAAATCGCCATCAAAGTGAACTTAAAAGAGCCGCACACAATATTATGAAAAATAGGAACTTATTATGAAATTACCTTCTTCTAGCGCAACTGAACTAAATAAATCAAACCTAGAGCACATGGTTTCCATGAAAGATTTCTCTGTAGAAGAGATGGACAACATGATGGAGTTGATGACTCACCTGAAACAGGCGCGTAAAGACAATGCAATCCCGCCACTGTTCAAAGGCAAATCGGTAGGAATGATTTTCGAAGCGGGTTCTACGCGTACGCGTGTTTCTTTCGAGGTTGCGGCAACATTGCTGGGTGGCCATGCGCTATTCCTATCACCAAAAGACATTCACTTAGGTGGTAAAGAGTCGATTGATGATACGTCTCGTGTGCTATCACGTATGTGCGACATCATCATGGCTCGTACTAACAGCCCTGAAACACTCGATGGCCTACTTGAAATGTCGACAGTGCCAGTGATCAATGGCCTAGATACTCGTTTCCACCCAACTCAAATGTTAGCGGATCTCTACACGATCAGAGAGCACATCACAGATGGACGTAAATTGTCCGATTTAACATTAGCATTTATGGGCGATGCGACAGATGTGTGCCGCTCTTTAATGCTGACGTGTGCTAAGTACGGTATGGGCTTCAAGCAAATTGGTCCTAAGAAATACCACATGGAGCAAGAGTGGATCGACATGGCGCTCAACTTCTGTGAAGAGTCTGGTGGCACGATTGAAATTACTGATGATGTAGAGCGCATCAGTGATTGTGATGTGGTTTACGGAGACAGCTTCTACTGGGTAACGCAAATGGATGAGAAGGAAGAGCGCCTTGCGGCATTCATGCCTAACTATGTGATCACAGAAGAGCTAATGGCTAAGGCTCGTCCGGGCGCAATGTTACTGCACTGCCTACCTGCGAATGACAAAGAAGAAGTGACTCGTGGCGCACTAGAAAGCGAATACTCAGTGGCGTTCGATGAAGCAGAAAACCGACTCACTGCTCAGATGGCGATTTTAGTGTACTTCACACATAAAGATGCGGTTATCCCAACACAAGAAACCGTTAAGCATCATGAAGAAAAAATCAGTAGCTTCTTAAGCACTCTGTAGGGATTTATCTGTGGGGGCGTAAAAACCTCCACTGTGATGCTCGAATTAAGCTGAACCAGTATTCATCACGATTTATTGGTTCGGCTATTTTTATACCTTTTATTTTGAAATGTCGGTAAACACGTAGCTAATTGGCTCTATCTGACATCAATACTCGAATAGGAGATGTATCGACATGAGTGCCGATATTATTAAAGTTTCAAGAAACACTGAAGATGCACCATTGAGCCCTTTCTCAACACAATCGGTGGCATTTTCACACTACAATAACCTCTCTGCTCAATTACCGATTGATCCTAAAACAGGCAGCCTGATCCCTGAATCCTTGGAAGATCAAACAAAGCAGTGCTTATCAAACATTCAAGCGATTGTGGAGAGCATTGGACACCGCATGCACGACGTTGTGAGAGTAAACATATACTTGAAGAACATTGCGGATATGGATTCAGTTAATGAAATCTATGCGTCTTTTTTCCAACACTACGCACCCACATGCACGACACTCGCAGTAGCCGATTTGCCGCTAGAAGGTGCTCATTTGCAAATGGATGCCGTGATCTCGAATGGTGAAGGTACCTATCCTCAAGCGGCTTGTGAGCTAGTCAAAATCGCTAGAAATACTCAACACGCGCCAGTCAGTTCTTTATCAACTCAGACGGTGGCTTTCTCTCACTATAACCATATTTCAGCCCAGCTACCGATTGATCCTCAATCGGGCAATATCGTTGTTGGTGGGGCCAAAGAACACGCCATTCAATGTCTAAAAAACATCAAATCGATTCTGGAAAATATTGATGTTCCACTTGATGATATTGTGAAGGTGAATATCCATGTGAGAAGTTTGGATGACCTTGCCGCCATCAATGAAGTGTACACCACCTTCTTCCCTGACTCGGCGATTGCAAGGGCTGTCGGTTATATGCCAGCACGCTCGGTGACGGTTGTCGAAGGCTTGGCGATGGGGGCGTTAGTACAGATGGATGCGACTGTGTCACACGGCGATGGCACACCACCACAAGCTGTTGAAGATCGTCATGGAATAGTGATTAAGTCAAACAACACCAAAGCTGCGCCAATCAGTGAGATCTCAACACAAACCGTAGCTTTTTCTCACTACAACAATATCTCTGCTCAGTTGCCACTTGATCCTAGAATTGGTGCGATTGTGACGCATGGTGCCAAAGAGCAGGCGATGCAGTGCCTCAATAATATTAAAGAAGTGATTGAGAGCGTTGGGCATGTCATGGATGACATCGTGAAGCTTAATATTCAATTAAGATATATGGCTGATCTAGATGTACTCAATGACGTTTGCACGCATTATTTTGACGGTCCGTTGCCTGCGCGCACGGTGATCGGTGTCTCTGATATACCTATGGGTGCTTTGGTGCAAATTGATGCCATCGCTTCCAATGGTGAAGGCACTCCGCCTAGCCTTTAAGCTTTCAATTTAGCGTTAAAACAATGAGGGTTGGCCGTGAGGTCAGCCCTCGCTTTACGTCTGTACCAATAGCAACATAAACAGCGGTTATAGTGTTCATAAGTGGAAAATCAGAGTAGACCAACTAGGATGAATTACATTAAACCCGGTAATTAATTCAACAACATGGTAGTGCTATGAAGAAAATAACCCTTTTGTCCGTTGCGATTTTATCTAGCCTCTCTTTCTCATCTTTTGCTAGAGATTGTGATCCTAATTTGCTGCCTTCGTGGAAAGACAGCGACAGTAAGTCCGCAATCGTGGATTTTGTTGGTCAAGCCACTAAAGCAGAGTCTGATACGTTCGTTGCGGTCCAAGATCGTATTGCTGTATTTGATAACGACGGTACGCTTTGGTCTGAAAAGCCTTACTACTTCCAACTGGCCTTTGCGCTAGATCGTGTAAAAGAGATGGCGCCTAACCACCCTGAATGGAAAACGGAAGCACCGTTTAAGTTTGTACTCGAAGATGATATTGAGAGCGTTCTGGGCAGTGGCGAAGAAGGGCTATTGAAAATCATCATGGCGACACACTCTGGTATGACAGTCGAAGACTACCAACAAGATGTTAAGCAATGGTTGGCGGTAGCAAAAGACGAGCGCTTCAATAAAGCGTACACAGACCTAACTTACCAGCCAATGAAAGAGATGCTGACCTACCTGCAAGAGCATGACTTCAAAACTTACATCGTGTCGGGAGGTGGTGTTGATTTCATGCGAGCGTGGGCTCCGCAAGCTTATAATATCCCGCCTGAGCAGATTATCGGCAGCGCACTTAAATACAATTATAGCTACAACGACGGCAACCCGACCGTGACCAAAGATTCGTCCATTTTGACGATTGATGACAAAGCTGGAAAAGTCACCAACATTCAGCATATTATCGGTAAGAAGCCGATTTTAGCGGTGGGTAACTCAGACGGTGATCAAGCGATGATGCAATGGGCAACGAGTCAACCAAATTCAATGGCAATGATTGTTCATCACACCGATGCCGAGCGTGAGTGGAAGTACGATCGTGAATCCCATGTTGGTAAGCTTGATAAAGCACTCGATGAAGCGAACTCTAGAGATGATTGGACGCTGATCGACATGAAATCCGATTGGTGTGAGGTGTACTAACCCTCATAAACTCTCAGGTAAAACAGCAAAGGCTCGGATTATTAATTCGAGCCTTTTTGCTAAATAGCGAAGGCTTCGTCTCACTTTGAACAAGAACGTACTATAAATCTTCAACGTATGACGCTTTAATCGGGATAGTCAGAAATTAAAGGAATAGAAAAATGAAAACGATCGGATTGCTTGGTGGCATGAGTTGGGAGTCGACAGTGAGCTACTACAAATCCATTAATGAGGGCGTGAAAGCCACACTCGGCGGGCTCAATTCTGCAAAGGTTTGTATGTATAGCGTGAACTTCGATGAGATAGAAAAGCTGCAACACCAAGGTCGTTGGTCTGAGACTGCAGATATATTATCGGACGCGGCTTTATCGGTAGAGAAGGGCGGAGCCGACTTCATTCTGATCTGTACCAATACAATGCATAAGGTTGTGCCTGAGATCGAAGAGAAAATCACGATCCCTATCTTACATATCGCCGATACCACTGCGCAGAAGCTGCTTGAGCAGGGCGTAAAGAAAGTCGGGTTACTCGGCACAGCTTTCACGATGGAACAAGATTTCTACAAAGGGCGTTTAAGCGAAAAATTCGGTATCGATGTTGTGATACCAGATGAGAGTGACCGACAACAAGTGCACAACATCATTTATCAAGAGTTATGTCGAGGCGAAGTCAAAGAAGAGTCTCGCGCTATCTATAGTCAGATCATTGAGAAGCTAAGCCAGCAAGGAGCAGAAGCCGTTGTTTTAGGCTGTACTGAAATCGCTCTCCTGATTCAGCAGCAACACACCGATGTGCCACTGTTTGATACCACTGCCATTCATGCAGAAGCGGCGGTACGCTTGGCGACGCGCGATTAACTTCTAGCTCTTATTTTTAGCTGCATAGCAGTTCTCTTTTAGTTTTTGTGCGATTTTCACTCAGTTGAGTGAAAGTTTTTTGTACAAAAGCAGGTCGTTAATTAATGAAGCGATGCTTTGTTCATTAACCAAGGCTTTATCGGCAGGTAAGGCTTTAGTTAATGGCTGAGGTATCCGCGCTTTTAAGCACTATGCTTTAGTCATGACCAAAGAGGATTTATTATGAAATGGCTTATCTTATCTGTGACGTTATTGTTTGTGGCGGGATGCCAATCGACGGGCTCTCAAGAAGCACAAGTCGGTGACGACATGAATCGAGTTCATACTCAGGGGTGTAGTAGTTAACTCAACCTTGCCTGTGAGTATTTAATCGAGCTCTGTATTTTTACAGAGCTTTTTTATTGCTTAAATGGTGATGTGATGTGATGTGATGTGATGTGATGTTCATGTGCTGAGAATATTAGGTTGGTTGTTTTATGTTCTATGCTGTGTACTGGATCTCATTTGTTATTTTAGTCCCTTGCTAAGGTAAATAATGAATATGTGTAATACCAATCACTTTACTCAACTTAAGAGGTTTCTATGCTAGGTGAAAATCATTCTCTTGTTCACGAATTTCCTGAAATGAAAGATAAAATTGCTGAGCTTGTTAAAACTGACGATGGCTTTGCAGCAGATATGAAGACGTACGACAACCTTGATAAAGAGATTCGTAAGCTTGAGCTGAAAGATTCACCCATTGATGACGGCTCGATGCACCAACTGAAACACGATCGTTCTGTACTTAAAGACGCACTGCACGCTCGCTTAACTGCTTAGTTAGTTGGCAATTTGGCTAGTTAGCTAAATGGCGAATTGCAGATTTAGATACTAAAAACTCCTTCGGGAGTTTTTTTCTTTTTGGCTCAATAACATGTCTACAATTAAACAGCGCTAATACGTTGTATTGTTATGTGAATAACGCATAATGAGGATTACTGGCACACGATTTTTAAGATTTTATTGGTAATCACATGAATATTGAACACCTCAAATTGTTTGTTCGTTTAGCCTCCACACATAACATCAGTATGGCTGGCCAAGAGCTGGGGTTGTCTCCTGCGGTTGCTAGCTCCCATATCAGTAAACTCGAAGACAATTTGGGCGTTCGCTTAGTACATCGCACCACTCGTAAAGTATCTTTAACAGAGGAGGGGGAAGCATTCTTACCTCACGCTGAAGAGGTGTTATCGAGTGTTGATGCTGCCAAGTCGGCGGTCGGTGTGGGCTGTGATTCTCCAACCGGAACATTGCGCGTTACGGCATCTGCGTCTTTTGGACGTTTGCATTTGGTTCCGGCACTGCCTGGATTTCTTGAGCGTTACCCGGGTTTGAAAGTGGATTTCAGGTTGTCAGATTCTATGGTCGATCTTGTAGAAGGCGGCTTCGATATCGCGATTCGCATCTCTGAACTGAAAGATTCGACACTCATTGCTCGAAAGCTCGCGACCGACAAACGTGTTGTGTGTGCATCGCCAGATTATCTAATCAAATACGGCAAGCCAGCCACGCCTCAAGATCTCAATGACCACCAGTGTATTAGTTTGATTGGCTTAGAAAGCTGGACCTTCCATACTGAAAACGGGCCTAAAACGATTAAGGCCTCGGGGTCTTTTCGAGCGGATAACGGCGAAGCGCTGCGTGATGCAGCGTTAGGTGGTATTGGTATTACGGTGACGTCGAATTGGTGTGCGTATGAGCAACTGAAAAGTGGTCAGCTGATTCAAGTGTTGGAAGATTACCCACTTACCTCAGAAGCGGCGATTTGGGCGGTGTACCCAAGCACAAGGTTGCTTGCGCCAAAAGTGAGAGCCTTTATTGACTACTTCTCTGAGTATTATGGCAACCCGCCGTATTGGGAACAAAAGTAAAATCAGATAGGTTTAACGAAAAAGCCCTGCGTGACTAACGTATAACTTAGTCACGCAGGGCTTTTTTCTTGGAATCAGACAATCAATTGAGCGTAGCTGTCATTAAGAAAGCGTTGCTGCGATGATCTCATCAATTTTAGCGACAACTTGTTGTGACTTATCACCGTAAATTGCATCTGGGTGCGGGTTAGCAAAGGTGTTGTTGTCGTTATCAAAGTACTGACCGCCCGCTTGTGCGAACTCGTCAGACAATGATGCGCGAACAAGAATATCAGAACCAATGCTTAGGTCGCCGCCAGCAATGCCGTACGCGTCTTTCACCATTTTGCTGCCCAGTAACGAAGCTGGGTTTACCGCAACAACCATCGGTCCTGCAGAACCTAGCTCTTTTGCCATTTCACGAGTCCACATGGTGATCGCCAGTTTACTTTGTGCGTAAGCGTCGCCATCAGACATTGGCTTCTTGCCTTCTAGCGCTTCAATGCTCACTGCGGCTTGCGCTGCTGAAGAAAGGTTAACCACGCGGCTAGATGAGCCTAGCACTGGCAGCAGGCGCTTGGTTAGGTGATACGGTGACACTGTGTTTACAGCAAAGCGAACATCTAGCCCGTCTTTGGTAATTGGGTTCGGAGTGTTGAACACGCCTGCGTTGTTAATCAATACATCAATCTTATCGTGCTCAGCAATCACTTCGTCAGCCAATGCATCCACATCAGCCAAAACGGACAAATCTGCCACGTAGCTTTGGATTTTTGCTTCGGTCGAGAGAGCCACAAGTTGCTGCTCAACGTCTTTGAGTTTGCTCGGGTTACGTCCATGCAATAAAACGTGGTGACCTTGTTGAACGAGTACTTTTGCAGTTTCGAAGCCGATACCGTCGGTAGAGCCTGTGATCAGAATAACTTTTTGCATGGAATAGATTCCTTATTAAAGCGCTGACATCGCGAGCGTTTTTAAATGTGTTGTTTCGTTGAGATAAAGAATAGCAACCTTTTACGAACTTGATAATCAACGGGATTAATAAAACACTATTTAGATTTTATTGAAAATGGAAGTGCGAACAACGTCTCAGTCAGAGCGAAATAGCAGACAATAAAAAAGCTTAGCGCGGGGGACGCTAAGCTTCGAGATAATCAGGTTCTTGAAATGTATTGTTGGCTGGTGGAATTAGCCTACTTGAGAAAAGCTCACGACTTTGCTTTGTAGCTTCTCTTTTAAGTAATCGGACACCGCTTGCTGCTCTGACTCGCTCATGTACAGGCCAAGCTTGGTTCTGCGCCACAAGATGTCTTCATCTGTCATCGCCATTTCTTCGTTGATCAAGTAATCGATCTCAGCTTGATAAACGCCATGTGCTTCACTTGAGAATTTAATGCCAAGGTCAGCTTCGCTGGTTGCCCCTTCCAACAGATTCCACGTGTAAGTACCAAATTGAGTGACATAGCGAAGCAACAGCGCTTCTGATACCCAAGGGTATTTGGTATGAATCATGGTCGCCAGTTGTTCTCTGCTGCAGCTGAAGTTACCACCTGGTAGCGTGTCGTTAGCTGTCCAAGGTGCGCCCATGTGTTTCAAGTAAGGTTGCAGTTTGTTTAGTGCCGCTTCACCAAGCTTACGGTAAGTGGTTAACTTGCCACCGAAGATTGAAAGCAGTGGTGCTTGATCCAGCTCTGCGTCCAATTCTAATGTGTAGTCACGAGTGATCGCTTGCGGTGAGTCAGATTCATCATCACAAAGCGGTCTTACGCCACTGTATGTCCAAACTACGTCTTCACGACCAAGTTGCTTAACAAAGTGCTGATTAACGATATCAATCAGGTAATCCACTTCTACATCGTCGATAGCCACTTCGCGTGGGTCGCCTTTGTATTCAAGGTCGGTAGTACCAATGATCGAGAACTTGTCTAGGTAAGGGATCATGAACACAATGCGATTGTCTTTGTTTTGCAGAATGTAGGCTTGTGGTTCGTCATGAATGCGCGGAACAACAATGTGTGAACCTTTGATCAAACGAATATTACGTGGAGACGCCTGCTCTAAACCATCATCAAAGAATTGCTTAACCCAAGGGCCAGCAGCATTAACAAGCGCTTTTGCTTGGCGCTCAAAGCGTTGGTTCGTCATCACATCAAGAATCGTTACATGCCAAACATCGCCTTCACGGTGTGCTTTTTCAACTCGGCAGTAGTTACGAACTTCTGCGTTGTTTTCTTTCGCCGCTAACACGTTCAGCAATACCATACGCGCATCATCTACCCAGCAATCTGAGTATTCGAAACCTGTTTTCATCTCTGGCTTCAATAAACCTGATTTCTCTAAGTTCACTGTTTTACTACCAGGAAGCGTGGTGCGTTTACCCAAGTTATCGTAAAGGAATAGGCCACAGCGGATCATCCAAGCTGGGCGTAAAAATGGTCGATGAGGTAAACGGAAACGCATTGGTTGAGCAACATGAGGTGCTTTTCTTAACAATACTTCACGCTCGGCCAGTGCTTCCGAAACCAAACGAAACTCGTAGTGTTCAAGGTAACGTAAACCACCGTGGATAAGTTTTGAACTTGCAGACGACGTCGCAGAGGCGAAATCATTTGCTTCGTATAAACCAACGTTTAGACCACGACCTGCTGCATCTGCCGCGATGCCTGCACCATTGATGCCGCCGCCGATCACGATTAAGTCTAGAGTTGAAGATGTACTATTTTTTGAATTATTTTGTTGAGCACTCATGGTTTTGACCTCTTGCTGAGCGAACGAGCATTTTAGAACATAGTTGAATCCTATATTAACTTTCGTTTGCGGTCATTTATTATTTTCGTTTATGCGCGTTTTATGTGATTTGCGCATAAAAAAACCTCTGCTTATGAAAGCAGAGGTTCAAATAAAACTTATTCGAGCATAGAAGTGACATGAACAGGGATCAAGTATTGATGGTTTAGTTATTAATAAAGCCAGCTATCGATAAGTGTTTATCAATAGATCTGGCTTTTGATTGTTCACGAATGCGAGTGCTCTTACTTAACTCAACTAAAACCAATTCAACTCAATTCAATCTAGCTTAGCTTAGCTTAGCTGGGCCTATTCACTGGGTGTTGAAGGTTGAGCGGTATCGATGACTTCTAACGGAATGTCTGAATCTTTTAGGATGTTAAGAATCTCTTCCGGCGGCTGCTTATTAGTAAATACCATGTGTGCCTGAGAGATATTACCAAGCTTAACCATCGCATTACGGCCAAACTTAGTGTGGTCGACAGCTAAGAAAATACTGCGGCTGTTTTCTATGATGGCTTGTTTCACTCGAACTTCGTGATAGTCAAAATCGAGCAGTGAGCCGTCAAAGTCGATACCACTGATCCCCAAGATACCGAAATCAAGGCGGAACTGTTTAACGAAATCGAGTGTTGCTTCACCCACGATGCCGCCGTCGCGGTTTCTCACTTCGCCGCCCGCCAAGATAACCTTGATCTCTGGGTTCGGCAGAAGGATGCTCGCAACGTTAATGTTGTTAGTCACGACTCTGAGTTGTTTGTGGTTTTTGTTCAGCGCGCGCGCCACCGATTCAGGTGTGGTTCCGATATCAACGAACAAGGTTGCGCCATCTGGGATATGTTTAACCAGTTCGTCGGCGATCACGTCTTTTTCGTTGAAGTTATGCGCTTTACGCGTGTTGTAAGAGGTGTTTTCTGAGCTTAAAGGAATGGTTGCACCACCGTGATAGCGACGGATTTTGTTGCTATCGGCCAGTTCGTTGAGGTCTCGTCTGATGGTTTGTGGGCTGACATCGAACTTTTCAACGAGCTCATCGGTACTCACATATCCTTGTGTTTTAACCAGGTCTACAATCTGCTGGTGTCTTGGTATCTGCTTCACTTAACTTACCACTCCCTGCACGCCAAAGGCTCTAGCGCGTCAAAATCGAAAATATAAACTCGCGCTATTGTGCTCGAATTGACGAAGAGAGAGAAGTAATGATGGTAAGGAATCGTGTCTAAACCGCAAAAACGGTGCTGAGAGCGGTAAATTTGAGCCCGAAACGCAAAAAAGAGCACAAAACAGTGCTCTTTTTAGTTTCGTTTACTGAGGTTCGAACAATCCAATCGACGTGAAAGGTGATTATTCGAACGCCTCAGCTCAGTTAACGACTAGTGTCTAGCTAATAGTGACTAACTGAATACTCAGTATTACTCTTCGTCGTCATCGTGCAGTTCAGACCAAACCTGAGCACACTTGATAGCACGCTTCCAGCCTTTGTAACGGCGGTTACGCTTCTCTTCGTCGTGGTGTGGCATGAAGGTACGGTTTAGAACCGCTTTGTCTTGAAGCTCATCAATGCTGTCCCAGAAACCAACTGCTAGACCAGCAAGATACGCCGCACCCAGAGCCGTTACTTCCGTTACTTCAGGACGGTGAACTTCAGTATCCAGCACGTCTGATTGGAATTGCATTAGGAAGTTGTTCGCAACTGCGCCGCCATCAACACGTAGGTTTGCTAGCTTGATACCAGAGTCCGCTTGCATCGCGTCTAGTACGTCACGAGTTTGGTAAGCAATGCCTTCCAGCGTTGCACGGATGATGTGGTTCGAGTTAACACCACGAGTTAAGCCAACAATCGTGCCGCGAGCGTAAGCATCCCAGTATGGTGCGCCTAGGCCTGTGAATGCAGGAACCACGTAAACGCCGTTCGAAGAATCCACTTTAGTTGCGAAGTACTCAGAGTCTTCTGCGCCAGCCAGTAGCTTCATCTCATCACGTAGCCATTGGATTGATGCACCGCCCATGAATACCGCACCTTCCAGTGCGTATGCAGGTTCACCTTTAGGACCACATGCCAGTGTTGTTAGTAGGCCGTTTTTAGACGTTACTTTCTCTTGGCCAGTGTTCATTAGAAGGAAACAACCTGTGCCGTATGTGTTCTTCGCTTGGCCAGCTTCTACACACATTTGACCGTAAAGTGCAGCTTGTTGGTCACCCGCAATACCCGCGATTGGGATACGAGTACCGCCTTTACCGCCAAGGTTTGTTTGACCGTAAACCTCAGAAGAGCGTTTCACTTCTGGCATCATTGATGAAGGGATACCCATCTCATCAAGTAGCTTTTGATCCCAGCATAGGTCGTTGATGTTAAATAACATAGTACGAGACGCGTTAGTGTAATCCGTAACGTGTACACGTCCTTGAGTCATCTTCCAAACTAACCAAGTATCAACCGTACCGAATAGCAATTTGCCTGCTTCAGCGTCTTCGCGAGCGCCTTCAACGTTGTCTAGAATCCATTTTACTTTTGTACCTGAGAAATACGGGTCAAGGACTAAGCCAGTATTGTCACGTACGTAGTCTTCTAGGCCACGTGCTTTTAGGTCTTCACAGATGTCTGCTGTACGGCGACACTGCCATACGATTGCGTTGTAAACCGGTTTGCCAGTTTCTTTGTTCCAAACAATGGTGGTTTCACGTTGGTTAGTGATACCAATACCCGCTAGCTCGTCGCTGCGAATGCCTGCTTTAGCAAGCGCTTCAACCAATGTAGAGCTTTGAGTCGCCCAGATTTCCATTGGATCATGCTCAACCCAGCCCGCTTTCGGGTAGATTTGAGTAAATTCTCGTTGAGAAGAGCTTACGATGTTTGCATCGTGGTCGAGGATTACAGCGCGAGAGCTTGTGGTGCCTTGGTCTAGGGCAACAATGTATTTTTGCTCGGTCATGGTAAGAATCCTTTTTCTTTTGTTATTTATATTTTAGTAAATGTAGGGTCGCTTAGGGATTAAGCTTGAGCTTGTTCAGCTTCTTCTGCTGTTTCACATTGGTTTGGAATTGTGCAGCCTTGGCCTTCTACTGGTAGGTAAGCACCGATAACACGTGGGTACAACCAACCGCCAAAACACGCACCAGCAATTGGTGCAAGAATTGGAACGATGAAGTAAGGAATATCACGAGCACCGCTCAATGCAAAATCCCAACCTGCAAAGTAAGCGAAAAGTTTTGGTCCAAAGTCACGAGCAGGGTTCATTGCGAAGCCAGTCAGTGGACCTAAAGAACCACCGATAACTGCGATAAGAATACCGATCAGTAGTGGGTTCATCGCGCCGCGAGATGCGCCATTGTTCTCATCACCTAGCGCCAAAATGGCAAACATCAACACAGCGGTAATCACGAATTCCACAGCAAAAGCGCCGAAGAAAGAGAGTGAAGCATGTGGGTAAGTCGAGAAGATACCAGCGGTTGATAATGCGTCTTGGCTGCTACGAACGAAGTTATGCGCGATTTCGTAGTCAGTAAATAGGTTGCTGTATAGGCTGTAAACCAAAGCTGCAGAGCAGAATGCGCCAAGTAGCTGAGAGATAATGTAAGGCACTACTTTCGCCTTATCAAAGCCATGGAACATTGCCAGTGCGATGGTCACTGCTGGGTTAATGTGTGCGCCAGAAACACCAGCAGTACAGTAAATCGCGATAGCAACACCGAAGCCCCAGATGATGCTGATTTCCCATTGTCCGAATGTTGCACCGGTTAATACCAATGCTGCCACACAGCCAACGCCAAAAAATATGAGCAATCCTGTGCCGATAAATTCGGCTAAGCATTGCCCAAATAAAGAAGGGTGTTTGTTTGTTGTCATGTTCGAGTCCTTTTTAGTTTTGCTTATCTAGCACGTGTATTGTGCATAAATTTGCGAACTCGAAAATAAACGAACATTAAAAGTGAGCGTTTGAGCATAAAATTGTTAATTAAAGTCACTTGAAATGTTAATCCGAACACTTTTGTTCGAAAAAGAAGCTCGCATGAACGTCATTGCTCGAATTGATGTGTTTCGAGGCCGCTAAAATTACCTGTATGTAAACGGATGCACAACTGGTACGAGGAGTTTCTGTTGAGATTTGTGATGCTACTTCGTGAGTGGTGGATTATTAGACTTAATTAAGAAGGGTTAGGCGATGTTCTTGCTATGTAACAAGGGCGTTAACCAATGAGCTTACATGCATAACTGAATAAACTGCCAACTACGGTGTAGTTTGGCAGTTTTGATTTGGGGGTTGTTTTTCTAGAACTTGGTTCTCTAAACCAGAGCTGCGACCTTTCCTCGCGCAACCAACTGAGCTCGGATCGAGTCATACACCCAGTTGAACGCAATTGCGTAAAGCACGAAGAAGATAACAATTCCGATATCCATCATTAATACTGTCCAGAAATCGAGTTGAAGTACCCACATCAGTAGCGGGAACGACACCAACATCAAGCCTAATTCGAAACCTAAGCCGTGCAGAATACGTGTTTTCTTGGTTCGTTTGCTGCGGTCAGCGCTGTAAATCTTGTCGTAACCGTAGTTGTAGACATAGTTCCACGTCATCGCAATCAGCGATAAAGACAGCGCCAAGCCTGCCATTTTTACTGCTCCGCCACCAACAATGTAAGTTGCCGCCACGGCCATCAAAATCAAAGCTGCTAATTCAAATAGCACCATGTGTAACATGCGTTCTTTATGTGACATCTCTTTACTCTCTTTATGTTTTTCTAGCCTCTATGGGCTAATGACTTGGCTAGATAGTATCTATTTAAGTGATAATATAAAGATAGTTAGCATCACATATGGTGATAGTAAGTGTTGGGAGACACCGAATGTACAACATAGAACAGCTGAAAATGTTTGTGTATGCCGTTGAATTAGGGTCATTTTCTGCCAGTGCTCGAGAGTTAGGTAAGGTGCAGTCGGCGGTGAGCCAAGGTATCAGTAATCTTGAAATAGATTTTAATGTTCAACTTTTTGACCGTTCGACACGCAAGCCAACGCTGACGGCGCAAGGTCAGCAGATTTTCAAGCAGGTCAAAGCGATTATTCTACAAGTGGAAGATCTCAACTCGTCGGTCAATGCCATCAATAATCAAGAGGAAGGGCTACTGCGTATCGCTTTAGACGATGCCTTGTTACTTCCTTCATTGCCTAAGGTGTTGGATAAGTTCAGCCGAACATTCCCAGCGACAGAAATTGAGTTAATGGCAGCGGCGAGTACTGATGTGAACCGTTTGGTGTCACAAGACCGCGCAGACATCGGCCTGATGTTTACTGACCTCGCTTTTCATGTCGATTCAGAGCCGTGCTTTATCGGTAATCTGCCTTTTGTTGCTGTGTGTCATCCAAGCCATGCTTTAGCTGAAGTGTCGGTTGCGAAGTTGCCGGACTTTATTTCTCATCGACAGCTTATTCTACGAGGCAACAAAGGTAAGGTGATTGACCATTTCCCAGTGGTAGCGGGCAAGGTGTGGTGGGCGAACAGCTTTGTTGCTATCAAGGAGATGATCGTACATAGCTCGGTGGGCTGGGCATACTTACCGAGTTACTTGGTGGAACATGAGATTCAACAAGGAAAGCTTAACCAGATAAACGTCTCGTTTGACCATAAAACATGGTCGCCTCCTGTCGATTTGGTGATCTCCAAGAAAGCGATGAAAGGGCCGGGTTTGCTGTGGTTGGAAGACAACCTCAAAACCTTACTCGATTGATCTTTTCCAAACCATAGACAAATGAAAGGGCTTACCCCGAAAGGTAAGCCCTTAGTTTTTCTAATCTTCTGCTAGATGCTAGATTTAACCGTCAGACCGTTGTAGTACTTGTCTTTCATCTTAAGCGCAACGTTCACTAGGTAAATCAGCACGGGTACTTCTATCAGTGGACCGATAACGCCTGCAAACGCTTGGTCTGAGTTAATACCGAATACTGAGATAGCAACGGCAATCGCTAGCTCGAAGTTGTTGCCTGTCGCTGTGAATGCGATTGACGCGTTCTTGTCGTATTCAATACCCATCTTCTTACCAATGAAGAAGCTGATGAAGAACATCGCTGTGAAGTAGATAGTCAGTGGAACCGCAATCAACAATACGTCCATTGGCAGTTCAACAATCATCTCGCCTTTTAGGCTGAACATCAGCACGATAGTCGCCAGTAGAGCAATCAGTGTGATTGGTGAGATACGTGGAATGAACACATCGTTGTACCACTGCTCGCCTTTCATCGACACAAGGATCTTACGGCTTAGGAAGCCTGCTAGGAATGGGATACCTAGGTAGATAAGTACACTGTGTGCAATATCGATCATCGAGATATCAACCATCATGCCTTCGTAACCAAATACTGGTGGAAGAACGCTGATGAATAGCCACGCCATAAAGCTGTAGCTCACCACTTGGAATGCACTGTTTAGAGCAACTAATGCCGCACCGTATTCTTTGTTACCGCCGCCGATGTCGTTCCAAACCAGAACCATTGCCACACAACGAGCAAGACCAATCAGAATCACGCCGACCATGTAACCTGGGTGGTCACCTAAGAATGTTAGCGCCAACACAAACATCAGAATTGGGCCGACAAGCCAGTTCATGATCAAAGATAGTTTGATCGCTTTCTTATCTTTTACCACGGTGCCTAACAGGTTGTAGTTAACCTTTGCCAGAGGTGGGTACATCATTAAGATAAGACCAATTGCCAGCGGAATGTTGGTTGTGCCAACAGACATTGATTCGTTCCACTGTTCGATTTGTGGGAATACGGTGCCAAGTAATACACCAAGCCCCATCGCAATAAAGATCCACAGTGTTAAGTAGCGATCTAGAAAACCTAACTTTGGTTTCATGATATTTTCTCTTTAGTTGATATCGTTAATCGTCGAAAAGCGATATTAAAGAATAAAAAATACGCTTAGTTTATTCTGTATTCGACAAACTAAGCGCGATGAATCTATTTCAAAATGGTGTCGATTAGCGTCTCAAATTGCTGAATATTATCTCGATTAATGCGGTAGCACATTTTCGGTGGTATTGATTCAGCAGTGATGAAACCGGAGGTTTTCAAGATTCTTAGGTGCTCTGATACTGTTGATTGCGCCAAACCTAATTCGCTAACCAAGTCGCTGTTCAAGCAGCCCCCCGATTTTTCTAAAGCGGACAAGATACTAAGTATGCGAATTCTCGCTGGATGAGCGAGTGCTTTTGCTAACGCAGCCATCTCTTTTTCTGCTTCAGTATTACTCGTCGGAAGAGGTAGAGAACAGCTATCTGTTGCTTGGCATGTTGTAGTCATACTTAAGTGGCTCACTTTAAGATAATCGTTAAAAGACGATTAATAGTAAGCCCATTTCTTTTAGTGGTCAACGCTAATTTATTTAATGCCTGACAGGAATGGGCAACCTTAAGGTCGATTTAAGATTTTCCTAACCAATACAGCGGCCATCGTTGTTGTCTCGAGGTGTTATTGAGCATAGCGCCCACCAAAACGAGCGCGACACTACCGACTAAAACAGGCGTAAACAAGAAGGTCCAATCGACGAGTGATGTGCCTGCTAACGCGATAACGATCGGGTTAGCACCTGCTGGTGGATGAACCGCTCGAAAGTACTGCATCAAAAATATCGCGCTACCTACTGCTATCGACATTACTAAATAAGAATCACCAAAACTATACAGCGCTGCGAGTCCGACTGCTGCTGATATAAAATGACCCGCAATGATGTTGCGTGGTTGAGCAAGCGGCGAGGTTGGTACTGCAAACAACAGCACACAAGTCGCGCCGAACGGTGCCATTAACCAAGGAACTTGTGATTGCTCGGCAAGTAAACACAAGATCAATATGCCTACCGTACCACCGACAAAGCCCTTCAATAGTTGGTTCAATGTTGCCTTTGGAGGTAGATCTCCTCCACCGATCAGTTTTTGTATCATCACGAACTCCTCGCCTATGAGTAGAAAATAAAAAAGAGTGTACAGATCTGTACCGTTTGATTTGAATGATACAGATCTGTACACTCTTTACAACGTAAAATTTTGTGACCCGAATTGAACGAGTGGATAGGATGAGTAAGAAAGAACTAATCTTGGATGTGGCTGAGTCTTTGTTTAACCAGTTTGGTTATACCGCTGTTGGGGTGGATATGATCCGAGATGAGGCAGCGGTTTCTAAGACATCCATGTATCGTCACTTTGGTTCTAAAACCAAGCTGATTGAAGCGGTGTTGGAAAGGCGTCATCAGCGTTTTGAGTCGAGTTTAGAGGAGGCACTTGCATCCAATTCTGGATTACAAAACCAACTGGACGCACTTTTAGATTGGCATTTCGCATGGTTTGAACAACCAGACTTCAAAGGTTGCATGTTCATGCATGCACTCGCCGAATTTAAAGAGTCAGAAGATGACATTGCAACGCTCTCGCACAAACACAAGACTTGGCTTAAGAATACGATCCACAATATGGTAAGCGATGGCGAGGCCGCAGACGCTGCAACGTTCGAACGACGAACAGAATCGGTTATGACGTTTATCGAAGGGCTTATTGTAAGAAGTGAATTTGGCGAATTTGATTCAACATCAGATTCAAACCATGGCGTCAAGAAAAAAGCCTACCGACAAGCATTAAACGTCTTAGCGACTCTCGCTTGATTTTTAAGGAGATTAATGAAGATAGGCTGTCCCTATCTCCATTAAACAGTTCTATCTTGGAGCGTTGAAATACTCTTACTCAGCTGGCTCATAGTTCTTAATGTAATCCAATGCACGCTCAGAGTAGGCATGTGAATCCAACATCTCAGACAGACCAAGAAGCGTCTTGTAAGGTTGAGATACCGCAACCATATTAATTAACCAAGATGGAATCGATCCTCCTGGGTCACTCAACACTTGATAAGAAATATGAGTGGTATTGTTGTCCAGTGGTGTGAGAATCCATCGCGACTCTAAATGTGCCACTCTTACGATGCGTTTGTTGTCATTTGGTAGATAATTGGGTCTGCCGTGTTGGGTAATCATCACGGTTAATGTGTTTGGATCTTGCTCGATAAAGTTTTCGACAATAGCTTCACGATCCGAGACAGGCCAAGGCGCTTTTGTATAGGTTTTAGTAACCGTGTGTACTTCGCTAAAGTGTTCTATCTCTTCCATTTCATCAATGTTCTCTACCCATTGAGTGCCTACTGAAGTATCCGTAAACAAAGCGATGATTGAAGTAAGGTTGGCTTTGATATCAGCTTCTGCACGAAATTCTTTAAAGTCGTTACCTTCAATTTTTCGGTTGTAGACTTCGATGCCTTTTTTATCGCGTACGAGCTTCCACTCATTGGCATCCGACGCTAAAGCTGAAAAGGACGTCACTATGATTATGAAAGTTAGAATCTTACTGATCATGAGAGTGATCGCCCTTTCCAAGTGACTTTATTGTTCTTTGATAAACGATAGCTGTTAAGAATCAACAAGCTTTGCAACGAAATCCCCAAAGGTACGGTTAGCGCATAACGAGCTGGTATAAAGAGCTCTTTAACCAAAATAAGATAAGTGACAACGGAAGCGAGCAACATCAGAGCATTGATCGCCAAGGAATAGGTGTTGAATGATGACGGGTCGCCGATGAAATGCTGAGTTGATACAAGCAACATCACCGGGACTGCCCATGCAATGACATTTGTTTTTATGAATGCGAAAAGTACTCCGAATCTTGATTGGCAATTTACAATAAGATTCATGTTTTTGGAGAAGCCCGCCCAAATCGAACCAAAGTCGGAATACATATGAGTACTCATGAGCTCGTCCGCAAAAGCCCAAAACGTTTTTAGTCCGCACATCTTCATTAGTTTTGCAAAAGCGATGTCTTCGGATATCTCGCTGGCTACCGCAGTATGTCCACCTACCGCATCGTATGACTTTCGTGTAAAAAGCATGGCTTGGCCGTTAGCAATAGCTTCTGCTTTTGACTTGTCGTTTGCGTTCTTGAAGTTCATATAAGACGCGATTGAAAGAAATATGCCGGGTAGGGTGATTTTCTCAACGGTTGATGTGAATGCTTGTCTAGGGTTGAACGACAGCAAATCCGTTTTGTGTCTTGAGGCGAAATGGATAACGCTCTGTAGCATCAAGGGTTCAGACTTGGTATCAGCATCGATAAAATACAAATACTCACCGGTTGCTTGCAGTGAGCCCATCATGCAGGCGTTGCTTTTCCCTAGCCAATTGGGCGGTAACTTTCTTCCTGATATACAACGAACGTTAACACTCGACGCGTCGATTAGCCTATCAACAATAGTTCTTGTCGAATCAGTAGAAAAATCATCAACCACGATGATTTCAAACCTGTCTCTTGGGTAGTTTTGCTTCATTAGCGAACTGAGGCTGGTCTCAATATTATCTTCTTCATTTCTCGCAGGGATAATAATGGACACGGTTGGCCACTTGGTTCGGTTCAACGAAATTTTAGGCGTAATGTGAACGCGATGGCGCGCTAAATTGGCAAGTGTGATTAAAAACTTGATGGTAACGATGCAAAACAAGGTCGAAGTGATAGCTAGAATCATGATTACAGTGGTCAAAAACAGAATGATAGAGATCTAAGGAGCGTATAGCCTTGAGGCTTTTCGTTCACCTCAGATATGTAGGACTCAATCATACAAAGCGACATGTCGGGCCGTTCAGTTTGGCGTTTGAACCATATTTGAAGCGATTTAATAGAGCTCAGAAATAAGCATTGCATTCACTGGCTACTCTAGCGATATAATCGAACGTAGAACCGTTACACAAGATAACGAAAATCATAATTTACACTTTAATTTTTACTTATAGGTAAGCCCTGAAATGCCACAACAGAACATCAAATTTATCGCTGCTGATATGGACGGCACTCTGCTTAATGAACACGGAAAATTAGACCCGGAATTTTTCAATCTTTATGAGCGCTTAGAAGCTCAAGACATTATTTTTGCCGCGGCATCGGGGCGTCAGTACTACAGCCTGATGGAAACCTTTGCTCCACTTAAAGATCGCATGATGTTCGTTGCTGAAAACGGCACATTAGTGATGCACAAAGGCCAAGAACTTTACAGCTGCTTGCTAGATACAGATGCCATCAAAGAGATCATTAAAGAAGCGCGTGCTATTGAAGGTGCACATGTGGTGCTGTGTGGTAAGAAGTCGGCATACATCGAAACCAAAGATGAGCGTGCTTTAGAAGAGATCTCTAAGTACTACCATCGCCGTGAGCAAGTAGAAGATTTACTGGCGGTAGAAGATGAATTCATCAAAGTTGCTATCTGCCATTTCGACGGCTCACAAGAGAAAGTGAACCCAAGCATTAATGCCAAGTTTGGTGACAATTACCAAGTGGTTGTGAGTGCAAAAATTTGGTTGGATGTGATGAATGCTGAAGCGTCGAAAGGGGCGGCAATCAAACATCTACAAAACACATTAGGTTTCACTTTCGAGCAGACGATGAGTTTTGGTGATTACCTGAATGACTACGAAATGCTTAAAGAGAGCTACCACTCTTACGCAATGGAAAACGCACACCCTAAGTTGAAAGAGATCGCACGTTTTGGCGCGCCAAGTAACGTCGATGCAGGTGTGTTCCAAGTGCTTGAGAAGCTGCTAGCGTAACGCGGTTAAGCTCCATCCGATTTTTATCAAAGCCGACTCACTAACATGAGTCGGCTTTTTTGTTCGCTAATGATGCATAGAGTTAAATTTGAACGAGTGTTCAGTATGCTGTAGTCTGATCAGAAATATGGGTATCAATTTCGAATTGGATACACCTAATCAACCACATTTGGAATGACGATGAGCAAGAAACTTCAACTCGATATTATTTCTGACGTAATGTGCCCTTGGTGCGTTGTCGGCTACAAAAACTTAGAGCAAGCCATTACGGAACTTGGCTTAGTGGAGCAAATTGAACTTGAATGGCAGCCGTTTGAGCTAAACCCTGATATGCCGCAAGAAGGTGAAAACCTGCGTGAGCACATCATGAGAAAATACGGTTCTAGTGCAGAAGAGAGCCAAAGTTCACGCGAACAACTTGCTGCTCGTGGCCAAGCGGTTGGTTTCGATTTCAATTTCTATGACAGCATGAGAATGGTTAATTCTCGTCATCTACATGTGTTGCTCGATTTTGCTCTAGCACACGGTAAACAGACCGACTTAAAGCTACGCTTCTTCACTGCGCACTTTTCAGAGCAGAAAGATCTGTCTGATCTTGAGGTGATTGCGCAAGAACTTGAAGCGGTTGGCTTAGACTCAACGAAGGCATTGAAACGCTTGAAGAACACCGACAACTTAAAGCAAATTGAAGCGCAAGAGTTTGAATGGCAGCGCATGGGCATCTCTGCAGTTCCTACTGTGGTATTCAACCGTAAGAGTGCAGTGACAGGCGCGCAGACGGTCGAAACGTACAAGCAAATCCTTCAAGAGCTTATGGCCGAATCATAAGCCGATCATTGGTATCAATTAGAGTCTGAATTTCATGGAATCACTTTCACTCGCACAAGCGCAAAAAATTGTACTGCTTTCGCAAAAATTGCCACCTAAGAAGCTACCGCCTAAAAAGCAACGTAATGGTGGCGCTTTGGCGAACACGTTGTCTGCAATTGAAAACCTTGGTTATGTGCAAATTGATACCATCTCTGTGATTCAGCGAGCTCACCATCACACGCTGTGGAATCGTAATCAAGACTACCAACTGAACCATCTGGATAAGCTGTTAGAGCGTCGAGAGGTGTTTGAGTATTGGTCGCATGCCGCCGCATATTTACCCATGCGCGACTATCGTTTCAGCTTGCATCGAAAGAATGGGTTTGCGAGCGGTAAGCTTAAGCATTGGTATAAAAAAGATGACGCACTCATGGCGCATGTTCTCAAACGTATTGAGAACGAAGGGCCATTGATGGCGAAAGATTTTGAAGGGGATAGACCCAACCCTGGCGGGTGGGGCGGTAAACCGGCTAAACAGGCGCTAGAGACTTTGTTTATGCAAGGTGACTTAATGGTGCCAAGTCGAGTGAACTTTCATAAGGTGTATGACCTAACCGAGCGAGTTTTGCCGAGTGGCATTGATACCTCGGAACCAACTGAACAAGAGTATATCGAGCATCTGATCACGCGTTATTTAGAAGCGAACGGTGTGGGAATCGCATCGGAAATGAGCTACCTCCTTAAGAACACCAAACCACTGATACAGAAGACACTCCAGCAGATGCTTGAAGACAAACAAGTCGTGAAGGTGGATGTTCAAGGTGCTGATTATTATGTGTTGCCTAATGCGTTTGAGCTTCTGAATCAGCCTCTTTCTCGAACTAAGTTAAAGATACTGTCTCCGTTCGATAATCTGTTGATTCAACGTAAGCGAATGCAATCACTGTTTAATTTTGACTACCTTCTTGAGTGTTATGTTCCAGAAGCCAAGCGCCAGTTTGGTTACTTTAGTTTGCCGATTCTGTGGCAAGGAGAGCTGGTGGCACGAATGGATTGTAAAGTTGATAGGAAGAGTCGCTTACTCAATATTCGTAACTTGGTTATGGAAGAGCGAATCAAAAAACATGAATCATTTGTTCATGCCTTATGTGATGAGCTAAAACACTTCATGGTGTTCAATCAATGTGATGAGATGGTCGTCCATAAGACCACGCCCTCTGATCTTGGCAAGCGCTTGATGAGTCATTGGCAAACGGTTTAACGTTTATCGCTGCTTAAAAGTCCTAGTTACATAAACCATCTCGTTATTCAGCAAGCTCGGCCAACAAGAACTCGACAAAGGTTCTGTTCTTCAACGACAGTTGCTTGGTTTTGTAGAGTAAGTGAATCGGCTTAGGTAAAGGTGCCATGCCGGGCAAGATTTCAAGTAGAGCACCACGTTCAATCTCTTCTGACACAAAAATAGTTGGCTGCAATAACACGCCCACGCCTTGCAGGGCGGCATATCGTAATACATCCCCATTATTCGACATCAAACGAACTTGCCCTTTATTCACCGCGCTATGCGTTGCGTGGTGGTTCTGAGAGGCTAGGAGTTGCGATTCACTGTTTTGCGCACTCCGCGTTTGTGCATTTCGACTATTCACATCACGACGACTGCTATAACTGAACCCAAGCGATGGGTGCTGTGCGAGATCTTCTAATACACGAATCTCGGCATGTTGGTTTAGGTATTCAGGCGCTGCGCAGTAACACATCTCGTAATCACCTAAATATCTAGCGACTAAACTCGAGTCAGACAGGTCACCAATTCGCACAATTAAATCAATATCCGAAGAGTAGGGATCAACAAGGTCGTTGTTCAGTACGAGCTCGACATTAATTGTCGGATTATTGGCAAGGAACTTCGCCACTATCGGGGCTAGCACCTTGTTCCCATAGGTCACTGGGCAGTTTATTTTGACCGTGCCTTGAGGTTGGTTTTCTAAGGTTTGAATTAGATTTTCAGCATTGCTGATGTCTTCCAGAATTCGTTTACATTCTCGATAGTAGAGCTGCCCTGAATCGGTTAAAGACTGCTTACGCGTAGTGCGATGAATCAGCTGAGAGTTAAGGCTCGATTCAAGGTGATGGATATGTTTACTGATCATGGTCGCCGATAGATTGAAGTGGTTGGCGGCACTACGAAAGCTACCTTGCTCCACCACGTAAACGAAGACTTTCATGCTAGTTAACTTATCCATTAAGCACTCTTGGTTGATAAATAATAAACAAAAGGTGAGTTTATCAATTATTAGGGGTTAATTATATTAATGACAAACTGATAATTAACTAAAATAAGAGCGTGAAATGCCTCAAACAAACGAAACCATCTTTGTTACTGCTGAACTTAAGATTAAAACCAACATTGAACGTGAGGCTGCGGTTGAAGCCATCGAACGGTTTTGCTTAGACATGCAGAGCGAGTCGGGTTGCCTACAAGCAATAGCAACCTATGATCAAAACCAAAGCGATCGCGTGATCTTGCTAGAGCAATACGTTAACCGTGAAGCAATCAATCAGCACTTTGGAATGCCTCACACTCAAGCGTTTATTGAGCGTGATATTACCGAACTGGTTCAGGCGTTCGAAACGCAGCTTGAATCAAAAGAGCAGGAGAAGTAAGCCATGAAATGGGGAATTCTAGGGACGAGCTTTATCTCAGGCGTAATGGCGGATGCGATTAAAGGCGATGCTCAAAGTGAACTGTATGCCGTTGCTGGTCGCACAGAGAAAACACTCAATGAGTTTGCCGCGCAGTATCAACCAACACGAACCTTCAACAGCTATGAAGCCTTGATTGAAGATGAGTCGGTCGACATCATCTATATCGCGCTACCTAACCACGTTCACCACGAATACGTGATTAAAGCCGCTCAAAAAGGCAAAGCGATTCTGTGTGAAAAATCGTTATCGGTTGATATGGAAAAAACCGAACAAGCTCTGCTAGCGGTGAAAGAAGCAGGCGTATTCTTCGCAGAAGGTTTGATGTACTTACACCATCCATTGATTGCCAAGCTTCATCAAGAATTAGCTACTGGTGAGATTGGTGAAGTTCGCTCTATTCAAGGTTCATACGTCGCTGCGATTGCCCAGTTCGTTAACCCTGCGAGCAAGGGGGCACTGTATAACTTGGGTTGTTATCCAATGTCGCTGATTCACTCTGTCGCACAACACCAGTTTGGTGAAAGTGTGTTTGATGATCTGCAGATCTCTGCAATCGGCCGACGTGGCCAAGATGGCAATATCTGTGAATCATCGGCGATGATGCGTTTCAATGACCACTTCACTGCGCAAGTTCATACTGCAGAAGACCACGGCTTAAAGCATGGCTTTACCATTTTAGGCAGCAAAGGCTGCATCACACTCGACACCAACCCATGGCTACCGACCGAAGACAACACATTTACAGTTGAGATCTATGAAACATCGTCACGTGAAGTGAAAGTCGAAGCGCAAGGCGATGGATTTCATTATCAAGTGCGTAATATTCGCCAAGCAGTTGAGCGAGGTGACACACAACTGGCAACACCCATGGCGACTCACCAAGACTCTCGCGTAATCATGAAGTTACTGACGGATTGGGAACAAGCGGCTAGCTAGTTTCTTAATAAAAGAAATACGACTCATATTGTTCTGTATGACTTGATAAAAAGTCACGTAGATAAATATGAGCCGTATTGTTGCTTCTGCTTACTTTTTGGGTGAGCTTACTTAAGCTACAGACGCTTTAAAGGCGGTATTGAATGCTTTTGCATTGGTGCGAATCTCGTCGTCAGATAAGCCAGGCTTGTACAGTGACGCCCCTAAACCAAAGCCTTTCGCACCTATGTCTAAGTAAGGCTTCATGCTCTCGATGGTAGGGTTGATTCCACCTACTGGTAAGCAGATTGCTTCGGGAGGCAGCACGGAATTCAACGCCTTAAAGCCGTCAAGGCCAAGCACTGAAACTGGGAATAGTTTTAACCCTGTCGCGCCGGCAGCAAGTGCAGCGAACGCCTCTGTTGGCGTAACAACACCAGGGAAGCTGACGCAACCTGCAGCCGCTGACATTTTCACGACCTGTTCGTTGAAGTTCGGCGTTACTACTAAGTTTGCACCCGTATCAATCACAGCTCGTGCTTTTTCTGGTGTGGTAACGGTACCCGCGCCAATTAAGTATTCGTCGCCGAAATGTTCGACTAGCATTTTTATACTGGTCAATGCATCTGGTGAGTTCAATGGCACTTCGATCATTGAGAATCCCTCCTCAATCAAAATTTGTGTCACACGAATACAATCTTCCGGTTCTACACCACGGATAATGGCAACGAGTGGTAAGTGATCACTTAGGTTAAAGTCTTTATTTGTCATTATTCATTGCCTCTTTAATTTTTAACATTCCAGCGATGAAAGTGTCATCGCCATTCACGTATTCGGTTGTTTTTTTTAGCTGACGACATGCTTGGTCATAGCGTTCTGATAGGGCTTTTCCGCCCACCAAGTAGATGCTTTCTTGATGCAGTTCTCGTACTTCGTTGCCGATTAACAGCCCTGATAAGTAATCAAACACTTCACTCTCTTCTAGATTGCCGAATAGACGATGCGATCTGGCTTTGAAGAGCTGATTAGTGATTGACGGGTTCGAGCTTTCCTCTACCCCTTTTACAAAAGCAGCGTTAGAGCTGACTTGTTTAGGTAAGCCACGCCCTAGGATTGTGTGTGTCGACAGTGCAGAAAAAAGTTCGCCAGTCATGTAGGTTGAAAATGAGACTAACTTACCCGCTTCAATATTTGCGTGCTTGCTGTGAGTGCCCGGAAAGGCAGCTTCGAGTGTCGGTTTGTCTGCTAACTCAAGAAGTCCAAACAACTGAACCTCTTCACCACGCATGACGTCGTAGTGGCCATGCTCATCACAATGGCTGACACCCGGAATGATGGTGGCTGTTGCCCCCCAAGGGAGGTCGAATTGATGGGTGTTTTGAGCTAAGGACTCCACATCGGTTGGCGTGGAAACATAAGGGACGTTGACCCAACCTTGTGCAGAACCAACCATACCTGCCATATAAATTGGAAAGTGTTGGTATTCGCCGAGCCACTCACTCAGTAATGATTCAAGCTCGGTTGCAAAGGCACCATCTTCAACCTGAAGCAGTCCCATTTTGCGTTCTGTTTTATCAACGACCTGTCCTTGTTCATCCATGGCAAAGGCACGAAAGTTTGTCGTTCCCCAATCCAGAATTAGCCAACTGATTTTGTTTTTTTGATTCATAATTACAGCCCACAGACGCGCCCTAAGACGCGCAGTTTTAGGTTTAGTTGATGTACATTTTTATCGGTTTACTTTGTCGAACCGTTAACGTTTCGGGTCTAGCTAACTATGTTTATTTAGTTAACCTTACCTCTTTAGTTAACCTTGTATTGCTTGATGATGTCGGTATTCACATCGACACCGATGCCCGGTTTGGTAGAGATTTGTACCTTGCCGTTTTCCATCTTAATGCCATCGCAAATGAGATCTTTGCGGAATGGATGTGAAGATTGGTCAAACTCAAGCATTGGTTCGATAGGGTTGAGTGAGAGTGGTGAACTTGGAAGTGAAGCAATAAACTGCAAAGAGGCCGCAATACCAATACCAGAACCCCACACGTGTGGAATCATCATGGTGTGGTTTGCTTGTGCCATTGCTGCAATCTTCTTACATTCCGTGATACCACCTGAAGAACATAGATCAGGTTGAATCACGTCTAACGCTCTCTGTTCAAGCCAAGGGCGGTAGCCCATTTTTCCGAACAGTTGCTCACCTGCGGCGATATAAGTCGTAGAAAGGTTCTTGATTTCTTGATAGCCAGCAATGTCTTCTGGAGCTAACAGCTCCTCTAAGAAGTACAGGTTGAACTCTTCTGTTTCTTTGATGATGCGACGTGCAGCAGCGGCGTTGTACGCCCCATTAGCATCAGCCATGATCTTCACATCATTACCAACTGCTTCACGAATCGAACGAATGAATGTGATGTCTTCATCTGCGCCAAATCCAATTTTGAGTTTGAACGCTTCAAAGCCACTATCGACATAGCGATGTGCTTCCTCAATAGCTGCTTCTGGATATTTCGCGTCTGCGACACGATAGAAGCCAGTTGCGTAAGGGGTGACTTCCTTGCGGAAAGCACCGCCGATCAGTGAGTGAATTGGTTTATTGAGAGCCTTCCCAATGACATCCCACAGTGCAATATCAACACCGCTGATCGCGTTCACCGCAGAACCACCTTGACCGTATGGGCGAGTCACGTTGTACATCTCTTCCCAAAGCACTTCCACGTCGAACGGGCTACGTCCGAGCAGTAGTGGCTTAAAGGTATGTTCAATAAATGCCGCCGCAATGTGTGGGCTCTGTAGGCCGTGACA
This sequence comes from Vibrio pomeroyi, assembly GCA_041879425.1. Lineage (NCBI taxonomy): Bacteria > Pseudomonadati > Pseudomonadota > Gammaproteobacteria > Vibrionales > Vibrionaceae > Vibrio > Vibrio pomeroyi. Next base: position 957,276 of record CP090855.1, on the reverse strand, counting down.
TAGAGCTTCACCAAAACCAACAACCCCTTCATCAGTAACGATTTCGATGATCATTGAGCTACGGTTATGAACCCAGCCTTGTGCGAAGTAAAATGGCGTCTCTAGTGGAACTGAGATTGCGTGTGGAATGACATCAATAATTTTCACAATAAATACCTTACTTAAATCAGAATCAGAGATATCTGAGGAATAAATACAATCAGCGTTAACGCTAACATCATGGCTAAGAAGAACGGGATAATGGCTTTAGAAAGTTTCTCTACAGAGACCCCTGAAACGCTCGAGCCAACAAATAAGTTTAGACCCAGAGGAGGAGTGATAAACCCGATAGCCAATGTCACCACCATGATGATGCCGATGTGTACTGGGTTGAAACCGAATAGCATGGCCACTGGAACCAAGATTGGCGTCAGAATAATGATTGCCGCAACGGTCTCCATGAAGCAGCCGACAACGAGCAGTAGTGCTACCATCAAGATAATAAAGATCACCTTGCTATCAGAGAACTCAAGCATCGCGTTAGCAATTTGTGTTGGAATTTGCTCAAGTGCTAAGTACTTACCAAAGGCAGTCGCGGTACCCACAATCAACAACACAATCACGGAAGTAATCACCGATTTAGTGAAGATTTTTGGTAAGTCTTTAAAGGTAATTTCTTTGTAGGCGAATAAGCTCACAATAAGGCCATAAACCACCGCTACTACACTTGCTTCTGTTGGGGTGAAAATACCGCCGTAGATACCACCAAGAATGATTACTGGGATAAGAAGTGCGAGTTGAGCGTGTTTAAATTGAGCCCACACCTCTTTCCAGCTAAATGGTTCGTCTGATCCTTTGTAGCCTTTTTTCTTAGAGTAGATGTATGCCCAAGCCATCAAACAAAGCGATACCAAGATGCCTGGGATGATGCCTGCAATGAATAAGTCGCCAATTGATACGCCTGCAGATACGCCGTACATCACCATTGGGATACTTGGTGGAATCATGACACCAATCGCACCAGCTGCTGTGACAACCGCGGTTGCAAAGCCCTTGTCGTAGCCGTACTTGATCATCGCTGGAATCATGATGCCGCCAACCGCTGCTACCGTAGCTGGGCCAGAGCCCGAGATAGCAGCGAAGAACATACATGTAATGATTGAAGCAATCGCGAAGCCACCCGTGATGTTTTTCACTAATGAGTTAGCAAAGTTCACCAAACGTTGCGAGATACCGCCGCTGCCCATGATGTCACCCGCTAAGATGAAAAATGGTACTGCCATAATTGGGAAAGAATCGACAGAGGTGATTAAGGTACTCACAAGAAAATCAACGCTTAAGGTGCCGGTTGAAATAATGGTGAGTAGCGTTGCCATACCCAATGAGATAGCAATGGGCACAGAGGCAATAACGAGTAGTGCGAAAGTCGCAAACAAAATAAATACTGACATGATTACCTCCTATTTCGCTGTTTTGATGTCATCAGTGGTGGATACCATCTGTTGAATCAACCTGATTGATGTCAGTGCAAAGCCTACTGGGCCAGCTAGATAAACGATCCACATTGGCAACCCAAGTGCTGGTGATGTTTGACCTAGGTAATATAGGTTCGCCACCATTTGCGTTGATTTAAATAAAATAACAACAGAGAATGCTAAGAAGACGAAGTCCGAAAATAGGCTTAGGTACTTTTTTTCCTTCTCATCAATTAACATTGCTATGGCTTCTATTTTTATGTGGCTCTTTTTCGCGACAGCAAAGCTGATACCGATATAAACTAACCAAATGAAACAATAGCGAGCTAACTCTTCAGTCCAAGCAATTGAATAATCGAATGTTCTGGATACTACTTGTAAGAATATTGCCGCTGTCATAATAACGAGCAGTATTACGGCTATCGTATTTTCAAAATACTTATCTAACCAATTCAACATAATAAGGTTCCTTGTTCACTTATTAATTAGACCTATTACTTGTTTATTATTTATTAATGATAGTTATTGAGGGTTAATCATTAAAATAGTCAGTATTAATAATGTAATGGTCTAAATGTTAAGTGATGGCTTAAGTTACTGAGCAGCTAATTCGTTTTCAGCTTTTTTAATTTGTTCTTGGAAAGCGGAGACAACATCTTTGCCAATGATTGGTGTGTATTTCTCAATAACGGGCTTAGTCGCTTCTTGGAAGCCAACCAGTGCTTCAGGTGTTAGCGTTACGACTTCCATGTTTTGTTTAATAACATCCAAGCTTTCAAGATTGACTCGACGGTTAACTTGACGCTCGTAGTCGCCAGCATCAATAGCGGCTTGGCGCAGAACCCTTTGATCGTGACGGCTTAGTTTGTTCCATGTCGCTTGGCTAACAATTAAAGCCAATGGTGTGTATACATGGCCTGTGTTTGATAAGGTTTCTTGTACTTCGAACAAGTTGTTTAGTGCGATATTCGGATATGGGTTTTCTTGCCCATCAACTGTGCCTTGCTGTAACGCTGTGAACAATTCGTTGAAAGCCATCGGCGTTGGGGTTGCGCCCATCGCTTTCCATGCGTCTAGGTGAAGTGGGCTCTCCATAGTACGGATCTTTAGGCCTTTCACATCTTCAATCGATTTCACAGCACGACGTGAATTAGTGACATGACGGAAGCCATTTTCCCAGAAATCCAGGCCGACTAAGCCTTTTGACTCCAGTCTTTTCAGCATGTCGTCACCAAATTCGCTGCGTAGCACTTTATCTGCGACATCTTCACTGGTGATCATAAAGGGAAGGTCGAACACATTGTATTCAGGGTAGAAGTTAGCCAGTGGACCCGTCGATGGAATAGATACGTCAAGTGTTCCTAATTGCAGCATTTCAATCGCCGCACGGTCATCACCTAATTGCGCTGAAGGGTATATATCCACCTTCAGTTCAGTAAATTTCTCAACAATTTCTTTAAACTTAGCAGCACCATCATAGATAGGGTGTTTGTTATTAGAGCTCATGCTGAAACGTAATGTTTGAACTTGAGATTCACCTGCTGCAATACTCGATTGGTTATTTCCTTGAGAATTTGTAGCAATAGCTGCACCAATGATTGAGGCGACAAACACCCCACCAATGGCTAGAATTTTTCCGGTTCTAGACATAGTCGTACCTGATTAATTTATTATTTATATAAAGTGTACGTTACATACACCTGTAGGGTTAATTAAGTTGCTTGGATATTTTCTGACAATATTCAGTAATAACAGGAATTAACTCCGTCATTCTTTCGTCAGACATGTATTCTTTAATGCTGGTTACTGATATAGCCGCAATAATATTGTTATATTTATTTCTTATTGGTACAGCAACGCAACGTACAAGGTCTTCGTTATCTTCTAAGTCATAGCTATAGTCATGCTTAGAATATTCATTCATTCTTTTTAGCATCGACTCGACGTCATGATTAGTTTGCGATGAAATAAGTCGAATCCATTCCATCTTTGGCATATCAATCATTAACGCTTTTCCAATCCCTGTTGCAGACATTGGCAGTCGGTCTCCCACTTGAGATCGCAGTTGAATTGCACGCTCTCCCGGGATTTTATCTAGGTAGAAGATTTGATCCTCATCTTTGATGCCTAGATGGACGGTATCTTTAGTTTGAGCAGCAAGTTCGCGAATAAAGGGTTTCGCAATTTCTTTGAGAGGCATGTCTTGTTGGGCGCGGATACCAAGTTGAATCATTTTAGTACCTAGCACTAGACCAATCCCTTTCACTTCTCGGATATAGCGAGCTTCAATAAGGCCTTGGATAATTCTGTGCACCGTAGATTTCGGCAGCTGCAAATATTCACACACATCTTTCAGTTGTCGATTACCTTCAGCGATCGAGTCGATGACCGCGATTGCTTTTACCAATGCTTGATTACCTTGTAATTTGCTCATAAAACCGCCTCTCGTTGTATGAGAGAAATATAGCGAGAGTTTGGTATTGATAATGTGATAACTATCAACATTCCACTTTGTGAAACAATAGTCCCACATTGTGGAATTCTTTAGTTTGGATATAAATACTTTGCATTTAAAACGGCCACAGTGTCCAATGTCGGTTAAGACAACATTGACTGAAAAACCTTATTTTTTAAGGTGTTAAATAGGAAGTTTTCTGCATGCGTAAATCAGATAAGAAGATCGAAAATCAGATCAGAGACGTGCTAACTGACGTGTGTGAAGATACGTTGAAAGGCTACGATGGTTTTCTTTGGGTGACTCATACGGTCAATTTTTCTTCTTTTCCACAAAGCTTAAAAATCGTCTGTGTGTTCGATACCAATCAAGACCGGACGAATTTTTTAGAAGGAGAGGGCCAACAGCAAGTCTCAATGACCATCCAAATGGCGTTCAGTCAGGTAGGTATTGCATTGAAGAATGTTGATAAACACATCAGCTACGATACACAAGAAAATTGCGACCGTGACCACGAAGGGAAGTGGAATAAAAGGCTTTAAGGAGCTTTATCACAGCGCTAGTTGGAAAGCGAACTGAAGAGACGAAAGCCTACACGAGGTAGGCTTTCAGTAGTTACTTGATTGCAGCACAGAAGCTAACGTCTGAGTGTTGAGTTTGCGGATCGTAGCTGTGGTAAAGCTCAAAGCAAGGTCGGTCTTCGGTTTCTAGGCCGGACTCTATAACCTTACTCATTAGGTCATCCCACGCTTTAGCATATTGGCTTGACTCGGTGATGGTTTGGCGCATTACGGCATATTGTCCGCCGGGAAAATCTTTCAATTCGATCCCACTTGGTACTTCAGTGTCGTCTGACACCATCAAGCAGATGTCAGTACGACATTTATCGTTTGGAGTGATTTCTGGATTGTCATGATAGATAAAGATGCAGCTGTTACCTGCTAACCCTTTCATTTCGGCCCATTGGTAAAGACGACCGCTTGGCTCTTCATAACCTTGTCCGTAAGGGCCAGTCACTCGTACATACGCTAGTTTTGATGGTTCGAATTGTTGCGTTTTCATTGTCATACTCCATGTTGTTCGTTCGGAGTCAGTATATGAATTGCTTGCCACTGCATCGTTTCCATTCTTGCGCAACGTGTGTCCTATCTTGCTATTTCGAGTGAGCTCGCTGAACGCTTGGTAATCTTCACAATCACGGAAGGCACTTGGTGTGACACCAAAGTGTTGTTTGAATGCTTTGGCAAAACTTTGAGAAGACGAGAACCCATAGTCCAATGCGATATTAATAATGGGTTGCTTGGATTTGAAGAGATCATTCGCTGCCGCTTCTAGCCTCAATCGCCGAATGAAATCAGCAAGGGTCTCGCCTTGAACGGCCTTAAAAGTGCGATGAAAGTGGTAGGGTGAAAAGTTGGCTAATGCCGCGACTTCGATTAGGTTGAGCGGCTCGTTAAAGTGCTTCTCTAGATAACGGACAACGGGAATTAGCCGCTTATGATAGTCAACGTACATTGCTTTATTTACCACTCTTTATTGCCATTAATCTTATATAGCTTCAGAGACTAACCTATCCCAATTGAGTTTCAATAGAGTGGCATTGAAACTGAGATTAGATGCAGTAAATCCAATTCCCGCTTTCCATTTTCCTTCGATCAATAAGATTAACTTCTCCCAAACTGAATTGCCTTTTTAGCCATCGTGCGTTCACTGTTCGTTCGATTTAATTCTCATAATGAGAAAAAGTGAAGCAGAGAATCGTGACTCTGGAATACTTAGCTTGTCAGCAAAATTAAGATTACAAGTTTTTAGCTTTCGTTCTAACGTGCTGACTTTACGTATGTATTAGGAGGTATTTTTCGAGGCAAGAGATACTGAGCCGATGGGGGGCTTGATCAATACATGTTTCTAACCGATACTTTTTTCGTATTTTGATTCCTAAATTGACACGTAAGTTGGCTGACTTTTCGTCTCGTATTTTTGAGTAACGACAGTATCGATTAGGAAAACTGAATGATGAACCCCTACATTTTATGGTTACTAGCACTCATTCCATTCTGCCTAACCGCTAGTAACGCTTTTGCTGCCGGTAAAGCGATTGTATTGCCCGGATCGCACCAGCAAGGTGTCGACTTAAGCGATTCGCCAATGTCGGCAACTGATGTCATTGATTGGGAAATCACAAACAATGATATCGTGTTTGGCTCTTATGCAGACAAAGCCGCCAATGAGCGAATTACAGCGATTGGTTACATGTACAACCAAAAGTTGGAGATAAACTCTGGCTGGTTAGAAAATGATCTTCGCAATAACGCAGCGCTAAACGGTGCCAATTATGAAGACTTCTTTCTGCATTTCTCTGAAGACACGGTGATTGCTGAAGTCGACAAAAGCCACGGTGAAAATACCCTTCTTAATCGAAAACCTATGATCGTCGGTTATACCGCAAGTGAAGACCACGCGGGTTTTTGGCTCTATCAACAACCGCCTTGGGATGCGGATGTGTTTGAGAACTTCGAACAAGGCGGTGCGCTTTATGTGTATCACGCAGAGCAGTTCGATAGGCTGACACTAAAGTTCTCTCAATTCGCCTCTGGTGGTCAATTTTGGCTTGAGTATCCAACAGAAGTTGATGCCCATGGGCAGGTATCACAATGGTCTGCGTTGGATCTAAAGAAAGACAAAACCCTCAACATGACCAAGAACCAATCTGTGTTGTGGAACCTTCCATTTGATTGGGTAAGGGCGACAACTCATGATGGCAGTGGCGCTAGCTATGGCGGAGGCCAATATTTCGGTTCTACTTTTGTGCGTGACGGTGGGCGTTTGTATGTGGTGAGAATCCGTTGGCAAGGTGATAACGCCAACGACAGACCGCGCCTTAAAGAAGTGAAGCTTAGAAATAGCTTTCCTGTGGTGAAGCTAACCGATGCGCCTGAAACAACGCCTGATGGGAATGCTATCAACCAGTGGCGTAAGATCCGTGGCTTTGATGTGTCAGCCGATTTGAATCAAGACAACTACTTGTCACCAAGTGAGTATAAAAATCGCACCAATAAAAATGCCACCGCTCGATTTCGTTGGGAGTCGCGCGTGGTGCCATTTGGCCGAATGTGGAGTCAGAGCTCTTCATGGGCGCTAGCTAATGTCGCCAACCTCAATTATCTATCGGCGGTTCACGCTTATTATCAGCAGAACTGGGCAGAGCAGGGGCTAAATGGTGCTTATAACGATGACACCAACAAGCTGCTAGGGGGAAATCAGTTTTATGTTCACTCTGGTGGCACGGTGCAAGAGCTTGGATTGGCGGCGGGTTCTACCGAGGCCGATGATCTTTATAAAGCGCAATTCTCTGCTTTCTTAAAAAGCCTCGCAACTCTCAATAGTGATGCCTTGATAGGCTTGAATATAGGGACAGCCAACTTACTTGGCCGTAACGGTCAATCTCACCTTGTGGAAGCAGGCTCTTTGTATTTTAGGGAGCATTACGTGTTCCCATCGACTGGTTTTAGTGGCTATTCGGGTATCTCCAAGTTTTGGGATAATTCGGCATTGGCGCATGCCGATCAAAGCGTGATTTTTCAGGCGACAACGCGTTTTGGTCGTCTTCAGTTCTTTGGTGGTTCTGAACAAAACTGGCGACAAGACCAATACTCAGCGTTAGCGATCTATTACTTGAATCACCATTCACAACACAGCTATTTCAATCAGTGGAACAATAGTTATGTTTATGGGAGTGACAACACCACAGCGGATAACTTTTGGAAGGGTGGTGTGCCGAAAAATGTCGCTTATCAACCAAGTGCGCTATTGGCGGTCGATTTAGGCGAACCGAGCAATCTCATACCTGAAGGCTTTGAAGCCATTCCCTTGATGCTTTCGACTAGCACGCCTGTGCCAGCGGATTACACCATTGTGGGTGATTCCTCGATGCATGAAATGGTACATGCAGACTTACCTGATGGAATGACTCACGTATTGCCTACGTATACCTATTTCTTGCATCAGTCTGAGCGGTTAGTCGTGGCTGGTGGCCCGGAAGATATGGTGTTGGCGAGAGAGTTTGATAAGGGGCGTGTGTTGTACCGTACAGATTTCCACGGTAAGAGCGCGAGCTTTTATGAGACAGAGAAACTGACGATTGTATTGGACGTGCCGATGAAGCCTGTCGATGCAAACGGCAACGTCGGAGAGTATGTCACGCAAATAGAAATAGGTGGCTATGAAGGGCTGTTCTTACTTTATTAGGACGGTATTGAAAGTGGTGTTAATTATTTAGAGGGCTTCTTTTCGGGAAAGCCCTGACCATGAAATCGAAGCTAGGTTCTTGAGATTAGCTTATTGTTTTTGCACTGCTTGAACTCTTTGGCGATCCATGACTTTTCATTCAAACCATTGTCGATTAGGGCAAAGAGATAACCATCAACCTTGCTTGAAGCGGTTGGGTATTCTTGAAATACATGCTTGGGATAGCCCGGGTAATTCGTTTCATATTTGCTGTCTAGTTGCTTGCCTAGCTCTCGCCATTTGACGAATAGTTCAGAAGACGAGGTTGGCTTTTTGTATTGGCCTAAAATCCGATGATGATGGACTAATGCCACTTTGGCGCAGTGGTTGGTTTGTACTACCTTCTGTATGAGCTCTGCCTGTGTCTCGCTTATTGTTTTCGCTAATGCATTTTCTTGCTCGATGCGCTCACCAAAGGTTTCAGCGTACGTAGAAAAGATAACAGAAATGGGTAATACCAATGCCAAAAGGCGCTTGCAGAACATAACCTAACTCGTTGAATGGATTCATGACTATTATGCCGTTGAGTAACAATATTATTAACGAATAAACACGCTTAATTGTAAGAATTATTTTTATCGAGTGGATTAATAAATGCTTTCTGTTTTATTTCATTCGCTAGGTGAATGATTTGCTTGTTCTGCTGGGATAACGGTTTTCAACGACCTTAATTTAATTGGAATATGAGCGGTTAGAGATGTTGGATATCGATCGAGTGGTAAGGAAAACCGATCGCTTTTGCCGCATTCAACAGCGCCTGTTGAGTCTTAAATACTCTGGGTTGCATCTTTCTATCAGATTCAAGAAAACTGTTCACACCCCACTGATTGCTTTTCACCATTAAGTAATAGCCATTCGCACAAGGTGAAACAACCCCAATAGCTGCTTTCAAATCGCCACGACTAAAGTGATTCTTAAATTCGCGTAATACCATATCAATGTCCCTATTCGATGATGAAAAAAGGGAGCGAATCGCTCCCTAGTTAAAGTGGTTATTAATGATTACAAGAATGCGCGGTATGGCAGTTCTGGGTCATTTTTGAAGATGTCAGCAAAGCCGCGGAAGTGTTGGTAGTGCATGCGACCTTTGTCTGTTGGGTAAGTGTATTTACCGCCTACTTGCCAGAAGAAAGGAGCGAATCCGTATTGCAGGCGTTCTTTCTTCATGTTCCACAGCATTTCGATTTCACGTGGGTCGTTTTGGAAGTTTGCCCAAATGTCGTGGTGGAACGGAACAACCACTTCACAGTTCAAAGACTCAGCAGCACGAAGAATGTCTGAAGATGTCATTTTGTCTGTTACGCCACGTGGGTTCTCACCGTAAGAAAGCAGTGCAACGTCAATCTTGTGGTCATTGCCGTGTTTAGCGTAGTAGTTTGAGTAGTGAGAGTCACCAGAGTGGTAAACAGAGCCGCCAGTTGTTTCTACTAAGTAGTTCACTGCGCGGTCATCCATGCCGTCTAGGATTTCTTTGTCTATAGAAGAAGTTCCTTCTGGTAGTGTTACAAGTGCAGTACGGTCAAACGCATCCAGAACCTTAATGTTCACGTCTTTGATTTTGATCTCGTCGCCAACCTTAGCAATAACACAACGATCTTCTGGCACACCCCATTTCATCCATAAATCAACACACGCTTTAGGACCAATGAATTTAACGTGGTCGCCGCAGTTTTGTAGAACCGCCGCTGCAACGTTGATATCAATGTGGTCGCCGTGGTCATGAGATGCCATAACTGCATCGATCTCTTTGATAGCGAAAGGGTCCAATGGGAAGATCGCGGTACGTAGGTTTGGTTGAAGTGCTTCCACACCGCCCATACGCATCATTTGGTGCTGGTTTTTCATTTTTTGTACGGCTTGTGTTTTTTTACCAGTACCACACCAGAAGTCCATTGATAGGTTTGCACCTTCTTCTGATTTTAGCCAAATACCTGTACAACCCAACCACCACATAGAAAACGTGCCCGGTTGCACAACCGTTTGTTCAATCTCTTCATTTAACCATGTGCCCCACTCAGGGAATGTATTTAGGATCCAAGACTCGCGAGTGATTTCGTTTACATTGCTCATGATAATACCTTTTATTTCAATAATTTGATTAATTTTGGATGTAGGGAGCCGAGCGCCTTAATTTGGATTAAGGCACTGAGCTGAATTTATTATTATTGGGAGGGCAGTTTGCCCTGTGATTTAAACTAAGATGACTTGCGTCCCTTGAGCTTCAATCTGCTTAACAACTTCTGGATTGGCGTCTTTACCGGTGATGACGATGTCTATTTGCTTGGTATTGCAAAAGAGCATTCCGGTGCGTTGTCCAACCTTTGAACTGTCGACCACCACCACGAGTTTATCGACCTGTTCAAGCATTTGCTGTTCAGCGACGGCTGTTAACATGTCGGCTTTGTATAGCCCCGCGTCAGTTAAGCCTTTGCCTGAAGTGAACATCCAGTTTCCTGCATAACCGCCTAGTGAATTAGGGGCTGGATTCAAAAAGATGTTCTGCGCTTTGTTGTATTGACCGCCAATGATGATGACATCGTCATGATCCTCGTTGATCAAGTAGCTTGCGAGTGGGAAGTAGTTCGTTACGATTTGAACGTCATCCCCACATAACTGTTGGCCAAGTAGAAAAGCTGTAGAACCGCAGTTGATTACAACTGTATCACCCGACTGACAAAGTCCGGCTGCTGCTTGCGCAATCTCAGCTTTCTCTTCATAGAACTCAGTGCTGTTGATATTGAGTGGTGACCACTTTCTCTTCTGATTCTCTACTCGTTCAGCGCCATTTCGAACTTTTCTAAGTCGGCCAACTTCATCTAATTTAGCGATGTCACGCCTTGCAGTAGCAGGTGAAACACTAAATTTATCAATAATATGTGAGACGTTTATTGTCTGCATATCTTCTAACAGCGACACGATGCCGTTATGTCTTTGTACTTCATTCATATTTATCACTCTTTATGTCGTTGTGACAATTTGATGATTACTTTTGATTTGTTTTGATTCTAATAATCACCATCATGATTGTCAAACCACATTGCTATAAAAACTAGATCTTAATCACAATGATTTATAAGTCATTGATTTTATTTAATTTGTTGTTTTTTGGTGTGATCCGAAGCTCAATTAGGCACATTCTGGGTGTGGTTAATTGATATAAATCAAAGTAATCACAAGTGAGCATTGAATGATTACTTTTGATTGGTAAAGTCTAGTTCGTGAGCAAAACTAGACATCATCACATCCTACATACCATTAAAATTAAAAATTAATCAGGGGTAAAGATATGGAATTCTTATATGATATTTTCTATATTTTTTACAGTCAGGTAATGACCAAAGCACCGTTGCTACTCGGTCTTGTTACTTGTCTGGGTTACATTCTACTCAAGCGTGACGCAACAACTATTATCTCCGGCTCTATTAAAACCATCGTTGGTTTCATGATAGTGCAGGTAGGTGCTGGAACATTGGTAGCGGGTTTTAAACCGGTTATCGAGAAAATGAGTGAAATACATGGATTGACAGGGTCGGTGATTGACCCGTACACATCCATGATGTCCACCATGGAAACCATGGGCGACAATTACTCTTGGGTTGGTTATGCCGTATTACTGGCACTTGGGCTCAACATTCTACTGGTTGCCTTCCGCCGTATTACTGGTATCAGAACCATCATGTTGACGGGACATATCATGTTCCAACAAGCTGGCCTAATTGCTGTTTTCTACTTCGTGCTTGGCGCAGGTATGTGGGAAACCATCATCTATTCTGCAATATTGATGGCGTTGTACTGGGGTATCTCGTCAAACATCATGTTCAAGCCCACTCAAGAAGTGACTGGCGGAGCGGGTTTCTCGATAGGTCACCAACAACAGTTTGCGTCATGGGTAGCCACCAAGGTTGCTCCTAAGCTTGGCGACAAGAATGACAGTGTCGACCACATTAAACTGCCTAAATGGCTGCACATTTTCCACGATAGCATTGCAGCGACAACGCTCGTAATGACGGCTTTCTTTGGCATCATTCTTCTTTCGTTTGGTCTTGATAACCTTCAAGACATGGCAGGTAAAACACACTGGTTTATCTACATTTTCGAAACTGGTTTGAAATTCGCAGTAGCGATTCAAGTTATCGTCACCGGCGTTCGTATGTTCGTAGCGGAATTGTCCGAGGCCTTTAACGGTATTTCTCAACGTCTTATTCCTAACGCTGTGTTAGCAATCGATTGTGCAGCTATCTACGCATACTCTCCAAACGCAATGGTGTTCGGCTTCATGTGGGGTGCGGTTGGTCAATTCACCGCTGTTCTTGCAATGTTAGCGTTTGACGCACCAATCATGATCATCCCTGGCTTTATTCCAATGTTCTTCTCGAACGCAACCATCGGCGTGTTTGCTAACCACTTTGGTGGCTGGAAAGCAGTAATGAAGATTTGTTTCGTTATGGGCATCATCGAAGTGGTTGGTTCTGCTTGGGCAATCCACATCTTTGCTCAATCTGGTACTGAGTTTAACGGCTGGATGGGTATGGCTGACTGGGCTCTGGTATTCCCACCTATCATGCAAGGTATCTCAAGCTCTAGCATGTTCTTCTTTGTGATTTTGGCTTTGGCTGGCATCTACATGTACTTCGCTTCTAAGCAACTACGAGCTGAAGAAGACGCAGAAGCTGCCGCTGAAACAATGACCGCAGTAACACCTGAGGGCATTGAGGTTGAAGTCGCGGTTCCACAACAATCGACAGCAACTGCTCAAGCTCCATCTGCTTCTACAACGGCAGCTGATCAGAAACCGGTTCGTGTCTTAGTGTGCTGTGGTTCAGGGCAAGGTTCTTCAATGATGTGCTCTAAGAAAATCAAAGAGTACTTGGATAAGAAAGGCATCCCAAGCTCGACCTTTAACAGCGCCATCACCGATTACAAATCGCACCTTGGTTCATTCGACATCATCGTTACTTCGGTTGCTCTTGCAGCGAAGATCACGGGCCTGCCGGAAGGTAAGCAACAGTTAGCGGTTAAGAACATGATTATGGTGAAAACTTTCGGCGACGAGCTTGTTTCCATCATCGAGAACAACTTCCATAAATAATGATAAACGGCTCAGTGGTACCGCACTGCTGAGCCAATAAAAACAATTATATAAGTGAGCAATAACATGAACTTAAAAGAATCTCTTATCAAGAATAACTCTATCCTCCTGAACGCAAAAGCAACTGACTGGAAAGCGGCGATCAAGCTGGGTACTGACGCATTGGTTAAAGCCGGTGTTGCTGAAGAGCGTTACTACGACGCGATTACCAAAGCGATTGGTGAAGAAGGCCCTTATATCTGTATTCACGATGCGTTCGCACTGCCGCATTGCCGCCCTGAAGATGGTGTGATTCGTACCGGTTTTGCGTTAACCGTGCTGGAAACCCCGATTACTTTTGAAGGTGTTGATGAGCCTGTTGATGTGTTGATCACGTTAGCGGGTAAAGATTCAGAAGAGCACATCGAAGGCACCATGCAAGTGGCGAACTTGATTGAATTTGATGAAGACTTCTCAAAACTTCGCGCATGCAAAAGCCCAGAAGAAGTGGCGCGTTTAATTGATGCTGCGTTACTGCAAGCGGAAGCAGCGTAAGGAGACAACTATGTCTAAATATAGCCAACTGAAACAACGCGTCTTAGAAGCCAATTTGCAGCTTCCGAAGTATGGTTTGGTGACATTCACTTGGGGCAATGTCTCTGAGTTTGACCGTGCTAATGGCGTGATAGCGATTAAGCCATCAGGTGTCGAATACTGCGATATGACAGCTGAAGATATGGTGGTCGTCGATCTAGAAGGCAACATTGTTGAAGGGAAACTGAATCCTTCAAGTGATACCGCAACTCATTTAGAGCTTTACAAAGCTTTCCCTGAGGTCAGTGGCATTGTTCACACGCATTCACGCAGTGCCACTATTTGGGCGCAAGCCGGTATCGATATTCCAGCCTTGGGCACCACTCATGCGGACTATTTCTACGGTGACATCCCATGTACACGTCGATTGTCTCACTCTGAAATTGCTGAAGAGTACGAGAAAAATACTGGCTTGGTGATCATTGAAGAGTTCAAGCAGCGTCGAATCGATCCAATGGCCGTTCCCAGCGTTATTGTTGCAGGACATGCGCCTTTCTCTTGGGGCAAAGATGCCAACGATGCGGTTCACAACGCGGTGGTATTAGAAGAAGTTTCTGCAATGGCGTTGGCAACGCGCACCTTGAATAGCGGCATCAAAATTCAGCCAGAACTATCCGACAAACACTACTTACGTAAGCACGGTGAAAATGCTTATTACGGCCAACAGTAAATCGGCTTTTTGTTTAAATAAGCCGTTTAAGTAAGCCGCTTAACGAGCTTCGACTCTAAGTAGTTTCAATATTGATTAGGCCCGACTTCAGGGAATAAGTGAGAGGACTCTATGTATAAAGTGCTGGCGTTAGATCTCGATGGAACCGTGTTAAAGGATGATCACACGATTCATCCAGAACTGAAAAAGGCGATCCAAGAAGCCAAACAAAGTTGTCATGTCGTGATTGTGACTGGTCGACACCACACAGCAGCACGACCTTATTACTACGAATTGGGGTTAGATACGCCAATCATCTGCTGTAACGGCACTTATGTTTATGACTATCAAACTGAAACGGTACTGACTCAAAACGCGATAGATAAAGACAAAGCGCTGACCTTCATCGATATGGCAGATGAGTTTCAGCTCAAAATGGTCATGTACATCACGCATGCCATGACGTACTCACACTACAACCCATTTGCCTACATGTTGGCATTGGAAAGTTGGGCAGAAACGGCACCAGAGCAACATCGCCCTCAAATTTACCAAGTGGAATCATTCATTGAAACGGCTCAGCAAGCCGAACACGTTTGGAAGTTTGTGGTGGAAGGTAGCCAAGACTCAGTAGACCGTTTAATGCAACACCCATGGATAGAAGAGAACTTCAACGGTGAGCGTTCTTGGTCAAACCGAATCGACTTTGCTGCAAAAGGTAACAGTAAGGGCCTACGCCTTGCTGAATACATCACAGAACTCGGTTATCAAGCCGATGACGTCATTGCCGTCGGTGACAACCATAACGATATATCCATGCTCAAGTACGCCGGATTAGGTGTAGCGATGCTCAATGCTGATGACATCGTCAAGTCACACGTTCAATGCGTGTGCTCAACAGATAACAACCATGATGGCTTAGCCCGTCTAATACGTGAACAAATTAAAGGATAACAACATGACTAAACCAATGATTCAGATCGCCCTAGACCAAACAAACCTTCCTGCTGCAATTGAAGTGGCAAACAACGTTGAAAGCTTTGTTGATGTGATTGAAGTGGGCACTATTTTGGCGTTTGCAGAAGGGATGACGGCGGTTTCTACGCTTCGTAAGAATCACCCAGACCATATCCTTGTGTGCGACATGAAAACAACAGATGGTGGCGCTATTTTGGCTCGTATGGCATTCGAAGCGGGCGCTGATTGGATTACCGTTTCTGCTGCTGCACACATCGCAACCATTGGTGCATGTAAGAAAGTTGCTGATGAATTTAACGGTGAAATCCAAATCGAAATTTATGGTAACTGGACAATGGACGATGCTCAATCTTGGGTCGACCTAGGTATCTCTCAAGCTATCTATCACCGTTCTCGTGACGCTGAATTAGCCGGTGTGGGTTGGACAGAAGAAGATCTTGTGAAGATGCGTGCATTGTCTGAAATGGGTATCGAGCTTTCTATCACAGGTGGCATCGTGCCTGAAGACCTATACCTATTTGAAGGCATTAAAGCGAAAACCTTTATCGCAGGTCGCGCACTTGCGGGTGACAAAGGTAAAGAAACAGCAGAAGCACTAAAAGCTCAGATCGATCGCTACTGGAACTAGGAGGCGTTATGTATCAAAACTTGTTACGCCACCGTGTAGGGCTTTATGAGAAGGCCCTACCTAACGAACTCAGCTGGGAAGACAAGCTGGTAACAACCAAAGAACTCGGCTTTGATTTTCTTGAGATATCGGTCGATGAATCAGACGAGCGCCGTAGCCGTTTGGATTGGAATGACGAGGAAGTGTATGCCTTACGTCGTCTGTGTGAAAAGCATGGTGTACCACTGCAATCCATGTGTTTAAGTGCGCATCGCAAGTTCCCATTTGGTTCCGCAGATCCGGTGATTCGTGAGCAAGCGGTTATCCATATGGAGAAGGCGATCTCTTTGGCTTACAAATTGGGTATTCGTACCATCCAACTGGCTGGATATGACGTTTACTACGAGCCTGCTGATAAAGTCACTCACCAGAGGTTCATTGAAGGAATGAAGCTTTCGGCACAGTTGGCTGAAAGATCGGGCGTAATGCTTGCTGTGGAAATCATGGACACCGATTACCTGAACTCTTTGAGTAAGTTCGAAGTGCTGAGTCGTGAAGTCAATTCACCGTATTTCACGGCGTATCCGGATGTGGGCAATATCTCTGGTTGGAATTACGACATAGTGACTGAGCTCAAACTGAGTAAGCCTCATATCACTCAGATCCATCTCAAAGACACGTATAAAGTGACTGACGAGTACAAAGGGCAATTCCGAGACTTAGTGATTGGTGATGGTGAAGTTGACTTCAATGCCATTTTTGAAACGTTGAAAGAGACTGAGTGCGTTGTACCACTCGTGATCGAGATGTGGGCTCAAGATGAACGCTGGAAAGAGAATATACTCACGGCACAAAAACGCTTGAATGAAGTGTGTGTTCAAGCGGGTGTTCCGATGTTGTTTGACCACTAGCTCTACTTAGAATGCTTAACGAGTTTCTCTTTACGTTCTCCATGTTCCTAACGAAAAGAGAAAATGCAGCATATTGCCCCCAATATGCTGCATTTTTATATCAACATGTCTCTCTAAACTTTTGAAGCTGAGGTTTTGTCAATTTTCAAATAGTGGCTGTTCTTAAACAGCGATCGTCACATGATCACGACCCACTTCAGCCATTTGAATGAGGTAGTCCGTGTGGTATTTCTTCTTGATAACGATTTGGCTACCGATTTCAGCAACAATCTTTACCACTTCTAACGCATCAGAAGGATGCAATGAAGAGTCTTTTGAAATTTCGATATTAACGCCTAAATTTGCCAATTTGATGATGTCGCTAGAATGCATGGTCATGTCCAAGGTATTTGATTTTGGTGGACTATATCATCTTCAATTTATGCATCTCTAGTTCGTTTAAGTAAAAATGGGTGAGATGTGCTCAAAATATGATTTCAATAGTAAAACAACGGCTTTTATTGCATCACTTCGGTTAATTGTCGGATTGTTGAATAAGATCATATTAAGAGGATCATGAATAGGTTTTATCTAGTGCGATTAGTACTATGAGTCTCAAAACAGATGAGAGATTGACGATGCCAAAGTTAGATAAATATAAAGGAATTATTTTTGATCTCGATGGGACTCTGGTCAATTCTATGGTGGCACATGCTCATGCATGGCAACAAACTTGCGAGAAGTTTGGTATTCCCTACGACAAAGAATGGTTAGATCAACTTGGTGGAATGCCATCGAGAAAAGTCACACAAGAGATCCTAAAGCGTTACGACCTAGCACTAGATGCTCGGGAGATTACCTCGGATAAAATCGCCAACTTTGAAGCCATTGAGCACAAAGGTGATGTTATCCCAGAAACCTATGCGCTCTTGCAGCAACAGTATCAATTGAAAAAAATTGGAATTGGCACTGGTGCGCAGGCAAAGCATGCGAGGGCGATTCTCAACACGACGGACATCCCGTCAATGATAGGCACAATAGTGACTTCGGATGACGTAGAAAATCATAAACCTAACCCAGATACTTTTCTGAAAGTCGCTAGGCAGTTAGAGCTTGATCCGACGGATTGTGTGGTATTTGAAGATACGATCATTGGGCAATATGCTGCAACGGCTGCAGGTATGGATTGTTACATGGTCGAGGATGGGCACATAACCCAGTTTGTTCCAGCGAGCTAAACAGAATTTAACGATACAAAAATAACTAGGAAAACAATGAAACAATATCTTATCGCACCTTCGATTCTTTCTGCTGATTTGGCTCGCCTTGGTGAGGACGTAGAACGCGTTCTGGCGGCTGGGGCTGAAGTTATTCATTTTGATGTTATGGATAACCACTATGTACCCAACCTGACTTTTGGTGCGCCAGTATTAAAAGCACTACGAGATTATGGAATTACAGCGCCGATTGACGTGCATTTAATGGCGAAGCCTGTTGATCAACTGGTGCCTCAATTTGCAGAGGCGGGTGCGACGATGATTACGTTTCATGTAGAAGCCTCTGAGCATGTTGACCGTACTTTACAGTTAATCAAAGAGCACGGTTGCCAAGCCGGAGTGGTATTAAACCCTGCAACGCCGTTAAGTCATCTTGATTACATCATGGATAAAGTCGACCTGATATTAGTGATGTCAGTGAACCCTGGCTTCAGCGGTCAATCTTTCATCCCAGCTACGCTCGATAAGCTGCGTTCAATCCGATCACGCATTCATGAATCTGGGCGTGATATTCGCTTAGAAGTCGATGGCGGTGTGAAAGTTAACAACATAAAAGAGATTGCTGAAGCGGGTGCGGATATGTTTGTTGCTGGCTCGGCTATTTTTGATAGTGAAGATTACGGACAAGTTATCGATTCAATGCGATCGGAGTTGGCTCAATTGAATTAAGTTGTGTATCTATTGCCCTACAAAGGCTCGAAGTGTTCTGTGTATCAGGCTTCGGGCTTTCTTTGTATCTAATGGATGTTGATTAAATGAAAAATCACGTGGAATAAGCAGAGGTTTTGAGGCGTTGTTTGGTTGGTGTGCTCTTCAGTTGGAGTTTAGATTTGTGTAATAAAACTACAGTTATTATTGACTTTGGTCACATAACGGCGCAAAATTGACCTCAGATCACATAACGATGAGAACACAGTATGAACGCTACAGTAATCACAAATGAAAACAACGCATCACTAGCAAAACCTTCAGTAATGAATGAAGTTCTATTTTTTGCTAAGTCTACCGTTATCATGGGTGCAATTATCCTACTTGTTGCTTCTGCTTGGGTTTAATTTCTTAAATAAACCCGCGTTAAGTGTGATCAGTGGTGGTGATTAGCCACTCACTGACACAAACTAACATCAGAAGCATTACATCCATTCTCTGTATTTTTTCACTTCTAGGCCAATCAGGCCGAATTTCTCGCTATCGATAACCCCTAAACTTCTTTACTTCTTCAAACCAAGCGACGTATCTAAACCGATGGTTCAAATACGATGTTTCAAGCTCGACCAATACAAAACCACCATCAATAGATACGCAAGTGTAGGCGCAATATAACTCGTGCTCAGCGATATCCCATCAATCAAGCTCGCCTGTCCGAATGGCAAAATAACCCCTCCAATTGAACACATGATTAGAATCGCTGCCCCTTGTGAGCTTTGCTTACTGGACGCATGTAGCGCTTGTGCGTAAATAATAGGGTAGAGAGCTGAATTGCATAGCCCGATGAAAAGCATTAAATAGCCTATCCAAACATGATTTTGATACATCGCAATGGCACTAATCAAAGCTGCAATTACGCAAGACAGTGAGAATAGATAATGTTTGTTTACTGTATTGCCGAACTTTGCGAACAGTACTCTGCCAACAAACATGAATACCCAATAAAGAGCGATGATCTGTGTAGCGGATACCAAACCAAGACCGCCATATTGCTGATCGGCAAGGTACGTAATAGTAAAGGTTCCAAAACTGACCTCGACACCTATGTACAGCAAGAGTACCAACGCTAACTTCATAAACTGCTGATTTTTAATTAAAAGCGTTAACCCTCGCCAAAAGCCTGTCATCTGCTTTGGTTTGATATCTGGGAGCGTCATTTTGCTAAAAAATATCAGCAAGCCGAAGAAGAACAGGGCGATGAGTAAGAACAGATACGAAACTTGATGAGCGGTGTTGTCAACGTTAAAACTTGTCGCTACGAGGATCACAGCGGTAAGTACCAACGGGCCAAGCACAGTGCCAACCGAGTTCGAAGCTGTCGCCACACTTTGACGTATAACGCTCTTA
Organism: Vibrio pomeroyi; assembly: GCA_041879425.1. Taxonomy (NCBI): domain Bacteria; kingdom Pseudomonadati; phylum Pseudomonadota; class Gammaproteobacteria; order Vibrionales; family Vibrionaceae; genus Vibrio; species Vibrio pomeroyi. The sequence goes on along the minus strand of CP090855.1, from coordinate 936,962 downwards.
TCGGGTGTCGAGAGTAGTGATACGTAAGGTGAACTCACAACTTGAATGGCCGATACTCCTGAAGCCATCAACAAGATACCAAGCAGGGTTGAAATCAGTTGTTCTCCTCGGACCAAATATGCCATGGCTAGGCAGCCGAAAAGGCACCACATCAAGCAGAACTTCAATGTACTTCTATAACCCACTTTCGCCATCACAAAGGACGTTGGAAGCGACACTGTTATTCGCGTAATAAAAAAGGCCATGGGAAAGAGCATTGCCATTTTATAATCGAGAGAGAAAGCTTCTTTGTAATAGGGAATGAGGGAGTTACTTGAAACGGTAATGAGTCCCCAGATAAAAAAGATCAAAGACAGTAAGACCAGTGGGGCATCTTTTAACGGGAATACTTTCATAGTGATTCCTTATCAATAGCGATAAAAAAAGCAGAAGATGATCTTCTGCTTTTCGATTGAGACTTTACGGTGTATTGCCTATTCAGCCGTTAATCACGTACAAAATTGATGTGATGAACATGAATGTTGTATTTCTCAATAATCACTTTGGTCGCATGCATACTTTTGATTCGTTGCTCAGAATCTAAAGCAGCAGCCATTGCTGACTCGTTCTCGTAACTGTGTTGCATCATAAGCAGCAGGTTCTTATGGCTTTCAGCTTCAATCGCTTCAGGCTTATTCAGCGTTAACCCTTGGTTATTCGGAAATGTGCGAATAATAGGCGCGACTTCGTTTTCCATGTATTGGTAGAAGTCTTGTTTTTGATCTTCAGTTAAATCAGCTTCGAAAAAAGCGGTGCGAAAAATTGTCATGGTCGTTTCCTTACAGTTCAAAGCCAGATTGGTTAGCGATAGATTTCAACGTTGCTTTTGCTTGTTTGATATCGTCTAACCAGTTGTCATTTTGAGCCCACATTTCAATCACTAATGGTGCGCTGTAATCAATTTCAGCGAGTATTTTGAAAATAGCAGGGAAGTCGACTTGGCCTTCACCAATAACCAGATCTCGGAACTGACCTTTACAGGTTTCTGAAACTCGTAGCGTGTCTTTAAGGTGAACTTGTACTAGGTGATCGCGGCTCAATTTTAGCTCGGTACACACGTCGTAGTTCCAACCAGAAATATTACCTACGTCTGGGTAAGCCATGAAGTAAGGTGATGGGATTTCACGCTTAAGTACTTCAAACTTGCTCAGAGAGTTAAGGTACGGTGTGTCCATGATCTCCACACCTAACATGATGCCTGCACGCTCCGCCATTTTGGTGGCTTGTTGCATGCCTTCAATAAAGCGAGCGTGAGTTTCAGCCGATTGCGGCTCGTAATACACGTCGTAGCCCGCCATTTGAATGCAACGAATACCCAGTTTGTATGCTAATGAAATCGCCTTCTCCATGATGATCAGCGATTCCGTGCGAATAGCTTCGTCCATAGAGCCAAACGGGAATTTACGATGCGCGCTTAAACACATCGATTGGAAAGGCATTTGGTGCTTTTCACAAAGGCGACGAAGCTCGTAAATTTCTTCATCAGACCAATCTAAACGAGCACGTCGCTCATCGGTCTCATCGACAGAAATTTCTACAAAATCGAAGCCCGCTTCTTTCGCGTGAATCAGGCGCTCTTCCCAAGTAAGGGAAGTTGGCATCGCTTTTTCGTAAATACCTAATCTGAATTTGTTTTTAGAATCAAACATTCTTTTTCCTTAAAAGAGTTGTTGTTCTATACGCGTTGTAATGTCTTGAATTCTGCTAGCAATTTCTTCGTAGCCGAGTGCTTTCATTTTGGGCGTAAGCGACGAGACACTTACCGCGTATACAGGAGATTTGTTCTTGTCAAAAATAGGGACAGCAACACAAGAGATACCCGCTTCGTTCTCTTCATCATCGAGCGCATAACCGCGCGCTTTGATTTTATCGAGAACATCAAAAAACTGAGACTTATCGAGAATCGTATTCTCAGTTAACGGTTTCATAGTGCTGACATTGCGTTGCCAGTAGGTTTCTCGAACGCTCTCTGAGCTGAATGCGAGGTAACATTTACCTGCAGCAGAGCAGTACATTGGTGAATGCAGCCCTATGTAGGTTCGAGTTCTAAAGGCAGAGTTAACAGGTTCGAACTTGTCTTTAAAAATGATGTTGTCAGCATCAAAAGAGAGAAAGTTAACCGTTTCATTCACATCGTCGAGCAGTTCAGATAAGTATGGCTTAACCGTGCCAGTGACATCAGAGTTGATAGCAGCATGTCCTAGCTGAACCAACTTCATTGTTAAGCGATATTCTTTACCTGAACACATTTGAGCAACATAACCAGAGGCTTCAAACGTCGCTAAAATACGGTGGACAGAAGACTTGTTGAAGCCTGTCCCTTCAGACACTTTTTGTAGAGAAACGCCATTCGGGTAGTTCCCAAGGAATTCCAATACGGTCAGTGCTTTAGACAACGATTTAATTTGCTCACTCATATATGTGCTACCAGTGTTTACCTATTTCAGTATGGAAGTTTTCTGCGATGTCACGGCCATTGCTACCGGCTAATGCACGACCAGCAATAAATGACTTTGCAGACAGATTCTTAAACAAATGCAGATCGTCTGGCACAATACCACCAGTTATGGATAGTTCAATTCCAATATCCGATAATTTCTGCATTTTTATCAAATCTTCTTCGGTCCAGCTCACACCTGCGAGCTCGGCATCACGTGAGCGGTGATAAATTGCTTGTTTAATACCCATGTCGACCCATGCTCTTGCGTCGTCTAGAGTCCAGTGTCCATAGAGCTCAATTTGTACTTCGCCACCAAATTCGTCCGTCACTTTTTTGGCTGAGCGTATTGTTTCGATATGAGCCGCTGCACTTACGGTTACCCAGTTGGCACCCGCTTCCATTGCTAGACGCGTTAAAATAGCGCTGGCATCGGTGATTTTCATATCACACACAATGATGTGGCTTGGGTATTTTTCTCGTAGGATTCTTATGCTATCTACGCCGTGGGCGAAGGCTAAAATCGTCCCGATTTCAATCACATCTAACTTATCTGCAACATGCTCTATTGAGGCTAATGCAGTGTCGATATCAGTGGCATCAAGTGCCATTTGTAATAAGGGCTTAGACATTCATTTCATCCTCAAATTGTTTGAACAACTGCACCAGTCTTTGATAGTGCTTATATTTTGTTTGGTATAGGTCATAGTGTTCAGGGTTTGGTTCGACACGTGATGCAGAATTGGTAATGGCTTGCGTGCATTCTTCTAGTGATGTGAATTCGCCTGCTCCCACCATCGCCATCATGGCTGCGCCTAATGAGCCAGTTTCATCAACGTCTGATATTTCAACCGTCATACCGGTTAGGTCAGCCAGCATTTGCATCCATACAGGACTAGACGCAGGGCCGCCGGTCACTTTCAATACGTTTGCTTTCGGAAAACGCTGGCGCATACGTTCAAGATGTATGTTGTGACAGAACAAAATACCTTCCCAAATCGCTTGAATCAGGTGACCTTTTGTATGGTGCGATTGCAGCCCGTAGAAGCCTGACTTCAAGCCGAGACCTTGGTTAGAACCGTAAAGAAATGGCACGAAATAGAGGCTGCTTGATGCCGTGTCTAATGCTTCAACTAATGCTTGGTTTTGCTGGTGGTCGAGTTGACCATTGTCACCAAGGTAATCGGCGAACCATTCGTAATTGCCCGCAGAGGTAGGGCTCGCTTCATGAATGATGTATTCACCATCGACCGCATAGTGGCCATAGACAAAGTTGTGCGCTTCTTGAGTCACTTGCTTTGAGATGCCAGACGTGACCGCCCAAGTGCCCATTACGTAATTCAGAGTGTCTTCAGAAGAGTTGATTCCAGAACAGATCGCGGTTGATACCACATCAAACAACCCGCCAAACACAGGTGTTCCAAGTGCAAGGCCTGTCTCTTTTGATACTGCTGCTGTGATTTTCCCTGCTTGTTGCTGAGGTTTCACTACCGGAGGGAGCGCATCCCAAATTTCTTCGATACCAAATGTTTTTAGAAGGGCTTTGTCATACTCACCAGTGATCGAGTTGAAAAAGTTACTTTCTGAAATATTGGTCAGTTCCGCGGCCACTTCGCCCGTTAAACGATAGCGAAGATAGTCGTGAGACATCATCACTGCGCCAATGTTGTTATAGCGCTCTGCATCGTGGTCTTTGATCCAGCGAATGATAGAAACCGGGTGACCTGTCCAAAGTGTTTGCAGTGTGGTTGGGTAGATCTCTTGTGCTTTACCTTGTTTTAGCCACTCTTTAACAATGGGCAGCGAACGCGAGTCTGAAGACATAATGCCATGACCAAGGTTTTGTCCCTTTTTATCAAGTAGGTAAACGCCTTTGCCTTGGGCTGAAATGCTTAAGCCTTTGATGTCTAATGGATCGACTTTTGTGGTATCTAGAAGCTGTGTAATGACGTCGACCGCGTTCCCCCATAAAGCATCAAGATCGCGTTCTACCCAGCCTTGCTTCTCGTTAATGACGCTCGCCGATACGCGAGCAAGGCCTTGTTGCTCACCTTTTGCGTTAAACAACGCGGCTTTCATAAAAGTGCCGCCAGAATCAATTCCAATGTAGTAATTCATTATTTGGCTTCCAGTAAGTCATTGTGAATTTTTACTACCAACTTTCTAATAATCGAGCTGTCGTCATTTTCAATGTTGGTGATATGAACGGTATCGGGTGTGAAGAGATAGAACTGCTGCGGTTTGGCATGAATAAAGTTCAGTTCAACACCTTCGAACTCATAAAACTGCAGATCTCTCTGTTCGTTGTAAGGTTCTGCGAGCTTGTGGTCACCAGTGTCTTTAGACCAAGCCATGATCTCTGAACCTTTAAGTACAATTTGCAGATCTGAGTAGTGCTTGTGTACTTCTGGTTTAAAGCATGCGAGTGGCTCTTTTTTATATTCCAGTACAACGAACCAAGCTTGGTCTGCATCAAAACCAGGTAAGGTGTGGCGTCCAATAGCTAGAGCATCTGTATCTAGGCTGTTGATATGCTCAAGCACATTTTGAACAGCGATTGGGTAGCTTCGGGTAAATTTAGAAGGTTGAGTATTTCCGACTAGCATAAAATTCTCTATTTAAATAAGCGGCTTAAAAGCTCTGCGAGCCCTGTCTTGTCATCGTTATTTTTGTCTGTGACAAGGTCTGCGGTGTTTTTAACGGTGTCGTCGGCATTGTGCATGGCTATGCCGAGACCAACGGCCTTAAGCATTGAGATATCGTTATGGTTGTCTCCTACGGCGATGCACTCGTCTAGATTGATACCTAGAGGTTCGATGTAACGAGTCAACGCATTACCTTTGCTGTTTCCCGTTGCGGCGAAATCGACCCGGTCAATCCAAGACCGTTCGCCATTGAAGTTCTCTTTTACGAAAGGAATCTCGGCAAACGTGTTTACTTCGCCTTCCACAACAAATTTCCACACATAGTCAGAGCTTTGAGCTTCTTGCTGGAAATCGTCGACCTTTTGAATATTGGGGCGTTGGCTTTCCGGAAAGGTTTGAGACCACGTCAACAGCGCTTCCATGTATTCAATTGGACGAGCTCTTGAATAGAGCATGGCATCACGAACGTACATCACCATCTTCAAGTTATGTGCTTGAGAAAGCGTAATAAATTCGGCTGCGATGGCCTTGTCTATGGCGTTTTCTTGAATGACCGTATCGTTCTGGTAATCAAAGATGTACGTGCCGTTGCAACAAATTATTGGGGTCGATAAGCCAAGCTGGTCGTAATAAGGTTTCGCCGCAACATGGTGGCGTCCGGTAACGATAACGACATGAGTGTGCTGAGCGATCTGTCTGATCGTCTCGACTAACTCTTGGCTAATCGTGTGCTCTGAATTAAGAGCGGTACCATCGAGATCGAGTGCCAATAGCTTGTACTTAGACGACTGATGCGTAAACAGCTGATCCATGTGTGAAACCTTACTTCTGTCCGTAGTATGAGTTCTTACCGTGTTTACGGTTGTAGTGCTTATCGAGCAGTTCTGGTTGAATAGCGACTTCTGGGCTGATTGAGCGAGTGGCTGTTGCCATAGCTGCAATCTCTTCCATTACTACCGCGTTGTGCACTGCGTCTGAACCATCTTTGCCCCATGTGAATGGCGCATGGCCTGCGATGATCACGCCTGGCATTGCTTGTGGGTCGATATCACGTTGGTTGAATTCTTCAATGATCACCAAGCCTGTATTTTTCTCGTACTCAGACTCAATTTCAGATTTAGTGAGTAATCGAGTACAAGGGACATCGCCGTAGAAGTAATCGGCGTGTGTTGTTCCCAACGCTGGAATATCTCGGCCTGCTTGTGCCCAAATAGTGGCGTTGCGAGAGTGCGTATGAACAATGCCGCCAATGTTTGGGAAGGCTTTGTAAAGCTCAACGTGGGTTGCTGTGTCACTTGAAGGGTTTAACTTGCCTTCAATACGGTTGCCTTCTAAATCCAGCACCACAATGTCGTCTGCCGTCATTACATCGTATTCCACACCAGATGGTTTGATGGCAATAACGCCGCGTTCGCGGTCGATCTCAGAGACATTGCCCCATGTGAAAGTAACTAAGCCATATTTAGGAAGCTGTAAGTTTGCTGCGAACACTCGCTCTTTTAATTCTTGATACGTGTTTGGTTCTTGAGACATGGTATTTGCCTATGTTGTATTGAGTTGAAGTACGAGTTGATTGCCTAGCTAAATTCTTAACCAAAAACGCGCTAGGCAATCGCACTCAATCGCGTTACTTAGTAGCTAGCTTGATCTTGTTGATCATGACATCGCCATTTTTCTCGATGTAAGCGCTCCATACAGGCTGAATCGCCTGTTGGAAAGCCGCACCATCAACATCACGGTTTACTTGCATACCGTTTGCTTCTAGTTGAGCAATCATCTTGTCTTCTTTCTGGATGCTTAGCTCACGCTGCATTGCCACGGCTTCAGCGGAAACCTCTTCGATGATTTTTTGCTCTTCTTCAGTTAGCTTGTCGAACTTACGTAGGTTCATAGTAAGAACCAGTGGTGAGTAAGCGTGCTGTGTAAGGCTTAGGTACTTTTGTACTTCATCAAACTTGAAAGACAGCGTTACAGAAATTGGGTGGTCTTGAGAGTCAACAACGCCTGTTTCAAGTGCAGTATAAAGTTCAGATACTGGAAGTTGCTGAGGGTTCGCTCCTAGCTCATTGAACATGTCATTTAGTGCTTTTGAGCCGTTAACACGCATCTGTAGGCCTTTGACATCTGAAGGTAGACGAATCGGTTTCTCGTTATTGGTCATGTTGCGGTAACCGTTTTCTGGGAAACCAAGACCTTTAAGACCGAATTTCTCGAAGTTCGCTAGCACTTCTTTACCCGGCTCGCCGTCTAGTACTTTGTATGCTGTTTGACGATCTGGAAACATGAATGGCAGGGTGAATGCTGCTGATTCAGGCATTAGACCGTTGTAGTTGTTTAGGCCAACCATCGCTAAATCAACGATGCCAGCGCGTGAACCGTCGATCATCTGCTTATCACTGCCAAGTTGACCTTGTGGGTATACGTTTACTTTGATTTCGCCGTTTGAACGAGCTTCTACTTCTTTCTTAAAGAACAAAGATAGGTCTTGTTGCAAATCTGACTCTGGTGCAGCGTGCGCCAGTTTTAGAGTAGTTGTTGCAAGCGCGTTTGAGCTCAATGCAATCGTTGAAGCAAGTAACGTAAGTTTTAGTAGGGTTTTCATTATTATTTTCTCCGTCGAGGATTAACCAATGACAAACGACATTGGCACAGTGATAATGCTTGGGAAGATGACAAACAGTGTGAGCAGAGCCATGTACGCAGCGATGAATGGCAATACACCTTTCACAGCCGTAGACATAGGAACTCTAGCTACACCACACACTACGTTCAGTACGGTGCCTACAGGAGGCGTAATCAGACCAATTGAACAGTTAATAACGAACAACAGTCCGAAGTACGTTGGGTCAATCCCAGCCATCTTGATGACAGGCATTAATAGAGGTACAAGAATCAGAATTGTTGGGCTTAAGTCCATAACCATGCCAACACACAGCACAAGCAACATAATCACTGCCATGAGTAGACGAGGGCTATCCACTAGTGGACCTAACATTTCTGCGAGTTGTTGAGGAAGTTGAGCAACAGTAATTAGCCAAGCTGCAACCATTGCACAACCTACTAAGAACATTACCATTGCGGTCGAACGACCTGCGTTCAGTACGATGTGATAGAACTTCTTAATGGTGAGTTCTTTGTACACAAACGTAGAGATAAAGATTGCGTATGCCGCTGCAACGACTGCCGCTTCTGTTGGCGTGAAAATACCAAAGCGAATACCAACAATAATGATGACTGGCAGCATCAAAGCCCAAACACCATCTTTCAGTGCTGCGCGCTTTTCTGCTTTTGTCGCTTTTTCTGATGTCGCTAGATTTTCTTTACGAACCGTCCAACGCCAAACAAACATCAATGTCATACCCATCAACAGGCCTGGAACAATGCCGCCTAGGAATAGGTTTTTAATTGAGATACCGCCAGCAACACCAACCAAAATCAGAGGGATTGAAGGTGGAATAACAGGTGCGATGATACCGCCGGATGCCAATAGACCCATTGAAGGTGCTTCTGGGTATTTGGCTGCTTTCATCATTGGGTAAAGAATACTTACCAAGGCTGCGGCATCTGCTACCGCTGAGCCTGAAAGGCCTGCAAGTAATACCGAAGTCATGATGGCTACGTAACCCAAACCACCTTGGCGGTGACCGACATACGTAGTCGCTAGTCGAACAATACGCTGTGACAAACCTCCCGATGCCATTACTTCACCTGCAATAAGGAAGAATGGGATGGCAAGCAGAGTGAAGCTGTCGACACCATTAATTAAAGACTGCGCAAGAATGTCTGCACTAAAGAAGTCCATATGAAGCATCAACGCCATTGAAGATAACAACAGTGCAAATGCGACAGGAAGACCAAGTAAGATTGAGACAATCAATACCGATAAGAAAATGGCTAACGTCATTATTCTTTCTCCTCTTCTAAGCTATCTAGCTGCCAGTCTGGTTTGAAGATTCGCACAAAGGCAATCACACCCATTAACACGCCTGACACCACGCCAGCTAAGTAAAATAACGCTGAAGGAAGCCCTGTTAGTTGAGAAATATCTGACCAGTTAGACATCATTTGACGGTATGAACCGACGTACAGCATGCCGACTGATATCAATACAATTACCCAACAAATACGTCTTAGTACGGGTACTGCTTTAGGGAATAGTCGTTCAGAAAATTCCGAAACCGCGAGGTGTTCACCTCGGCGCAGCACAACGGCTGCACCGAGCATGACAATCCATACAAGACCAAGGCGAGATAGTTCTACAGAGGGACGAAGACCAGAAGAAAAGCCGTAGCGTAAAACTACGTTTGTAAATACCAGTACAATCATACAAGTCAGAATGACCGCCATGATGACATCGATACTTTTCCAAATACTCTTAAATACACTTTGCATAAAGCTTTCCCTACCTTTGGCTAATTACAGAGATGTAATCTGTTCCCAAATTCCATCGTTGATTTCAATGCCGCCAGCTGCTTCGTGTTTCTTGATGAAGTTTTCAATTTCAGAACCAGCAATCATCACTGAGCCCGTTTCTGCAGGCTCTGATTCAAGTACGTAGTCACGAATGCGCTTCATCTCTTGTGCGTAAGTGCTTTCGTCCATTGTCTTGCTTAGGTCGATAGCGATAAGGAATTGAGATACACCAAACTCACCGCCCATATCTTCAGTTAGTGCGGGTACTGAGTGGCCGCCAGTAATAGCTGTTAGCATCATGTCTAGCACGATTGCCATTGATGAACCTTTCCAAAAGCCCATTGGAAGTAGACGTTTGTTCTCCCAAAGTACATGTGGGTCTTTGGTTAGTTCACCGTTGTCATCGAAGCCACCCACGACAGGCAGTTCTTTGTCAGCAAGGACGAAATTTTGAAGTTGGCCGTAAGAGAATTGAGTCATTGAGCAGTCAACAACAACAGGTGGATCGCCAGCTACTGCCATGATTAGAGGGTTCGAACCAACACGGTGATCTTTACCACCCCATGCTGGCATTACTGCGATTGAGTTTGTTGATGCAATCCCTGCGAAACCTTCACGAGCCATTTTTAATACGTAAGCTCCGCCGCGCATCCAGTGGTTCGAATTACGCATGCCGACCATGCCAATACCGTAGTCACGCGCTAATTCCATTGCTCGTTCTGCACAGATAAGACCATTAAGTACGCCAGGTCCGTAGTTGCAATCCCACTGCTCTAATGCACCCATGCTATTAACGCATTCTGGTTCAGAATTTAATTTGATTTGGCCTTTGTCTACTTGGTCAATGAATACCGGAAAACGGTTGATGCCATGTGAGTAAGTGCCTTCGTTTGCCATTTCAACAAAACCCGCTGCAAGCTTGGTTGCCATCTCTGGTTTCATGTCGCGAGCTAAAAGGATTCGTTCATATTCTTGTTGTAGTTTTTCTGTAGATACTAAAGGCATCAGTGCTCTCCGATAAGTTAAATTCCATAATGCGGAATGAATTATTGTTTTTATTCCGAAAACATTCTGTGAGCAAAGTTGCGAAATATTTCCTTATTAAGTTTTTCTCTAATAAGTGTTAAGCGGTTAAAAAACGGGACAAAAAGATTTTATAATTCCGCAATGCGAAACAAAAAGCGTGTTCAGGATCTGGTTTCTAAGACTAAATCGAATGAAATTCGATAATTTCGCGGGAATAAATTTGTCAAATTATGGAATTCGAGCAAACAGTAACTTTACTGAATATAAAATAGTGGCGCTGAAATCTGAGGGAGTGGTCAAATTCAGAGAGCGAAATACACACAGTTGAGCTGTCTTCTATATAGTGGTTTTGTTGTTTTGGAATTATTTCTTGGTAGATCTCGTTAAGTTTTGGAGCCAACTTCTATGAAAATTGTTATTGCACCAGACTCGTTTAAAGAATCTTTATCGGCGGTATCGGTGGCGGCGTGTATTGAAAAGGGCTTTCGTGAAATCTTCCCTGACGCTGACTATGTGACCTTGCCTTTAGCCGATGGCGGTGAAGGTACTGTCGATGTGTTGCTGCAAGGTTTAGTGGGGCAGAAGCGAACCCACCAAGTAGAAGGGCCGCTGGGTGAACTTGTAAATGCAGAATGGGCGATGCTTGAACCGTCAGCGCGTAATCCAAACAAAACCGCACTGATTGAAATTGCTGCCTCATCTGGATTGGATTTACTGACTCCAGCCCAACGAGAGCCTTTGGTTACTTCTTCTTTCGGTACAGGGCAACTTATATTAGAAGCGATAGAACAGGGCGCTCAAACCATCATCCTTGGATTAGGCGGCAGTGCGACCAACGATGGTGGAGCGGGTATCGTTCAAGCGTTAGGTGGAACACTGTTAGATAATACAGGGCAAGAGCTTAGCCGAGGTGGTGCTGCGCTAGCGGAGTTAGCATCTATTGATCTTACCGATCTAGATTCACGCTGTGCTGATATCGAGTTGATTGTGGCGTGCGATGTCGATAATCCGCTGAGTGGTGAAAACGGTGCCAGCCATATATTCGGCCCACAGAAAGGCGCAAGCCCAGAACAAGTTGTGACTCTGGATAAAGCGCTTGCGAACTTTGCTCAAGTCGCTGAAGTGCAAGGTTGTGTGAGTGGCGATGAACCTGTTCACAAGCGCACTGGTTATGGCGCGGCTGGTGGTACACCGATGGGGCTAGGTTTGCTATTCAATATGCAGATTAAACCCGGCATTGAGATGGTGCTCGATGTTCTACAAGCCGATGAAGTATTAAAGGGCGCAGACCTCGTGATTACCGGTGAAGGCCAAATGGACAACCAAACCCTGCAAGGTAAAACACCTTATGGCATTGCTAAACGAGCGAGCTTGCAAGGTATTCCGACTATAGGGATTGCCGGGTCATTAGGCACTGAAGTCGAAGCGCTTTACGGTGAAATGAGCAGCTTGTTCGGAACGGTAAGATCGCCACAAACTTTAGAAAAAGTATTACAAGAGGCGGAGCTTAACTTAACGAGAACGGCAAGAAATATCGCTGCGACTTTACGGTTAGGTCACAAAATATCGCAAAATTAGTGAGTTATGATGAGAAATGGAGAACCTTAGAACTAGTTCATGAAGTCATGTAAGTTCATGATTATTATATTCTAAATATTATTATCAATATTGAATGATTATGATTTAGATCATTAATTCGATAGGTTTTATCCATGATAACGATAATTACAAACGATTATATTTTACTTTGAGTCAGGCTTATTCTATATCCTTAATTGCTGCGTGGTTTTGTGTGATGAATAACCACCATACAGAAGTGAGGTGCAGCAAAGATGCTGTACCTAAATGGTAATAAGGAATTGATGATGAGTAAAAAACTAACTACAGCTGCGGGTTGTCCTGTTGCTCATAACCAGAATGTTCAAACTGCGGGCAAACGTGGCCCACAACTTCTTCAAGATGTTTGGTTTTTGGAGAAATTGGCCCACTTTGACCGCGAAGTGATTCCAGAGCGTCGTATGCACGCGAAAGGCTCAGGTGCTTATGGCACATTTACCGTTACACACGACATCACAAAGTACACCAAGGCAAAACTGTTCTCTGAAGTGGGTAAAAAAACCGACTTGTTTGCACGTTTTACGACAGTAGCGGGCGAGCGTGGCGCGGCTGATGCAGAGCGTGATATTCGTGGTTTTGCATTGAAGTTCTATACCGAAGAAGGTAACTGGGACATGGTGGGTAACAACACGCCCGTGTTCTTCTTACGTGACCCTCTTAAATTCCCAGATCTAAACCATGCCGTGAAACGCGACCCGCGCACTAACATGCGCAGCGCGAAGAACAACTGGGATTTCTGGACCTCTCTACCTGAAGCGCTTCACCAAATCACCATTGTGATGAGTGATCGTGGTATCCCTGCGACTTACCGCCATATGCATGGTTTTGGTAGCCATACATTCAGCTTTATTAACGCAGATAACGAACGTTTCTGGGTTAAGTTCCACTTCAAATCTCAGCAAGGTATTAAGAACTTGTCTGATGCTGAAGCGGCACAAGTGATCGGCGATGACCGCGAAAGTCACCAACGTGATTTGCTAGACAGCATCGATAACCAAGACTTCCCTAAATGGACACTGAAAGTACAAGTGATGCCAGAAGCGGACGCGGCGAAAGTACCATACAACCCATTCGATCTAACTAAGATCTGGCCACACGCAGATTACCCATTGATTGAAGTGGGTGAGTTTGAACTGAACCGTAACCCACAAAACTTCTTCGCTGAAGTTGAACAGTCTGCATTCAACCCTGCAAACGTGGTTCCCGGTATCAGCTTCTCACCAGACAAGATGCTGCAAGGTCGCCTGTTTGCTTACGGTGATGCGCAGCGCTACCGTTTGGGTGTTAACCATCAGCATATCCCAGTGAACGCACCTCGTTGCCCTGTACACAGCTACCACCGTGATGGTGCGATGCGTGTTGATGGTAACTTTGGTAGCACACTAGGCTATGAGCCAAACAACGAAGGCCAATGGGCAGAGCAACCAGACTTTGCAGAACCAGCATTGAACTTGGATGGTGCGGCAGCGCACTGGGATCACCGCGAAGATGAAGATTACTTCTCACAACCGGGTGACCTATTCCGTCTGATGACACCAGAAAAACAAGCGATTCTGTTTGATAACACAGCTCGTAACCTAGGCGGCGTGCCTAAAGAGATTCAACTGCGTCACCTAAGACACTGTTACAAAGCCGACCCAGCATACGGTGAAGGCATTGGTAAACTGCTTGAAATCGATGTAAGCGAATTTAAGTCGTAATCAACAAACTTGATTAGTTAAATGAAAGGCCGTTGAGTGAATCACTCAATGGCCTTAATTATATGGTCCGCCTCACTCTCAAGCCCTTAAGCTTAGAGTAGGCTCTCAGAATGAGGTGAACCATATGTCTTCTATTCATATTTTAGGTATCGACCTAGGTAAACATTGCTTCCATGCTATCGCACATAACCGTTGTGGCGTGGAGGTGCTGCGTCGTAAATTTAATCGCACTCAACTCTTAATCTTTCTTAGTAAAATAGAACCAACAACCATTGCTTTCGAAGCTTGTGGCGGTGCTCATTGGCTTGCTCGAAAGTGTAGTGAGTTTGGACATCAACCCCGACTTATTCCTCCTCAGTATGTTAAACCTTATGTCAAAGGCAATAAAAACGATTTCATCGATGCTTCAGCGATCGCAGAGGCTGCGGGTCGACCGACCATGAGGTTTGTAGCTGTAAAAAGTGAAGAGGCTCAAGTCATCGCAGCGATTCATCGAGTCAGAGATAGTTATATCAAGGAGAGAACCGCCACTATGTCGCGGATCGGCGCGATCTTACTTGAGTTCGGCCTTAGCTTTCCCAAAGGGCATGCAAAGATGAAGTCTCTGTTTCAATGGTTAGCAGAACAAACCGTCTCATTACCAAAAAGCTTGCTATGTGAATTGATATCTATTCACGAACATTACAAGTACCTTAATGAACAAATCAAAACTCAAGATAACAAGCTTCAAACTATTGTTAATAATAACGAAAGTGCTCAATTATTAAAAACTATCCCTGGAATTGGTGATCTTACCTCCACATTGTGTATTGCCGATGTAAGCTCTCCGAGTAACTTTACCAATGGCCGTGAGATGGCGGCTTGGTTGGGGCTTGTGCCAAGGCAATTCTCAACGGGAGGAAAGACCAAGCTACTTGGTATGAGTAAACGAGGGAATAAACACCTCAGAACTCTGTTTATCCATGGGGCAAGGGCTGTACTCTCTAGACTAGAGACGACAGGGAAAGTGTTTGGAGAGTGGCTTGTGAATCTACGAGCCACCAAACCATTTAATGTAGTGGTAGTCGCATTAGCCAACAAGCTAGTGAGGATAGCTTGGGCGGTGTTATACCACCGCCAAGCTTTTAAGGCTGTTTAGCTATAACCAAGTTTGCAACGCCAATGAACGTGATGACAAAAACGGTCAATCGGCCAGATTAAGAACCTGACACAAAAAATAGCAATTAATGCTTTGGGCTTTTTAAGGATAATCTGGCGCGGATATCATCGTGGAGCTGGGAAGCTAGTGCTCCCAACAAGGACTCCGAATACATTAGCGCAAACCAACTCCGTTATTACTTAATTGTAGTTGCAATAACGGGGCGGACCATACATTTTTGATCTCGCGGCTCATCAAATCACCCTAAATCATTGAAAAATGGTTTTATTCAATGTTAATAGCTTTTGCCTATCGAATTGATAAATCTATCCCATTATCTTTATAAGATGGACGGGATTATCCTACGGCTATCAGTTTATAAAGTAGTAGAGTTTGAGATGAGTAAAAGCGCATTAATCGTTGAAGGTGGGGCAATGAGAGGCATCTTCGCAGCCGGAGTGTTGGACGCCTTTATGGAAGACGATTTCCGTCCTTATGATTTTGCCATTGGCGTATCTGCGGGCGTGTCCAATTTGGTTGGTTACTTATCTCAAGCGCCCAAACGCAGCTACAACGTGATCACCACTATGGCGACCGATAAAACCTTCTTCAACCCTGCTCGTTTTGCCAAGGGTGGTAACTTGGTAGATGTGAAGTGGTTGTGGAATGAATCAAACCAACGCTACCCGCTTGACTGTGGTGAGATGTTTTCAAGTATCCCATTGATTGCCGCTGTGACGAATGTGGATACAGGCAGTGCAGACTACTATCACATCAAGCCAGAAAACCTTTCTAACGTTGTTGAAGCAACAACGGCTTTACCTATCGCTTACCGTGAAACACCGTGCTTCTCTGGTGGCTGTTATACCGATGGTGGTGTCGCGGATTCGATTCCGGTTCGTGAAGCATACCGCCGTGGTGCGCGCGATATTACCGTGATTCTTTCTCACCCACTTAGCTACCGAATGAAGCCGCAGAAGTATCAGTGGATGCTGAAAAAACTGTTAAAGAAATTCCCAAACATTGCGGAGTCGATGGCGGTACGTGCTGAAAACTACAACCAATCTTTGGAGTTCATTCGTAATCCGCCAAAAGATGCGACCATCAAGGTGATTGCCCCACCGGAAACGTTCGCGGTTAAGCGACTGACTATGGATCAAAGCATCTTGGATACAGGTTATGAGATGGGTGTGAAGGCAGGGAAAGAGCATCTGGCGATTCGAAAAGGTACTTACGGATTAGACATCGAGGATTGCCACTTCTGCATCTAATTCTGTTTTCTATATTGGCATAAACCAAAAAGCCACGCTGCTCACTTAGGAATAGCGTGGCTTTGTATTTGTAGAGCTAGTTTGTTTTTAACTCAGTTCGTTATTGAACAAGTTCGTTGCCGCTGGTGTTGCCTGCAAAGAAAGCGTCAACGCTGGTTAGCGTTGTATTGGCAATGTTGAACAGAGCATCTTTGGTCAAGAAAGCTTGGTGACCTGTGAACAGCACGTTGTGACAAGCAGATAGACGACGGAATACGTCATCGACAATCACATCGTTAGACTTGTCTTGGAAGAACAGCTCTTTCTCGTTGTCGTAAACATCAAGTCCAAGCGCACCGATCTTACTCTGTTTCAGCGCTTCGATTGCAGCGGTTGAATCTAACAGCTCACCGCGGCTGGTATTGACGATCATCACGCCATCTTTCATTTTCTCAAATGCAGTCGCATCCAACAGATGGTAGTTCTCTTTGCTCATCGGACAGTGTAGAGAAATCACATCAGACTCTTGATAAAGCTCATCCAGTTCCACGTATTTAGCACCTAGTTCAACGGCTAATGGGTTTGGATACGGGTCGTAACATAGGATGTTCATGCCCAAACCTTTCAGAATGCGCATTGTCGCTAGACCAATCTTACCTGAACCAATCACACCAACGGTTTTACCGTGGAAGTTAAAGCCTACCAAGCCTTCAAGGGAGAAGTTCGCATCACGAGTGCGCTGGTATGCCTTGTGCAGTTTACGGTTCAAACACATCATCATGCCGACTGTGTGCTCTGCTACCGATTCTGGTGAATAAGCAGGAACGCGAACCACTTGCAGGCCAAACTCTTTGGCGGCGTCTAGGTCGACTTTATCAAAGCCTGCACAACGCATTGCAATCAGCTTTGTGCCGCCTTGTGCAAGAATTTCTAGCACGTCTCGCGATAGGTCGTCGTTTACAAATGCACACACCACTTCGTTGTCGTGCGCCATTTTCGCTGTGGTTATAGTGAGGCGAAAATCATGGAAATGAAACTCAGCGTTGAGTTCGCCTTTCGCTAGGTTGAATGATTTTTCGTCGTATGATTTTGAGCTAAAAAAAGCAATGTTGAGCATGGCTTCCTCTCTTACCTAAAATATAAATAACCCGTCTGTTTTATTAATCTAAAACCGGGCTAAAACTAATAACTCTGTTCAGTGTGCTAGAGTTTTTTTCTCTTGTCTATCACCATTAGTCATTGTAATTACTATGGTTATTTGGTCTTTTATCTTTACTTATTGAACACTAAAAATCACAGTACGAAGTAGCTTGCTTATAAGTTCATCAATATCGAATGGATCTTACTTTCGAGTGTTGAACATCTTCTTGGTCTCTTTCTCTGACCAGAAGTTAATGTTGAATTGTGCGTCGTCACTCAATTCCACTCGATGCCAATATTGAGGTGGACTAGTGGCAAATTGTCCGGCTTCAATCGTGATAACATTTTCTGGTTCTGTTGCTTCTGCATCAGCAAAACCATAGAAGGTGACAGTGCCTTCCATTACGCAGCTCTGGCCGAATACACCTTCTGCCGTATTGTGATGGTTGAGGAGTGCTGCTGGGATGTTGTCTTTGGTGAAAAACGGTGTTGAACGTTGGATTTTCCAGTGTGACGGGATACGTAAATGACTCATATAAAACCTCTTCTCTGACTGTTCTTTGAAATGGGTACTTCTATGTCGTAGGTGATCAACCTTTACCAATAGTTCTCACTACTGAATTGACCAGGCTTTCTACGTAAGTGCTTTTCGAAACCTAAGCTGGTTAGCGCTTCACTTGTGTCACGAACCATTTGCGGATTGCCGCAAAGGTAGAAGAAACTGCGGGTTTGATTGAAAGCGACAGACGCGGCTTGCTCAAGGTCGCCTCCAAGTAACAAGCTTGGGATTCGTCCGCGCAAAGTTCCGGTGACTGATTCTCTAGAAATAATTGGCACATATTTAAGTTTCCCTTGAAAGTGATCGACGAGTTGAGTGATACGGTCTCGATAAGTCAGGTCTCGTTCTGTTCTTACGGCATGTACCAAAACCAGATTTTTGAATGAAGAGGCTTTGTCTGAAGCCAACTCATTCTGTTGTATCTGCATGCTTTCGAGTATTGAGATAAATGGGCCAACCGCGGTTCCGGTTGAAAGCATCCATAGATCGTCGGCGATCTCTGGGATCTCATCCAATGTCATGAAGCCGCTTGGGTCTTTGCCGACAAAGATGTCATCGCCTACCTTCAATTTATGAAGCTGAGGAGAGAGCTGACCGTTTTGATCCTTAATAATCAAAAACTCTAGATGCTGATGACCTTGCTCATGTTCCGGCGCATTCACCATGGAATAAGCACGTCTCACGAACTCATCCTCACTATTGAGCAAACCGAGCTTAGTAAACTGACCCGCCTGATAGGGGGAGACAGGAGCACTGACTTGGAGTGAGAACAATTGATCTGTCCATTCTGTCTTGTGTAGGACTTTTCCGGTTACCAAACCATGAGGAATATCTGTCATATCATCACCTTTAAGAAGAGAAGTTATCTCATTAAGGATACTCAACTATTTACACTTTGGAGTTGCATGTAGCATGCCAATAATGAGAATGCTTATCAATACTAGCTTGAGGGTTGAAATTAATTGTTTTTGTGTCAAAAAGACACCTCTACAAATGAGTTCAAATGACTTGTGTGTGTATTTATTGTTTGCGTGGACGTTGTTGTAGGGGATCTAGAGCCGAGCTTTAGCAAAGTCTGCAGAGTGGTTTGACCCCTGAAGTATTGCACTAATAACTAAAGAGAATAATTTGTAGATGCGTATAATGGCGACTTTCGATCTCAATATAGCCTTGTTTTATGCTTGATAATCTTCGTATGGCCTTGAATGTGTTGTTCGTGACCATCAATACCGCAATGACTGCGTTTACCGTGAGCTTCTTTGGCCTCATCAAACTGATTCTGCCAATCTCTGTTGTACAAAAGTCGTGTACTCGTTTAGCTAACTTCACATTCTGGTGTTGGGCTTCGCTCAATCTTTGGATGTTAAATGTGAATAATGACATCGAGTGGCAAGTGGAAGGCGGGGAAGATATCTCGACCAAACAGTGGTATTTGATGATGTCGAACCACCTGAGCTGGGCGGATATTGTAATTTTGTCTTCTATCTTGAAAGACAAGATGCCGATGACCAAGTTCTTCCTTAAGCACGAACTGCTGTACGTACCTTTTGTTGGCTTGGCTTGCTGGGGCTTAGATATGCCGTTCATGCGACGTCACTCACGCGAGTTTTTGCTACGCAACCCAGAGCGTCGTAATGATGATTTCGATGCAATCAACAAAGCGTGTACTAAGTTCAAGCTAGCGCCGACAACATTGGTTAACTTTGTGGAAGGAACGCGTGCCAACCACGACAAACTGGCGACAGTGAAAACCCCTTACCGACACCTATTGAAGCCAAAAACTGGCGGTGTGGCGTTTGCTCTATCTGCAATGGGTCCAATCTTAGATGGTATCGTGGATGTCACTTTGGCTTACCCTGAAAACCAAGTCTCTCCGTTTGAAGATATGCTGAAAGGCAAAATGACCAAGGTGGTGGTGCGTATTAAATTGCACACGATGGACGAGAACGTAAACGGTAATTACTTTGAAGATAAAGCGTTTAAACGTCGCTTCCACAGTTGGTTGAACAATACGTGGAAAGAGAAAGATGCTTATCTTGATACGGTTTACGGGGTAGATACGCCCTCTGAGGTTGAAACGATTGAGCAGCCTGATGCGGCTCATAAGAAATAAGAGCAGTAAGCTCAATTCAAAGCGACAACATTAAAAAAAGCCGATAGCTCATTGAACTATCGGCTTTTTTATTGAATTAGGGTTACTAGAGGTAAGCGATAGAGTTAGTGCTTACTACTGCTAAATGGCTTGGTACGCATCGATGATGTGTTTAACTTCACTAGGCTTACCTTGCTTCTCTTGGCCTTGATGAATACGTAAGTAGTGCTGCAGTGTTTTGGCTTTGTACTGCTGAGATACCTTCATTTTCTCATCACAACTCGGTGTCCAGATCTTGTCACCCACGTTTGAAATCTCACTAACAGCTCGGTTCTTTTCAGCTTTACCTTGGTTATTGCTGACCAATAAAATTTCGTAGTAGCGGCGGTTCTCTTCAATCAACACTTCATCAATAAGGCCAAATTTAAGCGCCTTTAAATGACTTCTTAGTTCGAATTGTTGATGCACAGGGCACAGCAAGAAATCGATCGCTTTGTCTGGATGTTGACGGTGAATATCATCGACTAGTTTCTGAGTTAGATCGCCACCCACACCCGCTATGATAACCAAGTGTCTCCCAGTGTACTTTTCCAATGGAATCGTTGCGACATCTAAGCAGTAGACTTGCCATTGGCTGGTAACCGCTTGTTGCTCTGAATTATCTTGGGGAAAGTAACGCGTTAGCTTGCCTTCCAGTTCATTCATCAGAGACAGGACAATATCGACAAAGTGAATCTGAGGGGCTTTGTTATCTGACAACAATTGAACACCCAAGAAGCCGTGATCACAGCAACAGTCCCAAATATGTTGGTAGTCATTGCTGACAAGGGAATGGAGAGTTTGCAGTCGGTTACTTAGCTTCATAAGGCTCGTGTCGTTAGAAAGGGTATTGTTTTATCGAACGCGCATTGTAATGACTTTCCATAAAAACAAAAGCACCTAGGGTATGAATCCTAGGTGCTTTGTTGTTATCGGTATCGTTCCAATTGTGATACGAGTGTATTAGCTCGTGTCTATGATGCTTTAGCGACAGCTCTGATATGACCTTCCACTCGATTTTTACCAAGCTGCTGCGCAATCAGTTTGGCTTGTTCCGCGAGTGCCAAAGCAGAATCGCGTTCGCCTTCTATGTACGAGAAGCCGATACTGACACCCAACGACAATGTGATGTCTGGAGTCACAATGGTTTTCTCCGCAACACCAAGTCGGCATTGATCCAGTTGGAATTTAGCATCTTTGGCATCATTCGCTTTGAACAAGACGGCAAACTCTTTACCTCCAATGCGAGCTAGGCAAAGTCCTTTTGGCTTAGGAAAGTAAGAACGCAGCGCTTCTGCTGTTAGCTTGATCATCTTGTCACCAACCGCTTCACCGTAAGCTCGGTTTACATGGTCAAAGTTATCGATATCAAGCAGAGCTACATAAGTGTCGGGCTTGTTTACGTAATTCTCGACCGCAATGTTGAAGCTGCTTTTGTTGTCTAACTGTGTCATCAGGTCTTTACTGCTCAATTGATGTTGAAGTAGCAAATTAGATAACGAGACTTCGGTGTAATCTCTGATCATCCTTAGAATGCTCTGGCTGATCGGTAAGTTGGCGTTTAGATAGATCACCGCGATCAATTGTTTACGAGAGTACAAAGGAATGCAGTAATGACGTTGGTGTATTTTGAGTTTTCGCGCCAGTGGGTCGGCGTACTTTCCACTTCTGTAAGCCATGGTGTTCGGAGCAAAGCGCTCCGCTAAGGCATCATCACAATACACCGTTGACTTGTTTCCGTGGTAATCGATGGTACTGAATGAGTGGCTCTCAGGCTGATACAGACAGAATTGGATGCCTTTATGATAGGTAAAGCTATCTAAGATGGATTTCAATTTACGCTTAAAGCTAGCAAGATCTTCCACTTTATTCAGTCGAGACAAAGAGACGTTTAAACGGTAAGCCAGATAGTTGGCGCCAATCCATAACAGAAGCAATGAGCCAAGCACCACACCCGTTAACGTAAATTGGTGCGAACTGGTGAGGATGTCATGGCGATCAGTGCCTGCGATGAATACCCAGTTTAAGCTGTTATCGGCGTCAAATACCGAGATTTTGAAGTTATCTTGATAGTAATATTCGTGTTTACCGACGGTTTCACCGAGTGAGAGTTGATGGCTGATTCCTGCATGATAGCTGATGGATTTAGAGCCGATACGTTTCGGATCAGGGTGGAAAACCAATCGCTCTGTTGCTCTATCCACTACGAACACATAACCATGGTTAAGGGTCTTTAAATCTCTCAAGCCTTGCGTGGTGTGTAGAAGATCAAACTCAATCCATATTTCCTCGTTCAACCTTTCGGCTGTGTGCTTAACGGCGAATACCCAACGACCATCTGCCTTTTGGTAAACGGAAGAGATATAGAAATCTTCAACAACACTGTCTATTGAATGCCATTGAATTGCTGATATCTGTTCATTTGATAGAGGCAAACCTCGAGTGGAAATGTAGTTTTGAGATTGAGGTTGGTATCGAATGATATCGGAGAAGTTAGGCGTTCTTTTTAGAATGTTATCGCTGAGTTCGCGGAATTTCTTGTCATCAAAGCTGGTGGCTTGAGGTAAGCCTAGGCTGGTTTCTAGGAAGTAAAGCTTGCCAAATACCGCTTCGATGTTAGAGCGAATAGTGGAGCTAGCAATACGGATATTTGATGATGATTGGTTGGTTGCTGCAGTCTCGACTTTTTCTAATTGAGCTGCTGCTAGGTAAAGCATTCCTCCGGTTAATAAGAGTATGTATGGTTTGAAAAGCCGAATAAGTGTTTTAGGTAAAGCCATGATATCCAAAGACGTAATAGATTCATTTTTATAGTACGGCCATACTAAACAGTTTTCTTAATCACAGCAATGCAAATGATTCCATATAAATGAATGATTTTTGTGATATTCAGCTAACAAAAAAGCCAGTTACAAATATAACTGGCTTTTATGGTTTTTGATGTTTTATTGGCTCCTCAAAACCACCGCCTAGGGCGGTGGTGATTGTTCCTTGAGGCTATAGCCTGAAGAAGTGCCCATGTTAGAAGTAACCTCTTATTCACCACAAGTAAGAGGAAACAACCACATGGGCGATTACAGAAGTTCATCACATGTCTATTGGCGTTGCAAATACCATATAGTTTGGACTCCAAAGTACAGATATAAGATTTTGAAAGATAAGGTAGGAAAGGAGCTTTATCGTTCAATCTATATTTTGTGCAATATGAAAGACTGCGAAGTTTTAGAATTAAACGTTCAACCAGATCATGTTCATCTTGTTGTCATTATTCCTCCCAAGTTATCAGTATCGAGTTTGTTAGGAGTTTTAAAAGGCCGAACAGCAATTCGACTTTTCAATAGATTCCCACATATACGTAAGAAATTATGGGGAAATCACTTTTGGGCTAGAGGGTATTTTGTAGATACGGTCGGTGTGAATGAAGAAGTCATTCGGCGATATGTACGACACCAATATAAGCAGGACATAGAGTATGAACAACAATTACAGTTATTGAAGAACTGATAGCGCGGACGCCCCCTTTTAGGGGGTTATAAAGCAAAACCGCCTTCTAAGAAGGCGGATATTTTTTTGAGCTGGCTTAGCTTTTAACTTAGATTGACTCAGTCTTAGCTGGCGAATAATGCAAAATAGCCATCGAAGTTGGCGATAACAGCATTTCACCTTCAGCATGACCTGGTTTTACATTTCTCAGGTTGGTATCACAAATGGTCACCCAGTTTTGATCGCGATCCTTAGGTAACGAAAAGCGTGCAGGTGCGTTAGTCTGGTTGATCAAGTAAATCAACTCGTCACCGTCCTTGCCAATTCCCAAGTGCAGTGCCACCGAGCTTAAACGGTTCCAATCATCATGTTCCATGAGTGTGCCATCGACACGGCTCCAGAAGATGCGGTTAGAGTTACGTTTTTCGCCACTGAATGCCTTAATAAATGGCACCATGTATTGCTGACGAGCAGATATCATTTCCGATAGCCAAGTCTTGAAATACGTCTTGCGTTCAGAATCTTCCCAGTTAAGCCAACTTGTTTCCCCATCTTGGCAGTAAGCGTTGTTGTTGCCCTTTTGAGTATGGGATAACACGTCTGCTGTCAGGATATGCGGAATACCAAAAGCAAACAGCAGGCTCGCCATGAAGTTACGCTTCTGCTTTTCACGCGTTGCGATAACCAATAGGTTTTCGGTCTCGCCCTCTACACCGTAGTTTTCTGAGCGGTTGTCGCCGTGTCCATCGCGGTTGTTCTCACCATTTTCTTCGTTGTGCTTGTGCTTGTACGAAACAAGATCTTGCATGGTGAAGCCGTCATGGTAAGTGATGTAGTTGACGGTTAGTTTGTACGGCCAGTGCGCAGCGCTGTAGATGTCACGTGAACCCATCAAGCGAGTTGCGAACTCTTTCAAGTAGCCTTGATCACCACGCCAGAAGCTACGAGTGATATCTCTAAGCTTGTCGTTACACTCGTTCCAACCTAGCGGGAAATTACCTACTTGATAACCATTAGGGCCAATATCCCACGGTTCTGCGATTAACTTGGTTTCTTTGAGTACCGGATCTTGAGCAACGGCTTTAAAGAAAGCAGCCTCAGGGTTGTAGTTGTCACCTTCGCGCCCCAGTGTCGCGGCCAAATCAAAACGGAAGCCGTCGACTTGGAACTCACTTACCCAGTAACGTAGCGTATCCATGACTAAGTTAAGTGCAGGCTGATGGGTGAGGTCGACCGTATTACCACAACCTGTGAAGTTCGCGTAATGACAACCATGTTTGATGTAGTAGCGGCTATCTAACGCTTTTAGGTTGAAGGTTGTACCGCCCTCACCACCTTCAGCGGTGTGGTTGTAGACAACGTCGAGAATGACTTCGATACCATTGCGGTGGAGCTCACGAATCGCAGTCTTAAGCTCAGTAACCGCGTCTTTCTCTGCATAGCGAGGGTCAGGCACCATGAACAAATATGGGTTGTATCCCCAATAGTTCACTTTCCCCATATCCAATAGATGAGGTTCGTGCATACATGCCGCAATAGGTAAAAGTTGTAGAGAGTTGATGTTTTGCTGTTTGTAGAACGCTAGCATTTCAGGGCTGACTAATCCCAAGTAACGGCCTTTAGTGTTGGTCTCTACTTCTGGATGAAGTTGAGATAAGCCTTTTACATGGGTTTCAAATAGAACGGTCTCTTCACGGCTAATTCGCGGCTTTTCCACGTCTTGCCAATCGAAGGTGTCATCGACAACGACACATTTTGCCATCGCAAAGCTTTTCTCATTGCTATAGGGCGTAACGTAATCGAGCGGTTCGCTTATTGCTTTCGCGTACGGGTCTGAAAGCAGGATAGGGCCATTGTCTGTTTCTGCAATGAAACCGTATTTTTGTCCTGCTTTAATACCGTCAATAAATACATATCTGATATCAGCGTATTCATTTTCCAATTTATAAGTAGTGAATTCATCGTTCTCATCAAAAAGAGCGAGAGAGAGAGATTTACAGTCAGGAGAATAAATTGAGAAGTTGCAGCCAGTGTTACCTAGCGTTGCGCCTAGCGGATAAGGGCGAGCGAGCGTTCTAGTCATTGCTTGATTTCTTGTTCGTTTATCAACATCAGTGAACTATAAGTAAAAAGCTTTGTCACAGTAAGGTCAAGCAACTTCACAGAATAATTACGGTTAAAAAAATAATTCATCGATGAAGTTCAAATTATATATTTGAAGTAGATCTCACTTATGCTGAATAATTAGATCTGAGTGCTGTCTACTCCTCCTAGATTAAGTGATCTACCTCTTTAAAACACCGTTCTGTATATTTTCTACTCCCCTCTAGTCCCCCTTAATTTAGTTAGGGGTGGAGGAAGTCAAACTTGTCATCCCCTCTTAATATTGACCCCGTTGAAACAAATCAGGGGAAACCCTAAACCTCTCTATCTTACGACTACCATTACTGCCTTTGGTTGCCGCAAGAGAGCAAAAATATAAAAACCTAAAATAAATCGTCCTTAATGGAGTTAAGAATGAAAAAAGTAAGTTTGATTGCTGCTGCAGTGGCGACTACGCTAGCTGCTGGCTCTGCGTTCGCTGTTGACTTTAACGGTTACATGCGTGCTGGTACTGGTATCAGCGGTAACGGTAATGGTGATGTATCAGTTAACAAAAACGGTATTGGTCGTCTAGGTAACGAAAATGACAACTACTCTGAGTTTGGTTTAGCTGAAGAACTAAAAACTGGTGAGCAAACGTGGCGCGTTGAGTCAATGATTGCTTCTGGTGCACCAGGTGCAAATGGTTGGGAAGATTCTGATTTTAACGTTGCTCAGTTCGCAGTTAAAGCGAAAGGCGTTCTATCTTTCGACCAAGAAGCGACTCTTTGGGCTGGTAAAACATACTACCAACGTAAAGACATCCACATTACTGACTTCTACTACCTGAATACATCTGGTACTGGTGGCGGTGTTGAAAACATTTCTATTGGCGACCAAAAACTATCTGTTGCATTGATTCAAGATGGCGACACTGATGATTCAACTGGTTACATCTTTGATGCTCGTCTAGCGAACATCGGTCTTTGGCAAGATGCTTCTCTAGAGTTTGCTCTAGCGTACAACTTCGCAACTGATTCTGATGACGCAAGCGAGTCTGCTGACGACGGCCTACTAGCTTCTGCGATTTTACACCAAGGAACTAGCAACGGTTTCCACCAAACAGTACTTCAGTACGGTACTAACGGTTACGGCGTACAAGCTGCAAACTTCTGGGGTTCTGGTTCTTACTACGCACGTGGTACTGAAGCATTCAACGAAGCATCTGGTTTCCGTCTAATTAACTGGGGTGTAATGAACCTTGGCGAATCTTGGGAAATGGGTCACCAACTAGCTTACCTCGCGGGTAGCGATATTGGTGGTGCAGACAAAGATGGTAACTACACAAACAAGACTTTCGATATTGACCAGTACTCTGCTGTAGTTCGTCCAATGTACAAGTGGAACGACACTATGCGTACAGTATTTGAAGCTGGCTACAACGCTGGTGAGCGAATTGCTGAAGGTGGTCTAGCGACTGAAGATTTCGGTAACGCTAAATTCACAGTAGCTCAAGCTTGGGCTATGGGTGACAGCTTCTGGGCTCGTCCTGAAATCCGTGTTTACGGTTCTTACATCCTAGATACTGAAAACAAAGAAGCATTCAATGGCGACGATACAGAATATGTATTCGGTATCCAAGCTGAAGCTTGGTGGTAAACACCTAGCGTAACAAATCCTAAACTGTCCTAATTCATAGCCGGCTCGCGTCGGCTATTTTTTTAAGGAATGTACGATTAAGTTGATCGTTCCCTAGGTGAATAGTTCTCTTTGTGGTAATTAAAGTTAGTAAATTTCTTAAAAAAATAACAAGAAGGAAGGGTTATGTATTTTAAAGCTCTAATGTTGAGTGGCTGTGTTGCGTTGGCCGGTTGTCAATCTGCACAAGTAGTTGAGCAAGTGCAAGTGGCACAGGCTGAACAAGTTAACTCTATTGCTGGTCTTCAATTTGCCCCTATGAAGCTTCCAAGCTCGGCAATTTTCGATGTAACACCAGACAGTCAAATTTTAAACTATCAGGGTATAAACAGCCCTGTAGTAGCGATCGAACTACCAGCGGATCGTGGTGAATACTCTATTAAGATCACTAGCATGATCGGTGAGACTGCATTTGTTCCTAATGCGGTTATCTATGATAAGAACGGTCGTGAGTTAGAGCGTTACGGTAAAGACAGCTTTGAATACGCGAAGCCTAGGTTGCATTTGGGCAACCGTCTTGTTGCAGAAAACGATTTCTACCCACCGACAACTGCTGAGTCTGTGTACTTAGTTATCTATACAGAGCAAGAAGATCTTGGTGGTTTTACTGATGTAATTCACCCTGCACGTCTAGATGCAGAAGGCCGTGGTAACTATCTGCCAGAAGTAGAAGACATTCCAGTTCCAAATGCGAATGTCGGTAAGATAGAAGTAACGATTGATAGAGTGGGCTTCTTCTCATTCGGCTCTAGCAGTGAATCTAACGCTAAACCAGCGGCAGCAGCTAAGGTTGAGACAATTCAACCAGAAACACAAACTTACTACCATAATGCCATTCAGGCAGCAGTAGACGCAGACAATATTCCAAAAGCTCTGAGCTTACTAGATGAGGCAAAAGCATTGAGTATTGAAGGCGCACAAGAAGTTTTTGTAAAAGCAGTCAATAAAAAGTAGTCGACGAGTTTGTAAATACCGATTGATATAAAGAGAAGGGCTCCTAAATAGGAGCCTTTTTATTGCCTGCAGTAAATTAAAAGTAATACTCATAGTTACCAAATGCTTGAATGTACATAACCAAAGATTTACACGTAATAACTAATGGCTAATATAAATGCGCGTGATTCGTTATTTATGTTTTTTATTTACTAGCTAAAACACTCTCGTCTATTTTACTCTTCTCAAATAGTTTAATACGAACTCTATTGACGTATCACCATTTCATCTACCGACCTAAGCTCGGCTTCCTAAATTTTACGTACACTGGAATGAGATGTTCACATGTACTCGTTATGCTTTCTACTAAGAACTAAGGTGGTTCATTTATCTCTTAACATTGGAGTTAATGGAGTTAATGGAGTTAATGGAATGATGTGGTGTATTGGGAATTGTGTTTTTTGAGGACAAAAAAAGGGAGACTGACGTCTCCCAAAGGCTAGCTTTCGCTGGTTTTTATTATCTGTTACTTTGCTTCGATACTTTAAGCTTTACTGCTTAGTGACCGAAACAACTGGACCATCTACGTCGTCATCCAACTCGTGAATCGCATTTAGAGTGAATGTATAGCTACCAGCTTCTGTTACGCTTAGTTGGCAGTTACCATCAGTACCTAGGTCGATTGAACCATCAGCAAGTTCAACGGAGTCACAACCAAAGTTAGGTGATACCCAATCAGCAGCAGCAAACTTGAAGCCATAGTTACCCGCTTCCAAGTTGCCTGTTACAGAATAAACCCCATTAGCAACAAAGCTCATAGCCCAATCATCAACAGGATTCCATCCATTCATGTCACCACGAACGTAAACTGTTGTTTGGCCGTATGGTGGAATACTAGACACATCCTTGTCTGAGTTATCAACCGGCAAACCAGCACCTTGCGCACCGTCTTGAGCTTGTACAAATACAGCGGTGGTTAGTGCAGGTACCGTGAAGGTATCAGCGGTAAAGGTTGCGTTTTTCACTGTGTTGTCAGCTGAGTTTTGTTGAACCGTGTGAAGTGTAAAGCCTGTCGCTCCTGTGATTTTAAACGATTGAGTTTCATTGGTTGAGTTTACAACCGCGACAATCGCATCGTTCTCTGGATCGAGGTCTGTACCTGCGGACACACCATCATCGATAGACATGACAATCAGGCCTTCGACTTGGTCTTCGCCAACGTTACGGAAATCGACACGCTTCATAACTTCGTCAGCTGTATCTAAGCGGAACAGTTCGCTTGAGCTACGGATCTTTAATAGCTCTAGGAATTGCTGCTTAGTTAATTCAATGTCGTCTGCGTCTGGTTTCGCCGTTGGGTCCGCAATGATGGTTTTGATCAGATCCCAGTTTGCACCGTCTTTGTCTTCACGAGGTAAGCCGACGTTCCAGTTGTTATCAGTACCATCAAACATTACGCGGTTGTACCAGTCACCAGAGTCGTAAGAATCACGCTGCATCGACTTAGAACGAAGCAGTTCAGAACCCATATGGATGAATGGTATGCCTTGGCCTAACATCACGGTAGAGAGCGATACAGACTGCATGCGAGCACGCTCTGCAGAGCTAGTCCCTTCTGCGATTTTGTAAGCGTTGTTGTCCCAAAGTGTTTGGTTATCGTGTTTTGAAACGTAGGAGATGTTCTCTGAAGGCATCTTGGTGTAACCAGCCGGTGCACCGTTGTAGTCGACGTTTTTACCCAGTTTGGTATCGCCTTTGTAATCAATCAGCACGTATTCTGCTAGGTTACCCGCCATACCTAAACGGACAAGGTCTTGGTTGTGTAAACGACCGTTGATAGACTCTTGATCGACTTTGGTTTCATCGTTAGCAATCGCAGCGTTACCGAAACCTTGGTTGAAGCGAAGTGGGTGATTGCCTTCTGAATCGACTCCACCATCGAACGGGCTGCCGCCACGAACTGCATCACGCAAACGGTCTGAGAAGGTACCGATTTCTGTGCCTGCCATGTTGATTTGATTCGCTTGGTCGAAGCGAGCGTTATTTGCTACCTCGCCAAAATCCCAACCTTCACCGTAGAACAGGGTGTTCTCGTCGATTTTACGTACTTCAGAAAGAGCTTCTACCATCACGTCCTTTGGCTGGTGACCCATTAAGTCAAAACGGAAACCATCTACTTTATAGTCGTCAGCCCACACCTTAAGTGAGTCGACCATCAATTTACCCATCATCAGGTTTTCGGTCGCGGTGTTGTCACAACATGTTGAGTTCTCTACGCCACCTGTGTTCACATTAAGACGGTGGTAATACCCAGGGACAATCTTATCCAGCACTGACTTATCGTTTACGCCGGATGCATTAGTGTGGTTGTATACCACGTCCATGATCAGCTTTAGATCCATGTCATGCGTGGCTTTTACCATTTGACGGAACTCTAGAATACGCTTAGATCCGTTTGGATCCGTTGCGTAACTTCCCTCTGGCACTGTGTAATGGAATGGGTCGTAACCCCAGTTGAAGCTGTCGAGCATACGTAAATCGTTCATTAGCGCTTGTGCATCGCCTGTTGAAGGATCATAGCCATCAAGTACTTCTTCGATGACTTTATTTTCGTCTTCGCTTCCACATAAGGCAGCTGTCGGTTTTACATCACACAGTTTGCCAACGGTGTCGGTGATATCAACACGGCTCGCTTCATCTTCATTAACGGTAGCGATATCAAATGCCGGTAAGATATGTAGTGTTGTTAAGCCTGCATCTTGCAGAGCTTGTAGGTGTTTGACCGACTCACGCTCTGATTCTGTGAGAGCTAGATACTTACCGTTTAGGTTTGGTGTACCTAGCTTGTCGCTGAAACTAAAATCACGAAGGTGAGATTCGTAAAGTACATGATCTTCGTCTTTCTCTACTGTTGGTCGTTGGTAGTCGTCCCAGTTCGCAGGTTTTAAGGTTGAATCATTCAGGTCAATCACTTGAGAGTATGCTGAGTTCTTTGACAAACTGAGAGAGTAAGGGTCTGTCACAAGGCGAGTTTCGATATTGCCTGTGGTTGGGTGATAAACCTTAACTTGGTAACGATAATAACTGTTCACTGCATTAGAAACTGCGTCAGTTACCCAAATACCTGTCTCAGTGTTTTCCTTCATCGGGATTACTTGTGAACTTAGCAGATCTTCACTGTAAAGAACGAGTTCTACATCTTGCGCTGTTGGTGCCCAAAGTTTGAAGGTAGCTGCACTGCCTTCAACAATCGCGCCGAGTTCTTCAGCCATCGCATTACCAGCATCTTCACTGGCAAATACCGCATCAAGCACACCCGGCTTTTGAACCTCAGTTGAAGAGGTAACGTCGCCATTTGAGTTGTAGGCAACAAGGATTATCTGAGACTTCAAAATGGTGCGCAGTGTTGTGTCATCAACATCAATTGCCACTGCTGGTAAGCTTGCTAGGTGTCGGAAACGTTCTTTTAATTCAGAAGATAGTTCTCCATCTTTGCTTAGTTCAATTGCATTTCCGCCGACAATCTCTTTGTCATCGTTCATTGTGATGCTGTTGTCTAGTGCATAGAAGAGCTTCACAGAATCTGCATTGCTAGCCGCTTCCCAACCAATTGTGGTTGCATCTAGCCAGTGTGCTTTTTGGCCATCAATATTGACTGGTCGCTCTGAAATAGGATCGTAGTACAACTCGCTGCTGCCATGGAAACCGAATACGCCTTGTGAATCGCCAAGCTTAGTTAACTCGACTTTTGAGTTCGCACTGCCAAACGCTTTCTCATCACCATTGTGTAAGATGAAGTTCATGCATTTGTGTGGGTCAGAGGCATCTGGATCAACTTTCAGCACATAGTAAGCACCGTAAGTATCGCTGATACCATCGTATTCGTAAGGGCTGTTCCAGTCGGTTCCGGTTTCACTTAATCCCATGCCGACTAAATCTGTGCTGGTACAGCCTTCACCATTCCAAAGGTGCAGCCCCCAACCGTCGTAAGTTGAGCCAGATGAGCTGGCAGCGGCAACATCGCGTTTGTAGTAAATAACGACTTCGTTTTCAGCTGCAGGGTATAAACCACTGTTGCCAGGGTCTGTACCGTTGTCGCTATCATTATCACTACCACAACCCGCGATCAAAGTAGCGGTAAAGAGCGGTAAAATTGCTTTGGCCAATGTAGAGCGTTTGAAGCTCTTCTTTTTGGTGTTGTTGAAAGTATTTCGTAGAGAGATAATTTTATTAATATTTATGCTGTTCACGTTTTAATATCCATATTTCACTTTTTATGAAGATTAATATCCTAGTCTTAACGATGGTCAACTATTTGTGATGGCTATGTATAAAGTTATTTTTAATGCGTAAAAATAGGAAACCTAGTGTCAATATCACGCTTTGTATTTGGTTTGAGTTAAATTAATTGGATCAATAACTCATATGTTTAATATCAATAGTAGAAGGCGTAGAGGATGGGAGTAGATAATAAGGATGAGAGCTCATCCTTATTAATGTGAGGAAGGTATCGAATTGAGGTGACGTTAATTTAATGTGGGAATTAAGTTATTTATCAATTAATTAAAACTCAGATTGTTTAGGAGTTAATAATAAACATCTTATTCAGATAAGGGAAATACCCAAACCAACGAAGCCAGTGGCTTTAGCTCAAGACTAAAACTGCCAATACTTTCCTCAACTTTTAATACCTGTTGTTGAATGCCTTCAATATGTTCATCCAACAAGTAACTGTCATCGGCGATTGTGAGCGTTTGTATAACATCACTTGGAACGGTTAAGTGAATATTCTCGGTGATATGTTGGCTGAAATTCGCAGCAATTAAGGTCAGTTCTTGGTCGTCATAGCGCAGAAATGCGTAAACCGAATCATTCAAATTATTGCTCTGGTGTAAGTCTAGGTAATGTCCCGTCATTGAAGAGTGCTCAAGCGAAAAGTTCATGACCTTCTGATAGAAGTGACGTAGTTGTTTTTCGTTTTCGTCTAATAGCCCGCCATCGAATGCACCTTGGTTCATCCATTTTTGGTGTTGTGGGACGCCGATGTAGTCAAAAATTGATGTACGCGAGGGTTGTCCAAAGCCTGCGTTCTCCGCGCCCGGTTCGCCGACTTCTTGTCCAAAGTAAATCATGGTTGGTGAACTGCTTAATAACGCGCTGACGAGCATTGCAGGCTTAGCAATACTAGGATTGCCAACAAACTCTGAAGACGCGATACGCTGTTCATCGTGGTTATCCAAGAAGTGCAGCATGTGATGTTCAATATCCATCATCTGATGCTGGATTTCGGGAATGATAGCCGTTGATGCCTTACCTCGCATGATCTCTTTAAGTCCATCGTACAGATCCACTTTATCGTATAGATAATCCATTTTTCCGAGATGGATATAGTCACGGTACAAGTCTGGTTGGTATACCTCTGCCATGAGAAATGCATTGGGATTTTTCATTTTTATTGATGAGTTGAGGTAACTCCAAAATTCGACAGGCACCATTTCAACCATGTCGTACCGGAAACCATCAACGCCTTTGTCTAACCAGAACAAGGCGATGTCTCGGAACTTAATCCAAGAGCTAGGCACATCGACAGACTCCCAGAAATGGCAGTGTTCACGGCAGTCGCGTTGGGCATAGCCACTTGGTAACTCTGGGAAGTCTTTTGAACCGTCAGGTCGTACACCGTAATTGATCTTCACGGTTTCATACCAATCGTCGAAATCAGGCTTAGCCAAGCGTGAGCCGTTGCCTGTCCATTTGGCGGGCTTTTCGATAAACGGAGAACGAAGGTTTGGGTGCTGCTCACCACCAAGCGGGGTAAAGTTGGGCTCGATATCTGGCAGTTCAAAGGCGCTGTTCGGGATGTAGTAAAAGTTGTTATCTCGATGGTATTCGAGTGTTGTGTCATCATCAGCACCAAAGTCACTGACGCCTTGTGGGTTATTTAGCCCCTCATAATGACGCGCAACGTGATTAGGGACGATATCGATGATTACCTTTAAGCCATTGTCGTGGCTTCTTTTGATTAATGCCTCAAACTCTTCCTGACGGCGCTCGGGGTTTTCGGCGAGATCTGGGTTTACGGAATAGTAATCTTTGACGGCATAAGGGGAGCCAGCACGGCCTTTTACCACGCTCGGGTGATCGTCTGAAATACCAAGGTGCTTGTAATCATTGATGAGCGCATGATGTGGCACTCCGGTATACCAAATGTGAGTTATTCCGAGTTTACGAATTTCTGACAGCGCTTTATCTGTAAAATCACTGAACTTGCCGACGCTGTTTTGTTCGATTGTGCCCCATGGAACATGTTGGGTGTTTTTATTGCCAAATAAACGCGTAAAAACTTGGTAGATGGCGTACTTTTGGTTGTACATATTTATAATTCCTTTAACTTCCATCATGTTATGTAGGGATGAAAGGGCTTGCTTGTTATTTGGCAGGCTAACTGAATTACAATATGCCTTGCTCATCCTTATCAAAATCTACAGGGCGTAATTGCTACAGTATGTGAGCTGTTGCCCAAAAGGAGTTTATGTTGTCTTCATCTATTCAAATTGCG
The DNA here is from genome assembly GCA_041879425.1 of Vibrio pomeroyi. Lineage (NCBI taxonomy): Bacteria > Pseudomonadati > Pseudomonadota > Gammaproteobacteria > Vibrionales > Vibrionaceae > Vibrio > Vibrio pomeroyi. Next base: position 902,112 of record CP090855.1, on the reverse strand, counting down.
ATCACCTATCTGGTGTTGGTTGCGATATCTGTGTTGTTTGCGGAAAGTTCGAAAGCGCTGTTGGTGTGGTATCTGGCTATCGGATTGGTGACGTTTTTTGTGTACGCGAAAGACAAACGAGCCGCGATTAATGGTAATTGGCGCGTACCAGAGAAAACCTTGCACATTTTGTCTGTTGCTGGTGGTTGGTTGGGGGCTTTGATCGCACAAGATAAACTGCGTCATAAAACGCAAAAACAGCCGTTCAGAACGATTTATTGGCTGACGGTGGCAATAAATATAGCAGTGTTTATATGGACGTTAACGCCGAGCGGACAGGCGATATTTGGCCGTTGGGTTAGTGAAATTATTGGGTTTCTTTAACGACAATGATGGTTAGCAGCCGTGTACTAACCATCAGTAGCTATAGTGAGTCGATTAGAGCATCGGAATTGTCGACGCTAGCAGTAAACCCGCCATACCATAGTTGAAGCTTTTGATGCGTACTGGTGTTGTTAGCCAGTGTTGCAGTTGTTTGCCTGCTGCCGTCCAGAAGGTCACGGATGGTAAGTTAGCTAGCGTAAAAATGGCTGCGATGATTGCAAGTTCCCACCATGAGCTGCCACTGCTATAAACGGAGATCGCGGTTAGCGCCATCGACCAACCTTTCGGGTTCACCCATTGAAAACTTGCCGCGCCGAGAAAGGTCATCGGCTTATACGCTTCGGTACTTTTGGCTTTGCCGCTCAAAGCTATCTTGATCGCTAGGTATACGAGGTAAGCAAGGCTCAGGTACTTCAAGATTTGGTGCGTCACCGGGTATGCATTGAAAATCCCCATTAAGCCGAAGCCAACCAATAGCAGCATAGCCGCAAACCCTAGAGCAATGCCAAGCATGTGCGGAATGGTACGGGCAAAGCCAACATTCGCACCTGATGTCATGAGCATGATGTTATTTGGACCCGGTGTGAAGGTCGAGACAAACGCAAACAAGGCAAGTGCGCTAAGTTGTTCTAAAGGCATAATGGTTCTCCAGCAATAAAATGAACGAAGTGACTGACCGGTCATGACTTTCACGTGTTGAGAAACATAGTAGGTGGAAAGTGAGGCAATTATGTGCTTTTATTTCACCTATTATCACTAAATGCACAATAATAAGTACCTATGGATAGATTTGACGAAAGGATATTGCAAGAGCTTAAATTGGACGGCAGAATCTCCAATATTGAGCTTTCAGAACGGATTGGTTTGTCGGCTTCAGCGACCCTAAGGCGAGTACAAGATCTTGAGCGCAAAGGCATCATCCAAGGTTACCGCGCAGTTTTGGATAATGGCCTGATGGGTGTGGGCTTTATTGCCTACGTTTCGATTGGCTTATCGAGCCACAGCAAAGCGGCTCAGTTGGAATTTGAACAACACGTCAGCATGGAAAAAGAAGTGGTGGAGTGCCACAACATCACTGGTGCTAACGAGTATTTGTTGAGAGTCGAAACCAAAGATCTGCCGGGCTATAAGAAGTTTCATGCCGATGTGCTTGGGGAATGTGCTCAGGTGCAATCTATTACGACTATGGTTGTGATGGACACCCCCAAAGATGAACGCTAATCGAGTTTTATTGCAGGAGAGGCGCAGTGCCCAATACTAATCAGTTGTTATTGTTCTTAGATGTGGTTCAACAAGGGTCGTTTACCAAAGCGGCAACCTTGCATGATATGGACAATTCATCACTCTCTAAACAGATCAAAAAGCTTGAGCAAGACTTAGGTGTTCAGCTGCTCAACCGTTCTACGCGCTCGTTTTCTTTGACGTCGGCGGGTGAAGATATTCTCGCGCAAACCTATGTGTTGAAAGACACCATCAATCAGATCCAAGGCATTGCAGATTCGTACCAGTCTGAACCTAAAGGCGTGCTACGAATTACCTCGCCCATCTATTTTGGTCAGCAATATCTGCAACCTATTATCACTCAGTTTATGAGAAAGTACCCGGACGTTCAGATTGTGCTGTCATTGGACGACAAGATCGCCAACATCATTGCTGGGCAGTTTGATATCGCGTTTCGCTTCAGTAAGCTTGTTGAATCGAATTTGATTGCGAAGAAGATAGCTGACAGTAACTTCATGTTGGTCGCGTCGAACGATTTCGTTAAGCAGCACGGTGAACCTAAGACACCACAAGATTTGCTAGCTTTGCCTGCGGTGATTTATACCAATGGCGATATGACGGTGGATCATCTACGTATCAGTGAAGAGCCGCATGGCAATACTTTCCAAAGCCTGACGATTCGTGGCAACTATAAGGTGAGTGATGTTCGGACCATGGTGTCTTGCGTGAAAGATGGCTTGGGTTATGGCTTCCTTGACCAATCAAACCTGTATGCCTCAATGAAAGAGCTTGGCTTGGTCACCTTGCTACCGGATTACCCGATTTCTACAATCGATACCGCGATTTATGCTGTCTATCCACACCGTAAGCAGACCAAACTGGTGAAAGAATTCATCACTACGGTTCAAGACTATATTGGCTCTCCGACCATTTGGGAGAAGATGCAGCAAGGTTAGCTGTTTCTCTGCCATATCAAATCAAAAAAGGAGCCAGATCGTCATACGATCTGGCTCCTTTTTACTTTCCTGCAGTCACTAATTTACAATGTAAAGCTTAGCTATAGCTGGCGTGATAGGCTCTTTTCTCGAAAGGAGTACCTCTTTAATTAAAGTTAGTGGTTGTGAATCACTTCTTTGCCACTCGGGTAAGCTTTCGTACCTAGCACGTGGCCATCAATTTCTTTACCGTAGTAGCCTTGATGGTTGTGGTAACGCTCAGCATTAGCAGCCACATCGCCTTTGTATCTCGGATCTTGTGGGCGTTCATGACTGTTGACGAAAGCAGCCACATCCCATGCATCTTGAATGGAAAGCTGTTGGCTCTTTCCAAGCGGCATGTTTTCGTAAATAAAGTAAGCCGCTGTGTTTACGCGGTGCATACCTGCGCCCCAGTTGAACGAGTTCTCGCCCCAAAGTGGTGGTAGGTATGAGCGACCATCAGCCCCTTTAATGCCTTCGCCATTTTGACCATGACACGTTTGGCAGCTGGTTTGGTAAACCTTCTCACCACGCGCTATCGAAGGTTCTTGTTCAGGGTTAGCAATCTTAGGGTAGCCACGGCCTGCCAATTTGCTGCGGTCATCTATTGGGTATTTGCTTAGCAGCTCTTCAGGAAGAGGGAAGCTTTCCGCTTTACCTCCGACTTGTAAATCCGCATCGCTGATCTCAGGAACGGGCGTATCTTGCATGCCGTTTTTATCTAAGATGCCACCCATCGCTAACCAGTATGAATAAGCCGTGAGCGCGATCATCTCTTTTGAGCCAACTGCTGGTGGCAAGCCATTCATTGAATAAGTGAAACAGCCTTGGATACGCTCTGCGTAGCTGTTTACCTTGTCGTTTTTCTTACGGTAAGCCGGGTAGGCCATGTAAGCTCCCCAAAGAGGTGCTGCGTTTGCTTTCATGCCTGCTTGCATGTGGCAGTTGACACAGTTTTGCTCGTTGCCGACATACTCGCCACGCATCTGTTGTGAATCGACAAACAGCGAATAGCCCAGTTTTACTTTGTCGCCAAATTCCCCTGCAGGAATATCGACCAAGTCTCGTGGCACCAGATACTTGTTATCTTGAGGTTTCTCTACTGCGGGCAGTTCGGTTTGGCGATCGGGCAACTCACCTTCGGCGTAAGCGATTCCAGAGGCAAGGGTTACGGTAATTAAAAGTAATGTTTTCATGCGAGCCCTTTAGTATCGGAAAGATGCGAAGTAGTAAGACAGGTTTTTGATTTCATCGTCGGTTAACTTGCCAGCGATGTTGCCCATCATGTTCAAATCATCACCCTTGCGAGTGCCGTTTTTCCAAGCGTTGAGCTGAGTTTGAATGTAGTCGGCGTGCTGGCTCGCTAGGCGTGGAAATTTGTCTACACCCATACCACTTGGGCCGTGGCAGGTTGCACAAGCGGGAATGTTTCGATCCCAGTCGCCTTGGAATACAAGCTTACGATACGGGTTATCGATATCAGCCTGTGAGCCGCGCTGCTCTAAATCAGTGAATTCATAAGAAGGCAGTGAAGCGAAGTATTTTGCAACCTCACGACGAATTGCGGGATCAGAAACACCATCAGCCATGCCCTTCATGATCGCGCTTTGACGCTCACCACTAGAGAATAGAACCAGTTGATGTTCGAGGTAATCAGCATTAAGCCCAGCAAGCATCGGGGCGATGTTAGGCATGCCTTTACCGTCGGCTTGGTGGCAGCCGCTACAGGTTTCTGCGGCTTCTGGCATTGGATTAGGCGCTGCTTGTGCAAAACCGGATAAAGAAAGGCTTCCTAGAGCAGCGATGCAAAGCGTTAGAGTTTGAGTTTTTATGTTCAGCTTAATCATGAGGCGTCGCTATTGGTTATAGAGCACGCATTTTCGACATAATTGGTTGCTCGCGCTATTGTGGATTTCCACATTAATTCATTTGGAACTTGAGGTAAGTCTCACATTAATAACCCCAATCACCATAATGGCATTGATGTGAATTTCGACAGGCTAATCCAACTGCCGTTAATGAAATGCAAGGGAACTGCCATGTTCGCCTCGGTGTAACTGCTTGTTAAGGCTCTTTTATGGCACCGATTGTATAAGCATAGCCGCTTTATAGAGGCTAGCTAAAAAAGTTACGCTGAAGAGAATAACTGTGAAGTGAAGAATCTTTGGTTGTTGCGACGGGATTGGTTGTTGAGGCTTGGATTGAATATTGCGGGTCGAATGCTGTCGATGTATTGGCTGTTAAACAAGCAGAGCAACCTCGAACGGTGAAGTTGCTCTGTTGTTGCCCTAGCTAGGTATGAGTAGGGATGTGTATTGGATTACTGATTAGACTTTGTAGATCTTAGCTGGAAGCGCTTGTCTTGCTGCTGCGCCCACCACCCAATCCAACATGACGCCTTTGCCTTCTCTCGTTGGGTCAATCAAACCAATATCATTGATGTTAACGCCATCGTTTGACTTCATCTTCACTGGTTGCTGTGTGTCACCAATCCAGTGCGCACGTTCGCCGAGCTCTTTATGGCCAAAGCCATGTTCAAAGCCTAATGTGCCCGGCTTGATACCCTCGATCACCATTGCCAACGCATGTGTGGTTGAACTCGGTGTTTCAATGGCAAATACGTCACCAGTTTTGATACCTGCCGAAGAGGCGTCTTGCGGGTGAATGTACACCGGGTTCACGCCTTTAATCGACTCTAAACGTGGTGACAAGTTAGACACTGCACTGTGAATGTTGGATTTAAAGTTGGTTAGGGTGAATGGCCACTCTTTTGCTGGGAACTGCTCAGAAAAAGGCGTACCGTCTGCCAGTTTTTGTGGATACCATGTCGGGCAACCCATGTACTGCTCGCCACTGAAGGTGTTGCGAGAGGTACCAAGTTTCTCATTCCAGATAGCCAATGGCTTGGTCCATTTGTACTTCATAGTTTCATTGGTGTAGGCGTTGGTTGCGTCTTCGAAACGACCGCCACGCGCAAAGATGTACGCCACTTTTAGCATCTCATCAGGTTTAAGCGTTTTGTTCATCACAGGCACAAGGCGCTCAAGGCCAGACCAAACAATGTCTTCAGCATCCACATTCGGCACGCCGCCTTTTGCAAATGCTAGGTTAGCCGCAGAGCGCAGGTAGAAATCTTCAGCGCTATGAATACCGTGCCAGTTACCTTGGCTATCTTTAATGGCGTTTTCGCCGAAGCCACCCAAGTCGAGGGTTTTCGCTAGATCAATAAAGAAGTTTTCTAGGTTGATGGCGCGTCCGTCTTTAGTTCGTGAGGTTTTAGGCTCAACAATCGGCCAACGAGCAGTGATCGCCTTAGTCGCCACGCCATGCCAAGGTGTTGCCATACCCCAACTCTCGTAGGTTACTGTGTCTGGCACAAGGTAATCTGATAGTGCTGTGGTTTCATTGATGAAAGCATCGATAGAGACGATCAAACCCAGCTGCTTTGGATCTTTAAGCTTCTCACCTAATAGGTTATCTAAACCCGGAACACCATAAAGTGGGTTCGCCATGTGGTTGATCCATGCCTTTGCGCGGTAAGGGTAGCCATCAATCGCAGCTGATAAGTGCTCAGTTAAAAGCGGTGCAGAGATTGGGTACCACGGCGCGCGTGTTGGGTAAGGTGACTCGCCTGCCGCAACACGACGTTTGTATTCGCTGGTTTTGTGATACGGGAACTTGCTGCGAGATAAGAATACGCCTTGCGGCTTCGTCTTACCCTTGAACTTGGTAAAGTCGTAACGTGGTCCTGCAACAGAAGTTGGGTAGCCACCCGCTTTCGCCATCGCCCCGCCTTTTGCATTGATGTTACCGATCAGCGCGTTCAGCATCAGAATAGAGAACGAGTTGTAGAAGCCATTGGTGTGCATGTTGCCGCCGTGAGTATCGACGACGGCTTTTGTCCCGTAGCTTGTGAAGCGTTTCGCCAGTGCAATGATCTGATCTTGCGGGATTTCACACTGCTCGCTGTAGTAAGCAAGGTCATATTTGAAGGCTTCTTCTTTCAATCTTTGTAGAGAAGACTTAACACGAACGGTTTGACCATCGATTTCTACGTCTTGATCGACGAACAACGCTGCTTCATCGACCTGAACATTTGATGCCAATAGTGACGTTGTCACATTGAGTGCGACAAATGCATCATCGTCAGACATCGGTTCGCCCGTTTCGAGCAAGCCAATATCCGAAGCGCGAAGCATACGCCCGTTCTGAGGGTGTGTTTCCTCGCTGATCACGAGGTGAGATGCATTACACCAGTGTGTGGTGCCTGCTTTTTGCATTGCTTGCGCGCTTGGGCGAGATAAGAAGTCGTGATTGTAGCGCTGGTTTTCAATGATCCATTGGATCATGCCTAGAACTAATGCTGAATCGGTGCCCGGTTTGATCGGAAGCCAGTTGTTACGATCGCCCGCTGCAAGACTTGATGATCCCGCAGGAAGACTTGGTGTCACTATGGTGTAGCTCAGTTTTCCGTTAGTACGAGCTTCAGCAAGTTGTCGTGCTTGGCGCTTAAACGGGTTACCCGCTTGAGCTGGAGACATACCGATGAACAGAATGAACTCGGCATTGTTGAAGTCAGGCTTTAAGTGCGAGAACTTGTCTAAGTCATTCATGATCGCGCCAGAACCTGCACGGAATGCGTAGCCACAGTAAGAACCGTGGTGACCGAAGTTTCGTGTACCGTAACTGTTGAATGCAAAGCGCTTCAAGATGTCATCACGACCTTCGTTACCGGCGTTGGTTACCAATAACTGGTTAGCTTTTGGGCCGTATTCAGGATTATTCGGATCAAGTGGTGTTTCGATGTCGCGAATCGAACGTAAGCCTTCCACTTCGCCTTCTCCAAACAAGTCACCACCTTCGGTGATCTCAGAGATAAGCTGCTCGTAGCTGATGGGTTCCCACTTGCCTTCACCGCGCTTACCGACACGTTTAAGCGGTTGAGTGATTCGGTATGGGCTGTTTTGAATCTCTAACATGCCGTTGCCACGGGCGCAGGCAGTCGAGCGGTTGTTGATGCCTGACTCACCAGACAAGCCAATGTAGGCCTCTTTTACCGGTGTTTTGAACGGGATCTGCTGATCACTTGATAGTGGGTGGTATGGGTTACCGGAGATACGTAAGATCTCGTCATTGCGGTTATCGATACGCACACGCAAGCCGCACAGTGTCCAGCAACCAAAACACATTGATGGTGCAACGCGTTGGTTTGGATTTGGTGAAATCTTACCTTGTTCATCGACACTGTACTCTGTCTCTAACGAATTACCGTGGTGGATGTGGTTGGTTTTCTTACCCGCGGTGCCATCGATAGCACCGTGAACCATGTGTTTTGTGGTTGTCGCATAACCTGCAGCAAAAGCTCCAACACCACCGGCAGCAAGGCCTGTTTTCAAAAATTGACGACGTTTGTTATCCATGATGATTCCTCAGACTACAAGCTATGTGAGCGGTTAAGTGGTGATGATGTATTTTGGTTTGGCTTTGATGCTGTCTTTAGTGCAGAGCCAGTTGTTCTTGTAGATCCAACAGACACGATCTCAGAAGCGAACAACGCAAGTGCTAACCAAAGACCACACATACCAATAATGCCGAGTAAACCAGCACTACCCATTGGCAATTCATAAGGGAATGCACCCACATCAAAACGTGGAATGGTTTGAACTTCCATCATGGTGACCCAACGTACCGCCCATGCTGAAATGATGGTCGCAAGTGCCACAAGGATGACGCCAAGCTTGCTTTGCGATAGACGCTGCAGCGGAAGAACCAAGATCATGCACAGCAAAATGCTGGTGGTCATGATGCCTAAATTAATGCCCCAAGCGTCGTTCTCATACAAGTTGAAGTGACCATGGTTAGATGCCCAAATCGACGTAAGAGTGATGGCAAGACCGCCCGTTAAGGTAATGGTTCTTTGTACCAGAGCGAGGTCTGTTGGTTTTAAGCTTGGTTTGCTTGAAGGCAGAAGAGCCCAAATCAACAGCGTTAAACCCGTTGCAGCAAAGAATGCGGTCGTGAACCAAAGCAGTGGAGAAGCCGGTTGATGCCAAAGCGGGCGGCTCGCCAAAATTGCAATCTCGGCACCGGTGTAAAGCGCAATGCTTAAGCCCGATACTGCCGTCACAGCAGCGAGTGCAATCATCAGTTTTGTCGATACCTGCCATTGCCCTAGTGTTAGCCAAGACAAGCGTTTTAGAAGCGGATTTTCGCTCTCTTTAAGTTGTGCGATGTCATCACGGAGGTAAACCCAAGCCGTCGCGACAGCCAGACCAGAGAACAGAGGAAGAAATAGAGAACCTAGTGACATCCATGACCAAGGTGTGATGTGAGCGTAGAAGTGCCACGCACGTCCAGGTTGGTGCAAGTCACCAGTAAGAGCTAACGGACCAACAATCGCGCCAATCGCCATCACAAGTACAAGGGCAGAACGGAATTGGTGGCTGGTCGAATTTTTGAAGATAAGTGCAATCAAAAACAGAATAGCCGCTGCGTAAGCCGAACCAATGTAGAAGAAATATTGAACCGCCCACGGTAGCCAAGCGATCTCTTGAGCGGGAACTAACACCTCGGTGATATTCATGCTGTCTCTCCTTGTTTGCTAGAGGATGAGTTATCGATGGCGGCTGGATCATAAATCGCAGGTTGACCTTCGATATGGTTAACGAAACGCTCGTTCATGCCGATATAGAAAACATGTGGGTTGGTGTTCTGCTCTGGCTTAAGCACCTTGATGTCGTCGTGGTTTTCATTGAGTAGACGGTTGATCTCGCTGTTTGGATCTTTAAGGTCGCCAATCACACGTGCGCCACCGACACAAGTTTCTACACAAGCGGGTAGCAAGCCATCTTCAAGGCGGTGTGCACAGAAGGTACATTTGTCGGCGGTCAGTGTGTCGTTATTAATAAAACGAGCATCGTAAGGGCAGGCTTGAACGCAATAAGCACAGGCTACGCAGCGTTCGTTATCGACCATCACAATGCCGTCTTCACGTTGGAAGGTCGCTTGAACAGGGCAAACCTTGATGCAAGGTGCGTTGTCGCAGTGGTTACACAGGCGAGGCAGCATGAATGATTTCACCTCTTGTTGAGCCGTCGAGCCATCATCAAGGGAGACTTCATACTGTTTTACTGTGGTTCTGAACTGGCCAATTGGAGCTTGGTTTTCAACGCTACAGCCAACAGTACATGCCTGACAGCCTACGCATTTACGCAAATCAATCGCCATGGCGTAGCGTTTGCCTACTTCGCCTTTGCGGTCAGGTTGGTTGTTATTGCGAATGGCTGTGCTTGCGACTGCGGTGTTGATTCCGGTAATGGGAATGAGCGCAGCACCGGCGGAAACCTTACCGAACTGGCTGAGAAACCGTCTTTTCAATGAGTCCATGTTGGTACCTATAAATGGGTATTCTATCTGTTGGGCTCATTGTCAGATTTTGGGCGTACGCGGGGTATTGTGGATTTCCACATACCCAGATCAAAGTTGATCTAGAACAAATGCGGTTTTAGCAATCTAGCTGTTATGCTTTGTTTTAGGGGCTTATTTAAGGCGATTAAAAGCATGAGCTAAGCGCGAAACACGCCGCTGACATAAAATGAATCGAGAATAAATTGGATAAACAGTCCGTTTGGAGAAAGAGATTTCAGTGACCGTTCGAAAACTAATGACCATTGTAAGCCTTTGTTGGTTGAGCCTAGCCGCAGGTGTGTGTGTCGCTGCTCAATCTGAACAAGCGATAGCAGCTTCAAGCACAAGCCCAAACCAAAACACAGGTGAAACCGACCAGATTATCGAGGTTGGTGTGTTGGCGACTCGAGGTAAGCTTTCGGCGCAGCAACGCTGGCAACCAACAATGGATTGGTTGTCTGAACGCATTCCGGGTAAGCACTTTGTTCTCAAGCCTTTTAATTTGGAAGAGATGGCGGAAGCGGTGAAAGATGTCACGGTCGATTTTGTTGTCACGAATCCCGGTCAAGCAGTGCGCTTAGGGCGTCAATACGCGCTATCTTGGATGGCAACCATGACCAGTCACAATTACGACGATCAAGGTGTGAGCAGCACGCGCAGTATCGGTTCTGCATTGGTGGTCAGAAGAATGTCACCCTATATCTCGTTTGAACAACTTAGTGGAAAGCCAATTGCGGCTGTCTCTGAAAATGCGTTTGGCGGCTACCTGACTATGCGTTACCAAGTAATGCAAGAGGGACTCAATCCCAATCACTTTTTCTCTGATACTCAGTTCTTGGGTTTCCCTATTGATGCCAGTTTGTACCAATTGCGAGAAGGACACATTGAGGCGGCAGTCGTCCCTGCTTGTTTGGTTGAAAACATGATTAGCGAAGGTTTGCTGGTGGCTGGTCAATATCGAATCATCGGCAATCAAGCGCCTGAAGGCTTCCGATGCCAAGTGTCTACGCCGCTGTATTCCAACTGGTCGTTTGCTAAAACAGAGCGAGCTTCTTCAGCACTGGCCAAGCAAATGAGTCAGGTGCTGTTTTCAATGCCAAAGAGCAGTGCGCCAGCGATTGCAGCCAATGCTTCGGGTTGGACGTCACCAACTAGTCTGCTCTCTATCGACAAGCTGTATCAGCAGCTCGACATGCACCCACTGCAACAGCCATGGTGGAAGGAAGCGTTAATCTGGCTTAAGTACAATCAGCAATGGGCTTGGGCGTTCTTCATTTTTGTGGTGTTACTGAATGCTTACCACTTCTGGTTGGAGTACAAATTCAGCCGCAGCAAAAAGCAGTTGGAAGCCACGTTGCACAAGCTAAAAAGTAAAAGTGAGCAGCTAGAACACTCTCAACGAATCGCCGTGGTCGGTGAGTTGGGAAGCAGTTTGGCGCATGAGATCAATCAGCCTTTGGCAGCGATTCGTAACTACAGCGAAGGCGGTTTATTACGGATTTCTAAGAATAAACCATTGACCGATATTGAACCTGTGTTCGAGAAGATTCAGTCGCAAGTGGATAGGGCAGACGCGATCATTCAACGCTTAAGAAACATGATAAAGAAACGTTCATCTGAAAAATCTCAGACTGACATCGAGCAGTTACTCACAGACACCATTGAGTTGATGCAATTTCGATTACAGAAACACAAGATTACCATTGAACGCCACGCCGTAGGTAAGCCTATTGAGCTAGATGTTGATTCGGTAGGGCTACAACAAGTGATTGTAAACCTGATCAACAATGCGACCGACGCCTGTAATGCACAACAGCACCGCCAACAAAGCGCTACGTCTGATATTGATAACAAAAACAGTGAAGCCGCGACAATTAAAGTGATTACCGAGTATCAACCGGATAAAATGATGTTGTCGGTCATCGATAACGGCACGGGCTTAGATTTTACTGAGCAGCAAGTCACTCAAGCCTTTGTGAGCAGCAAAGAAAACGGTTTAGGGTTAGGGCTTGCGATTTGCCAAGACGTGATTGAAGACCACAGCGGTCAAATGACCATTAAGTCACTGACTCCTCATGGCTGTCACGTTGCAGTGACGTTACCTTTTTCTCTTTCAAATGATTCATAAGGAATCTTGTTATGCCTGAACTTCATCAAACGTTGCCGGTTTATGTGGTTGATGACGATGAGTCGATGCGTGACTCGCTGGTGTTCTTATTGGAAGAGCATGATTTCACTGTGTCCGCCTATGAAGATGGCCCTAGCTTTTTAGACTCTGTGGATCTCACAAAGCCGGGCTGTGTAGTGCTAGACAGCAGAATGCCAGAGATGAGAGGGCAACAAGTTCATGAGTTGATGGTGAAAGCACAGAGCCCGCTGTCGGTTATCTATCTGACAGGGCATGGGGATGTGCCAATGGCGGTAGAAGCCCTGCAAGCAGGTGCGGTGAACTTCTTCCAAAAGCCAGTAAAAGGTGGGGAATTGGCCGAGGCAATCAAGCAAGGGTTAGAAGCCTCTGAAAAGCACCTTCACATGAATGTGTATCGCCAAGCTTATGCGTCGCTGACCGAACGAGAAATCGACATCCTTAAGCAGATCATTGATGGTAAGCGTAACCAGAAAATAGCCGATGAATTGTGCATCGCGATGAGAACAGTTGAAGTACACCGAGCAAGCTTGATGAAGAAATTCTCAGCGAAGACGGTTGCGGAACTGGCTTACATATACGGGCAATTGACTTAACTATCACTGTGCGAAATTCCTGATGGAAACCCATCAATTTTGTCACCGACATTCAGATTTTTTCTGATGAAAGATAGTCCTCATTTAACCTCTATATTGAAGCAAGATCACACCCTTTAGGGAGTGCATACCGATAGGCCTCTGCAGACTTTTTATCGTTATGTATTCCTGAGATACTGAACTAAGTTCATTTTAAGGTGGAACGCGTTAATAACGGCGCTTTTCCCTGTAATTCGAGACATTCACTATGGTTGATAACACCTCGATATCGAGATTTGTATCAGCCGAGTTAGGTTAAAATATTTTATGAGTACAATGGGAATCGCAATTGGTGCGACGGCTCTTTCGTTAATACTTGTGGCCGTGTGGCTGATTTCTTTATCGCTAAGAAAACAGCGCTTGGAACAAGAACGCAAAGCTCGTGCGGTCGCTTACCGAAAAGCGATTGAAAAAGCACGCATCCAAGAGCAAAAAGAGCGTCATTTCAAAGCTGAAACCGGACATGTTCCGTCGATTCTATATTTAGCGAAAGAGGCCGAACGTAACAATATTAAGGAAGCTTTGTATTGGTACGATAAGGCCGCACATCTAGATAATGTCAACGGTATGTATGGCATTGTGCGTTTGAGTATGAAGCGCAAAGAAGACCTGATTTTAAGAGAAAAAGCCAATTTCTGGCAGCTTGCGATATCAGCGATGGATAACGATCTGGTGGCTAAATTTGAGATGGGTAAAGCACTCGTTTCTGGGCGCGGAACCGATAAGAACATCCCCAAGGGTTACACCTATATCGAAGAGTCGGCAATGGGCGGTAATACCGAAGCCATGCTGTTTATGGGCGAGTGGTGTCTAGACAAAGAAAACCCAGACTACTCAGCTGAAAGCTCGTTCGAGTGGTACCACAAGGCCGCTGAAAAAAATAACCTAGACGGTAAGATCAAACTGGGTATGAGCTATTTGAATGGTGTTGGTGTTGAACCGAATCACGGCGAAGCGGTGTACTGGTTTGAAACTGCAGCGGAAAAGAACAGCGCAGAAGCCATGTTTAGAGCTGGCGAAGCGTGGATTGACCATGGTGAACACGGCAACGCGATTGCTTATATCTGGCTATTCTTGTCGGCTCATTTTGGTTACTCAGAAGCGAAGCATTTGAGGGATAAAGTCGGTGGTGAACTGGGTGTCGATGCCGTCGTGGGCTTACAAGCTCTGACTAAGCCGATAATGACCAAGCTGACTCAAGAAGCGATCACTAAGCATTCAATCATTAAAGCGCTCAATAAGCTATACAAGCGTAATATACCGATCCCTAAGAAAGTGAAAGAAGCGTCTGATGAAGAAGGTGAGGCATTGAAAGTAGATGCGAGCCATCTAGATACTCAAACTTCGAGTGCTCAAGATACGAATGTCGATTACAGCCAGCAACCTAACACTGAACAAGCGCCAACTGAGAGACAAGCAACCCCAAATAGTGACCCTCTAGACTTCAGTCAGTCTGCGGTTGAGTCTAACTGGAACAGAAACCAGTAAGTCTTGCTCATTGGCTTGATAGGTTCTCCTATGGAGCAAATGGCTGAGAGCTATTAAGTGATGTCGTTTCAGCTTTAACCACGAAAATTAGACAACAAAAAAGGGAAGCAGATGCTTCCCTTTTTATTGGCTCCTCAAAACCACCGCCTAGGGCGGTGGTGATTGTTCCTTGAGGCTATAGCCTGAAGAAGTGCCCATGTTAGAAGTAACCTCTTATTCACCACAAGTAAGAGGAAACAACCACATGGGCGATTACAGAAGTTCATCACATGTCTATTGGCGTTGCAAATACCATATAGTTTGGACTCCAAAGTACAGATATAAGATTTTGAAAGATAAGGTAGGAAAGGAGCTTTATCGTTCAATCTATATTTTGTGCAATATGAAAGACTGCGAAGTTTTAGAATTAAACGTTCAACCAGATCATGTTCATCTTGTTGTCATTATTCCTCCCAAGTTATCAGTATCGAGTTTGTTAGGAGTTTTAAAAGGCCGAACAGCAATTCGACTTTTCAATAGATTCCCACATATACGTAAGAAATTATGGGGAAATCACTTTTGGGCTAGAGGGTATTTTGTAGATACGGTCGGTGTGAATGAAGAAGTCATTCGGCGATATGTACGACACCAATATAAGCAGGACATAGAGTATGAACAACAATTACAGTTATTGAAGAACTGATAGCGCGGACGCCCCCTTTTAGGGGGTTATAAAGCAAAACCGCCTTCTAAGAAGGCGGATATTTTTTTGTGTGCTGTTTGCTTTAAGAGCTAAGAGCTAAGAGCTAAGAGCTAAAACCCAAAGCTTATGATGCTTTGTTTTGCTCAGCTTTACATACTGCAGCAGTGAACACTACGTCAGTTGAGCTGTTAAGCGCTGTTTCAGCAGAATCTTGAATCACACCGATAATGAAACCTACCGCTACAACCTGCATCGCTACATCGTTAGAAATACCGAATAGGCCACAAGCAAGTGGGATAAGCAGTAGTGAACCGCCAGCAACACCAGAAGCGCCACATGCCGATACCGCAGCCACAAGACTTAGTAGAATCGCTGTGAAGATATCAATCTCAATACCCATTGTGTGTACAGCTGCAAGCGTTAACACAGTGATGGTGATTGCAGCACCCGCCATGTTGATTGTTGCGCCTAGAGGAATCGATACAGAGTAAGTATCTTCGTCTAGGTTTAGCTTCTTACAAAGGTTCATGTTTACTGGGATGTTTGCAGCACTTGAACGGGTGAAGAATGCTGTTACGCCTGATTCACGAATACATTGCAGTACGAGTGGGTATGGGTTCTGTTTTGTTTTCACAAATACAAGCAGTGGGTTAACCACAAGTGCGATGATCAGCATTGAGCTAAGTAGAACTGCTAGCAGTTGACCGTAGCTTGCTAGAGCATCGAAGCCCGTTGTTGCGAATGTCGTTGAAACAAGACCAAAGATACCGAATGGTGCGAGACGAATGATGAAGCGAACAATGTGTGAAACACTGTGGCTTAGGTCTTCGAAAACCGCTTTGGTTGTTGCAGATGCGTGGTGCAGTGCAAGGCCAAGGCCGATTGCCCAAGCAAGAATACCGATGTAGTTTGCGTTCATTAGCGCGCTAACTGGGTTATCTACAAGCTTGAATAGAAGAGTATGAAGAACCTCAGCAATACCTTGAGGAGGGTTAGCACCTTCAGCGCCCGCAACCAGTGTCAAAGTGGTTGGGAACATGAAGCTCAGTACTACAGCAGTCAGTGCAGCAGAGAACGTACCAATCAGGTAAAGCACTATGATTGGACGCATATGGGTATGCTGACCTTTCTTTTGGTTTGCGATAGAAGCTGCAACAAGAATGAATACTAAAATTGGGGCAACAGCTTTCAGAGCACCAACAAACAGACTACCTAGTAGGCCTGCGTCTTGAGCTGCTGAAGGAGAAACCATGGCGAGAACGACACCGAAAACAATACCAGCAAGGATCTGTAGGACAAGATTCCCACGAGCGATGCGGGCGAGCATGTTGTGATTTTGCATAAAATACCTGCAATTGTTAAATTATTATAGTGATGTATCTTTTATAAAGTTGTACCAAATCCAACTATACACTAGTGGAATGGGCGGTCATATTAGCGGGATCTAAGAGGGTGTCTAGGAATAGTTTACTTTTAGGGTGATTGTTTGCGCTACGTGGTGTTTTTAGAGCTAAATGTTAAATAATTGTGTTTTGATTGAGCTATAAATCTGCGTAACTACATTTATTAGACCTAATATACTGTAAATTTGGAAATGTAAATGCTCATAGGTAAGAACATTGTGTGCATAAATAGTCGCTTTGCTACCAAATTGAAACAAAAAGCCCCACGTGTTTAACACGGTGGGGCTTAGTCGTTTAAATAAAGCGTATTTTGATTAACCTGATTGGTTAGTCAGTCGCTTTTTTAATGTTTCGGCTTTCAGACTGTACGGTTTTGTACATCTTGGAAAGCTGTTTGCTGTTCGCGCGTTGTTCTGCCAATGAGGCGCCATTTCTGGCTTGCTCTCTCAATAACTTTTGATAGTTAGTAAATCGTCTTTCAGACAAATCACCCTCCTCAATGGCTTTGCGTATCTTGCAACCCGGCTCTGATTCATGATGACAATCAGAGAAGCGGCAGTGCATGGCTAACTCTTCGACATCAGAAAAAGTTTCACTCACGCCTTCTGCGCAGTCAGCAAGTTGCAGTTCTCGCATTCCAGGAGTATCGAGCAGTAAACCACCCGATGTTAGCAAGTGGAGCGATCGTGATGTGGTTGTATGACGGCCTTTACTGTCGTCTTCACGAATGCCACTCGTGGCTTGTTGAGTTTCACCAAGCAATGAGTTTACTAGCGTAGATTTGCCCACACCAGATGAGCCCATCAAAGCGACGGTTTTGCCTGTTTTACACCAAGGTGACAAGACTTGAGTTGAGTCTTGGTCTAGGTTGTTTACCGCTTCGATCATCAGCATAGAATCTAAGCTTTGCACTTGTTGTACTTTGTCTTCGTAGTCGTCACATAAGTCTTTCTTGGTGAGTACGATAACCGCTTCAACCTGTGCTTCATTGGCGAGCGCTAGGTAGCGTTCGATACGGCTTAGATTAAAGTCGTTGTTTAACGAAACCACGATAAAAACCGTGTCGATGTTCGCCGAGATATATTGTTCGGCGACGCGACTGCCAGCTGCTTTACGGCTGAAGAGCGATTGACGTTCTAGCAAGCGGTCAAATTGCAGCTCAGAGTTCAAGATTACCCAGTCGCCAACCGTCATTGCGGGTTGGTTCTGATGGATAGGCAGAACGATCTCGCCTTGTTCTGACGCCAGTGTATAGCCGCTGCGATGGTGCGCGGTAATACGAGCAATGACGGAGTGGTCATAGTCTTCGAGTGTCAGTTGTTGTTGGAATACAGGTTGCCATCCAAGTTGTTGAAGTGACATTGGATGAGAAAATGCGTTTTGTGAATTCATGTTTATTTACCCAGACGTGCGAGCTTTCTTTTCTTGTGAGAGCATTAAAGTCTTATCAGTGCATTAAAGTCTTATGAGAGCATTAACATCTTGTGAGATCTCAGTTTGTTGAGGAGATCAAAAAGTGTTTATGAGACCAAAAAGCGTTGATGAGATAAAAGCATCGAGACGTCAAAAATGTTTTGAACTTGGGTCGAATTCAAATAGATAGGACCCCGGATTTAGTCATGCGTTATTGAGCATGCAGGTATCGATCACTTATAGATCAATAGTAAACCGGGTAAAAGTGTGCGGTAGCCAGTAGATGGCTTGATGTTGGTCGTTCTAGATTAAAGTTTGCTTAACCAAACAAATTAACGCGTTACTTTTACTGCCAGTTTTAGTGTTTTCATTACAATCATCTTCTATTCTCCTTGGTTATTAATGTGGTCAGGCTTTGAATAAAAAGCGAGCTCAGTTTAGCAAAAAGCCACGATGGCGAGAAGTCATCGTGGCTTAATTTATTTCATTGATTGTGAATCCGATTAGTGATGATCGTGATTCATCTTTTTCATGCCGCTCATTACTTTCTTAACCGGCGCGTCAAAGGTTTGGGTTTCACCGTTCGCGAAAGTCAGTGTCATCTCGATCTGCTCACCTTCTTTTAGACCGTCTTTTAGATCGAACAACATAATGTGCAGACTGCCAGGCTTAAGTACCGCTTCACCATTCGCAGGGATTGTGATTTGTTGAACTTGGCGCATCTTCATTACGTCGCCATCAACGATAACATCATGAAGCTCTACCTTGCCTGCTGCGGGTGTAGTTGCAGAAACAATAGCGCGATCTTTATCGCTGTGGTTCATCAGAGTCGTGAATACCGCGCTGTTCACTGCTGAAGGTGGTGTTGCGCGAGCGTACGCGTCGTGAACCATAATGTCGCTATTCGCGTGAGCAAAGGGAGTGAGCAATAAGCCTGCTAGAGCAAGTGCTTTTAACTTCATGTTGTTGTCCTTATTTTTATGTTTTGGTCTGGGACCTGACTTTATGTTTGAACTCTATTCGTTAAGTTCTTTGTTGTTACGTTTTACTGCGTCAGCTTGTTGATGGCCTCAACAATTGGTGCAGGTGTTAACGTGTGCGGTACTTTAGTAATCAAGGTACCGTCGGGCTTTAAAAAATAAAAATATGAGCTGTGGTCAAGGGTGTATTCCAGCTCAGAACCTTCAAGCTTGGTCTTTCTGAAAATCACACCGTAGTTATGTGCAAGCGTTGTTGTCACATCCAACGGGCCACTTAACCCTTCCATCATTGGGTGGAAGTATTGTGCGTATTCGTAAGAAGCTTCTGCGGCATCGCGCTCAGGGTCAAGCGAGACAAACATCGGGCGAATCTTCGCTTTTGCTTCGTCAGAGACTTGGTTAAGTGCGCCAGCTAACATTGCTAGTGAGGTAGGGCAGACATCTGGGCAGCGTGTGAAACCGAAGTAAACGATACGGATTCTGTCGTCGGTTTGGTCAAAGATTTCCGTTGGCTGGTTATCTTTACCGAAAAGGGTTGTTGCTGAGAACTCTTGTTTTGCAGCATGTTGCTCTTGAGCTTCGTTTTGTCCATCAAGGTAGCTTTTGACACCAAAGCCAAGTACAAACGCTACCACTAATGCTAACGACCAATTCTTACTCATCTTGCCATCCTTATTGCAGGGTTTACGGTTTCAACACCATCGGTGAGTTCGCCAAGCCAAGTCATTTTATCCATGGTACACACAGGTAAAATTACATCACCTTCATAGGTATTGTTGCCAATATTCTTTAATTGAAAACGTGCTGATCCCATTTCCATTTCTAAGCCAGTGAGTGACAGCATTAATGTTTCAGATGCTGCGCCTTCCCAAACGACTTTGATTTTGGTCGGAACCAGAGGCTGTGCAGTCTCATGCTCAAGCGTCATCGCAACGGTATTTTGCTCACACGATTCAGTTGAAAGCATGCAGTAATCATCTAAATTAACGTTAGCGGGAGTTTGCTCCATCGCTGACTTAAAATGCTGAATTGCTTGCGGCCCATAAAAGCCTGCCACGAGAGCGATTCCAAGAGCTGCAACCTTTAATGCTGGGTGCATGTCGAGTTCTCATCTAATTTTATAAGAGCGGCGATGTTATCATACCCCTCAATACGTGCTTGTATCAAAAAGCAATTTTGTGCGTATGGTAGATATAAAAAAGCGAAGCCATAAGCTTCGCTTTGATTCATTTCATATGGTGCGTCGCTACTAAGCTCGGCACCCTACATGCTAACTTAAGCACGATTGTTAGAGATTAGTCAGCATTGCGCTCAGCAAACTTTTCTAAACCCAGCACTAACGCGATAGCCATCAACATCATGATCACCGATAAAGTAAGCTGAGAAGGTTGAGACGTTACCGCTTCGAAATTGAACGGAGATAGGTTCTCTTGAATCAGTGGTACTTGCTCACCTTTCGAGTTGGTGCGCCAGCTGATGGTTTCTTTCCAAGGCCAGATCTTCGGTAGCGTACCGATCATTAAACCCGTTAAGAACACCAATGTGAAATCGCGGAATGAGCGTAGTAACCAAGAGAGTACGTGCGAGAAAGTCAGTAGACCAATCACACAGCCGCCAAGGAATAGGGCAAGTACATCGATTTGAAACGATTTAACAGCGCCAAGCACTGGGCCATACATGCCAATCAGAAGCAGAATAAAGCTGCCTGAAATACCCGGTAAGATCATCGCACAGATCGCAATCGCACCCGCAATCAAGACGTTGATGCTGGTTGGCTCCATTTGCAATGGCTTAAGCACGGTAATGCTATAAGCGAAGGCAACACCAAGCAGTAAAAAGACGAATCGAATCATATCGCGCTTTTCTACTTGCTTAAGAATATGGAAAACCGACACTAAGATCAGGCCAAAGAAGAAAGACCACAGTGGAACAGGGTGGGTGACCAATAACCAAGAAATCAGTTTTGCAAATGTCGCAATGCTCGTGAATACGCCTGCGAACAATGAAATTAGGAAGAAACCATTGATGTGGTTAAACGCGGCTTTGAAGCCTTCGCGTTTCCATAGGCCAAGTACGCTAGGGTTAATTCTGCGAATGCTTTCTAGCAGCGTATCGTAGATACCAGTGATGAATGCGATGGTTCCGCCCGACACGCCAGGGACAACGTCTGCTGCGCCCATTGCCATGCCTTTGAAAAAAGTACTTAAGTAGTTCATTGCTTCATAGAGTTGAGGATGATTTTGTGCAGTATACAAACTTTAGTGTAAAAAAAGTATGAATATGCTTTTGGGGAAGGGCTTTTATTACTCTATTAATTGTAAGGCAATAAGTTGAAGTGAATATTTGCCTAACATATAGATAACAACCACTTAGTGATTTGTCATTAAGAACAGCGATGAAACTGATCCCTTATCGATATTGCATCTTGGTTGCATTATGCAAATGCACTTTGCAATTCGCATGATAAATTCATGGTTTTTATGCGATGCAGGGCTTATAAAACGTCGAATAAAAGTTGGCACGCTAACTGCATTATATTAACCGACCCTTCTTAAGCCGAGGGTCACCTAGCCAACTGACGTTGTTAGTGAACCTATGATTTGTTCACAAATATATAGAGCCAATCGCGATTATTGCGGTTGGCTATTTTTTTGCCTGTCGTTTGGCTATCTCTAGCTTTTATCGGTTACTCCCCATTCTCTAAGCGAAAAAAAAGCCAGCCACCATCGGTGACTAGCTTATGTTTTCTCGAATCAATCTCGAATCAATCTCGAATCAATCTCGAATCGAGAGTCCGTTTTAGTACCCCATCAACTGCAGCAAGTTCTCTGCTGTGCTTATCGCTTCTTTACGGTTAGCAATGTTGAGCTTTTGGTACAGGTTACGGATGTGAGTCTTGATTGTGGTACCTGCTACATCAAGTTCTTGAGCGATTTGCTCGTTACTAAACCCGGAGTAGATCAAGCCAAGTACTTGCCATTCACGCTGGGTGAGTGGGCTTGTGCGTACAAGCTCAGGTATGTTCGGGTGATTCACCAAGTTTTCAACAAAGTCTTCGTCGAAGTGTACCGAGCGACTGCGTTGAGTCGTCGAGATATCTTTCATGATTTGTTGTGCTCGGTGACGTTCTAAGTCACCCAAGCCTGGCTTGTTGCTCAACTTATCCAAGATATGCCCGATAGTACCACCGTCGACTAAGAAATTACCGACCATGCCAGTTTGATTGGTCATGTGTAGGGCTTCTTCTAGCAATACGCGTGCACTGTCTTCATCGTTGATCTGGGTGCGTAATACCGCTTCAACAATTAAGTTTCTATTAGTATCAGTAATCAGATGCGAGCGCTGAGCTTCACTTTTCAGGAATGCTAGCGCTTCTTCTGCTTCTTCATACTGCTCAAGGATGATGTGAGCACGCACGATGTTACGCCATTGAAGTTGGCAGAAGTGGTTGCTTGCTGATTCAGGGCGAACAGCAACGCTCAACCAGTCACGGATTGCGTCTTTATCGCCTTTCACTTGCCAGAATAAGATCAGAGACAGTGACGCATTCGCTGTCCAATCCACATGGTAAGTTGATTGGCGCAACAAGTGCTGAATCTGGTCAATAAACTTCGATGCTTTATCAATCTCGCCACGGCTCAGTGAAATACGAGCCAACATTGAATAGCTATGAAGGTGCTTACTTGGCGAGTGGTGGCCAAGAATATCTAAGCCCTTGTAGCAACACTCTTCCGCTTCATCTAAACGGTTCCAGCACCAGAATATTTGCGCTCGAACACGCAATAAGAATTCATGTAGAGGTACGTATTGAAGTTGGTGTTCTTCAATCAGCTTGAATGCGCTGTCTTGCAGTTCGAATGCGGCTTGAACATAGCCTTGAGCAATCAGAATTTCGCTTTGTTGCAGAATCGCCCACAGTGCTTGATGGTAAACCTGATACTGGCGAGCCAACTTCTCAGTTTGCTGCATCATTGGTAGAGCACGGCTCAGATTACCCATTACGTGATTTACTTCGCCGACAACCGAGGTTGCAACAATGCGACTACGGTAAACCGTTGTATTCAGTTGGCTCAATGAAAGCTCTGCAAGCTCGAGTGCTTTCTCTGGCTCATTACTGTTGATCGCGACTTGTGCACGCAAGGCGTTGTATTGGCCTTGCTGCTGAGTATCCAGTTCAATGTTTCGAGCTTGATACTGCGTTTCGGCTTCTTCTAACAGAGTACCCACTTGATCATAACGGTGCTGACTTTGCGCTAGCCATGCACGCAGCATTGATAGTTTCGGTTCGCTGTACAGTTGATCCGTGGTCAGCTGCTTGATCGCCATTTCTAATGATGAAAGTTCACCTTGGTTGAACATCTGCCAACCGTGTTCACTAAGGATCTGAACAATCAGTTGTGGATCGTCCGCGCGCTGTGCGTGTCGCAAAGCTTGGTGAGGCGTTTTCTGTTTGATCCAAGCTTTAGCGGCACTGCGATGCAATTCCGCTTCTTGCTGCGGAATGCGAGCTTGGCGCTCGTGAGCGAGGAACTCACCAAATAGATTATGGAAGCGATACCAGTTCTTCTCGCCTTCAAGAGGGTAGATGAACAAACCAAATCGGTTGAGCGATTCAATCATACCGAGCGCGTCTTCACGTTGTGTTAGTGCGCAAACAAGTTCGTCGTTGAAGTGATCAAGCACTGAGCACTGCATCAAGAACTGTCGGGTTTCTTTGTCTAGCAGGTCAAAGACTTCTTCAACCAAGTAATCCCAAAGATGGGCATGGTTAAAGTGGGAGAACGACTCGGCAGATTGTGCCAACGTACGCTTTTGGTGCTGTGCTTGAAGGGCAATAAGCTGTAATGCAGAAGGCCAACCCTCTACATAACTACAAATACTGCCTGCGGTCGTGTCGTCAATGCCGTCGGCTACGCGTTGATTGAAGAAGCGTGTGGTTTCTTCCGTATCAAAAGCCAGTGAGTCGTTGCCGATCTCAATCATCAAATCACGAACGCGCAGGTTAGCTGTGCCAAGCGGTGGTGTGCCACGGCTAGTCACAACAAGCGTTAGGTTGTCGGGCATGTGTTTGAGGAAAAAGCGCATCGCTTCATGGATGTCGTCATTGTTCACTAAGTGATAGTCGTCTAGCACAAGGAAACACTCGTGGTGGAATTCAGACATTTCTGCAAACACTTCACTTAATAAAGAATGCAACGATGAAAACTGTCGTTTCTCTGCCAGCTTTTGGGCATTCGGGCAGGCATTTTGAGTCGCTTTATTAAGGGATTGAAGTAGGTAGTTGATGAAACGGAAGGCATCGTTATCACTATCATCGATGCTGTACCAACCTACATTAGGTTTTTCTACCAGCCATTGGGCAGCCATGGTGGTTTTGCCGTATCCAGCTGGAGAGCGGAACAGTACTAGCTTATAGCAATCTGCGTTCTGAAGCAGATCGAGAACTCTAGGTCGCAGAATTGCATTGTGTAAGCGGCCGGGACGAGTCAGTTTCGAAGGGATCCACATGTCGAAGTTTTACACCTATTCCGTGGCTATGTTCTGGAATATCCCAATCTATCGTTGAGTGCAGTCCAATGACATTAGCCTAATTACTTAAGTCTTTACTCATATTACGTGAAGCAAAACGATACCGACTATGATCCTCCTCAGAAACCTTGCACTCCTGCATGTTTTTGGGGTTCTACGCCCTTTATTTGTGACTTATCTCACCTTGCGGGGTGGTTTGTGAATGTGACTTTGTCCTTTCTTACACATGTTTTTATGTAATAGATGAGAGTCTAAAAATATTTTCGTGATCTGAAACTCAGATTTGGCAATGACTTTAAATGGGTTAAATAAAAGTCACATCAATTGAAGTTAAGTTATCGAACGGGAGCTTGTGATCTTAATCACTCCAAGTTTTTATTCTGGGCTAGAACATGAGAGTCAGATCACTAACCCAATCTGGGTACGCCCCCTACGCCCTCCCATCTACTCCTAGTTAGTCGTACGGCCAGGAGGATGTTTAGTTATTGGTGACCATGCACGATATGTCACAGATGAATTAGAACTATTAAAAGCGAGATTTCTGAAATGAAACCAACTCAGCAAAAAACTTTCGATAAAGTGTCATTCCAAGAGAGTGTTAAGAAACATCTATCTGCAACCTACGCAACAACAGTAGAAACCGCTGACAGCCGTTCATGGTATTTAGCAATGGGTCGTGCTCTTGCTGAGCTAACGACATTCGATCTGTTAGAAACTGAAAACGATGAAAAAATCAAAAACGCGAAGAGTGTTAACTACCTTTCGCTAGAATTCTTGATTGGCCGTCTGACAGGTAACAACCTAATCAGCATGGGCCTGTATGAGCAAATCACTCATGCAATGGAAGAGCTAGGTCAAAACCTAACTGACCTTCTAGAAGAAGAACGCGACCCATCACTAGGTAATGGTGGTCTTGGTCGTCTAGCTGCTTGTTTCATGGATTCTTGTGCCGCTCAAGAATACCCAACAGTAGGCTACGGTCTTCACTACGAATACGGTCTATTCAAGCAGTCTTTCCAAGACGGTCGCCAACAAGAAGCACCTGACGCGTGGCGCGGTGTTGAAGGTTACCCATGGGAAGTGGCTCGTCCAGAACTAGCACAACACATTGGTTTTTACGGTCATGTAGAAGTTGAATTCATTGACGGTAAAGAAGTACGTACTTGGGTTCCAGGTATGGAAGTAAAAGCAATGCCTTGGGATCTACCAATCGTAGGTTACGAGTCAAGCACGGTTTACCCGCTGCGTCTTTGGGAATGTCAGGCAATCGCACCATTCTCACTAGCAAGCTTCAACAACGGTGATTACTTCGAAGCGCAACACTCGCTAATCGATGCAGGTAACATCACTAAAGTTCTCTACCCGAACGACAACCACGAGAAAGGCAAGACACTGCGTCTAATGCAGCAGTACTTCCACTCAGCAGCATCGGTTCGCGATATTCTACGTCGTCACGAAGCAGCAGGTTTCTCTCTAGAAGATCTGCCTAAGCAAGAAACGATTCAGCTTAACGATACGCACCCAACAATCGCGATTCCTGAGCTAATGCGCATTCTGATTGACGAGAAAGGTCTATCTTGGGATCAAGCATGGGAAATCAGTGCTCACACGTTCGCTTACACGAACCACACACTACTTCCAGAAGCGCTAGAAACTTGGTCTGAATCTTTGATCAATCGTCTTCTTCCACGTCACATGGAAATCATCTTTGAAATCAACCACCGCTTCATGCAAGAAGTTCGCAAGATGTGGCCTGGTGACGGTGAGAAGCAAGCGAAGCTTTCTATCATCCAAGAGGGTTTCCACCGCATGGTTCGCATGGCAAACCTATGTGTGATTGGTTCTTACAAAGTAAACGGCGTAGCTGCACTTCACTCTCAACTGGTTAAGAAAGACTTGTTCCCTGAGTTCAACGAAATCTTCCCAGGTAAACTGACTAACGTAACGAACGGCATCACGCCACGTCGTTGGTTGAAGTTCTGTAACCCAGGTCTATCAACGCTAATTACTGGCAAGATCGGTACTGAGTGGCCTGCAAAACTTGAGCAGCTAGAAGGCATCGCTAAGTTTGCAACAGACGCGAAGTTCCAAAAAGAATTCATGGCTGTTAAGAAAGAAAACAAACAGCGTCTTGCTGATTGGGTTCAAGAGAACATGGGTATCGAGCTAGATACTAACGCTATCTTCGACGTTCAAATCAAGCGTCTACACGAATACAAGCGTCAGCACCTAGATTTGCTGCACATTCTATCTCTGTACCACCGTATTCTTAACGAACCTGGTTTCGAGTGTGAGCCTCGCGTATGTTTCTTCGCAGCGAAAGCAGCACCGGGTTACCACCTAGCGAAAGAGATTATCTTCGCAGTTAACAAGATTGCAGAGAAGATCAACAACGATCCTCGTATCGGCAACAAGCTTAAAGTGGTATTCATCCCTGACTACCGTGTAAGCATGGCTGAAATCATCATCCCTGCAGCAGACGTTTCTCAGCAAATCTCACTGGCTGGTAAAGAAGCATCTGGTACGGGCAACATGAAGATGGCTCTAAACGGCGCTCTAACTATCGGTACGATGGATGGCGCGAACGTTGAGATTCGTGAAGAAGTTGGCGATGAGAACATCTACATCTTCGGCCTAGACGTTGATGGCGTTCAAGCACTGAAAGCTCAGGGCTACAACCCATACGACTACTACAATGCAGACCCACTACTGAAAGCATCTCTAGACCTATTGACTGGCGACGAGTTCACACCAGGTCAACCAGGACTTCTACGTGCAACGTTTGATAGCCTGCTTGACGGTGGTGACCCATACCTATGTCTTGCTGACTTCGCATCTTACGTGAAAGCGCATGAAGACATGGGCACGCAATACAAAGACCAAGCAGGTTGGGCTAAGAAAGCGATTCTTAACACAGCATTGGTTGGTAAGTTCACATCAGACCGCTCTATCCGCGACTACGTGAACAACATCTGGAAACTAGAAGCGGTTAACCGTTAATAGTTCCCAAGTAGCCAAGGCAGCCTCTGCCTTGGCTCAATTAGCTTGTGAGCAAACAGACGGCTTATCCGATAGCAATGCTTACAAACTGATTGTCACAAGCTAATTGATTAGTAAAAAATTAAATAAACAACCCTACAAAAATTGAAAGCGTCAGAACGTTTTCGGAGAGAGCGATGAAAGAACAGACCGTATTAAAACAAGTCGCAGAAATGGCAAACATTGCCGACAGTTACGTTAGTGCGTGGGGCGATGAAGCACAGGTATCAGACGAAACTATTACGTCTCTATTGGCTTCATTGGGCTACGATACAAGCAGCGATGATGCACTATTAAAGTCAGCAGAAAGAAAACACAAAAAAGATGTACTAGACCCAGTTCTTGTCTTGCGTGATGGTGAGCCAGTAGAAGTGGCGCTGAATTTAGGTGTTAGTGCTCGTGAAAGCGAGTTCAGCTGGCGCTTAGAAACCGAGCAAGGAGAGGTACTCGAAGGCTATCTTCAATCTCAAGTCGTTCGTGATGAGCGTGCAGAGGGTGGCCCTTTAGTGTTTGCATTGCCAAGTGATTTGGCATGGGGTTATCACAAGCTAATTGTGAGCCGTAAGCGCCGTAAGAAGCCTTACGAGATGACACTGATCATTACGCCAAAAGCGTGTTTCAAGCAGTCTCCAATAGAGCAAGGCAAAAAGCTTTGGGGACCGAGTGTTCAGCTTTACACACTAAGAACTCAGCACAACTGGGGTATTGGTGACTTCGGCGACCTAAAACAGTTGGTTGCTGATATCGCGTCTCGCGGCGGTGACTTTGTCGGTCTAAACCCGATTCACTCATTGTTCCCTGCGAACCCTGAAGGTGCGAGCCCATACAGCCCGTCTTCACGTCGCTGGTTGAACATCTTATACATTGATGTGAGCTCAGTACCTGAATTCGCATTAAGTGCAGAAGCACAACAAACCGTAGGCAGCGCAGAGTTCCAACAGCGCCTACAGAAAGCTCGTGATGCACACTGGGTGAACTACACCGAAGTGTCTGAGCTGAAGATGAGCATTTTGCCTTTGCTATTCGCAGAGTTTAAGACTCGTCACCTAGACAAAAACAGCGACCGCGCGCAAGCCTTCCTAGCGTTTGTGGAAGAGGGCGGCGACAGCCTGATGCATCAAGCGGCGTTCGATGCACTGCACGGTGAACTGCATGCTAAAGATTCTGGCATGTGGGGATGGCCGGTATTCCCTGAGAAGTACCGCACATTCGACAGCCCAGCTACACAGAAGTACATCAAAGAAAACCTAGAGCAAGTGCATCTTTACATGTACCTGCAATGGTTAGCAGATTGCCAAATCAATGATGCTCAATCGCTTGCTGAAGAGAAAGGCATGGCGGTTGGTCTGTACCGAGACCTAGCGGTTGGCGTTGCAGATTCAGGTAGCGAGACTTGGGCTGATGAAGGCAACCTAGTTATGGATGCGAGCATCGGTGCTCCACCAGATATCCTTGGTCCTCTAGGCCAAAACTGGGGCTTACCACCACTGAACCCAGAAGTGCTTCTAGAGACAAGCTACGATGCTTACATCAAGCTGCTTCGTGCGAACATGAAACACTGTGGTGCACTGCGTATTGACCACGTGTTAGGTCTGCTACGTTTATGGTGGATTCCAAAAGGTGAAAACGCAACGAAGGGCGCATACATCTACTACCCAGTACAAGATATGCTCTCGATTCTTGCGCTTGAATCTCACCGTTACCAATGTAGCGTTATCGGTGAAGACTTAGGTACGGTGCCAGATGAGATTGTAGACATCCTAGCGGATGCTGGCGTGCACTCTTACAAAGTGTTCTTCTTCGAAACATCAGAAGAAGATGGTGGTTTCATCTCTCCGAAACACTACGCATCACAATCAATGGCGGCACTGTGTACACACGATATGCCAACATTACGCGGCTTCTGGCACTGTGATGATTTGAAGATGGGTCAAGAGATTGGTTTATACCCAGACGCAGCACAGCTAGAAACTCTGTTCGATGACCGTCTTGAGTGTAAGCAAGGTATCTTAGATTCAGTGGCATGGCATGGTTTCCTACCTGAAGGTGTTGGCCGCGATGCAAGCCAAGTACCTATGGACTCTTACCTAGCGGAAGCACTTCAACTGCACGTTGCTGCTGGTGGTTCAACATTACTAAGTGTTCAATTGGAAGACTGGCTAGAGATGGATAAGCCAGTAAACATTCCTGGTACCGTCGATGAGTATCCGAACTGGCGTCGTAAACTATCAATGAACTTGGACGAAATCTTTGCTCATGAAGGCGTTAATCGTATCGCTTCTAAGCTGACAGACGTTCGAGAAAAAGCAGGTAAGTAATGACATTGAGTGACTTGAATATAGGTGGTTTTTTGCTTACGGCGTACGAAACTACAACCTCGGTCACTCAATAATGAATGCTCATCTGGTAGAATAAACCGTCGTTATATTGCCCGCACTAATAGCGGGCATTTTTGTATTATATTTTTTGGATGTTTGGTTAGGGAGAAACGTTTTGGAACTAAGTTCGATTTCAAAGCAAAAACAAATATATACCCAACTATCACAGGCTTGCTTCACAGACCCATTTGCGTTTTTAGGTCCATACCTACCTTCTGATCAAGGTGCATTACGTGTATGGATTCCTGGAGCAGATAAAGTCGAGTTGATTGTTGGAAAGGAACCTCGTATTGAGTTAGCGCGAGAGGGTGAAAGTGGTTTCATTCTTAAGCAAGAAAGAGACTTACGTTTTACTCACTATAAGCTTGCGGTTGATTGGGCTGGAGTAGAGCAGATCATTGATGATCCATATCAGTACCATGATTTGTACGCGAGCTATGAAGATCTTCACACACCGAAAGATATGTACCATCACATGGGGGCTCAGTTTATTACGCTAGAGCGTGATGGACAGACGATTTCAGGTACTCGTTTCTTGGTGTATGCACCGCACGCAACAGCGGCAAGCTTGGTAGGTAACTTCAACGCTTGGGATGGTCGCCGCCACCCAATGCAGCGTCTAGATTACGGTATGTGGGGCCTATTCATTCCAGAACTGGAAGAGGGCGCTCAATACAAGTTTGAATTAAAAGGACCTGATGGCGAAGGCTTACCACACAAAGCTGACCCATGGGGTTTCTACTCTGAGCAATACCCATCATTCTCATCTGTGACTTACGATCACGCTCGTTATGAGTGGCAAGATGCTAAGTGGCAGAATCGTCCAGTGACGCAAAAGCGTAAAGAAGCGCTTTCGTTCTATGAATTGCATGCCGGTTCTTGGAAGCGTAATGCTGAAGGCGAATTCCTCAATTACCGTGAGTTAGCGGCAGAACTGATTCCATACCTAACGGATCTTGGCTATACGCACGTTGAATTGATGCCTGTTTCAGAGCACCCATTCTATGGCTCTTGGGGTTACCAGCCTGTTGGTCTTTTCGCACCAACCAGCCGTTTCGGTTCACCGGATGACTTCAAATACTTCGTAGACCAATGTCACCAAGCGGGTCTTGGCGTTGTGCTTGACTGGGTTCCAGCTCACTTCCCAAGCGATGATCACGGTTTAGCTAATTTTGATGGTACGCCATTGTTCCACGATCCAGACCCACGTCGTGGTTGGCACCAAGACTGGAACTCGTACATCTATGACTTAGGTCGTGAACATGTGCGTCGTTTCTTGGTGGCAAATGCGCTGTACTGGTTTGAGCAATTCCATATTGATGGTATCCGTGTTGATGCAGTAGCTTCGATGCTGTACCTGGATTATTCACGTAGCCATGATCAGTGGATTCCAAACGTGGATGGTGGCAACGAAAACTACGATGCTATCGCTACCCTTAAGTGGATGAACGAAGAAGTGTACAAGCACTTCCCGAATGCGATGACCATTGCGGAAGAGTCGACGGCTTTCCCTGGTGTTTCAGCACCAACCTTTATGGGCGGTTTAGGCTTCGGCTTTAAGTGGAACATGGGTTGGATGCACGATAGCTTGTCTTACATTCAAGAAGACCCAATCAACCGTAAATATCACCACGATACGATTACCTTCCCGCTGGTTTATGCACACAGTGAGAACTACGTATTGTCTCTGTCTCACGATGAGGTGGTTTACGGTAAAGGTTCTATCCATAACAAGATGCCAGGCGATGAGTGGCAGCAAACAGCTAACCTACGTGCTTACATGGGTTACATGTATGCGCAACCGGGTAAGAAGTTGAATTTCATGGGGGCGGAATTTGGTCAAACGGCTGAATGGAACCATGACGACCAGCTTCAATGGTTCTTATTAGATTATGAGCGTCATCAAGGTGTTCAGCGTTTAACCAAAGACCTGAATAATCTGTACCGTTCTGAAGCTGCAATGCACGATCTTGATTTTGACCCGACAGGCTTTGAATGGCGTCTTCAAGATTCAGCAGAAGCGAGCATTCTAGCGCACGAACGTATCAGTGAATCTGGTGAGCGTGTCTTGGTGGTATCTAACTTTACGCCAGTTCCTCACGAGCACTTCCGTTTAGGCGTTCCAGTACAAGGTGAGTACTCACTATTGTTGAATACAGACTCGACTGACTACGCCGGTAGTGGTTTTGAAGTGAAGCAGACTGCGGAGATCGAATCAGTAGCAAGCGAAGGTCTGGATACATCGATTGAGTTGCGTTTGCCGCCGCTATCAACAGTCTTCTATAAGCTGAATTCGTAACATAATTCGCGTAGTAGGAAGTATAAAAAAGGGAGCCTTCAGGCTCCCTTTTTGTATTGAATATAAATGTTCGTTTAGCTTAATGCTGCTTAAAGTTCGTAAGATAGAACATTGAGCGTCCGACGACAGTTTCAAGAATGCGCACCGAGTCGGTACCAAAGTTCTCAAACATCTTCTCACGAAATTCACCATTTGAGCTGAGGTCGAACTCTTCAGGGCTTTTGACCTGAGATGCATGGAAAAACATGAGTTTGATAACGTAGCGGAATTGTTCATCATCTAAAGCATCTTGCCAAGATTGAACAAACGCCGCTTCTGACGAGAAGTCTAAGCTTTGGATAACAATCGACAACATGTGCTTGTGGAGCACTGAACGGATAGCGCGTGTCGATGAATAATAGCCCTGAAGCGTCGTTAAACTAATGCCAATTTCTTGAGCAATCCTTGCATAAGTTAGTGCTTCATGTCCTTCAGCCAGAAAAAGGTTTAGTACGATCTCATCGTAGTGCTTTTGGTTTTCTAGTTTCTGTACTTGGGTAATTCGAGCCATTACAAATCTCTATTGAGTGTAACATTCTGTAAACACGTATATTAAGAGTTTCTGATAGAAATCTCAAACCCTATAGGTAAAAAAAACGTCAGTTTATCGTCAAAAGCCGATAAATATAGATCGTTCGCTTGAATTTCAAGCGGCTCTAAGCCCATATAAAAACACCGCTCTATTGAGCGGTGTGTTATTTTAAGCTGTTGTTTATATATGGTAAATAAGAACTAAAATGGATACCAAAACAACGCTGGTTCAAGAATACGTTTTGCGATAGCCAATATCACGATTAAACCGATGATAAATAAACAAATAAAATCGATACGTTTTAATGGTGCGTAACTATACCAAGTGCGAGACTTGTGTCTGCCAAAGCCACGTAGCGTCATAGCATTCGATATTTCATCTGCTCTATCTAGGCTTGAAAAAATCAACGGTCCCAACACTTTTGCAACATTTTTGATGCGGGTAATGAGTGGTGCCTTCTTGGAAAGTTCTACACCACGAGCCTGTTGGGCGTGCATGATATTGACAAAATCTTTCTTAACTTCTGGCAAGTAACGTAGCGTTAAGCTCACCGCATAAGCTATTTTGTAAGGAACTCCGATACGGTTGAGGCTTGCTGCGAACTCAGTTGGGTGCGTTGTGAAAACAAAGATCAGCGCTATCGGGAACATGCTCATGTATTTGAGCGTCACGGTCACTAAGTAAAACAGTGTCTCTTGGCTCAATGAGTAATTACCAGGAAGCGTCAATAATAGCGTTTCACTGCCGATGAGTTCGGGACCTTGTTGTGGAGCCAGTAAATACATAAATAAGGCATTTAGGCTCAGAACACTTGCCGTACCAATCAACAGCGGCTTGTAAACTCGCACAGGAACTTGAGTCAGCTTTAATAGGTATAAGCCAGTCAGGATCAAAACAACGATGAGTCTGAGATCGAACGTTGTAAGTACAACGGTTACCCAAGCCAAAAACAGCGCAAACTTGGTGATGCCATTGAGAGCGTGCAGCGGCGATTTGGTATCGATGTAATTGATGCCGAATTTTACTTTTGATGCATTCATTGAGCGCTTCTCTCGTAGTCGATGAAGTACTGCATAAATGCATTGGTGTCGTCGATTTTCATCATGGTCGCGAGTTCATAAATGCTGGTGGTACAAAGATTTGCGCGTTCTAACAGAGATGGCTGGCTGAATACTTCCGTCATCGCGGCATTGGCAATCAGCTTGCTGTCTGCAATCACGATTGAACGTGTGGTGTACTCGAGAACGAGGTGCATGTCGTGTGAGATAATCACAACGGTGATACCTAGGTCGCGGTTGAGTTTTTGAATAAACGCCAGCATTGATGTGTAGTTACGGTAATCTTGACCTGCTGTTGGCTCATCTAAGATCAGAAGTTCTGGCTCTAAAACCAAGATAGACGCTATTGTTACGCGCTTTTTCTGACCGTAGCTAAGTGCTTCGATTGGCCAGTGTCGGAACTTACTCAAGCCACAAAGCTCAAGAATGTTTTCTACTTTGTCTTTAATTTCGTCTTCTGTAACGCCACGGTTACGAAGGCCAAATGCAACTTCGTCGAAGATCATATGATGCGAGATCATATGGTTCGGGTTCTGCATGACAACACCGACTTTCTGACTTCTTTCGAAGATAGAAAGCTCAGATAGGTCTTCGCCGTTAAGATACGAAGAGCCAGAATCCGCGTCAATCACACCCATGATAATCTTGGTGATGGTCGATTTACCTGAACCGTTCTTACCCAATATTGAAACAAACTCACCCTTGCCAATCTTAAAGCTGACATCTTCGAGTGCGTTTTTTTCACCGTCGTAAGAGTAAGTCAGGCCATGCACTTCGAGCAAAGGTTGATACTGTTTTTCAGCAACGGGAGTAGGGCGTTCAGCAAACCAAGCTTGAACCGCAGGACGGAACCTTTTGTAATCTAAAGCTTTGAGATTGGACAGCTTGTCTTCGCTTGTTAAAGGTGCTTTGGCTGCTTTAAGGGCTGATAGATAAAGCGGTTCACGAATACCGTGTGTCTCAAGCAGTTCAGAAGCCAAGATTTCATCGGGTGTCATGTCTGCAACGATTTCGCCGCGTTCCATTAAGATCACACGATCAATATCGCGATGTAGAACATCCTCAAGGCGGTGCTCGATAATCACGATAGTTTTGTTGGTTTCTTTATGCAGTTGGTCGATGATCTCAATCGTTGCCTTGCCCGTCTTAGGGTCAAGGCTGGCCAGAGGCTCATCAAACAGCAAGATATCAACGTCATCAACTAAGATACCCGCTAACGATACTCGTTGTTTTTGACCACCAGAAAGGTCGTGTGGAGAGCGATCAAGCATATCCGCCAAGTCGACCATTTTTGCAGTCGACTTAACGAGAGGATACATATCGATGTTCGACATTAACTGGTTTTCCAATGCGAATGCGATGTCTTCGCCGATACTTAAGCCGACAAATTGGCTGTCAGTATCTTGCAATACCGTGCCGACTTGCTCGGTATAGTCGTGCATTGAAAACTCAGAGATGTTCTTGCCGTTGATCTCTAAAGAGCCGGTGACCTCACCCTTAATCGCGTGAGGGATTAGACCGTTAAGACACTGACCTAGGGTAGATTTACCACTACCACTTGGTCCAATAATGACGATTTTCTCTCCTTTCTCTATCCTTAGATTGATATTTTTTAGCGTCGGTTTATCCAGCGACTCATATCTAAAAGAGAAGTTCGAAAATGCTATAGTCATTATCGCTTATGCCTCAGTCAGGTTGCGGCTTTGTTTGTTACGCTTAGCGACTGATTTTAGGATCAGGAAGCCAACAACAGCGATCAGAACGGTATTACCCGCTGCGATGATAGACAGTTGAGTGAAGACTTTAGTAAACGGTTCTGCGTATAAGATGGTATCTAGGAATGCAGAACAGCCGTAGCCGACAACATTACCTGCGAGAGCCAGTACGACAAATAGCGCAAAATCTTTCATTGGCAGTTCGCCTTGTTGAAGACGGTTTTTAGTCATCATAGGAAATAGACCAATAACCATGCCCACGATACCTGAGCCCAATACCCAAGTTAGCCATACGCCCCAGCCTGCGAATAAGTCTGTTACCCAGTGGCCAATGAAGCCGACCAAGAAGCCTACAATTGGGCCGAACAAAACAGAAAACAGTGCTAGAACTGCCATTGCTGGTTTCAATGTCGTGTTCGCAAACACTGGGACACCAAACATAGGTAAACCACCAATGCCGTACAGTGCCGCGCCAATGGCGATAACGACGACTGTTTTAGCTGAAAAGTTCATAGATAACCTCGAATACTGAAAGATAAAACATGATAAAGAACGAATATTCGCCATTATTAATATGCGTCTCAATGAGAACGTTTTTTGGGCAAATATAAAAAATAAGGCGCGCATTATACAGTAGAACCCTTCCATAAGGGAAGGTAAGTGTCTAGATGTCTAAAATTCCATCTGAACACCTAGATATGATGAAAAATACGCAAATTTACGGTTAATCAAACAACAAAAAAGCCAGAGCGGGTCTGGCTTTTTCATTCATATTAACAATGTGTTAGTTCCATTGAAGGGCTAAGTATCGCTAATTTCTTGGTCTAGATGACAGTGACTTAGTGGTCTAGGTATAGATAGTTCTGCCAACTCTTCATACGAATAAGCACCTTACGCATGATAGACACGTGAGTGAAGCTGTCTGAATAAACCGAAACCTCAACCGCAGTACCCATAGGTAGATGGTATTCAGATAGGTCATCAGTGATGGTTAACTTAACAAACACGCGACCACTGGTACGCAGAGCATCCGTACCTAGTAAAGCACCTCGAGCTTGGAATTGGCTCTCACCAATCGCTGGCAATACTTCATCAATACGGCCTTTAAATACTTTGCCAGGCAGAGCTCTGAATAAAAACTCAGCTTCGAACCCTGGTTGTAGACGCTGCAAGGAGTTCTGTCTAAAGGCTGCGGTGTAGAACTGAGCTTCGGTGTGAACAAACGTCATTACTGGCGCCAGTGGAAGTGGCACGGCCATGACACCTGGGCGAAGGGCCAGTTGCGTCACGTAACCATCTGTTGGCGCGCGAACCACAGTCTGTTCTAAGTCAAACTGAGCTTTACGCAATTCCGCTAATAGGCTTAACACCGCAGTGTTCTCACCACCTATCTCAGAATCCAAAGCAATTTTTGTTCTTTCTAAGGTCGCATCTGCCACTTTAACGGCAGCTTCTGATGCTTTATAAGCTTGTCTGCGAGTATCCAATTGTTGCTCAGTAAAGGCGCCACTGTCGTAGCCGCGTTTGTAACGAGAGAATTCACGTTGGGCTTTATCCCTCTCAGCAATCGCTTTGATTCTCGCTGCTTCTGCTTCAGCGACATCAGATTCCATTCCTAGCGCACCCTGGCTTGCTTCTTTTACTTTCGCCTCTAATCTTGCGACCTCAGCCTCGAACGGAATAGGATCGATTTTGAAAAGAATATCGCCTTTTTTTAGAGGTTTATTCGCTTCCACAGGCACTTCAATTACTTTGCCTCGAACACCGGAAACAACAGGCGTTGTTGAGTAAACTTGGTTACCGATCTGTGTGAAAGGGTGGTTATAGTTCATCAAAAGGATCAATGTACCTATGATGATGACGCCACCAAGTACCGCAGTTGGAACCGTCCATTTATTTAGCGGAATGTTGAACACCTTGAAAATGGTGATACAAAGTGCCGCATAGGTCATTATCAGCAGTAAATCCATTACTTAACCTCCTGATCTTGAGCGTTATTCTGATCTTTATTTTGCTCCGCTTTAACGGAATCGGCTTGTTTGAGTTGCGCGATTTCTTGTTGAAGGGTGCTAACTTGGTCGATTAAGGTGTCAACACGGTGGTGAATATCGTGCTGCTCTTCTTCGAGTTTAGCGAAGCCCCAACCGCGATCTTTGCGCCATAGCGTCGCCCAAATCCAAAGGAATGGCCAAATAGTGTGTAAGGTGAATAGGCTAACCCAGCCTGAGACATGAATAGCATCTTGATGAGGGTGATTGCGTTCTTTCGCAATTTCATAGGGAATATCGTGAATAACGATGATGCCGTAAAAGATTACTAATGCTACGAAAATAAGTAGACCGAGCGCAAAGTAGTCTAAAAACATAACAGATCCTTGTAATGTTAGATATTAGTTATAAATATACTACGCTATCATCCAAGTAATTGTTATCGAAATGATTTACCGAGTTACAAATAATGTGTTTTCGCTTCTAATGTGAACGATATTATTGCTGCATCTTATAAAATCGTCATCCTGTTTGGAGAGGCTTCTTCTGTGTTCTTGTTTGGAATTCTAATGAAGCGATGACTGGAGTAATGTTAGTGGATGTACATAACCCCAAGGATGAATACAAATGTATATAGGTGAAATAGCGGCGATTGGAGCGGCTATCGTGTGGGCGTGTGCAACTTGGATTTATGGCCAGTTTGGCCACCGTTTCTCTGCAATGCAGCTCAATATTATTAAGGGCGTAGTGGCTTCGGGCATGATGTTGCTGGTGATGCCTCTTATCCCAATGCCAGACTTTAAGCTCAGTGCCAGTCACTTTTGGATATTGGCCATTTCAGGGGTTATTGGCATTGCCATTGGAGATAGCGCTTATTTTGCAGCCTTGAAAAGAATTGGTGCGAACAAAACCTTGTTGCTTGAGTCTTTGGCTCCTCCACTCTCTGGTGTGCTCGCATTGATGTTCCTTGGCGCAGCCTTGACTTTACAAAGCTGGCTAGGTGTTGTAATCACGACGCTCGCCGTCACTTTTGTTGTGTTTCAGCCCTCTAAATCGACTAATGGTGAATCGAGTGACAAAGCGCAGTGGAGCGGCATTGGCTATGGGTTTGTGGCAAGTGTATGTCAGGCTTCGGGCGTGGTAATTTCTCACTATGCCTTAGTCGCTGGTGATATTCCGCCATTGTTAGGCGCCTTGATTCGTCTGACGATTGGCGTGTTTGCCGTGATGCTGATTATTCCATTTATTGAGAAGAAGCCGTATGCCGCAATAAAAAGAGATTTATGGGTGATGACTAAGCTGGATAAGCTTTGGCTTTTAGGGGCAATCTTCGTCGGAACGTTTCTCGCGTTATGGTTGCAGCAAGTAGCGTTGAAAAATGCCAACCCTGCGATTGCTCAAACACTGATAGCGACCAGCCCGGTCTTTATTTTGGTGATTTACGCGCTTAAAGGAGAGAAGGTGTCGAAGCAAAGTATCATCGGCACACTTGCTGCGTTAGGTGGAATATCTCTGTTTTTCTATCAATAGCACAGCCTGTTATCGATAGTTCATCGTGGGTCTGCGATTATTGATGGTGAGTAAGTACAGAGCATACGTTGTACTTACTCTAATCCTGTTTACCTATTCAGTGCACACCTGGTTACGGCCGTTGGCTTTGGCTCGGTATAGTGCTTTATCTGCTCGGTAGAAAGTACGCTGAGTATTCTCGCCCTCGCGGTGCAAAGTGATACCAATACTGACGGTTAAGCCACGCTCTCCCAGTATCTCATGCCAGCCAAATTGGAAGATGCGCTCTCGATAGTTTTCTGAGTGCATTTCTGCCTTAGCCAGATTGGTGTTCTCTAGGATGACTAAGAACTCTTCGCCTCCAAATCGGACACACGAAGCACCTCTGAATTTAAAGTAAGAACGCAGCTCTTGAGACACGCTGACAATCGCTTTATCGCCGACTAAATGGCTAAGTTCATCGTTAATCGATTTAAAGTGGTCAATATCGACAACCATTAATGCAAATGAGGTCTCGTGCAACAGCATGTCTTTTAGCTTCACATCTAACCAGCGACGGTTATGTAAACCAGTCAGCGGGTCAGTGAACACATCTTGTTGTAGCTGAGCCACGGCATTTTTGTGTTGCTCTGTGGTCTCTTTCAGCTCTCGATTCTCCTGCTCAGATAGGATTAGCTTGAGTTGCAGTTCGAATCGAGACAGGCGGCGAAGTTGGCTTGCACCAAGTTCACTGATAGGGATCTGTTTCATCAGGTCCGTTTCAATTCGGTAGCCTTTCTTCTCATAGCTCAGTGCTTCTTGAAAACGTCCTTGATTCATACACACGTCGCTTAACGAGTCATAGAAACGCTTAGCAAGTACAGGGGATGAATAAGCTTTTACGCGCTTGTCGGTGCTCGACAAGATCATGCTCGCGTACTCTTGCTTGCCCGTTGCGCTGAGGCAGTGTGCAAGTTCGAGTCGAGTCATGGTTGCTAGCCAACTTGCTTGTGTATTGTTGGCTGAATACTGAACCTTAGATAGGCAACGTAGCGCTTCGTTGTATTTCTTCTTAGCACGCAGCACCTTTGCTTGATAAAGCAAAATTTGAGCGGTAAGCAACTTGTCACTGACCAAAATACTCAGTTCTTCGCACTCATTCAGCAAATCACTGGCTGCGGTAATTCGGTTGAGCAATAACAGACTTGCCACCATGTGCAGCTTGAACTTAAGGCGAAGTGAGCGACTACTTATTGCATGGTCGATGCTGTTGATTTTCTGGTAGTAGCGAAGGGCTCTGCCGTGATCGCCGTAGGCATCACATAGGTTACCCATACCCAAAATCGCCATGACATATTCATCGATGTAACCGTGCTCTACAGCGATTGATGAAGAACTGACGAACTCATTGAGTGCTGCTGTGTAATCACCAATCTCGACCAAGCGATCACTTAGGCTAGTTTTTACAGTCAGAATGTCTTCAATGTCAGTAGGTAGGTGGAGTAGGTCGAGTGCCAACCTTAGCTCTTCGATGCTGGTTTGATTTTGTTGTAACTCAGTGCGGTATTCCGAGCTGATGATGTAACAGTGCGCTTGTTCTGTTTTAGTCGTCGATACGTGCTGACGAATGTGGTCCCAGAATATGATCGCTTCTTCACCCGATACCGACGAAGGGTCCAAACCAGCGTCTGTGATCTTACTTAATAGCGTTTCCATTAATCGGTTACCTCGGCATCGTCTTCTTCTAGTTGTTCAAGAGTGAAAGGGAACGTCAAAATGTCATTGAGGCTGACAGTCGGCTTAGAGCCTTTTAATCCCTTTCTATGCCATGGATAGATATCAAGCATGGTGCTCAGCGTTTGGAAGGTTTGCTCTGCGGCTTCTCCTTTTTCGGATAGCATAAGCGCGACACGCTCTGAGCTCAGTCTGGAGATGAAATCGTTCTGGTTACACAAAGCATGAGCAATCTCAGTACAGACATCTAAGTAATCTGTATCGACGTGTTGGAACATGATGATGCTGTGGTTTGAACGTTTAAGTTCTGTTTTGAAAAGCACCAGTTGTTCCCACCAAAAGGTTTCGGAAACCACATAAGATAGGTGCTTCTCTGGGTCATACTCGTGTTGGCCACGAATGCGATTGATGAGTTTTCTGGCCCTCTGTTCAAGTTGGCGTTTTGAACTGCGCGCTTTATCTAAACCGACACGAGTCGTTTGCTCTCGAAGCATACCGATAGAATATTGACGGTACTTTTTAAAGGCGATTAACGCGGCTTTGAAATCTTGGTTTTCTTCTGCGACTAAAGATTGTTGGTAACAAATCTGACTGAGCAGTTCGCCATTATCGAATTCGTTTGCTGACTCTTCCGCAAGCCTAAGCAGTTCGGCTGCTTGTTCTGGTCTTTTTCTTAGCAGCTCTAGACGAGCTCGGCTGATGTAAGAGTGGGCCTTCATCCATATAAGGTTATGTTCGACAGCTAACTTATGTGCCTTGGCTGTGGCACGCTCTGCATCATCTAAACGCTCAAGGCCAAGTAGGGCTAAGCCTCTGAAATCCCAGACTTCTGCATGCCAGGTATTATCTTTATGTTCTTTTAATGCTTCTTCTGCGCCGTCGAGTACCGACAACATTTCAACATAATTGTTGAGCAGGTAGTAATCCCACGCAAGCAGTATTCTTGCTTTGCCTTCTAACCAACCAATGCGACTGTTGTTCGCGACTTTTACGGCAAGTTGGTGGGTCGAGCGGGCTAGCTTGTATTCATGGGTCATTCGCCAAATGTTGCCGAGGCCAATCAGGCATTCGATCTGTATTTCAACTTCATCAACTAGGGCTGACTGCTCTAAGGCATTGATCCAGAACTGTTGTGCAGAGTAATACTTGGCTTGTCCCCAGAATTGGAGCGCGTGTAAGTGGAGGATTTCAGGGAGAAAAAGATCGGTGTCTAATCGGATTTGTCGCTTGTAGGCTTCTTTGATGTATTTTAAACCTTTCTGGTAATCCATCAGGTTCCAACAACATCTTGCCATTAACATCAGCGACTGGATCGCGCCCTCTTCAAACAGAACTTGCTCAGATCTGACGAGGCATTGTTGCGCAATCTCAAGGATCACCAATGGTTCAGAGTCGACGCGAGTTTTGAGTTGTTCTAGTTCTGTTTCAAGAAGGTACTGATTTTTGTCCAAGGCTTAGATCCATAATTATCGAACATATTGATAACACAATCATTATAAGAGTGTGATTTAGGATAAGCACCAATTATCTTTCGTAGAGCGTCAAAGGAACATCTATCTTTTCCATTTATGGGTGTTACCTCATGTTGTTACTTTAAAATCAATGAGTTCCCGAATAATAAACTAGATGCTCTGTTTCTATGAAAGCAGTTGCTTTAGGGTCAATGGCTGCTCTGCAACACCTAAGCGTTGCGCTGCCGTGAGCCCTTGCTTATCTTGGTAGCACAGATTGTGCCAAGCTCTAAATATGTCGAGTAATGGAAGAATGCCCCCTGGACGAAGCTTACGTCTAGGTTCATTAATAAAGCTATCAAACAACAACTGAAAGCGCTGTTGATAGAACTTAGTTTGTTGAATTGAGGCGGTATTAAACCACTGTTTTGGTTCTGGATTGTTACCCGTTAGGTAGCAGATACCTTTCTGGTTATCACCTTGGTTAGCA
Organism: Vibrio pomeroyi; assembly: GCA_041879425.1. Lineage (NCBI taxonomy): Bacteria > Pseudomonadati > Pseudomonadota > Gammaproteobacteria > Vibrionales > Vibrionaceae > Vibrio > Vibrio pomeroyi. The sequence continues at coordinate 859,657 of CP090855.1, read as the reverse complement.
ATAGCCCAACGATCGCGCCACCAACTCATGTGAACGATGTCGATCTTTTCAAAACTCTGCTCATCTTGCCAGCCTAGATCTTCTTCCACATACATAAGGTCAATATTTTGACTCTGTATACGCGGCAAACATACGCTCAGGGCGGCAGATCTTAGTAATGGATCTTGTGGCATATAGATCGCAACGTGCTTGTTCTCATCACACATATCAAGCACATGCAGGAAGTGAGCATAAGACGTATAAGGCGGTCGAATGAGCGCCCCTTTCGAAGGGTAGCTAAACGTTGTGAGGTTACCCATAGGGTCTTCAACATTGCCTCTTGCCAGAATCACTTGGTACTGCTGTTCAATACGCTCTTTTAGTTTGTCTGACGGTTGAGGAAGCTCAAGGTTTGCCTCTGAAGAGTGCTCTTTGGATACGAAGCGCGCTACATCATCATAAGGGTTGTGATCAACATTCCTTGATGGCTCTTCATTTTGTGAGTAATTCACGTGTTGGCAAAGGATATAGCCAGAATGCGCCTCACCCGTCGCTATCCAAACCACACCGTTGTTACTTTGTGGTTGTAAGCGCTGATAATGGGAAGCGAATTGATAGTCTTTGGCATGATTAACCCATCGTGCATCGATCATCGCTAATTTGCGACGGCATCGGCTGGCTATATGGTCAACATGGTCATAGAAAGTCTTGGGGTTGATCTCTAATTTTCTGCAGATTTCACGTACGGAATAGCCCATGAACAATAAGCCCATGAGGTTCTCTTGAAACTGGAGTTTTTTATTGGATCCAGACCACTTATCAACGAAGGTTGATTGGCAGTCTTTGCATCGATAACGCTGCCTGTCGCCACTGTAGCCGAAGGCATGATAAAGATGTTTATGGGTATGAACCGATAAGCCGAAGTTACCGCAATCATCATTACGACAAGCAGGAAGCCCATCGCTGTGAAGTTGTCTTAGGCGATGAAGTTCGCTTAACACTTCACGATTGTTAAGTAAGGGGGGGAAAGCTCCACATTCACGGCAAACCATCGCTGGACGCTTAGGGTTAGCGTGTTGCAAAACATACCGTTTTGCATCGCTCAAGCCAAAGTTGTCACACGCCAATGTTTTACAAAAGTTGAGTTGCAAACCATCCGCATCTTTTGGCAGCTTGTCGTTAGACACGATCTCCCCCTCGGGATTATTTGAGCAGCCAAGTGAGCTTGGCTGCGGGGTAACGCTTTTCAATGTATCTTTTATCAAATCGTTAGATGTTGATTGCTGTCTCTAGAGCAACTTTCATCATGTCGTTGAAAGACTTTTGACGCTCTTCAGAGCTTAGTTTCTCGCCACGAATGATGTGGTCAGATACTGTTAGTATAGTCAGTGCTTTAGCACCAAGGTCTGCAGCAACACCGTAGATACCAGCAGCTTCCATATCAACACCTAGGATGCCTAGTTTTTCCATTTTTTCGAAAAGGTCAGCTTCTGGAGTGTAGAAAAGGTCTGCAGAGAATACGTTACCAACTTTAACTGGAACTTCTTGTGCACGTGCTTGGTTTACTGCTTCTTCTAGAAGACCGAAATCAGCGATAGCAGCGAAGTCGTGGTTGTTGAAACGAATACGGTTTACTTTTGAGTCAGTAGAAGCACCCATACCGATAACAACGTCCATTAGTTTAACGTCGTCACGTACTGCGCCACAGCTACCTACACGAATAACGTTTTTCACACCGTACTCAGCGATTAGCTCGTGTACGTAGATGCAGCATGATGGGATACCCATACCGTGACCCATTACAGAAACTTTCTTACCTTTGTAAGTGCCTGTGTAGCCAAACATGTTGCGAACGTCACAAACTTGCTTCACGTCATCAAGGAATGTTTCAGCAATGTATTTTGCGCGAAGCGGGTCGCCTGGCATAAGTACTGTTTCTGCGAAATCACCAGCTTGAGCATTAATATGAGGTGTAGCCATGGTCGTTCTCCAAAGTTTAAACGGTAATTATAGGAACAGGATTTAATCAATTACCGATTCTGTTGAATTGAATTCGTTTTGTTGAGGCAATATTAGCGAGTTAAAACGAGGCTCCATGAGATGCTTGTCACAAAATGGGTCTACCCATAGTGTTTTATTATTATTGATAACCAAATATGTTGAAACCTTAAAGGCAATCGATTTTGTGTGGGTAAATCGCTTTGTATCAGTAGAAGGGAAGGTCTATTGAGAGATAAAGGGATGTGAATTTAGCGGTAACTAACCGTTGTCGCGACGTTTAATCAGCGATAATCTAAACTTTGATAAAAGACAAACCAAGGAATTGTATGTCGTATTGCGCTAGCTCGACGCCTTTGCTCGCTATGAAAACGCGATTACGTAAAATCGCATCGCTTGCTGTGCGAACCACCTTAATTGCCGGAGGGATAGCTTCATCGTGGGTGTATGCCGCTACATTTGAGCTGCCACCAGCCGAGAGCCGTATTGTAGGCAGAATACAGCAACACGAAGTTGCAGCGGGTGAGACGTTAGCGATTATTGCAAAGCAGTACGATATTGGCTTTCTCTCTTTAATGGCGGCAAATAAGGGCGTTGACCCTTTTCTTCCAGCTGAAGGCTATGTGTTAAGTATTCCTAGCCGTTTAATTCTGCCGGATACCCCAAGAAAGGGGATTGTCATTAACCTTGCCGAATTAAGGCTGTATTACTTTGAACCTGAGAAGAATCAGGTGCATGTGTTCCCGGTCGGGATTGGTCGAGTTGGGCGTGATACGCCAGAGATGATCACTAAGATAAGTCAAAAGAGACCTAACCCTACTTGGACGCCACCTAAGTCGATCCGCGATGAGTATTTAGAGAAAGGCATCGAATTACCGAGAGTGGTGCCAGCCGGGCCTGAAAACCCACTGGGCGAATACGCAATGCGACTTGCTTATGGTGCTGGAGATTATTTGATCCACGGAACCAACAAAGATTTTGGAATAGGCTTGCGAGTAAGCTCTGGTTGTATCCGAATGGAACCTAAAGATATTGAATGGCTGTTTGAACAAGTGAACCGTGGTGAACAAGTCACGATCATTAATGAGCCGATTAAAGTGTCGCTAGAACCGGATAGAAGTGTGTTTATTGAAGCGCACGAACCATTGACGAGAAGTGACGGTTCAAAGAAGTTGCTGGAAATCCCGGCGGAACTGAAATGGTGGCTAGAAGAAGCCGATCTACCTAATTCAAAAGCGAAAGCGGTTATCTTTGCGCAAAACGGTGTGCCTGTTGAGATAGCACCACCTGTGATTGAGTTTTAATTCGATGGTTCTTGGGAAAGCGTTATGGCTTTCCTCTCTCCTTTATCTTCATTTTCTTTGTTCCAAATAAAAGCACCACTTCCGTTAAGAGGTGGTGCCTATCTAATTACTGCTTTTTACTTTTACGACTTATTTGATCTAAAGCTAGTAGCGCTTATATCTCAACTACTTCGTGTAAGACTCTGCAATGTTGTCGATACGGTCGTTAGCACGGTCCGCTTCTTCTTTCGCTGCCATTGCGGCTGCTTCTGCTTCTTGAGCCTTCATTTCAGCGGCTGCTTTGTCACTCTTAAGTGCTTCAACTTCGCTTGTAAGTTGAGCGACTTGGTTAGTTAGTTGATCCATTTCTGACACTGCAGCTTCTTCAGGCTCTGAAGAACAACCTGCTAAAATGAAAACTGAGGCTGCAGCTGCGATTAACGTCTTATTCATAAGAACTCCTTGCTTATTTATCATCAAAAGATGCGCTATACATTCTTTATCATATAGTCGCTTCATTAATGATTGTAGCGACTAATTTTTTAACTGCAAAAACAATAACTAAAGAAATTGCTAAATTTTTGAGGTAATTAGCTCAGCATCACGATCTGTCTCATTTATGAGATGAGAGATTTGGCATCCAATTTTGAGAGACTTAGCGCAGCCATCCCTTTGCTGGCAATGCATACAATGTTCTAGCTAACGACAGATAAAGAGATAAATTTAATGTGATCTCTATCCTTATAAAGTACTTTCGCGGTATCATGTCACGTTAAATTAATTTTATTCAATACCATCATGACTGGAGAGTCCTTTGCACTTTAAAGATTTAGGCTTAGATAATCGCTTACTGAAGAACTTAAAACATTACGACTTTAAGAAAGCGACAGAGATCCAATCGAAAGCGATCCCTGTTGCTATTGCCGGTAAGGATCTATTGGCTTCATCAAAAACGGGTTCAGGTAAAACATTGGCGTTTGTGTTGCCAATGATTCACAAAGCATTAAAAACCAAAGCGTTTTCTGCTCGTGATCCTCGTGGTGTAATTTTGGCTCCTACTCGTGAGCTGGCTAAGCAAGTTTACGGTGAATTACGTAGCATGCTTGGTGGTTTGTCTTACGAAGCGGCGCTTATCTTGGGTGGCGAGAACTTTAACGACCAAGTTAAAGCACTGCGTAAGTACCCTCGTTTTATCGTTGCAACTCCAGGCCGTCTTGCTGACCACCTAGAACATCGTTCATTGTTCCTAGATGGTGTTGAAACGCTAATCCTTGATGAAGCGGACCGTATGCTTGACCTGGGTTTCGCTCCAGAACTTCGTCGTATTGCTAATGCTGCTAAACACCGTCGTCGTCAGACTCTAATGTTCTCTGCAACGTTAGATCACGCTGAAGTAAACGGCATTGCCAACGAAATGCTAGACGCACCGAAGCGTATCTCTGTGGGTGTTTCTAACGAGCAACACTTAGATATCACTCAGAAATTCTACTTATGTGATCACTTAGATCACAAAGAAGCGATTTTAGACCGTGTACTGGAAGAAGCGGAATACCGTCAGGTAATGATCTTCACAGCAACACGTGCTGATACTGACCGTTTAACAGATAAGTTGAACGAGAAGAAACTTAAAGCGGTAGCACTGAGTGGTAACCTAAACCAAACGCAACGTAATGCTATTATGAGTCAGTTCGAGCGTGCGGTTTACAAGATCTTGGTAACTACCGATGTTGCTTCACGTGGTATTGATATTCCAAACGTGAGCCACGTTATCAACTTTGATATGCCTAAGCATACGGAAGAGTACGTGCACCGTGTGGGTCGTACTGGCCGTGCGGGTAACAAAGGCGACGCGATTTCTTTGGTTGGTCCAAAAGATTGGGATAGCTTCAAGCGTGTTGAACTTTACCTTCAACAAGATCTCAACTTCTCTGTACTTGAAGGCCTAAAAGGTAAATTCAAAGGCATTAAGCCACGTAAACCTGCGTTTGCTAAAGGCGGCCCTGCTAAGAAGAAGACCAATACTCAAGCGAAGAAAACGCCGAAGAAGCCGGTTAAGCGCGATAAGAGCTTCCACCAAAATGTGGCAGTGGGTGATACTGTGTTTATCCCTAAGAAGAAAGTCGCACCAAAAGTGGACGACGAGTAATCACCAGCCAGTTTAGAAGCGTTTGTTTGTAAAACTGAAATAAATAAAAACCGCCATTATTAGGCGGTTTTTTTGTATATCGACTTTGTCTAAGTGTCTAACTTCCGGTATTTAACTAGAAATCGAACGTCGAGAACGAATACGCCAAGATGTGGTCAGCAATGTATTTATGAGTAGCAGTCGTTGGGTGTGTCACGCCCCAAAATACATAGCTGTCTGAACCATAGGTGGCACAGTCATTGGTTAAGCTGTGGCTTCGCAAATAGTCCGCGGCTGAGCTTCTGTTGAGATCAAGACAAGCGTCACTCGCATTTCTAAAGCCATGCTGTTCAGGGTTATCAGTAATGCTGGCGAACAACGCGCTCGCATCGAACAACACCACGTTTTTCCCCATGCTTTGGTAATACTCAGCTTGCGCTTTAATGAATTGGTTGAACTCTAAGATCTTTCCTCGGACTTTGATGATCTCTTGCTCGGTTGAATATTTGAATTGCGGTGCTTTGGTCGCATCAGGCAATGTGAAGAGTAAGATATTACTCGCCCCAGACTCGGTTAGTCGGATAAGAGCGCTACTGAAATCGGCTTTAACATCGGCGACTTCTCGATCGTAATTCATAAAGTCATTGAGTCCAAACTCGAGCGTAAACAGGGAGTTTTCAGGGCGATAGTTTTTAGCGACTTTCATGTAGGTTAAGTAGGAAGTGACTTGGTCATAGACACCAGTCAGCGCGACATATTGGTTAGTGCCTGCTGCACCGCCGACGGCCCAGTTATAAAGAGGTACATCTTTGGCTTTGGCTAAATATTCCGTCCAAACCAAACCGTTTGAGAAATGCCCCAGAAACCATGAATTCGCATTGGGGAAAACCCATTGAGATCCGTTAAATAGGTTCCCAGTATCAGAAAGGCTATCACCAAAAGTAACAATGCGATTAATGGTATTGGCTTGAACTACGTTATCGTTGGTCCAGATTGAATGGTTGTAAGAGAAGCGATTGTTTGCGGCAAAATAGGTGATGTCAGCGACGTCATGCTGGATGTCGAGCGTCTCTTCACAGCGTTGTTTGATTTCAGATTGTGGGGCATCGCTATAGAACATGTTTTTGAATGAAACGGAAGACCACCAATATCCGTTGATCCTGTAATAGTCCCCGTTTTCTTTTTTCGCCCATTTCCAATCGGTAGCTGCAGAGTCATGCGACGCATCGGTTCGATACCAACATCGAACGTAAGAGTAAGTTTCTGAGCCTTGTGTGCTAAGCACTTGAGCGGATGTTATAGATTCAGGTGTTGGTATTGGATCTTCAGTGGCATAAGCACCAAAAGGCATGGTTAACGCGAGTATTAAAGCCGTATTTTTCATCATTGTGTTCTCTTTTTTATTTTGAGGTGAGCCAATGGAAACGTTGTTGCTTGTTGATAAGTGAATAACTAGATGACTGGTACGACCTATACAGAAAATTAATAATTCACGTCAATATATTCAAACTATTGGAGTGTCATTACTGGCATAAATATCAAATTTCCAACGGGTTTATGATTGATAAATAACGGTTTAAACGCTTGAACATTTGTCATTGATCTTTTGAATTTTGTGAATGTTAGGTTGATATTTCAGTTAGTTTATTGGAAGTACGAGTTCATGTGAACACGTTAAATGTTAATTTAATCAATTAGTTAATATCTTGGCCTTAGATCTTAATCTGTTTGTGTTGATGTTAATCACTACTGTTTAATTCCAGTTCAATCTCACAAATATCAAGTTGCTATTTTCTGTTTTATAAAATCATCAACTACGGTTCTTTTACTCATCAGAGGTCTAATCTGTTTAAGGAAAGAGCATTGAAAAAGATATTAATTTGGACGATAGCTTGTCTATCCAGTTTTGGTGCCTATGCAGGAACGAGCGCATCGGCACTAGAAGTCAGCGGATACACTGAAACGAAATATCCCATTGTGTTGGTACATGGCTTGTTTGGTTTCGATACGTTGGCAGGCGTCGACTATTTCTATGGCGTACCTGAATCGCTGACAAAAGATGGCGCGAGCGTATACTTCGCTCAGGTTTCTGCGACCAACAGCTCTGAAGTTCGTGGCGAACAGTTACTGGCTCAAGTTGAAACACTTTTAGCGGCAACCGGAGCGAGTAAGGTGAATCTGGTTGGACACAGCCATGGCGGACCGACTGCACGCTATGTGGCATCAGTTCGTCCAGATCTGGTTGCATCAGTAACAAGTATTGGTGGCGTTCATAAAGGCTCTAAGGTGGCCGATTTAGTTCGTGGCACCGTACCTGAAGGCTCAGCCACAGAAGGTATTGCGGTTAAACTTGCTGGTGGGTTGACTACGCTCATCAACCTATTATCTGGTGGAACGGATCTTGACCAAGACGGTCTCGCATCTCTAGAAGCTCTGACTACAGAAGGTTCGCTTGCATTCAATCAGTTTTACCCTGAAGGCGTTCCAACATCTGAGTGCGGTGATGGTGAATGGCAAGCAGGTAACGGCGTTTATTACTACTCCTGGACAGGGTCATCCACTTTTACCAACCTTCTTGATCCTACCGACGGAGCAATGACAATTCTTGGCTTAGCCTTCAATGAACCGAATGATGGGCTAGTGGGGGCGTGCAGCGCACACTTGGGCAAAGTGATTGGTGACGACTATAAAATGAATCACCTAGACGAAATTAATGGGTTGCTGGGGATTCACCATCTCTTTGAGACCGATCCTGTGACGCTCTATCGTCAACACGCTAATCGATTGAAGCTGGCCGGCCTTTAGGCTGCCTACCCATTTATTAAGACCTTAAGGAACACATAATGAAAAAGACCGCTATTTTGTCGATAACCACGATAACCCTGATGAGTACAGCGGCGGTCTTTTTGTATCCAACCTTTTTTCCTGTTAAGACAGACGAGCTAAACTCAAACAAAAAAATGGAACAAAGCGCCTCCTCTTTGAAGGCCACCTCTCAACAAGATACCGAAATCGATGATGCATCAGCCAAAGACATGATGGAATATTTCGTCTCAGGCAATACCGAGCTAACCCTTGAAGATATTCGTGACAACGTGGCAAAACATCACGATCAATCACAAAGTGCCGTTGTCGATGAGGCATTGTTTGCTAAATACCTTGAGTATAAATCGGCACTGGCCTCGTTGGATGTTCAGTTCGACACTACATCAATCTCAGCCGAAGACTTACAAGCACTCAATCAAGCGCTACTCGATCTCCAAGCTCAATTCTTTAGCCCAAGCGATATTAGTATTCTGTTTACCCATGACAATCGCATGAGAGAGATCGCTTTAGAAAAGTTACTTCTGAAGCAGGAGGGATTAGAGGATGAAGAATACCAACAAAGACTCGAATCCTATCTATCTGAGCAACCTGATTATGTTCAGTCGAGTCACCAGAATCAAGTGTTACTCCAACAGCTCTCTAGCTCTGAAGGTCTCGATGAACAGGGTAAATACTTAAAGAGAAGCGAACTTGTTGGTGAAGAAGCAACCCAAAGGCTTGAAGCTCTTGATAAACAAAGAGCGGCCTTTGAAGACTCTTTAGAGGTCTACTTCGCAGAACGAAATGATGTTTTGAACGACTCAGCCCTCTCAGAAAACGAGCAACAAGAGACAATTGCGCAACTTAGAACTGAACATTTCCTACCAGAACAGCTTAGAAGAGTAGAAGCGATTGAAAGAATTCGAGCTAATGAAGCTAAACAGTAAAGTCATTTAGTTTAATTAAGTAAACGATTGCTTATTCTGTATTAAGGTAAATTATTGCTTATAATCAAAATTATCAACTACCTTTCTTCTCTGAATAAACATAAATATTACATAGTAATACAAGACCAATTCATAATTAATTGGCGTATCTATCGTGATTAATATCACATATTTATGTAAATGATAATTGATCTCATTATCGTTTGGGTGCAGTATACGCGAAATTTATTAAATTAGCGTATGGATTTGTTGGATTTATGAAAGTGTTTGTGTTGTTAGCTTTTACTCTTTTACTGACGGGGACGGTCAGTGCTTCCGATCAGTTCTCTTGGCTTAGAGATGATTCCCGTAGCGCGAACAACGTACTCAACTATCTTAATCAACAAAATAATAAAACTTCGCAGTATCAAGAACGTATTCGGTTATTGAGTGAATCCTTGCAAGACAATTGGCAGGGCAACCGCCCAGAGATAGCTGACAAACCGTGGCTTGAAATCGGTGGGTATGAGTATGCGATCCTCAATCACAATGGTGAAAGAGTTTTATTGTCCCGATTGGTTGGGAATGAAGAATCAACGCAGCTACTTAACCTTGACGATCGATCTACCGATCTTGATTACTATCAGTTAGCTGGCTGGACATTAAACTCAACAAGAACACAGCTGGCGATCGCCGAAGATGTCAAAGGATCAGAACAGTACCGAGTCAGTGTTGTTGATCTTAAAACTCGTCAAGTTACCCCAATCGCGCGGAATGTAGACAGTACGCTTACGTGGTCGAAAGACGATCAATCTCTGTATTTGGTTCAACTTGAGCAACAAACTTCGAGACCTTATGCGCTAACGCAATACTTCTTAGACCAGTCAGAACCAAATCAATTAATTGAAGAACCAGATTCTGCGTGGTTACTGTCGTTCTACCTTTCAAGTGATACGCAATTTGCTATCGTTCAGGCAAACAGTGAGGATTCAAGTGAGCAACGTCTGTTAAATCTTGATACCGGCGAAATCTCTAAACCTCTTTTACCTCGCAGAACTGGCGTGGAGTACTACGTTGATGTTGTTGGCTCTCGTTTATTCTCGAACAGTAACCATGCTCGTAAGGGATTTGCTTTTTACTCGGTAGCGCTTAATCAAGCATCAAAAATAGATAATTGGAATGCTGTTTTTGAACCGAGTGATGATTCTAGAATCAGTAACTTTCATCTGTTTGAGTCGGGGCCTGTGATCATCACCCAGACTGGTGCGTCTCAATTTTTACAATTCTTCGATAACGACGGACGTCATCGTTCAAGACAGCTGATAGCAGAACCAGGTCAAGTTGCTTGGGTAAGCCAAGTAGGTGACTACCAAAGTAACAAACTGCACATTCGAAGCATGTCTTTAACTCAGCCAGCGAAGTGGGAGCGGCTGAATACTGACACTCTAAAACGAGAGCTCTTCTCTCAAGATCACTACCCTGAATATCAAAAATCTAACTATTATTCCGAGCAAGTCATCGTCAACTCTGGCGGGGTAACGATCCCAGTGACTTTGGCGTATCGCAAGGATAAGCTCACGAAGGATACACCTCTGTTTTTGTACGGGTACGGGGCCTACGGAATGACGATGAAGCCTTACTTTATGCCCCAAATCATTAGCCTACTTGATGAGGGCGTGATTTATGCAATTGCACATGTTCGCGGTGGCGGCTTTTATGGTGACGCTTGGTACCAAGCAGGAAAAGGGGTCAAAAAAGAGAATGCTATCTCGGATTTCATTGCTGTAGCTCGAGATTTGACGACATACGATCAAGGTAGACGCCCAATTTACGCTATGGGTGGAAGTGCTGGTGGCACTCTTGTTGCCGCAGCATTAAATCAGGCTCCTGACTTGTTTAATGGTGCAGTCCTTAAAGTCCCCTTTGTCGATGTCGTGAACAGCATGTCTGATTCTGTAATACCTCTAACGGCTCAGCAGTATGGTGAGTGGGGCAATCCAAATATTGCCGATGAATTGAAGGTAATGCAGCAATACGACCCTTATTTGAATCTTAGAGAAATAAATTACCCACCGATATTAATTCAAGTTGGCCTCAATGACCGCCGCGTTCCTTATTGGGAAGGGGCTAAGTATTACGCGAAACTTAACGAACTTACGACCGGAAGTGGGCCCTATCTGTTAGCGACAAACTTTACTCAGGGGCACTCGACCGACAGGCGGCGCTCCCAGTCACAACAAGCGTTTGAGTACGCATTTCTTTTATCACTTACCCTGAAAGACATTAAAGCGGAGCAGTAAATGAAGCTTTCCCCCCTATCAGCGGCAGTACTGAGCGTACTTGCTGCCAACCTCGTGCACGCCGAATCCGAGGTTTATCACTTTGAAGAAGTGATCGTAACAGCGAATAAAATTGAACAGCCACTATCAGAAGTTGCAGGTTCAGTTGCCGTGATTACTGGTGAAGAACTCGAAAAAAAGGGCGCAACAGAGCTTTATGATGCAATAAAGAGCGAACCGGGAGTCAGTGTTTCTGGGGGAGCGGGGCGACCTCAAAATATCACTATCCGCGGAATGACTGGTAACCGTATCTTGATTGTGAAAGATGGAATCAAGTCTGCTGATGGCTTTGGTGCTAATGACATCAATGACAAGATAGGGCGTAACTCGTTTGATATGTCTAACCTCGAAAGTATTGAGGTTATAAAAGGGGCGAGTTCGTCTGTATTTGGTTCGGGTGCTATTGGTGGTGTGGTAGTGGTTCGGACTAAAAAGCCGGGGGATTATCTCGACAACGAAGACTTCTATAGTGATGTCTCAGCAACCTATACCGGTATCAGTAATAAATACAAAGGCGCGACAAACCTTGCTTTTCGTTCGGGAAAGTTTGAAAGCTTGATAAACCTTTCTTATTGGGAAGGTGAAGAAACTCGTAATTTTGACGAAGACTTATATAACCGAGAAATAGATGGTGTCGGTGGTGGTTATACGCTGAATTACTGGTCAAGTGATGCATTAATGCTTAAAGGGAATGTTGAGTACTATAAAGAGAATCTAAATAGAAAAGAGGGCACCTCTAAGATCCAAAAAGATGGCAAGTGGGATACTGAAGATTTTGATCAACAATCCTATACCGAGACTTTTTCTGCGTATGCGGGCTTTGAGTACCTTCCTTCCAATACTTGGTTCGAGGAATTGGATGCCAAGATCTATTGGCGTGATATGACGAATGAAGATACCACCAATCGTTTGATGTCTCGAACCAACAACAACGTTTCTGAGTTACGCAGAACGATTGATGTACGTGGTTTTACCGATCAGCTTCTTGGTGTAAACGCCGATTTTATTAGTGCATTCCAACATCACAACATGAATCATACCTTGTCTTATGGTGTGAATATGGAAACCAACCTCCATGAGCGTCCAAGTCAATCCTCTGTTTTAGATTGGAACGGAGTGTCACTTAACACGGATGTGCCTTTTGCTCCCGCTCGCTCGTACAACTTTGCCGCCTTTATTCGTGACGCGATTGAAATTGACCATTGGACTGTGACGGCAGGTGCTCGTTTTGATTTACACCAGTTGAAACCTGAGTCACAGAACACGATCAATGGTTATGAAGTCAAGGAACAAAATTCGAGTGAGTTTTCTCCTAGCTTATCGGTGAGTTATCAGTTGACGGACTCGTTAAATACATACCTTTCTTACAATCACGGTTTTAGAGCTCCGGGTTATGACAAAATTTATGGTTACCAGAACCATGATTTTGTCCCAATCACCCCATTTGTCATTGTGCCGAATATGGATCTAGAGGCCGAAACCAGTGATTCATTCGAATTAGGCAGTAAGTTTGATAATGGACAAACGCAGCTTTACGCGGCCGTTTTTTATCAAAAGTTCGATAATTTTATCGACGTTAAACAGATCACGTTTGTGCCGGACTCAAATACAGGTAACTACTACAAGCAATATCAAAATGTAAATGGAGTCGAGACGTATGGCATTGAGGCTTCAATTGCGTATCGTTTAAGCGAGTTTTGGAGTGTGAGTACCAAGGTTGGTTACGTTGATGGAGAAGACGAGGATGGAGAAAAAGTTCGTACACTCACACCTTGGGAAGGTAATGCAGAGATAGCTTATGACGACAACGCTATCTCTGCTTATGCGCAGGTCAATTGGGCACAAGCTATGGATAACGTACCTCAATGTGAAGATGACTTAGGTATCGTTACCGGTTGTGCGACGACCGCTGGTTGGGCGAGTGTCGACTTAGGTTTGAGTTACTCTTGGAACTTTGGCTTGGATGTTAGCGCCAATGTGATCAACCTATTTGATAAAGAATACATCCGATACCAAGATGTTGCGGGTATTGCGGACAGCAATAAACTTTACTCTACAGAGCCTGGTCGTTACTTCACTGTTAACGCCAAGTATGAGTTTTAAGGAGGACATATGAAGAAGAGTTCTCTTTATCTCGCTTTGTGCCTAGCTTCTGCAACAAGCAGTGCCGCTGAGTGGGATTACCCAATTGGCAGCACCGTTGTGACAACGCAACAAGAAGCTAAGGCTTATTTGGAAAATGCTTATCCTGAGGTTGGTACGCTAAGGTTTCGCTATGAAACACAGTCTAAATTGGGGAACCACTACAATTTCGATGTATTGATCGAAGGTGAGTATCAACAACAGAAGTCTATGGTTCTTTCGACGAATACCGACCAACAGGTGTTACGTGTTTTCAGAAGCTTAGAAAATACCGTGTTACTCAACGGAAATCCGACAACGGCTGCTGAGTTAGAAGCTCCTCGTTTATTAGAAGCAGAACGTCCACCGAGCTTAAGCAGTGGGCAAGTTGTTGCGACTCATGTGAACGTGTTCAGTCCAGATTTGAGAACTATGGACAGGTCTGCGCCACCAGAAACGCTATTAACGGATGTGAGCCAGTATCCTAACTCTCCGAGCTACGTCCAAACGGATGTGGAGGTGTTGAACCATAGTGGTGGAATCTACCTTACTAATGATCGTGTCTCTCAGGTTGATGCAGCTGCCTTATACTCGATTGACCCTGACTCGGGTGCTGTAACGAACCGTGATGCTTCAAATTTCCTTGCAGCTGAAGGTGTCACTAAGTTTACTGACCTGGCTGATTTACAAAATGTAGATTGGCAAGACACGCGATTCCCACAGTTGATGGTTTTTGCTCACCTTGATCAGTCTTTGCGTTATATCAGTAGCTTGGGCTTTGATGTGTTTGATGCACCTCTTGAGTTCGATGGTAGAGGACTATCTGCAGATAACTCGACTTACTACTACGGTCCTAAAGCAACTCTGTTTGGTGTCGGTGGTGGTTCTCCAGATGCATTAGACGGCGACGTCATTCTGCATGAGCTTGGGCATGGGATTCATTATCACATAGTAAAAGATTGGGCTTATGGTCATACCGGTGCAATCGGTGAGGGTTTTGGTGATTACTGGGCGGGTAGCTTTAGCTTTCGTACTCAATATGAAAATGCCCAAACTCGTGGACAAGAGTTCGAGATTGATACCGTCTTTAACTGGGATGGCTACTTTGGCGTAAGAAATACCACTCGCAGCCTTTGGAACCAAAGAGCACGGTACTTTAGACAAGCGGAATATCGCCCCCATGAAAGTGTTGCGGGTGAGCTAGGTGATGAACTTTGGTCAACACCGTTGTTCCAAGCTCTGAAAGCATCGGTTGAACAGTATGGTGAGCTCGCTTTTAAAGAGTTCGATTCAATCATACTTGAGTCTATGTACGGGCTCGGTCGAGGGGTGAAAATGCATGATCTAGCTGAGAGCACGCTGTTTGTGGCTCAACAGCTCTATCCTAATCGAGATTATGCCGAAATATTGAAGCAAAAGTTTGATGTGCATGGACTGATCATCGAACCATTTAAAGTAGAGGTTCCTGATCATTATGTTGATCCAAAGAAGCCGCTGACCATTGAGTTGTACCCGACGTTAAGACAGGCTCAAGTCGATGGCGAAATTAATATTTCAGAATTGGTGAAGTCGTTTGTTAGTCCTCCGGTTAACCAACTAACGATTGAAGCGACACTTCCTACAGGCGAGGTGTGTGGTTCTTCAGTCACCATGAATACGAATGTCGACTATCGATACAGCGACACACTCAAATCACAAAAGTGGCAGCATGATTTGCCCCTTGTATATGGCTTGCCTGTACTCGAATCCGATATCAAAGAGTTGGATAGCTATCTTCCCGATAGCCGATTTAGCTCGACTAATCAGCCGATCGTTGGCTTTAAAACATTCAATTTCACACTAAGTGGAACGGATCAGATCGCAGACGAAAATTTCGGTATGTATTTAGAAATCGAGCATCCTCGTTTAAGCGACTTAGTGGTAACTCTGATTTCACCGAAGGGAACTCGAGTTGATTTACTTAACCATAAGTCGACACGCTTTTCTGGCTTTGATGGCTACTTCACACTCAAGCATGACTCGGTTCTTGATTCGTTTAAGGGTGAGCCTATTAATGGGTCTTGGCGTTTAGAAATTGCCGATTATGTAAATGGTGAAACTGGGAGCTTAAAGCGTTGGGGTCTCGGCACTATTTCGAAATATGAATGTGGAGAAACGACGACTTCACCTCAAGAACCAATAGCTACCAATAGCTCTTCTGGTGGCTCAGCTTCACCTATCTTGATTCTATTTATGTCTTTGCTTTCGTTAGGCAGGTCATTTGCTACACGTTACTTGCCTCAAATGGCAAGGCTCTTTAAAAACAAAACAAGAAGATAACTCTATGAAACCTCAATTGACTATTTTGGTCATCTCTTTGGCCCTAGCTGGCTGTGGTGGTTCGGGCGGTTCCGATACCTCTGCATCGGCAGCACCAACCTACACAGTTTCAGGTACAGTGACGGCACAGAATGTAGATTTACAAAGTAAGGTCTGTGCAGACATCAATCAAAACTATATGTGTGATAGCGGAGAGCCAAGTTCGACGGCTAACGCGAATGGCGAATTTAGTATTACCAGTACTAAGAAGTCAATTTTATCGGTTCCTTTATTAGCTCAAGTGGATACGGGGATAGCAGCCAATAGCACGAGCGGTTCTGCGTCTTCTTACGCTTATATCGCAGCTCCCGGTCTTCAAAAAAACACGGGAAATGAGATTAATGGTATTAGTTCACTTTTGGCGGGTTATGTTGCGGATGGACTGACGGTTGCTGAGGCCAACAGCAAATTAAAAGCGCAGCTCGCGAAAAGTGGTATCTCTATTTCTGGTGACATACAAGACGATTTATCTGCGTCTGAGCTCGCGAGTTTGGAACAAAATATCGTATCAACAATCAAGGCTTTTAAGCACTCGAATCGTGCATTCATGCTCGCTCAGTTAAGTGCGAAATTTGATAAGAGTGCGGCTGATTATGTAAATGGCGTGCTCACAAATGATGAAGTTACCGCTTTTGCTAATTTCTTAGAAGGTGAATTGAAAGCTGCCACAGCATTGAATGATACTGGTGTTCTACGCTATTTCTCAGATATCGATGATACACAAAATGTCTCTGAGCCACAGAGTTCATTCCCAGGTCAAGATGCAGAATACGGCTTTGATAAAACAGAGCTGAATAGCAATACGGGCAATGGTTTCCAGTTTGCAAAGTTAGATTCAAGTGGTCAGGTGCTTGCTGATGATGCTGCTCAGTGGTCTTGTGTCCTCGATCAACGCAGTGGCTTGATTTGGGAGTCGAAAACGGATGATGAAAACTCTGTTCAATATAAAGATCGCATCTTAGCGCTAGAGTTACCTGGATTAGTAACGCCTTACGATCAGGACGTAGATCTAGCGACGTGTAAAACGAAAGGTGATGCGATATGTACCACTCAAGATTACGTTGAGCATATCAACGCAATGAACTTATGCGGTAAGTCAGATTGGCGTTTGCCAACGTTCCATGAGTTCTACAACTTGCTTGACTTCGGCGAAACTGAAACTAACTCAGATGGTGAAGTTTATGGTTTAACTTACAAGTACTTCCCACATCAAACCCTTGGTATTGACTATACGACTTACACTGGTTCGGTATGGACTCAATCCATTACTTATAGTCAATACACAAATGGCGTTGTCACGGGTGGCTTCTATTATAACGAGATTGGAACTCAGGGATCAGATAGAGGGGTTGTTGGTTCCATAGAGATCTATTCAGGTGATGTTGATTCTTCAGATAATTATGATTCGTACCAATTCCCAGTTCGTTTAGTTTCACTACAAGGTCAATAGATATGAAAAATTTACTCTCAATAACTTTAATTGGCCTATTTTCTGCGGGTGCAATGGCACAAGAATGTAGCCTAGATATGGAAAAATCGGCTCCAAGCACGCGCTATGTGGCGAACGATAATGGGACGTTTAGTGATGAACTCACAGGGCTGACTTGGATGCGTTGCCAGCTGGGGAAAACTTGGGATGCAAAAACGTTAGCTTGTAGTGGACCAGCTGAAACCTACCACTGGCAGAGTGCACTTGCTATGGTTGAATCAATTAATGACCAGAGTGGTAGTCATGCGTTGCATCAGTTCTCAGGTGTAAAAGAATGGCGTATGCCAAACATCAAAGAGTTAGTGTCATTAAAAGAAGTGGCATGCCACTCTCCAGCAATAAGTCACAAGGTGTTCGGTGATACGTTTAACGTTGAAGCAGGAAACTTGGCTTCATTTATATGGAGTTCGACTCCTGCAAGTGATGGACAGAGCGTGATGACGTTTGATTCCATTAATGGTGAGGTTTATCAGTACAACGCTGCACAATACAAGTTTAGTGTTTTATTAGTTGCAGAATGAATTAGTTCTTAAGACGTAAATAAAAAGGCCGTGGTTTTCCACGGCCTTTTAGGTTTTGGTGAACAGGTATTAACTTAAAGCCTAAACCTTAGCCCCTAAACCTTGAAGCTTACACCTTAAAATAATCCAACTGCTGCTTCTGTTGCTCAGCTAGGTTAGATAGCTCGTGGCTTGCTGCTGCGGCTTGAGTGATACCGGTTACGTTTTGGCTTACTAAGCTGTAGATGTTTGAAATATTACGGTTGATGTCTGACGTCACTTGGCTTTGCTCTTCTGCGGCTGAGGCTACCTGAGTGTTAATCTCCGTCATGTCCGTTACCGAGTTCGCGATGCCAGAAAGGGCTGTGCTTACTTCCGCTGCCAGTGTTTGGTTGTGCTCTAGCATTGCTAGTGAGCTGCTCATGCTCTCGTTAGCGTTGCCAGATTGAACTTGCAAACCTTCAATAATGGTTTGGATCTCTTTGGTTGAATCTTGAGTGCGTGCTGCCAGCATTCGAACTTCATCAGCAACAACCGCGAAACCACGGCCACTTTCACCCGCACGCGCCGCTTCAATTGCTGCGTTAAGCGCAAGCAGGTTGGTCTGTTCAGAGATGCTTTGAATCACCTCGATCACTTTACCAATCTGCTCTGAGTGTTCTTTTAGCGTGCCGACAACGTTAGCAGCTTCACTCAGTTGAACCGCCATTTGCTCATTAGCTTGGTTGCTCTCATTAAACAAGCTCATGCTGTGTGTCGCCATTTCGTCAGCTTGTTTAGATGCAGAATCAGCTTGTACTGCGTTCTCGTTCACGTTTGCTGCTGTGCTTTCTAACTGGTTGACGGCAGAAGCGACTTGTTCCACTTCTTGCTTCTCTTGGTCTGAGTTAGCGCTTGATTGTGTCATCACTGCGGCTAGTTCTGTAGACGCAGACGCCACTTCAATACTGATTCGAGACAGCGAACTTACCGTGTCGCGCAGTTGCTCAACGGATTTGTTGACGTCTTGGGCAAGGCGCGAGATCTCGTTATCGCCATACTCTTCAGCTTTAACCAGTAGGTTACCTTTCGCTACTTCACGCATGGTTTCTTGAATATTACTCAGTGGCTTAACAATGATACCTGCTAGCGTCCAGCTGATGACTAATGCGATAGAAAGAATCACTAACAGGGCAATGGTCGCCGTATCCAGTGTGCTGGTATGTTGTTGGCCATTGATGTCGACTTCTTGAGTCGCAAGCAGGTTGAGTTTTTTAGAAAGTGTGTTGATTGCTTGCACCATGTCATTACCCGCGTGACGATATTGATCGATGGCTACTTGATAGCGAGCTTCAAAATCAGACGATAGCGTAGTATCGCCATGCTTTGCTTTTAATAGAGGAAGCATAGTGGTTCGAGAAAAGTCGACATAGTGATTCATCGCTTTGCTCATGGCGGCTACTTCATCTTGCATGCCTGGCACAGTGTCTAATGAATTCAGTAAGCGAGTATTCTGGTCACGCTTTTCATTGAGCGTTGCAACCAGTGTCTTCACATCATCAGCATTGAATAGGCTGTAGATCGCTTTGATGCGCATGCCATAGCTGTTGTCGACGATTTCGCTGAGTTCTTCTTTATGTAGGATGAGTTGATCGGTTGCTGTTGATACATCTTTAAAAGCGTTTTCCAGTTTGTCACCGCCGATGATGACACCCGTCAAAAGTAATACGACAGAAAAGAGTACTGGAATGAGAATTTGTATTTTTATCGATAAGCCACTGAGAAGTTGGCGCATGTATTGTCCCTCTTTGAATAAGTAAATGAGCAGAAGCAATTGTTATTATTGTAATTAGCAGGTGATTCTAACTTCTGAGAATGACAATTCAATCAGTAATAGATTCGATTTTGATATATGCGATAGGTATTTGATAAATATTGAATATTTATTGTACAAACAAGGCTTTGCCCCTAAATAAAGTGGGGTATTTAATACAGGTAAGAGGCTGGTAGTCAGTAATGACAAGGGGTGGTGAGATATTAAGCGTTTTGGTTTGAAGACGTTGCAATTAATATTTTTCGCCTATGAATTCACTCGTTCTATTAGCTCAATGCTATTTAGTAAGGGAAAACCAAGAAAATAAATTGCAGTTGTCATATAGGCTTCAATTTAGTGAAACACAACTGTCATATTCAGATTCTAAAGTGGGCACCGTTCAAGCAAAACACAACATTACGGCAATAACGCCACTAAAGGAAATTTGTGATGAAAAAGACAGTTATCGGTGCAATCGCACTACTAGGCGCTCTAACAGTGAATACAGCTTCAGCTAAAGAAACTATCTCTGTAGTTGGCTCTAACAGTGCTTCTCCACTGGTTGAAGTTTTTGCAGAAACCTACATGAATAAAGGCGAACCAGTGTTCATCGAAATTCAAGCACCAGGTTCTTCTGCAGGCATCAAAGCAGCAAAAAATGGAAGTGCTGACCTTGGTATCTCTTCTCGTGACCTAAAAGAAGAAGAGAAAACAGCTGACCTGAAAGAGCTAGTAATCGCTCGTGACGGTATCGCAGTTGTTGTTAACCCGAACAACGAAGTATCTGCTCTAACTGCTGAGCAAATCACTTCAATCTACAAAGGCGACATCACTAACTGGAAAGATGTTGGCGGTGCTGACAAGCCAATCGTAGCAATCACTCGTGATACTGCATCTGGTACACGTGGTGCATTCGAAGACATCATGAAGCTTAAGAAGACAATTGGCGATAAGAAAGTATCGGCTATCTCTCAACGTGCACAAGTTGCAAACGGTAACGGCGCACTTAAAGTTTCTGTAGCAAGCAACCCATACGCAATCGGCTTTATCTCTCTAGGTACAGTTGACGAATCTGTTCACGCTCTAACTATCGACGGCGCTGCTGCGACTGTAGACAACGTTAAGAACGGTTCTTACAAAGTTGCTCGTCCTTTCCTAGTTCTTTACAAAGATGGCTCTCCATCAGCTGAAACTCAACAGTTCCTAGACTGGATGGTTGCAGACGAAGCTCAAGCTATCGCTGGTAAGAAAGGCTACATCACAGTTAACTAATCTTAACTGATTCACTTTAAATTATTGCTCAGCCTGTCTTTAGGCTGAGCCTTTTCTTTCAACTTTGGTTATTTCGAGCTCTTTTTGAGCCACAAAGTTTGAGATTTTATATATGACCATCGCAAATAGTGAAAAGCTTATGAATACTGAAGCGACTCAAATCAATAAGCCGAGTCTGCGCACCAAAAAGCGCGTTGACTGGAGAGAAAGAATCTTCCACGGCTTGTTCTTATCGAGTGCTGTAATCGGCATCGTATCACTAGCCGTTATCGCTTACTTTATCGTTGCAGAGAGTATCCCTGCATTCCAAGAGGCCGGTGTTTCTGGCATCGTTCTGGGTGTTGACTGGTTACCTCCAGCTCTATTCGGTGTTGCAACTATGATTGTTGCATCGATTGTTTCGACACTAGGTGCTGTAGTTGTTGGTGTACCGGTAGGTGTATTAACCGCTATTTTTATTGCTGAGATTGCTCCAAAGCGTCTTGCCGATATTATTCGACCAGCAGTTGAGCTTCTAGCGGGTATCCCGTCGGTAGTTTACGGCTTCTTCGGTCTAGTAATTATCGTTCCAATGATTCAGAACATTTTCCAAGTACCAGCGGGTAACACTATCCTGGCGGGTATCATTGTTCTGGGTATCATGATTCTTCCTACCGTTATCACGGTTTCTGAAACTTCGATTCGTGCTGTACCTCGTACATACAAAGAAGGTTCACTTGCACTGGGTGCTTCGAAAATCTACACGATTTTTAAGCTACTCGTTCCTGCTGCACGTTCAGGCATTATGACTGGTGTGATTTTGGGTATCGGTCGCGCACTTGGCGAAACGATGGCAATCATCATGGTTATGGGTAACGCGCCAGCAATGCCAGAAGGCATTTTGGACTCGGCTCGTACGCTGACAGCAAACATTGCTATTGAAATGTCTTACGCAAGTGGCGTTCACGCTAACGCACTGTACGCAACAGGTGTTGTACTTCTAGTGTTCATCATGATGTTAAATGGTGCTCTACTTTATCTTAACCGTGAAAAATCGAAGTAGGCGAGGATAAGTAATATGGATCTCGTAAAACTAAAACAAGCACGTCAAACCAAAGATAACATCCTGAAAGGTTTTATCTGGGCAGCAGCAGCTGTAACCGTTGGTTTCTTATTCTGGATTATTTGGTACATCCTATCGAACGGTCTGCAATACGTAGATTGGAACTTCATCACTGACGATTACACTCGTACTGGTGAAGAGCGTGGTATTTTCCCAATGATCATCGCCACGATCTACATGGTCATTGCATCGATTGCAGTCGCAGCGCCACTGGGCATCATGACGGCAATCTACCTAACAGAATATGCGAAAGTAGGTAGCCGATTGGTGAAAGTGATTCGATTCTGTACTGAGTCGCTCGCTGGTATCCCATCGATTATCTTTGGTCTGTTCGGTATGACCTTCTTTGTTTCGATTCTTGGCCTTGGCTTCTCGATTCTATCGGGTGCCTTAACGCTAAGTATCTTGATTCTTCCTGTAATCATTCGTACTACAGAAGAAGCATTGATGGCAGTACCACAAACTTACCGCGAAGGCTCATACGGCCTTGGCGCTTCAAAAATCTACACTATCTGGCGTTTGATCTTACCAAGCGCAATGCCAGGTATCTTAACTTCGGTCATTCTTAGTATTGGTCGTGTAATTGGCGAATCAGCACCTGTATTTTTAACAGCAGGTATGGTGGCACGTGTTCCTGAATCAGTATTCGATTCTGGCCGTACACTAACGGTTCACTTATATAAGCTGACAACAGAGCTATTTACTATCGATGAGTGGAACCAAGCCTACGGCACGGCGACTGTCTTAATCGTATTGGTTCTCTTGATCAACATGGTTACAAAACTGATTGCAAGACGCTTCAACACGGCAACTTACTAAGCTGATTAGCTGGCTCAACAACAAAGAGAGCCTCCGTGATAAAGAAAGCATCAAGCTAGACACGAATTTAAGAATTTAGAGATTACGAAAATGAACAAATTTGATATTGAGAACCTAGATCTGTTTTACGGCGACAACCAAGCGCTTAAATCTATCAACCTGCCAATTCCAACTCGTCAGGTTACAGCACTGATTGGCCCATCTGGTTGTGGTAAGTCAACGCTACTACGTTGCTTGAACCGCATGAATGACCTAATTGAAGGCGTTACTATCAAAGGTAAGCTGGATATGGATGGCACAAACATCTACGGCAATATTGATGTGGCTGACCTACGTATTCGTGTAGGCATGGTATTCCAAAAGCCAAACCCATTCCCAATGAGCATCTACGAGAACGTGGCTTACGGCTTACGTGCTCAAGGTATCAAAGACAAGAAGCACATTGATGAAGTAGTAGAAAGCTCACTGCGCAGTGCGGCACTTTGGGATGAAGTAAAAGACCGTCTTAAAGCACATGCATTTGGTTTGTCTGGTGGTCAGCAACAGCGTCTATGTATCGCTCGTACCATTGCAATGGAACCGGATGTAATCCTAATGGATGAACCAACATCGGCTCTAGACCCAATTGCAACGCACAAGATTGAAGAATTGATGGAAGACCTGAAGAAAGACTTCACTATCGTTATCGTAACGCACTCAATGCAGCAAGCGCGTCGTATTTCAGACCGTACTGCTTTCTTCCTAATGGGAGAGCTTGTAGAGCACAACGAAACGAGTGTTATCTTCAGCGAGCCAAAAGATGATCGTACTAAAGGTTACGTAAACGGTGACTTTGGTTAATTGATTATTCAAGTGCTGTGTTTGGCCTTTTAGCAAAACCAGCACGCTAACTGATACGCAGGTTAGATAATCGAATAGATCGACAGAATTATCACTATAACTATAAGCGATGGAAGTTTTGCCCCACTTTAGGTGGGGCTTTTTTATGCCTTTAAAAAAGTCCCAATGTCGATGAAATTTTGGGCAGGAAATCCCATTTTTGTAGTCCTTCTCATGCTTGTGATAATGTAAAAAGTGAAATTGCGACCCGCTTAACATCTCATTTTTAGTTACATTGATTGCATATCAAGGCTTCTGTATTTTTGCTGTATTCTCAATAGCCAATGGACGGAAGCTGTGCCTGTAAAAGCCTTTGCAAAACAAATATCTGCTACGCGCGATCACCGTTTGCTGGCAGAGTCTCTTTTCGACTACTTGGCTAAGATGCTTGATCCTAAAGGGGTTGGGATATTTGCTGAGCCCATTCCGGAAAGTGATTCGTTACCTTTGTTTTGTCATGGCGAATTAACCTCTCTTGAGAATTACCCCCCTACATTTTGGCCTTGGGTTTCACAATTCGATACCGCAGATGGTGTGTTACCGATGGCAATCAATACCTGTAATTGGGAACACATGAAAGTGCTTGGTGGGGAGTCGTTCATCATGATGCTCGACAACGCGCCTGCCTGTAGAACTTATTTAATTGTTCAAAATTGCAATGCTGAGAAGGTTAATCAAACCTTCGACCAAGATCTTGATGTCTTACAGCTCGCGGCTGCTCGTTGGCAATGTATTCGTGCCGAAAAGAATGCGGCACTTGAGATAAAGCACCGAGACACACGTGAAGCGCAGTACCTTGATGAGATAAAGCTACGAGAACTGTTTGTTGAGAACATGAAACTGGTTCATCAAGTCGCGTTAGAGCTATCGAATCCAGAATCTTTAGACGCACTCTATAAAGCGTCAGTAGAAGCTGTACGTGACCGCTTAGGCTTTGATCGTGCGATCTTTATGTTGCTTGATATGAAAAAGCGGTGTTTTAGTGGAACTTACGGCACTGATGAACTGGGAAAAACTAATAGCGAGCATCATACTCAATACGACTTACATCAGCTTGAAGCGGAATATATAGAGGCTCTGTCTGACAACCACACCAACTTGGTTATTATTGAACAAGCGCCTCTATACACTGAAGGCAAAGTGGTTGGACAGGGTTGGAATGGTATGTTGATCTTACGAGAAGGGGATAAACCTGTCGGCTGGATCGCCATGGATAACTACATTCACCGTTCGTCAATTACCAATTACCAAAAGCAGATGCTTGAATCGTTCGGCTCTCTGCTTTCTCAAATCTACATTCGTAAACGCCAAGAACAGAACATACGTATGCTGCACTCGAGCATGGTTGAGTTGTCTCGCTGCGATAGTGTCAGTGAAGTCTGTAAGTCCGCGGTAAGTTTCGCTATTCAGCACTTAGGCATTGACAGATTAGCGGTGTTCCTCACTGATAAAAACTGTAGCTACATGCAAGGTACGTGGGGCACAGACATTAAAGGCGACATAGTCGATGAGTCTTATTATCGCTCTGAGCTGGTGGAACGTGACATTGTAGCCGCAGCGCGTGCTTGTCCTAACCAAGTGGCGTTTGAAGAATCAGTCCCTATTTATCACGATTTTAATATTGTTGGCGTCGGTTGGACGGCAATGACCATGCTTACTACAAACACGGGTGAGCCGATTGCGTTTATCGCTGCGGATAACTTGTTAACTCGTAGCCCATTAACCTCACAGCTTCGTGAAGTAATTCGTATCTTTGCTTCAAGCCTTGCTGAGGTGCTGCAAAGAACCATGGCTCAAGAAGAGTTGAAAAAGCTCAATGAAACTCTGGAGCAGGAAGTCAGTAAGCGCACCCAAGAGTTAGAACTAGCCAATGAACAATTGGATATCATTTCTAAATTAGACCCTCTGACACGCCTTGGAAACCGTCGCATGTTGTCGCAGGTTCTAGAAGATTTGAACTGTGATGATCAAGGTGCTTTTGCCAAGCAACATGAAATTACATTTGGGCTGATCCTTGTCGACTTAGATCATTTTGGTTTGTACAACAGCGTCTATGGTCATACAGAAGGGGACGCAGCACTGCGAACCATCGGCAAGATACTTAACGCTCATGTTCATAGTGACAAGGAAACCTTCTGTCGTATTGGCGGAGAAGAGTTCATGTTGTTGATGATCGGCACTAATCACTCTGAAACGAAGCAGCGTGCCGAGTCTATTAGAAAGTGCATAGAAGAGGCGAAAATCCTTCACTGTGAAAGCAGTACTAGCCCATATTTAACGGCATCGGTTGGGTATGCATCGATAACTTCTGATCAGCACCAATTTGATTTTGACCTGCTTTATGGCAAGGCAGATAAAGCCCTATATCAAGCCAAAGACTCGGGGCGAAATAGAATTGTCTCAGCCTTAAAGCGAAAAAAGGTCGCAGTTTCAATTTCCTAGTTCGGTATTATTTCTTCTTATCGTAAAAACGAACAAAGCCGTGATGCTCACAATGTGGTCATCACGGCTTCTTTTCTTATACCCAATTAGACTTTTCTAATTAATTAAAGCGTTTCTAGTGAGCTTTTACGCGTTTTGCTAGAGGCTCGCTTTGGCTTCTTAACTGCTTTGATTGCCTCAGAAGGATCCCATGATGGGGTTGTCGAGCTAGATTCGCCATAAAGGCTTTGGTTTAGCTTGCTTAGCTCGGCTTCAATGGCTTCTAACGTCTCATCACTCAAGTCTGGGTTTTCAGCCCTCCATTGCTCAAACAAGGTTCTGGTCTTCACGCCATCTTTCGTTTTTAGAGCTTCAATAAGCGCTTCTGCTGTATCTGATTGACGTTTAATAGTGTGTGTTGGTTTTGTCGTTACACCGCGGCGTGACCAGAAGTAGAAAGCCATCGCTGAGCTAACCAACCACAAGACTGCGAACAGAGCGGTGAGATAAGGCCAAAACCCCGGGCTATCAACAGTCACAACCGTTGGGCTTACTTGTGGGGCTGGTGGTGCTGTAACCGGTGGTGTGCTAGATGTCGGACGGTCACTTGCCTTTACCGCTAACTCTAGTCCAAGCGCTTTACTGGTTTGCTCCGATTGTGAATCAGTGTTGAACCAAGCTTGAGAGACCTTCGGAAGCGAGATATTTCCAGCTTCTTTCGGGATCAATACCTGCTTGTAAACCACCACCGCATCACCGGACTGTGTTGTACCAAATTGCGGCTTCTCTTCATAAACACGAACCGATCTAGGGTAGGTGATATTCAGCTTCGGCAGTTGGTGCTGGGTTAAGTTGCTAGCCGTCATAGTAATGGTACGAGTTAACGAATCACCAGCTTCCATTTCGATGGTTTGGTTGTCGCCTTCTAAACCATTGTTACTGGTTAGCTCGTTACCTTGGCTATCAGACCATTTTTGAATCAACTTGAAGTTTGATGTTGGTAACCACTCACCTTGGTAGCCTTTTGGCACCTCTTTGACGGTTACATCTAGGGTTTCAACGGGAGTGTCGAGTTGGAACAATCGCGTTGTACTGGAGTTGTTGGTCGAGTAGACAACGGCTCCAGTCAGCTTCGGTCCGTTCAGCTTAAACTGACCAGATTTTTGTGAAGATATACGGAATGACTGCTGAACGACCGTTACTTCTTGTCCATTGAGGACATCTTGAAATTGCTTCGATTCACCAATAGGTTCCACGTCTAAGCCCTGCGAGCTCGGTGGCGCTATTTTAGGGTCTTGCAGTCTTCTTGGGTCAGCTTTAATGATGAGTTTTACATCAAGCTCAGCGACTTCTTGTGGATATAGCGAGTCTTTACTCAGATTAAGCTGGAACTCAGCCATATCATGTTGAGTAGGTGCAGCTTTATTAACGGCAACATTGATGGTGATTGGCTTGGTTTTTGCCCCTTCAATATCGAAGCTAGGAATCTGAACCTTGCCCAAACGAAGGGGAGCAAGGCTAATGTTCCATTCACTTGACACCGAACGGCTACCATTGACGATTCGCATCGACGACCCAAAACTTGGTGTGCCGACATAGAAATCCTGTTGGAGCGCCGTTAAATCTAAAGCATCAGAAGAGACCTTTTCATCGGTTGCGACTCTAAGTAGGAATACTTGATCTTTCGTAACACTGTTTTGTGAAACGCTCGCTACGGCAGTCGCCGCCAATGCCGAAAAGGACGAGAAAGCGCCTAACAGCAGCGTTAGGAGTATGGATAAAAATGGCTTGTTAAGAAATCGCATGGTTACCACTTTTTGTTCTGGTTGTTAGGAGCACTTTTTTGTCGTGCTTGTAAAATCATTTGTGCTTTAAGCAGCTGGCTCGGGTCACGGGCGCTTTCTACTTGCTCAAGCTTTCGCATATCTGGGTCACTCGATAGCGGCTGCCCTGAGGTTTGTGCTACAGCTTGTTTAGCATCGTCTTCACCTTGTTCGCTTGAAGCTTGCTGTGCACTCGCACTTTGAGGCGTTGATTCATCTTGGTCTTCTGACTGCTCGGCTTTATTTGGTTGCTTAGACTGAGCTGTTTGCTCGCCTTCTTGCTCACCCTGTTGCTCACTTGACTTCGCATCCGGTTGGTCTTTGGCTTGCTCTTGGTTAGTGTTTTGAGATTGGCTCTGCGATTGTTCGTCGCTCGTAGAACTTTGCTGTTGATCCGACGAGTCTTGCGAAGAATCATTTTGCTGACCTTGCTGACCTTGCTGACCTTGCTGACCTTGCTGACCTTGCTGACCTTGCTGACCTTGCTGACCTTGCTGACCTTGCTGATTCTGCTGGTCTTGGTCTTGGTCTTGGTCTTTTTGACCTTTGGATTCAGAATCACCTTGCTGTTGCTGTTGCTGTTGCTGTTGCTGTTGCTGTTGCTGTTGCTGTTGCTGTTGCTGTTGGGCTTGTTTGACGATCTCTAGATTCTTCTTGGCATATGCGTGCTCAGGATTGTTGTCTAGAATGTGTTGATACTCTTCTATCGCTTGATCGTACTTGCCTTGCTGTGCTTGAGCATTCGCAAGGTTGTAACGAGCACTTTCGCCAGTCAAACCTTGTAGTGTTTGCTCAGCCGCTTCGAAGTCACCCGCTTTGTATTGTGAGATGCCTTTCCACGCTTGCTGTTTGAATTGTTCCGCAGCTTGCTGGAAATCTTCATCTTGATAAAACTGATAACCTACTTGGTCGTCGGTTTTCCATGGGCTTGCAAGCGCAGTATTCGGTTGGCTAAATGATAGAACCACAGCCAGTCCGCACCAAATAACACCTTTTCGGAAAAGTCCAAGCGCTGGTAGCAATAGGAATGGCAGTAGCCAAAAGCCATTGTTGACTCTGGTGTTAAGTGAGTTATTGGTTTTGGTCACTTCCGTCATTGTTGCTATGCGGTCGAGATAGCTCGCAATGTGTTCAACATCTGAATTATCAAACTGCACTTCAGTAAAGGTGCCACCATAGCTGCGTGTAAGATCGCGCATGTTCTTTAAGTTGGTTCTTGCTACTACCGTCTGTCCAGAGTCGGTTTGCATCATCGAGCCAGTTGGCAACGAGATTGGTGCGCCACTTTCACTGCCTACCGCTAAGATAGATAGCGTCCAATTGCCACCAGATAGTAGCGAGTCGATCTCTTTTTTCTCTTGGTCATCGATGTCATCGGCAATGAGTACCAAATCACCTTGGTAGATCTTCGCACGAGTCATCATCTCAATCGCAAGCTTAACCGCAGCGGGGGCGTTGCTGCCTTGATAAGGCATGATATCTGGAGACAAGTTCGGTACTTGGCTCTTAATGGTGTTGATGTCTGACGTTAGCGGACTAATGGTATAAGCATCGCCAGCGTAAGCGACCATTCCGGTTAAGCCCTCTTTCCACAATGAGAGTAGATCGAGCGCTTTATATCGCACTTGCGTTAAACGGTTTGGTTTTATGTCGGTAGCGTAGAGCGACATCGACATATCCATCATCACAACTCGCGCCTGCGTTTTTTCAAAGCTTGGCTGCTCATTGTTTCGAAAGCTTGGCCCAGCTAATGCAATGACACCGACCAACCACCAGATACCAAAGTAAGTACTGCGGTTTTTAGACGGCTTGCTTGATTCTGGGGCTAAATATCGCGCGATATGAGAAGCAAATAACCCTTGTTTCGATTGTCTCTTGCTGAGCCACCAAATCGCGGGCAATGCGGCAAGCGACAAGAACCAATATGGGTAGATAAAAGTAAAGTTAGACATTGTTTCTCCTAATGGCTAACAGCATAAATGCGAAGAACATGGCAGCAGACAAAGGCCATACGAACCACTCTTGTTGTGGTCGCCAAACCTTGGTGGCATTTGTCACGGGTTCTAACTGGTTGATGGTGTCGTAAATGGTCGCCAGTTCTTTGCTGTCGCGCGCTCGGAAGTATTGACCGCCAGTGCGTTTAGCAATTTCCATTAGCGTGCGTTCATCCAAATCTTGAGCCGTGTTTACTTTGCGAGTCATGAAGAACTCTTTAACCATCATTTCGCCTGCGCCAACACCGACGGTGTAGATGGTCGCGTTGTATTTCTTGGCAATGTCTGCGGCCTCTAATGGGTCTAATACCCCAGCGGTATTGCTACCGTCACTGAGTAGCACCATCACACGTTGAGGTGCATCACTATCAACAAAGGTCTTGGTCGCCAGGCCAATGCCATCGCCAATCGCAGTTTGATTACCGATTAGTCTCAGTACCGCTTGATTGAGTTGTTGTGACAATGTGTCTCTGTCTAGTGTCAAAGGCGTTTGTAGGTAGGCATGATCGGCAAAGAGCACCAACCCAACTCGGTCGCCTTTTCGGCGCTCAATAAAGTCACTCAATACATGTTTGACTGCCGATAAGCGGTCGATGTATTCGCCATTGAACTGCATATCCTCTTGGCTCATCGAGTAGGAGAGGTCGACAACTAACATCAAGTCACGGTGCTTCGGTTGAAACTCTACCGGTTCGCCATACCAAACGGGGCGTGCGAGTGCTGTCACCAATAAAAGCCAGATAATGACGGACAACGCCTTTGGCAAGCGAGTGCTTGGTGTTTTGGTGTTGCTGTCTTCTGGCAGAAATGGAAGCTTCAGGGCGCTACTTGATTCCGCCTTAGGTGAGAACAAGTAAACGAGAAACGGCAGTGGTGCGAGGAAAAACATCCACCACCAAACGAATTCAATATTTAGAATGCTCGTGTTTAAAAGATCAGTCATGATTACCTCGCTTTGGAGGAAGGGCTTTACGAAGCCATGTTTCGCAGTCATTAACCAATTGCTGTTGAACCTTGCGCTGATCGTCATTCATTGAAGTTGGATCTTGATAGAGCGACTGCTGCCACTGGGATTGTTTTGCTACAAACAACGGCTTTTTTAGTTGTGCGTCTAAGAACTTCAACCAGTCGTCACCCGCTAGGCCTGCTACTTTCTCACGTGGGAAGTAGCTCAATGCTGCCTGACGAAGGAGACGTTGTGCTTCGCTCGGAGATAAGCGATTTGAGGACTGACTACTACAGAAGTAAGACAGCGCTTCTTGCTTCGCCTGTTGATTGTTTTTTCTGCGTTTTACAATAAAAAACACCAAAGCAATCAGGATAATGGCTGTGACAATTACGGCCCACCAACCCCACGCCAAAGGCCACCATGTTGGTGCGTCTGGCGCAATAACAGGGCTTAAATCTAAGGGCTGATTCATGACCGAGCTCCCGATATTTGGCTCAATAATGGCTGTGCACTCGACAGCGAGCTATAGGGTATCGCGAGAGATAATCCCATCTGTTGTAGCTGCTGCTGCTTGGCTGAGAAGGCATGGTTGAGCTTTTCCTTTTCTTTATTAGAGGAGAAGTTGAACCACTGTGTTTTACTGCCATCAGTGACTTGTTTCGAGCCTTTATAGGTCGTTTGACCTTGCTCTAGAGGGTCGTAAAAATGTACCAGACGTACTCGGTTGTGTCGGCGTATTTGACTGATAAGTGAGTAATCACTTTCTTGGTAACGCACAAAGTCACTGAGCATAATGATATCGCTCCCTTTTGGGCAAAGCTGGTGCAGAGATTTCAGCCCATGCTCTAAAGTCGTGTCACTATGATTGTCGTAATTAGTCAGTGCCGAGTTATTGATTTCTATGACTTTTTGCAAAATACGTAGCGGAGCATGGTTGCTTGCACTAGGTTTTATCTCAATGATCTCTTTGCCCGTATCAATCACAGCACCAATTCGGTCTTTTTGAGCCACAGTTAACCAGCACAATTGGCTAGCAAAGTGCGCAAGTTGAACCGACTTTAGCAATAAGGTTGAGCCGAAAATCATGCTGCTTGATAGGTCCAAGAACAAAATGACAGGCTGTTCTCTTTCTTCAGAGAACAGTTTGGTATGCGCCTTGCCTGTCCTAGCAGTCACGCGCCAATCAATGCTGCGAATGTCATCGCCCGCTTGGTACTGACGAACTTCCGAGAAATTCATTCCGCGCCCTTTGCGGTTGCTCTCGTGTTGTCCATTGAGTTGAGACCAGAGGCTCTTCGCTGGAGGCAACCATCGAACAGACTGCGCCTTGTATTGCAGCAGCTCATCCAGATTCAGCATCACGCCGTCACTGTGGTTTGGTAGTTGATTATTCATGCGCGTATTCCTATGCGCTACCAACCAGTGAAATAAGGTGTGCGATCACTTGGTTTGCAGTGACCCCTTCCGCTTGTGCGTGGTAGCTACGAAGTAGGCGGTGGCGCAGTACAGGGAATGCCATTGCTTGAACGTCTTGTGGAGTAACATAGTCGCGGCCAGCAAGCCAAGCATGTGCACGAGCACAGCGGTCTAGAGCTATGGTCGCACGCGGGCTAACACCCATATCCAGCCATTGATCAAGTTGATCGCTGTATTGCTTAGGTTGGCGAGTCGCCATTACCAGCCTGATGATGTACTGCTCAATGGTGTCTGCCATGTGAATATTGAGCACTTCTTGGCGTGCTTCAAAGATCGTTTGCTGAGATATCTCTTGTGGCTGAACTGATTCATTACCTTGAGCTTCACCGCGGTTGAGTCGCAGGATCTCAAGCTCACTCTCCATATCTGGGTATTCAACTTCAAGGTGAAGTAAGAAACGGTCTAGCTGGGCCTCTGGCAGTGGGTATGTGCCTTCTTGCTCAATCGGGTTCTGTGTTGCCATCACCAAAAACAGTTCAGGCAGAGCATAGGTTTTTCGACCCGCAGTGACTTGTTTTTCCGCCATCGCTTCTAACATCGCAGCTTGTACTTTCGCAGGAGCACGGTTGATCTCATCCGCTAGAATGAGCGAGTTGAAAATCGGGCCTGATTGGAAGGTGAACTCCCCGGTCTCTGGTCGGAAAATATCGGTACCAGTCAAGTCAGCAGGCAGTAAGTCAGGCGTAAACTGAATGCGGTGGAAATCCCCCTCAACGCAATCAGCCAGTGATTTTACGGCGCGAGTTTTTGCTAAACCGGGAGGCCCTTCAACAAGGATATGACCATCCGCCAACAGGGCGATCATCAGCTGCTTAACGAGCTCTTGCTGACCAATGATTTGAGACTCTAAATAGTTTTGAAGGACTTCGAAATTTGTTTTGTGCATTTTGGACTCTCTGGGTATCCATTTGATTTTTATTTTGAGTATTGGTCACTTATCCGTAGCAAAAAGTTCCAGTACATCTGCGTAATTTATTTTTTCAAATTTGGAATGATTTACAAGTAGTTAGATAAAAGCACCACTCGATTATGATTTTTACCATATCAACTGGTTTTTATATACAAAAGCTCGGCGGTGTGGAGCGGTTTGAGTTCGGTTAGACCTAAGAGCTAAAATCGACTCTCGACAATGCGGTATTTGCTTAGTTGATTCATGCTTAAGATGAATGTCTTTAATTGTTACATCATATTTGCAATTTTTTGAGAGAAAAGTCTCTAGTTTTATTGGTTGTGGTCGATACATAACTTAGATTGTGCACTTCTGATTGGGGTGCACTAAAAAAGTCCTGTTCAGGGTACACAAATAACGAGCGATTCTTTTTGAAGGTCCAAATATGTTGAAAACTAACTCTCTGAGTATTAAGCAAAAGGTAGTACTGGGTATTACTTTTGCGGTTCTTGCCTCTACGGTTATTGTTGGCGCGATGGCGCAGCAACAAGCAAGAGATGTCTTGAGTCATCGATTGGTTGATATTGAACTTCCAGGGATGCTTGAGCGAATCAATGGTGAAATTGACCGTGAAGTCTCTCAACTGTTGTTAGCGGCGGAGCAAATTGCGTCAAACGAATTCATCTCTGATGCGATTGAATCGACAGATCGTGACCCTGCACTAGAGAACAAGTTAGTTAAACAACTGAACAACGTTCGTAACCAATATCAGTTAAACGATGCTTCAGTAGCGAACCGTCAAACGGCTTACTACTGGAACCAAAATGGTTTCCTACGTCAGTTAAACCAACAGCAAGATGGTTGGTTCTTTGGTTTTACGCAGTCTGGACAGCCAACCATGGTGAGCATGTTCCAAGAAGCCAATGGTGAAGTGAAAATGTTCGCTAACTACCAACAGCCTTCTGGTCTAGCGATGTCTGGTCTATCAAAATCGATGGACGATATGGTGAGCCTTCTTAATGGCTTCAAAATTGAGAATACTGGTTTCGTATTCTTAACCGACAGCCAAGGTGATGTGCAGATTCACCGTGAACGTTCTCGCAGTGATTCTTCTCTTCAACAACTTTACGGTCCTCAATCAAGTCAGCTTTTGAATAAGTCAGGCTTCAACTTGATTACCACTGAAAGCCAAGGTCAAGAGCTGTTCGTGGCGAGTTTATACGTGTCGTCGATGGACTGGTTTGTTATTGGTGTAGTACCTACAGGCGAAGTATTTGCTGAGCTAGATGAGACAGCACAAAAGATGCTAATCATGACTGCGGTTGTGGCCTTAGTATTTATCCTAATGGGCGTAGTGCTAGCAAACAGTATTACTCAACCGATTAAACTACTGGCTAAGCGCTTTGGTGACCTGGGCGAAGGTGATGGTGACCTTGCACAACGTATCGAAGTGAAAGGCAACGATGAAATCGCACAGCTTTCAAAAGGCTTCAACGGATTCATTGAAAAGATCCACGAGTCGATGAAAGAGGTGTGTTCTACAAGCCAAGCCCTTCAAGTGGCAGCAGAGAGTGTTTCTAACAAAGCCCACATCACGCACGACAACAGCCAAGAGCAACGTGACCAAACCCTTCAAGTGGTTGCTGCAATTAATCAAATGGGTATGACCATCAGCGAAATTGCATCAAACGCAGCAACAGCAGCAGAAACAGCAACGCAAGCGTCAGGTAATACTGAAGTGGGTCGTTCTGTTGTGAATAAAGCAAAAGACGCGATCAGCCGTTTAGCTCAAGACATCGAAAGCACAGGCCAAGTGGTTGAGCAGCTTGCTTCAACAACGCAAGACATTGGCTCTATTCTGGGTGTTATCCGTGATATTTCAGAGCAAACTAACTTGCTTGCACTGAACGCTGCGATTGAAGCAGCACGTGCTGGTGAACAAGGTCGTGGTTTTGCCGTAGTAGCAGATGAAGTACGTAACCTAGCAAGCCGCACTGCAGATTCAACGGAAGAGATTCAGAAGATGATCAACCAACTGCAAAGCGATGCGAAAGACGCGGTAACGGCAATGAGTGCAGGTAAAGTGATTACCCTTGAGGGTGTATCAGCATCGGATGAAGCGGTAGACGTACTGGGTGGTATTTCAGACCGTATCGTTGATATTACCGACCGTAACACACAAGTTGCTACGGCAACGGAAGAGCAATCAACCGTAGTTCACACCATCAACCAGAACATTGAAGAGATCAACGCAATCAACGAAGTGACGACGGGTACGGCAGAGCAACTTGCAGAAGCAAGCCAAGAGCTTCGTGACCTATCTTCCCGTCTAGATAAGATGGTTGGTTCATTCAAGCTTTAATCCCTTTAAGTTTTCATACCTTAGGTTATAGCATGGCTTAGATGGTTACATAGACGAAGAGCTGGATTCATTTTATCGTGAACCCAGCTCTTTCTATTTTGTGGTTTTGTTCTCTTCTAACTGACCTTAGCTTGATCTGGTTTCGGGCTTTAAATTCAATCACCCTAGCATCAAAGGGCGTAAATGAGTAAAATCTGATTAGGTTTAATATTTAGGTAAGTATCATGAGCGATTTTGAAAAAGAACTAGAGCAGATGACTCAAGAGGTGGGCGATGAGCCAGAGGTAAAACTACCATCACTTGAAGAGCAAAAAGCGATCGTTGCTGAATTTAAGCGACTAGAAGCGGAAGGCAAACTGACTCCAGAAGTGTTAGAAAAGCATTTTGGCCAGTTCAACAAAAAAAGTGATACACCAATCCACTAAGCTTGAGACACGTCCTCTCTTTTAAGTAATGGTTTTGAGTGACTGTTTGAAGTGATTGGTTGAGCCGAGACTCTAACTGAACAGATAAAGGTCTAGCGCATGCTAGGCCTTTTTTATTGTCTGTCGATAATGTGCCAGTGAAAGCAATGCGTGTTACTGATTAAGACCTTACAGAAAGAAAAATCCCCCTTACAAGGTAAGAGGGATTGAATTTGGACAGTTATCGATTAACAGTGAGTCGATTAATCAGTACCGTACTCTTTGTATAGACGACGACATGCTCGGCCATCGCTGTGGAACAAGTGACAACGGTGCGCTGGAATACCAATCGCTAGCTTGTCGCCTGGTTCAACCGTTAGCGTGTCTGGTTGACGGTAGATAACGTCAGCATCTGCGCTTTCAAGGTTTAGGTAAACTTGAGTTTCGTTACCTAGCTTCTCGACGATCATTACTTCGCCTTCAATCGTTGCATCACCTGCTTCAGCAGACATCAAGTGCTCAGGACGAACACCCAGAGACATACGGTCGCCAACGTTAACGGTTGTACCATCAACAGGGATCCAGAAAGTCATGCCGTTTGAAAGCTGTACCAATACGCGTTCTGCTTCAGCCTGTTCAATGTGTACAGACATAAAGTTCATCTTCGGCGAGCCAATAAAGCCAGCAACGAAACGGTTTTGAGGGTAGTGGTATAGGTCAAGTGGCTTACCAACTTGAGATACGTAACCGCCATCAAGTACAACAATCTTATCGGCCATTGTCATCGCTTCCACTTGGTCGTGGGTAACGTAGATCATGGTGCAACCAAGTTGACGTTGTAGCTTAGTGATTTGTGAACGCATTTGAACACGCAGCGCAGCATCTAGGTTAGATAGCGGCTCATCTAGCAGGAATACGTTTGGTTGAGAAACCAGAGTACGACCAATGGCAACACGTTGACGTTGACCGCCAGAAAGTGCTTTTGGTTGACGCTCTAGTAGATGACCAAGCTGAAGGATTTCAGCGGCATGCTCAACACGCTTATCAATCTCAGCTTTATCAGCGTTCGCTAGCTTAAGACCAAAAGACATGTTGTCGTAAAGGTTAAGGTGAGGGTAAAGCGCGTAAGATTGGAATACCATACCTACGCCACGCTTTGATGGCTCAACGTCGTTCATGCGTTGGTCGCCAATGTACAAATCACCAGACGTAATGTCTTCTAGACCTGCGATACAACGTAATAGCGTCGATTTACCACAACCTGATGGTCCAACGAATACTACGAATTCACCTTCGTTGATGTCTAAGGTTACGTCCTTAGAAATCTGTACATCACCATATGATTTATAAACGTTTTTTAACGTGACACTCGCCATCTAGCTTGTCCTCGATCGATCAAATTTTAAGTTTTACTGCTTATCATTATAAGAAATTTTTGGGTCAGCAGTAACTGTAGGAATTGGTAAGTATTGAGTGAGTAAGAAAAAAAGTGGGTGAGACTTGGATTCTGTAACCAAGCCCACCCGTCATAGCCAAACTGGTGCCTATTTCCCCCACATCCAGCTAAACCTCCCCCGTGATTCAATCACAGATTTAGCTCGATGCTTAATAAAGACAACAGCGGGCAGTGAAGCCAGCTTAATGAACAATGTGGTTACACACGACACTTGCTGGTAAAGGGTTCTTACTATCCACTCTTGGATGAATGCAGTTTCCGTGAATTGGCGGAAGGGTACATCCTCCTAATAGAAAATTAACTAGGGGGAGTAGGAGGGGAGGAGTAGATATAGGGGGTTAATAATAATTGGCGATCCAGTTCAAATAAATCCACCACATAACGGTGATGTTGATCACGATGAGTATGTGTTTTGTGATTCTAGTCTCTAATCTGACCGGATGGCGATCACGAATTTAAGCCATAATAGCTAGGGCGTAGTGGCTAGGATGATGAGCTAGGGTCTGTTTTCTCAGATCATAACCTCCGAAAACTGGCTCGTCTTGGTAGATGTGCCCTACGTATAAATATAAAAAGGATATTCACATGAAAAACGCTCTAAGCGCTGTAGCTCTAGGTACATTGGTTGCTCTGGGTTCTTTTGGTGCAAACGCTGCTATCGAAGAAGGACAACTAACAATCTGGGTAGGTGGTGACAAAGCTTATGAAGGCATGGCTGAAGTAGGTAAACGCTTCGAAGAAGATACTGGTGTTAAAGTAACAGTTGCTTTCCCTGACAAGCTAGAAGAGAAATTCCCTCAAGTAGCAGCAGCGGGCGACGGCCCAGATATGATCTTCTACGCACACGACCGTTTTGGCGGCTATGCAGAAGCGGGTCTTCTTGTAGATATCAAACCTTCTAAAGAGACTAAAGAAGGTATCGTAGACTTCGCATGGGACGCTGTTTCTTACGAAGGTAAAACAATCGCATACCCTGTTGCCGTTGAGTCAGTTTCTCTAATTTACAACAAAGCACTTGTTCCTAACCCACCTAAGTCTTGGGAAGAAATCCCAGCACTTAACGCTGAACTTCAAAAAGACGGCAAGAAAGCGATCATGTGGCCTCTACGTGGCGGCGCTTACTTCACATGGCCTCTACTTGCAGCTGACGGCGGTTACGCATTCAAACAGACTGCAGAAGGTTACGACATTAAAGATGCGGGCGTAGCGACTGACGGTGTTCAGAAGTCTCTAGGTTTCATCGAGAAGATGGTACAAGACAAAGTTATCTCTGCAGACATGGATTACTCAGTAGCTGAGTCTGAATTCGTTGCAGGTAACGTTGCAATGACAATCAACGGCCCTTGGGGTTGGGAAAACATCAAGAAAGCTGGCGTAGACTACGGTGTAACAACGCTACCTAAGTTCAACGGTAAAGCGTCTAAACCTTTCGTTGGTGTATGGGCTGGTGGTATCAGCACTGCTTCTCCAAACCGCGACCTAGCTGTTGAGTTCATGGAAAACTACCTACTAACTGATGAAGGTATGAAGAGCCTGAATGACGACAAGCCACTAGGCGCTGTTGCTCTTAACTCTTTCCAACGTCAACTAGACAGCGATACTCGTATTGCAGCAACAATGGACAACGCGATGAACGGTGAAATCATGCCTAACATCCCTCAGTTCAC
Source organism: Vibrio pomeroyi (assembly GCA_041879425.1). Classification (NCBI taxonomy): domain Bacteria; kingdom Pseudomonadati; phylum Pseudomonadota; class Gammaproteobacteria; order Vibrionales; family Vibrionaceae; genus Vibrio; species Vibrio pomeroyi. The sequence continues at coordinate 820,429 of CP090855.1, read as the reverse complement.
AACGTTCTGGTACAGCATGGAAGAAGCGATCGGCAACGTAGTTGACGGCCGTCAATCAGTAGACGAAGCACTAAAAGCTGCTGAAGGTCGTATGACTAAGTAACAACCAAGCACTACCTTTTAAGGAGAGGGCAACCTCTCCTTACTTTTCTATTTTTTATCTATATCGCTAGCAGGTTCCTCTATGCAGTCAGTTCAAGGTACAGATGCTATCCCAGCACCATCAAGCCTTCCAGGCAGTAAAAGCGTCTTCATCAAATGGGGGTTGCTTGGTAGCGTTGGCTTAATTAACGGCTACGCTACAATTCTAATGTATTCTCGCGGTGAGCTCGCTTTTGCGTTGCTTACAGTGATCTTAACGGCTTTGGCACTTTACATTTTTGGTAGTAAGAAAACTTACGCCCACCGTTATATTTACCCAGGTATTGCCGGAATGATCTTGTTCATTCTTTTCCCATTGGCATACACCGTAGGGCTTGCGTTTACAAACTACAGCGCAAAAAACCAGCTTTCTCTAGAACGTACTCAAACCGTTCTTTTAGACCGCACTTTCCAAAGTGGTGATAGCTACCCATTCACTTTGTACAAGACTGACGACGGTCACCAGATCGTGGTTAAAGATGGCGACCAACTATTAGCGACTGACGTATTCTCTTTAGACAATATGACAGCGACAGAAATGGACCTATCTGCAATCGAGTCTACGCAAGGTGAAAAAGAGAAGATCAAAGCGATCATCAAAAACCGAGCAGCGATCAGTGGTGTTGATTTCAATCTACCGGACGGTGGTGACATCCGCATGAGTGGCTTACGTAAGTTCGCTTCTGTTGCTCCGCTTTACACCCTTCAGGATGATGACGAAACGTTAATCAACAACGAAACGGGTGATGTTCTCAAGCCAAATATGGACTTAGGTTTCTACCAACCTGTTGATGCTAATGGTGAGTTTACAGGTAACACAATCTCTCCGGGCTTCGTTGTTAGCATTGGTACACATAACTTTGAACGTGTGTGGAAAGATGAAGGTATCAAAGAACCTTTCATCAGCATCTTTATTTGGACGGTTATCTTCTCTGTATGTACCGTAGTGTTCACACTTGTCATCGGTCTTGTACTGGCGAACATCGTACAGTGGGAAGAATTGAAAGGCCGCTCTATTTATCGTGTTCTACTGATTCTGCCTTACGCAGTACCAGCGTTTATCTCGATTCTTATCTTTAAGGGTTTATTCAACCAGAGCTTTGGTGAGATTAACATGGTGCTCGAGAATATCTTCGGCTTAAGCCCGAACTGGTTCTCAGACCCAATCCTTGCGAAAACCATGGTGTTGATTGTTAACACATGGCTAGGTTTCCCTTACATGATGATTCTATGTATGGGCTTGCTGAAAGCGATTCCTGATGACTTATACGAAGCGTCAGCAATTGATGGTGCGAACTTCCTTGATAACTTCAAGCGCATCACATTCCCATTGATGATTAAACCGCTTACACCGCTACTGATTGCAGCGTTTGCCTTTAACTTCAATAACTTCGTAATGATTCAACTATTGACGAACGGTGGCCCGAACATGATTGGTACTTCTGAGCCAGCGGGTTACACAGACTTGCTTGTAAGCTACACGTACCGAATTGCATTCGAAGGCGGCGGCGGTCAAGACTTCGGTCTAGCAAGTGCAATCGCAACGCTTATCTTCCTATTGGTTGGTGCACTAGCGTTACTAAACCTTCGTTTCACTAAACTGTCTCAAGATTAAGGAGCACGACAATGGCTATGGTACAAGGTAAAGGCCTTAAATACCGAGTGTGGGCAACGCATGCAGTGTTGTGGTGCTTCTTGGCAATGATTATCTTCCCTCTTCTGATGATCATCGCGATCTCGTTCCGTGAAGGTAACTTCGCTACGGGTAGCTTGATTCCAGACAATCCATCATTGGAGCACTGGAAACTCGCACTGGGTATTTCAGTAACGAACGCAGATGGCTCGGTAACGCCACCTCCATTCCCTGTTTTAACCTGGTTATGGAACTCGGTTAAAGTGGCAGGTGTGACGTCTATCTTGATTGTGGCACTGTCTACGACATCGGCTTACGCATTTGCTCGTATGCGCTTCAAGGGTAAAGAAACTATCCTGAAAGCGATGATGATTTTCCAAATGTTCCCAGCGGTACTTGCTCTAGTGGCTATCTACGCGTTGTTCGACAAACTTGGTCAATACATCCCGTTCTTAGGCTTGAACACGCATGGCGGTCTGATTTTCTCTTACTTAGGCGGTATCGCACTGCACGTTTGGACGATTAAAGGCTACTTTGAGACGATTGACAACTCTTTGGAAGAGGCTGCAGCACTGGATGGTGCAACGCCTTGGCAAGCATTCAGACTGGTTCTACTACCATTGTCTGTGCCAATCCTAGCAGTTGTGTTTATTCTGTCGTTCATTGCAACAGTAGGTGAAGTACCAGTAGCATCTATTCTGCTTACTGATGTGAACTCTTACACGCTAGCAGTAGGTATGCAGCAATACCTATACCCTCAGAACTACCTATGGGGTGACTTTGCGGCAGCGGCTGTACTTTCAGCTCTTCCGATTACTATCGTGTTCTTACTTGCTCAACGTTGGTTAGTTGGCGGTTTGACGGCAGGTGGTGTAAAAGGATAAGCTGTATCTCATAAGAAAGAAAAAGAGCGACCTTCGTGGTCGCTCTATATTGGCATTTTTATTACATCATTTGGTTTGGCCGCCGATCAGTAATAAAAATAACCCTCAGGTTACGCATAGCTGGCTACTAATCAGGTTCCTTACGCTATTAATGATTAGTGGTTTTTGTAACTCTAACCCAGGTACTTACTTGGGTTTTTTTATGCCTGCTACTTTTTGCTTTGTCTTTGTGTCTGCTTTACTCGTCAACTCTTGTATCCATCACCGTTATTGTGCTGATAACCGCTTTAATATTAAAAGCTTCGAGTCACTTCTCTCCTACACCTTTCTTGACTCATTCCTCTTACTTGAAGGTATGAACGAGTCTCACAAATCAGACACTCAGTATAAGGGGCTGTTGATCTATTGATATATTGCTAATATTCCAATGCGTGATACTTCAATGATTTGTATGCAACAAGTGCTGTAATTGCAGAGAAAGTGCATATAGAAACGGGATGTGGCTGTGAGTTTTAAAGAGTCATAACTCAGGCTGATGGAATGGTGTTGGAGCTATAGTTGACGGTTAACAATCAAAACGCTGGGCTGGATCAACTTGGAATAGGTAGCGATAGAATGTGAATAATGAGTTCTAGCCGCTAGAACTCTTTGCTTGAAGGTGCACAGCCCAAGTGTTGTAACAACACATAGATGCTTTCTTGATCGAGTGCGACACGACGAAACAGATCCGCAAACGTTGGATCACCGCCGAAGCACGTCTGGATGTAGTGATTAATTTCATTACTGTCGTAGCCCTCGACGTACAAGGTTCTAACCCATTGATACTCAACAGCCTTCAAATTGTTCAGTGTAGATTCGCTAAGAGTGGGGCGTGTGACGCTCAAGTGTGGCTCCGGGAAATTCAAATACATCCATTATGATTGGCGGTATTTAATCAGAGCTAAATGACGACTTTATGACAGTCAAAATAATTCTTTGAACTCGTGTCGATTCATTTCAACCTTTGGCTGAGTATCACGCTCTAGAAGGTGTGCTACGCGCTTTATCGTTAATTGAGAACGTTAGATAAACAAATGCCAAGCGGCGGCTTGGCATTGAAATAGTGGGTATTGAAAGAGCTTGGTTGCAAGGCAGGGCTAGTGACTAAACCTATTTAAGGTACTTCACGTGCGCTTCCATCTCTTCGCCGATTTGTTTTCGCATGTTCATTAGGCGGATAGCGGAATCTCTCAATTCGATGTCTTCTGGTGTTTCTGGCACCCATTCAGGCACTTTAGTCGGGTTACCGTTTTCATCAACCGCTACCATAATCACGATACAGTGAGTGGTTAGACGGTTATTCAATTCTTTAGGGTCGCTCGCTTGTACATCGATCGCAATGTGCATAGAAGACGAACCGGTATAGATGACTTTCGCACTTACCTCTACTAGGTTGCCTACATGGATTGGGGCAACAAATCGAATACCACCAGCGTAGGCCGTAATGCAATATTTGCCACTCCACCCAGCAGAACAAGCATAGGCAGCTAAATCGATCCACTTCATTGCTGCGCCACCATGAACTTTACCACCAAAGTTCACATCCCCGGGTTCAGCTAAAAAACGCAGAGTAACGTCTCGTTTACCATCTTGTCGGCTATTGTTACTGCTCATCTATCTTCCTTCATTATTATTGTGCTGCATAACATGCTTGTTACTTGCTAATAACAATATACATAAGATGATAGAAATTAAAGCGGATAATCTCACGGTTAAGACTATTTTTTTCAAACGGATGACGAACTGATGAACATTGATGGTTATTGAGTTTCAAGGTGAGGGATAAACACGGAAAGACAATCGAGAGTAAGCCAAAAGAAAGGGGCGATTGCAAAAAAAAACACCTAGCGCAATGCTAGGTGCTTCTAAGCCTTTAGGTACTCATGTCGGTACCTTTTATTGTTTGCCAACTAACCGTTGCTTGTTTGGTTTAGTTAAAGTGACTTTATCGCAATTACCACTAAAGTGGTAGTTAAAACTATTTATTCTTCAGCTCACTTTTACTCTTTTATGAAGTATAGATCCTTCGCGTAGATATTTCCTTTCGGATTGTTGTTAGGGAAGCCTTTGAGTGTATTTCGCACTAATCGAGTGTGATTGTAGTGATATAAAGGCATAACTGCTGCTGATTCGTTAAGTAGTGATTCAGCATGCTGGTATAAAGCAAAGCGATTAGCCTGATCTTCCGTTTTGCTCGCTTTCTGTAACAGCTCATCAAAATCAGTGTTACAGAAACCACTCTCGTTAGCTGTGTGGCCACATGTGAAGGCTTCTAGTAGCGCTGAGGGTTCTGGGTAGTCACCAAATGCCCATGAGCGAGCAAGCTGATAATCTCCCGCTCCTTTAGCTGCGACATATGCCTTCCACTCCATATTCTCTAGTTCTACCTTCACGCCAAGCGGTTTCCACATCGAAGCAATCGCGATGGCGATCTTTTTGTGGTTCTCGCTGGTGTTATACGTGAGTGTGAATGTAAGTGGGTTCTCTTTGTTGTACCCAGCTTCTTCGAGTAACTGTTTGGCCTTTGCTTGGCGCTGTGAGCTATCAAGCGCTTCGAATAAAGACTTAGGCGCCGTGTAATTCGGGATATTATTAGGTGTCACGCTGTAAGCTTGAGGTTCGCCTTGGCCTGTTACTTTATCGACCAAAATATCTCGGTCGACCGCCATACTCAGTGCTTGTCGAACTCTGACATCATCAAACGGAGCTTGACGAGTATTGAACGAATAAACATACGATCCTAATAACGCTTGAGCTTTAATCTGTTCAGGGCTCTCTTTGACAAGCTTTTGGTAATACTCAAGCTGAACGCGGTTCGTCATATCAATCTCACCAGACTGATAACGAATCAGCTCTGCGTTTTGAGAGGATAAACCTAAGTAAGTCACCTTATTGATGACGGTTGAAGCGTTATCCCAGTAATTTGGGTTTCTGGTGACTTCGACGTATTCGTTAGGTACCCATTTGCTGAGTGTGTAAGCGCCATTAGTCGTGATATTTTCGGCGCGAGTCCATTGGGCTCCTTTCTCTTCAACCAACTTAGAAGGTAAAGGGAAGAAGGTCTTGATACTCATTAAACTCATGAAATAGGGCGTAGGCTTTGAAAGCGAGATCTCTACCGTGCGATCGTCTAGTGCTTGAATACCAAGATCTGATGGATCTTTATCCCCTGAAAGAATCTCGCTGGCGTTGACGATATTTGCCGTCGAGAACACAAATCCGGTGTTGTTGCCCGTTTTCGGAGACACGGCACGCTGCCAACCAAACACAAAGTCTGATGCGGTGACTGGTTCACCATTCGACCACTTAAGGCCCTTTTTCAAAACGAACGTAACCGTCTTACCGCCGTTGCTGAACGTCCAACTTTCAGCTTGTCCTGGAATGATCTGTCCATCGCTGTTTTCGATAACGAACCCTTCAAACATGTCATTGACGATGATGTCTCCGGGCATGCCTGAATTGACGAAACTTGGGTCGAGAGTATTGGGTTCTGCGCCATTACCACGAACAAAATGTTGCTCTTCAGCTAGCGGAGTATCGTTAGTAATAGAGGCAGCGAAGCTTGAAGCAGACGTTACAGCCAGCAGTGACGATATGATCACAGGTAGCGTTGGTTGGGTCATTGTAATTCCTTTTACAACTTAAACAGTACTCGATGCATTAAACATGAGTCGGTCGTTGGTTGCAACAACAATAAGTGCGTATTAAAGGAATTTGAAAGTGTTGTGAACAAAATAAAAATGCCTGCGATAAAGCAGGCACTGTGGTGAAAGGTTGATTAGCGAATTATTGGTCGTCTAATTAATTTACTCTAATCTAACCCAAGCTAAGTTTAGTTAGCTTGCTGAGGCAGGGGCGCTTCAAGCCTTGGTTTTCGTTTAATTTGAGCAAGAATAACGCCTGAAATCACCATCACACCACCAATGATATGGAATTGGTTAATCTCTTCACCTAGCCAGGTTGCAGCCAATACGATCGCAACAACAGGCAGCAAGTTCATGAACATCGCACTGGAATCGGCACCAATGGTATCAATCGCTTTTACCCACATCCAAGGCGCTAAAATAGAAGCTGCAATCGCCGCGTACGCAATCAAAGGAATCGCTTGTTGCGAAGGAATAAGTTGGTCGCTGGTCAGCCAAAGTGGTGCCAACATTGCGACTGCGAACATCCCTTGCATGTAGATCACCACCCAGTTGCTGATTGGCATTTTCCAACGTTTCAACAACACGCAGTAAGAGGCATAAACAAATGCCGCGATTAGCATGTAACCATCGCCTTGAGTCAGTTCTTGATGAATAAAGAACAGCGGGTCACCCTTACCAAGCATTAGGGCTAATCCAGACAGAGACAACACACCGCCGACAATACTCAAGCTAGAAATCGACTTGTTGAGCAGTGGAACGCTCAGGAACACGCTGATCAACGGCACTAATGAAGTGATCAATGCCATGTTAGAAGCCGTTGTAGTTAGGCCGGCGTAGTACCCCAATGATTGGTTTAACACCATGCCCAAAAAACCAAGGAATGCCAATTTCGACAAGTTAGGTTTAATGATTGGCCATTGTTTGATAACTGAGCGAATACAGAAAGGCGTCAGGATTAACATCGCAATGAACCAACGGTAAAAACTCATTGCGCTCGGTTCGATGGTGCTTGCGGCTAGCTTATTGACGATCGCATTAGCACCCCAGATACAGACTGTGAAAAATGGTAAAAGATAATGCATGTGGTGTGGTTTCCGTCGCAAATGAGTTGATGCGGCTAGTTTGACAGGTCGTTATACTTACAGATATCTTTAAAAAGACATCAGGCGCGATAGGAAGACAAGATTGAAAAAACACTCAAGAAACCTTCACCCATCCTTATCAATCGATAAGGCACCATCCAACGTATTTATGAATTTCGAAGCGTTCTTATCGAACACCGAAACTCGTGTACACAGCCACCCTTGGGGACAGGTTCAGTTGATCAGCGGTGGGATTCTTGAAATGGAAGCAGAGGGAACCCGCTTTCTCGCACCGCCACATCTAGCGATTTGGGTGCCCGCCGGGGTCATGCACTGCAGTTATAACCGTAAACCATTGGACTACTGTTCTTTGAATATTGCACGTGAGTTAACTCAACATCTGCCTGAGAAAACCAGCCTCATTAAGATTACACCGATCGTATCTTCGATCATTGATGACTTTCGCCAGCGTGACATCAATGTCGCACAAAGCGAACAAGATCAAAGGCTTGTACAGGTACTGTTGGACCAATTAGCAGAGCGCCAAGTTGAGCATCACTTCTTACCTTCAACCGATAACAAGTACCTTGCACCTATTCTGGCGGCCATCGAAGAGAACCCAACAGACGATATCTCGCTAAAGGATTGGGCAGAGAAAGTGCACGCAACCGAGCGAACTTTGTCACGTCATTGCCAAAGTGAATTGGGGATGAGTTTTACTGAATGGCGACTGCGAGTACGCTACTTGTACTCAATGGATCTGCTAAGAAATGGGCAGTCGGTTAAAGAGGTTGCCCTGACATTAGGCTACAACCAAGCGAGTCCTTTCATTAGCATGTTCAAGAAGTATTCTGGTCAAACGCCGGAGCAATATAAGAATCGTTTGTTGTAGCTAGCTCGTGTTGCCAAAAGAACGGAGGTTTTCGCTAGTTAGTGAGTAGATAGACCATAAGTGAATACGTGTGGTATGAACTTATGGAATCGCACCTAATAATTCATATATTTCGCTCTGTTGTTCGGTGACATCCTCATAGTGTTGGTTCAATAGAGCACTGTTACTGCCGACCTTGAACAGTATGTACGCTTCTCCATCGACCTCAAACCAATTGAACGTTCCATGCTGGTTATACGTGGTCATTGTTTTGTTTATCTTCATGAGATATACATCAGAAGCACGAGACATGCAGACGTACATAAGCCAAAGAAAGAAAAGAAAAACCACGAGCCTAATACTGTTTTTCCTTTTCCTACCTCTTCATTGCTTTGCTGCCAACCAAGTTCACGAACCTGAGCCTTGGTAAGGTTTAAGTCTAGTTTCTCTATATATCTGTTGAGTTCGTCATTGTGTACTGAGCTAATCATGTTCTATCTCCCCCTAAGCATTTGATTGGTATTTTAGGGGTGCTTATTGTTTGGTTAAATTAGATATTTCTCAACAGGCGTTAAGATAAATAGAACGAATGAAATAACAAAAACCTCCGTGGTGGAGGTTTTGGTTGAAAGTGGTTTAGTCCATGGCTATCGCGACGTATTTGTTGTCAGTACTGCACAATCTAATACCCCGTTAACTCCATATAACCCGTACCAGAGTGTGTTCCTTCAATCACAATAGGACCTTCCCAATAGGGAACCGATAGTGGCATCTTTGCTTTGGGATTGAGTGCCGAGACTGTCAGTTCTATTTGCTGGCTTGGAATTGATATGTGCCACTCTGTTGGGTAATCGCGTCCGTCGATTTCTGTTTGCTTGATGGCGGTTAGGGTGATGTCTTGTTGTGAAATCGCAATGCCAGAACCGTCTTGCTGCATTAATCTTGCGTTAGCATAATTGGCTTCGCCTGTTGTTGAATTTCGTAGTTGGAACACGACTAAGCTAGTTTCATCATTGAGCCTCAGTGCAAACCAATCCCAGCCCTGTTGTGAGTCGAGTAAGAACTGCGAGCTCCACTCTCTGTCTATCCAGCCTTTGCCAGAAACCTTATGCGTGACACCATCAATCGTCACGTTGCCCGATACATCGATAAATGGTTGGCTGTAGTAATAGGAAGCTACTTTTTCGTCGCTACTTTTAGTGCTGTAGCCTTGTTCTCCCTGTTTTTGATAGGGAGCGTCGCTGGTGAGTGTTAACGAGTAGCCAAACTGTTCTGAGCTGGCGTTCAGTGTGGCAGGGAACAGATCATTGGTTGATGAGCTCCACTGCCAGTCATCAAGATAGACTCGAAGTGGTGAAGCACTTACGCCTGCCAATTCTGCTTGGTCGCGCGACCATTTTTCATCGGCATAGTGTTTGTCTTTAGTGGTGACGGCACTGTGCGCCATGTAGATCTGCTGGCTTTGCCATGCTGTTTGCTTAGGCTGCTTGGTTTGATCGACGCTGTTTTCTGGAGCTGCTGCAAAGCGGAATTGTGTCCATTGCACACCTAGTTCATTGCCATTTTCGTCAATGAGGTTGGCGGTTAAGTACCACCATTCATGGCGAAAATCAGGGTGTGCTTGATGGTCGGCAGGGAATTTGATGTCTAAGCCTTTATCTACTGGAGTGAATTGATCATTTTGCTTTTGCTCATTGCTACTTCCAAGTATTGAACCCATGTTTTGAGCGGAATTTGGATCGGCTTTGTCACAACCCCATAGAGATAGCAAGCTAAGTGAGAGAACAGACAGTTTGATTAGCTTACTCTTCATATCAATGTTCATCACAACACCTCACTTTGCAAACTGGATACCACAGGCTTACTGACTAATCGCCAGAGAGGAATGAGTGTTGCAACCACCGCCACAACAATCGTGATGAAGGAAATGCTGAGCGCATCACTCCAATTCCACTGATAATTTAAGCTCCAACCGAAGGCGCGCAGGGTGACGATGTCTGTTAGTACGTAGCCAACCATAGCGCCGAGTGGGATGGCAATAACCAGAGTAAAAGCCACCAACACAACGATTTGCCCGAGTACCATAGCCATCAGCTTTTTGCGGCTCACGCCAAGTGCATACAACCTTGCAATAGCGGCCTTACGTGCATCGAGCAACATAAAGCACGCACAGAACAAGCCAATGACCGCGACCATTAAGGTTACGCCATTCAGCGCGCGAGTGATGGCAAAGGTTTGTGAAAAGATATCTAAAGCGAGGGATTTGATCTGTGCTTGATCGTAGAGCTGACTTGGGTGCAAATTCAGTTGTTGGCGTAACTGTTCGTATACCTGTTGCTGGTCGCCAGATACTTTAATACCTAGGCTAGTAGGTAAATCCGTAAAGCCGCTTTCAAGCCACAAATTAGGGGCAAGCAACACTTCGCCATTCGGCGAGCCGTAATCGTGGAAGATCGCGCCAACCACCAGTGATTGGTCTGGGATAGAGTCGAGCTTAAATTCGCTATTCAGTGATAAGCCAAGCTTCACCGCCGTGGGTTCGCTGATCGCCACGAGTTCGCCTTGGTAGAAGCGCTCCCAAAAACTATCAAGCTGCGATTGGAATACCATGGTTTGCTCTAATGTATCTTTGTCTTTGGTACCGAGCAAAGTAGGTAGGCCCTGCAAGTTATCATCAACATAGTATTGCTTATAAACGGTTTCAACGTTCTCAAACCGTTCTAATGCGCGTTCTACATTAGCGATTTCGCCTTGAGCAGGGCTAACGTAAATGTCGGCATGCAAGCGTTGCTCTAACCATTGTTTTAGAGTGGATTCAAAGCTTCCAACTAAGGTATTCATTCCCATGTTGGCGGTAACCGCAAGCAGCAGTGCCATCATGGCAAGGGAGAGGGGAGATATCAGCTCTCGCAGTTCAGCAAACAGGTACTGCATCAATCCAGATTGGGTTCGCTGTTCACTCCAATTTGCTAACACGCAGAGCGTTTTGGGTAGATATAAGGGAATCGACACCACTAATACACCAAGCCACGCCATAGTGAAGCGATGATGCTCGCTGAGCCACAATCCCACCAATGCGATAACCGTTAGCATTAAACCAATGACAAACAGTTGGTTTTCGTTCGAGTTTTCTGGCGCTTGGTAAAAACCGCCATGAGAAGAGAGCGGTTGTCGAACGCGTTGTTTAAAGTGTTGCCAACACGCAACAAGCGTAGCGGCTAACGTAAGCAATAAAGCTTGTGCTAACCATAACCACTGCCATGTACCGGGTAATAGTGTTGCGCCATAAAGTTGTTCAAGGGTTATCGCAACGGTTGGGTGTAGCCAATGGCTTAATTGAATCCCTAAAATGAAACCGAGTGAAGCGCCTATGGTTACCAGAACGGTAAGCTCAACGAGCAAGGCTGAAAACACGATGCTTGGTGCTAAACCCGCTTGCTGAATTTGAACCAATAGCCGATTACGTTTTAGTAAGCTGTATTTCACACCGTTATAAGCGATGAACAAACCAACCAAGAACGCCAGTAAGCTCATAGCAGTGAGGTTAAGGTGAAAGCTGTCGGTAATAGAGCCGAGATCGGTACTCTGATTATTGGTGATCCATTGCCCTTGTTCTGCGATGAGATTCAGCCAGTTGTCGTGTGGTTGGCTATTAGTATCAAATACGGCGATATAGCTCAGTTGACCTTGTTTGTTCAGCAGTTGCTGGGCGAAGCCAATATCCATCAACATTCGGCTGCCCAGTTGCCATTCATCGGGTAGCACTACCACTTGGGTGACGACTTCATCGAGAATGAGTGTTTTTACTTCGCCCAAGCTTTGATGTTGCGACTGGCTCATCATCACGATGGGTTTGCCCGCCAACAATTGAGGTAGGGGTAGGGCATTATCGAACAGGGATATATTTTGTTGGTTCTGATTGGTTTGCTCGTTTTTTTCTGCGTAACGAGATCTTGAGGTGAGAGCAGAGATTAGCTCACTACCTTGTACAGACCAACGACGCCCTTGTTCGTCTCTCACTCGCCCTTCAATCACAGGTAGTATTGCGCTTAATCCATTTTGTCTTAGCTTGAAGTAGAGCGATTCTGGCAAATAGTTTTGCCCCGCTGGTGGGATGATCAGATTTAGAGCTTGAGCGCTAAGTTGCTCGGTGGATTCCGCATAGCTGCGTTTGGCATTGAGGTTGATCGCTTGCACGGCGACAAACAGGGTGACCGCCAACACAATACCAACCAAGATCGCTGCAGCTTGCAAAGGGGATTGGCGATAGTGCGCAGCGAATAGGTTTAGCGTAAGTTTTGTATGAGCGATTTTGAGGCGATTTGATTCGGCTGTCCGCTTAGCTTTCAACATAAGAAATGTCACTCGCTTGCTTTTGGTTTAAATCGGCTCGCTTCAGCTCTCCATCATCTAACACCAGTTGAGTCTGCATAAAACTGGCGCATTCAGGGCTATGTGTAACCAGTAATACGGCGGTGTTGCCTTGTGTGGTGATTTCGTTCAGTAGCCTCATTACCTCTAAACCGGCTTTGTGGTCGAGGTTGCCTGTGGGTTCATCGGCAAGCAGCAGTTTCGGTTTATGAGCTAGCGCGCGAGCTATCGCTACTCGTTGTTGTTGCCCACCAGAGAGCGCTGATACATGCCTATCCAGTAGTTCACTTATGCCTAACGCTTCCACCAAGTAATCACACCACTCGCCCCATTTTTGTTGATTCAAATGCAACGGGAACGCGATGTTTTGTTTTACGTTGAGTGGGGTTAATAAGTTGAACTGCTGAAAGATAACCCCCAGTTTTTGATGGCGGAAGCGGCTCCACTGTGGGTCTTTCCAAGCTGATGTGTCTTCACCATCGAGCCATAACTCGCCTCTTGAGAGCGGTTCAAAACCCGCGATGAGATTGAGTAGAGTACTTTTCCCGCTGCCACTTGCTCCTGTCAAAGCCACGCTTGCCCCTGTTGCCAAAGCGAAGTCGACGCCCTCCAACACATGATGGGTGTCTTTGCCGTCAACAAAGCTTTTGCTGGCCTGTTTCAGCGTGACAACTGGGTTTTCCATTTCCTCTCCTTGTAAACAATAATAACTATCAAACTGCGTCTATTGATGGCAATCATTACGACGATAAGCTCTATCAAACTGTAGGCAACAATTTCAAACAATAGAGCGATTTATATCGAATTATTAGTAACTTGTACTTTGGTAAGAGAAAAATAGATCAGTTAGAGGTGGAATTCGGACTCTCGTTAGGTCTTTGAATCATCACATCGGTCTTGGATTATCTATTAGAAGGTTTTTTACGACATCTAAGGGTAGCCAACACCAATGCTTGGTATCTGATGAAGATTATTTTGTGTGAGGATAAGACGAGCGAAAGCTGTATCCTTAACATATTTTTCCCCATAGCTTGTTAGTGTTTTTAATCACACATGCTCCGTTAAAGGTGCTGTTATAGAAGACGAAATTATCTGGATGTAGAATGCAGAGAAGATCTGTACTGAATGAAGTTTATGCAAAAGGCGAAAATCAATTGAATCAACCTGTTTTATATATATTTTCAGGTCTCCCAGCTTCAGGGAAATCGACATTAGCGAAGTTGTTAGCAGAGAAAACGGGGGCGATGTACGTTCGCATTGATACTGTAGAACAAGGGCTTAGAGATCTTTGTTGCTTCAAAGTTGAAGGTGAGGGTTATCGTTTAAGTTACCGTATTGTTAAAGACAATTTGGCGTTAGGTATTAGCTGCATTTCTGACTCTTGTAATCCAATTGAGCTAACTCGAAACGAGTGGCAAGAGGTAGCGGAAAGTGTTGGCGCTAGGTTTGTCAATATTGAAGTTAGCTGCTCTGATCGTGAGGAACATGAAAGAAGGGTCATCACTCGACAAAGTGAAGTCGAAAACCTAAAGCTACCTGATTGGCAACAAGTAAAGAATCGTCACTATGAGGAATGGAAAACTGAAGTTATTAAAATCGACACGTCAGGTAAAAATACCGAAACATCATTCATAGAATTGACGGAAAAGTTAGGTGTTTAATACTCAGATAGAGTGGCATATTGAAAATCTCAATCTTTCATTCAACAATAAAGGTGACATTACATGTATGCAATGCCACCTATAAGGCATTGAGTTGTGGAACGAAGAGGTTTGCCAAAAAGTGTGTATTACTTAGATACGACCGTCCATTTCATTAGAACTGGCTCTGCTTCCTTACACTGAATCAGTTCAAGTGGACGTTTTACCCAAGGTCCAGCTTCTTGAGTTTCTGATGTCACTGCCAAACAGTAGCTAGAATCCGCTTTCAATCGAATAGTCTGATCATTTTCGCTATAAACAAAACCTTGGTGTTTTGCATCACTGCACTCTAGTAACGCGAGTTCGCTCTTTCCTTTCGCTAAAAGACCTTGCATACACAACCCTTCAAACGCATAAGATTGAATCTTATTTGTTTCATTGTCGTATTCAAATCTCACATCATGACCAGAATAGTTACGAGGAGAACCTTCGGGCGCTTTGGGCTTACAGGTGTGGGTCTGCATTAATTCGGATTGACCAGGGCCGTAGGTATCAATACAAAATCCATAACCGTTTGGCTCATCTAAATTATCACTTAATACAATGTATGGAGGCTCTGTCGGCACATTCGGCTCTGCAGCAAAGATAAATGAAGGGGCAGCAACTAAGCTAGATGCCACAATGACTTTGGCTACATTTTTCAGTTTCATATCTATTTCATCCTTTAATAAATTTTGGTGCTGTAACTAAAACGGCTTACTGGTTAAAACTTTCGGTGAACTCTACAATTCGAGCGGCATTGACCCCTTTATCACTGCGACCGATTCGAGACACACTACGAATATCGACACGGCTTTTGTTGTTTATGGGGGTAACTTTAACGACCACATCGTCTATAAAGCCAAAGAAAGTTGTTTGAGCTGTTGCTTCAAAGTGTAGTGCTTCAGGGAATCCTCCAACAATTTTCCAACCTTTGTTCTGCGCAACATCCAGAGCTTTTTCGTATGCATCTTCAGCAGAGAGGTTAGCTTGAATAGGCTTAATGTATGGGTACAACTTCCTCTGTACTGCAGCAACTTCCTCCCCTGCATAAATCAGAGAGTTTTTGGCACCGGCACGCGTATCATCCAGCACCAAAAATTTAGGTGGGTTTGTGGTATCGGTTGTAATGTCATGAATTGCAGGTCCACGTTTCACTGGTTGGATCATGCCGTGGATCATTGGCGCGATGAGACCAAGCCCTATGAATACAGCGACCAGAGACTTGAGCGCACCAGTGCGATTACGAGTAATCCACTGGTAGATGAGCCCGAGTGTACTTAAAGCGAGTACAGAGAGGCCGATGGGGTTGAGATAATTTCGAATGTAGCCAAAGCCAATAATGGGATCCCACAAGCCCAAACGCGCCCCAAAGATCATCACGGCAACCGCTAGCACAGCGGAGAAAGCGATGATTAGTAATAATGTTCCAATACGAGAGGTACGGCTGTTCGTCATTTTCTATCCTTTGAAAGTGTTCAGCGAGTAATGATGAGCCACTCCTAGGCTCATCATTCCTTCATTTTGTTAGTACTCAGTTTGGCTGTTCGGCGTTGTTCGCTATTGCTGCTTTATCATCTGATTTGAACAATTTACAGATCAAGACAAAAAATAGCGGAGCGAAGTAGATGACCAATAATGTCGCACCCATCATGCCGCCTAAAACCGACGTACCAATCGCATTACGTGCATTAGCACCTGCACCCGTACTCAGCACTAAAGGTAATACACCGAGCCCAAACGCCAGTGATGTCATGATAATCGGGCGCAGACGCATCTCACACGCTTGTACCGTTGCATCAATAATGTTGACGCCTTTTTCATAAAGCTCTTTGGCGAATTCAACAATCAGAATTGCGTTTTTGGCGGTTAAACCAATCGTAGTCAAAACGCCCACTTGGAAGTAAACATCGTTCTCTAGCCCTCGCAACATGATCGCAGCCAGTGCGCCGAGTATCCCTAATGGAACCACCAGAATAATCGCAATTGGAATGCTCCAGCTTTCATACAAAGCGGCTAAGCAGAGGAAAACCATCAAGATGGAGATCGCGTACAGAATTGGCGCTTGGTTTCCAGCTTCGATCTCTTGATAGGACATTCCCGTCCAGCTCACCTGTACATCGTTTGAAATCTCTGCGGCTAATCTATCGATTTCATCCATCGCTTCACCAGTACTGTAACCAGAAGCTGCTTCACCGACGATTTCTACTGCAGGGTTGCCGTTATAACGTTGTAACTGTGGTGAGCCTTGACCCCAGTGATAAGTACTGAAAGCTGAGATTGGCACCATCTCACCGTTGTTGTTACGCACAAACCATAAGTTCAGGTCTTCTGGTGTCATGCGATATTCAGCATCGGCTTGAATGTAAACCTTCTTAGAGCGACCACGATCGATGAAGTCATTCACGTATGACGATGCCCAAGCAATTGACAATGATTGGTTGATGTCATCAATTTCTAGACCTAGCACTTTGGCTTTTTCATAGTCGACATCAAGGAATAGTTGCGCGGTATCCTCAAGGCCGTTTGGTCGTGTACTTTGCAATAATGGACTTTGAGCCGCCGCCGCCAGTAACTGGTTTCTGAACTCAATCAGTTTGTCATGGCCAACAGCCCCCACGTCTTCTAGGTAGAAGTTAAAACCCGTTGAAGTACCAAGTTCTCGAATTGCTGGGCTACTAAAAGCAAAGATCTGTGCATGTTTGTAATTTGAAAACTCACCCATTACACGACCGATAATGGAATCAACATCGGTTCCAGGTTCAGTCCTTTCTGACCAATCTTTCATGCCAATAAATGCCATCGCCGCATTTTGCCCAGAGCCTGAAAAGTTGAATCCAGACACGGTAAACACGTGGTCGACAGTGTGTGATTCGTTCTCTTCAAAATAATCTTTGATATCCAACATCACTTCTTGTGTCTTTTGTAATGTGGTCCCCGTTGGTGTGGTCACCATCACCATGAAGTCACCTTGGTCTTCATTTGGCAAAAATGAACTTGGCAGCACGTTGTATAGGTAAGCCGTGCCGGCAAAAAGCATTAGGTAAACAAAAACGAAGCGCAGTGGACGTTGTAAAGCGTGTTTAACTGAACCTCGGTATTGGTTGGATAGCTTGTCGAACCCTCGGTTAAACAGTGCAAAAAACTTATTGCTCGACGCTTTATCGACAGGCTTTAGAAGTGTTGCACACAATACAGGAGTAAGAATCAATGCGACGACAACGGATAGCACCATTGCCGAAACAATCGTCAAAGAGAACTGTTGGTAGATAACGCCCGTTGACCCTGACATGAAGGCCATAGGAATAAATACAACCGACAACACCATCGTAATACCGATTAAGGCACTGGTGATTTGTCCCATTGATTTTTTGGTTGCTTCAAGAGGAGATAGGTTCTCTTCATGCATTAAACGTTCAACGTTCTCCACCACAACAATGGCATCATCAACCAGCAAACCGATCGCTAACACCAAACCAAACATGGTGAGTGTATTGATTGAGAAACCCAGCATGGCCATGACACCAAAGGTACCAAGTAGTACGACTGGCACGGCAATGGTTGGGATTAAGGTGGCTCGTAAGTTTTGCAAAAACAGTAACATCACGATAAACACAAGCCCAACCGCTTCAAATAGCGTTTTGACCACTTCACTGATGGATAAACGGATAAATAAGTTGTTGTCGGTGGTTTTAACCAGTTCTAGTCCATCCGGAAAACCTTTTGAAAGTTGTTCAAGTTTTGCATCAACCGCATTTTGTGTGTCTAACGAGTTCGCGCCGGTAGCAAGGGTGATAGCAATACCAGAAGAGTCCTTACCCATGTAAGCAGGAATAGATGAAGATTCTTCACTGGCTAACTCGACACGTGCGACGTCTTTGAGCTTAATTTGAGAGCCGTCACTGTCGACTTTGATTAAGATATCTTCAAACTCTTCAACGCTGGTAAGTAGGCTTTGCGCCGTGATACTGGCATTAATTAACTGAGAATCAACAGCAGGCGTTCCGCCTAATTGCCCAACGGTAACTTGGCTGTTTTGAACCGATACTGCATTCGAAACATCAACAGGCGTAAGGCTATAGCTGTTCAATTTTGCAGGGTCTAACCAGATACGCATCGCATAAGATGGGCCGAAAATAGTCACTTCGCCCACACCGTTCACACGGCTTAGGATGTCCTTAATGTTTGAGTTAGCGTAATCTTGAATATCTCCCGCACTCATGCTGCCATCAGGAGAATATAAGTTGGTTACCGACATAAAACCTGACGTACTCTTGGTGACAGAAGTACCTTGATTTTGTACCGCTGTCGGCAGGCGATTACTCACTTGCTGTAAGCTGTTCTGCACCTGTACCTGAGCAATATCGGGGTCGGTATCTGCACTAAACGTCAAGGTAACGCTCGCACTACCAGAAGAGTCACTTTTAGACGCCATGTATAACAAGTTATCTAACCCTGTCATGCCTTGTTCGATGACCTGAGTCACGCTGTCTTCAATTGTTTTTGCTGAAGCACCAGGGTAAGACGTTGAAATGGTCACGGCTGGCGGTGCAATTGTAGGGTATTGTGCGACAGGCAAAGTGACGATAGCCGCAATGCCTGAAAGCATAATGACAATGGAAATCACCCAAGCAAAGATCGGTCTGTTGATAAAAAAGTTCGATAAGGACATGGTTTATTCCTCGCTCGCCAAAGCAGGAACAGCGCTGTTTGTACTGCTATCGACGACAACCTCAATATCATTTTTCATGTTGATGATATTGGTGATTACGATTTTCTCACCGCTAGATAGTCCTTCTTTAACTACCCAACCGTTGCCAACTTCATTACTGAGAACCACTGATTTTTTTTCTGTCTTGTTGTCTTGGTTGACCACAAAAACGGAAGGCTCACCAGACTGACTTCTTACCACTGCAGATTGAGGAACGACAAGGTAGCCTCGTGCTTCTGGCATTGAAATATGGGCGCGAACGTACATACCTGCGAGTAAAGTATTGTCAGGGTTTGGAATGATGGCACGTAGCGTTACCGTACCTGTTGAGTCCGAGACTAGCGTGTCGGAAAACTCTAAATGGCCTACTTCATCATACGCACTGCCGTCTTCTAACGTGATGGTTACTGGGATCTCCGCATCTTTGTCGGTGAAGGTCGCAAACTCTTTTTTGATTTTGGTAATCGCTAACGAAGATTGCTGCATATCCACGTAAACATTCGCGGTTTGCACAATTGTCGTCAGGTAAGAAGACTGTTCAGAGGTCAACAAAGAACCTTCCGATACCAAAGAGAGGCCCGCTTGACCTGAGATAGGTGCTTTGATTTTGGTGTAAGACAGTTCAATGTTGGCGTAATCCAATTCCGCTTGGCGGATCGCGACTTCAGCTTGAGCTTCTTTGTAAAGCGCATCGGCATCATCAAAATCTTGCTGACTGGTCAGTTTTTTTCTTAATAGTTCTTTATAACGAAGTGCCGTTTTTCGAGCGGTATCTTCGCTCGTGAGTGCTTTCGCTAATTGGGCTTGTGCGCTGTTAACGTTGGATTGATAAGTGGTTGGGTCAATTTCATAAAGTACTTCATCGGCTTCTACCTGAGAACCCTCTTTGTATAGACGGCTTTTGAGAATACCCGTTACCTGAGGTCTCACTTCTGCTTGTTTAAACGCAGCAATTCGCCCTGGCAACTCGGTCGTTAAACGCAGTGTTGTTGGGGTCAAGTCTAAAACATCAACATGAATAGGACCTGGAGCTGGTCGTTGTTCCATAGCTTGTTCGCCACAACCCAATAATAGAGAACTGGAGAGAAGTAAACCCAAAGGCAATCTTAACGCGTGGGGTAGAGACATAATGAAACCTTATCCTAGAAGCATAATTACAAACATAAGAAAAAGAATAGCAGCTACATGGTTAAGGCAGGGTTAAGACCGAGGATTGTTATTATTAATAATTTGGGGTTCTGGAAGAGTCGCTTCGTTTACTGAACAAAAGCTTAGTATTACGAAAATGTATTGAATACTAATTCAGTAAAGCCACGGACTCACAACTATCCGTTACTTTGGTCTGGCATTAGAAGACGCAGTGTTATTTTTATAAGACATTGATTGTAAGTAGAAAGAGCCCCAATTTCGTAGGACTCCCATCCATCACCGACAATCTGCTGCCTCATTGAGTGTTCGAGTGTCTATATTGGCACTTGCAATGAATTTCCCCATTTATCGTAAGGTGCAGCAACTCACGCTCTGTAAATACCGTCTGTCGCAATTATAAGAACTATAGCTAAAGCAGCTTTATCATAGAACTTAAAATAACAGCAGAAGGAAAGCATCATGAATGGTAAGAACATAAGAATAATTTTGAGATGGGTACACATCGCGTTAGCACTATTAGTTGGTGCGGCTTTCTATTCACCCTTAGGAAACTATGAAACATATATTACAGCTACGTTATGGGGGCTAATACCAGCGCTTGCTTTAACAGGTGTGGGTATGTGGAAACAGTCGTCAGTTATGAAAGCTTTAAAGCCGGTAAGCAAGAAAGTGCACCAGTAAGTGGAAAGGTTACGCGAGAATCAGTAGATCTCGCGTTTGTTCTTTGGGTTGCTGACTCATTGCTGTCCAAAAACGTTACCCCTCCCGAGCTTTCTCCGGCGACATTTCTGATATAAAAGTGCCTCTTTTATCTAAATCGGAAGCAAGATGATCTTGCCATCTAACCGTGTGGTTTTCGATTCAATAAGATCAATCGCGGTTTGCACATCATCTAGCGGAAGAGAGCGGTCGACATCGAGTTGTATGTCGTTCGCGATAAAATGCTCCAACATCGATTCGAACTTGTCGCGACGAATGTATTTACCCTCTGCTTCTTCCCAATAGCGCAGGAAGAACGTGCTGAAATCGATAGCTTGGTTCTTTGCGTATTCGAAGAAGCGTGGCTCGTAAAAGTCCAGAGAAAGCGTTCCATAGTTGATAAAGCGCCCTTGGTTACCGAGAGTATGGATAAGTTCGGTTCCCGGTGAACCGCCAATCGCATCGAAGGCCACTGTTGGTTGAGGCAAACCGAGTCGCTGAATTTGTGCAACCAAATCACTTTTGGCATCCAGAACATAACATGAAGTGGTTTGAGTGCGCTCAGGTTGTGACGTCACGACAATGATTTGAAACCCAAGTGACTCCGACAACTGAGAGAAAATCTTGCCAATGGCTGAACTGCCAGCATTGATGATCAACACATCTTCTTTGGTCAACTTCGTCACTTCTGTCGTCAGTATCCATGCGGTGAGCGCATTAATGTACAACTGACAGGCGTAGCCATTATCTAGGTGCTGAGGAATGTGGAAGAGGTTGTCTGGTGACACATCAATATAGTTTTGCCATGTGCCGCTTGTTGCTACAAGCACTCGCTGGTTCAGAACAAACTCAGAATGGCCAGACTCCACAACCGTTCCTACCGCTTCAAACCCCGGAACTCTCGGCGGCTGGTGGCTGTGTTTGTATTGACCCACACCATAAATCGACAATAGATCACTAGGGTTGATGTTGGTCGCTTCAATTCGTACTCGAACCTTATCTTTATCAAGTGCGCCTAAAGCGACATGTTCTAGCTTGAGAGACTCTTTCGGTTGCCCGAAACGGAACTGGCTAATTCGGGTATTTTGCTTGGTGTCAGTCATGGTTCGGGCACCTTTGTGGTTATGAGTACTGCATCGACTTTAAGTGTAGCGTGTTCATAAACAGTCTTGGATCGGTAATATTGCTTAGCATTGCTGGCGTTGGTAAGCAGTCGTCATCAACGTAGTCGACATAGTCTGCCGCCGAGTCAAAGATTAAAATATCCAATGCTAAACGATCCAACCCGTATCGACCTCGGTGGATCATATCCGCAGAGAAGACTAATAAGTCGCCCGCTTCTAACGGTATCTGTTTACCGCCAGAGATGTCATCGCTGCTTACTTTACCATTTACTTCTTGGCGAACGTTGTATTCTTCTTCGTTGTCCCAACGCTTGTGTGTTCCGGGGATAAGCTCCATCCCGGGCTCATCAAATATGGGTACGCGGAGGTGTAATACTTGGGTTTCCATGATGACTTTCATCTGGTCATCAATATCGTAGTCGTATTGACAGTCGCGATGCCAGAAATCTTTTTGTTGCGGGTTTACAGGGTTGAAGAACAGCTGTGTGTTCATGAATGCAGGCTTGTTCGGTATGACCGCATCGACCACTTCCATGACTTTTTTTGAGCTGATGAAGTCAAATAGTAAGGTTCTATCGTCGGCGGCTAGATACTCGCTGCCTGTAATCAAAGATGAGTTAAATGCCTCTTCTTGATAGAACTCTTCGTTGTCTGCTTTCCATGACTCATGGAATTTCAGCACGACTTCTCTAAGCGATGCTATCTGAGCTTCATCGAAATAATTTCTGATAACAAAGTAACCATGCTCGTCGTATTGGCTACTTAATTGTTGGCTGTTTTCTACCACTGACTACCTTCGTTCATTCTGTGCCGCGTAATAACCACGGATTTCTTGGGCGCATAATGCCAGACAGTCGTCATTCAACCAAGTAGCGAGTGCAGAAGCCTGTAGATTCAGTGAAGCTATGAAGCCATATCGGGGGCGAGCTTTACATGTCTACCCATGTCATGGACTCATGCGATACCGATCTCCCCATATGTGACACATCCCCTATTTTACAAAGTGTAATGATTCATATGGTGAATAAATTTATGGTTTAGATAATTATTGACCATATTGTGATTTAATTGGCTTAGGGAAGAGAGTAAATCATGGATGGTTTTTCGCTGGATATTAGAACACTTAATTTTATTATTATTTTGTTCTCTTTCATTTACTGCATTGGCTTGTTGCTGTTCCAATTTACCCAACAGTCCATTAAAGGGCTTTCAATTTTTTCCATTTCAATATTTGTTATTGGAAGTGGGCCGCTGATGTTGAGCCTAAGAGGGGAAATCCCTGATTGGATCACTGTTATTGGCGCCAACATGGTCATTGCGCTTGGCTTTCATCTCGCTTTGTATAGCTTATGCTTGTTTCGAGAATACTCCCTAAAATGCATCTACCTCAGCAGTCTGATGATGTTGGCTCTTTTCCCATGTTTTATTTATTTCACGTACTACGAACCTTCCATCAAGGCTCGAATTATCCTCATTAGTTTCTATTTAGCCTTTGTGACTATTTGCACTGCTTTTGCGGTATTGAAGGGGCAACGCGAGGATTTATCTTTAGCAACTCGGATGATGGCCTTGTCATTTTTGATATATGGCGGGTTTATGACTTTCCGAGTAATGGTGACGCTATTTGCGGCTGAGCTTCAGGATTTCATGGCGGCCGCGCTCATTCATCAACTTGCCTTTTTAGTCAGTATTGTTCTTATCGTATCGATGAGCTTCACGATGCTCTGGTTGATTAATGCAAGGTTGCTTAGGTCTATTCATGACCTGTCTTACAGTGACCCTTTAACTGCACTTGGAAACCGCAGAGCATTAGATGAAATGGTTCCACTCATTATGAAGCCGTCGGGGGCTACACCTGTCAGTGCGATTATGATGGATATTGATAACTTTAAGTCGATCAATGACCAACACGGTCACATTGTGGGTGACCTCGTCATCAAGTCTTTTGCTGAAATGGTTCAAAGTGCGATAAAAACATCGCCATCAGCCAGTGCGTTCCGTTTTGGCGGAGACGAGATAATGATTTTATTGCCCAATTTTAATTTCCTACAAGCGCAGGCTATTGCCTGCAAGCTGCGATTGTCTATTTCAGAGATCTCAGCAGTGCAAGGAAATGAGATGTTTCTGACGTCGAGTTTCGGTGTTGCTCAGCTTCACCCGCATGAGAGTTGGAATGGGTTTATTAGTCGAGCAGACAAAGCGTTGTATCAAGCGAAAACAAACGGTCGTAATATGACTTCAGTTTGTCCTAGTCATATTAACGAGCTCGTCGATGCCTGATGAGAGGTATTTATACGTTAGTTTGATGCACCACTATTTTGATACGACCATTATATTGTTGGTTGTGGTTTTGAGTCGGTATTTTGCGTTAGCTTCTGAGCCTGGGCGGTTTCAGCTTTATCAGCAGGCACAAAATGTTTATCTGTTAGCGTCACTGTCATTGCTTCATGTTTTACCGTTATGGTCTGTGATTCTCGTGGGGCTTCGTTGGTGGTGGTCGGTTCAGCGAATGCCATTAGTGAGGTTGTAAATACGATTGTTGCTAGTACGATTTGAGTGAGTGTTTTCATTTGGCTGTATCCTATTGAGTAAAGGTAATTACAAATAGCTGATACGGGCACTATAAAAATTATGTGAAGGTGGTTCTTATCATTTTACGCCATCATAAAAATTATATGATGGCGTGATGTATTTACCATAAGTATGAATGAAAGGGCGGTTCGCTTACGTTTGTTTGTCAGGACTCACCTCGGTATTGTTGGTCAAACTACTGCCACATCACCAATACTGCGGCGATAGAGAGTAAGACTAGCGCAAGAATGTCTTTGCGGGCGATGCTCTGACCCAACCAGAAGTAAGAAATGAGAACCATGAAGACTACTTCAATTTGCCCTAAAATCTTTACGTAAGGCACGGCTTGAAGTGACATCGCGCTAAACCAGCCAAGAGAGCCAACCACACTGGCTAGGCTTGTCATCACAACCAGTCTCGACTTCTTGAATATCTGGCGTAATGTGTCGCGTTCTTTAAAGAAGAGGTAAGTACAGATGATGAATGTCTGAAGGGTAATCACCAGAAATAGAACCCAAGCAGCGCTATGAGGGAAGGGGAGGCCAATGCTCAAACTGGCTTCTCGCACCCAAAGAGACGTTAAAGCAAAGGCGGTACTGCAAGCCATACCCAACAAAAAGACTTTAGGAGAAAGGCTTCGCCACCCTGAAGCGCTACTCATGATGAGCACACCCAAGGTACCAATTAACACGCCTATCCAGCCTGTTACGGTTAATGCCGTACCAAAGAAGAGCACCGAAAGTACTGCTGAAACGGGAGCCTCACACTTGGCAAGCCCAGCACCAATCGTATAGTTTTCTAGCTTAAACAGCATCACCATTAAGCCTGTCGCAAGGATCTGCATGATTGCCGCAGCAACTATGTAGAAAACAAACTCACCGGAAAAATTAGGCGCTGAGACTGGCTGCCATTGATATAAAGCGTAGAGGTAGAGAAGTGCAATTGGTCCTGCCCAAATAAAGCGAGCCAGCGTGACGCCAGCCACACTCATTGTGCCGGCTAGCTTGCTTTGAAAGGCATTGCGCCAAGATTGGCTGAAGGCAGCAAGCAGGGTAAAGGCGATCCAACTAAAAGACATGACGCTTCCATGTGTGATGTAATTTGATGGTGATACTAACAAAAAATCACATGATAAGAAGTGTCATGATCTGCTTATACCCACAGGCTCACCTTTATTCTCTATTCGGCAGTAGATATCTCTTCAACAGTTCGATACTTTCTTCAGAAGATCGGCTGTTTCTTGTTTTTGAAATAGAACAATGCGCTAATCAAAACGAACAGTAAGGCGAAGTAATAGCAGAATGAAGACAGCGATGCTAAGAAGGCGAGGTTCTGTTCTATTTCTTGCTCGGTGTAATTATTAGAGACCAACTTGTAGTAGTAAGCATACAAAATACCGATCAGTCCGTATCCGAGGTTAAACATCAAACCTTTGAAACTAAGAACCGTGGCTCGGTTGTGTGACTCGGTCTTTTTATTTAGGTGGTAACTGATGAAAATGTTCATCGTCATGATGATAAAAATAAGCACCAGCGCAGGAACTACCCCATAGATTGACCACCCTAAGCTGATCCAATAGTAAGTCGTAATACTTGCTAAGCCCATGACTATAATAAAGGTTTTTGGCTCGATACTTTCTGCTAACCTGCGGCTTTGTCCCGCTAAAATGATTTTTAGTAAACTGATTCCCGCGCCAATAAAACCAAAATAGATAATAGGAATATCGATCGCGAGATAGTATTGGCTGTTCATGGTTAAGAACATACGTGAAGTGTGTTCGAACAAGCTGTAATAGAGCAAGATGAACAGCACGTAAGGCGTAGCAAGTACCCACTTACCGGTATCAGCCGTTAACTTGAGGCTGGCGATAGTCGTTGCTAATTTGCTCTGATCGCTTGGCATCACCTTCTTTTCTTCGCGCATGTTTACTGCGGCATAAATGGCGAGCAACGCGACCAATAGCGTGGCGAATACAGGAATACGCATCAGGTCTTTGGTGCTTTCTGGCTCGGCTAATCCAAGAGCATGAAAGATGTTCGCCATGAAATTCACATCGTACATCGCGGCACCGATCAAGGTGACAAAGATACCGACACTAGAGGTGATACGGAGCTGGATTTGTAACACTCGCGGCCACAACTCTTCATTGCCTTGTTCTTTTAAGGTGTCGTAAGCCAGTGCCTCATCAGCACCGCTTGCTAATGCCATCGCTAGCCCGCTGAGTATCCGGTTGACCAAGAAGACCATGAACACCAAGTTAGCGTCTCCGGTCGGTACGAGCGCGATCATCGCGATCTCAATGAACATCACAATCGAAGACAACACCACAAGCTTTTTACGACCTAAGGTATCGGCGAATGCCCCAGATGGTACTTCTGCAAGCACGATGGTCGCCGCCCAAACTACGTTGAGCATGGCAAACTGAGAAAGGGTTAAGCCGTAATCTAAATAGAGTAAGGTGAAAATAGGGTAATAAAAACGCGCAAAGTAGCTGCTTCTGAACATTAAGAAGTAGCGGACATTGGGAATTTTCAGGATTTCTTTGAGCGTCATGATAATTTCAGCACTTTAAATAACACATTATTATGTATAAACCTTTTTACCTTATAAATCATGGAATTGTTGTCATAATTCCAAATCATCTGATTTAGATGATTTTTGAGATTATCGTTCATGGTGGGTTATAGGCTTGACGGTCTGCGTATGATTGGTGGAAGGGGGGAGGAGTTTATCTGAGCTATATGTTGTTCTATTTACGCACAACATGACTTGTCTATGATTCTTGGGCTATCAATTGAAGGGGACAACTCGCAATAAAAAAGGCAGCAATAATTGCCGCCTTTATCATTATTTTATTGGGTAATCATTAAACCCTAATTGCTTAGATATATTTCTGCCTGCGTTGTGCAGTAACTCCACATAATGAGCTTTTTTCTCTTCATCAAATCGAATGGTAGGAAATGAAATTGAGACACCAGCAATTACGGTACCAAAACGGTCGTAAACTGGAGCTGCGATACAACGTAAGCCTGGCTCTTGTTCTTCATTATCTTCGCCAAAGTGCTGCAGTTTAACCGCTTTCAGTTCATCAATAAGTTGGTCGACGTTTTCGAGGGTATTTTTTGTGCTTTTTACAAATTCGGCGTCTGCCAGCTGAGTGCGAACGAATTCTTCGTCACGTTCTGCTAATAACACTTTACCAATCGCAGTTGTATGTAGAGGATTTCTTCGACCAACACGAGAATGCATGCGTAGAGCGAAGCTAGAATCGATCTTGTGGATGTAGATGATAGAGCCATGGTCCAGCGCACCTAAGTGAATGGTTTCATTGGTCTCTTCGGAGATCACACGCATCTCTTTCTCTGCGATTGTGATCATATCAACCCACTCGAGTGATTTTGAACCAAGTTCGAACATCTTTAATGTGAGTGAGTATCGGTCAGCTTCGCCTTGTTGAGACACATAGCCAAGCATTTTCATTGTTTGTAGAAAGCGGTAGGTAGTGGCTTTAGACATCATTAGACGTTGTGAAAGGTCTGATACGCCTATTTCCTTCTGTTCCCCCAGAGATTCAAGAATATTAAAAACTTTTAATACCGATGAAACGGCTTCTGGTTGGGTGGACTTCTCCATTTTTCTTCCTTTGGGCTATCTAATATCAAGACAAAATACCACTTTTCGTAATTTCTAAAAAGCCTTTTCAAAAAAATAAAAAACGAGAACGATCAACTTCAAAGTTTTAACTCAATTAGAAATTATTTTTGAAATGTCGTTTCAAAAATAATTGTCAGCAACGAGTTTATGTTTTATTGTATGACTAAATCGAGTGGGCGACATTACAGAAATGCCACAACACTAAACGTAATTGAGGAAGCGAACATGATGTTAGAGTCATTCAATCTGGAAGGTAAAGTAGCGATAGTGACGGGTTGTGATACCGGTCTTGGTCAAGGTATGGCAATTGGTTTAGCTGAAGCTGGATGTAAAGTGGTTGGCGTAAATCGTGTTGAGCCAACAGATACCATCGAGAAAATGAATGCAGCGGGTCATACGTTTTTAGACGTACGTGCTGACCTTCTAAAGCAGGAAGATATTCCTGGAATTATAGATAAAGCGCTGACTGAGTTTGGTCACATCGACATCCTTGTTAATAATGCCGGCATTATTCGCCGAGAAGACGCGATTGAGTTTTCTGAGCAAAACTGGGATGACGTAATGAACATCAATACTAAGACCGTTTTCTTTATGTCTCAGTCGGTTGCGAAGCAGTTTAAAGCGCAAGGCACTGGCGGAAAGATCATTAATATCGCATCAATGCTCTCTTTCCAAGGTGGTATTCGTGTTCCTTCGTATACTGCGTCTAAGAGTGCTGTAATGGGCATTACCCGTGCGATGGCGAACGAATGGGCGAGCGATAACATTAATGTTAATGCGATTGCACCTGGATATATGGCAACCAACAATACTCAAGCACTGCGTGAAGATGCTGATCGTAACCAAGCTATTCTTGAGCGCATTCCTGCTGATCGTTGGGGTACACCAAAAGATGTCGCTGGCCCATGTGTGTTCTTAGCATCACCTGCATCGGATTACATTAATGGTTATACCATTGCTGTTGATGGTGGATGGTTAGCACGATAACGATTTTTGTAATATAAGATGGTTAACGAGATCGTTGCACAAGCTGTAGGGCTAGTAAGTTTCCTTCTGGGCCTTTCGACCTTTTACCAGAAGGACGACAAAAAGCTCAAAGTGGTTATGTTGATGTTGAACGTTAACCATCTTATTCATTTTTTATTATTGGGTTCCATTACATCGGCAATCGGTGCTTTGATTTCAGCACTCAGAACTGGCACCGCGATGTATACCAAATCGCTGTGGGCTGCAGGGTTATTTATTGCCCTCGCGGTTGGCAGCGGAATCGGTTTTGCTCAGCATTGGTATCAACTTCTGCCTTTAGCGGGAACGATTATTGGAACGTACTCAATATTTAGATTGAACGGTATTGCACTAAGAGTCGGCTTTTTATTGGGAGCTGTATGCTGGCTAACTAATAATCTGATCATTGGTTCAATTGGTGGCTCGCTAATGGAAATATCAGTGATAGGGATTAACCTCGTTACTATTTTTCGTCTATACCAAGATAACGCCAAGTGCAAAATTACGCCGCAACAACAGGAATAAAAACGACATGTTTGTGTATAACGAAGACGTGAAAATGGAAGATCTTGGCGCGGGAGTTTCTCGCAAGGTGCTTGCTCATAGCGAGAACGTGATGGCTGTAGAAGTTCATTTCGAAACAGGCGCTGTTGGTGCGTTGCATACCCATCCTCATGAGCAGCTCACATACGTTTTGTCGGGAGCCTTTGAGTTCACGATTGGCGATGTAACGAAAGTGGTACGCGCAGGCGACACTATGTACAAAGAGCCGGGTATCGAACATGGCTGTGTTTGCCTAGAAGCCGGCGTATTAATTGATAACTTTACGCCAATGCGTAAAGACTTTGTTTAAGCTCTAAATTTTTTAGAACGAACATTTGAGCACTAATTTTTAAATTTGCAGTAATGCTGCGGGAGAAAGTAAATGAAAATCGCACTAATGATGGAAAACAGTCAAGCAGGCAAAAATGCAATGGTATCAGCTGAACTAGAGTCAGTTGTTGGTGGTTTTGGTCACGATGTTTTCAACCTAGGAATGACAGACGAGAACGATCACCACTTAACGTATATTCATCTAGGTATTATGGCGAGCATTCTGATTAACTCAAAGGCGGTTGACTTTGTTGTGACAGGGTGTGGCACTGGCCAAGGTGCTTTGATGTCGCTGAACTTACATCCAGGCGTGGTTTGTGGTTACTGTTTAGAACCTTCTGATGCGTTCTTGTTTAACCAAATCAACAACGGCAACGCTATCGCGCTCGCTTTTGCGAAAGGTTTTGGTTGGGCTGGTGAACTAAACGTTCGTTACATCTTTGAAAAAGCGTTCACAGGTGAGCGTGGTCAAGGTTACCCGTTAGAGCGAGCAGAGCCACAACAACGCAATGCCGCGCTTCTTAACGAGGTAAAAGCAGCGGTAGTGAAGGATAACTTTATTGATTCACTGCGCGCTATCGATCAAGATTTAGTGAAGACAGCTGTGGGTAGCCCTCGTTTCCAACAGTGTTTCTTTGATAACTGCCAAAACCAAGAAATTGCTGATTATGTTCGTTCGCTTTTGGACTAATTCTAACGCTTGACTTCAGAGAGCCAGCCCAATGAGGCTGGCTTTTTTATATCCGGTGTTTGGATAATTAGTGGCTGATATTCAGTCAATACCAAGCGATAGGCGCCTGAGTCATGGCTTGGTATACCTCCTAGGCTCGTAATTTGGTCGCTATATCCCTAGGTTACTTGATCTATTTTTGCCCCTTCTCGCCACGATGTATCCAAATATCCATCAATGATCTTTTCAACCTAAAAAGCGCCGATCTCAATAATCCAACCTCGATCTCATTTGTATGACTTTTGCATTCTTTGGATCACAAAAATCACATATTACCCTTAAATAAAATATCGTTAATGTAATAATGAAACGGTATTTTAAAAATTAAATCATTTAAACGGAACAATAATGAAAAGGGGTTCGTAATGAATATCGACATGCTCGTTGTTGGTGTCTACTTTATCTTTATGATAGCGATTGGCGTCATCTTCAAACGTTTTGCAGGCAGCTCTACCAGTGATTACTTTCGTGGAGGAGGCAAGATGTTGTGGTGGATGGTTGGCTCTACCGCATTCATGACGCAGTTTAGTGCTTGGACATTCACTGGCGCTGCGGGTAAGGCTTTTACCGATGGGTTCCCAATCATGGTTATTTTCATGGCGAACGCATTTGGCTTTCTACTTTCTTGGTTGTTCTTTTCATACCGCTTTCGACAAATGCGTGTTGTTACACCTATTGAAGGTGTGCGTCGTCGCTTCGGTGCAACTAATGAACAAGTGTTTACGTGGGCGACAATGCCGACAAGTGTGGTTTACACCGGTATCTGGCTAAATGGTCTCGCACTCTTCGTTAGTGCTGTGTTTAAAGTTGATATCGAAACCACGATTATTGTCACTGGTTTGATTGTTCTCTTTATTTCCGTACTGGGCGGAGCATGGGGGGTGGTTGCTTCAGACTTTGTGCAAATGGTTGTGATCATGGCGGTGACGGTGGTTTGTGCTGTGGCTGCATTGGCAAAAATTGGTGGTCCAACGAATCTTATTGAACAGTTTCCTACCGACAGTGTAATGGGCTCTGATATGAACTATCCATTGCTGTTCATATCTTGGTTTATCTTCATGTTCGTTAAGCAGCTGCAAAACATCAACAACATGCAAGATTCATATCGCTTCTTAACGGCGAAAGATTCAGTTAACGCACGTAAAGCAGCACTCCTAGCGTTTGCATTGATGTTGATAGGACCGGCAATTTGGTTCTTACCACCTTGGGTAACGGCGATTATCTATCCTGAAGCGGCAACTGTGCACGCGGCTGAGCTTGGTAGTAAAGCAGCTGATGCAGTCTATCTAGTGTTTGTCGAAAACGTCATGCCGGTTGGTATGGTGGGACTGCTTATGTCGGCTGTATTTGCGGCAACAATGTCTTCAATGGATTCAGGTTTAAACCGAAATTCAGGTGTGTTTGTGCGTAACTTTTATGCGCCAATCATGAACAAAAACGCGGATGACAAGAAGTTGATGAGAGTGAGTCAGTTTATGACCATGGTCTTTGGCATATTGATCATCATGGTGGCTCTGTTCATTAACTCTCTACGAGGTCTAAGCCTTTTCGACGCAATGATGTATGTAAGTACGCTATTACAAATGCCAATTCTAGTGCCATTGTTCTTCGGTATGTTTATTAAGAAAACACCTGACTGGGCAGCTTGGGCGACATTAGTGGTGGGTATGATGGTGTCTTACATCGTGAGTTTTGTGCTTACAGCGGACGTCGTTGCCAATCTATTAAACCTAGAAGTTCCGTTCACAGGACGTGAAGCGAGTGACCTAAAAGTTCTGCTTGGGGTTATTGGTCACCTTGTGATTACGGGTGGTTTCTTCTGCCTAACGACTAAGTTCTACAAAGAGCCAGTGGGCAAACGAAACACAGAACTTAAAGAGTTTTGGAGTGATGTTGCGACTCCTGTTATCGAAGAGGAAGGACAAGATGAAATGGATCGCCAACAACGCGACATGCTAGGGAAACTCATTCTGGTTTTCGGTGCACTTGTAACGGCGATGGTACTAATCCCGAACCCATTCTGGGGTCGCATGGCCTTTATCTTCTGTGGTGCAGTGATTGTTACTGTGGGTTCTCTGTTATTGAAGAGTGCGAGGAAAACGCCTCGGTTAGAAGTATCTACATCTAAGTAATCGGCAATAACTAGTTATGTAGAAGTAACAAGAGTATAGGCCAGAGGGCGCTCTCTGGCTTATATGAACCACCTCGTAGAGGGGCTTTAGGAAACCATTTCATGATTGAATTTTTCCCTAAAGTTTATCAATACAGTTTTCTACAAGAGTTTGAATTATGTCTTCATACATACATAAAGATTTTCTATTGCAGGGGGACACTGCCAAGCGTTTATATCACGATTACGCGGCAGGTCTTCCCATTATTGATTATCACAATCACTTAGATGCCAAAGAGATTTATGATAACCATCAATACGACAATATTGCTCAGGCTTGGTTGAGTTGCGATCACTACTTGTGGCGTGCATTACGAAGTAACGGAGTCGATGAACATTACATCACAGGTAATGCGAGTGATTATGAAAAGTTTCAAAAGTGGTGTGAGACCATGCCGTATCTTATCGGCAACCCTCTGTATCACTGGTGTCATTTGGAGCTTAAGAAATACTTTGGTCTCGATTTACTGCTCAACCTAGATAATTGCGAGGCTATTTGGCAACACTGTAATCAAAAACTCAGCCAAGGGTCTCTCCGATTCCAAGCTCTGCTTAAAGAGAGCCGAGTCGATACCTTGTGCACCACTGATGATCCACTGAGTGATTTGAGCTATCACGATAAGCTCAATCGTTCAGAATTTACTGTACAAGTCTTACCGACATTCCGTGCTGATAGCCTGATTGAAATAGAGAATCAAAATAGCTTTTTAAAGACGCTCAATTCACTGGCTTCGATCACCGACACTGACGTGGTCGATTTTGCAACCTACGCTCAAGCAATTACCTCTCGCGTGGATTATTTTGCACAGCACAACTGTTGTTTATCTGATTTAGGGTTAAAAATTGTGGATTTTTCACACTATCATCCTGACGTACTTGATCAAGCTATAGCGAAGGTCAAACGTGGTGATGCGTTGAATAGTGGAGAAATTTCGCAGTTTAAGACGGCCGTTTTTGAAGTGCTTGGTAAGGCTTATCATAAGCATGGTTGGTCGATGCAAATTCATATTGGCGTGTTAACTAATGTAAATCAGCGCCGCTTTGATGATCTAGGTGGCGGTACGGGTTTCAGTGTTATCAGTGACAACCCAATTGCAGAAAACCTGAGTCATTTATTGAGTTTGTTAGATCAAGACCGCCAGCTCCCTCAGACCATCGTATATAGCCTTAACCCGAAAGATAGCGCAGTGCTTGGGTCAATCATAGGCGCTTTTCAAGACAGTGATGCGCAGCCAGGTAAAGTGCAGCTTGGTTCTGCGTGGTGGTTTAACGATCATAAGGCGGGTATGGAAAAACAACTTCAAGACCTAGCAAATTTAGGGGCTCTAGGACGCTTTGTCGGAATGTTAACCGACTCTCGCAGCGTGTTGTCACTCTCTCGTCATGACTATTTTCGTCGCATTCTATGTAACTTACTTGGTAAGTGGGTCGATAACGGGGAGCTACCGAATGATGAGCCTTTGCTTAAACAGAGTGTCGAGAACATCTGTTATCAAAACGCCAAACAATACTTCAATTTTCATTCATCTAAAGATTTAGTATAGGTATCCATTATGCTGCAGTTTACCTCTCAGGAAATGGCGGTCATTCGTCAAAATGCCAGCCAAGAGATCATCGAACAAATTATTCAAGATAATCAGGTTGTGCTTACTTCAGACACTCTCGTTCCACCTGATGCCCGCGCAACATGGAATTTATATTATTTTTGCCCCACGCATGGGGTTCGCTTAAGTTGGGATAGAGACCGACCCACTCAACATGTGTGCCCTGTTGATGGCGAAGTGCTTACTGGGGAACCTTATGACGGTGCATGGTGGCGTTGGCTTAATGGGCTCAATTCGAAAGCGTGTAATGACCTAGGCTTACTTTGGCACATTACTCAAGACCACAAATACTTCGAAAAAGTTCGTGAGATCTTATTAGGTTATGCAGAATACTACCCGAATTACGAAGAACATGGCGGTATTCCATACAATGGTCCAGGCAAAGCAAACGCGCAAACTCTTTGCGAAGCGAATTGCAATATTGATTTTGCCCGAGGCTATGATTTCGTTAAAGAGCAGTTGAATACCGAAGAGCAATTGTTTATTGAACAGCGCTTGTTACGCGAAGGCGCTGAGTTCCTGATGCAACATCGAGCTGATCAATTGCATAACCATGAAATGAAGATTTCCGCGACTATTGGCGTGATAGGCTTGATACTTGGTGACCGAAAATTCATCGACTTTGCGGTGAGCACACCTTATGGCTTGAAGTATCAGTTAGAGCATGGTGTAAAGGGGGAGGGCTTATGGTTTGAAGGTTCTATCCATTATCATTACTACGCTTTACAAGCACTTCTGAATTTCGAAAAAATGGCATGTAAAACAGAGTACTCACTACAATCGGTGCCAAACTTCCATACCATGTTGGCGTTCCCGCTCAAGCTACTCATCAATACGGGTGACTTTCCACGTCTGAACGATTGTATTGCGGGTCAAGAGAAGTTAACTCATAGCCACCTGTTCGAATTCGGGTATCGCGAGTTCCGAGACCCTTTATTTGCATCTGCGTTACAGAGTATCTATCAAGATAAGCCACGCAACAATATCGACGCGCTGTTGTACGGTGTTGATGCATTACCTGTGGCAGAGCCTCTTATATGCCAGTCTATTCATGCAGAACAATCAGGCGTCACGATCATGTACGATCGAGAGCACGATAACATGCTATTAATTAAGCACTCTCCATATGGTGGTGAGCACGATCATTATGATCGACTTGGGATGATCATTACTCGAAATGGTAAAGAAATTTTGCCTGACTTGGGAACAACAGGGTACGGTGCTGAATTGCATTATGGGTATTATAAAAACACGGTGACGCACAACACCTTGGCGGTGAATCAGAAGAATCAACCGCCAGCCAACACTCAGGTGAATACGTTTGTAAAAGAACAGTCCTACACATGGTTAGACACACAAACAGATTGGTGTGGTGAGTTACCGACGGTCGATAGCCATACTATTGTTCAGTGGGATTTAGCCGCGTACAAAGATGTGATGTTTCGCCGTCAAATTCTGTGGTTAGGGGATGTGGCGATTGAATTTAATACCGTGGAAAATCCTCACCAACAACAATTGGATTTGGTTTGGCATATCAGAGGACAACATTGTGCTTTGGCACAGGCACAAGGTTGCGACAATCCACTAGATGGGCCTTTAGCAAGAATGACGAGCTGCCATGAGATGCCTCTTAAAGCGGCCACTAATTTACGTTATTCGGTTGATGGACAAACCGAATTCAATCAACAACTAATAATAACGGATAGCTCTGCGACTCTGTTGTTGGGGTATGCGCCAGACAACCCAGCAACCAGTGATTTAGCCTACTCGATTTTGCGTAGCCAAGAAGCGGTTCTTAAAGTTGCCACGGTACATAACTTGACGCAAAACGATGAGGTTCGAGTTTCTGATATCGAGTGGCGATCGGACGTTATCAATTTAAAGTTGATAAGAAATAGAGTGGCACAATCTATTTCAATTAACCAAGAAACGGGTGTTACTTTATTCGTTTGATCTGATAACAACATTAAAGATTTATAACTCATTGAATTGCAAGACTTCACATTAAAATTAAAACGCCCTCAAGATTGGTCTCTTGGGGCGTTTTGTGCTTAGAAGTTCATGAAATGGAAGATCAAATACTGGCTGTCATCAGAAAGATGGTTTGTTGCGAAGCACTTGATTCTTAATCACTTTAGCGGCCACTTCGATGATTTGAGATTCTTGCTCAGACGCTTTAGACGATAAGTTGTAAAACATAATACAATCTTGCTGAATCATATTTGGCGCTTCTTGGAGCTCGATCTCACGTACCTCACCACTTTGTATGTATTGGGCTAGGTTCTTCCGAGGACACACAACCCATCCATCTTGCTTTAACTTTTCGATAAGCAGGCTTTGTGATGTGACCACTTCAAATTCGCTACTGATCTTGGTGTGTCTAAGCTCGTTCGCAATGTCATTCTCAGTGATTAATTGACGAAAGGTAGCCAGTTCAGCAATCGAAATCGTTCGGTTTGGAATGCTAGAGTGAACGGATGTGAACAGGCTCAGCTGAAAAGATCCAAGGTTGATATTACCGATCCCCGCGTTTGGATGTAAGTTGCCCATCCCAGGCATAATGGCAAACAGGGCATCTCCGTCTTCTATCTGCTGTAAACAGTGGTTTCTATCTCTTTGCAGCCAGTTGATAAGCATGTGAGGGTGAAGAGACTTGATCTCAGACTCAATGCTAAGCAACAGCTGAAAAGGAATCGAGCTATCGTGATAAACGGTAATGTTGTTGAGCTCGCCTTTGTAAGCAGATAAGGCTATGTTTTCGAACTCTAATGATTGTCTCGCCAGTAACCGTGCTCTTGGGTACAGACGATGAGCAATGTCCGTTGCAACTGCCTTTTTCCCTTCGATAGAAAACAGCTCCATTCCCATCAAATCTTCTAGCGCGTTGATTCTCTCTCGCACCGTAGAACGAGCCTTGTTCAATCTTTTGCTGGCGGCACTGTAGCTTTGAAGTTCATAGACACTAGTGAAGCATGCTACCTGTTCATTCGAAATCATCATCTGATTACCTTTGTACTGTTTGGACGTCCATTTTGGATTTATATGTTTGAACTTAGCAAAGTACTCTACATCCGTACACACAAGATTGTTAACGGAGATTTCAGATGAGAAAGTCGATTATTTCATTGGTCACTGCGGGCTTATTTTCGACAACCGCAATGGCGGATATCAAGCCTATGTCTACAGTGCCAGCAAAAGCGAATGAGCAAGTCACACTGGAGAACTGGACGCATGTGCCATTTAATAAATGGGCTTTCCAGAACATGGGAATCCATCCAACGGTTATGGTGTCTCGAGATGGTACAATCAACGAGATCCCACAAGCATTGAATGCGGAAGTCGCTCAACACAAATTTACTTATGCTGGGGAAGAGCTGACTTTTCGTGATGCGATGATTAATGATCACACCGATGGCTACATTATTATTCAAGACGGAAAGATACTTCATGAGGAGTACTTTGGTGACTTCACAGCAAGAGATCACCACCTGTGGGCTTCAAGTACCAAATCTTTGGTTGGCCAAGCTTTAGGTTTGTTGGTTGAGCAAGGTAAGGTTGATGTTGAGAAAAAGGTCAGCACATACATTGAAGAGCTTAAAGGAACACACTTTGGTGAGCAGACTCTACGAACTTTACTGAATATGACCTCTGCGATTGATTACAGCGAAGACTACGTCAACATGGCTCCGGGTGATGTGCATTTCGAATACTTCCGCCGATTAGGGTTTATTCCAGCGTATGACTTGCTGGCATTGGATCCAACAAAGACAGATAAGCCTCGTGACTTGCTGAGCTTCTCTGCGATGTTTGAACAGAATGAAAATTTAAAGGTGAACGATAAGTTTGAATACCACAGCCCGAACGTTGATGTTATTGGTTGGGTTGTCGCTCGAGTGTCAGGTCAAACGCTTGATCAATTTATTGCTGACAACATCTGGAACAAACTCGGCACAGAGCATGACGCCTTCTTCATGACGGATATGAACTACAACCCAGTTGCAACTGGCGGTTTCAATACTACGCTAAGAGACTTTGCGCGTGTTGGGCTGGCGATGGTCAACAATGGCGAATACAACGGCCAACAAGTCTTCTCTGAAAAGTGGGTCAAAGACAGCTTCAATATTACGCCAGAAGAAAATCGACACATGATGAACAGTGTCTACAAAGATACTGAAGTTCAGGTTTTTGATTCGCATTTAGAGGGTTACAAAAACTTCCTTTGGGTGCATGACTCAGACAAAAACATTGCGACATATCGAGGGGTGTTTGGCCAGTTCTTGTATATCAACCAAGACAAGAACGTCGTCATCGCAACCTTCTCTTCAGCAGAGAGCGCTTCGAATGCAGCGCGTGAAGAGTCAAAAGTGAGAGTAGAAGCCTTTGAGTCGTTAGCTAAGTCGTTATAGCGATAGGTGTCTAAATTAAAAGTCCCCTTAAGATAGGTTCTTGAGGGGACTTTTTACGTTTCTTTCTTTATCAATGGCTAACAGCTAACAGCTAACAGCTAACAGCTAACAGCAAGTGAGCGAGTCACTACTCGTTTTCTGTTTGCTTTGAAGCGTTGGATGTTTTGCCTTGCTTCAACCAGTTATCGAGTACGTGTTGCAACGCATCCAATGAAGTTGGTTTTTCTAGGCGGCCATCCATTAACTTGCTGATCATGTCGAGTTCGCGTTGCCCCGATTCGCCAGACAGAGCAATGATTGGCGTATTGGGCGAGCGTGCCTTGATGATCTGACTTGCGTCAAAACCGTCCATTACTGGCATCTGCACATCCATCAAGATCAAATCAACTTGATGGGTTCTAAACAGTTCAACCGCATTCTCACCATTCTTGGCTTGTAAGCTGTTTACGCCGAGCCTG
Organism: Vibrio pomeroyi; assembly: GCA_041879425.1. Lineage (NCBI taxonomy): Bacteria > Pseudomonadati > Pseudomonadota > Gammaproteobacteria > Vibrionales > Vibrionaceae > Vibrio > Vibrio pomeroyi. Next base: position 780,928 of record CP090855.1, on the reverse strand, counting down.
CTTAAATACATCTGAACAAGGGTGCGCTGTACCTCTTTGTCATCAACAATCAGCACGGTTGGCGCAAGATGGTTTGATGCTGGTGGATTTGTTGGTTGCGCCTTTTCTGGCTCAGTTTTGGGTGCAGTTGCCGGTTCAGTCGCTTTATCAACGCTGGACGTTGGGTTCTCTGGTTGCACTTCTGCTTCGGCTTGATCTTCCGTCGGTTGGTTGTGTTTCCAATCGTTGAAGTAAGGCGTACGCAGGTCATCCGCTTTTGGCGCATTCGGCACAACAGGGAAGTACAGGTGGAACTCAGTAAATTCACCAAGCTTAGATTTGCACTCTACTCTGCCACCGAATGAACGCATCACACGTTGGCAATAACCTAAACCTAAGCCGCTACCGCCACTCTTTTGGTAAGAGAAAAAGTCATCGAAGATCTTATGGGCGATGGTCTCATCTATCCCTGGACCTGTATCTCTGAAAACGAGCACGTTCTCGTAAGAGCCAGTTTTGGTGCTGATTTCGATTTGACTGTCTGGATACGAATCAAAGTAATAGATTGCGTTACGAATCAGGTTAAAGATAACGAAGTTGAATAAGGTCTCGTTCAGCTTTGCCACAAAATCAGCGTGTTGTGGTAGGCGAATTCGTTCAATGATCTTTTCGTTCTCAAAACCATAATGACTCACTGCCTGATCTACGGCTTTGTGAATTGAGGTCATGGTGACAGGGCCATGCTCAGGGGAGCTATCACTGACTTCACGCAAGATGATATCAATCAGTTGTCGACCACGTTGGATCGCAGCTTGTCCGTTCTCGATATCAAGTAGGATCTGTTTCGCTGGCGCTTGATTATCGATGTGCTGTTTGAGAACTTCGAAATGGAGTTGCACTTGAGCAAGCGGGTTACGCATCTCATGGGCAATGGAGTTAGCCAGAGCACGACTTTGGCGAATGCGTCTATCCGCTTCGATGGTACTTTGCACACGAGTTAACAAGGTTTGCAGTGCAGAGATTTCTTCGTTAGAGAACATCTGATCGTTGCTCTTGTGCGATGACACCAACAAGTGCGTGACCGATTTTCCCTGACCAAACAGAGGCATTACCAAGGCCGTGTTGTTCGAACTCATCTTCTCATAGAGCGCCTTGATCGAACGTTTTGCTGGCGCAGTGTAATCGAGCTCTTCAGACAACTCATCGAATACCAAAACAGATTTGTTGGTCGACAGGTAGTCTTCGTAGAAAGTCTCGTTGTAGTTGCTGTTAACAAGGCGCAGTTTGTCTTCTGGGATTTGCAGTAGACTACCCAAACGACGCATCGCATCATCAATTGATAGCTTGAAATCTTCCTCTAGAGCAAGGATTTGCTGCACTGGCGTTTTCTTGTTTCCGTAGACAAAGAAGGAAGCATAACGGCTCACTCGTTTGTAGAGCACATGCCAAGTAATGCCTATTAGCGCGCAGATTGGAATGGCGATTAGCCATTGATTATCTTCGGTCAGCGGGATGAATATCGCACCAAACGGTATCACTAAAATAGCACACACTAACAGGGCGTTCAGGCTCATGTACGCAAGGTATTTCACGCTGTAGAAACGAGATGTCAGCAGGGCATATCCAACGAACAACATCTCACTAATAGACAAGGCGGGTGGTAGCCAAGTCAGTGAGAAATCACGCAAGAAGTAAGTCATACCTAGGTGGATCGTTGCTGTGGACAACATGAACACCAAGATACCTGCAATCATGTAGCTGGTTTTGGTCAGCGTGAGCTTGCTGCTGTTGGCACGCATTGCCACTAGGTTACCCAGTGTCAGTACCACAAAGCTGATCATGCCGATGAAGAAGTACGAAGTGTGCGGGCCAAATTCAATCACGAACTGACTTGGGCCAACAATGATAACGTCTTCAACGGTTAAGCCTGGTCTTAAATTAATAAACAAGGAGTAGACGGTTAGAGTGACGAAAATCGCTTGTTGCCATAGGTGCACCTTACCGTTGCGTTGCTCGGCGGCAAGCTGGCACGAGAAGTAATACGCGAAGGCAAACGCAAAGAAAGAGGCGAGGTTGGCAAATTTGGCTGCAAACACAGCCGCTGACGGCCCAAGCTCTGGTAATAAGTCGGTATGGAAATACGCATTACTGCTGATCCACGCAACAATACAGACCGAGTAGGCGATGTAGGCAACGTGGTGTGTACCTACGATCGCTTCGCTTTTTAGTTTCAGACGGTAGCAATAGTAGAGTAACCACATCACGACCACAGCAACCGTCGCAAGAAGCGTTATCGCTTTGGCGTGGATGATGGCTTCTAAGCCGAAATCAAACATGTTCGTCCTTATTTACCGAGCTTGGCTGTTGCAGAGAATCTGGTTGTTGAACAGAGCTTAACTTTTCTGCTGAGCCAAACTTTCTGCTGTTACGCACGGCGCGTTTGTAGCCTTTAAAATCGGTGTCATTGAATACGTTGACCATCAATTCGAAATTCCAAAAGCCACGGTAAATGGTGGTGCCATCATCGTTCAATTCGCAATATCCCGAATGGAAATACGCTTTTGGGTCAATAGCTTGATAAAACTGAAGCATGAAAGGTTGTTCAATGATGGTGAAGCCAATTTTATAGCCAACTTGATGTAAGACGCTCATCAGCTCTTTTTGAGCGAGATAGAGGAAGTAGAGTTTTTGTTGGGTATTTCCACTGACGGTTAAGCGCAGAACTTCACATATGGCTCGAGTTTCGGATAGTTGTAACTGAAACTGATTATCGAATTTTGGCAGAGAATCACATTTTGACAATATCGGTGGCGTGAATAGCTGTAACCCTGAAAGTGAATCGTAACCATGATTTGGTAAGCAGTATTGCCAGTGATCATTGCTGAATGGCGGCGCGTAGCTTAGCCAGGTTTCATTTTTTGACCAGTCTTGAATCAATGCGGAAGAAACTAATGTCGGGAAGGCTTCATCGTCTGGGTGTTTGAGCAGGATAAAGTGCTTACCCGTTTGTGACAGGTGTAATAAAGGCAGCATCTCAAACCATTTTTCACCCTTGATGAAAACCTCAAGGTTGCTTAAAGCGATGGCATCACTGATAGGCATGCCTTGTGGGTGACTGGGTGTTTGCACCACAAGTTGATCATCTTCTATCTGATCGATGATCGCACTGTAATAAGCGCTGTCTTTAATGGGAAGATCTATACCAGAGGGTGAACGACTATCGAGCGGCGACTTTGCCTTAAGAGCAGCAATTTCGCATTCACACCAAAAGTCTAACCAATGCATGTAACACTGACCTGCCGCTTCCTCTAGCAATGCCATCTCGGTCGATAAGCTACTTGGATAGCGTTGAATGAGATCGCGATAGTCCATCAATTCAAATAAAACGGAGAGGCTTTTGTGTTGATGTTCTGGGAAGAACGATTCCAATAGTCGTCTACGGTAGTCTGTGACGGTTTGGAAAAGTGCAGTGCGATCTTGTGGCTGATAAGTGTTGATCACGAGCTCGATAAGCGCGTGTTGTTTCTTTTCGATAGCCAGACTGCTAGCCAACAGTGAGACTAAAGACGACGTTAATTCCATGGTGTTAACCTAGCCTAGGTTTATATAATTATTTTTATTGGATTTGCACTCGTTAACCAGACACGAATTGTTATTAAGTTATTTGATATAAAGTTACTTTGTTGAGATTGAGTAGCTCTAATTGTGTCTATCGTTTTTAAAAACAAGTTGCATAATCGAGCGCAAGTTTACTACTTGCGCACCCCCTTAACAACAGACATTTACTAGTTTATAAGTTGCTAAATTAGAATGTTCTCAATCACTTAGAGCCTAACCTTGTTCCGAGTTTAGCCAGTGTCAATTGAGCATAATCCTTTGAATTTATAAATTAACGTAAAATATCTATTTTTTGAACTAAGCTCATAAATCATACGCAACTGAATTCACCTTTTTAATCGTAAGGAATATAACGGCGAGCCAAAATATATAATTAACTGATGAGTGTTGTATGTCTCATAACCGTTTATTTCCACGTCACCGTTTGGCGCTCGCTTGCATGTTAGCCAGTGTTTCCAGTTTCTCCTTTGCTCAAAGTCAGTGTGAGGTGCTTGATCTTCAGCAGGCGTCTGACCTTGCTCACGCTGTCTCATCAGCAGACAACAGCTGCTATGGCGCTTGGTTCTCTGCTCAAGAGAGTTCGTTAAACAATATCTATAGCGAAGCGAACCTAAGCCGTATTCAAGTGGAATTGAATTTAGAAATCGCTCACTACCGAGGCGATGCTGAACAGGCTCGTAAACTTGAAAACCTTGGCGAATTTGTTCGTGCTGCTTATTACGTTCGCTATAACGCGCGAGCGCAGGATTTCTCCGAGGCCTTGAGCCAGCGCTTCGCTCTATCTGTTAATACTTTTCTGGCGAACCCTAATGCTCTCGATCAAGGCCGTGAGCAAGTTGGGGCGATGAAAAGTCTGACGTTGATGGTCGATAATGTTAAGCAACTTCCACTGACCATGGATGCGCAACTTGCGGCATTGAATCACTTTAACCGTGAAACAGCGCAGGATTCACAATGGGTCGATGGTCTTAATAATCTCTTTCGAGCAATGGCAGGGCATGCCGCTCGAGATGATTTCTACGATTACATGGCAAACCACACCCAACATATCGATACGCTGTCGGCATTCGCTCGTGATAACACGTGGGCGTTGGATACAGATGCGAGCTTTCTGGTTTATAACGCCGTGCGTGAAACAGGCCGCTTGTTAGCCAGTCCGGACAAAGCGACCAAAGACAAAGCGATGCGGGTTATGCAGCAAGTGATGGTGCAAAATCCACTGGGCAGCGAGCACGATAAACTATGGCTAGCGGCTGTCGAAATGATGAGTTACTTCGCACCAGAAGGTTTGAATGGGTTAGACCTAGAGCAAGCGAAACGCGACTTGGCAACGCGTGTACTTCCTCATCGTTATGAGTGCCAAGGACCTGCGATTATTCGGTCTCAAGACCTAACGGAGTCACAAGCGATGGAGGCGTGTGATGTGTTGGCTGCCAAAGAGGCCGACTTCCACCAAGTCGCGAATACGGGTCAACAACCTGTCGCTGATGATAACAACGAGCGAGTTGAAGTCGCGGTGTTTGGCAGCAAAGGCAGTTACATTGATTATTCATCGTTTTTGTTTGGCAATACCACAGACAATGGCGGCCAGTATTTAGAGGGAAATCCTGTAGAAGTCGGTAACGTCGCTCGCTTTGTGGCTTATCGCTACGCCAATGGTGATGAGCTTTCTATTCTCAATTTAGAGCATGAATACACTCATTATCTCGATGCTCGCTTTAACCAATATGGCTCATTCAACGACAACCTAGCACATGGCTATGTAGTGTGGTGGTTAGAGGGCTTTGCCGAATTTATGCATTACAAACAAGGCTACGATGCGGCGATAAACTTGATTAGCAGCGGGAAGATGAGTCTGTCGGATGTGCTTGCGACCACTTACTCCCATGACTCCAATCGTATATATCGCTGGGGATACTTGGCGGTGCGCTTCATGCTGGAAGAGCATCCTCAAGAGGTACAAGGTTTATTGGCATTGTCTCGCACTGGTCAATTTTCCGAATGGGCACAACAAGTAAAAGCGCTAGGGCAGCAATACAATGGCGAGTTTGAGCGTTGGTTAGACTCTGTTTCAAGTGAACCCACAGAGCCGACTGATCCCACTCAACCGACAGATCCTACGCAACCAACAGGCCAAGCCATAGTGCTTACAGCAAACCAGAGTGTGGTGTTGAGTGGCGAGGCGTACAGTGAGCAGTTGTTCTATGTTGATATTCCAGACAACACTACGCATTTTGAAGTGTCTATTGAGGGACAAACTCAAGGTGATGCTGACCTCTATATGAGCTACAACAAACCAGCGCATTACTATGACTTTGAATTCAGCCAGTACGGTAATGGCAGCAATGAAGTGGTGACGTTTGAACAAGAACCTTCGGGCTACATCAAGTCGGGTCGTTACTATATGAGTGTTACGGGGCGTACCGATTTTAATGAGGTGTCGCTAACGGCATCGGTAGTCACAGAAACGCCAACGCCTCCAACTCAACAGCAAGATGACTTGACGCCTGTGGTATTGGAGTCAGGTCAGGCTCAAGTGCTTACCGTGCACCAACAACGTTATGCCGCTGTATATGTACCAGAAGGCGTACAAGAGGTGCGAGTGTGGCTGCACGATAAGAGCGACAATGCGGAAAACGAACAGTCGAATGCGGGTAACGTTGATCTATTCGCCAGCCACTCATATTGGCCAACAGCAGGGCAGTATGACTACGCATCTGATTACCGTGGAAGCAATGAGTACTTGCAAATTCCTGTAACAGAAGAAGGCTATATACACTTCTTATTGAGTGCAGAGCAGCAAGGGGATGATGTCGAGATGTTGGTCTATTTTCACTAACAGAACAGGCGTTAGGTAGTTGGCATTAAAAAGAGGTATTGTCCCAAACTGCATTAACGACAACGACAACGACAACGACAACGTCACTAAACTAAATGGTTTAATATCAATAAAGTAGACGGATAAAAGCCGGGCATTAGTGTCTGGCTTTGTTTTTCTGACAATCTTCTGTGTTTATAGAGTAGTTACACCATAATCTCTGATGAAGTGATGACATTCGAGGTTTAAGCTTGTCTGCATATGAAACATCATTGCGAGTAACCTATCGCGAGTGATAGAGGTAGAGATAAATTATGAAGAAAGTACTATTGGTAACCATATTTAGTGTCGCTGCGTTAGCAGGGTGCAGTCAGAAATCTGAGGTTCCAGAACAAGCACAAGAGACGGCAAATCCGATCTGTAGCACTAAGAACCTGACAGGTGGTTGGTCACAAAGCGATATTACGCCAGAAGCCAAGCAAGCTTTAGATGTGGTTCTTGGACAAATGAATACCTCAGCAAAGCTTGAGAAAATCTTGAGCGTTCGCACTCAAGTTGTCGCGGGTTTGAACTACGCGATCGAGTTTGAAATGGATAATGGGCAGGTGTGGAATACTGTTGTTTATCGTTCACTTCAAGGTGATATCGAAATGATGCAGGCTGCACAGCAAGGTCGTTTGTGCCAATAAGCTCGATTATCGAATAAGAAAAATGGCTCCCAATTGGGAGCCATTTTTGATTCTAATAAGGTTGGTTTATTACTTTCAGAAAAGGTCGTTTCTAATCCGTTTGCTCTGGTTAATAAATAGATGCTTAAGAAAGGACTGGTTCAGAAAGATTTGGCTCAGACAGTTCTTGTACACAAGCTCGGCTGATGTCTTCATCAATGTAAGCCATTCCCAGCTTGTTCAAGTAATCCATACGATCAGCAGTGCGAAGTTCAATGTCAGGGCCTGCGATGTTGTTCTCTTGATAAACCTTAGCCATGTGAGCCATGAATTGCTCGCCCACACTCATCATTAACAGGCTCATCGCACCCACGTCCGGTCTTACTTTGGCACGCTGCTTCTCAGACAGGTTTACCGCTAACACGATAGGTCGTTCTTCCCCTTCGAAACGAACACCACGCTCACGAACGGTTTGTTGCGCCCAGTAATACGCCAGCTCTTTACTCTGAGTCAGGAACACAGGCTCAACCGACTCGGTGTAGTTATTGCCAATCGTTGCCATGGTTTTTGAAGCGGCCTCATTGAGTGCTTTGTCTCCAGAACGTTTCAGTCCTTGTCCTTTAATTGAAGCAAGCAAGGCTGAAGACGTGCCGTGATACCAAGTATCACCCGTTGCGAAACCATTTTCTGATAGCAGCGTTTTTGCATCTTGTAGGTGTTTAGGTATTGAAGTCATAGGCACTCTCAATCAAAAGAAATATCAACAAACAGGAATCTCAACAACATGAACACAGTTAGCTTAAACAGATGTTGCTTAGCTGACCGTGGTGTAGAACACAATTCTTAGACTTTGAGATAAAGCCGGCAGTACAAGCTTTATCTCAAAGCCTTCCCCCGGATCTTACCGAAGTAAGAGAAAAGGGCGGGGGAGGCTTTAGTTCTAGCGATTAATCAAGATTAATCAAATTGGTTAGACGTATTCGCTTCGCCCGCTGCTTTCAGTGCATTCTCACCAGCGAAGTACTCTTTGTGGTCATCACCGATGTCTGAACCAGACATGTTTTGGTGTTTAACACATGCGATGCCTTGGCGGATCTCTTTACGTTGAACATTTGCAACGTAACCCAACATGCCTTGGTCGCCGAAGTACTCTTTCGCAAGGTTGTCGGTAGACAGCGCTGCAGTGTGGTAAGTCGGTAGCGTAATCAAGTGGTGGAAGATACCCGCTTCACGAGATGCGTCCGCTTGGAATGTACGAATCTTCTCGTCAGCACTTGCAGACAGTTCAGTCTCGTCGTATTCCGCGCTCATTAGGTTTGCACGGTCGTAAGCTGATACGTCTTTACCTTCAGCAACCAATGCATCGTAAGCTTGCTGACGGAAGTTTAGCGTCCAGTTGAATGATGGAGAGTTGTTGTAAACCAGTTTCGCGTTAGGGTGAACTTCACGAACGCCGTCCATCATCTCTTTGATTTGACCGATGTGTGGCTTTTCAGTCTCAATCCAAAGTAGGTCAGCACCTGCGTTGATTGCTTCAATACAGTCGAATACACAACGGTCTTCACCAGTACCTTGGCGGAATTGGTATAAGCCTGAAGGTAGACGCTTAGGTCGAACTAGCTTGCCGTCACGGTTAAAGCAAACGTCGCCTTCTGCCATATCTGCAACATCGATCTCTTCAACATCTAGGTATGAGTTGTAGATATCACCTTGGTCGCCCGGCTCTTTCACTACTGCGATTTCTTTTGTTAGACCAGCACCCTGAGAATCGGTACGAGCAACAATAACGCCGTTGTCGATGCCTAGTTCAAGGAAAGCGTAACGAAGTGCACGAAGTTTTGCGTGGAAGTCAGCGTGTGGAACCGTTACTTTGCCGTCTTGGTGACCACATTGCTTCTCATCGGCAACTTGGTTTTCAATTTGTAGACAACATGCGCCCGCTTCAATCATCTGTTTAGCCATTAGGTAAGTCGCTTCTGCGTTACCGAAACCTGCATCGATATCCGCGATGATTGGCACCACGTGTGTTACGTGATTGTCGATTTTGTCTTGGATAAGGTCTTGTTGGTTAACGTCGCCCGCTTCACGTGCAGCGTCTAGCTCACGGAATAAACCACCCAGTTCACGTGCATCAGCTTGGCGCAGGAATGTGTATAGTTCTTCTACTAGGCCTGCAACCGATGTTTTCTCATGCATTGATTGGTCTGGAAGTGGACCAAAGTCTGAACGAAGTGCAGCAACCATCCAACCTGATAGGTATAGGTAGCGGCGATCTGTCTTGCCATCAAAGTGCTTCTTAATAGAAATCAGCTTTTGTTGACCGATAAAACCATGCCAGCAACCTAAAGACTGAGTGTATTGAGAGCTGTCTTTATCGTAAGCCTCCATATCCGCACGCATGATATCTGCCGTGTATTGCGCGATATCTAAGCCTGTTTTGAATTTGTTTTGAGCTCGCATACGAGCAGCAGATTCAGCATTGATTGCATCCCATGGAGCACCTGCAGCGCTTTTTGCAACTTCTATCATTTCGATATCTTGTGTAATTTGCGACATAACTATTCCTTAGTTTCACGTGGGGTATGGTTGCCAAATTGGCTTGGATTAAAACTTTGCTATGGACAAAGAATAACCACGCATGTGATAATTTTGTTAATTTATAGTTATTATATTCGGTATTTTTCTTATGAATATTGCTCGTATAGACCTTAATTTGCTTGTGTATTTAGACATGTTGCTACGTGAAAGAAACGTTACACGAGCGGCAAATCAATTAGGAATAACTCAACCAGCCATGAGTAATGGACTGCGCCGACTACGCGATCTGTTTGAAGATCCACTATTGGTGAGAACCAGTGAAGGGATGGTGCCAACCGAGCGCGCGCAAAAGTTGCAGCCGTTGATTCGTAACATTTTGGCGAATGTAGAAAAGACACTCCAGCCGACCACAGAGTTTAATGCAGAAGACAGTGAACGCGTGTTTCGTATCATGGCGAGTGACTATGCTGAGTCGACCATTATTCAACCGCTATTGAAAAAACTGAGCGAGATAGCGCCGAAAATCCGACTGGATATAATGACGCCAAGTGATGTGAGCTATCAGGATGTAGAACAAGGCACAGTGGACATTATCATCAACCGTTTTGATGACATTCCACAGTCCTTTCACCAGATGAGTCTTTGGCACGACGGGTTTTCTTGCCTATTTAGCTGTGATAATCCAATAGCCGATAACTTTGATATTTTGTCTTATTTAAAGGCGCAACATATTTGGGTAAGTAAGACGGGGATGGGAACCGGAGTCGGGATCAACCCAAGTGAAGCGCAAAAGCTCGGTTGGATAGATGAAGCGTTAATGCGCATTGGTAAAACCCGCAACATCACGGTGTTTACCCGACATTACCTGTCTGCGATTCTCTTCGCTCAGCAGAAAAACCTTATCCTTACTATTCCAACCAAAGCCGCGCAATTGCAGCGCAACAACCCCAATTTGTTAATTAAACCAGCCCCATTTGCGATTGAACCTTTTGAGGTGAAGATGGCGTGGAGCCCATTATTACAAACCAATCCAGACCACCAGTGGATGCGTCGCTTGATCAAAAGTGTCGCCAATGAAATCGAAAGTGGTGTGACGGGATAACACAGTTTTTGAGGTATTTCTTTTGTGAATATCCAATATAAACGGCATAAATTAGCTAAATTTTCGTCAGTTACGTAAATTTATTTAGTAGTCAGCGGTTAATTTGAGAGAGATTTTATGAGCAGTCGTATTCAACAGGGAAGCTTGAGCATTGATAGCACCCTCTACCAATTAATTAATGAGCAGGTCATTCCTGGAACAGGCATTGTCGCAGAGGACTTTTGGCAATCTTTCGCAGCCATCCTTAAAGATTTGGCACCAAAGAACCGTGCTTTGCTTATCAAGCGTGAAGATCTTCAACATCAAATCGATGTGTGGCACCAAGAGCGTGCTGGTCAAACACTGGATGCAGCAGAGTATAAACAGTTCCTACAGCAGATTGGCTACCTTGTACCTGAGGGCGAAGACTTCCAAGTTACCACCGCAAGCGTAGAGCCTGAAATTGCAACACAAGCTGGGCCGCAGCTTGTGGTGCCTATTATGAACGCGCGATTTGCACTTAACGCAGCAAACGCGCGCTGGGGCAGCTTATACGATGCGCTCTACGGCACTGATGTGATCAGCGAAAGCGACGGTGCCGAGAAAGGTGGAAGCTTTAACCCTGTTCGTGGCGCTAAAGTAGTGAGCTATGCTCGCGGGTTCCTTGATGACGCTGCGCCGCTGAATGGTGTTTCTCATAAAGACGTCACCAAATACAGCATCAGCAATGTGAGCATTGGCAACACGCTGACAGCGACGTTAGATAATGGCGAAGAAGTCACTCTCATTGATCGCAACCAGTTTATTGGCTATCAAGGAGACGCAAGCGCGCCTTCTTGTATCCTGCTTAAACACAATAACCTCCATATCGAAATTCAAATCGACCCGAGCGCGCCAATTGGCAGCGTCGATGTTGCGGGTATTAAAGATGTACTGGTGGAATCGGCACTGACTACGATTATGGATTGCGAAGATTCTGTCGCTGCGGTTGACGGTGAAGACAAAGCATTGGCTTACCGAAACTGGTTAGGCTTAATGAAGGGCGACCTGCAAGAGTCGCTAGAGAAAAACGGCAAAACCATTGTTCGTAACCTGAATCCTGATCGTCAATACACCAGTGTGACGGGTGGTGAAATCTCACTTAAAGGCCGCAGCATGTTGTTCATACGCAACGTGGGCCACCTAATGACTAACCCTGCGATTATTGATGCCGAAGGTAATGAAGTGCCTGAAGGTATCATGGATGGCATGGTGACATCGCTTATCGCAATGCACGATTTAAAGGGGAATAGCCCTTACCAAAACTCGACCGCGAATAGCATCAATATTGTTAAACCTAAGATGCATGGCCCGGAAGAAGTGGCTTTCACTAATGAGTTGTTTGGTCGCATTGAGGATGCACTAGGTTTAGACCGCTTCACCATCAAAGTCGGCATTATGGACGAAGAACGTCGTACCTCTGTGAACTTGAAAGAGTGTATTCGCGCAGCCAAAGACCGTGTCGTATTCATCAACACAGGTTTCCTAGACCGAACGGGTGATGAGATCCACACCAGTATGGAAGCGGGTCCTTTTGCTCCTAAAACACAGCTGAAAACCATGACATGGATTGGCGCATACGAAGATCAAAACGTTGATCTTGGCTTAGCTTGTGGCCTGCAAGGTAAAGCCCAGATTGGTAAAGGTATGTGGCCAGAGCCAGATAACATGGCCAAGATGATGGACGCGAAAATTGGACACCCACAAGCCGGTGCAAATACTGCTTGGGTTCCTTCTCCAACAGCGGCGACCCTGCATGCCTTGCACTATCACAAGGTGAGTGTTCCTAGCCGTCAGAAAGAGCTTCGTGAGCGTGTAAGAGCCAATGTTGACGATATTCTTACTATCCCGCTGCTAGGTAACCAAAAGCTGACTGCTCAAGATATCCAAAACGAACTGGACAACAATACGCAAGGTATTCTTGGTTATGTAGTGCGTTGGATAGACCAAGGCGTAGGTTGTTCGAAGGTGCCTGATATTAACGATGTAGGACTAATGGAAGACCGAGCAACGCTGCGTATTTCAAGCCAACATATCGCTAACTGGTTACGTCACGGCATTTGCGAGGAAGCCCAAGTAATGAAAACCATGAAGCGTATGGCAGCAGTGGTTGATGAGCAAAATGCTGGGGATCCAAGCTACCAAAATATGGCGCCTGATTTCGAAAACAGCATTGCGTTTTCAGCAGCGTGTCAGTTGGTATTTGAAGGCTGTGCTCAGCCGAGTGGTTATACCGAACCTGTGCTACATGCGATGCGTCTAAAGTTGAAAGCGCAGAGTGTTTGAGTCGGAAAGTGCTAAATCGCAGATAAGCGAAAGCACAAAAAGCCTAAATCACTGAAATAGCAAAGTGATCTAATAATAAAAATAGAGAAAGAAAAATACTAAAAAAGAAACCCCCTTTAACCGAGCCCAAGGTGCCGCGCATTATAGCGCGGCTTTTTTTTAGTTTTTAGTTAGATGCGGGATCTGAGATTGGATGCGGGATCAGAGATTAAAAGCAGTTATATTATCTCTCACCAAACCTAATTTTCACCAAAACTTTAGTTCCCATCGAAGCTTAGTTGCCACCGAAACATAGATACTTAATATCCATGTACTCGTCGATGCCTTCTTTAGCGCCTTCACGGCCAATACCTGACTGTTTCACCCCACCGAAAGGTGCAACCTCAGTTGAGATCATGCCGTCGTTAATACCAACCATACCGTACTCAAGTGCTTCTGCTACCTTCCATACACGGTGGATATTCTGGCTGTAGAAGTAAGACGCTAAACCATAAATGGTGTCGTTCGCCATTTCGATCAGCGCTTCATCGCTGTCGAACTTCATAATCGGAGCGACAGGGCCAAAGATCTCTTGTTGAACGATGTCCATATCGTGCTTCACGTCTTTAAGAATGACAGGCTGAATGAACAATCCCGCAAGCTCTTGAGTTGGAGTGACAGGCTGTGCACCTTGTTCAATGGCGCGGTCAATCAAACCTTGGATGTTCTGCTTCGCTCTTTCGCTGATCACAGGGCCAATGTTGACGTCCGCGTCTAAGCCGTTGCCAATTTTAAGTTGCTGCACCGCTTGGTCGAATTTAGCCACAAACTCGTCGTGCACCTTGCTGTGAATATAGAATCGGTTAGCACAAACACAGGTTTGGCCTGCATTACGGAATTTCGAAGCCATTGCGCCTTGAACTGCAGCATCGATGTCGGCATCGTCAAACACGATAAACGGAGCATTACCGCCAAGCTCCATCGAGGTACGTTTGATGCCTTTTGCCGCTTGAGCCATCAAGATACTGCCAACACGGGTAGAGCCTGTAAAAGAGATCTTCTTGATTAATGGGTGTGATGTGAATAGCTCGCCAATTTGTTCTGGGCTGTCACCCAATACCACTTGAAGCAGATCTTTAGGAACACCCGCTTGGTAAGCCAGCTCAACAACAGCAAAAGCAGAAAGTGGCGTTTCGTCAGAGGGCTTCACAATAAAACTACACCCAGCCGCTAGAGCAGGTGCAGCCTTACGAGTGATCATCGCAATCGGGAAATTCCACGGTGTGATGGCACATGCTACGCCAATCGGCTGCTTGATTGTCACTAAACGCTTATCCCCAGCGGTACTTGGAATCGAGTCACCATAAGTGCGCTTGGCTTCTTCGGCGAACCATTCAATAAAGCTTGCACTATAAACTACTTCGCCTGCAGCTTCTGCCAATGGCTTGCCTTGTTCAATCGTCATTAAGTGAGCAAGGTCGTCCTTGTTTTCAATGAGCAGTTGATGCCAAGCTTTTAGTATCGCAGCGCGAGATTTAGCCGGAATTTTCGCCCACTCTTTTTGCGCAATATGAGCTCGCTCGATAGCACTGTCCAATTCTGCCTCAGATGAGATAGGCGCATGTCCAATAAGCTCACCCGTTGCTGGATTGGTCACGGCAACCGCGTTATTCGCTTCTGTCACCATAAAAGAGAGTAAGCGCTGGTTATTAATTTCTAGCATGTGATTCCTTCTCGATGATTACTTAACACGTGTTGGTGCCGTTATTGAGTTGATGTCTATGGCAGTGCTGATGATTCGCTTGAGCCTGCCAAGGTTATTCTTGCGTCCAGTTGTCTGCTTCTATCTTCGCCAGTGCTTTAGCAGCTTTTTGTAGAGCAGGTAGGAACTTGATCGCCTCGTCCGGCTTTACTCGAATCACAGGTGCTTGAATTGCTAAGCCGAGATTAGATTGGCCCGTAGGCGATGGAATAAGCACCGCAATACACACCAAACCCGGCAGAAACTCTTCGTCATCAATCGCAAAGCCTTGGATCTTCGCTTCTTCGATGTCTTGCTCTAACACTGAGTAGTCGGTGATGGTTTTGACTGTGTACTGAGTCAGTGGCACGTTTTCGATCAGTCTTCTGCGCTGTGATTTCGACATGTGAGCCAAAAACAGTTTACCTGTCGCAGAGCAGTGAACAGGAACACGAGAGCCGGGTTGCAGGTGGAAGCGAAGTGGCGCTTCGGTCTCTGCACGGTCAAGGTAGATGATCTCACCGCTCGATAGTGCGGTTAGGTTGCAGCTTTCGCCGACTTCCGCTCGAAGGTTTTCGAGAATCGTGCGTCTAGCACTGTGCATGGTGCTGTTGAACAGAAGGTTTTCAGCAAGCTTTCTGAGTCGAATGCCAGAGCTGTAATGCTTTTCATCACCGTCTCTTTGAATGATGCCTGCGGATTCTAATTGTTGCAGCATACGGTGCAGAGTAGGTTTCGGTAATCCGGTTTCTTCGACGAGCCCTTGAAGGGAAATAAACTCGTCTTTTTGCGCTATCACCTCTAATAGTGCAAAAAGTCGGAGAGTGGGCGTATCTCCTTGAACTTGTGGTGTTTCTGTTTGCATAAAGTGATTCATCCTTGCGATATGTCTATGTGTAAGAGTGTACATACCAAATCAATATTCTTCAATTATCTGAATAAAATTTGACCTTTTTTATTATTTCAATAATATAAATATAAATTATGGAACAATTAATCTCAATAAATGGAATTTTAAAATGAAAGCAATTGAACGGATTATTGATAAGGCGCACCTAGATCGTAAGCGTGTGGTGTTGAGTGAAGCTGAAGACCCTCGTGTACTCAAAGCGGCACGATTAGCGATAGATAAACAGCTTGCTTATATCACGCTGGTGGGCGATGAAAAGGCGATTATCGAAGCCGCGCAGCTGCATCATATTAACCTCGCGGGCATTCATATTGTTTCACCACAAACATCAGCACTTAAAGCCGTGTTGGCTGAGCGTCTGTATGAGTTAAGAAAAGCCAAAGGCATGACTTATGAAGATGCATTGGAGAAGGTTAAAGACCCACTGATGTTTGCCAACTTGATGGTGAGAGAAGGGCTGGTCGATGGCACAGTAAACGGTGCGGTTTATACCACTTCAGATGTGGTGCGAGCTGCGCTGCAGATCATCGGCCCAGCACCAGACAGTGAATTGGTATCGAGCTTCTTTCTGATGATGTTGTGCGAGCCTTTCCATAATCTTAAAGGCGGCATGATTTTCAGTGATTGTGGCTTGGTGATTAATCCCAATGAAACTGAACTGGCCTCCATTGCGGTTGCGGCATCAAACAGTGCTCAAACGCTGCTTATGGAAGAACCTAAGGTGGCAATGTTGTCGTTTTCTACCAACGGTAGTGCTAAACACGAATCAGTCGATAAGGTACGTAATGCCGCCCAGTTAGTGAAACAGCGTTGCCCGGGAATTGCGGTTGATCAGGACGTTCAACTCGACGCGGCGATTGTGACTGAAATTGCGGCGAAAAAATTGCCCGATTCCGAGGTGAAGGGCGAATCTAACGTTCTGATATTTCCCAACTTAGAGGCTGGCAATATCGGTTACAAACTTGCTGAAAGGCTAGGTGGCGCGGTCGCAATTGGTCCGTTGTTGCAAGGGCTGAATCAACCTGCCAATGACTTATCCAGAGGGTGCAGCGCCGAAGATATCTTCAATGTAATCGCGGTGACTGCCGTGCAAGCACAACAGTGTAAAACGGTAAATGCAATGACGGATACTGAAGCTGATGCTCAAAAATCTTCAGAAGATCAAAAAGCTGAAGAAAGAGAAGAATTAGAATTTGAGTTTAGATACTAAGGCTCACACTTAAAGCTCGCACTCACACTAAGTAAAAACACCTAATTAGGATTGCTAATGGAGTTACCTGTTTTACTCGCTATTCTTGCCACCATTGCGGTGGGTACCTACTTCCAAACGGTCACGGGTTTTGGCCTCGGTATCATCGTGATTGGTTTAACGGTCAGCCTTAATTTGGTTTCCTTACCCGTTATAGCCGCTGTGGTCAGTATTGTGACCTTGTTCAATTGCTTGGTCGCGTTGATGGGTAAGCCACTGCTTGGTGAACTCAAGATTCTGGTGGTGTTAGTCATCGGTATTATCCCCGGCGTATCGATGGGGGTGTTCTTGCTAGACGAGTTGAGCGATTCGGCCACGAATATTCTCCGAGGATTATTGGGTGCGATGGTGTTATTCGCAGGTTTGAGCTTTATGTTCAAACCTAAAACCAGAAAGGACCGTTCGGCAACGGTATCTTTCTTGTTATCTGGTTTTAGTTCTGGGCTCGCGGGTGGGGTATTCGGTATGGCAGGCCCACCGATTGTTTACCATCTCTATCGACAACCTTTTACGCTCGATCTGGTGCGAAGCACACTGCTGATGGTGTTCGCTTGTACGTCGATGTCCCGTACTGTCAATGTCTACGCTGCCGGCGACATGGAAGCGAGAATACTGTGGTTATCCGCTATTGCTGTCCCTTTGGTGGCGCTTGTTACTATGTTTGCTCGGCGTTTCCCACCGCCGTTGTCCAATGATCAACTGAGAAAACTGGTGTTTATTGTGTTGATGTTGATTGGTGGGTATTTGATGGCTGTCTCTGCATGGTCGTTGCTCGCTATTTCCTAGTTATCTCTTAAGAACCTTCCGGTAAAAGGCTAGCGGTTTGCTAGCCGATACTCCACAGCTCCCCGAAACGTAACTGCTCATTGAGTGCTCGTATAAAAAAACTTAACGCTTTAGCATCTCGAAGATGTTCCTAGATAACCCAAACAAACAGCTCTCCTGCACATCTAAAGTGATGTTACTGCGGTAGTACGGGCTTAAATCGACACCCATCCCCACACCATGAATTTCGATACCGTTTTTGGTCGACTGATGTTCAATGACTTGTTTAAGATGGTTATCCAAATAGAACTGATCATTGGCTGTGCTGGTGGCGGTATCCATCGGGCAGCCGTCTGAGAATACAATCAACACCTTTCGCGGTGCGCTATGTTGCTGCAATCGCTGGCTAGCGAACTGAACAGCTTCGCCATCAATCCCTTCTTTAAAGATGTCTGCTTTGCGAAGGCTTGCAATGCCAAGGCGAGACCGTCTCCAATGGGTATCAAAATCCTTAAACACAATGTGTCGAACTTCGTTTAAACGGCCTGGGTGTTTCGGTTGACCTTGCTTAAGCCACTGTCGATAGACCTTGCCACCGTTCCAGTTGTTGGTGGTGAAGCCGATAATCTCAAAAGGGACGTTGGCGAGTCCAACGGACTTAAGAATCGTATCCATCAACAGGCTGAGCTTGTGACTGTGTTTTTGCATTGAACCTGAGCAATCCATCAAAAAAGTGATGGCACATTGATGAGATGCGCCAATCTCTGGCTGATAAAAGACAGCACGATCTAGCGGTGAAGTGATGAGCTTGGTGATAGTGGTGGCGTTAACAATGCCTTCTTCTAAATGATCCTGACGTCGGTTCCTTTGGGGTGTGGCAACAAAGCTGGTGAGCATAGCGGCTAAGCGGCGAGTGTTCACTTGTCTCGCCATAATGTCATCGGTGAGTTTTTGCCTCAGTTCGAGTAACAGGGTGCGCCTGACGAGCTTATCTGCGGAGACCACTTGGTCAAATTCGGAATTAAAGACCTGATAATTGGCGCCCGACAGCTCGAACACCTTGCTACTGCCTGTGATGTCGGCATCGATATCTTCATCTTGAATGTTACCATCAACGATAAGTGCCAGTTGCGCGAGAATCTTGATGTCTTCTTCAACGGTAGGTGTCGGCGAGTTGTTACTCTCTTGTTCTTGGTTGATGAGCTCTTGTGCTAAAGAGGCGAGTTCATTGGCGCAGTGAGCAAACTGTAGTTGGTCTCCTCGATGCTCCTTCAAACGCTTTAGGCTGCTTCCAAAAATAGGCACGATGCCCGCACGAGTTGATTCAATGGTTTCAGCAATCGGCTCTGAAACTGGGACATTGGTTAAACGGGTATGGATGACCTGCATTAGTGTGAACAGCAACATACCGATTCGTGATTCAGTAAAGCCATTCTGATGATATTGGTCGCTCCAATACGCAAAGTTGAACTGAATGCTCTTAGTCACGCCTTTTAGGTAAGACGGAACTTGTGACTCAATTCGTACCTGTTCGCAGAAATCATACAACAGGCGTTCGACTTCGTTTTTCGGTCGTAATGAATAGTGAAGATCAGTATCTGACAACAAGAGTCTCAGTGCCGATGAATCGATCTTGCCTTGCATTGAGAGCTTGCTATTTGTTAGTTCATGGCGAGACACAAAGGTGAGATCGTTGGTGTGTGCAGACTGATAATAGCAAGGGCTATTACCGTTATAGAGACGCTCTCCCCGATAATTCAGGTTCAATTCACCACTGATCGCTCTAGCGACAGACACACCAAGGTCGAGGATCTTTTTCTGCTGAGAAGAAACATTGGCCATGGTTTACGACTCCGACTGCGCATAACTCTGAGTAGGCGTTTCTAGGGCCTCACCAAAGCAGCGGAAGTAATATTCGCTTACCAACTCTTTCTCTTCATCTTCACAACGGTTTAGGAATGAAAGCCTAAATGCCGTGGCTACGTTATCGAATATTCGGATGTTTTCAGCCCATGTAATCACGGTTCTCGGAGACATTACCGTCGACAGATCGCCCGCTCTAAAACCATTTCGCGTTAAACCAGCGGTTGCGATCATTTTCTCAACTAACTGCTGACCACTTTCATTGTTCAGTTCTGGGCGCTTGGATAACACGATCTTGGTTTCATGTTGCGGATCTAAATAGTTAAGCGTGGCGATGATGTTCCATCGGTCAAGTTGGCTATGGTTAAGCACCTGAGTACCGGAATACAAACCCGAGAAATTACCCAAACCAAGTGTGTTACAGGTAGCAAATAGGCGGAAAGAGGGGTGAGGCGTGATCACTCGGTTTTGCTCTAAAGAGGTGTATTTGCCGTCTTGCTCCAAGAGTTGTTGAATCACAAACATCACATCAGGTCGTCCTGCATCGTATTCGTCTAATACCAGAGCGATGGGCTGCTGGATGCTTTGCGGAAGAATGCCTTCTTTAAACTCTGTCACCTGCATTCCATCTTTAATAACGATGCTGTCCTTTCCTATGAAATCCAAGCGGCTTAAGTGCCCGTCTAGGTTGATCCTCAAACACGGCCAGTTCAATCTCGCGGCGATTTGTTCAATGTGAGAAGACTTGCCCGTTCCGTGTGTACCTTGTATCAACGTGCGGCGATTCGAGGTGAAACCCGCCAATATCGCTAAGGTTACTTCAGGATCAAAACAGTAGTTAGGATCGACCTTGGGTACATACTCTCCCGCATGTTCAAACGCCAATACGGTTAGGTTGCTGTCGATGCCAAAACACTCTCTCACACTTACTGGTTGCGTTGGTATCAATTCCGCATCATTCATTTTTATTCCCTCTTAATAGCTTCTATGACTGCCGCGATGGGCGATATGTCATCGATTATTAGCAGCTCACTCTAAGTTAACGGCACTTTTTGTACGAAAAACTATCAATAATGTGATCCAGTTTTATTAATTAGAATGAATTGTTCCAATTTAATATAAAAAGTTGACGCGAAAAAAATCTACTACTAAGGTGAAAATGAATTCGAAAAAAGAGACAATTCATTCCGAAAAATGAAATTTTGGTTAACTCAAGGAGAATGGAAGAATGAGTGAGCAAGAAAAACGTACGGTTGTTTCCGGCACAGTAACAATGACACCATCAGAAGCGTTCGTTGAAACTATGGTTGCTAATGATGTTACCGACATGTTCGGCATCATGGGGTCAGCATTTATGGACGCAATGGATATCTTTGCTCCTGCTGGCATTCGATTGGTCCCAGTGGTACACGAGCAAGGTGCTGCTCACATGGCAGATGGTTACTCTCGTGTATCTGGTCGCCATGGCGTGGTTATCGGGCAGAATGGCCCGGGTATCAGTAACTGTGTAACCGCTATTGCAGCGGCATTCTGGGCACACAGCCCGGTCGTGATTGTGACGCCGGAGACTGGTACTAAAACAATGGGCTTAGGTGGTTTCCAAGAGTGTAACCAGCTTCCAATGTTCCAAGAGTTTACTAAGTATCAAGGACACGTAACGCACCCAGACCGTATGGCGGAATACACGGGCCGATGCTTTGACCGCGCAATGAGCGAAATGGGTCCGACTCAACTGAATATTCCACGTGACTATTTCTACGGCGAAACTCAAACCGAGATCCCTAAACCAGCGCGTTTAGACCGTGGCCCGGGTGGTGAGAAGTCTCTGAATGAAGCGGCAGACCTGATTGCTGAAGCGAAATTCCCAGTCATCATTTCTGGTGGCGGCGTAGTAATGGCTGATGCAGTTCAAGAGTGTGCGGCACTGGCAGAACGACTAGGCGCCCCCGTAGTAAACAGTTACCTACACAATGACTCTTTCCCTGCTAGCCACCCATTATGGTGTGGTCCTTTAGGCTACCAAGGTTCGAAAGCAGCAATGAAGTTGATGGCTCAAGCGGATGTAGTAATCGCTTTGGGTACACGTCTTGGTCCATTCGGTACCTTGCCTCAACATGGCATGGATTACTGGCCGAAAGACGCGAAAATCATTCAGATTGATGCAGACAACAAGATGCTTGGCCTTGTTAAGAAGATCTCTGTGGGTATTTGTGGCGACGCAAAAGCAGCGGCTGTGGCATTAGCTGAAAGACTGGAAGGTCGTGCACTGTTGTGTGATGACAATAAAGGTGCTCGCCAAGACACAGTGGCAACAGAAAAAGCGTTGTGGGAAAAAGAGCTTGATGAGTGGACGCACGAACGTGACTCGTTCAGCTTGGATATGATTGAAGAAAATTCGCATGAGACTCCGTTCTCTGGTGGTGAATATCTACACCCACGCCAAGTATTGCGTGAACTAGAAAAAGCGATGCCAGAAGACGTAATGGTCTCAACGGATATCGGTAACATCAACTCGGTTGCAAACAGCTACTTACGCTTTGAAAAACCACGCAGCTTCTTTGCGGCAATGAGTTTCGGTAACTGTGGCTACGCGTTCCCAACCATTATTGGTGCGAAAGCGGCAGCACCTCATCGTCCTGCTATCTCTTATGCAGGTGACGGGGCGTGGGGCATGAGCTTGATGGAGACCATGACATGTGTTCGTCATAATATTCCAGTGACAGCCGTGGTATTCCACAACCGTCAATGGGGAGCAGAGAAGAAGAACCAAGTCGACTTCTACAACCGACGCTTCGTTGCTGGTGAACTGGACAACCAAAGCTTTGCGGAAATCGCACGAGCAATGGGCGCTGAAGGTATCACGGTTGATAAGCTAGAAGATGTAGGTCCAACTCTGCAAAAAGCCATCGACATGCAAATGAACGAAGGCAAAACAACCATCATTGAAATCATGTGTACTCAGGAATTGGGCGACCCGTTCCGCCGAGATGCACTATCAACGCCGGTTCGTTTCCTAGATAAGTACAAAGACTACGTATAAGTCATAGGAAGTTTGCCCGGCCAAAGCAGTCTCGTAAATGCTAGATAAAGAGTTATCGAGAATGTGGTTGGGCAAACAAATTAAGCTCTAACACTAGCCACTAATTTTAAATTGGATGATGAAACAGAACGGGTCAACGACCGAGTTGTTTTTAAAGATTCTTAATAGTGCAGATATCTAAGTATTGGGTCATATATTTCTATTATTTCGCTCTAAATATTAGAGCCCTAATGAAATAACCAAGGTGAATAGGTGTTCGGTTTCATTAATAGAGACTTATCAATAATTATTATGAGTTGCTTTTAAATAGTAATTACCGATAAGTCGATAGAGTTATTAGACTTTAGTCTGTGTATTTTATTACATGTCAGTTTTTAACGAATAAATTTTAATTTAGTTATTTATATTGTCGAGTAGTTGGAACCAAATATGAACAATAAACGTTATATCAGCACACTCGGAGAACTGTATAAAATAATTGATTCATTAATGGCTGAATGCAGTGACCAACGTGGTTTGATGTATAACGTGTGTGATTATGAAAATAATAATCTAATGCCAAGTTTAGGCCTTTCTAATCGTAAGAACATACGCCGTGTCGAACAAGAACTGCTTTCAACTGTGAGAGTTTACGGTGGTCACTCGCTGAGCTCACACGACATAAACGACTGGTTATTGATGTGTTTAGCTAAGAAGCAGGGTTTTCCCACCCGTTTGCTGGAATGGACCGATAACCTGTTAAATGCGCTTTGGTCGGTGTGTAATAGCCAAAGTAAAGACTGCATAAACATAATTAAAGCTATTGATTATCAGCGGGTTAGTGTTTTTAGCTCGCCGTGTGATCTCAACCAAACTCAGATATTTAATGTGGCGGATTGCGATCAGCAAGAGCCACGTAAGGACAAGTGGTATTCCATTCACCCATTTAAGGAAGGTGGCAATGATGCCATTCAGCCTTTGTACGATGAGAAAGAATATTCAAACGGTCTAGTGTCCGTTCATATTCTTCCATCAGTGAAAGTAAACCTGATAAAGGAGTTAATATCCATGAATGTTTTAAATGAACCGACAGAGTATGTCGAAGAGAAACTAACGGATTTAAAAAACGAAGCACATGCAGATAACAACCAAGTCATAAATAAAGGTGACGGCAATATCGAATTGCAAGTTAATACTCATGATCGTCAACTTGAACAGTATGGTCGCAAGTATCATCAAGACTTTGATTTCGACTAAAGGCTAATACGTTCTAATTTAATTATACCTCTTATATCGTGAGTTAAAAGTTGAGTAAATAAAATTAGAACACTAATTGTTTTATAAAAAGATGAAATCTGTGAGCTTAGAGATTGTTTATAACCTAACTCGAAGTTAGAGTGATGAACCCTGTTATCAAGTTGTTAAATTTTCACAGATCTAGTTTAAACACTCTAATAAAAAAGTGGCGCAAAGCTACTGAAATTTAAACCAATAACGAAAACATAAAGGATTCTGGAATATGAATATGCAAACCAATGCAACGACATTCGTGCTGGAAAACCAAGTCGACACCACCTTTTTACAGTCTTTTAGTGATGCGTGGAATAACCATGATATTGAAGCGCTGATGTCTTTCATGACAGAAGACTGTGTATTCCACACGGTGGCAGGAGAAGGCTTGCTTGGAAACACTATCGAAGGGTACGAAGCGGTTCGAAATAGCTTTGAATTGGTTTGGCAGAACTTTCCAGATGCGGCTTGGAGCGATCCTGTCCACTTTGTGTGCGGTGACCGCGCTGTGAGTGAATCAACGTTTTCTGCAACGAATCCGGATGGCAGTGTCATCGAAGCTCGCATGGTCGACGTGTTTACCCTGAAAGATGGAAAAATCAGCGTAAAAAATGCCTTCCGTAAAACAAGACCTCTTTTGACTCCTAACAACACTCCCAAGAGCTAGACACGAAACCACAACCCGTTCACGTGTTATGACTAGGAGAGTCGAATTATGAGTTTAGTAATGGAACAACCGGCAGCCGATGTGCCGCCAAAGGTGAAAAGCACCCAAGCAAAAGAAAGCACCCAAGCAAAAGATAAATACGATCCAAAATACGATCCACTTAAAGACAAGAGCCCTGGTCACGGCAAGGAATACGCCCCAACTTATTGGGTAGATACCGCAGGCGCACCACCTGAAGATGATGGCCCAATCACGTCAGACATGGATGTCGATGTGGCCATTATCGGTTCAGGCTACACAGGCTTAAGTACCGCGATACACCTTGCTGAAATGTACGGCATTAAAGCGATTGTGATTGAAGCTAACCGTATGAGTTGGGGCTGCAGTACCCGAAATGGTGGCCAAGCACAGTGTGCTTCTGGGCGTTTGAAGCGTTCTCAGTGGATTGAACGCTGGGGCTTAGAAACGGCGCTAAAAATGCACCGCGAGTGTGTGGATGGCATGGAAACATTTAAGTCACTGATCAAAGACATCGATTGTGACCCGCAGCCGGGGGGGCACCTATATGTGGCTCACCGTCCAAAAGTGATGGCAACGCTTGAGAAAGAAGCCAAGTTGCTGCGTGACACGTTCGATTACGATGCCCAGATCTTAGACGCGGAAACTGTAAAGCGTGATTACGTTGGTGACCAAGAAGCGGCAGGCGCGATGCATGAACCAGAAGGGATTGGTATTCATGCCGGGAAACTGGCGTTTGGTTACCTAAGAAAGGCGCGAGCACTCGGCGTTAAGGTTCACCCGTCGAGCCCAGTTATGGGTTGGGAAACTCGTGGCGGCGTGCATTACCTGAAAACGCCAGGTGGTGTTGTGAAGGCGCGTTCTGTCGGTGTTTGTACGGGTGGGTATACCAGCCAAGGTTTGCATTCCGAGCTTAGGAATCGCCTGTTGCCAGTCCTTTCTAACTCGATGGTGACACGTCCGTTAACTCAAGACGAAATTGCCGCGTGTAACTTCAAAACCAATCAGGTGATTACTGATACTCGAATTCTGCGCCACTACTACCGTTTGTTACCGGATAACCGAGTACAAATTGGTACACGCAGTGCCATTAGTGGCAAGAACGCACCTGAGAAGAAATATGAAGACATGTTGAGAGCCGATTTAACCCGCAAATTCCCGTCTCTCGATCAGATCCAAATCGATTATTCATGGTGGGGCTGGGTGGATGTGAGCCACGACATGATGCCAAGAATTTATCAACCGAATCCAAAACAATCCATCTTCTACGCGCTGGGTTATGGCGGCAATGGCGTGATGTATTCCGCTCAAGCAGGTAAACGCCTTGCTCAGTGGATCGCAGGTGAAGGTCACAAGCTCGACCTACCAATATTTGAATCAAAACTTCCGTTCCCCAACGTGAGGGAAGTGGTGGAATCAGAGATGTTTGCACCGTTTCGAAGAATGGGGCAGCGGTTCCTTTATCAGTGGTATTCGTTAAAGGATGAAAGGCTGTAACTACCCGAACATTGTTTCCAAAATAGGGAAATAGAACTACGACCAGGAAAGTTGTACCAGGTCACCTTGTGAGCAAAGTACAGGCAGGAAGTCTGTATGATAGGAAAGGTTAAGACTATGAAATTGATTAAAAATAAAATTATTGCTGGTGTCACTATTGTAGCAACAGCGGTGTTATCTCATACCGCGGCAGCAGCGAATTTTAAAATGGCTATCGGTGATGCTGCTGGTGGTACGCAGTGGGAATTGGCGACCTCATTCTCTGAGCTGATGGAGCAAAAAACAGACGGTAAAGTGAAAATCGATCTGTTCCCGAACGGCCAATTAGGCAATGAGCAAGACACCGTGAACGATGCGGCAATCGGTCTTCTCGACTTCTCTGTACTGGCGATCAACAACGTGACGCCTTTCTCCCCAACCGTTGGTCTATTGACCATGCCTTACGTGATTCAAAGCGCAGAAGAAGCAGTGCTACTGACTCAAGGCCAAGTAGGCCAAGATTTAGTTGATAACACGATTCGTGACGCTGGTGTTCGCATCGTAGGTTGGGCTTATTCTGGCTTTAGGGTTTTGACTAACTCCAAAAAGCCCGTCGCTTCTCCAGAGGATCTAAAAGGGCTCGTGATTCGTGTACCTCGTAATGAAATCATGATTGCGTCTTATCAAGCATGGGGTGTAAACCCAACGCCAATGGCATGGTCTGAGACTTTCACTGGCCTGCAACAAGGCGTGGTAGATGGACAAGATAACCCTTACATCACAGTCCACGCGATGAAGTTTAACGAAGTACAAAAGTACGTGACCAACATTCGCTACATTTTCTCTCTAGAACCTCTAATCGTGAGTGAAACGGTCTTCCAACAACAGACTCCTGAAATGCAAAAGATCATTCTTGAAGCGGGTCAGGAAGCGACAGAGCACAGCTTTGCTTATCTAGAAAATACGGAAAATAAGATTCGCGAAGAGCTACAAGCGAAAGGCATGGTATTCACAGACCCTGCAGACAACGAGCAAGAGTGGATCAGCAAGGTGACTAAGTCAGTTTGGCCTAAGTTCTACTCAAGCATTGGAGGCAAAGACAAGCTAGACGACGTTCTTGAGTTACTAGGTAGAAAGTAACGATTAGATTCGCCCTATCTGCTGTTCTCCGCTACTTAATCACCTAGCGTTAGAACAGTTAGATAGGGCATTTACATGGCTGTACTCGTTGATCTGTTCTGTACCTGATCTTTTTAGGACCGTGAGCGACTGGTTGTCATGTGGAAATCAACATTGGAGGTTATATGTCAGTCGCTAAAACAATAAAAAAGCACTTAAACAACATTGAGGAATATACATGTTGTCTGCTGCTCGCAAGCTTTGTCCTATTGCTGTTCACACAAATCCTTACTCGTCAGTTTTTTGATTACTCTATCCCTTGGGGGGATGAGGTCGCTACTTACATGTTCGTTTGGTTTGCCTATCTAGGGGCTGTTGTTGCGGCCAAGATGTCGGCGCACAACCGAGTGAGCTTTCACTTTAAATTCTTTCCGCCAATCGTGCAGACCGTGAGTGAAACCATCGCTGACTTCTTATGGCTCTGTTTCAACGGCTACTTCGTTTACCTCAGCTACGACTTCGTGTTCAACAAAATGAATCTGTTTTGGAAGTCTCAGACTACAGGTATCCCGATGAAGTACTTCTACATGATTTTACCTATCGCGTTTTTACTGATGATGATTCGAATTATCTGGAACAACTATGAGCGTTTATTCAAAGGCGCAACCAACGAAGATCCAGAAGTCAAAGAGCTGCGTAAAATGACGGCACAAAAGTCCGCGCAATAGTCATCACAGAGAATAGTCGTAATAGAGAGATGTAATAATGGAATCCTATTTAACTCTAATTTTATTTGGTGGCTTTTTAACGCTGTTAATTCTGGGCGCACCAATCACAGTATCACTGGCCGGCGCTTCGATGGCGGCCTATATGTTGCTCGACAAAAATCCCATCGCTTTGGTACAAATCGCATTTACCTCGGTGGGTAACTTCCCATTAATGGCGCTGCCAGCCTTTGTTCTTGCGGGGGCATTAATGGAGGCGGCGGGTATCTCCAAACGTCTGGTGGATATTGCCGAAAGCTTAGCGGGGCCCGTAACAGGGGGCCTTGGCGCAGCAACGGTAATGGCGTGTCTTTTCTTTGGTGCTATCTCGGGTTCAGGCCCAGCAACCACCGCCGCGGTAGGCATGCTAATGGTGCCTGCTATGGTGAAGCGTGACTACGATAAGAGCTACGCATCGGCCGTTACGGCGGCATCTGGTGGGTTGGGCATTATCATCCCGCCGTCCATTCCTCTGGTTATCTTTGGTATCTCGGCAATGGGCTTAATGGCGCCTCCAGAAGCCATTGCTCAACACGGCCAGTTTGCTTCCTTATCGATTCCGAAACTGTTTGTTGCTGGGGTTGTACCTGGCTTCATCATGGCGTCGACGCTAGTGGTAACCAACTACTTCATAGCTAAGCGAGAAGGCTATAAAGGGCTGACTGAAACCTGGTCGTTTGGCGATGTAAGGCATTACTTACGCCGCGGTTTATGGTCGATATTGGCGCCGTTCTTAATTCTTGGTGGTATCTACAGCGGCATGTTTACACCAACAGAATCAGCGGTTGTAGCGATATTCTATTCGTTGTTTGTTGGGCTTTTTATTCACCGCGAGCTGTCGTTTAAAAGCGTGATGAAATCTCTATCGACCACGACATGGATCACCGGACGTGTGTTGTTGATCCTATTCGCTGCTACCGTGTTTGGACGTTTGTTGATCGAGCAAAAGATCCCAGTAGTGGTGGCTGAATCACTACTCAGCTTCACCGATAACATGTACATGGTGTGGGCGCTAACCATTACCTTGTTGTTGTTCATCGGCATGTTCATGGAAACCTTAGCGGCGATCATGATCATCGTGCCGGTTCTATTGCCAATCATGTACATGCTGGGCGCAGATCCAACCCACGTGGGCATTGTGGTGGTGTGTACCTTATCGATAGGTTTTGCAACGCCGCCACTTGGCGAGAATATCTTTGTCGCCTCAGGGATAGGGGGTTCCACGGTTGAACAAATCACCGCGAAGATCCATCCCTTTGTTCTTGCTTCTGTTGTGGGCGTATTCGTTATCGCTTTCTTCCCACAAATTACGCTTTGGCTACCGTCCTTAGTCGGCTATTAGGAGAGATAACCATGAATTTATCCAGAATCATCCTCATTGGTTGTGCCGTGTTTGCAGTGGTGAGTGGCATTAGTTTACGTGCCGAACACTCTGAAACAGAGAAAGAAGCCAAGCCTGTTAATGTGCTCGATATTTCTGAACCACATGTTGTTAGTAAGGCTGAAAGAAGAGCCAAAACCTTGTTGGCGAAGGCAGTGGTCCACGTTCAAAAAGTGGGTGACGATAGCGTTAAAGATTTCATGAGTGACCCTGAATATATCGATGGGGAGCTATATGTATTTGCGTTGGGCATCGATGGCCAATTCCTCGCCAGCGGCGGCTCGTCAATGGTGCTAGTGGGTGACAGTGTTTTAGATACGCAAGACGTTTACGGTAATCCTTTTTTCCGTGAAATGATCACCAAAGCAGTACACAACGGTTTTGGTGAGGTGAAGTATCACTGGACCAACCCGACCGACCGCATGGGTGAGCCGAAAACCACGTTCTTTGAGCGAGTAGGCGATGTGATTGTGGCTGTGGGTTATTACCCTGAGCGTTCGAGTGCGGCCGAGGCAAAGAGTTTACTCGCGAGAGCGATGACCGCGATAGTGGATTCTGAACAAGAGAGCTTAACTGAGTTCAATGACGCAGAAGGGAGTTTTGTAGAAGGAGATTTATATGTGTTTGTGATGGATATGAGCTCTGGAAAGTTGCTGGCGCATGGAGTCTCTCCTGAGCTAGTTGGGCGTTCGCACAACGAGATTCTAAGCCCTGACGACAAGCCAATTCTTACTGAGATGTTGAACCTTGCCAAAGAAAACGGCCGAGGTGTTTACACCTATCGTTGGTTGAATCCGCTGTCGAGTAAAGTCGAAACCAAACACACTTATTACCGTGTTATTGACAATAAGCTAGTGGGGGTCGGTTATTACACAAATTCAAACAAGACGTAAATGCGAGTGTTTTATGATCATAAGTCTATTTAAATTAATGGCTTACGAATAATTTAACCCCTAAAAATAGGAGTGTGTAAAAAAGCAATTTAGTAAAATTCACACTGTGAAATTTTTGTTGTGAAATTGTGACAAAAATACAAGTAGTATGAAAAACATGGAAACCACACAGTAAAGAACAATTTTGAAAAGGGTCAATTGGGATGTTTGACCTTAATGAAATTTAAAGCCGTACGAGGGATAGACTATGAATATGCTGACACTAGACAAAACAGAACTTCACAGAAACCATTCAACTTTTATTGCTGAAGCTGTCTTTGCCGTCGAAATGGTGAAAGCAGACAAGCAACTCGAAAAGCAGAAAATGGCGAAACAGTTGCTTGATACTCTATTCCCTCTCGAGTCGGGCTCTCACGAAGATGTAGTGAGCTACGAGATTGATTACCGACACGTTCAGGTTTACTTCAAAAACGGTGAGCATACAGGCCTGAAACGCGCTAAACACTTTGTGGCTTACACGGGTGATAAGTCTAAACCTTCTTCAATCCTGTTCCGTGATGAGAGCGGCACACACGTTGAAGTGACAATCGGCGCTCGTAAAGGCACGGGTCACTTGGAATTGGTTGATATTGAAGATATTCAGCTAGAAACGTGTACTACATTTGGCCAAACTGAGGCTAGTCGTTCTTCAGGAATCCGTCACTGGGTGAGCCTAGTGAAGGGCGATGAAAGTGGTCGACCGAACGCATCGAGTGAAGACAAAGAGTTCACAGCGAAAAATGGCGAAGACTACAACCTAGGTTTTTGCTTCGCGATTTAATGCTCTCTATAGCGTTTTAATATCTTAGCGCTGCGATTCGTGGCGTTAAAATCGCACTATCGATTTCTCTTTTACCTTTGGTAATTTCCCCGCCCCTATAGCGGGGCTTTTTTGTTAGAGCTATAAGTAAATTAAGCGGTTCTTAAAATTATCTCACAAAAGTTTTCAAAAACTCACGCTGACAGGTTTGTGTATTTAAGTGTTTGTAATTTAATGTTTTTGATGTTGTCTTGAGTTGATTTTTTATAGGCGTAATGACCATAAATGACAGGGTGTTGAGTGACTATTGAGCAAAAACTCAGTCAAAATGCTTCGTGCTGTGCTATAATGCGCGTCCTGGGATTGAGCTAGTAAGTCCATTTATCACCTTGCTCGGTGGTTTTTATCACGTTTTATTTTAGTGAAATGGCGAGTCAATCAAGTAGTAGTTGGATATGGAGAGCGTCCTTATATTCGTTGAACCGGATATGCGAACATCATAATTTATGAGTTTTAAATCAAAAAAATACAGTATCGATTCTACTGACTATCAAGTTGGTCAAGACAACGTCAGTAAATGGGGCATGGATGTCCATAACACCGTCTTCGTAGCCTCAGTTGGCTTATCTCTTCTTTTCATCATCACTCTTCTTGCTCTTCCTCCTGCAGATGCTAAAGCTGCAATTGATTCTATTAAGGGTGCTGTTCTATCAAAGTTTGACTTCCTGTTTATGTGGGGAGCCAACATCATGTTAGTTTTTGCCGTTGTTCTTGCATTCTCACCTCTAGGCAAAGTTCGCTTAGGTGGTGAAGACGCGACAGCGGACTATTCAATGGCATCTTGGATTGCGATGTTATTCGCAGCGGGTATGGGTATTGGACTTATCTTCTGGGGTGTTGCAGAGCCAACTGCGTTCTTCACGAACTGGTTCGGAACACCATTAGACGCAGAACCTTTCACAGCCGCTGGTCGTGAATTAGCATTGGGTGCAACCGTATTCCACTGGGGTTTTCATGCATGGGCTATCTATGGCATGACGGCACTTTGCCTAGCGTACTTTGTTTACAATAAAGGTCTGCCGCTATCAATGCGCTCTGTGTTCTACCCAATTTTGGGTGAGCGAGTATGGGGCAAAACCGGTGATGTTATCGACGTACTAACTGTACTGGTTACCCTGTTTGGTCTTGCGACTTCATTGGGCTTAGGTGGTACACAAGCAGCAAGTGGTATCAGCCACGTGTTTGGCTTGGACAACAACATCTTCCTTCAGCAATCGATCATTGTTCTGATCATGGGCTTGGCGATCATCTCTGTTCTGCGCGGCATGGACGGCGGTGTTAAGTTCCTAAGTAACCTGAACATGGTTATTGCGTTCGTATTCCTTGGTCTTATCGCGGTGTTGAACTTCACAACTGTGCTTGATTCAATGGCAACGGCTGTAACTGGTTATGTGAAAAATATCGTAGCGCTGAGCCAAAGTGCAGGTCGTGAAGACACAACATGGCTGCACGGTTGGACTGTGTTCTACTGGGCATGGTGGGTAGCGTATGCACCATTCTTCGGTATGTTCGTAGCGCGTATTTCTAAAGGCCGTACGGTTCGTGAGTTCCTACTTTGCGTACTGATCATTCCAACGTTAGTTACTTCAGCTTGGATGTCTATCTTCGGTGGCGTGGCTATCGAACAAGTGATTAATCAGGTAGGGCAACTTGGCCTTGACCAAGGCATCACAGATGTATCTCTAAGCTTGTTCTACATGTTAGATGCTTACGAGTTTGGTAGCATCCTGTCTGTTATCGCAGTTGCACTGATCATCGTGTTCTTCGTTACAACGCTAGATTCTGGTTCTATCGTTATCGATGGCATGACGGCGGGTGGTAAACTTGAAGTACCAGTAAAACAGAAAGTGGTTTGGGCAGTTATCTCAGGTGCTATCGCAATGGTGATGCTGTGGATTGGTGGTACTCAATCAATTCAAGCACTGCAATCTATTACGATTATTGCAGCACTGCCGTTTACGATCATTCTTCTGCTTGGCTGTGTAAGCTTGCTGAAAGGCCTACTGACTGAAGTCGGTAAAGGGCAAGAAACGGTTACTCCAGCAACTAAGTAAATCGCGAACTCAGTAAGTTTCTAGATAGGGACTTACTCTAGTCAGCAGATTCAAAGCTCCCTGGCACCGCGTGCAAGGGAGCTTTTTTATGCCGCGAAGAAATCCGTGAAAGAGAAACAAAAAAGAGCCACAAGTGAGAAGTCACTTGTGGCTCTTTTAGTTCTTAGTTCTTAGTTCTTAGCTCTTGCTATTAGGTACTAATTAGCGGGTTTGCGCTTACGCGTTCAATTCGTGCTGAATAACGTAATCTAAAGCACCGACAACAGCAGCAACTTGAGCATCGTTACACTCTTCGTCTGTTACTTTGTCGCTGTCTGGGTAAACCTCAGTAGTCGTACCGTACTTACAATCCGTTACACCGCCACATAAGCCAAGCTTCTTCATTGGGTAGTTGATCACGCCGTGTTGAGTGACGTCTGAACCAATGATCTTGCCTTCGTCATCTGCTGGCGCAATGTGAGTTACTTTTTCAACTGAAGCGATGACAGCTGCTTGGAATTCAGGTTGCGGGTTTTCGGTATCACCCACCGTGTAGAAACCGTCTGGGATCATGCCTTCGATGTACTCAATACCATCACGTGCAGCGAGTGCAGGGCGAAATTCAGTTTCATCAGAGTCGGTTGTCTCATGAAGATCAACGTGAACCAATACTTCTGGCAAAGACGCAACTAATGCACGCAGGTTTGCTGATTCTTCTGCTGGCGTACCGTCGTAGAAAGAGCGATTTGGATCAACAGCATTTGGGTTCCAGCGGTTGATGACTTCGTAACCCCAAGGGCTCACACAAGGTGCTACAACAATGTTGAAGTGCGCTGTGTACTTTTCTGCTTGAGTTGCAGCGAATTTGATTGCGCCATGTACACCACTGGTTTCGTAACCGTGAACACCACCTGTAACGAGGATAGTTGGCTTTGATGCGTCCCAGTTTTTGCTCTTGATAGCGAAGAGTGGGAAGCGAGCTTCGTCGTAGCTCAATGCACCGTATTGCTCGATGTCAAAGCGGTCTGCTAATGCTTGGATTTTAGGAACCACTTCTTGCTGGTATTCGCGCTTAACGGTTCTTTGAGCAAACCATGCTTGACGTTCTGCTTCTTGCCATTTTTTTCCTGGCTCACCAATAGGGTAGGTGTAGGTACTTTCCATTGTTTTATCTCTGTGGGGTACGTTGTGATGAAGTGAGAATAATCAGCAGAATGGCATCGTGCAACTCTTATTGAACCTGTGTATGTAAATGACGACCAACATTCCAAATAACATATGTGAGTACAAGTCAGGTTGATGACTATGGAAGAGGAACCCTTGATATGCTTGATAGCAATGTTTTGGTTAAGCCGAGACAATTCCTTCGAACTCGCCTTTACACACGGTATTCCGACCTTGTTCTTTTGCGTGGTATAAGGCTTTATCTGCACGCTCAATCAGATTAGTACGCTGGTCATTAGGGTGTAATTGAGCCACCCCAAAACTCGCCGTTAATGGCTTTTCTTGTTGTTTCCAGAAAGTGTGACTTTCTATTAGTACTTTTAGTTTCTCTGCTGCTGTACATGCATCATTAATGGCTGTGTCTGGCAGCATAATTAAGAACTCTTCACCACCGTAACGAAACGCCACATCGTGCGCTCTTAGATTATTGATGAGTATCTGACCAAGGTTGTGCAACACACGATCACCCACTTGATGGCCATAAACATCATTAACCTGCTTGAAGTGGTCGATGTCTAAAATGATCACCGAAAGAGCGTGCTTATGCCGCAGGCTACGTGTCAATTCTCGGCTGGTCATCTCGTTCATCGCTCTTCGATTATAAAGCTGTGTGAGGCTGTCTTTTAATGAAGAGCTATAGAGTGACTCCATCAGTCGAGCATTAAGAATCCAGTTGTAAGTAAAGCCAAGGTTACTTAGAAGAATCGCAGTCATGATGATAGCGAGCTGGTGGACATTACCGGCATGAAGGAAGTCGCCGATATTAGGCTCACGTAGGGTGAACCAGATTCTAAACAGCATAAACAGAGAGTGGATAACAAGTACGCCTGTGAGCAGCATGATCGGCAGTTTTAGGTCTTCTACTTGGCTTTTATTGACGACAATCGCACTTGAAACCGTACAAAGAGTGACATACACAGAGATGACAACCACACGTGCATTTGTAGAAGGTTCGATGACGGAGTAATAGATCAATGCAGCTAACGCCAGTGGTAAACAAGAGAAAACAATCAGTGGGTAGATTAAGGGAGCATGTCTGATTTGACGCAAACTGAGTACGACCAGAGCGAAACCTAAAGCAATACAGAAATTGGCAGCGACTTTTGAAAGCCAGAAGGAAATATCATCGCCAAAGCTGAGCAGGGAAAATCCTGCCATTAAAAAAAATACGGCATAGAACAGGCTCCGAGTACCTTGAGCCGGTGCTTGATTTCTTTGTTTAATTATTAGCCCGATGCAATAGGTCCCAGAAAGGAACACCATAATTAAACATAGAGTACGAACGTCTAAGCCTAAGCTCATCACTATCCATGTAAATTTATGCATTGTATGGAATAAGATTAGGCGCTAATGGCCTAGAATCAAGGGAATTAAGACATAATTAAAAAAGCCCCTCACTTAATGTGAAGGGCTTTGAAGTTTTTGATTTAAACAAGAAATCTCGTTTAAAACGGTGCTGCGTTATTTAACAGTCCAAGCAATCGTCTCGCCGCCACGGATTGGCACTACAATGTCTGAACCGAAAGGCATCGTCTCAGATACATTCCACTCTTCTTTTACTAGAGTGATGGTGTCTGTGTTACGTGGGATACCGTAGAAGTCAGGGCCGTTGTGGCTCGCGAAACCTTCTAGGTTCTCAAGCTTACCTTCTAGCTCGAATACTTCTGTGTACAGCTCTACTGCAGCGTGCGCAGTGTAAGAACCCGCACAACCACATGCTGACTCTTTTGCACCTTTTGCGTGTGGTGCTGAGTCTGTGCCTAAGAAGAACTTCTTGCTGCCGCTTGTTGCCGCTTCGATAAGCGCTAATTGGTGAGTGTTACGCTTAAGGATTGGTAAGCAGTAGAAGTGTGGCTTAATGCCGCCAACCAACATGTGGTTACGGTTATAAAGCAGGTGGTGAGCTGTGATGGTTGCAGCAACGTTGTCATTTGCGTTCTTCACGAAAGTCGCAGCATCTGCAGTTGTGATGTGCTCTAGAACAATCTTCAGGTTAGGGAAGTCGTTCACAATCGGTGTAAGTACTGTGTCTAGGAACTGCTTCTCACGGTCAAAGATATCAACATCGTGAGTCGTTACTTCACCGTGTACCAAAAGTAGCATGCCAACTTCCTGCATTGCTTCTAGTACGTGGTAGATGTTTTTAGCAGAAGTTACGCCTGAATCAGAGTTTGTTGTTGCGCCAGCTGGGTAAAGCTTAGCTGCAACCACTGCGCCAGACTCTTTTGCTTTGCGAATTTCATCAGGTGTTGTGTTGTCTGTTAGGTAAAGTGCCATTAGAGGCTGGAACTGCTCACTTGGTTGCTCCGCCATGATGCGTTCACGGTAAGCAAGAGCCATTTCGGTATCGGTTACCGGTGGGATGGTGTTTGGCATGATTAACGCTCGACCATTGTAGCGGCTGATATCGCGCACTGTATCTTTTAATACGTCGCCATCGCGTAGATGAACGTGCCAGTCGTCAGGACGAGTAATCGTAAGTTGTGTCATTGAAGGCTCCCACCATTTGAAGTGTTATGTAGTTGGAGCCTAAACTCGGCGAAATCTGTGAAAGCAATCGCTTACGTTTAGGCGACAGGATGATAGTGGAAAAGCACTTTCATTTCATCCTATTTTTAACTCTTCAGGGTTAGGAGCTTGTTTTTCTAAGTATTTTATTCGGTATTTATTTTTGAAGACGGGTTAGCGGGTGGCTACCCAGAGCCCGTGAATCATTCCCGGTACCCAGAAGAAGAAGGTAAGGACAATGTTAATTAGCAAATCTTTACCTGCGCCACGAGCGAAAAACACGCCAACAGGCGGAAGCAGTACACATAAAATGATAATGACGAGTTTGTTCATGATAAATCCTTTTTATTCAATGAAAGTTCAATGCGGTAACCCTGTTCAAATTATAGAACGTCTGGAGAGTGTTAATGCATTGCTGTCTTTATGTATAGAAGACAGTCGTTTAAACATCTCAAGATATTAGCTTAGTATCAAGTGTTTAATGCCTGCCAGTTTATCTATTTATAACCATTTGTTAGCATTGGGACAAACAACAAAACATTGGAATCGTTATGTCGCAGCTATCTTCAGGTCAAAGGGCTTTAGCTCAAAAAGCTTCAGGTCAACAGCCTTCCTTATCTCAAATCAATGTGTTTCCGGTAAAATCTGTGGGCGGCATCTCGCTCTCTTCTGCTTGGGTCGAAAAACAAGGCCTTACCTTCGACAGACGTTTTATGTTGGCATTGGCTGATGGTTCAATGGTCACGGCACGTAAGTACCCGAAGATGGTTAAGGTATCTTCAAGCTTGCAACCAGACGGTTTGATTTTCACTTATGAAGGCAAAGAACCGCTGCGACTAAAATACGCGAACTTCAAGATGCAAGAAGCGCCAGCGACGGTTTGGAAAGACAGCTTCACCGCTTACACCACTAACGATGAAGCCGATGATTGGTTCAGTGACGTGTTGGGTGTTCGTGTGGAGTTATTGTTCTCTGGCGAGCAATCGAATCGCGTTCGAGAAAAACTCGGCCAGAATGTAAGCTTTGCTGATGGCTATCCAATGTTGGTGATCAGCCAAGCATCACTTGATGAGCTGAATCGCCGTAGTCCTGAAGTCCATTCGATGGGTCAATTCCGTACCAATTTTGTTGTTTCTAATACAGAAGCCTTCGCAGAAGATGGTTGGAAGCGTATTCGAATCGGCGAAGTTGAGTTCGAAGCAGTGAAACCTTGTGAGCGCTGTATTTTGACTACAGTTGATGTTGAACGTGGCGAATTTAGAGCAACAAAAGAGCCGCTCAATACCTTCTCGACTTTCAGAGCCAATGAGCGTGGTGGCGTGTTCTTTGGTCAAAACCTAGTGGCCAAAAATGAAGGTTTAATCAAAGCCGGTGATGTGGTTGAGGTGCTCGAAACCAAAGAGAAAGAGCTTTACGAAGACACATGGGTGGAGTCGCTGCATTTAACCTGTGTTGAACGTGAAGAGATCGCTCGCGACTTTACAACGTTTTGGCTGGAGCCAGCGAAAGAGAACCACTCACTACCAAGTTATCAACCGGGACAACATCTACCGATTGAAATGGCGATTGATGGCGAGAAGGTTTCTCGTCGTTACACCTTATCTTCTAGCCCGTCACGAGCGGGTCGCTTAGCGATTTCAGTGAAGCGTGTCGATGATGGTCAAATCTCTAATTGGTTAAACGACCATTTCCAAGTTGGCGATACCTTAGTAGCGCAAAACCCTGATGGTGCTTTCTATTTAGAAGAGAACCCAACGCACCCGTTATTATTGCTTTCTGCGGGCAGTGGTATCACGCCTATGCTGTCGATGCTTCGTTATTTAGCAGACCATGGTCAGATTAATGATGTGGTTTTCTATCATCAATGCAGCAGCGAAGAAGATATTCCTTATCAAACTGAGATTGATCAGATCGCCAAAGAGCACAAAGGCTTACGTGTGATCTATTCATTGAGTCAACCAACGAAAGAGTGGGATGGTTTGTCTGGTCGTTTGAGCGTTTCGCATGTCGCGAAAATTGACGCGCTTCATAAACGCCAAGCCTTCGTGTGTGGTCCTGATGGCTTTATGGATAATGCCAAAAAACTACTTATTCAAATGGGCCTGAATCCTCAGCATTATCATCAAGAAGCATTTGGTGTCGCACAATCAACGGAAGAGGCGGTGAAGCAGCTACAGCTGAGTGTTAACGGCTACCTATTCGAAGGTAATAACCAGTCTACTTTACTAGAGCAAGCTGAGTCGGCGGGTGTATCCATTGCATCAAGCTGTCGTGCGGGTTTTTGTGGTGCTTGTAAAGTGACTCTTGAGTCAGGGCAAGTTCATCAACCGGATGTACCAGCGCTGCAAGAACATGAACGCAACATGGGACAAATACTGGCGTGTTGCAGTGTGCCTCAAACCGATATCGAAGTTGTAGACTAACTCGGTAGGTCGGAAGACCAGTAAGAAAAGCGTATTTAATAGAAAAGGCCGGAAGTTCACTGAAATGAACTTCCGGCTTTTTTGAGTCTAAGACTAATTCAGATAATTAATCGTAGATCGTTGGGATCGGTTGACGCTTATGTTGTGTTGCTTTGTAGATACCTACTAAGCGGTCAGACACGTCTTGAGGGACATCTTTACCTTCGAGGAAATCATCGATTTGGTCGTAAGAAAGGTTCAATGCTGCTTCGTCGGCTTTTTGTGGATCAAGCTCTTCTAGGTCGGCAGTAGGAACTTTCTTAACCAATAGCTCTGGCGCACCTAGCGTTGCTGCAAGTTCACGAACTTGACGCTTGTTCAGGCCAAACAAAGGCGCTAAATCACATGCACCGTCACCGTGTTTGGTGTAGAAGCCAGTGATGTTTTCTGCTGAGTGGTCAGTGCCGATCACAAGACCGCCAACGTACCCCGCAATTTCGTATTGTGCGATCATGCGAGCGCGAGCTTTCACATTACCTTTCACAAAGTCGATTTTTGCTGAGTCTGTTGGTAGCAAACCTGTACCTTCAAGTGCAACGTGAGATGCAGCGTGAAGCCCATCAACACCCGCTTTGATGTTTACAGAAACAGATTGAGAAGGCTGGATGAAAGAGAGAGCAAGTTGTGCTTCGTCTTCATCTTTTTGCTCGCCGTAAGGTAGGCGAACCGCAATGAATTGGTAGTCGTTGCTGCCAGAGTTTTCATTCAGGCTATCAACGGCCATCTGTGCCAAACGGCCACAGGTCGTTGAGTCTACACCGCCACTGATACCAAGGATCAGAGACTTGCAGCCTGACTGCTGAAGTTTCGTTTTAATAAAGTCCACACGACGAGTCACTTCGAAGTGAGGGTCAATTGAAGGTAGTACGCGCATTTCGTCACGAATTAACTGTTCCATTCGTATTCCTTTCCTGCAAGCAAATTAAAAATCTAGTGTTATCATACCTAAATCATCCGATTTAAAAACCTCTTTGCACAAGCTTAGAAAGAGAAGGCAGTAATAAATAATGGAAAAAATAGCCATTTTCGGTAGTGCGTTTAACCCACCGAGCCTAGGGCATAAAAGTGTGATTGATTCGTTGGCTCACTTTGACAAAATTCTACTGGTTCCAAGTATTGCCCATGCTTGGGGAAAAGAGATGCTAGACTTTGATACGAGATGTCAGTTAGTTAACGCATTTATTAGTGATCTTTCATTGGGTCAAGTTGAACTATCATTGATCGAAAAGAGTTTGTTTACGCCCGGTGAAAGTGTGACAACTTATGCTGTACTCAGTGAATTACAAAAGTTACATGGTGACGCTGAACTTACGTTTGTGATTGGGCCGGACAACTTCTTCAAGTTTTCATCTTTCTATAAATCAGGTGAGATTACCGAACGATGGTCTGTAATGGCTTGTCCAGAGAAGGTGAAGATCCGCAGCACAGACATTCGTAATGCATTGATAAGTGGAAGCGATGTATCAAAACTGAGTACAAAGTCAGTTACAAAGATGTTGCAAGATAGTGGACTGTATACAATAATGTAGATTCACTAATTCAAGAGGTCTGATGACTATGCTAAAGCGCGCGATACCAGCGACGTTGATCATGGCAGCATGCAGTATGCCTGCTTATGCTGAATGTGATTTTTTTAGCTTAGATTCGATCATGCTGGCTTCTGATGACGACAACTGTTTGGACTTTTCTTCGAGCATTGAGTCTTTTGGCCAACGTATGATGGAAATCAGTGGGCTGAGCGATGAAGAAGCGCAGAGTACACCTGATTATTGGTCTGACTGGGTACTTCAAAGTAAAGACGCACCGCTACTGACACAAAGCATCGAATCAAACTATGTAGGTTTGGGGATGTGGTTTCCTGAAGATCTGGAAGACGAGCAGTATGATATGTCTACAGAGGAGTGGCTGCTAAACCATGGCTTACAACTCAGCATTGGTTTTGGTGAAAAGGTCGAAGGGCAACCTCGTATGCGCTTTGACTACCGTTGGCACGACTCGCGTGATGCCGAC
Organism: Vibrio pomeroyi; assembly: GCA_041879425.1. NCBI lineage: Bacteria > Pseudomonadati > Pseudomonadota > Gammaproteobacteria > Vibrionales > Vibrionaceae > Vibrio > Vibrio pomeroyi. The sequence continues at coordinate 739,671 of CP090855.1, read as the reverse complement.
CTAATGATGCAGGTTGAATTACCTTTTTAAGGGAAAAAGCCGAAGGTTTGCTCTGAACCTAGAACAAACGTTAAAGAATTAAAAAAGCCGCAAAAACTCAGTTTTTGCGGCTTTTTAGTATCTGGACGAGATTTTCAGTCTTCTGAGTCTTTTGGCGCTTATAGCTCGTCACCAAAAACAAGCATGCACAGCTGTTCAAACTCTTCTTCTTTTCCTGAGAACAAATCATCGATTACAACTGCTCGCTTCTGACCTGACTGCATACGCTTCTTCGCTTCGCGCATAACCATCACCAAGGTGTGCTCTTGTGGCAGGTTAGAATCATCAATGTTCCATTGATTGAATCGCTGAGAAAGGGCGCTTTCACAAAGCAGTGGCTTAAACGACAACACTTCTTGCTTCAATACAGAAAGCATATCTTTGCAGGCTTGCTCTGTATTGTTGGCACTCGAAGTTCGAGACTTAGTCAGTTCTAGCTTTTCGAGTAGCGCCAAAGAGAGGTTGGTTTGCGTAATGTAACCCGCTTGTCTTGGGAATGAATCCGTCAAACGCACAGAAAAGTCGACGCGATTAACCTGAGTGTTTGGAAAGTAGGTCAGTGATGTTAGGCAGTCGTATGGGATCCAGACGCTTTGTCCTGGTTCAACGGCGTACTCTTGTTTACCCAGCTTTATCAAAACCAAGCCACTTTGAACCGATACAAGGCTATGTTTAAGTACTTTCTTGCGTGGTGTGATCACCAAGTGTGAAAAGTAAGCCGATGTATATTCAATAGCGAAGTTCATAGATAGTACCTTAATTTTGGGGCGTCAAGATTACCGTTAATCTCAAAGAATGCCAACAATAACAGGGGATTTTCAATGTTTCTGGTCTGACCTTGTCAAAAGTATGGGCTCTGTAGCTGCGAGAAGTCAAAACAACGCGTAGAATGAGCCAGCTTTTTATTATATGAATTAAAAAATGACCTCTCCAACCGATCCATATGTTGATATTCGTCCTTACGGCGATGATGAAATTCCAGCGGCACTAAACCGCCTTATTAATGATGAAGAATTTATCAGTGCGATACTGCACTACCGTTTTTCTAACCATGCGTCTTGGTTCAAAGCATTAATGAGTCCAATTTTACGTGTGTACTTAAAAATGAAGTGGAGCAAGCTGACTAGCGTTGAGTCCATTCAGATTGAAGTGAAAAAGTACTTACGTGACACGCTTGCTAAAACTACAAACGGTGTGACGTACACGGGTGTAGAGTCACTGGATGCGAATCAAGCTTACCTGTTTGTATCAAACCATCGTGACATTGCTATGGATCCGGCGTTAGTAAATTACGCTCTGCATCAAAATAATCATCAGACTTGTCGCATCGCGATTGGTGACAACCTGTTGAAGAAGCCATGTGCGACCGAATTGATGCGTTTGAACAAGAGTTTCATTGTTAAGCGTTCTTTGAAAGGGCCGCGTGAAATGATGAAAGCGCTAGGCCAACTGTCTTCTTACATTAAGCACTCTCTAGAGACAGGTAACTCTATCTGGATCGCTCAAAAAGAAGGCCGTGCTAAAGACGGTAACGATTTTACTGAGCCAGCTATCTTGAAGATGTTCCACGTTGAAGGACGTAAGCAGAAGATCGCTTTCCCCGAGTATGTTAAATCATTGAAGATCGTACCGGTCGCTATTTCTTACGAAAACGATCCGTGTGATACGGCTAAAGCCATCGAACTTTTTGAAAAAGACGTTAACGGCAGCTACGAAAAAGGTGAGTTTGAAGATATCGAAAGTATCATTCAGGGCATCATCGGTAATAAAGGTCGCGTTCACGTTGGTTTCGGTCAGGTTATCGACCAAGATTTTGATACGCCAGAAGCATTGGCTGAAGAGATCGATCGCCAGATCCACGAAAATTACAAACTGTTCCCAGTAAACCTACTGGCGGCAGATAAAGAAGACGAGTCGATTACCGCTACGGTTAAGCAAGAGTTTGAAGAGAAACTATCGAGCTTACCTAAAGGTGCGCGTCAATATCTGATTGATAGCTATGCGAACCCAGTGAAGAACATCGGTTAGCGAACATCTCGCTTAATGAGCATTAGTTGATTGGATTGAAAAAGGAGCCTTGGGCTCCTTTTTTGTTTTTGCTGCTTTATCTTTGCATTAAAGAGGATGAACTGTCGGATAGATTAGCGAGCGACTGCGCCACCCAGATCTAGATTAGTTGGCCATGTGGTCACGGTGTTGCCGCCTAAGTAGATATTACCTCTGACGGTCATGGTATCGGGAAACGCTGTAATAGCTGAGCCTCCGATGTATAAATCACCGTCAATCACGATTCCGTTGGGTAGCTCTGTTAAAGGGGTACGAATCACGCTTAAGTCACCTCTCACTCGAAAGCCATTTGGTAGCCTTTGCAGTGGGGTGTCGGTGAGGTTAATAAACCCGCCCACTCGCACGCCTCTCGGCCAACTGGTAATTTGGCTGCCAATCAAATCGGCATAGCCTTTGATTTTTACGCCGGATGCTACCCTGGTTAACTGACTGTTAGAGGCTTTTAGGCTGCCGTTAACTTCTAACCCTTTAGGTAGGCGTGTGATCGCCGTGTTTTCGATATTGAGATTGCCATCGACCACTAAGCCCGTTGGAAGCGAGGTATATGGCTTATTACGTAGATATAAGTTTCCGTAATTATCGAGATGGTTCAATATTTGATAGTGATCGAGTGGTTCAGCACTGACATTTGTTATGGTTAGAGAACCAATAATAAGTGCAATTATTCTGAGCATAACGGGCTTCTTATTACGATAGACGCTAACACTATAATGGAAAAATTATTCTCGCATAGTGTTTTACCCATTTGGCGGTAGGTGAAAGAGGAATTAAGCGATAATGGCAGGTAAATCAATGATTAGAGTAAACACCCAAATAATTAAGGTCTTTCTGGTTGCAACTTCGATGTTTGGCTCTATGTCTGTAAGTGCGAACAAAGTAATTTCAACACCCGCAAAGGCTGCAGTATTGGTGACTCAAGGCGGACAACCGCAACGAGTTTGTTATTACGATGATAAAGCTTACAGCGTCGGTGCAGTGTTAGAGGTTGGTGGTGTCGTGATTCGGTGCGCTGCAGAAAACGATTTTGAGCAAAACGGTTCACTGGCTTGGATTGAAATAAAAAAAGACGAGTAAAGTTACTCGTCTTTTAATAAGAATATGAATGCTTATATTAACGCGCTAGAGAGCGAGTCTTAAGTTCAAAAATAATCTTTTCAGCGCTGACTTCAAATTTAAAGCGAGCATGCAATTCCGTGCTTTCTTCTGTCATCTCTGACGCTTCAAATTCAACATTGCTAGACACTTGTTTAGCAAGCTCAACGTATTTAGCAAACTCAGTTTCAATGATTGCTTTAGAGTTACCGTAAACCGTTACTTCAGCAACATCGTCGCCTTCTTTAATGATGAACCCGATTTCACCTGCGCAGCCGCAAGCCTCACATACATCGTTGTTACCCATATCTTGGCTCATAAATAATCCTCTTACAAAGTCTGAGGTTATTCTAACGAGCAATTTGAACTGTATCTACAAAAATTAAAATCTTTGAACTAATTTATACTGGTATGCTATGTTGTTTGTTGAGGGGTTAAATGAATATGTACATTCGCGCCGACAAATATGTATGTGATCTATCTCATGTTTTGTTGAAAAGCAGTGTCATTAATTTGTCAGAATATCATTCAGTTAGTTGCGTCGTAACTGATTTTATAAGACTATCTATTGCTTGATAGGTATTTATACAATGAATTTATCGTTGGGTATTTGATATTCTAAGTAGTTATTTTAGATTAACCACTTAGAGCGGTAAGGTGACTTTCGAAGGATAATTAGACAAAGTGCCCAAAGAGGCAGCACTGTAAAATTGTTCGTACAAAGTATTTGTCGGTATTTAATGGAAATACTTGCGAAAAAATACCTTGCTCACATAATGCTGATAACGATTTTCATTCTGACTTCATTTGATTGAGTTAGATGGATTTACAAAGAGAAGAGCCTGAATATGCCAAAGCGTAGTAAAGAAGATACAGAAATCACTATCCAGAAAATCATGGATGCCGTTGTAGACCAGCTACTAAGATTGGGTTACGACAAGATGTCATACACGACGTTAAGTCAGCAAACGGGCGTTTCTCGTACAGGTATAAGCCACCACTTTCCAAAGAAAACAGATTTCACAGCTGCTCTAGACGGTCGAATCTTCAAGATGTTCATGGAACACATTGATTTCGAAAACGGTCTGGATGCATTCTCTGCTAGCTGGGTTAAAGCACTTGAAGACGCTGAGTTCCTAGCAATCTTACGTTTACTTTTCCATCATATCGTTACTGCTGAAAGCGCACATGAGTTCGCGGCAAACGGTATTGATCGTCTATACAAACTGACTGAAACTCAGTTTGGCGATACTAGCGGTAAAGAACTAGAGTGGTTGATTGGTAAATCATTGATTCGTATGAGCCAATAATCAACACACAATGAAAGAAGCTCCTGAGGGGGCTTTTTTTGTGCCTATCGTTTGTGCTTTTGCTCTTTTTCTATCGAATTTACCGCGCTTTCTTCATCTGATTTTTTTGTCCAAAGGCGTTATTTCTTTTCTTTTTAACCGCTTACATTCATGCCCTTCCTTCACTCTCACGGTGATAATCTAAGTAGCCCTAATTGATAATGTTCACTTATAGAGCCTCAAACGCTCAGAATGAGACGTTTTGGGGTTCATTGCTATGGTTACTAGTAAAATTAAGTTTAAGGCGAGAGAGAGGCTATGAGCCAATAAAAAAGCCTCGAGAAAATCGAGGCTTAGAGTGACTTAATTGTTATTAGGAACGAATGCTCAAAACGAGTAAGTTCTAAATCGAGACTATTGAGCTGGGTGAACTTGAGGGAAGCTCATGGTTGGGTGCTTTTCTACAATACTTTTGTAGCCGTACACATCCTCAATCATAGAAGGTTCAAGTGCCTCCCAAGGGCTGCCATCGCAAACCAAGTTACCGTCTTTTAATACTACCAGTCGGTCAGAATACTGAGCGGCTAGGTTTAGGTCGTGCAGAACCACGATAACGGCGGCATTGTGCTTGTCGGCTAGTTCTCTCGCGATTTTTAAAGTGTTGTGCTGGTGGGCGAGATCCAGTGCTGATGTCGGTTCATCGAGCATTAAGATGCATTGGTCGCCAGAGTGGTGAAGCTGAGTTAACACTCGAGCCAAGTGAACACGCTGTTTTTCACCGCCAGATAGGGAAGGGTAGAGCCTTTCACTCAGATGAGTGACATCAGCCACATCCATTTTTTGGCTAGCGATACTCGTGAGCTTTTTATTGGACTCTTGCAGAGGAATACCACCAAGCTCGACTACTTCGTGCGCCAGAAATGGAAAGGTCAAGGTACTGTGTTGAGGAAGCATTGCCAAGTGTTTCGCCAACTTCTGCGAAGGCCACTTGTCTTTGGCGTGTCCAAAATACTGAATATCACCCGTGCTCGATATTTCCTGACATAAAGCTTTCAGCAGTGTGCTTTTTCCTGCGCCGTTTGGTCCAAGCAGTGTGGTTACCTTTCCTGCTTCAATCTCAATAGAGACGCCATCTAAAATCACTTTGCTGCCGAACTTCACTTCGATGTCGGTTGCTTTTAACGCTGCAGGAAACATTAAAGGATTCTCCCTTTCTGTTGAAATAGTAGATACAAGAAGAATGGAGCGCCGATGATTGCAGTGACAATACCCACTGGCAACTCAGCTGGTGCCAGTGCCACGCGAGAGAACATGTCCGCAGCCGTTAGCAGTAATGCGCCTAGAACCGCTGACAGGGGAAGCAGCACTCGATGATCTGGGCCTGCTAACATGCGACCTAAATGAGGGATCACAAGTCCAATAAAGCCAATCATGCCAGACAGGCTAACCGTGATACCAACGCCCGCAGCGGTCAGTAGAATCAGTTTTCGCTTAAGTTTTTGTACTGGGATGCCAAGGTGTTGCGCTTCTGATTCACCCAGTAATAGAGCATTCAAAGACATTGCTTGGCGGTAAAACACGACAAACAGACCAACGAGCGTAACCGCAGCAAGCAAAATGCCCGACCACTTTGCACCTGCCAGTGAACCCATCGACCATAGTGAAAGGTCACGCAGCATTTGGTCATCTGCAATGAAGTTTAGGAAGCCAATACCTGCGCCAGATAGGGCACTGATCGCCACACCTGCAAGCAACATGATGGTTACTGAGGTGCCGAATTTGCCAGTACCAAGCTTGTAAACCAGCAGCGTGGTTAAGGCGCCGCCCAGAAAGGCAAACACAGGTACCGCTGCAAAATTCATGAATGCCGGGTATTGAAGTGAAAGCTCTGAGAAAAGAACGATAGCCAATGCTGCGCCTAATGCTGCGCCCGCAGACACACCGATGATGCCAGGTTCCGCAAGTGGGTTTCTAAACAAACCCTGCATCACAGCGCCACAAAGCGCGAGAATGGCACCAATCAACATGCACAAGATGGTTCTAGGCAAGCGAATCTCTTGAATCACCAAGTTGATGTGAGGTGCTAAGTCATTGTCTGGTTGAATTAAGCTCGTAGCGCTGTCGGCTAAGCTAATGTTCATTGGCCCAACAGTGATCGAGTACAGTGCGACAAAGGCTAGGGTAGCACCTAGGCCTAACATCGATGTTTTCAGTGGGACGGATCGTAACAACATAAAGAGCCTCAATATCTATCGCTAACTTTTGTCTCCTTCACCAACAGCGTGAGTTAGTTGGTGAAGGGAAGTGAATTAGCGATAGCAGAAATAGGGTGGTCGAGTTATAGCGGGTAGATAAGTGCGTTTAAACGCTTAGCTTCAGAGAGACTTTCTAGGCCAAGCCCGCCAACCAAAGCACTGCCATTTACGGTAATGATTTTCTTGTTCATTCCTGCAGGCGTTGCCGCTAGCATAGGCAGTGATTTAAGGATGGCATCTGCACCGCCCATTTTCTGATAACTACGGCCGCTTACTAAAATGACATCAGGTTGCATCTCAACGAGTGATTCCATTGAAAGTGGCTTGTAAGACGTTAGGCTCTGAGCGGCAGGGTTGATACCGCCAGCTAATTCGATGATTGCGTTTGGTGATGTTTCACCGCCAGCAACGTTCGCAGGGCGACCTTCATGCAGCAACAAGAATAGAACTTTCTTCGCTTCGTTGCTTGGTACTTGGTTCGCTTTCAGTGCTGCGATCTTTTGATTCACATCGGCTTTCACTTGCTGCGAGTGGTCTTCGGTATGCGTGATCTTTGCGATTTGGTCGATACGCTTTAACAGCCCTTCAACGTTTGCTTCAGTGTTCACGATCTCGACATCGACGCCTGCCGATTTTAATTGAGAGATCGCGTTGTCTGGTCCCATTTCATCCGACCCAATCAGAGTGGTTGGTTCTAGGGCAAGCAAACCTTCAGCAGACAGGTTTCTGTGATAGCCAATCTTTGGCAGGTTTTCAGATTGAGGGAAACGACTGGTTACATCAATACCCACCAATTGTTCTTCTGCACCAAGCGCTAAAACTAATTCTGTAACAGCACTGCCGGCACTGATGATGCGAGGTTGTTCAACGTCGTTTGCCATCGCGGTTGGCGCGGCCAATGCCAAGCTCATAGCGGCCACTGAAAGGAGATGTGTCTTGGTTTTTAATTTATTGAGCACGTTTGAGTTGTTCATAATAAGTTCTTTATATTTTCTTTTTGTATCGCGAAGATACTCAGTGAGCAGTCCGTTCGCATTGTGAGTTCGAGTCGATAGAGAGGCTTAGCTCTGATTGTTTAGTCTTATCGGTCAGAAGCCAAACCTCGTGAAAATTGAGTCTTGTTTTAGCCATCGTCAGTGAGCAATTGAGTTGCTGGAATTCCGTTCTCTTGAAGGAATGAAAGCAGCTTCACTAAGTTTTCAACGTTGGCCGCTTTATCTGCGCCAATGATGATTGGCTTTTTGTCCGTTGAACCTGTCTCTTCTAACAGGGCAATCTTGAAGTTTTCCCAGTCGATGTATTCTTGGCCGTTAATCGCCCAGTAGGGCTCATGGTCTAGGATGTTGACGCTAATCGAGTCTTTGTAGACTTCAGAAACGTTTTTCACGTCAGAACTAGGCAGTTCAACTTCCAGTGACTCCAGCTTTACTGATGCCGTAAGCAATAGAAAAACCATCACGATGAAAATGATGTCGAGCAGCGGTGTTAAGTCCGGCGCTAGGCTTTGTGTGTGAGATGAGTGGGGCGTCTTAATCATGCTTGGCTCACATCACCGATAGAGGCTTTGTTGACTGGCTTACCTTGAGTATCATCAGATTGATTGGTTTGAATCGACATACCTTCTAGCCACACATTCACATAGTTCAGGGTATGTTCTAGCTGAGCGAGTACTCGGTCAGCCCAAAGGCCTAATAGCTGTGCGCCTGAAATTGCAGGAAGGGCGATCATCAAGCCTGCAGCCGTCGTTCTCATTGCTAAGCCAAGACCGTCTGCTAGGTCGTTCGGTGTGATGCTGCCTGTCGTCGCGGCAACACCTTTGAACATTTCAATAAGGCCAAGTACCGTGCCAAGCAGTCCAATCAGCGGGCTAATCACACCGATTAAACCAAGCAGCCTTAGGCCTGCGTGCAATTGGTGGCGTTTCTCTTGTAGCCAGATCCCCGCAGCATCTTCACGCAAACCTTTTGAGAAAGAGTGGTGAGCTAGCAACATCGACACGCCCTTGTACAGTAGCGGTCGTTTACCTGAAATCGACTGAGCGAGCGCTTCAATCTCTTTGCTATTGGTTGGTGAGATCTGATTGAGCTCACGACGAATGGCACGTTTGCCAACGCCAATGCTTAACATAACTTGGAAGATACGTTCTGCGATGATCATTGCTGTTAATGCAGAGCAGATAAGAAGAGGCCAAGTCATTAAGCCCAGTTGATCTTGTAAGTAACTGATTTGTTGCATGATTAATCCAACCTAAAACGAACAGGTATTTGTACTCGGTGAGCAATCGCTCGACCATTGACAGTATGAGGAGAGAATTTCCATTGTTTAATGGCATCTAAAGCGGCGTTATCGAGCATTAGTGCGCCTGATGAATTTACTAATGCTTGTTTAATTTGTTTGCCTTCTGCGTCTAACCAGATCTCATAAGTTGCGACACCTTCAACGCCACGACGTCTGGCTTGGCGAGGATAATTCGGCGGTGTAGGGCGTGCAGAGAAAGAAGGCTTAGTCACTAGCACCGGCTCTTGGTTTGATACGCCTTGGTTTACTTCCTGAGGCTGGTTGGCAGACTCGTCCATATTCTTATCGACTTTTTTGTCGGCCAGCTTCTCTGGTTGCGGTGCTGGTTCAGGGCGTTCTTTCTTCACGACCTTTTTCTCAGTCACCGGTTTCTTTTGAACCTGCTTCTTCTCGACTTTCTTTTCAACAACCTTTTTCTCTACTTTCTTCGGTTGAGGTTTATTGGTGATCGCTTTTTTCTTTGGTGTCGGTTTGGCTTTCTTTGGCTCAACGACCTTCGGCTCGACAGGTTTAGGTTCAGCTTGTGAGACAGTTTCCTCAATTGGTTTTGGTTCAACAGGTTCTGTAACCGTTTTTTGCTGAGCTTGAGAAGGAGCGCTTTTAGGCGTGAAATTGATCGATACCGTGTTCGATTGGCTACCTGCAGGCATAGCAAACACTTTGGATTCTTGAGCGACAAACAATAGCGCCGCATGAATCACCAACGATGCACCGCCTGCAATAACATATCTAGGAACGTTCACAATCAATCCTTTACCAAATCAAAATTCTGTATCGGATTATTGCTTAGAATCTAAATAAGATCAATTATCAATTGCATTATCATTTGGCTCTATTTATGATTCTCTCAGTTTTTAGCGAATAGTCTTCCAGACTTTGCTATGTAAGTGTTTAGAGAGATTATATGAGTCTTAATATTTATAAATTTGACGAATCAATCTTGGGTGTTTCTAGCCCTGATCCGCTTCGTTTTGCGTTTGCGAAAAAGCATTCTGCACATGCCGGAGGAAGTTCAATTCCGGTCGACCCGAGCAAGAAGTTGGAGCTCTTTGATGAACTGATGCTAAGTGAAGGGAAGAAACAGGATAAGCGTTGCCTGTATATCCACATTCCCTTCTGCCGTGTGCGCTGTACGTTCTGTAACTTCTTCCAAAATGCCGCAAGCCGCAAATTAGTGGATGAGTACTTCGATGCTCTGATGGTTGAGTTGAAGCAAAAAGCCAAAACGCCTTGGGCTCAGTCTGGATTATTTCACGCCGTCTACATTGGTGGTGGAACACCTACCGATCTATCGCCTCTGCAGGTAGAGCAACTAGGTAAGGCGATTCGCCAATACTTCCCGTTAGCAAACGATGTGGAAATGACTCTAGAAGGGCGCATCAATCGCTTTGGCGACGAGATGTTTGATCGTGCGCTTGAAGGTGGTTTCAACCGTTTCTCCTTTGGTATTCAAAGTTTCAACACTCAAGTTCGACGCAGCGCTAAGCGCCTAGATGACCGAGAGGTTGTGTTGGAACGTATCAGTGCTTTGAGCCGTACTGAGCAAGCCCCCATCGTTCTGGATTTACTGTACGGATTACCATACCAGTCTATGGAAGTGTTCCAACAAGATTTAGAAGACTACATGTCTACTGGTGCACACGGTATCGACCTCTACCAACTGATTGTTGGGGGTAATGCACCTATGCTTAATCTCGTTGAAAAAGGAAAAATCCCACCACCGGCCAATACGCCTGATAAGGCGAGCATGTACTTGGCGGGTGTTGAATTCATGGCCAAGCACAAGGTCAAGCAACTGAGTATGAATCACTGGACTCGCGATAACCGCGAACGCAGCATTTACAACAGCTTAGCGAAAACTTATGCCGAGGTGCTTCCAATTGGTTGTGGTGCTGGTGGCAACATTGGCGGCCACGGTGTGATGCAACATCGAACTTTAGACAGCTACATGGAGTCTATAAAACAAGGTCAGTTGCCGATTGCCATGATGACGAAGCAAAGCTCATTAGAGCCAATCTTCTCGACATTAAAGGCAGGCTTTGATTCTGGTGTTGTTAGAAGAAGTACGTTGCCGACCTTTATGGGACAAGACACGTTCGATTACTTGAAACCTCTGTTCTCACATTGGGAAAAGAATGGCTTGGTTGAGCTTTCAGAGGATTATTTGAGCTTGACTATTGCTGGCAGCTTCTGGGCAGTAAGCCTAGCTCAGAGTGTGATTCAAGTGCTTAACGCTGAATATCAAGCAATGCACCCAGCGCCGAAAGTATCAGGTTCGGGCGTTCACCCGCATGCAAGCTTGAAGCACGCTTAATATCGAATTTTAAATTTAGAACTTACGTAAATTACTCGTTTATACGGAAACATATTCAATGACAGATACAACATTAGAAATGACAGAAACTCTAGAACAACGTGTCGCTCGTATTCTAGAAGAAGAACCAAAACTGCTTCCTACTGCGATTGCTGAGAAGCTCGGTGTTACAGAGGTTGAAGTGGTTGCTGCTTTTCCAAATGACATGGCAGTGATGCTAGATGGCAGCCGTGCTCAAGAAATTCTAGAAGGTTTAGTGGGTTGGGGCCCTGTGACCACAATCGTGCATTCATTCGGATCAATCTTTGAAGTAAAAGCGCCGTTCCCTAAAGGTAAAGTAGCGCGTGGTTACTACAACCTGATGGGCAAAGAAGGCGAGCTTCATGGTCACCTAAAGTTAGACAACGTTAAACAGATCGGTTTGGTGAGCAAAGCGTTCATGGGCCGTGAAAGTCATTACTTCGGTTTCTTCAGTGAAACGGGCGAGAACATTTTCAAGATCTACCTAGGCCGCAACGAAAAGCGTGAGCTTATTGCCGACCAAGTAGAACGCTTCAAAGCGCTAAAAGCACAAGCTTAAACAGAATCAGCAGTAATAGTTTATAAGACATCAATGCTCGAGGATCGTTTAGTTCGCTAATGATCGCTCAACCTCGAGCAAAAATAATAAATCAGAGAAAGTGAATAAAGGAATTACCCATGGAACAGCAAGTAAAACAAGAACGTCTACAAGGTCGCCTAGGTCCTGAAATTAAAGAGTTTCGCCAAGAGCGCCGTACCCTTCAACTTGCAACGGTTGATGAAGAAGGTCGCCCAAACGTAAGTTACGCACCTTTCGTTCAGAACCAAGAAGGTTACTTTGTTCTAATTTCTGATATTGCTCGTCATGCTCGTAACTTGAAAGCAAACCCTCAAGTGTCTTTGATGATGATTGAAGACGAAGAGAGCTCGAAGCAGCTTTACGCACGTAAGCGTCTAACGTTTGATGCGCAAGCGAGCGTTGTAGAACGTGAAACGGAACTTTGGACTCAAGTTATCGGCCAGATGCAAGAGCGTTTCGGCGAGATCATCGACGGTCTGAGCCAGCTTCAAGATTTCTCTCTGTTCAACCTTAAAGCAGAGAACGGTCTGTTCGTGAAAGGTTTTGGTCAGGCATACCAAGTATCGGGTGACGACCTAGTAGATTTCGTTCACCTGCAAGAAGGCCACAAAAAAGTATCTAACGAGTAGTCTCGTTTAGCTGGTTATTTAAGAAGCCCTCCAATGAGAGGGCTTTTTTATGTTTACAAATCGTTGTAAACACACTGGGCGTTGATGTGAGAAAAAGCAGACTAAATCAAAGAGTTTGGTATATTGGCGTCTGATTAATATTTATGTGTAAGGATCGCTACGTGAAACCAGTAAGTCGAGATTGGGACGAGTTCTGCTACCCGTTTATTTATGAAGACAGTCCTATCTGTGATTTTGAGATTCTGTCGGACGAACTTTGTTGCCGAGTTGGGCTGGTGCTGTCTTTGGAATTGGAGCCACAAGTTCGCGAGATCCTGCAACGCCTGCAACCGAACATCTATCATTTGAATGGCTCCGTACGTGGGAAGTTAGCGATTACTGAGTCCGAACTGGTTGAGCTTAAGCAAGATTACCACCGTATCCGTGAGCAGCTAGAAGGTGGCTTCAAAGGGTTTGTATTACCTGGTGGGCATCGAGTGTCAAGCGAGCTTCACTTGTGTCGTTGTCAGGCTAAGAAAGTGGTGCGAGCTTTGGTGAGCATTGAGCACCATGAAAGCAAAAAGTCACCGGATCCGATTCTTTTTAAATACGCTAACTTAGTCGCGAACACACTGTATGCATTGGCGTCTTTCACTAATCATGTCAATGAGGTAGAGGAAGTGGAATTCGTGAGTAAGAGCTATTCGATGCCCAAAAGCTCTATGCCGAAAAAGAAAGGCTAACGATGAGCTCTATTTTGGTTAAGAGATGAAAAAGTAAGAATTGAAGAAGCTAAACCCTTTAACTTGATGTTGGTTTAGCTTCGTGAATAGCCCTAAGCAGCCGTAGAAGCGTCGTTTAAGACTTTTGCGCCGCGTAGCATGGCTTCAATTAACTCACCCGCATTGAACTTCTCAAGCGCTTCGTGAGCACCTACCTGATTAGCACGATCCACACAGATTTCACTTGAAAGTGAGGTATGCAAAATACAGTAAGCATGACTTAATGCACTGTCGTTCTGAACTTCAAACGCAAGTTCGTATCCATCCAGTCCCGGCATCTCAATGTCACTCACGAGAAGGTCAATCGCTTTACCCACGCTAGCTTGGCGTCGCATCAGATCAATCGCATCCAAACCGTTATTACAGATGCTATAAGGAATGTTGATGCTGTCTAGGGCATCAGATAGCTGCTTACGCGCAATCAAAGAGTCATCCACCAACAAGATATTTAGCGCTTTGAGGCGCTCCCTTTCTACATCGGTCAGCATTGGAATATGCGCGTTCTCGTAATCTGGGTAGATCTTAGAGAGCAGCAGTTCGACATCGAGCATTTGGACGATGCGATCTTCAAAGCGAGTAATACCCGTCACAAATACATTGCGACCGACACTCGCTGGTGGCGATTCAATACTCTTCCAATCACATTCAATGATTTTGTCGATTGAGCGAACCAAGAATGCCACGACCGTTCTTAAGCAGTCGGTCACGATGAGCACACAGTCATTGTATTCAGCGGGAGTGATCGGGCGAAAGCCAATCGCGGCAGACATATCAATCACAGGAACCGTCAGATCGCGAATGGTTACGGTGCCAATCACATGGTGATGAGAGTAGGGGATTTGGGTCATCGGTTGAAAAGGAACGATTTCCCTGACTTTAAGCGTGCCAATCGCAAAACTTTGAGTGAGGGACAATTTGAACATCAACATTCCCTGTGACTGACTCGCTTTACTGATCGGTTTGGCCATAATTGGCTCCTATTTACTACACGCTTAATTTATAAAGAATAATTTAAAGGGAAATAGCAGTCGCGGCAAGTAACTCTACTGTTTTTAGGGGCTTTAAGGCGGTTGTTTTCGGTTATAGAGTGAAGAATGGTGTTTCTTGGGTTAAAATCACGCTAAATACTCGCTGTCGATGGTTAGTCGACAAGCAGACAGCAACAAACTGAGAATTATCATGGCAAGAACAGCAGCAGCGCTTCATATTCTGGTGAAGCATAAAGAACTAGCAGAAGACATCATGACGCAGCTTAAAAAGGGCGCTAAATTTCAAACGCTAGCGAAGAAACATTCAACCTGTCCATCTGGTAAAAAGGGCGGTGACCTTGGCGAGTTCAAGAAAGGTCAAATGGTGCCTCAGTTTGATAAGGTTTGTTTCTCTGGCGAGACGCTTGTACCACATCTTGTAAAAACTAAATTCGGTTGGCACGTAGTTAAGGTTCTTTACAGAACCTAGTGTAAGATATGTGTTAGATAGAATAAAAGGAGCGTATATACGCTCCTTTTTTGTGACTTTTTGGTGCATTTAAAAGCACAATGGCTGAGTGTTCATCCCAGACGTTATGCGATAATTGGTGCTACGCCCTCAACTATCCACCGTGAGTAATTGGTAGGAGGAGGAGGGTTTTTAATGAGTAACTCATATAATAAATGCCATTCTTGAGGAAATTTATGCAGCTTTGCCTTTTAGCCTTTGCCTTTTCTAAAAAGCTGTAAACGAGTTTGGTAGGAGAACAACATGGAGAGTTCAGCTATGTTAAGCAACCCAGCGACAGATGTCATATTGCATGCCTTTGACTGGTGCTACGCTGACGTAATGAAGAACGCCCCACTGATCCAAGAGTTGGGTTATAAATCTGTTTTAGTTTCACCGGCAATGAAGTCGTTACGTGGCCCTAAAGGTTGCGACCGAGATTCTGGTACTCAATGGTGGCAACGCTATCAGCCGCAAGACTATCGTGTGATCGATAATCAGTTGGGTGACACGCAAGATTTTAAAGCGATGGTCGACACGTTAAAGCAACATGGGCTTCGTACCTATGTGGATGTGGTGTTTAACCACATGGCAAACGAATCTGGCATTCGCAGTGACTTAACGTATCCGAACCTCCAAGATATGGCGTCTTACCAAAAAGACGCTGACTACTACGAATCTATCCGTTTGTTTGGTGATCTTTCTAAACCTCTATTTGATGAAAACGACTTTGTGGAAGCGTTTGGTATCAAAAACTGGAAAGACACTTGGGAAGTGCAGAACGGACGTATTACTGGCGGAGCCAGCGATCCTGGTTTACCAACGCTGTTAGACAACGACAATGTGGTTGCACAACAGCGAGCGTACCTAAAAGCCTTGAAAGCGATTGGTGTGAAAGGCTTCCGCATTGATGCTGCGAAACACATGACACTGTCACACCTGCGTAAGGTGTGGACTGATGATATCTGTGAAGAAATGCACATCTTTGGCGAGATCATTACCGATGGCGGTGCGACGGAAGAAGAATACGAGCTGTTCCTTGAACCATACCTGAAACACACGCGTTTAGGTGCGTACGATTTCCCTCTGTTCAATACCATCTTCAAAGCCTTTGAAGAGCAGGGCAGCTTTAAGTCTCTGATCAACCCTTACTGTTTCGGTCAGGCTCTATCGAACATGCGAGCCATCACTTTTGCCGTGACCCATGACATTCCAAACAACGAGGTGTTTTTGGAACATGTGATGGACGAAGTGGACGAACGATTGGCTCATGCCTTCATTCTTGGCCGAGATGGTGGTGTACCACTGGTTTATAGTGAATTAAGCACGAGCGGTATTCTGGATCAGAATGGTCAGCCTCGTTGGCTTAACGACTGGCAAGCGCCTTACATGAAAAGCATGATTCAATTCCATAATCATGTTCATGGCGAAGCGATGCGTGTGGTTGAAGCGAATGATGATTTGCTGGTATTTGTCCGCGGCGACAAAGGCATTGTGGTGATCAACAAGTCGAAACGCAGTAAAACCGCCTCATTAAATTGGACAGGTGCGGTAACCGATTTACTGTCGGGTGATGTGTTTGAATGTGTGGGTAAGGATTTAACCATTAAGGTGGAATCGAACCAATGCATGATGTTGACGACGAATGAATTGAAACCTGTCACGAGTTAACTCGGATAGGTTAGAAAGAGAAGCCCCGCTTACTGGCAATCAGTAAGCGGGGCTTTTTGTTTTAAGTTATTGCTCGGTAGCTAAACCAAATGGCGACTCAACCAAACGGCGACTGAGCCAAACCGTGGCTAGACCGTAAACTTATTCAATAGCTCGTCTTGTTGGCGAACATTGTCAGTTTGCTGCTGCATTGCGGTATTCGCTTCTTGAGCTGCTGTTGATACTTGTGTTGAAAGGTCTTTGATCTTAACGGTGTTGTTGTTGATCTCTTCCGCTACTAAGCTCTGCTCTTCTGCTGCTGAAGCAATCTGGATGTTCATATCAGAGATACGCTGAATCGCGTCACGGATGCGGTCAAGTGAAGAGTTAGCTTGCTGAGCACGTTCAACGGCGTCAGTTGCGGTGTCTTTACTTTGGTTCATCGCATTCGATACTGAGCTTGCGCCTGCTTGAAGCTGCTCGATCATGTTACGAATTTCAGTGGTCGATTCTTGAGTACGTTGCGCCAGAGTACGAACTTCATCAGCTACGACTGCGAAACCACGACCAGATTCACCCGCACGTGCCGCTTCAATCGCTGCGTTCAGTGCTAGTAGGTTGGTTTGGTCTGCAATATCGTTGATTACCTTCAGAATCGTTTCGATGTTTGCGGTCGCTGATTCTAGTACTTGTACTTCTGCAACGGCTTGGTCGATACGCTCAGATAAGTTATCAATCGCTTGAGTGGTTTCACTTACGACAGAGGTACCGTCTAGCGTTGCTTCGTCAGCTTCACGAGCCGCTGCTGCTGCGCCTTGAGCGTTGTTTGCTACTTCTGTTGCGGTAACCGCCATCTCGTTCATTGCGGTCGCGAGCTGCTCAAGCTCTTGCAATTGCGTGTTCATTGCATTCGCAGATTCGCCAGCACCTTTCACTGTGAATTCAGTACCACGCTTAATCTCAACGCCAATCGCTTTCGATTGAATGATTTGGTTTTGCAGGTTTTCCGTAAAGGTGTTGAAGCCTTTCGCTAGGTCAGAGAACTCTTGGTCTGTGTTGGTATCAAGACGCTTAGTTAAGTCACCTTGTCCGCTCGCTACATCTTGAATCGCTTGGTTAAGCGCATCCAGTGGACGCATCAACACGCGGATCAGAACCGTTAGTGCAACGACACTAAGAATTACCGCAATCAATGAGTAGATCATTGAGCTGTTTTTCAAGTCTTCAACGGTTTGATAAGCGATCTCTTCATCTAGGATTGCGCCGATGTACCAATCTTCACTAGGGATGTGTGTGAAGTTAACAAGGAACATTTTGCCGTCGACTTCGATCTCTTGAGAGCCTTCACGAATAGTCGCTTGAGGCATGTAGCTTGAAAGCGTTTCACCGTTGTTTTTAGCATTCGGGTGAGCAATCGTTGTGCCGTCGGCTGTCACTAGGAATAGGTAGCCCGCATCAAACAGGTTTACTTGGTTCACCAAGGTTGCAAGGTTGGTCAGTTCTAGGTCGTAGAACATACCTGCAGTAAAGCGGCCGTTGTCTTTAACTGGCGTACCCACTGAGATAATGACCTTCTTACTTGATGCATCCACATAAGGCGCGGTAACAACTAAACTGTTTTTGGATTTAGCATCAATGTACCAAGGACGAATTCGTGGGTCGTAATCTGGACCGGCCTCCCAGCCGTCATCATTTTCAATGACGAAACCGTTTGCCTCATAACCAAAACCAACCGCAAGGAAGCTGTTTTTAAGCTTTGGCTTTTCTAAAATTTCTTTTACGTAAGTACGATCTTGAGGATTGATCTCGATGACTTCAGTCGTCGATTGCGCCAAAGCTTTCTTGGCATTCATCTCGGATACGACGGTATTTTTTACGCCCGAGACCATCTCATTAAGACTCGCATTGACGTGGTTCTCTACAGCACTTCTAACGGTGTAAAGTTGTTGTATTGAAAGCAATGATACTGTCACTAGCAGCAAGGCTGATGATGCAGCAACCACCTTATGGCTAAATTTCATTGAGTTTTCCCCTTCTCACAGGCTTTGCGAAGACTAAAGTTAATCGTGTTTTTCTAATTATATATATCGACAAGATTGAAATTTACTTGAATGTAATTTCACAAAATAGACTACAAAAATACAACAACCCAAACAATACAAAATTCACTAAATCACATATTTGTTACTTTTATTATTGGGTTCAATGAGTTGGGGAATGAAGCTAGACGGGGTTTAAGGGAGAATTAAGAATGTATTAATTTGCAGATTATGCGTTCAGTTTTCTATTAACGAGAGGCGATGTGAATAAACAATATGAAATTAAATGATATGCAGAACTTATATATTGATTAAAATTCAAATAACGCTGTGTATATATTTTGTGCAAATAAAAAGCCCCACAAAAGTGAGGCTTATAATTCTGTCTGCTTATTTACTTATATAAGTAGCATCTAATTTAGAATATTAGGTGAGCTACACCAGCGATAACTGGAAGCGTAATTAGAGTACGCAGAATAAAGATAATAAACAGTTCCAAGATGTTCACTGGGATCTTACTACCTAGAAGCAGAGCGCCTACTTCAGACATGTAAATCAGTTGAGTTACTGACATTGCTGCAATAACAAAGCGAGTCATCTCGTTGTCGATAGAAGCTGCAAGGATTGCTGGGATAAACATATCCGCAAAACCAACAACGATCGTTTCAGACGCTGCAACGGCTTCAGGTACACCAAGTAGCTCTAGGAATGGGATGAAAGGTTGACCTAGGAATGAGAAAACAGAAGTGTATTCCGCAATCACCAACGCCATGGTACCAAGACCCATAACCACTGGCAGTACACCAAAGACCATATCCACAGCGTTACGTACGCCTTCACCAAACACAGACTTAGCCGACTTCACTTGTGACGCTTTGTTTACTGCTAGCTCAAGGCCCCAAGAGAATGTTGAGTGACCTGCAGGAATCGCGTCAGCGTCTTTGTGCGGCTTGCTACCGTCAATGAAGGTGTCTTTCTTCATGCTTAGTGGTGGAAGGCGAGGGATGATTACCGCTGCCACAATACCCGCTAGACAGATTGCTGCGTAGAAAGGTAGGAACAAGTGCTCTAACTCTACTTGTGCAATTACCACAAGGCTGAATGTAATCGATACTGCCGAGAAAGTCGTACCAACAACTGCAGCTTCACGCTGAGTATAGAATTTCTTCTCGTACTGTTTGCTGGTAAGAAGGATACCAACACTACCATCACCTAACCAAGAAGCCATACAGTCGATAGCACTACGACCTGGTAGGTTGAAGATTGGGCGCATGATTTTACTTAACAGGGTGCCGAACAATTCTAATAAACCGAAGTTAAGTAGAAGAGGCAGTAGCAAACCCGCAAAGATAAATACTGAGAACAGTGTAGGAAGTAGGCCTTCTAACACTAAACCACCGGTGTTTTCTTCCCAAATAAACTCTGGACCTACTTGGAAGAACGCCATGAATGCCGCAGCACCACCAATCAAACGAACCAACAACCACAGTGGAGATGGGTTGAAAAGGCCGTTTAAAAATGAATTCGATGTAATGAATGTAGGCTTGAAAATGGTGCTTAAAACGGAAGCTACAGACATGAAAGCGACGATCGCAGTGATGATAGAGACTAGGTACTCACCGAAAACCGCTTGAATTGACTTGGCTAAGATCGCTACAGGGATGGTGAGATCGCCTTGGTAGCTGATTGGCGCCATGAACAGGAATAAACCAATCAATGATGGGATTAAGAAAACCCAGAAACTGCCTTTAGATTTCTCTGTTTGAGCAGTATTCGTGTTGTTAGACATGTTATTGTTCTCGAATTTCTACACGTAAAAAAGCCACATCCTTGGCATTTTTATTCACTAAACGTCCGTATTTTCTCATTGGGTGCAAGATTACCCAGTATTAATATCGCTTGCAATACTATTCATCAAATATCGCTAAGTATTCACACTGGTTATTCTGCAACTCCTTAAGAGTTTAGAATAAAGTGTTGCGGATGTTACGTAGTTTGAGGATATATTGCCAGGTATTTATAAATTTACTGGCGTTTCAGTTCGATAGGTCAAGTATAGCCAATAGCTAAACGCAATTATGAAGGCGAAAGAGGCAGGGAACGCCAGAGCTATTATTTCGAAGCGTTGGAACAAGCAAGCGCCCGTTAAGCCTCCAAATAAAAAACCGACAACGATGAACATCAGCAGTTTGGCTTTGCGGCGGTCAAAGGGCATGCCTTTAAGGCGAGCGCCAATCATGATCCCAAGATCCGTGATGATCCCGCTCATGTGTGTGGTACGAATGATCGCACCGCTATAAGTTGTGATCATTGCGTTTTGCAGTCCACATGCGGCTGAAGCGAAATATTGGCCGGACATATAGCCTTGTAATAGTGCCCAAAGCGCCAAGAACAACAACCCACCTTCAATACATAGCGCGACACCGTAGCGGCGTCCTAGCTTCAGTGCTTGGTTTTCAATAAAGAATCCACTGAAGGCTGCGCCTAACATAAAGCTCATGATCACCAATAAAAGGTGCACGGATGCTGAAGTTGGGGTGAGTAGGCTGCTGCCGAGTAAAGACATGGTGCCAGAGATGTGTGAGATGGCTTGATGCTGGAAACCAAGTAACCCAATAGCATTTACGCTGCCAGCAAGGCCTGCTAACAGTAGGGCGCCGTATTCAACCCAGCGAGGTAGCTTAGAAATCATGTGGTTCACCCTGGGTTAGAAAGAGGAGCAGATTATAACGCTAGCGACAAGATACGCTAGCGTTGCGGGGCTTTCATATTTGATCTTGGGCAACAGTATTGCAGTTTGTTTCTTTACAGGTGCTATCGCAATACTAGAGGGTTGTAGCCACTAATTATAGTGACTCATTTGATGGTCAAATTTGACCCAACCATGTTTGCGCTCTTCATAAACTGAAAAACTTGGCAATGGAAAATCTTGTTCTTTAAACAGCCCGAGAGGGACGATATAAAAATCGGCAGCGGCAACCGATTGTAAAAGCATAGTGGTGCCACACTGAGGACAAAACTGATAGGTGACTTCGTTGCCTGTATCGCTGATACGTGAGAAAGAGGTGACCTCTCCGCTGAGTGTGACTTGTTCAATTGGGAACCGAGCTTGAACGCCGAACACGCTTCCTGTGCGTTTTTGGCATTCATAGCAATGACACACAGAGGTACGTTGAGGCTCACCGCGGCATACGAGATTGACGGCTCCACAGCGACATTCGCAACTTCTGATATTTCTGTCTTTAATATGATTGATATCCATCCATGCTCCACTTCTGGTTAACCCTGTATTGATAATTATACTAAAGCCCTTTATGGTCTGCACAACTGATGAAAACAAAAGAATATAGTTGCTCATGAAAAAGAAAATCTTGCCTATACCTCTGATTTTAATGATTCCAATCGTCATGCTGGTCGTGGTGATACTGGCGGGTGTTTATCGTTTTAGTTTAAGTGATGAAGAAATCTTAGCTAAGTTTCCTTCTTCTCAAGTCAGTTATGACCCAGTGGTAGAAACCGTTTTTGATTTGAAGACAACCAACCCATGGACAATCAAAGTACCTGAAACTAACGCATATGCTTTTATTAATGAAATCGATGCACCAAAAGCAATTGCGTTTGGTCGCTATGATTCTGGAGTAGAGCGTGGTGTGGTGACTGTTGATACGAAAAGTCTTTCTGCTGTGACCTTGGGCAACGCGAGCTTTTTCGTTGCGCCAATGTGGATATCGAATCAAGGCAGCGGCGTATTCTATTACCTTGGTCTGTTCAAACATGATCAGCAGCGAAGCCGTGTGGTGTTAGTTGATCAATTATTCTTAGGCGATCGCGTGCAAATTCAGACTTTGGATGTCGCTCATCAGCCAGATTCGCAATCACAGAAAAAACTCACTGGGGAAGGTTTTATCGGCTTTACTCAGCATTCTGCGGAACAATCATTTGCAGAACCCCCTTCTGAAAAGGTGTTGATGAGCTTTTCTTTTGATACGCAATCAATTGGTAAGCAATAGCGTTTTCGTTAGTGCAAGGATTTGTTGTTTATGTGAGCCAAATTACATATTATCTTAATAAGATGAATGAAATTTAGACACTTTACTGTGCTTGTGTCTGCTTACTTTTACAAATGGAGCTTGCGAATGATTAATAAACGTTTTTTTAAGACGAAAGATGAAGTAGAAGTGACCTTCGAGCTAGAAGCTCAAGAAGCGAACTCTGTATCCATTGTTGCTGATTTCCTTGACTGGAAAGCCACGCCAATGAAAAAACTGGCGAAAGGAAAAGTCTACAAATTCAAAACTCGCTTACCTAAAGATGGCGAGTTTCAATTTCGCTACCTAGTTGATGATCAGCAATGGGTAAACGATTCGAATGCCGACCGTTACATTCCAAATGAGTTTGGCGAAGACAATTGCCTAGTGTCGACGGTTAACGCTTAATCGCGACCGTTTGTTTTAGGTAAAAATTCGCGTTTTTCGAACTCAGCCGTTTTGCTTCAATCGTGATAATGGAACGGGTCGTTTAAGCGCTTCATTTTCTAAAAATAGCGACTAATTCGCTTCGTTTATTAATTATCCGAAACGGAATAACGTAAATCAATAGAAAGCAGGAACTAGCCGTTTCTGCTTTTTTATTTTCAAATTTAGCGGTTAATTTTATTTGGAGAGAAATGAACGTTCACTTACGGCAACTCAATGACTTAGCTCTACGTAGGCAGATTCACGTCATATTATGACAATGCATTGATGATTTATGCGTTTGAAAAGCATATCCTATGCCTTTATATCGTAGAAAGACCTGTTTACCGTGTATTCAAAAATATTTCCCTCTCCGTTTGCTGAGCTTTCACCTGTAAAAAAAGTAGCTATTTTGGGACTGCCACTCATTGCTGCGATTGGTGTTGCTTTGCAATCGTCACAATCGGATCTGACGAAAACGATCGATCTTGATTTACCCGACTCAACCGTGATTGAGTCTATTCTGTCACCTTCTTCTGTTACTGTTATCGAGCCGCCAACGTTTGAATACCAAATTCAAACGGGTGATAACTTAAGTAGCATCTTCACTCAGCTTGGATTTTCTTATAAATCGATGATGAGCGTGATGGAAACCGATTTAAACTTCCTTGCGTTAGACACGCTTCGTCCGGGTAACACATTGCGTTTTTGGCGTGATGAGGCGACGGGCGATCTTTCCAAAATGGAACTTCAATTTAGTGTTGCGGATAAAGTGGTTTATCGACTGCTTGAAGACGGCACATACGAGTTTGAAGATATCTCTATTCCGGGCGAATGGAAGCAGCGACCTCTCGTGGGTGATATTCATGGCAGCTTCTCAATGTCGGCAAATAAAGCGGGCCTGAACAGCCTTGAGATTGACCATATTGTGACTCTTCTTAAAGACAAGCTGAACTTCAGTCGTGACTTACGTGCTGGCGATCAGTTTGAGGTGCTTCAGAAAGCGCAATTCGTTGATGGTGTTGCTACAGGCAAACGCGAAATTGAAGCAATTAAGATCATTAATAAGAACCGTGTAGTGTCTGCGTATCTTCATACCGATGGTCAATACTACGATGCGGATGGTGATAGCCTTCAACGTGCTTTCCAACGTTATCCTGTAAGCAGCAGCTGGCGTCAGAGTTCTCAATTTAACCCTAAACGCCTACACCCAGTGACTGGTCGAATCTCACCGCACAATGGTACGGATTTCGCGACACCAATTGGCACGCCTGTTCAAGCAACGGGTGATGGCAAAGTGATCATGACGCGTAAACACCCTTATGCGGGTAACTATGTGGTGATCCAACACGGTAGCACTTATAAAACGCGTTACTTGCACTTAAGCAAGATCCTTGTTCGTAAAGGACAAACGGTATCTCGTGGTCAACGTATTGGCCTATCGGGTAAAACAGGTCGAGTGACAGGTGCTCACTTGCACTATGAACTGATCGAACGTGGTCGCCCTGTTGATGCGATGAAAGCGAATATCCCAATGGCCGATTCTGTGCCTAAAAAGGAAAAAGCAACGTTCACAGCAGCGAGAGATGAAGCCGACAAGCTATTGAAGGCAGCGTTGGAAACGCGCAATCTAGCAATGGTTAATAATGCTAGTAAGTAGCTAGCCATTAAACTGTTTCAAAGCCGCAAGAGCATCACGAAGCACAGTCAGTGTTTAATGATGGTCTTGCGGCTTTTTAGTTCTCAGTAGAAGGTTCGGTAAGGGGTTAAACTAAAGGCTCTGAGTGCGCGACATAGCTAACGATAGCTTCAGGTCGCATTGGAGGTGAGTAGAGGTAACCTTGGATCTTGTCACATCCCATCGCGTGCAGTTTTTCTAATTGCTCACGTTTTTCAACCCCTTCCGCAACCAAAGATACATCGAGCCTATGGGCTAATTGAACAATCAGCCACACTACGCTCTCTGAGGTCGAGCTAGTCAATAAGTTCCGAATAAAGGTCGCATCAATTTTAATGCAATCGATCGGGTAGCTGTGGATGTAATTCAAACTGGAGTAGCCTGTACCAAAGTCGTCGAGTGCAATCGTGAAACCTTGTCCTCTCAAAAAGTTAAGCGCGGATTTTGTCTCTTGTGTTGGCGATAACAGAACGGTTTCGGTTAACTCGATAACAAACTCATTCGCCTTGAAATGGTGCTGTTCAATGGTTCGAGTCAGGTAGGAGATATAACGTTTCGAATCGGTAAGCTCATGCGCGGAGCAGTTGATTCCAAGCTTAACCTTATAGCCTAAGCCTTGCTCTAGTGTTGTTTTAGCGCGGCACACCAATTCAATAATGCGTTCGCCTAATTCGACAATCAGCCCTGATTCTTCAGCCACTTGAATAAACTCTACGGGTGAGATGTCACCATGTCTGGCTGTTTTCCAGCGAGTCAGTACCTCGAAGTACTCCCATTGCGTTTCACCTTGACCCACAATTGGCTGTACCACCACGTACATGCCATTGCTGTCGGGGATATAGCTTTGTGAAATTGGGTTTTCCAGTTCACTTCGTAGCGCAGCGACTAGTTCGGTTTTTCTTTGGTAACGAACTCTTAAGTGAGTGTCATAACATTGAATATGGGTATCTTGGCTGTGTTTACACTCTTTAAGCGCCAAGCTTGTGTTGAAGATGATCTGCTCGACATCTTTGTTGTCTCCATCCGAACTGGCAATTCCGATGCTGATGTCGAAATCTATCTTGATATCAACGCTACTGTAGCCTTGTTTAATTTTGGCCAGTATTTGTTCGCACACGGTTATCGGGTCGGAATGGTAGGTGATGAAGGCGAACTCATTACCTGCAGTTCGAAAAGTCAGGTTGCTTTCAGGTAAGGTTCGGCGCAATGTTTCTGCGACAAACTGCAGCACCTTGTCACCAATATAATTACCGTGCATATCATTAATGGCTTTGAAGCTATTGATGTCGAGCAAGGCCAATGTAAATGGGGTAACGCTCTGTTGAGTGATTGATTCTAAGGTATCGGATAAGCAGCTGCGATTTAACAAACCAGTTAAGCTGTCGTGTGATACCTCGTAACTCAGCTGATTTACCAGTTGTTCAGAGCGATCATTGAACCACATCTCTCTTAGCGTGTGGATGATGATGTCAGCAAATAGCTGATGATGCTTGATCACATCATGTTGTTGGTCTGGGCTAAGAGGAGAGGTGAACGTTGAGAACAGCACTCCCATGACCTCACCACTTTGGGTACGAGTAGGAATTGCTATCGAGTTTTGTGAGGTGATTTCCTGCCTAAACGCCGACGTAGGAAGCGACTGAATGACATATTGCGCAAACGAACAATCTGGGTGACGTTGATTCACTGCCTGTTGGTAAATGTGACCATGACGAGCGTTGATTTTGTCATGCAGTACATGGTCGGAGTGGGCAATCACCAAGGGAACCGTTTGGTCCGGGAAGTACTTCTTCTCAATGATACTGGTGTATTGAGTACCAAATGTTTGGTGCAACGTGAGCACAGCCGACTCTAAAAGGTCGATACCTTCCAACTTAAGTAAACGCCCAATGCGCTCTGTATCTATCATGCTGTTGTGGGTATGTTGAGTCATAGTCACCATCCATAGCTAACCAGAATCATTGTGTAAGCTGTTTATGTAAGGTCTTGTCTATCTGTGCATACAAACTGTGCATACAAAACAATATGCGTCTAGTTTATTATTGGTCGTGTTGTATAACTTTTCAAATTTAAATGTGATTTATTTCACAGAATCTGAGTGCTTCGCTCTCGGTCCAGTCTCTCTTTGAGGTGATCCAAAAACAGCTTGGTTCGAGTATGTGAGTAATCAAGCTTAGGGTAGTACGCGTAAACCATCACTTCATCTGCCGTTATATTTGGCAATACTGGAACTAATGTCCCTTGTTTTAGATCTTCTTTGATCATCGCTTTGATGGTTAACAACACGCCCATACCACGCTTTGCCGCATGAAATAACGCTTCTGGATTGGTGGTGGCAAAGTTACCGTTTAACGTGATTCGCTGCCCTTTGGTAAGTGCCACTTCACGGGTCGGGCGTTCTCCCCAAATCAACGAGTTGTGTTGCTCTAAATCTTGTTCACAAGTGGGGTAACCGTGTTTGGCGAGATAGCTTGGTGCTGCATAGAAGCTAGCTCTATGCTCGAACAGTGGTGTTTTCTTAAAGCTTAACGAGTTGAGTTGTTCTAGTTCACGACTGATTACCAAGTCCAAGCCAAGCTCGGGTAGTTGACCGGGCGTAGTGGTGATGAGTTGAACCTTAATATCAGGGTACTTTTCTAAGAAGTCGTCCATGTATTGCACAAGAAACTTAGAGCCAACCGCAATGGTCGCGCCTATCTTTAGCAAGCCCGCAGGGGTTTGGTTGACCGAACGAGTCTCATCAATGATCGACTGCCAATTATCGAGCTGATCTTTTGCTCTTTGATAGAAGAGTGCGCCTGCTTCGGTTTGGCTAATTGAGCGAGTGGTGCGCTTTAAAAGTTGAGTGCCGATGCGTTCTTCTAGCCAATTTACTCTTTTGCTGATCGCTGAGCTGGTGGTATTGAGCTTGCGTGCAGCGCCATTGAAACTGCCTTCTTCAACCACTCTAACGTAGCTTTTTACGTTGAGAATCCAATCCATATTATTTCCTGTTGGGACTTAATTAAATTCCAATTTGGTTAATTATCAATTACTGGTTTTGAATATAAACTTATATCATGAACAAATATCAAACCAATAGGGAATTTTTTGAGCCAATCGACCTTTAAAAAAACGCCATTACTGTTAGCAATGATGATCATTGCGACGGGACAAGTGGGTGTCAGCATCTACTTGCCAGCACTGCCGCTGATTGCTTCTGACTTAAGTGTTACCCAAGTGGATGTGCAGCTGCTCGTCACACTGTTTCTTGTGGGTTTCGGCTTATCGCAGCTGTTTTATGGGCCGATGTCTGATGCGGTGGGAAGACGACCTATTTTCTTGTTAGGTCAGGGTGTTTATTTGATTGGTACTGTCGTTTGTTTTACCTTTTCTGACAACATGACAGCGCTGGAAGTAGGGCGATTACTGCAAGGATTAGGGGCGGGCAGTGCCTCGGTATTGGGGCGAAGCGTACTCCGTGACAGTTATGATGGTCCTCAGCTAACTAAAGCCTTATCTTATATTTCTCTGACGGCTTCGATCATGCCGATCATTGCACCTGTATTTGGTGGCTGGATTTCATTCCACCTTGGATGGCAGGCCGTGTTCCTTTTCGTTCTATTGTATTTATTGGCGATATTCACACTGGGTTACTTCGTGTTGCATGAGACTCTGCCATATGGGAAGAGCCGTTTTGAAGTCAGCCAAGTGGTAAAAAACTACGGACGCTTGTTAACGAATCGCCAAGTGATAAGCAGCGCCAGCTATAACTGGATGAGTTACATGGCGAGTTTGGTGTCGTTATCTTTATTCCCATTCTTAATGCAAGAGCAATTAGGGCTGACAGCGGCTGAATATGGATCTTTGATGATTGTACCTTCGGCTGGGTTGTTGATTGGCAGTGTGGCGTTGAACATACTCAATCGTCGATTCAGTACACCCCAGTTAATGAGCCTCGCGATTTTGATTGTATTGGCGTCTGGGACTTGGTTGTTAACACATGAACTCTCCATCTTTAACCTAGTGTGGGCATTTACTTGGCTGGCGATCGCACAGGGTATCTCTTTCCCTCTTTCTATCAGCATGTTGTTGGAACCCCATAAGAAGCAAGCGGGCGCGGTGTCTGCTCTATCCGGTTCGATTCAAATGTGTTTGGCGGGTTTGCTAGGTGGATACTTGGTTGAAAGTTGGGTAACGACTCATCTACAACTCGGCGTGTTCTATCTTATCATCGGCGCGGGTATGGGCGGTGTACTTTGGTCTTCAGCGAGAATGAACAAGAAAGCGGACAACGCGGAAGTAGAATTCAGTTAAACAACTGGCTCGCTATAGTTCAACGTACCTTCGTTAAGACGTTGTATTTGTCTTACTGGTTTTCTACAATACTGGCGTCCATTTAATAGGTAAAACAAAATGCAGCAAAATGAATTTGAAGTACTGGTAAAAGCTATCTGCGCACTAGATGGCCTACCTCAAGCACTTGAGCTATTGAAATCCAATGAGGATACTGAAGTTGCTGAGGCTGCCGCTTCACTGACTGGTCAATTTGCGCTAGCGGAAGTGGAAGGCGAAAAGCGCATTTACCACGTGACGCTTCAAGAGAATGAACAAGGCGAAGAGCAAGAGTACATCGAACATGTAATGAATGAAGGCGATGACTTAATCAAATTTGCAGCTTGGTTCTTCGAAACTATGTTTGAATTAAAGCAAAAAGATACTTACCAAATTGCGGGTAAAACTTACCGTCAGCCAAAGCGTAGCTAAGGCTTTAGTTCTCGTTAACGACTTCAGTATCAAAGCATGAAGTTTTAAGCGAAGCATTTAAAAAGCAGCTCACATGGGCTGCTTTTTTTATGGGTGTTTCAATCTAGATCCTAAGCGGCATTACACGTATTGCATCAAAGCCAAAACGAGTCACAGCTTAAGTTATTGATATATAAATATACTTTTGATTGTGATTACAACGGGAATACTCGCGGTGTAATAAAATGCACTAACTTGCATTAAAGTGTGATTTAGATCTTGTTTTTGGGTGTTTTAAGTGTAGAATCCGCGCATAAGAAAGTTGATTATGTGCGGAGATAAGCATGAACTACGAACTAGGCCACGCATACCTTGGTCAAATGGCAGCAAAAAACATGATGCACGAAGCATTGTACGGCAAGTCAAAGCCAAAAAAAGTATCATTCTTTAAGCGAATGATGAAGAAAATGGCTAAGTAAGCATTTTCCAAAACGGAATTTTAAAAGGCCTTAAACTCATTGAAGTTTAAGGCCTTTTTCGTTTTAGCGATTGATGACTTTCATCGCTTTGTTTTGTTGTGGATGGACACAAGAAAACACTGATTAGTTAATGATCGGTAGCCTAGTTCTACCTAAGTGAGATCAGCTTGCCGATTGATTGGATAAGTCGACCACATTGTTTGGAATGGAATCTAGACCATTTTCTTTCATCCATGCTTCCAAGTTGTCTGCTCCGCCGATGTATTTGCCATCAAGCCAGATCTGAGGAACCGTCACTGGTGTTTTTTCACCAATGTGTGCTTTCACTTCTGGAATCATTCGATACAGAGCGGCACTGTCTTTAACGACATCGTGATAGGTATATTCGACACCCGCTTCATCAAGCATTTTCTTAGCTTTCACGCAGAATGGGCAGGTCGCTTTACCATAAACAATATTGCCCTTTAGGCTGTCTCGTTTGGTCCACTCTTTGATTACAGATTGAACCAATACACCACGATTGAGTGCTTCACCTTGGCTAACAACTTTGCCTTCAACAACAAGGATAGGCGCATGCCAAGAACCAAGTTTTAGCGGTTCCCACCAGTGAGATAACCAATCTTTCACTTCTAGTTCGACATCAACATCAGCCAATTCATTCTCAAAAGTATCCTTAAGAATGTCTTTGGTAAGGGTACATTCTCCACATGGGATGTTTACTTTAAATGGACCCCAGCTGCCTGCCCAACGGTATAGTGTAATCTTGACTGGTTTCTTCATGGTTACTACCTCGCTTAAAATTCTCTTATCAATATAGAACGGACAGTAGAACTATTTATTTCATCGACCTTAAACTTTCTTAACTTTCGTCGGTTTTTTCGTTTCCCAGTGGGTAATGAACGCAACAGACGCAATGATAATTGCAGCCCCTAACCATAAACGACCTGGTGGAACCCAGCTGAAGACTAGCCAACCAGCCAAGACATTAAGTGGTAATTTCGCGTGATCGAACGGTTGAACGAAAGAGGCATCAGCCACCGAGTATGCTTTTACAATAGCCCACTGAGCCAATGCTGTCATAACACCGATAACGATTAAGATAGCCCAAATAGTGCCGCCACTTGGCATTTGCCAATCAGGAACGGCCAGCAAGATGTTAAATGGTGTAATCAATAGAAGAAGGTAAACCACCATGGTTGAAGGGCTGTCTTGAGAAGAGAGCTTTTTCACCATCAGTGAATAGCATGCCCAGAAGAAAGCTGCGCCAACGGGTAGTAATGTTGCCCAACTAAAGTCTTCGGCCCATGGTTCGAGAATGACCATAGCACCAGCGAAGCCTGCCAAGGTTGCACCCCAACGAGCTGCGCCCACTTTCTCTTTTAGGAAAAGACCAGAACCTATGGTTGCAAACAGTGGCGAGGTCATAAGAAGGGCTATGCCTTGCCAAATCGGCACAGGGTAGGCCAGCGCCCAAATCCAAAGTTGGATACCAATAACGGATAGGAAGACACGGAATACGTGTAGCTTGAGATTATCAGTTTTTAGTGCGCGTCGAATCCCCAACGTTTTCAGATAAGGAAGAATGGCGAACAATGCAATTGAATACTGAATGACGGCAACGGTAGTAGAAGTCAGTCCGAAATGAATGCTAGCGATTTGAGTTAGGCTGTTGATCAAAGCAAAGGCTAAACCAGCGGTTAGCATCCAGCTAGCGCCTTGGATCGGATGGTGTTGTGACATGATGCTTCTAATTATTTGATGTGGTTCACCTATGATACGGATTTAACACCACTTAACCAGAAAAAGCATTGATGAAGTTAGTCAGAATATTCGAATATGAAAAAAGGTTGAGCCATTGCCCAACCTTTTTAATCTTTTTCTAAAGTAAATTTAGATTAGAAGTCGTAACGTACACCTAGGCGAAGTGTGTCTTCGCCTTCAGTTGTTAGACCTGTAATTAGGCTTTTCTCTTCGTCCAAACCATTGATGTAATATGCAAGGTATGTACGGAAGTTGCTGTTGAGCTTGTAGTAACCTGCTAGCTCAATGCCATCAACAGAGTCTGCTGTAGAACCGTTTGCCGCTTCATCTTCTTGATACGTGTACACTACAGCGGCAGAAAGCTGCTTAGTGAATTTATACTGTGCTGCGAATTCCATTGCAGTGAATGACTCAACATCTGCGCCAACTGCTTTATCGTTTGAATCACCTGTAGAGTATGTTGCTGCTAGGTAAAGGTTATCTAAAGAGTACGCTAGACCAGCTAAGATTTGGTTTGCGCTACCTGCACCAGCACCTAGATCTTCGCCAGAGTATGCAAGACCAAGGTCAAGACCGAATGGTAATGAATACACACCAGAAATACCGTAGCCATCTGTGTCTTTTGCACTATTTGCTTGGTAAGTTGCTTCTAATTGAAGTGCGTCAAAGCCACCGCGGTATGCAAATACGCTGTCTTCTTTGTCAGAAGCCGCGTCGATTACTTGCTGAACACCAGAGAACTCAGTGATATCCGTAAAGTCAGAAACGATGACTGAAGCCATGTCTTGGCGACCGACAGAAAGTGCTTGGCCATCAAAATCAACACCAGCGTACATGTAACGGTTATCAAATTCACTGTCGCCAGTGCTTTGCTCTGCTTCGTAGAAACCGAATGCTGTTGCAGTATCTGTAAGTTGTGTCTCACCAGCAAGGTTTAAACGGAAACGAGTTTTGTCTTCCATCGTACCTGCAACTTCAGCACCACCTGAACCAATGAAGTCACCACGGAATTCAGCACGACCGCCAATCTTAAGCTCAGTACCGTCAGAGCTGTAAACTGTTGCTGCTAGAGGTGAACCTGAAACTAGTGCTGCTACCACTGCAGAAGCTAGAACTGCCTTTTTCATAATCACTTACCTTGTATTTTAAAATCCGTGAGCAATGCGCTCTCCGTTTCGATATGAAGCTAATTTAGAGCAGATAAATTAAGCTTTCATTTCTATAAAATTACATTTTCGTGAATAGGGAACTTTTTTAAGTGTTGATTTTATTGCACTTTTATTTCATCTGGCTGAGTGGTTTGTGAATAATTATCCAAATTGGTAGTTTTAGTACAGCCATTTGTGCAAGTTTCACTTTGAAAGAGGTGAGGGTGCTATGAGTGAACTCTAGGTGTAGAACTGTACTTGTTAGATCGATTAACTGCTTGTACTGGTTAAGATATCCTCTATGATGCAAAAACTGACAAGAGAATAGATTTTGCTCAACAAGATGGAGTAGTTGGATGAAAACAGAGTACTTAGGCGATGTTTTACAAGGTAGACAGGTTATTGGCTCCTTGAATGTTGAAGACTTACAGGTTGGAGAGCATCAGTTTTGGTTTCAAGTGACCAGTGATGGACTCGGCCAACCTAAAAACATGCCGGTTTCTGTTTTCAAAGGCAGCCAAGATAGCCCTAAGTTGATGATCACAGCCGGTATTCACGGCGATGAACTGAACGGTGTATTGGCTGCTCAGCAAATTATCAGAGACTTGGTGGGTAAAAGACTGAAAGGTACGGTGACAATTGTACCTACGGTGAACTTATCCGGTTTGCTAAATCACAGTCGTGACTTCATCTCTTCCGATCCGGGTTCATGCCCTGCAAATCTCAATCGACTCTTTCCCGGTGATGCCCACGGACTAGCAGCAGAGCGCTTTGTTGCGTCACTTTGGGAGCGCTTACTCAAGCACAATGCCACCTTTGCCGTTGACCTTCATACCCAAACTCGCGGTGCAGTATACCCACTTTATGTGTTTGCAGATTATCGGATAGAGCAATGTTTAGACATGGCTAGGCTGATGCAACCTGACTGTGTGCTTAATGATCCTGGCGACCCTGGGATTCTTGAAACGGTTTGGAATCGCAGTGGTATACCGAGCATCACTGTTGAAGTAGGGATGGGGAAGTTCACTCAACCTGACATGATTCAAAGAGCGGTAGACGGCGTTTTGAATATGCTCTCCTATTACGAGATGCTTGAGGTCGAAGGACAAGATCCGTTAGAGGCAAAGCAGCTGCCGAGTATGGATTGGATTGAAGGCAACAACGTTGTGTCCATTCGTGCTGATATTGGTGGTTTTGTTCTGCCTCAGGTCGAGCTTTTGCAAAGCGTTGAGCAAGATGATCTGTTGGCCATCCAATATGATGCGTTCGGCAATGAATGTCGTCGTTATCATGCGCCATCTTCTGGTCGTGTACTCAGTTATAACGTGGATGCATTAAGAGAGCCGGGTGCGTTGGTGTGCCGCTTATTGAGCTAGTAAGAAGTTAGACTGTTGCTAGGTTTGCTATTTGCGACACCCAAAAAAAGACCGAGCTAGGCTCGGTCAAAGGACAGTTGTCTCGAGTTAACACGTCTTGGACTCGTCGACAGGACTGCTTTTAGAGTAAGCAGGATAAATTAAGAACCCATTGCGAGATGATGACACTTCGACTGCTTTTTTGTTTCAAAACGATTATTTCGAAGCCAAAAAAAGCCTACTGCGGGTTAACGCAGTAGGGTTTACCAATTTCATATTCTATTTTAGTTAACTAAATTCGATTAGAAAGCGTCATCCACTATGTCTTTTAGTCGGTCGTAAGGTACATACCCCGGTAATACCTGACCATTCATCATTAACGTTGGTGTACCTGTTAAGCCGAGTGCGCTAAAGGTTTGGTGGTTAGTCATTAACGTGTTGCTTTGTTCTGTCGTTGTCTCTAACTGCGCTTCAGTGCCTGTTTTTTTCGCTACCGCTTGCAGTGACGATTTTGTGTGACTGCCGCTTTTCGCCATCAGTAAACGATCGACTTCAGGGAAGTCCTCTGGGTTGTCTTTCCATACCTTCATCGCGTATAGCGCAGCATTGGTATTAAGGCCGCTCACTTGTTGCTGCTTAAACGACAGGTAGACATTGATGATCTTGATGTCACTGTTTTCTGAGGCTAATTGAACTAAACCTTTTTCCAAACGTTTACAGAAAGGACAATTGTAGTCGGTAAAGTTAACGATTACCGATTTACCGTCAGGGTTGCCCGTTATTGGGTGAGCATCATTGTTGTATAACCAATCATGGCTTTCTGCTTGAGCTTTCTTCGCTTGCGCTTGGCCTGCTACATACTGCTCTAAGCTGGTATGCAAACCCGAAATAGTCGAAGGGTTTTCCTTCAGAAACTGATTAATTTCTTCAAGTTGTTGGGTTTGTTCTTTGCTTAGTTCAGCGAAGGCATTGGTGCTCATTAGTGAGCCTAAAATCAGTGCGCTAATCAGATATTTTTTCATGTTATGTATTCTCTAATTCTTGATAATCGTGAGCGCTCATTAGGTCACGCTCACGGTATTATTGTTTGTTAAATTGGCTTAAGTCGGTTCATTTGCTTGGCTTTTTCTTGGTAAGCGAGTTATGCAAAATAGGTTCTTAACCACAGGCCGATAGGGGAAGTCACGCCAGTTGCGATACTGCTGATCTTCCCGTCTTTGATGATGACGATGCTTGGAGTGACATTGACGCCCCAACTTCTGCTGATTGCCCCAGAAAGATCATTGATCACAGGGAAGTCATACTCTTTTGCATCCAAGTAGCGTTGCACTCGCTCATCGGGTCCTGATGAAAGGGCGACCGTAACGACTTGGTGAGAGTCATTGAAGCTATTGACGGTTAGGCTCACGAATTTGCAAGCACCACACCAAGTTGCCCAAAAATAGACAATGACGGGCTTACCGTTTTTACTGAGTTCGATAACATCAATATCCTCACCTTGGAGTGATTGACCTACGATTGGAATCGCATCTCCTTGAGGCATGCTTCTGCTGTGATAAAAATCCATAGCAAACGAAACCACGCCAACGATCAGTATCATTGAGACCAGTTCCTTTCCCCACTTCTTAAGACGACTTGGTTTTTTAGCCTCACCCTTTATAGGCTGGTCTTTGGTCGTGTTAGGCTTCTCTTCATTGTTGGGAGTCTTCATCACTTATCTCGCAGCATCGATGGCTTGAACGACAGTGTCACTGTCCAGAATCACGGGCAGTGGAATGCCACTTTTATAGCTTGGGCCATACACGATATTAAATGGCACACCAAAGCGCCCATTACTTTGTAAGTATTGGGTGACGCTTTCACTTGGTGTTGTCCAATCGCCTTTCATTAACACAATGTCTTCTTGTTGCAGGTGACTGTAAACGGGATCTTGAAGAATCACGCCGATCTTGTTCGCCTTACAGGTGATACACCATTCAGCTGTCACATCGACAAATACTGTTTTGCCTTCATCGACCAATTGTGGAATTTGTTTCGCATCCAGCTTTTGCCAAGCAAGGTCATCAACGATAGGTGTCGCCCAGTTATCTGCAGTAACACTGCCGACAATAAGAGCTGCACCAAACATCAAGGTAGTGGTTGCCATGATAGGTATGAGTACTTTACGCCCCAATTTCATGCCAATCCAAACCAGTACCGAAATCACGATAAACAGTGACAACAAGATGGTTGGGAACTTGCCAATGAATGGGCTAAGTAGGCTTGTTAACCACAGACTGGTGATGAACATCATTAAACCGAATACCAACTTAACCTTGAACATCCACGCGCCCGGCTTTGGTAGCAGTTTGGTTAGGCTCGGGAATAAGGCGAAGATCAACCAAGGTGCGCTCATACCAACACCAAGTGCGATGAAGATCGCCCACAGCTCTTGGTAGCTTGCGCCTAGCGCGTAAGCGACGGCGGTACCTAGGAACGGAGCACTACAAGGCGTTGCTAACAGCGTGGCAAACATACCTTGAACAAAGTGGCCTGAATGCGAGTCATCGCCTTTGGTTGCCATCCATGTGTTTAAACCCGATGGCATTCTGAACTCAAATAAACCAAGTAGGTTGATTGAGAACAGTAGGGTGATGATCAGCATGAACCCGATAAACCAAACGTTTTGGAATTGGATTCCCCAACCAATCGCGTTACCACCCATTTTGAGCACTGTCATGCCTAAGGCTAATAGTGCAAACGAGGTGATGACACCCATAGCAGATGCAAGGAATGAGATTCGAATGTGTCGGTTTGATGCACCTTGGTTTTGAATGATGCTGTTTAGCTTCATTCCTAATACAGGTAAAACACACGGCATGATATTGAGGATCAAGCCACCAATTAAGGCAAAGCCGAACATCGCAATAAAGCTAGTATTGCTTGATTGATAGGCAATAGGCTCTGAGCCAACCTGAGCTGTCATCTCTTCAGCAAAGTTAGTATCTGAAACCGTGACGCTAACGGTGCGATCCGTTAAGTCGACGTCACCAATCCAGTTGCTCACATCGAAAACGGCAGTCATTGTGTTGTCTGTGATATGAACGGTTGGCTGAGAGAAGAAGTCGTCAATCACTTCTTGGCCATCAATCAACACCATAGGCTTATCCCAGCCTTCTTTACTCGTTAGCTGAGTCACCAGTTGCTGCTTGCTCTTGTCCCAAAACAAACCATTTACTGAAGTTCGGTTTGCTTCACGTGGTGACTGGCTCATGCCTTGATTGAACAAGAACATGGCTTCTTCATCGAGCTCTAATGTTTGTGGGTCGATCGGCAGTTCGATGTCGTAATCGGTTAACACACAAATATTCGTACACGACGGAAAGGTGAACGAAGCCTTAAAGATGGCAGGCTTAGTGTTGTCTTTCAGTGTGAGTGTGACCGGAAAGCTGACGTGCTTTTTGTAGCCCAACGTCATTACGTCTAGCTGCTCGTAGTACTTCGGAATTGGCCAATGCCACTCTACCGACTCAATGTTTGTTGAACCAGACCAGTCCCAGCTTGGAGGTATGCCACCTTCGCCTGGGCTGCGCCAATAGGTTTTCCAGTCGCCGTCGAGCACGAGATCGAGCACGGTTTGAATCTGAGAACCGTCATCCGACTGTTCACCTGTCGACATCATTCGCATTTTGACTGGCGGGTGTTCAGGCACGCTGAGCCAGCCTGTAGTCTGTGCTAAAGCATTAAATGATGTCATGACCAAAATGGCAGTGACTATAGTTTTCGCGCATGTACGCATACAGAATGCCAATGAATCGACAAACTTAGTTAGTAGTGTGTTGTACACAAATGTATCTCCAAAAAATAAATAAAAGGGTGGAATAGCCCGGTTATTTACTCTCTAAATATACAGTGCTTTAGGTGTAGGCGGTGTTTTGTTGGTCGAGTAGAGCGATGGTTGTCTCTAGATAATCTCGATATATGAGGTGAAAGGCTGAATGCGACAGCAATAAATAGAATGAAAGGGATCAGCCAACCTGTTTTCGGTGTGGCGAAGGTGAGCATTTTCGAGCTCAGGTCACAGGCGCTAGAATTCGGTGCCGTCAGTGACTTAGACGCATCTGAACCAAAAACGCTGGCATAAAGCTCAGACATTTTTTCAAATGAAGCGATAGTCGCTTGTGGATCGCTGGTTTCAGAACCCATGTGTGCTGATTGGCTAACCGAAGCCTTAGAAAACGTCACTTTATTTGCAGATAGCGTGCTTGCCAGACAGGTTACGATAACCAGTCCGGTAAGAAGAAGTGCCCAAAGCGATTGCTTTTGTTGGCGGTTCTGTTGAGATAAAAAAAGTAGCGGTGTATTCAGCAAATCAGTCAGTAATCGAATCAGTTAGTATTTAACACGGGTTATAAGCAAGCTAGCTTAGATAACTTTGCTGCGTGCCACAAGTCATAAAATTATCAAAGTTACAGGGACACATAAACGCCAAACTCAGAGGCTAAGGCATCGCATTTTTACTTAAGTTCATAATAATCTGTTCTTTTTTGCTATTCGCTGTTTTATTGACCAAAGTCGTGACTTCCATTGAGCGGTATATCATTAGCAAAGGTGTTCGATTGAATAAAAAAGAGCGATAAAACTGATACAAAAAAGCCCAACCGTTCGTTAGGAACTCGATTGGGCTTCTTCCGCTAGCGTTGAAGTTCAGAACTCCAAGCCTTCTAATGGCTAACCTTAGTGATTACGACGTGGGCCGTTACGCACTAGGTCTTTACCATTTTCAAACACTTCTTGAGTGATCCAACGAGCAAGTAGAACTTTGTGGCTGCTGTTGAATACAGCAACGAAGTGACGACCATCTGAATTATTGGTTGCCATGCCTACGCCTTCAACCCCTTCAAGGCCCAAACCGCCAGCTTCCACTGAAATTAGGAATTTTTCTAGCTCTTCTAGAGACTCAATAACATCAAGTTCGTTGTTCATTTTTCTGCTCTCTTGCTGTGAGCCAACATCGGATTCAAGGCATTTTAATGCATGTGCCTAGGTGAAGATATTGGCCGTTGTTCTTTGTTGGTTGCGTACTCTACAGGTCATAAGGGGGGATTGGAACTCTCAAATATTAGATGCGGACTGATATTTTGCGAATTTTTAACACAACATACCTTTAAATGCTTGTTATCCATATTCTTTTTACTACTATTTATAGGGTCAATTTAGACAATAATAGGAATTAATATGATGAAGGTTTGGCGTTGTCTATTGTTAATGTTGGCGTTTGTCGCATTTGGAAGTTATGCACAAAGCGTCGAGAAAATAGCACAAGTACAAGATCAGTTGATGCTCGATTTGGCAACACTAGAAACGGCGCACGATGCTGAGAAACCCTTTCTTGAAGATATTTTGAGACGCAAGAACCAAGGGTTGCGTGAGGAGATTTTCACACAACTCTCCTCTGATAAGAAAGAAGGGCTAGATGTTGTTCTTGCTCAGCAGGTTGAACTACTTCAAAAATTGTTATCGTTGAATGAAACTAAAATCGTTTCAATGAGCAAAGAAAATCGCTCAGCTGAAGGTGATGTTAAGAAACGCCTTGAATTACGTATTCAGAAACGAATCGGAATGATGGACACCTATTACCAACAACTTGCTAAAACATTAGCGTGGTCAAAAGAGCGTGGTGTTGATGTAGCTGTACCGGAAAAAGCTCTAAAAGTTGACTTGGTGTCTCGCTCTAAATACCTGACTAATGCCATTCTTTACACAGACACACAGCGACAAGATCTCGAAGCGCGTCTGTCTTTCGTGAATGAAGAAGAGAAAGCGGTCATTAAAAAGGAACTGGAACGCTTCAGTGAGCGTACCAGCGTTATGGTGGCGAGCTTAGAAGAAACCATTACCTTGATGGAGCCGTTTGGTGTTGATGTAACTTCTTATAAGCGAGTGCTGTTAGCAACGACGGGCGACATTAACGCCGATGTATTGGATGTCGATGTCGCACTAGAGCTACTAGACGGTTGGCTACGTTCGTTCAGTTCATGGGCTTTTGAGAATACTCCTTCTTTTATCGTTAAACTCGCTCTGTTTCTCGGTATTTTGTATGTCACTCGCCTAATTGCTAACGTCGCTCGTAAGACGGTTCGCAAGAGTGTTTCGCACTCTAAGATGGACTTTAGTGTATTGATGCAAGACTTCTTTGTATCAATCGCATCCAAAGCGGTCGTGTTTGTCGGTTTGCTTATCGCCTTGTCTCAAATAGGGATCGAGCTAGCACCGCTATTAACCGGTTTTGGTGTCGCGGGTGTCATCATTGGTTTTGCATTGCAAGATACGCTGTCTAACTTCGCGTCTGGTTTGATGATCTTGATTTACCGTCCTTACGATGTTGGTGACATGGTTAAAGTCGCGGGTGTTCAAGGCACAGTAAAAGACATGAGCTTAGTATCGACAACGGTTCAAACTATCGACAACCAACGCTTGGTGATCCCGAACAACAAGATCTGGGGTGACGTTATCAATAACATCACAGCAGAGCGCGTGAGACGTGTGGATATGGTGTTTGGTATTGGTTATTCAGATGACATCGATAAAGCAAAGGCAGTATTGAACGACATCATTATTGCGCACCCGCTAGTGCTTAAAAAGCCTGAGCATATGATTAAGTTACATACCTTAAATACGTCTTCTGTAGACTTCGTGGTAAGACCGTGGGTTAAGACAGACGATTACTGGGATGTATATTGGGATGTGACGGAAACCGTGAAGAAACGCTTCGATGAAGAAGGCATCACGATTCCATTCCCGCAACGAGATGTGCATATTTACAATCACGAAGAGAGTTAATTCTTCTTAGAGTTAACTTCATAAGCTGACAATCAAATGGACGCCTAATAGGTGTCCATTTTTGTTGGAGGTCAGTTTATCTGAATCTCGTTCTTTTATGTCACTTCACGCTAGTCAGAATTACGTTATCATGGGGCAGGCTCAGTCTGGATAGTTGAAATCGAATGGATGATTCACAGCAAAACCCGAATACTAGAAATACAACGGTAAGAAAAGCGACGCGAATCGAAAGTGTCATGAACTCTGCGATGTGGCATTTAACCCAGAGGGACATGACGGAAAGCGAGTTGATTGCGAAGTTGAAAGTGAAAACGGACGATCAAGATTGGATAAATGAAACCTTGAGCAACTTGAAAGGTTACGGCTATCTTAAATCCGACCAAGATTTTGCTGAGCAATTTGCTGAACAAGCCTTCTTCGGTGAATTTGGATCTCGATATATCGTAGAGAAATTGAAAAAGAAGGGACTCTCCGATTCGATTA
Source organism: Vibrio pomeroyi (assembly GCA_041879425.1). NCBI lineage: Bacteria > Pseudomonadati > Pseudomonadota > Gammaproteobacteria > Vibrionales > Vibrionaceae > Vibrio > Vibrio pomeroyi. Next base: position 698,256 of record CP090855.1, on the reverse strand, counting down.
TTGCTGATGCCATTCATAAGGTTTCTGCAGAAAAAAATATCGACGAACAGACTATATTGATAGAGCGAATCAACAACTACTACACAAGCTTTACTATGAGCCGTGAAAAGCTGGTCGCCGCACTGCAAAAACGTGGCTTTAGTTATCAGCAGGTGAAAATTGCCATCGATCAGCATCCACAAGCGCATGAACTGAAAAGTAATATCCAAATCAAGGCCGACAAAGCTGATTTGGAGAAGGAAGTGCTCAAGTACGCTCGAAAAGGGAAAGGCTTAACCGCTATCCAACAAGAACTTAGACAGCGACAAATCGATACCACTGAACTTTCATCGTTGATCGACCGATTGATCAATGAAGAGCAATTGGACTTTTATTCTTCTTGTTTAGAACAGCTTCAGAAAAAATCTTATGACCTTAATGATCACAAGGCACGCTCAAAGGCCTACGCCATGTTGAGCCGCAAAGGCTTTTCATCCGATGAGATTAAATTCGCGCTAAGTGAAGGCAACGAATAAGCCAGGTACTAGCTAAACAAGGTTAACGAGTAGTGTGTTGATTTTCAGTGATGCCTAAGCCGTTACGTAAAGCGAACTGCACTAACTCGTTGTGATTATTGAGCTCCATTAGCCCAAGCATTCTGTATTTATGGGATTCAATGGTACGTGGGCTTAAGTGCAACCTATCGGCACACTCTTTGGCCGTAAAACCCTGAGCAATCAGAGAAAGCACCGTGGTTTGCTTCTTCGTCAGTAACAGCAATTTATCGCTATCATCTTCCCACAAGTTTTCGCTTTGATTCAGCGTCCTCGCTAAGGTTGAATGCTGCCAATAACAAAGCCACATTTCACAGATAAGTTTGAGTCGTTTGATGTCTTCAAAATCCAAGGTGGTTTTGTTGTCATGAAAGTTGGTAAAAGAGAGGGCGCCCCAACGTTGATTAAACAGTTGCAGAGGGATAATACAGTGCCATTTCCCACCTTGTTTGTGTATTTGACTCAACACATCGTTTTGGCTGATCGCGAGTTGTGCCTCTGAAAACTCCAAGTAGGTTTCGGACGTTTTAAGAAGCTTTAGGTACTCAAGGTGGTTACAGCCAACAAAGTCTCTTTTGTTGATTGAAGGGATGTGCGATTTGGAAACGGAACAGGTTTTCCCATCTTCCAGTAGCACCATCGAATTCGGGTAAAGTGTGAGCCTATCAATATCGAACCAATCTAGAACATCAAAGCTTGCAGTGGACCAAGTCGCGTTAAAATCCCTTGGGTCACTATTGATCAAGGTTGCAGACTGACTCATCAACAATTGTTCAAAGCTCTGGTTAGAGGCGTTCACATTTTATCCTTATCAAAAGTTTGGCTATTCATTCACGCGGTGAAGATATTCGTTAACTCGTGGCAGCGCAAGTTAACGCGATAAGATAACTAAGGTGTTCTTAATTCTCTTTTTTTATAACACTTTGTTCTATCTATTCTAGTCAAAAGCAGTACATTTGCTGCATAAATCAGTCTGTGATTTTAAGAGAATCGGACGTTTTATATCATCGAGCAAAACCGTGATAGCGTTTAGAGTCTTACTCACTTCATCCATACTGATCCTAACTTTTCCTAGCGCCATAGCGTCGCCAATGTTTGTTTACGCTCAGTCTCCAATTCATTCAAACGTTCTCTCAACTCAGCTGCGTTCTGCCCAACCGAATAGAGTCGGCACGATAGAGTTCAAATCCTCTTACACACAGGCCAGTATATGGGCTCATACGGAAGCCTATTCGCTCGACTACTACCAAAACCAATCCAATATTGCTGTTGAGTGGCAAGCGTCTCCCATCTGGAAAACAGAACTGGATTATCGTGTCGTCACTGCCAAAGATAATGGATTAGATAGCTTTGTTATGGGGTTTCATGATCTTTTTGGCATTGGGCAAAACGGACGTGATGAGGTAGCAGAAGATCAATTCACCATGGACTTCCATAATGCTGGCGTTCATGTCTCTGACTTTGAAGGTGATGAATTAACCAATGCGCTGACTTTTTACAATGAATTATTGTTGTATTCTAGGGGGCCTATGTCGCTCTCTGCTGGTGGCTCTTTGTATTACAACAACGTAAGAAGTGGACAATTTTCGAGAACAAGTTTTGAGCAAGGCGTTCAACTTAACTACAGCTATATCACACCCAAACACAGTATTTTTTCAACCGTCGGTTTAGTGCATCGAAATGGCGATAATTCCTTTGTCGGCCTAGAAGACTTACGTTTTGAGAACGTAAGTGCGAGTTGGTCGATAGGGTATGAATATCGACTGAATTCGCGTCATAGTTTGCTTATTGAATCTCTCAACTATCAAGGGTGGGCGAGCAACGATCCAGATTTTTCTGAACCTTCCAATGAAGTGGTCGTGGGTTACCGTTATCGCCTACATCAACTTGCGATTGAGGCTTTGATGATCGAAAACATCCGTAACATGGACAACAGTACCGACATCGGGTTTACGCTCGGGTTGCGCTTCTCAATATAAAAGCCATATCAACATATCATTATGTAATTTAATTCATCAAAGCTATAAAATTTCAGTAAATTTACGGTATATCAATAACGTGATTTTTTGAACAATAGCGCCACTCCAAAAGGCCGGACTCACAAGGCCGAATCAATATATAGGTAGTGGTAACCATGAAAAAAACATTAGTAGCACTTGCGATTGCAAGCATTTCAACTTCAGCATTCGCTGTAAACACAAGCAGCCAAAACAGCCAGAATGAAGAGATGTTTGCTTTTGATTCTATGCACAAAGATCAATTTTCAGTAGCAGGTTCTTTCGGTGTTGGTGGTTACTACGACACAGGTTCTAAAGCATTTTACGATGATTGGGCGACAGGCCTAACGCTTGCGGTAAGTTACCGTAACAACCGTTTTGTTGGTTACTTCGAAACGGACATGATGCTTCAGTACACGACCGACGATAACGTTGCAGCGAACGACGCAGCGACATCTGCTTGGGTAAACGGTATTGATACTGGCCCTGCGACAGACGTAGATAAAGCGTGGTTAGGTTTTGACACTGGTTACGGTATCGCTTCATTTGGTTGGGAAAATGACACGGCGCTAGATAAAGTCGACGGCGCAGGTGACAACACTTACGAGTTTGGTGCTTCTGCTGGCGATGCTTCTGATGCATTCAATGTAGTTAAATTCCAAGGCGCAACAAGCGGCATTGCTTACGGTATTTCTTACTTTGAAACGAAAGATTCTCGCAACGATGATAATTTCGACAAAGGTGTGAACGGCTACATAGGTCTAGAGCAAGAAGTATTCAACCTATACGCTGGTTACGAGAACCGTGACTACGAAGATGATTTCGAAGTTTACACAGTGACAGGTAACGTTAAGGTTGGCGCACTTAAGCTAGGTGTTAACTCTTGGATTGAAGAGAGTGATTCTGAGAAAAACACAGGTTACTACCTATCTGGTGGCTTCACAGTTTCTGAAGACCTAACGATTGCTGCTGGTTACGCATCTAGCAACAACGAACTTGACGGACAAGCGGATGTAGATGCTTCTTACATCAACATCGCAGCAATGTACCGTATCGCAGAAAATGCAGACATGGGCATCGATATCAAACAAGACATTGAAGGCTCTCGCATTGGTTCAACTGGTATGCAATACGACGAAGAAACACACGTATTCGCCGCTGCTTACTACTACTTCTAAGAACATAAGCAATTCTAAGAGCTTAAATTTACTTAAGAACTTAAGAACTTAAGAACTTAAGCCCTTAGAACTCAAATTCTCGAAATTGAACGCTATGGTGTAATTGCTGCCCGGTCTTTACACCATATTCTCTTCTTTGTGCGGCTTAAGCATCCACTGTTCGACATGTGGTATGCCACTCAAATTTGACGAGTGGATTATTATCTGGAGAAATACAATGGTTAAGAGCATGACTGGCAAGGGTGTCATTTATGGCAATGACACTCTGTTTACGTGTAAACCTAATCGCAATGGATTGTTTGAATTAGCACGTAAGCATGGAAGAGTTGCTGGTACTCGCCCACAAGACTCGCAAAACAAGGTCTACGTTGAATCTCTAGATGAAGCGTGGGAGCTACTTAAAACTGAGAAGTTTTATATTGTTTTGACGGGACAGGTGTACGGCATCCATAGAAAGTCTTTGAGAAGCATTGAGTCGGTTGATATTGAGTTTGATACCGAAATTCGGTCAGCTTGCGTTTCGATGTAGTGCCAAGAGTAAAAGAAAAGGACGATGAAATATCGTCCTTTTTGCTTTTTTGATTCTGAATTTTTGAGCGTAGAAGGTTGCTGAAGCTACCGACTGATTATCGCCCGTATTGCTCTACAATAAAGTGCTCAAAATCATCACACATTTGATCATTCGACTTTGCGTTATTCGCTAATTCAGTTGCACCATCAACAATCGATATCTTCGCATTCAAATCAGCGACTTGTGCTCGTTCGCGAGAATCCAGCTGTTTGATCTTTTGCTCTTCAATCGCCCATGCCTGTTCTGGTGATAAGTTACACTCATCGGCAAGGTACTTGGCATTGAAGCCTTCCCCAGTAAGACTTTGTATTGTCCCGTTATGGTTCACGCTATTACCTTGATGCCAATAGTGCTCTGCCAACAAAGGCCCGATCTCTGGGTTATCTGTTAAGTAGCCAAATTTCTCGGTGAAATATGCACGCGTTTGATACACCGCCATGTGAGCCAGTAAGTAACCTTGATATGCGCAAGAAGCTTCGTCTAATAACAGGTGCGGGATCGCCATTAATGGACGTGGGCTGCAATCCAAACCAAGTATGCTTTTCTCGCTACGACGAGCGAGCTCAGTGATCTTCTCAGGCGTAAGATCTTCGTCAGCCATTTCATAAAGCGCTCGTTCAAAGTAAGGCACCACAAGAATGCTGCGCTCTTGGTAGGCTCTGAATGGCTGCTTACTATCAATCATCGCTTTAATAAGCTCATCAGGTACCGGCTGACCTTCATCATTGACTGCGTATTGTTTTAGCCAATCGGCATCATTCAATAGGCTATCGCAGAACATAGACTGAGTTTCCGCGTAAGCCATTGAGGTCGGTGCAAACTCTTGAGAGAAACACGGCGCGTTCATTTTGACGTTGGCAAAGTGTGCCGCGTGCCCGCCCTCATGAAACAGAGTGTTGATTCCATCATAGCCGCTGCCGACTTGATCTGGCTTAGCGTTACTTGTGAAGTTGACTTGAGCTGGCACCCAAGTGTCTTGGTCATAGAACGAAGGAATAGGTCCATGACAAAAACCATTTGGGTACTTGCCTTTGCGATCAAGCAGATCCAACTTCAGTGTGGCTTGAGAATATTCGATATTTAATCGCCCAAAAGATTCAACCCAGCGTCTCAATGACTTTGAGAAAGGGACGTAAGGGTCGAGGTCATTCATTACGTCACCAGCAAAAGAGTAGGTGAAGTTATGGCCTTCGAGGGCGCTTTGACCCTTTTGCGCAGCCAAGTTGGTGAGACTTTTCTGGTGACTATCTCGGGTACGTGCCTCAAAGTCGTCCAAAATCGCAAATAGTTGCTCAGTGGTCATCTGTTCAGTTTTTACAACTGAGTAATCAAAAAAGGTCTTGAAGCCCAGTGATTGAGCAAATTGATTACGCTTTTTGATGAGCTCAATGAAACCATTAGACAGAACCCATTGTTCAAGTCCTAATAGTGCTTGATGCGCCGAAAGCCTAACTTTTTCATTGTTATTGGTTCGTACTGTTGAACCTAGAACCGGTAACGATCCTTCTGTTTCTTCACCCGCTTCATTAACGTAAGTCATCACGTGATTTTGCTTTTTCTCAAACAGCTCTGCTTCGAACTTGATGAGGTCTGCTTTTAGCGCCTGAGATTGTTGGGATTCGATTGCATGAGATTTAAAGGTCGCTAACCAGCCATTCAGTCCTGTTAATGTGCTCTCTTTTTCTTGAACGTCTTGAATCTCATCAATGGCAGAAATGTGCTTTTCGATAGCCGTGATTTGTTCAGCTGCACTAAGAAATTCAGTCCATTGAGTCTGCGCGAGTGTCGAGCCATCGTGGTCGTCACTGATGCCCATATATGTATCCCAAAAGAAGTCTTCTTTCGCTTTATGAGTCGCAAGATACTTTTGATTCAATTGGTTGAGATAGTTCGTTGCAGTCATGACATTCCTTGAAATTTAACCAGTAATTTCAACATTATGACACATTCATTGAATGTATTTTGTGACGATAGATATAACTGAATGCAAGTCACAGCCTATTGGTTTACTTTACAGCGTATTAGTGATAATTAATTAACTGTTAATGATTTGTTGTTTGCTAGTATTAATTAGAAATAGTTCGCTGATTTATCCAGCCTTTTATTGAGTAAATTGATGTACTCAAGGTCAGCGCTTTTGTAAGGAAGAGGTTTAGGATGGATCCTATTTTATATATCGAAGTTGGTGGTGTTGTTTGGCAAGTATTCCCTGATGGTACTTGGCTTCAATTACCTGCATCGCAACCCAAAGTTGAAGGTGTGCAAGTTGTGAGCATTGAGCCTCAGAATTTGGACCAAACTCAACCTCTCACTGAACCGCAAATAGCCGCTGTAGAACAACAGTTGGAAGAGGTGGTTACTCAGCTTGTCAACAATATCGAAAGCGCGCCTCAGCAACAGAACTCCGCCAATGATCAACCTAGCGCCAGTGCCTCTTTCATTGCCTATGTTCGCTCTACATTAGAAGAAACGCTGGCAGAAGCGGGTTTTGACACTCGTCCGACTGAATATTTTGAAGAAGACACAACATCCAACGACGGTGAGCTCGATGTATTGTTACCGAGCGCAATATTAACCGTCGATATTTTGGATGGTGGAGATGGCTACGAAAACCAATTCGAAGTACCTGCTGTCACGATTACGGGTACCGCCGTTGATGTTCGAGATGGACGCACCGTTGTTCTAACTATCACAGATGTTAATGGCAACACAGTCACTACTACCGCTATCACAAATGACGAAGCCTATGTCGTTAACGGCGTCGATCTTTCTTCGCTGGCGGAAGGCGATCTTAAAGTCGACGCGATCATCGCCGATGACTTTGGCAATAGCATTACTGCTAACGACTCTACAATCAAAGACACCCTAGCCACAATCGATGTCGATTTTGATGGTTTTGGCGATGAGTTTTATAACCAGTTTGAAATTTCCAACGGAGTGCTTGTCGGTACTGTTGCCAATGTTGAAGATGGTCAAACTATCTCAATCACGATTACAGACAGTGAAGGCCTGTCAGTAAGCTATTCAACGGTAGTTTCTGGGAATAGCTGGACGCTCGAAAATCAAGATTACTCCAATTTCGCCGAAGGTGAACTTACCGTCGTCGCCAGCACTATTGATATTGCCGGAAACCCAGCCACAGCGACTGACACCATCGTTAAGGATACGCTTGCGAGTATTGATGTTGACTTCGATGGCTTTGGTGATGAATTTTATAATGAATTAGAAGTAAATAATGGTGCTTTGGTTGGTACTGTTTCAAATGTCGAAGATGGGCAAACAATCTCAATCACAATAACGGATAGTGAAGGCTTATCCGTAAATTATTCGACAGTTGTGTCTGGCGACAGTTGGACATTAGTAAATCAAGATTACTCAAACTTCGCAGAAGGTGAACTTACTGTAGTCGCAAGCACCATTGATATAGCTGGCAACCCTACCACTGCTACAGACACCATCGTTAAAGATACTCTGGATAGAATTCTCGTTCGGTTCGATGGCTTCGGTGACAACTATTACAATCAAAGTGAAGTGAGTAAGGGTGCCCTTATCGGTGCCACATTCAATATTGAAGATGGTCAGGCGATAAATATAACGATTACTGATAGTAACGGTTTTTCTGTCGACTACACCTCGGTTGTTTCAGGCAATTTATGGAGCTTAAAAGACCAAGATTATTCTGGCTTTGCGGAAGGTGAGTTGACCGTTGTCGCGAGTATTACAGACATAGCGGGTAATACTATTTCGTCCACTGACACCATTATTAAAGATACGTTAGTGGAGATTGGAGTTGAGTTCTCTGGATCTGACGATGAGGTTTACAACCAAACAGAGGTCCTGAATGGTGTGTTGGTTGGCACTGTTGGCAATGTTGAAGACGGTCAAACAATCTCTATTACTATTACTGATAGTGCAGGCTCATCTTTAGATTATTCAACAACGGTTTCAGGCGGTACATGGACGCTTACTGATCAAGATTATTCTAGTTTTGCTGAAGGTGAATTAACGGTTAAAGCCAGTGTTACGGATATCGCAGGAAACACGGCGACTTCATTGGACACAATATTAAAAGACACGCTGGCGGACATCAGCGTGGACTTTGATGGTTTTGGTGATGAGTATTACAACTTTGCCGAGGTCAGTAAAGGCGCATTAGTTGGCACGGTGACCAATGTTGAAGATGGCCAAGAAGTTTCAATCATTATCACTGATGTTGATGGCAAGTCAGAAAATTATACCGCGACAGTTTCTGGTGGAGAATGGACACTTACAGGGCAAGACTATTCGGGTTTTGCCGAAGGGATCTTGACTGTAGAGGCTACAGTTACTGACGTTGCAGGCAATAATGCTACTTCTAGCGATACTATCGTCAAAGATACGTTGGCGGATATCAGTGTCGATTTTGATGGTTTTGGTGATGAGTATTACAACTCCACCGAGGTCAGTAATGGCGCCTTGGTTGGCACGGTGACCAATGTTGAAGATGGTCAGAAAGTTTCTATCACTATCACCGATGTTGATGGCAAGTCAGAAAATTATACAGCGACAGTGACTGGTGGTGAATGGACATTAGTCGACCAAGATTATTCAACCTTCGCGGAAGGTACGTTAACGGTTGAAGCAACGGTTACGGACGTTGCAGGCAATACTGCTACTTCTAGCGATACTATCGTCAAAGATACGTTGGCGGACATCAGTGTCGATTTTGATGGTTTTGGTGATGAGTATTACAACTCTGCCGAGGTCAGTAATGGCACATTAGTTGGCACGGTGACCAATGTTGAAAATGGTCAAGAAGTATCAATCACCATCACCGATGTTGATGGTAAGTCAGAAAATTATACCGCTACAGTCACCGGTGGTGAATGGACATTAGTCGGCCAAGACTATTCGGGTTTTGCAGAAGGTATCTTGACTGTAGAGGCTACAGTTACTGACATCTCAGGTAATACTGCTACTTCTAGCGATACTATCGTCAAAGATACGTTGGCGGACATCAGTGTCGATTTTGATGGTTTTGGTGATGAGTATTACAACTCTGCCGAGGTCAGTAATGGCGCATTAGTTGGCACGGTGACCAACGTTGAAGATGGCCAAGAAGTATCAATCACCATCACCGATGTTGATGGTAAGTCAGAAAATTATACCGCGACAGTGACTGGTGGTGAATGGACATTAGTCGGTCAAGACTATTCAGTCTTCGCTGAAGGTACGCTAACGGTTGAAGCTACTGTTACAGATGTTGCAGGCAATACTGCTACTTCTAGCGACACCATAGTGAAAGATACGCTAGCCAGTATCACAGCAGAATTTGATGATGCCGACAACATACTCAACACCGAGGAAGTTCAATCTGTTCGCCTACAAGGTGTTGTACAAAATGTCGAAGATGGACAACCTATTACCGTCACGGTTACCGATAGCAATAATCAGTCTATCACGTTACAAACCGTGGTTGTTGCGGGCGCTTGGAGCATCGATGATGTCGATCTGTCTGCATTTGCGGATGGCAACATTACCGTAGAAGCAGTTACTGTTGATATTGCAGGTAATGAAACAACGGGCACTGATTCGACAGGACAAATTGATACCGCTCCACCTGTTATCGATATTGATACCTTATCTGGTTTCAACATCTTAGATTTTCGCAGTGGTGATTTAACCACCATGCAGGGAACGACCGATGTTTCCGAAGGTTTACCTGTCTACATAGAGATCAATGATGGTACGCAAACGCTGACTTTTGAAGGTGTGGTTGATGCGTCTGGTGGCTGGCTAGTTGAGAATATCGATGTCTCTACCTTAGACCCATCTAGTGAGTGGGTTATCGATGCGAGAGTTGTGAACTCGATTGGTAATGAAGTCAGCGATGACATGCCAAGCATTATACTGCCAGGTTCAGTCTCATTTTCTGAAAGCACGGTCGGGATCTTCGGAGATCAAACCCAAGTTGCTGATATCAATATTCAGTTTGCTGACGAGTTTGCCTTTAGTGCAAACCAAGTTTCTGCCGAAGGTATCACATCTCAAGGCCAATCTATTGCCATTGCATTGGAGTCTGACGGCCAAGTACTAAAAGCAACACGAACCGATGGAACACTGGTATTTGAAGCTAAAATTGTCGGAGATACCGTTGAGATCACCTTCTTTCAAGCGGTTGACCAACAAGCTGGCGAAGAGTTACTTCAAACGGCGATCATTATCGAAGGTCTACAAATTGATGACGATGGAACTACTGAGCTAGTTTTAGGTGAACTACCTATTACGATTTTAGATTCTGAGCCTTTGTTGTTCGATGAGTCTTACACGATGGTTGAAGGTGAAACATCATCAGGTAACGTTCTGAGCAACGATATTGACCTTGATACCGCGTTGACCATTAGTAGTGTTGAAGTGGGAGGTGTCAGTAAGGATATTTCAGGTGCAACTCCTGCGGTATTTAATACAGGTGATGGTGTATTAACGGTATTTGCCAATGGTCAGTGGACCTTTGAAGCCAATCGAAACCTAGACCACACCCAAGACCATACCGTTACTTTCAATTATGTTGCCGCTGATTCCAGTGGTGATTTCGGCTCTGCCACGGCGACTATTGATATCACAGATGGTGCCGCAGGACAGATATTGGATGATTCGAAAACGGTAACGGAAGTCGATGTGACCTCCGGAGCGCAAACCATCAACGCTCAATTTACGATATTAGGTGGTTCGGATAATCCAGACCCAGACTCGATACAATTTAGTCCTGAAACCGTAGCACAATTAGAAGCACTAGGAATTACTTCGGGAGGCGATTCTACGGCACTCTCTTACACTCTCAGCGCTGACGGTCGTACTATTACAGCCAAGCAAGGTGACGAGGATGTATTCTCGTTTTCAATGACGACAACGGTCGATGGGAATAATGTACTTGCCGATATCGTGTTGGTGATTGAACGCCCACTAGACCATGTGCTTACCAGTGATTTACTCACGATTCCGTTAAACATTATTGGTACAGATACCGATGGTACTGTTTTAGAAAATGGTCAAATATCATGGGTGATCGAGGATGGTAATGACCCGAGTTTAATTCTCGATTCAACTGCTTCAGTTAACGAGTCTGACCTAAGCAACGATCCTGTTGGTGAGGTGAGTAGCACCGGAACTTTCAGTATCGGGATTGGTAGTGATTACTTAGATAGCGTGTTCTTTGATTTAGCCGATCAACCTCAGCTCTTTAGTGGTGGTGAGCAGATTTATTACACCGTTTCTGAAGATGGTACATTATTGACTGGCTACGCAGGGCCAGTCGCTGGTGGTGATGTTGCCTTTACTGTGAGTTTCGCCGCGCCGGTATCAGATGATTTAGATAGCAGTGTGGATTACGTATTCACACTCTACAAAGGCTTAGACCAAACTAATGGTACGGATTCTCTTCCTTTTACAGTTACTGCTCGTGATTCAGATAACGATAAAACCAAACTAGATCTCAATGTCTCTATTACTGATGGTGGTGAACCATTCATCGGGAGTGGCACGGTTGAATTGTCTGAAACCCCTATCGCCAATACTACCCCTGATGGCGTAAAACAAAGTGCTTTAGTTAATTTGGATATCACTGCGTCACATGATCCTATCGTTTATCTTGGTATTGATGTGACAAACGGTCAGGCGGTTCTAGATGGCGACAGGGAAGCCGTTACTCATAATGGTGAAGCCTTAACTTGGAGAGATAATGGCGATGGCAGTTTCGATGCGATATTGAGTAATGGCGATGTCATTATGCAGATTCGTCTACCTTCGGACTATTTCCTAGAAGCCAATGCTTCCGGTACGGTTGCCGTTGAGATTGATCTATATCGTTCTATTGACCATGGCACTGGGTTAAAAGATACCGAATTGAATATACCAACAACGGTTGTCGTTATTGATTCTGATGGCTCACGTTCCATACAAGAATCAGACATTAAAATATACGATGGTAAAGACCCAGCATTCTCAATTGTAGGCAGCATATCTGTTGATGAAGATGGACTCATTGGTGACAACGAACAAGCAGGTACTGAAGACTCGAGTCCATCAATATCCATTATTCAAGGCTCAGACGATATTGCTTCCGTATCAATTAATATCGATGCATTTGATGCTCTGGGTTACACCAGTGGCGGGCGAGCGATCTCCTTACAGGAAGTGAATGCCGATGGTTGGTATTACGCGCAAGACTCGTCGGGTAACGATATCTTCCGAATTCGCTTTAATAACGATGGCACTACCGAGTTTAACCTTTATGGACCGCTCGATCATGCCACGGGTGACAGTGAAAATAACCTTGCTGTGAATTTTGAATTGGTTGTCACAGATGTCGACGGCGATAGCTCTAATCCCGCTATTTATTCTGTAAACGTAACTGACGCAGTTCCAACTGCGCGAAGTGGTTCTATTGAGTTGGTGGAAGGCGACAATCTTAGCGGACAGTTTTTAACGGAAGAGTTTGCTGGTGCTGATGGTGCCACCATTATCAGTTTCGATTATCGCGGTACTATCTACACCTTTGTAGATGCTGATACTCCAATAACTATTGATCTCATCAACGATTTTGACAGTGGTAGCGTATACGGCCAGTTTACTCTCTCATCAGATGGTAGCTACCAACTAACGACGAACCCGAATGTAACGACTGACCCTGCCGATCCCAAAATCGTCGATGACATTGACTATTTGGTGCGAGATGCCGATGGCGATGAAGTTATTAGTAACGCTGAGCTTGTGTTGGACGATAACGAAGGTTTTATCCGTTATGAAGACTCAGAAACCACAGAAGATAACGACGCGATTATTGTAGTCAGTGTTTCAACCGGAGATATAGACCAAAGCGAAACCGTTACGGCTATCGAGTTCTCCGAAGCATCGTTAAACGGTGGTAGCTTGTACCTTGATGGCGTATTGCTTCAAGTTGTAGACGGCAAGGTAACTTTGTCTGGAAGTCAATTGGCTGCAATTGATAGCCAGTTTACTGGCCCAAATGGACAGTTGACCTATCGTCCAGCACTGCATGAATCCAATACCACGTCGACGGTTATTTTGGCGATCAACGCGATCATTAGTACCGATACGGTGCCAAAAGAATTGACCGCTGATGTTGCTGTTTCTGTTTTACCCGTCGCTGATGCCCCGGATTGGTCAGATTCTGTATTTACCTACCAATCCGTCGAAGATGACGCCGACCCTATCAAGCTCGATATTACCGCTCAACTCGTTGACCAAGATTCGTCGGAAACACTAACTTATACGATAAGTGGTATTCCAGATGGTCTGAATATCACCTTGAACGGAAATGCCGTCAAAGAGGGTAAGGAGTACACTCAGAATCAAATCGACAAAATGGAAATCAGAGCTGATGAAAATTTAGCGGGTCGATTTGAATTTGAAATTACTGCGATTGCGACTGAAGCAGGAAATACCTTTGCGGATCCAGATGATAGAACTGCCGATATTGTTAATACTGTAGTCGTTGAGATCTCACCGGATGCGGACACTCCCATTTTATCTGTTAAAGATTACAAAGGTCTTGAAGATGAAAATATCTTCTTAAAGAACGTAATCAATGGTGCGTTGACTGATACCGATGGTTCTGAATCTTTAAGTTATCAGATTGAAGTGCAAGACGGCTGGGCGATTCAAGGTGGATTGTTTGACCTAATTGGTCCTAATACTTATCTCGTTTCTGCTGAAGCGATAGAGAACGGCACCGCTTATTTAATACCAAAAGAAGACATCAGCTCCTTTACGGAAGACCTATTCATTAACGTGACTGCCGTTTCTTATGAATCGACAATTGACTCGTTAGACCCTGTTAATGTGACTGCGCTTAGCGATACTAAAACCATCAATATTTTCCTCAAAGGTGTGGTGGATGAGCCTGTTGTCGTGGACGGAGGTAATGCGCACTGGGAATATGATAGCGATACCAAAGTCATCAGCAATCAATCTGTTCTCAATGAAGATGGTTTGATTCGACTCGACTTTGTTGTTCAAACCTCAGACGACGACGTTTCAGAAGAGATCAACATACTCCTGACCAACATCCCTGAAGGCACTTTGCTGGTGGATGCTCTGGGTGAACCAGTGTCACTGACGATTGCTTATATCGATGATGTTACTGGCGCAGTATTCCAAGTCTCTAATGCACAATTGAATGATTTGTATCTTAAGCCAGTTACTGATTTCAGTGGGGAACTGGAACTTACCGTTATTGCTATCTCAACTGAATCTGACGGTGATTCGGACGAATTCCCGATGACTTTGAAGGTGGAGTTAGCGCCTGTTGTCGATCAAGAAGATGGTCAAACGGTGAGCACGCAAGGTATTGAAGATAGCCAAATTGGCTTGAACCTTGAGCCATCTGTGAATCAAGATGTTGACGGCAGTGAGTCTTTAACGGGGTATGTGATTGATAGCCTTCCTTCTGACCTGACTCTCTACTTCGATGGCAGTGTGATTGCCGTTCCTGCTTCAGGTTTGGATTTAGAAACCCTATTGGATAGCACGACGCCTACATTATCTGAGCTTTTAAACAGCGGCAGATTGTCGGTAACGGCAACGGAAGATTTGAGCGGCACGTTCTCAATCCCAATTACTTATGAAGTGACTGATACGTCGCCAACGGGCGCGACCGATGTAAAAGATATCTCGGGATCCATTAGTGTTACCGTTGATGCGAGGGTCGAGTCAGATACACGTTTAGAAAGTTCGGGTCAGCTGTACACCAGTGATGACGGTTCTCCGGTCAACGTGTCAGACGCGGTTACTTTTGTTGATGCTGATATGGATGGCTCAGAGTACTTAGATTATATCTTGATCGATGTACCTGATGGGTACTCTTTGATTATCGACCACCCTAACGGAGCTGCTCAAGATATTTCAGGAAACTGGATTATCTCGGCGAACGGCCTGACGAGTGATTCTATCCAAGAACTGGCTCAAGAAATTCTGAGTGGCATGACGATCTCCAGCCCAAGTGACACCCCTGTGTTAGATATTGTGGTGCGCGCTCGTGTCATTGATGGTGAAGATTCGAAATACATTGACACCTCATTCCAAATTCAGATTACAGGTCATGACGGCGGGGGCGGCTCTTGTGATCCTGTTGGCCCACCAAGTCCAATCCAACCGGATGGCGATATTAAAACGCCAGAAGGTGAAGATATCGATCTAACGGGTTTATTAAATACTGATGTTGCCAGTGACCCAGACAACACGATCTCTTTCTATATTCCAGCTGACTCTCTGCCTGAAGGCGTCGAGATTTCAGGGGAAGGTGTTATTGCTGAATATGATGCAGCTGGTGAAGTGGTCGGTTACTCGATTACTGCTGATGGTCTATCGAAGTTAACGCTAACTGGGTTAGATGAAGACTTTGCAGGGTGCATTGATTTCACGATAGAGACGGTCGAAACCTCACCATGTAATGGTGACACAGTCACGACAAATCAAACGATCAGCATTCAAGTGCTACCTGTTGTCGATGACATTACGGTTGCAACGGATTCGACAACAATCCAAGAAGACATCACTACGGATCTTAATCTTGAGCTTGTTCTTGGAGATAGCGTTGAAGAAGGCCAGTTAATTACGGGGGAAGGCAACAGCGCTACTGGTAAAGAGACAGTTAACTCTCTGACCATCACAGTATCAAATGGCGTGACACTGTCGGAAAGCCCCACAGATACTGGCTTGTTGGTTGATAACGGCAATGGTACTTGGACGGTAACCGATCCTAGCCGCTTGAGTGATGTGTTGGTGACACCACCAGAACACTACAGTGGTGAAATTACCTTAACGGTAACGGCCAATATTACCGATGAAGCGGATTGTGTGACTGAAACGGATACACAAGATGAAACGACCGTAGTGACGATCACGGTTGAACCTGTCGCTGACGCAGCAAACTTAGTAACGCAAGATGTTGTCGGCGATGAAGACAACTATATTTCATTGTCATCACTTAGCGCAGAGCTGATTGATCAAGACGGCTCTGAAAATATGTCCTTGGCATTGAAAGGTGTGCCAGAAGGCGCAATCGTCGCGATAAAAGTGGGCGATAGTTACGAACTGGTACCGAATAATGGCGTCGATGGTGGCACCTTTGATGGTAATCCTACTTACGAGTGGCAGTTAGACCCAAGTCAGCTTGCCGATCTCGTTATCATGCCGCCACGAGATTTCAGTGGTGACATGAATCTTGTACTTGAGGCGATTACTCAAGAAATCGGCACCACAGAAATTCGTTATACCGAATCTGAATTCACGGTTGGTGTGAACCCTATTGGTGACAAGGTTGAGTTCTTCGACCTACCTGAACAACTGACGGGTAGTGAAGATGAAGGCATTGTTATTCCGCTTGATGCGAATAGCTTTGAGACGAATAGTGATGAATTCTTATCAATTACGGTCACGGTGAATTCGACTTCGGACCCATCAGGGTTAGTCGGGCTAGACCGTATTCGAATTGGCTCTGAAACCAGTTCTTTCACCAATGTTAATGGCATCATACAGGCGACCATCCTCGTTAAAGCAAGCTCTGTCGATGAGCTCGAATTCTTTGCTGGCGATGCGTTTGGTAATCTCGATATTACGATTACAGGCAGAACGGTTGATCAAAATACAGTACTCGGAGAGTTAGTGGTCGACACGGGTGACCCAAGCTCGCAAGACATGACGCTTGTTATCACACCAGAACCTGACGCTCCGTTACTGAGCGTTGAATATTCATCAATAGTCGCGGAAGCAAGCGGCACTATTCCTCTAGGCTTAGATCTTTCTTTGGTTAACCCCGCGGATTCAGAGGAGGGTTTTATCACCATCTATGATATCCCTGCAGGTTTGACCTTCTCACATGGTTCGATGGTCGGCGGACAATACGTGGTGGACTTGGCTGATGTGCCTAACCTAGCGATAACAGGGGGCTACAACAGTGGTGATCAATTTGAGCTGACGATTGAGCCGTCGGCAGAGATAGGCAACAACCAAGCGGTAGGTTTGCCTCAAACAGTATCGGTTGAATTTGTCGCTGAAGGAGACTCTACGATTACCGCAACAGAGGACAACGACCTGCTGATTGGCGGCGCAGGCTCAGATAATTTTGTATTTGAATCGTCAGGTTTAGGAAGTGCAGAAGCTCCAAGCTACGATGTGGTTCAAGATTTTGATGCGTCTCCAAATACGGATGCAATTGACCTCTCAGGTATTCTAGGAAGCCTTGGCCTGAATACCGGAGTAGGAGCAACACAATACCTAGATTTAGAAGAATCTGGAGAAGGCGTAACCATTTCTATTAAACCGAATGGCGATGAAGACGTTCAACAAAACATCTTACTTGCCGATGTCACGTACGATGATCTGTATCAAGGTGACAGCAGCAGTGCATTAGAAGCACAAATTTTGCAAAAAATGATAGAAGACAATAACTTAACGCTGTAAGTTAGATGTACAGTCTATAAAAGGAAGTTTAGATTGGTAGAACAAAAAGACAGCTGGCTAGGTTGTGTTGAGTGGTTGTGTGAGCATTTTAATGTTCGCAGCCACCCTTCCAAAATAGTGTCTGGCCTACCTTTAGATGAAGGCCGGCTCAATGAATCCCTTTTTCCAAGAGCGATTGAGAAATCGGGGTTAACGCTGAGCCACGTTAAAAAAGAATTACTGACTCAATGTCAGTTCCCTGTTGTTGCCGTTAATTCTGCGACAGGGACTCCTCTTATCGTAACCCAAAGTTCCGGTGGCGACTTTCATGTATTGGATTGCGAAACCAATTCAAGCCAACAAACCCTCTTAAAAGACTTGGTTACTCAAGTGGAACCGTATGTGTGGCAAGTAAGTGCTCAAGCGCTTGATGATGCCCGTGTACAATCCCATGAACGCAGTGACAGTAAATCCAATACTCGTTGGTTATGGCGTGTCGTCAAAGAAGTGAAGCCTTGGTATCGAGACCTGTTTATCGCTTCATTCTTGATCAACTTACTCGCGTTAGTTGTACCTCTGTTTACCATGAACGTGTACGACCGTGTGGTACCAAATCAGGCGTTTAATACGTTGTGGGTGTTGGCGGCAGGCGTTGGTATTGTTGTGATCTTTGATTGGGTGTTGAGAAGCTCACGAAGCTCTGTTACTGACATGGCTGGGCGCTATATTGATAACAAGTTGTCTTCTCAACTGTTCTCTAAAGTACTCGGTATGAAGTTGGAAAATCGACCTCAATCAGTAGGTGCATTTGCCAGGCAGCTTCAAGATTTCGATAGCGTTAAAGATTTCTTCACTTCCATATCTTTGGTCACGTTAGTCGACTTACCATTCACCTTGTTGTTCCTTTTCCTGATCGGTTGGCTTGGGGGCGCAATGATGTTCATCCCAGTTGCAATCATGTTGGTATTGATTGTGTTGAGCATAGCGATGAAAGGCAAAGTCGAGAAAACATTCGATGAAACCGCACGTTTATCAACACAAAGACAAGCGCAGCTGTTTGATTGTTTAACAACCCTTCCGGACATCAAACAAAATAACGCTGAAGGTATTACTCAAAAGCGTTGGGAACAGACTATTTCATCGCTCTCTCAATGGCAGACTCAATCTCGCCACTATTCGAATATCGTGACGCACTCCATCCAGTCGAGTCAGCAGATCGTTACTATCACGCTGATCATCTTCGGTGTTTATCAGATCTCTGAAGGTCTATTGAGCATGGGTGGCTTGATAGCTGTGGTGATGTTGAGTGGACGCGCTGCAAGCTCGGTGAACCAACTTTCTCTTTTAATGCTGAGATTCCAGCAAACACGATCGGCCGTCGAAGGCCTGAATCAAATCATGGAGCTACCTCAAGAAGAGTCTAAACACCAAGTGATCGATAAGGGTGACTTTGATGGCGGGGTTAGGTTGGATGAAGTCACGTTTACCTATCCAGAAACTCAAAGCCCTGCGTTAAAGGAAATCTCTCTTGAGATAAAACCGGGTGAACGCGTTGGCCTTGTGGGCGCGGCAGGCGCGGGCAAAACAACCCTACTATCGATTGTTGCTCGTCAGTATTTACCCACAACAGGCCAAGCTTTCTATCAAGAAATCGATGGACAATTATGGCCAACCAGTGTGCTACGCAGTGGCATGGGCTGGGTAGGACAAACCACCAACCTTATCTTCGGCAGTGTTTACGACAATGTCACGCTTGGAGCGACTAATGTTGATGAAGAGAAGCTAAGACAAGCACTACAGCAGTCGGGTTTGAATGGCTATATGGGGCGCTTAAGCAATGGCTTAGAAACGCCAGTTGGTGAAGGTGGCCGCTTGCTTTCTGGAGGCCAACGCCAAGCTGTGGCTATCGCAAGGGCGCTTTATCGTTGTCCAAAGCTATTGATCATGGATGAGCCGACCAGCGCACTTGATAATCAAGCTGAGATACAGTTCTTCAATGCACTACAGAGCATGCCGAGAGAAACGTCCATGCTGATCAGTTCGCACAAATCTTCGTTCTTGATGATGTGTGATCGAGTGATTGTGTTGGATAAAGGTCAGATCGTGGCTGAGGGTGAGCCAAAAGATATCCTCTCTCTACAAAAGAAAAGCGCTCCGAAAGGAACAAGTCGTTTTAAGACGGTTTCAGTGGTGAAGGGAGGTCGTCATGAGTAATGATATTCAATGGACCAACAATCATTTGGCGTTTCGCTCTCGCAAGCTGATCTGGTTAAGTGCGCTATTGATTGTGTCTATCATCGGTTGGGCGACATGGGCAACACTAGAAGAAGTCGTGATCGGTGAAGGCAAAGTTGTGCCTAGCCTTTCAGTTCAAACCATTCAGAGCTTAGAAGGCGGCTTAGTTCAAGAGATCATGGTGCGACAAGGTCAATCTGTCGTGAAAGGCCAGCCTCTGGCTAAGCTGGAAGACACGCGTTTTAAAGCGGCTTTTTTAGAGTCGGCTCAACAAGCGGATACATTACTGGCTCAACAATTAAGGTTGAAAGCTGAACTGTCGACGGTTGTTTTAAATAACGATGCGAATGAGTGGTATGAGCGAGTGGTCTTGGTGCCACAAGATATCGCTGTTGATGTATCAAGTCATCCCGCGTTAATGAACGCAAAAGCGAACTACCGAGAGCGTTTAGGTCAGTTGAAATCTGAGCTTGAAGAGGCGGCACTTCGCATTGAGCAACAAGACCAAGCGCGTGTCGATACGCTGAATAATATCCAGACTCTAGAAAGTAGTCTCGATATCGTTATTCGTGAGCGCAACATGCTCAAAGATGTGGTCGCGAGCGGCGCGGTTGCTGAGGTTGAACTGCTGAAGCTTAATCGTGATGTGGTGAAGCTTAAAGGTGATATTGCCAGTTCAAAAGTAGCGGCTCAAAAACAGATAGCCGCCTACTCAGAATCGATAGCGGATCATCGCAGCATCGCACTCGATTTTCGTGCCAAGGTACAAGGTCAATTGAATGAAGTGGCCAGTAAAATCGCGCAATTGAACGAAAGCCAACAGGCGATTGCCGACCAGTTGAAACGAACTGAAATCTTAGCGCCTGTCGATGGCACGGTGAAAGAGATATTTGTACGTACTATTGGCGGTGTAGTAAGGCCGGGTGAGCCGATTATTGAGCTAATTCCGTCGAACAGTCAGTTGATTGTGGAAGCCAGAATCTCGCCTCAGGATATTGCCTTCGTGCATAAAGGTTTGGGCGCCACGATTAAATTCACTGCTTATGATTTTGTCATTTATGGCGGGCTCAAAGGCGAAGTGACTTATGTCAGTGCCGATGCTCTGCAAACAGAAGATGGCAACGCCTATTACCGAGCCCATATTCAGCTAAACGAAGACCAGCAACAAAACTCTGCCTTTAGCATTATCCCAGGGATGCAAGTCGCGGTTGATATCTTGACCGGCGAAAAAACAGTATTGAGTTATTGGTTAAAACCTATTTTACGAGCTAAGGAAAACTCACTTCGCGAACGATGAAGTGGGTTAAAGCATAAATATAAAAGGAAGTGTAATGCATTCAAAATTCTTACTCTCTTCTTGCTTACTGATGAGCGGGCTGTCTCAAGCAGCCTCATTGGAAGAGTCCGTGGCCTTTGCCATAGACTATAGCCCAGAGATATTGGCGCAGTACTCCCGATACCAATCGGTGATAAGAGACGGTGACGCTGCAGGCGGCTTGTATATGCCGCAAGTCAATTTGTACGCGGCTGCAGGTTATGAAGAGACGCGCTACAACAGTGGTAGCAAACTCGACACCGATGACCGTGGTTTAACGCGAACTGAAATCGGTGTAAAAGTCTCCCAACTATTGTTCGATGGTTTTAAAACGACTTCGAACGTCGACCGACTCACGTTCGAAGCTGAAGCAGAGCGTTTAACCCTAATTTCACGTGCTGAAAATGTATCGTTAGATGTGGTGAGAAACTACCTCGATATTCTAAAAGCAGAGACGCTGCTTGAACTGTCTAAGCGTAACGTAAAAGAGCACCAAGAGATCTATCAAGATATCCAAGATAAAAAGAGCAAAGGTTTGAGCAGTAACTCAGATTTGGCTCAAATCTCTGCTCGTGTTGCGACAGCGCAATCTTCATTAATTGCCGCTCAAAATAACCTGTTTGATTTGCAAACTCAGTATCTACGTTTAGTGGGCAAGCCTGCTGTGAACTTGGTTTATCCCCGTTTTGACTACGCTCTATTACCAAGTTCAGCACAGGTCGCACTTGAACAAGCTGTCGAGAATCACCCAGAAATCAAAGCCTCTTTGCTTGATATCGATGCTGCTCGTAAAGAGATGCGTAGAGAGAAAGGCGATTACTATCCAGAAGTAAAACTGGAACTTCATGCCAACAAAAATGACAACGTGTCTAACCCTCCGGGCGGTGTTGATGAAGACGCGAGAATCATGCTGACCATGGATTATGATCTGTTTAACGGCTTCTCTACCGACTCTCGAGTGGAATCGTCAGCGTGGCGTGTCGAAGAGGCAAGAGCAATTCGCGTGAGAACCGAGCGTGAAGTGAAAGAGGGTACCCAGCTTGCTTGGAACGCCTACAAGATGCTTGAACAACAAAAGTCTCTACTTCAACAGAACGTAGATGCGGCCAAAATTGCAGAACTGGGTTACATCCAACAATTCAATGTAGGCAGACGAAGTCTATTAGATGTGTTGGATGCAAAAGTGGAAGTGTTCTTGGCTCGAAGAAACTTCATCAGCACAGAATATGATCAAACGTTAGCGGCATACCGCGTACTGAACGCGATGGGCATGTTGACCTACGCGTTAAGGGTTGAACATCCAGAAGAGTGGCAAGGGGAGAACAAGTAATGAGATATTTTAAACTAGCGCTACTTAGTTCTATCTTGCTAATGGGTTGTGCAGAAACGCCCGACACGACAATGACTCGCCATCAAATTGATGATCTAGCGGATGATGACCGTGATGGCGTGATTAACCAACGCGATCTTTGTGCCGATACTCCAGAAGGTGTGACGGTAGACATTAAAGGTTGTGCCAATTGGAAAATCGTCGAAGATGTTGAAGTGTTAAGCGTGGCATTTGATTTCGATAAGTATGACCTTAAACCTGAACATACTGCGGTACTCAATGAACTTGTTCGTTTACTGGGTGAACAGCCAGATGCATCGGTGACTTTAGTTGGCGATACCAGTTCAGAGGGTACAAACACTTATAACAAGGCACTGGCGAAGAAAAGGACTGGTGTGATTCGAGATGCGTTGATCGACAGAGGCATCGATGGTGAGCGAATTTTCGAACAAGAATTTACTCAGATAACCAGCTTAACTCAGCATCTTCATAAGCGTAAGCGCAGGACTATTGCAGTATTAAAAACAGAGAGCATGGAAGTGAACCCATCTTGGAATATCTTCACTTCAGAGATGCAACTCGACAGTAACAGCGATGTTGAATCTAAGACATCGATTGACCCAGTAGGAGGCCAGTAATGAAACGTCTATCTAATAAATCCGGCTTACTGCTTGCTGCTGTACCTATGTTGTTCTCGGCATCGACGTTCGCGAATGATACCAGTGAAATTGGTTTGGTCGCGATTGAGCCGAATATGCAAGGCCTTGTTGAAGACTTACTTAAGAGCCAAGAGATCGACCTAGAGATCTTGCTGAGTGACAGCGTCCCAGAGCAGATGATCATGCAACGCTCACGTGTTGGTATTACTTCCAAAAAGTGGACTGACAAAGAGATGGCTAGGTTCGACATGCGCTACGGCTATAGGCCGACAGAGCTGATGTTTACCGCTGACGTGATTGCGATTCTAGCGAATGAGAATAACCCTGCAACATCCATCAGTGTCGCTGAACTTATCGATGTGTTTGGTTGCTCTAACGACCCTAAACATCCCAAATGGTCACCAAGCAGTGATATCCGTAATGGTGAAAGCCTAGATACTCATATGCTGCCCTTCGCCATTGATCATAACCTGAAGGGGCATACTACCTTTTCAAGTTGGGTCGAGTGTGGAACGGAGGGAGAATATGCCCATACTCAATTCCTAGCGGATTTGCCTGATCTGATTAACAAGATTGAAGACGAAGATGCCGCGATTGGTTACACCGTCTACTCAGATCAAATCTCAGATGTGAAATGGCTGAGCGTCGTTGATAATCTAGGGGTGAACTACGACTTAAACAAAGAGACGATCCTCTCTGGTCGTTATCCACTAGCCACGGTCTATTATATGTACCTGAATATTCCAGCGCATCGTAAAGGGTTTACTGAGCAAGAGAAGTTCTTTGTTGGGCTTACTTTGTCGGAAGAACATCAAAGCGTGTTGAATCAATACGGTTTCATCAGTTTGCCGCCAGAAGCCATTCAACGTAATAAAGTAAGGCTATCGCTTGAAGAGCCAGCAATAGAAGGTGGCTACAAATAATTGGTATGATGTATTGTATGTGAATCATCGGAATGGTATTGTTAGTTCCGTAATGGTTCTCAACGTGACGGATTACGTTATTCGGCGATAGAATTTATCTAGCGGGCATGTATGCCCGTTTTTTTTCGCTTAAAATTTGTCGGTCAGGCGTTTGTTTGTTGATTGGTCGCGTATAATGAACGCTTCATGCCGCACGAAATAAGCACAATTAATGAGAACTTTTCCTGTCTTAATCTCACCTTTGTTACTGGTTTTGAATGCCATTGCATTCTCCGTACAAGCAACCGAAAGCTGGTGGCTGCGAACGGTATTCAACACAAGTTCAGATCAACCAAGTGCTCAAAACTATATCAACGATATCGATCTCATGGATTGTGGTGACATAGAAGGCACTCTGCTGTGCAGTGACCAAACCAAATATTACGATCTGGATGTTTACGTTGAACTGGAGTTAGGTGAATCAAGTATTAAAGTGGTTCGCTTAAGCTTGCCGTATTCAAACTTAAGTTACACCAAGCTTCAGGCTTACCTTCGTCAAGATGGCTTTGCTCTGAGTTCTATTCGTATTGGGGCAGATGAGTTCGATGTCATCTCTCAACTCGAACACGCAAAACGTGAGGGCGTTGGTTTTGATGAGGTAGATAAGCAGCTCGTAGAATTTATTAATGCGCCACACCATTCATCCGATCAAGTGAGTTTATGGAACGTTCCTAACTCATCATCTGCTAGTTCGTCTTCTCCTTGGATTCAGTTACAGAGTGATGGTGATAACTTAACGGTTGAACTAAATCGCTTTTAATTGCTCAAATTTATAGATGCTTTCGTAATTCATTATTTTGTAGTTCATTAGAGAGAACAAGCCTTTTGGAACAACGGTTCACGGGCAGACAGCAAGTTATTATTCATTTAAGTGTTCGTTTTTCTGTGGCTCTCACATTTTTGGCAAGCGTTTACTTTTGCCATTTGTTATACGTTGAGCCTTCGGTAAAACGAGCTTAGGATACGTTCAGTATTGATAAAGGAGACAACCCATGGTTGCAAGAGTAACGACAGCGCCACAAGGCCCAGAACTTTCTGAGTTGGTGCAAGGATACTGGCGTACAGCTGAATGGGGCATGACCCCGCAACAACGTCTGACTTTCCTTAAGCAGCACATTGATCTTGGCATCACAACTGTTGATCACGCGGATATCTACGGTAACTACCAATGTGAAAAGTTGTTTGGTGAAGCATTAGCGCTTGAGCCGAGCCTTCGTGATGATATCCAAATCGTCACCAAGTGCGATATCAACTTGTGTGGTGACCACACTCCTGATCGTAAGATCAATCACTATGACACCAGCGCGCACCATATTTACCAATCAGTAAATAACTCACTAGAGCGCTTAGGTGTTAACGATATCGACGTATTGCTGATTCACCGCCCAGATGTACTGATGGACGCCGATGAAGTAGCTGAAGCGTTCGCAGAGCTGCATAAGGTCGGTAAAGTTAAGCACTTTGGTGTTTCTAACTTTTCACCGCGTCAGTTCGAATTGCTTCAATCTCGCCTTGGTAAGCCATTAGTAACCAACCAAGTTGAAATTAACCCACTGAACTTCGAAGTTGCCCATGATGGCACGCTAGATCAACTGCAGATGAACCGTATTCGCCCAATGGCATGGTCTTGTCTCGGTGGTGGTAGCATCTTCAGTGGCGATTCAGCACAAGCGATTCGCGTTCGTGATGAGCTAGAAGCGATTCGTCAAGAAGTGGGTGCAGACAGCATTGATCAAGTGATTTACGCTTGGGTTCGCCGTTTACCATCTAATCCCATTGCGATTATTGGCTCAGGTAAGATTGAACGTGTGAAGACTGCCGTTGATTCACTGAAAATTGAACTGACTCGCGAGCAGTGGTACCGCGTATGGGTTGCATCTAAAGGTCACGGTGTGCCATAGGAAGCAATTCGTATAGAAGCAAAAGCCAGCTAACAAAGCTGGCTTTTTTGTGTTCGCCTAACATGTTTCTTCAAAACTGTGATTAAGGTGGAATAATTTTCAAAAACACTCATAATGCACTCTGTTTTTCACCAGTTGGATATTTCCATTGAGCACTTCAAAATTCTCTTCAATCGCCCTTAAACCAGAGCTTCTAAATACGTTAGATTCTCTTGGTTATACTGAAATGACGCCGATCCAAGCGTTAAGTCTTCCTACTATCCTAAATGGCAAGGACGTTATCGGTCAGGGTAAAACGGGTTCAGGTAAAACAGCTGCTTTTGGTTTAGGCGTGCTGCAGAACCTACGCGTTAAGCGTTTCCGTGTTCAGTCTTTAGTGTTATGTCCGACTCGTGAGCTTGCAGACCAAGTAGCAAAAGAGATCCGTACTCTTGCTCGTGGTATTCACAATATTAAAGTGCTGACACTATGTGGCGGTATGCCAATGGGCCCACAGATTGGTTCACTAGAGCATGGCGCGCACATTCTTGTAGGCACTCCTGGTCGCATTCTTGACCACCTAGAGAAAGGCCGCATCGACCTGTCTGAGCTGAACACACTTGTGTTAGATGAAGCGGATCGCATGCTAGAGATGGGTTTCCAAGACGCTTTGGATGCAGTGATTGAAGCGGCACCAAAAGAGCGCCAAACTCTGCTATTCAGTGCAACTTTCCCTAAACAGATCAAATCTGTTGCAGATCGCATTATGCGTAACCCAGAAATGGTGAAGGTTGAGTCAACGCACGACCACTCAAGCATCCAGCAACACTTCTACAAGCTAGAAGGTTCTGAAGCTCGTGATGACGCTCTAGAGTTGTTGTTACTTCATCATCAACCAGAATCAGCGGTTGTGTTCTGTAACACTAAGAAAGAAGTACAGAATGTAAACGATGAGCTAAGCCACCGTGGTTTCAGCGTTATCGAACTTCATGGCGACATGGAGCAGCGTGAACGTGACCAAGCATTGGTTCAGTTCTCAAACAAAACGATCTCTATTCTAGTTGCGACAGACGTTGCGGCTCGTGGTCTTGATGTTGATAACCTAGACGCAGTATTCAACTTTGAATTGTCTCGCGACCCTGAAGTTCACGTACACCGCATTGGTCGTACTGGCCGTGCAGGAAGCAAAGGCGTCGCTATCAGCTTCTTTAGCGAGAAAGAAATGTACCGTGTTGCTCAAATTGATGAGTACATGGATATGCCGATTGAGCCATCTGAGCTTCCAGCAAAACCTATTGCTAAGCCGTACTACTCAAACATGGTAACCATTCAGATTGATGGCGGTAAGAAAGCTAAGCTTCGTGCTGGTGATATTCTTGGTGCATTGACTGGTCAAGGTGGTATTGATGGTAAATCAGTAGGTAAGATCAACTTGTTCGCAATGCGTGCTTACGTTGCTGTAGAACGCTCTGTAGCTAAGAAAGCACTGAACAAGATCGAATCAGGTAAAATGAAGGGTCGTCAATTCCGCGCCCGAATCCTGAAGTAATTCGAGACTGAAGCCCTTTACTGCGAGCTGCCATTATTAACGGCGAAGCGGTAAAGGGTGTTTCACAAAATGCCACTCAAGTTTCTTCTCTTAGGTTTATCGACCTTGTCCTCTATATCAAAGCATTATTCATCGGGTCTTATCGAATAAAGATCGTTGATATGTTTTCCTTCGCTAACATACCAATTCATCGCTTCCTGTCGATTGTGAACGAATATCGTGATTGTGGTTATTGAACCATCATCAAAATAACAAAGCTCATATTCTAAATCGCTTGGGTGCTCAGGAATAGCGGCCATAGCTTGCCTCCCAAATATCAATCATTTGAAAATACGCTAACCCGTTTTCTTTTATAGGGTTCGTATTACGTCAAATGAGTAATAAAATTCAAGTTATATCACTGCTGTTAATTGTTTTTAGTTTAATCATTTGCCTAAATAGACGGTTTATCAAGGTGAAGTCTCAATTTATCTGAAAGTTTTTACGATCAGCTGCTTTTATAGCTAATGTTATAAGATCAAGAGTGAATCTGATAAAGCTACTTACAGGTTCGCTGAACAGTAAAGGGTTGTGAGAGGGTGTATGAGAAAATGCCGTTGGTTAATGATATTGGTGTGCTTCCTATTTGCGGGATGTGGGACGAAATTCGCCTATAACAATATCAGTTGGTTTGCGGTCAGCTATATCGAAGACTTTGTTTCGTTATCCAATAGTCAAGAGTCCGAGCTAGAAGCTCGTCTAGACTCATTGCAAGCCTGGCATAAAGAAACTCAACTCCCATTGTACATTTCGCAATTAGAAGCGATACAAAGTATTACTCGTCCTGATATGAATTCTGCGTTTATCGTCGACCAAAGTGAGCAAATTAAAAATCATATTCGCGCGATCGTTAATAAGTTTGCACCCGACGTTTATGCGTTAAGTATGCAACTTAGCGCTAAGCAAGATAGCGAGTTCTTAAAAAACTTTAGAGAAAAGCAGCAAGATTATTACGAAGAAAGGTTGTCGTTGAATGACGAAGATTCCAGAGAGCGATATCGGAATCGGATAGAAGAGAGACTAGAGCGATGGCTAGGATCGGTATCGAAAGAACAAAAACAGATTATATATACTTGGTCTCAAGAGTGGGTAAATACCAACGATAACTGGCGCCAATATCAAAATAATACCTACCAAGATTTCACAACACTGATGGAAAAGAAGAGTGACCTACATATCGCTCAGTCAATTATTATGAACTTGCTTCTGAACAACGAAGCTTATTATCCAGACGAATTGGAATCTAAGCTTAATAAGAATATGCAGACATCAGCCAAATTCTTGGTGGATATCGCCGCAATCAGTAGTGATAAGCAATGGTCTTATTTCATGAATGAATTAGAGAGTCTTAAATCAACGCTGGTGACACTGCAGGAGTAGGGGACGGGTAAGCTTCGTTAGTAACTAAAAAGGCTGATCGTGTTAAACCCATCAGCCTTTCAATCATTATCGTATGGTAAGAGTTTAACCTCGATTACTCATCAACAGCTTTGGAATAGAGCCTTTCGCTGTCTTAGATATTTTTTGCATCAGTTGAAAGCTTGGCTGTTGAATTCCGTGGTCGCTTTGCAGTTCATCAATCATCAATAACCATAAGCGTGCTGTCATCTCTGAATCGGCTAACGCTCTGTGGAAAGTGCCGTCGTTGTCGATATTCTTGAAACGCACAAGGTCGCCTAGCTTATGAGTTGGTGCGTCTTGGATTAGACGACGAGCAATCAGCATTGAGCAGGCAAATTGTCCATTGTAATCGCGACCAATATTATCTAATTCCGCATCAAGAAAGCGCTTATCAAATGAGGCATTGTGAGCGACAAGTTGGCTGTCTTGAATGAAATCTGCAAACTCATCCATTACTTCACTGCAACTGGCCGCTGTGCTTAACATACGGTTACTGATTCCGGTATAACCTTCAATAAATCCACTGACACGAAACCCTGGGTTCATGAGCTGTTGGAAGGTGTCGACGACTTCGCCGTTAACGAGTTTCACCGCACCGATTTCAATCGCTCGGTCACCCATATTTGGTGATAAGCCTGTGGTTTCGAAATCGAGAACGATAACGGAGTCTGCGGAGTTTGGATCCATCGTGTTTCCTAATTGCTATTGGGTAGTATCGCTTTATATGAGGCGTTTGGTGCTGCTATCAGTGAAGCTATTGTGTGTTACTGCTGATAGTGAGCTCAGTGTAACCCGTCGTATCATCATGCTCTCTGTTGAAGGTCAAAGTATCGTAGCGGTGAACAATCAATTCAGCGGTGGTTGCGATAATCGTCCCCTCTAGCAGGTGCCCGCCAATCACATCACCATTCTCATCAGCAACGGATATATGAACGTGTTGGTGGTTAGGCGTTAACGTTGCCATCACAGATACGATTTCGAACGGAGCTTGAACTAGCTTGGTATTGTTGGCATTAGCTAAGCGAATATTGAGCTGAGAAACACATCCGACACAAGATGCGATAGAGCCTGCCGAGATATTATGCGCTGTCACTAGCCTCTGGATCTCAAGCTTTAGGTCTTGTCCTCGGGTTAATCTCGTTGCGATAGGAGTAATCATCTCAATACCTCTGTTTTATCTGTGTATCAAAGAACAAAACGAAGCCACATAGGGCTTCGTTTAGGTCATAGGTTAGCTAGCTCGTTATCGCAACCAGTTAAGCTTTGATAGTTTACTTGCCTTCTTTCTCTTGCTGTTCTCTTTTCTTCTTAGGAACGAAGTTCAGCACTGAAATAGGCACTTCTTTGCGTGGTTCGAAACCTTCCACTACACGACGCTCAATCAGGTGACCAAGGCGTTTTTCAATAATGCACAGGTTTTTGAAGTTGTCTTTTGATAGGAAAGAGATCGCTTCACCAGATGCATCAGCACGGCCAGTACGACCAATACGGTGAACATAGTCGTCTGCTGGGAAAGGCAGGTCGTAGTTGACTACGCGGCTCAGGTTATCGATATCGATACCACGAGCAGCAACGCCAGTCGCTACTAAATATTTTAGGCGACCTTTCTTGAAGTCAGCCAAGATCTTTTCACGTATCGCTTGGCTACGTCCACTGTGGAACGCTTCAGCCTGAATGCCACGCTTTTCAAGTTGAGCAACCAACTTAGCAGCGCCGTGCTTGGTCTCGATAAAGATAAGCGCTTGGTCCCAATTACCTTCGATAATCATGTGGCTCAATAGTGCTGACTTACGGTCTTTATCTACTGTTACCAACCATTGCTCAATGTTCGCTTTAGACGCGTCAGTTTTCGCAATAGAAATTTCTTCTGCTTCGCTGATAGCACTTTTCGCTAGCGCACGAACTGGCGTTGAAAGTGTTGCTGAGAACAGTAGGTTTTGGATGTCTTGTGGTAAACGCGCAATGATCTTGTTGATGTCTTCAATGAAACCCATGTCTAGCATGCGGTCTGCTTCATCAAGAACCAAGACTTCAACTTCATCAAAGTGAACGGCACGTTGTCCGTACATGTCGATCAAACGGCCAGGTGTTGCAACCAGAATATCAACACCTTCAATCAGACGATCTTTCTGGTGTTGGTAAGACACGCCACCGTACATCGCTAATGATGTTAGGTTTAGGAACTTCGCGTACTTAGTGATGTTCTGTTCAACCTGAACAGCTAGCTCACGAGTAGGTGTGAGAATCACGGCGCGAATACGTTTTTTACGCTGCGTTTCACCTTTGCTTAGCATTTCTAAGATAGGGAGAACAAAGCTCGCAGTTTTACCTGTACCTGTTTGTGCTGCCGCAATAAGGTTCTTACCAGAAAGTACAATTGGAATTGCTTTTTCTTGAATCGAAGTTGGCTTTTCGTAGCCTTGTTTTGCAACGGCTTTAACAATAGGTGAGCTTAATCCAAGCTTGGAAAATGGCATAAGTTTCTCGGTATGATTTGGCTAAATAGCGATGGAAAGGTTCAACAATCTTATACAAGGATAAGATTAATGGCGGCATTCTACCATGTTGCTTGTGTACCGCTAGTAACATAGACACTTTAGTTGGATAATACTGGCTCAATAAGACGACGATAAGACAGGGAAGTATGGAAATTACGCCGAATGAACGCGAAGCAGTATATAAAACGATTTTTTCTCGCCGAGATGTTCGTGGTCAGTTTCTTCCTGATGAGATCCCTGAAGACGTTTTGATGCGTGTGTTAACTGCCGCGCACCATGCGCCCAGTGTCGGCTTTATGCAGCCTTGGGACTTTGTCGTTGTTCGTGATATCGAAACCAAGCAACAAATTAAAGCGGGCTTCAATCAAGCGCATGCTGAATCGGCAGAAATGTTTACCGACGAAAAGCAGGCGATGTATAAGCGCTTAAAGTTGGAAGGTATCGTTGAATCACCTATCGGCATCTGCGTGACTTGCGACCGTAATCGAACCGGAAAGGTCGTGCTAGGTAGAACCATCAAACAAGAAATGGACTTATACAGCACAGTCTGTGCGGTTCAAAACTTGTGGCTCGCGGCCAGAGCAGAAAACCTAGGGTTGGGTTGGGTGAGCATTCTCCACGACTCAACACTGAGAGACGCATTAGATATCCCAGAAAACATCGATATCGTGGCGTATTTATGTATCGGCTACGTTGATCATTTTAAAGATAAACCCGAACTTGAAACCATGGGCTGGTTACCAAGAAGAGACGTTAATTCCGCGATTCACGAAGGGAAGTGGAACCCAAGTAACATTGAGTAACTCGAGGTTTTTATATCTTAGTAATTTATTGAATTAACTAACAAAGCTCGTGGTGGGATATTCAGTATAAGGTTGAATTTATAAATCCATACTGATATTAATGACACTTGATTAATCGCTTCAGTCTGGAATCTTATGAACGACGCTAATTTACGTAGACTTCAGCAGCTTATTGTAAAGTATGAATTAGGCGAAGAGTATCACCTCACGATAGATGATCTAGAGCATTCGCTGTCGACCTCTCGTAGAAACACTTCGATCATTCTTAAGTGCTTGTCTGAGTATCACTGGATTTGTTGGATTCCATCTAAAGGTCGAGGCAAGCTTAGCCAGTTCCGAATCCTAGTCAGTTTTTCCGAAGCGTTAGAACAAGTTTTGGTACAGCATTTAGAGAACGGTCGTTTTAACGCTATTCCCCGCTTTCTAGAAAACTATGGTGCACCTGCAATAAAAGCACTGACGTTAGCGACTGAAAAACATAGTCTGTTCAATGAGCAAAATGACCATTTACTGATTACCCAATATCCATGGGTCGACAACCTTGAGCCCGCCGAAACGTACAGAACGGCTGAACATCACATCCTAAGAAGTCTCTACAATACTCTGTTAATCCAAGATCATGAGGGTAAGCCTCAAGCTAGCCTCGCACATCATTGGAAGATCGAAGGGCGCTTTCTGCATTTTTGGTTAAGGCCAAATGTGTTATTTCATGATGGCGATGCTTTAAATGCCAAAGATGTTGCTCAATGTTTGTTGCGGCTAAAAAGCATTGATGGTCCGGTGCAGTCTTTATTTGAACAGGTTCGTGATGTACAAGTGGTGGATGATAAACAACTGATTATCGAACTAACGCACGCAAATCCTATGTTTCTCTATACGTTGTGCAGTGCACACGCGTCTATTTATCGTTGCAAGCGGACGTACTTCTCTAGTGGCCGAAGTGCTTATCTGGGGACTGGTCCTTTCTCGTTAGACGACTGGAGCGAAGAGCGGTTGGTTCTCAAACGTCACCGTGGCTACTTCGCTCAAAATGCCTTGTTAGAACAGATAACGCTGACCGACATTGAAGGCTTAAATGATCACACCCTGAGTTTCAATAAATCGGGCGTTGCCGAAGAAACCACGATTAATGCACTTTCCTACCTTGCGGTTAATCGTAGGGAGAAGTCAGGTATTACCCTTGAAGACTTAGACAGCTTGGTCTCGTATATCAAGTCCAGCAGTAAAGAGTTTGATGCTGATATGGTGACGGATGACTTGTCTTTCTCACCTAGCGAATTAACGTGTAGTCATCCCATCCCTGTTTTGACGGGGACGGTTGTATTAACGCGACCTAAAATGACGATTCCTTTACTTCAAGATACGGCGGACTGGCTTCATCAAACTATTGCAAAGACTGGCGTGACGATTGAAGTGATGGAACTTCCTAATATTAGTGATCCTAGCTCAATGAGTGAGTCGGCAGACTTGTTATTTATTGAAGAAATTATCGAACAGCCAAAAGAGTATGGTCTTTACGATTGGCTACTTGCTTCATCTGGTCTCAGGTTCATTTTCAACAATTCGGAGATGAAGACGCATTGCAAGAAAGTTCGTTCAGCAGTCAGTTGTGATAACTCTTTTGATGAGTTGAAGCAAATTGAACATTCGCTTTATCAACAGAAGTTACTTTGCCCGTTATTTCACGGCAAAGAGAAGGTGTTTAATAGTGTTGAGGTTCATGGCGTTGAGATAAACCAAACTGGCTATAGTGATTTTTATAAGCTTTGGATATCTTCAAGTGAGAAGTAATTCATCTATTTTTGAGTGCATTTCGTTTCCTAGTTAGCTTTTCGGTCAAAACGAAAACATGCATTAATTGCCTTTCACCCTTTCATGTTTCTTTTTAACACCGAACGTTACTATGACTCAACATGACTATCAAAGTCATTCCCAGTCATCCCCCCCAATGACACTCCTATTCATAAATTTATTTCATTAGGATCTCATCGAATGAAAATTAAGCTTATTTCTATTGTACTTATCGTTGGTGGCCTTACGGCTTGTGGCGGAGGGGGCGGTGGTAGCAGCAGTAACAATACTCCAACACCGCAAACGAAAACATTACAAGGTGTGGCTATCGATGGTTATATTTCAGGGGCGACCGCGTTTTTGGACATCAATTATAATGGTGTGTTAGATGAAGGTGAGCCAAGCAGTATCACGGACGATGAAGGCAGCTATGAGTTATCTTTAACGGGCTCTAACTCAGACTGTATGGACTACGCCCCAATCGTAGTGAACGTGCCTGTAGGCGCTATTGATGCGGATAGCCCCAACTCGCCCATTACTGAACCTTATCAGCTAATCTTTCCGCCTGTAATGACGGTGAGTTCCAACCAAGAAATTAAGTCTACGACACCACTGACCACCGTTTTATGGAATGAAATCCAAGCCGACTTGTATAAAGGTGGTTTAAATAGTTGCTCTGCTTTGAAGCAAGCGGTGAACACCCAAAATAGCATTATCCAAAATGTGAAAGAGCATGACTTCCGAATTGCGAACCGATACAACATTGCCGTAGAGGACTTGTATGGTGATTTCATCAAAGCTCAAAACACTGAGCTCTACGATTTAGCGCAGAAGATGATGCCTGCCATTAAAAAGTCGTATCAAGAGACCAAAGAGATTCAAAAAGAGAACCCAACAGCCCAGCAAGCTTATGTTGATTATTACTGGCAGCATTGGGATTACTCCAAGAAGAACGAAATTAATAAGTGGTACAAAGTTAAAACAGTGATGACCGCGGACAAGCTGATTGTGATCGAACATGAAGTTTCAGCCGACTTGCAGACAGAACTGGTTTTAAGTGAACATTTTGAGCGTAATGGTCAGAAGAAAAATGGCTTAGAGTATGACAAGGAAGCTTTGTTCTCATTGAGTAGCGATGGGGCGCAGTACTCGTGTTCAGTACAAGAGACCATCAAGCAGCAGGTTCTGCCTAACTCATTGACTACCTTTGGTGTGATGAACCGTGCTGGGTCTCAACAACCTGATTGGGAAAGTTGTTCTCGTCAAGACGTTGGTGCGGGCTTTATGCAAACCTTGACGGCAGACATTGTTGGTGATTACAAAGATCAGTTTACTCAGGTGCAAGCGAAATTTAATTTTGAGAACAACGCGCCACACCCAGAGTGGGTTGATCTAGGGGATACATTGAATAGTGTCTCTCGCGGCGACTTTGATGCACTAAGTTACCTATCGGTCGATTTTAATGACAACAGTTCATATGGCTCTGATAGTTGGAATAGACATAAATATGCGTACATTGAAAATACGCCGTTTGATTATACTCAAACGATAACGTCTAGATATTCTCAAGGTAACTGGACTAAAGGTTATTACTACCAGAATGGGACAAGTCGATTTGAATGTTCAGATGATGGGGTTAACTGGTCAAAAGAAAGCTGCGAGTAAGGCTACTCGAGTGAGTACTTAACACCGATAAATTGTTTCCAATAAAAAATCCAGTGTCTGCAGACACTGGATTTTTCTTTTTGATCAATCGCGGTATTAGTCGCTTTGTAATGAGACCTTAAGCGATCTCAATCTTCTCAGCTTGGTTTTGTTCTGCCATAGACAGCGCAAGTGCTTCCGCAACCTTAATACCGTCGATACCAGCAGACAGGATGCCGCCTGCGTAGCCTGCGCCTTCACCTGCAGGGAAGAAGCCCTTAAGGTTGATGCTTTGGTAGTCTTTGCCACGTTTGATACATACAGGAGAAGATGTACGAGTCTCAACACCTGTTAGTAGGCCGTCTGGTGTAGAGAAACCTTTGATCTTCTTCTCGAACGCTGGGATTGCTTCACGAATTGCTTCGATAGCAAAATCAGGCAGCGCTTTTGAAATGTCTGTTAGGTGGATACCCGGTGTGAAAGACGGTTGTACTTCACCGATTGCACTTGGATCGCGACCTTTAAGGAAGTCACCGATTTTCTGTGCTGGTGCATCGTAGTTTTCGCCACCAAGAACATAAGCACCGCTTTCTAGTTCACGTTGTAAACGGATACCCGCCAGTGCATCACCTGGGTAATCGCGTTCTGGGTCGATACCAACAACGATGGCGCTGTTTGCGTTGCGTTCTGCACGAGAGTATTGGCTCATGCCGTTTGTTACTACGCGGCCTTCTTCAGACGTTGCAGCAACCACAGTACCACCTGGGCACATACAGAAGCTGTATACAGTGCGGCCATTCTTACAGTGGTGAACCAGCTTGTAGTCCGCCGCACCTAGAATTGGGTTGCCAGCGTTCTTGCCGAAACGAGCTTCATCAATCATTGATTGCTTGTGTTCGATACGGAAACCAACAGAGAAAGGCTTTGCTTCCATGTAAACGCCACGGTCGTGTAGCATTTCGAACGTGTCACGAGCACTGTGGCCAACTGCTAGTACAACGTGGCGAGACTTAATCTCTTCACCGTTAGACAGCGTTAAGCCAGTGATTTGACCGTCTTCCATGTGAACGTCGTCTACGCGAGTGCTGAAGCGGATTTCGCCACCTAGTTCAATGATAGAAGCACGCATCTTTTCGATCATGGTAACCAGCTTGAAAGTACCGATGTGCGGCTTACTTACGTACAGAATTTCTTCTGGTGCGCCAGCTGCAACGAACTCTTCGATTACTTTACGGCCGTAGTGTTTTGGATCTTTCACTTGGCTGTATAGTTTACCGTCAGAGAAAGTACCTGCGCCGCCTTCACCAAATTGCACGTTTGATTCTGTATTCAGTGTGCGCTTACGCCAGAAACCAAAGGTATCTTTAGTACGTTCACGAACTTCTTTACCACGTTCAACGATGATTGGGTTGAAGCCCATTTGAGCAAGCACTAGACCAGCGAACAAACCACAAGGGCCAAAGCCGATAACAACAGGGCGCTCAGTTTGGTTTTCAACGGCTTTAGCAACGAATTTGTATTCCATGTCTGGAGTCACTTTTACGTGCGGGTCGCTGATGAATTGCTCTAATAGTTCAGCTTCGTTTTCAACGAGAACATCCAGCGTGTAGATAAGTAGGATCTTCGATTTCTTACGAGCATCGTAGCCACGTTTAAAGATATTAAAAGAAAGTACCTGATCAGAGTTAATACCAAGCTTCGCTTCAATCGCGTCTTGAATAGCAGACTCTTCGTGGTCTAGTGGAAGTTTAATTTCGGTTAAACGTATCATTTCGATGTCTCGTTTTTTATAGGTGTCTTAGCTAGACCACTTCTAGACTCAGGTTTGATGAAAACGCTGAGGTTGAAAGAAGCGATAAGCTCACAATGGCGCGCATTTTACGAGAAATTGATTTATCTGTCATACTAATTTGGAAACATGGAGCAAATAGACACGATATTAGAGCCGTATGATGTTGAATTTTGCTTTGGGATGAGTATTATCCCCATTCTTCAATTTTGACTAACTTATAGAGCAGAGCATCATGGCATTTGTCGTAGGCGATAACTGTATTCAATGTAAATACACAGACTGTGTGGCCGTGTGTCCCGCAGATGCGTTCCATGAAGGCCCGAATTTCATGGTAATTAACCCAATCGAATGCATCGATTGTGGTTTATGTGTACCTGAATGTGATGCTCAAGCGATCTTCCAAGAAGATGAATTACCAGAAGATCAAAAGATCTTTATCGAAGTGAATGCAGAGCTTGCTGAGATTTGGCCTGTGCAAACGGAAGTCAAAGCACCGATGGATGACGCTGAAAAGTGGAATGGTGTGTCTGATAAGTTGGCAATGCTAGAAAAGTAATTGTTGAAAAGAACTCAAATAAAAAGGCGTACTGATTTAATCAATACGCCTTTTTTAATATCTGATCACTGTCGATTGGCTCGTTAGCCTAGAGGTCTAGCTATGCTGACGACGCATGTTATCGAGGATGATACCTGTCGCCATCGCTACATTTAATGATTCAGCGCCACCGAATGCTGGAATCGTAATCTTGTCAGTCACGAACTTAGCGGCGTGTTCACGGATACCGTGAGACTCGCTACCCATCAGCAAAATACCGTTCGCAGTGAAGTTAGTCTTATGAACGCTTTCACCTTCTAAGAAAGCACCGTAAACCGGTAGGTTCGCTTGCTCTAAGTAAGCAGGTAAGTCCGTTTGGCTTACGTGTACTCGGCCAAAGCTACCCATAGTTGCACTGATCGTTTTAGGGTTGTATGGGTCTGCGCAATCGCTGCTCGCAACGATATGCTTGATGCCATACCAGTCTGCCACGCGAATAATCGTACCTAGGTTACCTGGATCAGAAACACCATCCAGCGCAATCATTAAGCCTGTCGCTTCTGGTAATTCAATCTTTGGAATCTCAACCACAGCAATCGCTGCATTGTTACTTACTAGAGTGCTTGCTTTGGTTAGGTCGTCTAGCGAGGCTTCAACACAATCAAACTCAATCAGTGATGCGTGATTCTCAGATAAGAAATCAGCAGTAGCGAAGACGTTCTTTACGACTAAGTCACTATTGAACAGTTCAAGAACGTTCTTTTCACCTTGAACTAGAAACAGGCCGTGGGCTTTACGTTGTTTCTTTTGGCCCAAAGCACGAAGGAGTTTTAATTGGTTTTTTGAAATCATGTTTTTATCCTAGATATAAGCCCGCGCATTATAGAGCAAAGGTTGGAGAACCAAAAGCGACCGACTTAAAAAAAGAAAAGCGCACTAAATAGCGCGCTCTTATGGGGGTTACTCAAACTGAACGTAGAAAGCTGAGTGAACTGACAGCTTAATACGGAGCAGGGTAGCGCTTAAACACCGTGTTGATATCGGTAAGGATCTCTTCTGACAGCGGTTTGCTGAATGCTGCTACGTTTTCTTTCAACTGTTCCATGGTGGTTGCGCCAATAATGGTCGAGGTAACACCGTCGACTTGATTACACCACGCTAATGCCAATTGGCTCGGCGTAAACCCGTGAGCATTTGCCACTTCAACATAACCTTTAACCGCTTCGTTTGCAGATTCAGTGTCACGGAAAATGCCTTTACGTTGCATGTACGTCCAGCGACTGCCTTCCGGTCTTGCACCATCAATGTATTTACCACTTAACATGCCTGCAGCCAAAGGTGACCATGGTAAGTAAGCGACATCTTCATGCACACAGTTCTCAATCAAATATGGCCAATCTTTCGCGTGCAGTAGGCTGAATTCATTCTGAATAGAGACCATGCGCGGCAAATCGTGCTTCTCACTCAACTTAAGGTACGTGTTAATGCCCCAAGTCGTGTCATCTGAAAGGCCGACATGACGAATCTTACCCGCCTTAATACAGCTCGCTAATGCTTGAAGGATCTCCAACATCTCTGCTTCATGCTGCTTTCGGTCGATATCGCTGAATCGAATGTGATTAGGGAAATGCTTACCAAAGTGAGGTGTAGTGCGATTTGGCCAATGAAGTTGGTAAAGATCAATATAGTCGGTTTGCAGGCGTTGTAATGACGCATCAACCGCGGCGATCACGGCTTCACCCGTTATCGGGCCACCATCTCGAACCCAAGGCAGTCCTGGACCCGCAATTTTACTCGCAATGATTAACTCTTGGCGGCGTTGCGGGTTACGAGACAGCCAGTTACCGATGATCGCTTCTGTTTTTCCGTAGGTATCTGGGGAAGGTGGAACCGCGTACATTTCTGCCGTATCAATAAAGTTAATGCCTTGGTTTAATGCGTATTCGATCTGTTGGTCGGCTTGCTGTTGCGTGTTTTGCAGCCCCCAAGTCATGCTACCAAGACAGATTCGGGAAACGGGAATTTGACTACTTCCTAGTTTTGAATATTCCATTGAGTTCGGGATTCCTGTGGTTAAGTTCTCTGGTACTCGCATAAAAGTATTTGAAAAGAGGGCGAGTGAGGAATGAAAACGAATATGAATTATTAGCACAAAATGGCACGACAAGGTATGGCTTGGGGAAGTTTAATGAGTCATTTCTCAGCGTGACTAACGAGATGGCGATGTACTCGAGTAACTATAGGTGCAGCTATAGATACAGGTATAGGCGAAGGTCGGAAAGTAAAAGGCTAGGATAGGCTGACGCCTGAATAGGGTTTATTGGAAATAGAGAAGAAAGGTCTATAGACAAAGAGCTCTACATCATAGAGAAGTAGAGCTCTTTATTAGGGGTTCTATAAATACGTTCTGAGTATTATCAAGTTACGAGGTCGCGTTGGTATCAAACCCACCTTGGGATTGCGCGAGCCTTAGAGCTTCCTGCCTTTGAACTTCTTTCTCAGTCAATACTGGTTGAAGTGCTTCCTCAGAGGCTTGAGGAGAAAAAATAAAATACTTATTAATCGTCATAACTGTGTCTCCGTGTAACGTATGACAGATTCTGCATCAGGGATAAATTGTGATCATCATCCACTTTGTACTTTTTTTAGGCTGAGAGCGGAGGGCGTAGAATGCGTACAAAGCAATCGCTTATCATCCGTATGCAATATTGGAACTGACGAAACCCTCTGATTTCAAGTATAGGAAGCTCGTCTAATTTCGCACAATAATGATTTAGAGCAATTACATAGATGGTCAGGGGCGTAAGATGAAAAACCTCGCTACTGACTCCGCGTAGGTAATTTCCTAACAATAAAATACTTACCTATATTAAGTATTAAGTCAGTAAATCAATTACTTAATCCATGGTGAGATGAATTATGGAAAAGCTTGTAGAACGTTTTCTGAATTACGTTACTTTTGATACCAAATCCGATCCTTCTAATCAGCAGTGCCCAAGTTCACCGGGTCAAATCACCTTTGCTGAAGCCTTAAAGTCAGAATTGATCGCATTAGAGTTAGTTGATGTGTCTTTAGATGAAAATGGATATTTGATGGCAAAACTGCCGTCGAACGTCGATTACCCAGTACCTGCGATTGGTTTTGTCGCGCACATGGATACCGCTCCTGACGCATCAGGCGCAAACGTGAAGCCGAAGGTGATTAAAGATTACCAAGGTGGAATGATTGAGCTAGGTACAAGTGGAGAATGCTTAAACCCAAGCCAATACCCAGATCTTGATACTCTGCATGGTCATGACCTTATTACGACCGATGGCACGACGTTACTGGGTGCCGATAACAAAGCGGGCATCGCTGAAATCATCAGCGCGATTGCTTACCTAAAGGCGAATCCAGAAATTAAACACGGTGACATCTGCATCGGTTTCACGCCAGATGAAGAGATCGGTCGCGGTGCGAACCTGTTTGATGTTGAGAAGTTTGGCGCTGAATGGGCATACACCATTGATGGTGGTCCAGTCGGTGAGTTGGAGTTTGAGAACTTCAATGCCACAAGTGCTGATGTTATCTGCCACGGAGTAAACGTTCACCCGGGTACCGCAAAGGGTAAGATGGTGAACTCGATGAACATTGCTGCGCAATTCCAATTGATGATGCCAGCACAAGAAACCCCAGAATGCACAGAAGGCTATGAAGGTTTCTACCATTTGAAGTCGGCTGAAATGGGTGTCGCTCGCTCTGAATTGGGTTATATCATCCGTGATTTCGAGCGTGAAGGCGTAGAAGCACGTAAGGTGTTTATGCAACAGAAAGTCGATGAACTGAACGAGCGCCTAGAGAAAGGGCATGTTGAGTTGGTACTGACTGATAGTTACTTCAACATGAAAGAGATGGTTGAACCTCATCAGCACATTATTGAGTTGGCGAAGCAAGCGATGATCGAGTGCGATGTAGAGCCGATGATCAAACCGATTCGAGGCGGTACAGACGGTGCTCGCCTATCGTTCATGGGGCTACCATGTCCGAATATCTTTACTGGCGGCTATAACTTCCACGGTATTCATGAGTTCATTACTATCCAAGGTATGGAACAGGCGGTGAAAGTGATTGTGGAACTGTCTCAACGTACTGCTCTGCATTACCAGAAATAGCGGCCTATAACGCGATATCTCTTTGTATTTTTGAGAGTATTCAATAATACTCTCTTTAAGCATAAGGGAGTACGCGATGAAAAAGTT
Organism: Vibrio pomeroyi; assembly: GCA_041879425.1. Classification (NCBI taxonomy): domain Bacteria; kingdom Pseudomonadati; phylum Pseudomonadota; class Gammaproteobacteria; order Vibrionales; family Vibrionaceae; genus Vibrio; species Vibrio pomeroyi. Next base: position 655,865 of record CP090855.1, on the reverse strand, counting down.
AGTTTTACTTTGCACCCACCTAGCCGTGGGTGCTGTTGGTTTTGGGCTTGGTGTTTATGCACTGCCTATCTTGATTGAGCCTGACTCTCCATCTTCGAGTTCAGTTGAAGCCATCTCACAACAAGCTATTTATACGGGTGAATTCAGTAAAGATCGCCAAGACAGTGATTTCTTGCATTGGGGAGAGGGCATAGTCTCGGTTTCAGAAAATGCGATTGCGTTTGAAGGCGAACTGGCGCCGGGGCCGGACTACAAGGTTTACCTCTCTCCTAAGTTTATTGAAACCGAACAAGCTTTCAATGACAGCAAGAGCGAGTTATTGAGAGTTGGCGATGTAAAAACATTCGACCGATTTATGGTTGAGCTTCCAAAAGGTGTTGATCTTAATCGATTTAATACCGTTGTGATTTGGTGTGAAACTTTTGGCCAATTTATTACTTCTGCCCAGATAAAATGATAGCCTTAGCTAAGCTGATTTAGGCACGTAAAGAAAGCGCTCTACTTTTGAGCGCTTTTTTATAATGCCGTTACGGCTGCTTTGTTGTTAAAGCTAACTGTTGTAATGCTAAGGATTAAGTAATGGAAAAAGTGTGGCAAGTAATAGATTTCCTACTCGCTCATAAGTTTATTTTTAGTGCGCTGATTATCAGTCTTATTTTAATCATCCGCCGAATTACCTTGTCTCGTATCAGAGGCGATGTCGCTTTCCTTAGCGAAGACCAACGTAACTGGATGTCTCGTACCAAAAACGGCACCTTTGCGATTATTGTTATTACGCTGTTTATTCTCTGGAAATCTGAAATCAGTGAGTTTGCTCTGTCTGTGACTGCGATTGCCGTTGCAATAGTTGTGGCTTCGAAAGAGATCATCTTGTGTTTTACTGGCTCTATTCAACGTGCGAGTTCACGTTCGTTTCGAATTGGTGACTGGATTGAGGTGGGTAAAATCAGTGGCGAGGTGATTGAACACAACCTGATGGCGACTGTGATTCAAGAAATCGACTTGTATCATGGGCAATACCACTTCACTGGCAAGACCGCTACGCTGCCTAACAGCATGTTCTTTACTTACCCTGTAAAGAACCTCAACTTCATGAAGCGTTACGTTTACCACAGCTTTACCGTGACAGTGAAAGACTTCGTTAACCTGTACCCAATGGTGCCGGGTCTTATCGTCAAAATTGAAGAGCATTGTGAAGAGTTTATCGATGTTGCTCGTCGTTATAACGGTGTGATTGAAAAGCACGCTGGCGTCGACCTTCCGGGTTCTGAGCCACATATCCACATCACGAGCAGTTCAACGGGTGAGCAAGAAGTCCACTTTATGATTTTCTGCCCAACTGAAAAAGCGATTCACCTAGAGCAGGATATTCGCAAAGACTTCATGGAAGCGTACGCTGAAGAGTTTCCAGCTACCGCATAATTCTGGTTTCAATTATGAGTAAACTAGTCGAATAAAAAGAAAGCCGAGAGCGATATCATCGACTCTCGGCTTTTTTGTGTCTTTTTATCAATCAATAAACAGATTAACCAATCGAAGTTAGTCTAAGTCAGCAATTGGCAACCAATCGACTTGTACGCCAGCTTGTTCAAACATATCTTGGCTTACCTTGATCTTGTCTCCCCAACGAGAAAGGAAATCTTCACTTTGCTCAGGGCAGTGAACCGCAGAGATACCGGTCTGGATGATCTTCGCTGCACAGTTTGGGCAAGGGAAGTGAGTCACCCAAATTTCACAGCTGTCTAAATCGCGCTTAGCAAACAAGATTGCGTTTTCTTCTGCGTGTAAGGTTTTTAGGTATTTCATCTCACGATCATCAGTATCAGCACTATCCGATACACCATGAGGGTAGCCGTTAAAGCCTACTGAAACGATACGGTTGTGTTTGGTGATCACAGCACCAACTTGAGTGGATGGATCTTTACTCCAAGAGCCAACCAGCTCCGCCATTTGATAAAAACGTTTAGCCCATTTTGAAATCATGTGAATTACCTTAAGTAATTAAATATGAATACTTATCTACGAAGATACATGATGTTAGTCAATATACCTAGTTCCTAAGAGCGAGAAAGACTCATTTGAGGTAATTTTGTTATCTACTTGTAAGTGTTTTATAAGCATCAGGTTTCTCGTTACACGTTGAAACACTTTTCAAGTAATAATTGATATTCCTCGGACATTGTAGATATTTGTGTTACGTAACTTTTATGCTGTTCAATTTCTCATAAGTGACGGTATAACCATGCGTAAAAAGTTAATCCTTACGGTTCTTGCAAGCTCTCTTATTCTTGCTGGATGTGGGCAAGATGCTCAGAATGCCAAGCAAGCGCCTTTACCTCTCGTAGCTGTACAGGATGTTAGCGTTGTTTCTCATCAGCAAAGTAAGTCGTACATCGGTCGTATTGAAGCCGTAGAAGACACGGCGATCACGGCGCAGGTTTCTGGCTATCTACAAAGCCGTCACTTCAAAGAAGGCCAAATGGTCGAGAAGGGTCAATTGCTTTACTCAATTGAGCCTTCATCATTTGAAGCAGAAGTAGCAAGCGCGAAAGCGGCTGTTGCTCAAGCGAATGCTAACCTTAAAAAAGCCGAACTTGATTTCAACCGTGGTAAGAACCTACTTCCTAAGGGCAGTATTTCTCAATCGGAATTTGATGCATTAACGGCAAACCTATTAGGTTCTCAAGCACAGCTAGAAGCAAGCCAAGCCCAGTTAAACGCCGCGAATGTTCAACTTTCTCACACCCAAATTATCGCACCTTTCTCTGGAAGAATCAGTGACACTAAAGTTAGTAAAGGTGACCTAGTTTCACCGTCTTCAGGTGTACTGACAACTTTGGTTAGCCTAGACCCAATCCATGCATCGTTCAGTATCAGTGAGCGTGAGCGTATTGAGTTAGGTATGGACCGTATTGAAGGTGACGGTAGCAGCGATTCTGATCGTGTTGAAGTGCAAATTATGCTTGAAAATGGCGAAGCATTCGAACACCTAGGTCAGCTCGATTTCTTGGGCAACCGTATCAACCTAAACACTGGTACGATCGCGATGCGTGCGATTGCTGATAACCCAGACCAGCAATTGCTTCCTGGCCAGCACGTTCGTGTTGATCTGCGTGAGAAGCAATCTATTGATGTCGTAACCATTCCTCGCCGCGCGGTTCAAACCGACCTTGAAGGCGACTTTGTTATGGTGCTAGTTGAAGGCGAAGCGGCTCCTGTGGCTGAGCGTAGAAACATCGAAATGGGTCGTCAGGTTGAAGGTGGTGTGATTGTTCACTCTGGATTAGAGAAGGACGATGCAGTTATCACTCAAGGCTTACAGCGTGTACGTAATGGTATGTCTGTTCGCATTCAGCCTGCTGCTGAAAAAGCTGAGTAAGGGGCTTATTTATGTTGAGTCGTTTCTTTATTCAAAGGCCTAAGTTTGCCCTTGTAATATCCATAATCTTAACGCTGGCAGGTGCGATCTCTCTCGCCATCTTGCCAGTAGCGGAATATCCAAAAATCAGCCCGCCTTCTGTAAGTGTTACCGCATTCTACACAGGTGCAAGTGCTGAAGTAGTAGAACAGGCGATAGCCGACCCCATAGAAACGTCGGTTAACGGCGTTGAAGATATGATCTACATGTCTTCTAAGAGTGCTAATGATGGTTCATACAACCTTAACGTAACTTTTGATGTTGGTACTGATCCAGATATGGCTCAGGTCAACGTTCAGAACCGAGTTGCTCAAATCGAATCGAAGCTTCCTCAAGAAGTTAGAATGGTGGGTGTTACCGTTAAAAAGCGTTCACCTGACCTTTTGATGGTATTGAACTTCTATTCGCCAAACGGTGAGTACGACGATCAATTCCTGATCAACTACGTTAACTTAAACATTAAAGACCAATTGGCACGTGTGTCAGGTATTAGTGAAGTGAATGTGTTGGGTGGTGGTGAATACGCGATGCGTGTTTGGTTAGATCCTGAGAAAATGGCTAACCTGAATATCACCACTTCTGACGTGAATCGCGCGTTGGCAGAGCAGAACGTTCAAGTTGCTGCTGGTCGTATTGGCGCAGCACCTTATAACAATGCTCAAGAAGTGCAGTTCAACTTGGTAACAAAAGGTCGACTAGAAACGGCTGATGAGTTTGAAAATGTTGTTCTTCGTGCAACTCAAGACGGTTCAACGGTTTATCTAAAAGACATTGCACGTGTTGAGCTTGGTAAAAAATTCTACGATGGTAATGGTAAATACCGTGGTCAAGATGCGTCGATCGTAACGCTGTCACTTCAGTCAGACGCTAACGCACTGGAAAGTGGTAAAGCCGTAATGGCGATGCTCGACAACCTAAGCAAAAACTTCCCTGAAGGCGTTGCTTATGAAGCGAGTTACGACACGACAGTCTTCGTTGCTGAGTCGATTAAAGGGGTAGTAAAAACGCTGATCGAAGCTATCTTGCTGGTTATCGCAGTTACTTACCTGTTCTTGGGTAGTGCGCGTGCAACCTTGATTCCTGTCGTCGCGATTCCAGTATCTTTGATCGGTACGTTTGCCATCATGCAGATGACGGGTTTTACCATCAACACGGTAACCTTGTTCGGTTTGATATTGGCGATTGGTATCGTGGTAGATGATGCGATCTTGGTTATCGAGAACGTTGATACCACGATGGCCAAAGACCCAACGATTTCACCGCGTAAAGCCACGCTTATCGCGATGAAAGAAGTAACGGGTCCGATCATTACGTCTACCTTGGTTCTACTTGCGGTATTCATCCCTGTTGCGATGCTGCCAGGTATTACCGGCATCATGTATCGTCAGTTCGCTCTGACTATCTGTATCGCCGTTGTTATCTCTTCGATTAACGCACTAACGTTGTCACCAGCATTGTGTTCATTGGTTCTGAAGCAGGGCGGTGGTAACACAGCTCGTTGGTACCAAGCGTTTAACCGTGGTCTAGAGTCCGTTACTAACAAATACGGTCAAATTGCTGGCTTCTTGGTTAAGAAAGGCGTTCTGCTGTTCACTTTCTTCGTTGTTGCTTTAGCGGCTGTTACTTACTTCGCGAAAACAACGTCTACGGCGTTCGTACCTCAAGAAGATAAAGGTATTTTGCTGGTTAACGTGCAGCTTCCTGACGCGGCATCACTGTCTCGTACAGAAGATGTGACAGAGCAATTGCTAGAGATGGTTGAACAAGAGCCGGGTGTTGATGGTGTAACACTGGTTAACGGCTACGCATTCATGACAGGTGCATCTGCATCGAATGGTGCGTCGATGTTCATCAAGCTTCACGATTGGGACACGCGTAACGCACTGGATGGCCAACATTCAGCGCAAGCTATCTCACAGCGTATTAATGGTCGAGCGGCAACAGAATTGCCTCAGGCGATTGTATTTGCGATGGGACCGCCAGCGGTACCGGGTATGGGTGCAGCGTCTGGTTTTGAGTTCGTTCTTGAAGATACATTAGGTCGTAGCCGTACAGACCTTGCGATGGTAATGAATGACGTGATTGCTGAGGCGACGAAACAGCCTGAGATTTCACACACGTTCAGTACTTTCCGTGCGAACGTACCTCACTACTATGTCGATATTGACCGTGAGAAAGCGCAGCAACTAGGCATTCCGCTGTCGGAAATCTTCCAAACACTACAAGGTAACCTTGGTTCGTTGTACGTGAACGACTTCACCATGTTTGGTAAGAACTTCCGCGTAACCATGCAAGCTGACAGTGATCACCGTAGCAGCATGGACGATCTACAACGATTCCACGTACGTTCGTCTAATGGTGAGATGATCCCGCTAAGTACACTTGTTACTTACGACCAGATCTTCGAACCAGATGTAGCATGGCGTTACAACATGTACCGCAGTGCAGTGATCCAAGGTCAACCAGCACCGGGTTACTCGAGTGGTGATGCGATTGCGTCGATGGAACGTGTCGCAGCTGAAGTTCTACCACAAGGTTATCAGTACGAATGGACTGGTATGGCTTACCAAGAAGTACTCGCGGGCAACCAAGCGATCTTTGCGTTCGCATTGGCACTGATCTTCATCTACTTGTTCATGGTGGCTCAGTACGAGAGTTGGACCATACCGATTGCGATTATCTTAGTAGTACCTGTCGCAACCTTAGGTTCCTTCTTGGCGTTGAACCTAACAGGCACACCGTTGAACCTTTATGCACAAATTGGTTTGGTTCTCTTGATAGCCTTGGCCGCGAAGAACGCAATATTGATTGTGGAATTCGCGAAAGTTGAGCGTGAAGAAAAAGACGCACCAATCGAAGATGCGGCAGTGAAGGGCGGTACGCTACGTTTCCGTGCTGTAAATATGACGTCTTGGTCGTTTATCTTAGGTATCTTCCCGCTTATCTTCGCTGCGGGTGCCGGTCACGTGAGCCAGAACTCTCTGGGTATTTCACTGATTGGTGGTCTCCTATGTGTGTTACTGGCGGGTACGTTCCTAATCCCTGGCTTCTATGCATTCGTGCAGCGTAAGCGTGAGAAGGCACACGGTGGTAATACCAAACTGATTCCACTGGATGACGAATAGGATAGGTTAACTTTAAGGGAGGTGGCTTTCTTGTAAAAGTAAGCCTCAAACGAATCCCTTGTGAGAATTAATCCCTTATAAAAACTGAGGCTTAGCATCGCGCTAAGCCTTTTTTTATTCCACTTGTGAATAAAAACGCTATTTATATAATCAAATGTTTATTATGTGATAGAGCTAACACTCTAAATTGGGTTTTGTAATAAAATGATGTTTTATTAGTAAGTGTCTGTTTATTATGAAAATAGCAAGGTTCAGCTAACGGGTGTATGCTCGAAAACATTTGCACAATAGTGTGAAGTGTTTCAAAATTACGAAGTTATATTGAAATTTTTTGTGCATTGAGGTTCTTATGAAAGTCATTGATTTATTTAAACACCGAGGCGACAGCGTGTCTTCGCAACACTCAGAGTTTATGCAATGGATGTCTCCAGCTCTTAGAGATTACTGGGGTGACTTTCTTAATCGTACGCAAAATAGCCATTTCTTTGCGTGGGTTCGTGATCACCACAAACCTGCAGTAAACGAAGATGCACCAGAGATGCCTGTGGAGCAACCGATCGTATTAAAGCCTGAAGCACAGCTTGTGTTTGACGAGCTTAATCAGCAGATCGGTGAAGTTATCCATACTGGCGACTGGATCAATGTAAGTCAAGACCGTATTAACCAGTTCGGCCTTGTGACTGAAGACATGCAGTGGATCCACACAGAGCCTTCTAAGGCAGAAACAGACTCTCCGTTCAAAACAACCATCGCACATGGTTTTTTAACTTTGTCTCTGCTTCCTCGCCTTACTGACAGCGTTGACCCTGACAAGTCTCAATTCCCGACAGCGAAGATGGTTGTAAACATTGGTCTTAACCAAGTACGTTTCCCATACCCTGTGAAATCAGGCAGCAACGTTCGTGCTAAAAGTACGCTAACAAAAGTGACGCCAATTAAGAAAGGCCTAGAGATTGAGCGTGAAATCCGCGTAGAAATCGAAGGCATCCGTCGTCCTGGCGCTGTTATCGTTTCGGTGATTCAACTTCACTTCTAAGTAATTTGTAAACAAGCGATTTATAAAGATTCAAAAAAGAGAGAGCATAATGCTCTCTCTTTTTGTTTTCATAAGATAAAACTCACTCACTTATTTAATGCGAGTGTAGCCGTACTCTTCGATAAGATCTTGCCCTTGCTCTGACTTCACGAACTTGATGAAGTCTTTGCTTTCTTCAGAAACAGAATCTGTTTTGTGCAGCAACAAGAATGGGCGAGCCAGTTCATAGCTGTGGTTGGCAATGTTCTTAGATGTCGGCTCTACGCCTTCAAATGTGATTGCTTTAATCGAACGGTCGATAGAACCTACAGAGATAAAACCAATAGCATGTGGGTTATGGTTAACAATCGTCTTTACCATGCTGTTGCTGTTCACAACCAAGTTATTTGGGTTGATGTCAGACACTAGACGGTCGTTAATGATTTTCGTTAAACCAAGCAGGCTTTCGAAGCTGTAACGTGAACCAGAAGACGCTTCACGAGTCACAACCGCGATAGGCTGATCTGCACCACCTACGGCTTTCCAGTTAGTGATTTTTCCCTTGTAGATATCGAATAGCTGTTCGCGAGTAACGTTACTTACACCGTTCGAACGGTTAGTTACGACAGCTAGGCCATCAAACGCAATCGGGAACACTTTCAGTTTGTCGCTCTGTTCACGGTCCGTTAAGTAGCGTGAGCTCATACCGATATCAGACACACCTTTATTAACCATGGTAATGCCTGCTGTAGAACCGATGCCCTGAACCGCAATATAGTTATCAGGGTGAGTCTTGTTGTACTCCTCAGCTAATACATCCATCACTCGTGATACCGAAGTGGAGCCCGAAATATTGGTTTCTTGTGCAAAAGCAGCGTGAGAAGACAGGGCTAAGGATAAAAGAGAGGCAAGCGCGACTCGTAACATAAACAACTCCTAGTTAATAACATTTGTCGCATATGATAGGTCGGTTATATGACACTTTTGTGAAATTCTATATGCTCGATGTATAGCTGCCGGATTGGTTTTTGAAAGTAAGATAACTTTGGATAAGAAGGGTTCGTTTCTGGGAGCAGGGCGGCTATTTTGTTTTCGCTGGTTCGCTAAAATGTTCGTTGAGTCCTAAGCTAAGTAGAGGAATTCACTACTTAGAAGTTTCTATGAAGTTACAAGGGGTGTTATGTCCGTTATTCATATAGAACTGAATCGTCTTTTAATTGGAGCTGAGAGGCTCTGTACTTCTCGAAATAGCAATTTACCGGTAGAGCTAGGCAAATCCCTATATGAAGAGTGTGAGGGCGGTGTGCTGTTTTCTCAGGCGCATTATTTGCTCGACTCATCTCATAGTGATTACACAAATGAGATTGCCTGCGTGACCTTTGATGAATCGTTATCTTGTTGGTTGGTGATGGTGCCGCTTGAAGACGATGCCGAAACTGATTCCGTGAACTGGGGACCTTATCCCTACCTTCCTAAATCGAAGGATCTTGATGCTATTCTGGCTGAAATAGAAAAAGATCCTAAGTCGTATTTTTGGTCATAACCGATCACTTCAACGTCGCTGGTGGCTTGACCATCATAGTTAGTTGGCGCAACGCTAAAGCTTAGCCACTGCGCCTTATTAACTTGTTTTCCTACACTTTAGACGGGCGGTTTAATGCCTTGTTGTTGCGCTCGTGCGATTAACGAACGGAAGTCTTTTGGCGTTTTTCCGTGATAAGTTTTAAAGGCAGTACTGAAGTGAGCGGCACTTTTAAAGCCAGATTCATAAGCAATTTGAGTAATCGATTTATCCGATGTTCTTAACTGCGTAGCGGCGTGGGCAATTCGCTTGATTTTCAATAGATTCGAAAACGAAAGGTCTTCAGCCGACAAACGACGTTTGAGCGTTGCTGGCGACATTCCCATGTAACTCGCGAGCGTGTCCAAAGAGATGTTGTTTTCTATGTTTTGTTCGATGTAGTGAATGACTTTTTGCGTCACGGTTAATCTCGAAGCTCGAGCAATGATGACCAAAAGAGCAGGATATTGCTCTACCATCAGTGACAGCAAACTTAAGCCTAATTGAGTGAGTGCGTAGTCATTCTGAGAAGAAGAATTGGCGAGCGACATGATGAGCTCTTTCAACTGGTAGATTTCAGTATCAGTCTGATTGAACTTGATGTATTTGTCTGGGACTCGAGTGGATTCTAGATCGCTGAATTGGTTGATGAACTTTTGAAAAATAGCCAAATCGAAATCTAAGCAGGTTGCGCTAAATTCGCCATTTTCCGTGTTAACTGTGATGTCTTTAATCTGACCAGAATTGTAGAGTGTGAAATCGCCCGCTTGTAACGAGGCTTCAGTGCCATTGGGTAGCACGAAAGAAATGCTGCCCTTCGATACCATGAAGATACCGTTTTTAGAGGCGGGGTAGCGTTCTCGTTTCCTGGGAATGAAGTTTCTGAACTGAGTAACTGTGATTGATGACATAGTGCGCTTCTTTGACGTTGTAAATCGGTTGCTTATTGATTGTTTTTTTTAAGTATTGTTTAAGCATGAGACATTTACAAAAAAGGCGCTAATAATTAGCGCCTTTAGAAGTGAACCTTGAAGCTTTTTGACCTTGGAGGCCCTAACCTTGCAAGCTGTAACCGTTAAAAGTCTTAAGCTTCGGTTTCGTTTGTTGTTTCAGGCTCGCTAGGCAAGTCCGCAAATACTTGAGTCGGTTTTGCGACTAAGTTACGGTTTTCCTGATTAACTTCTGAGAGAACTACTTCTAAAACGTCTCCCAGTTTGTATACCATTTCTTTATCGATAGATACAGTGCCCATATCACTGTTGCACTCTATTCTCTCTTTATTATCAAGAATGAGAGAACCAGGGATAAATGCCGCAGCACCATTCTCCAGTAAACGAACACGCATACCTGCACGGTTAATGTCGAAGATCTCTGCTTGGAAGCGAGTTTCTTCTTCTGGAGCGTACGCCAGAGTGCGAGCATACAACCAATCGCCAACATTACGCTCAGCCATACCGTGGTGACGACGGTGTAGGGCAAGTTCATCACCGATGGTTTCATCCGGTGTTTGAATTGGCGCTTTACCTAGGATGTGCGCCTTAAGCATGCGGTGGTTAATCATGTCGCCGTATTTACGGATTGGAGATGTCCAAGTTGCGTAAATGTCTAAACCCATAGCGTAGTGAGGCGCAGGCTCATTGCTGATCTCGCTGTACGCTTGGAATTTGCGAATACGGTTGTCGTAGTAGCTGTTGTCTAAAGAACCTAACCAACGGCGTAGCGTTGCGAATCCTTCAAGAGAAACGATTTGCTCTTCAGTGAATGGTGTTTCCGCTTGCGGGTTCACCAGTTCAAGAACGTCAGCAACTTTCTCGGCCTTGAAACCAGAGTGGCAGTTAAACACACCTTGGTTGAAGCTTTCTTTTAACACTCGACCTGCACAGATGTTTGCGCTGATCATCGACTCTTCAACTAACTTGTTCGCACTACGACGCATGTCTGCGTGAATCGCAACAACATCGTTATCTTCGCTAAGTTCAAAGCGGTAGTCAGGACGGTCAGGGAACACAACAGCGTTTGCTGAGCGCCATGCTGAACGAGCTTGAGCAAATTGGTGAAGGTCAGAAACGATCGCAGCGATCTCTTCTGATGGTTGCCACTTCTCTGATGCACCTGTTTCTAGCCAGTCTGATACGTTATCGTAAGCAAGACGAGCGTGAGACTTGATGTTTGCAGCAAAGAAGTTGATGTCATCGCCAATAACGCCATCTTTAGATACCGTTACTGTGCAGCATAGAGCAGGGCGAACTTCGTTCTCGATAAGTGAGCACAAGTTGTCTGCAAGGTCACGAGGCAACATTGGGATGTTACGACCCGGAAGGTAAATCGTGAAACCGCGCTCACGAGCCACTTTATCCATTGCATCATCAGGAGAAATGTAAGCCGTAGGATCAGCAATCGCGATAGTCAGTTCAAAATCACCGTTCTCTTTCTTCTTCGCGTAAAGCGCATCGTCCATATCTTTTGTGCTTTCACCATCGATAGTCACAAAAGGTACGTGCGTCATGTCTACACGTTCAAGATCAGCATCGTCATTGATCTGCCAGTTGTCGATGCCTGCAGGCTCGCTGTTTGGTAGGTCGTTCTGTGCCAGCGTTACCCACCAAGGTGCGATCTTGTCATCAGCGTCTGTGATTTTTTCAGAGATCTGAGCCAAGAAGCCGTTGTCACCTTTTAATGGGTGTTGAACGATGTGAGCAACAACCCAGTCACCTTCTTTAAGCGTTTCAGGGTTTAAACCCTTCATTGCTTTTGCTTTAAGTTGCAACTTTTTCAGTTGCGGGTGATCAGGAACAACGTTCAAACGGCCTTTGAAAAGCTTAACTCGTGCAATAAAGCGAGTAAGACCTTGTTCAACTAATTCCTCTGGCTCTGCTACTTCGCGCTCTTTCTCGGTGCGAATGATGGCAATCACCTTGTCACCGTGAACACATTTCTTCATGTACGGAGGCGGGATAAAGAAGCTTGTTTTGCTATCAACTTCGAGAAAACCAAAGCCTTTTTCAGTGGCTTTGATAGTACCTTCCTTTTTAGGGAGGGTTTCTTGGATTTGCTGCTTGAGCTGAGCGAGTAGAGGATTATCTTGAAACATCTTACTTTTATCTAACGAGAACAATTGAGCACACTATAATCATTGCGAGGCTCGATTACTACTTAAAGCCGAAGTGAGCGTAAATTAATTGTCGGCTTATTTAACTAGGTCAATTTGGTGGATGTCCTTCGCTATGACGAGATATTCATCAAGTTTTGACGATATGATAGCCAGTATTGATATAAAACCGAAAAATATGTGATGTATTTCAATTTTTTCTGGCTTTTTTTATGCATTTAGGGAATAATCCGCCTCCCTTAGACGTCCCTAATGGCTTGAAGTGTTTTATTACTGCTTCGTAACTCTGAATGGAATCAGTATCTGATTGGATCAGTATTGGAATTGATAGAGCTCCCGGGACCTTTTGTTTACTTATATATAGTGGGATCCCAATGTCCGAATCTGTAATTCAATTTAATGAATTAGCCCTAAACGATAACATTCTTTCAGCTCTTGATAGCATGGGTTTCGTTTCTCCGACTCCAATCCAAGCAGCAGCTATTCCTCTTCTACTTGAAGGCCGTGACGCACTAGGTAAAGCACAGACTGGTACTGGTAAAACAGCAGCATTCTCTCTGCCTTTACTTAACAAAATCAACCTAAACCAACACAAACCACAAGCAATCATCATGGCTCCTACTCGTGAGCTAGCGATTCAAGTTGCTGCAGAAATCAAAAACCTTGGCCGTGATATCAAAGGTCTTAAGGTTATTGAAATCTACGGTGGTGCTTCAATCGTTGACCAAATGCGCGCTCTAAGCCGCGGTGCTCACATTGTTGTTGGTACTCCAGGTCGTGTTAAAGACTTACTAACTCGTGACCGTCTACACCTAGATGAAGCACACACATTTGTTCTTGATGAAGCAGATGAAATGCTAAAAATGGGCTTCGTAGATGACGTTACTTGGATCCTAGAGCAAGCTCCAGAAACTGCACAACGTGTACTTTTCTCTGCAACTATGCCTCCAATGGTTAAGACTATTGTTGACCGTTACCTACGTAACCCTGCAAAAGTTGACGTTGCTGGTACTAACCACACAGTTGACAAAGTAGCGCAGAACTTCTGGGTTGTTAAAGGCGTAGAAAAAGACGAAGCAATGTCTCGTCTTCTAGAAACTGAAGAAACTGACGCGTCAATCGTATTCGTACGTACTCGTCAAGATACTGAGCGTCTAGCTGATTGGCTATCTGCACGTGGCTTCAAAGCTGCTGCACTGCACGGTGATATTCCTCAGTCTCTACGTGAGCGCACTGTTGATCACATCAAACAAGGTGTTATCGACATCCTAGTTGCAACTGACGTTGTAGCACGTGGTCTTGATGTTCCACGTATCACTCACGTATTCAACTACGACATCCCATTCGATGTTGAATCTTACATCCACCGTATCGGTCGTACTGGCCGTGCTGGACGTAAAGGTAAAGCGATCCTACTAGTTCGCACTAACCAAATTCGCATGCTTCGCACTATCGAGCGCGTAACTAAGTCATCTATGGAAGAAATCCAACTTCCTCTACGTGACCAAGTTGCTGCAGCACGTGTTGCTAAGCTTGGCGCTGAACTTGAAACAGAGAAAGAAAGCAAAGCTCTAGAAAACTTTGCAGGTCTTATCTCTACTCTTCAAGAGTCTCTAGAAGTTGATGCTGCTACTCTAGCTGCAATGCTTCTTAAGCGTCAGCAAGGTAAGAGCCCACTATTCTACGTTGGCGAAGACCCAATGATCGCTGCTATTGAGCGTGACAAGAACCGTCGCAAAGAGCGTCGTGAAGACCGTGAAAATGGTCGTGGCGATCGCAACTTCAATACGCAAGATTGGGATACTTACCAACTACAAGTTGGCCGTGAGCAAGGCGTTCAGGTTAAAGACATCGTTGGCGCACTAGCAAACGAACTAGGCCTAACTAAAGGTTCTATCGGTGCTATCAAGCTAGACCAAGGTTCTACTTACGTTCAACTGCCAAAAGCAATGAACTCTGAAACTGCTGGTAAGCTAAGCAAACTACGTATTCGTCAAAAAGAAGCTGGCGCTGTTGTTGTTGATTTCAACGACTTCCGTGAGCCTCGTCGTGGCGGCGGCGGTCGTGATGGCAACCGTGGTCGTGGCGGTCGTGATGGCGGCGGCTACCGTGGTAACCGTGATGGTAACCGCGAAGGTGGCAACCGTGAAGGCGGTCGTGGTGGATACCGTGGCAACCGTGATGGTGCACGCGATGGTAACCGTGAAGGCGGCCGTGATGGCGAGCGTCGTTTCGACCGTAACCGTGGTGGCGATCACCGTGGTAACTACCGTGGCGAACGTGGTCATGGTAACGGCAATGGCGGCGGTAACCGTGGTCGTCGTCCAGAGCGTAACGAAGGTTAATCAACCTTTCGTTTAGACACTTTAGTCTAGACACTGACTTTAAAAGCCGAGCGTAATGCTCGGCTTTTTTGTGCCTGCTCGTTCATCTTCCCGATCTTACTACTCGCATTTAAAGCAAACCACTCAAACTCCGTGATTGACTGCCTTCATCGATAGTTCGGCTCAAAATGATTAAACCAATTTCAAGACGACGTGAAGTGAGCATCAACTGCCATTAGCGTGGCTGTATGGCGTTGTAAGGCTATACTTAAATCGCGTGCTACAAGATTCGGCGAAATGTATGAAAGTCACTTAATTTGCCGTGTAGAAAGCTTATTGGAGCGGGGGAGTTTTTGGGAGTCGCAGGTGTTTAATGAGGTGAATTTTACTGTTTTCTCTCGTGAAATGAACTTCCTGACCGAATCCGACAAATAGAGCAAATCAAGTTAAAAATAACGTTCGCATTCGTTTGCGGTACTCGTTTATCAATTTTCTTATTCAACTATTTTTTAATTTCGCTCTCGAAATAAATAAATTAATGACTAAGATCAACTTAATTGTGTTCATTTAGTGATTTTTTCAAAACAAAAGTTGAAAGATTCAAAAATTATTGAATAATGGGCTTAACTAAAATTGAAGTAAACACTTCATCCAATTCGTACTGAAACAGGATCCATATCCAATGTCTAATTCGTTTGTTCTGGTTATTAACTCGGGTAGTTCATCCCTAAAATTTGCTGTAATCGATTCTGTTTCTGGTGAAGCAGTATTAAGTGGCCTAGGGGAGTGTTTTGGTCTTGAAGATGCTCGCATGAGCTGGAAATTCCAAGGCGAGAAAACTGAAATTGCCATTCAAGGTGAAGATAACCACCACAAAATTGCCATTGGCAAATTGGTTGGCCTGATGGAAGACCTAGGCTTCACGGCTGATATCGTGGCTATCGGTCACCGTATCGTTCACGGCGGTGAGAAGTTCACTCAAACCGTTCGCATTACTGAAGAAGTGACGAACGAAATTGAAAGCCTGTCTGACCTAGCTCCACTTCATAACCCAGCAGGTGCTATCGGTATCCGTGCTGCAATTGAAGCTTTCCCTTCTCTACCTCAGTTCGCTGTATTTGATACTGCTTTCCACCAAACAATGCCACAGCGTGCATTCACAGGTGCAATCGCAAAAGAGCTATACACAGATTTCGGCGTACGTCGTTACGGTTTCCACGGTACTAGCCACTACTTCGTTAGTCGTGAAGCTGCGAAAATGGTTAACAAGCCAATCGAGAAGTCGAGCTTCATCTCTGTTCACCTAGGTAACGGCGCATCTGTATGTGCTATCAAAGATGGTAACAGTGTTGATACTTCTATGGGCTTCACACCGCTTTCTGGCCTAATGATGGGCACACGTTGTGGTGACCTAGACCCAGGCATCATCGAGTACCTACTTAAGAAAGGTTGGTCACAAGAGCAAGTCTTCAACTCTCTTAACAAGGAGTCTGGCTTCCTAGGTGTGTCTGGTCTAACGAGCGATGCTCGTGGCATTTTAGAAGCAATGGAAGAGGGCCATGAAGGCGCTAAACTGGCTTTTGAGGTGTTTACTTACCGTGTAGCTAAATACGTTGCTTCTTACCTAGCAACGCTAGATTCTTTAGACGGCATCATCTTCACAGGCGGCATCGGTGAGAACTCTCTACCAATTCGTCGTGAGATCTTAAACAACCTTAAGATTCTTGGTTTTGTTGAAGATGTAGCTGGCAACGAAGCCGCTCGCTTTGGCGCTGAAGGCATCATCGCGAAGTCTGAAATGCTAGACGCTGTAGCAATGGTTATCCCAACA
This sequence comes from Vibrio pomeroyi, assembly GCA_041879425.1. Classification (NCBI taxonomy): domain Bacteria; kingdom Pseudomonadati; phylum Pseudomonadota; class Gammaproteobacteria; order Vibrionales; family Vibrionaceae; genus Vibrio; species Vibrio pomeroyi. The sequence goes on along the minus strand of CP090855.1, from coordinate 639,482 downwards.
AACGAAGAGTTCGTTATTGCTCAACAGTCGGTAGAGCTTCTGTAATTTAAGCTCAAGCCTAAGCAAGACAAATATTGAAAAGCGAGCCCAAGTGGCTCGCTTTTTTGTGTCTGTTGCAGTCAGTTGAAAGCTACTTAACTTCGTATCTCAGAAGCACCTCATTATCGAGAACAACGTTCGTCGACCAGATAAAGCTTGCTCCGGCACCACTGAATTTTTCAATAAAGTTCATGTACGCCTTTTTATTGTTTACGCCAATATCGTCTTCTGAGTAGACAGATGCTTGAGGCCATGAAGCTGAATCAAACTCTTGGTTCATCCAATTGCTTGGTGTTTCCCAGTGAGCGGCGTACGCATCTTGCCCGTGATCAGTACCTTCAGTAGTGCAACTTTCAGAAAGACGTTTTCCGTCTACTTCACTCAAGCAAGTTAAGTCGTAAATCGGTGCGGTATAGAATGTTTGAGCTTGCCAATCTGCGCTTGTAACGCTTCCATCACTAAAGCTCGCGATAAAACCACCATCACCCGCGTGATACGCTTTACCACGGTTGTCTTCTGTACCTAGGCCTAGGTTTTCTTCCCAATCAATCACCTTTACTGCAATAGTGTAGGGCTTGCTAACTTTGAACTTTACGAGATTTGAGTTAAAAGGCGTAAAAGGAACCGTATCGACGGCGACTAGCGTGCCATTGATATACAGTTCAAAATAATTATCGGCAAAAATATAGCCTGTCACTTCTTCGCCGTCAGGGTCAATTTCGACTACCGGAACCAAAGTTTGGTCAACATCCGCTAGGCTGCTTGGTGTGGTGTTTGAGCGCTCTTCATAAAGATCAAAGGCTTTTGGTCCATCCGCAAAGTTGTTGTCGGCAGGAACCGTCCAAACCTTTCCGTCAGAGTCTGTAATTTCCCCAACACCGGCGACTCGGCTGCGACCGTTTTCACATTCAAATAGATTCGACTCAACGGTAGTGGCTCTGCCTTGAGTAATGCTTGCTGAGCCTTGGTAATCGTTGATGTTGCTGACAGACGGTGTGTCTGATGATGGTGAGCACCCTGCCACGAGTAATGCGATAGATGAAATGGCAAGAGCCTGATGTTTTATGTTGATCATTGATAGAGATCCAATGTGGAATGATGCAAATAAGCGTGGTTCAAAATAAGCCAAGTGCAAGTAAGTTAAGCCAAATGCAATTAAACCAAGCAGAAGCTAGATCACCTGCTGGGCTACCATGCCTGTTCCTGAATGGGACTTATAATAACGGCAAGAATGTAAACAAGCGTAAAGCTGAGTAATGAACGGTAAAACAGCGTTTGCTTGGATAATGGCTCTAGCTTAAGCCGTGTTCGTAAAAATAACTCTCACGAATCAGTCTCTGGTTGTGATTGAGATAGTATTTTGCTACAAAACGCGCATAATCTCGCTATACAACATTTAAAGAAGAAATTACCTATGACTACCTTTCAATACTACTTTCACCAACTGCCTTGCTTCGACTGTAAAAAGACATCTGTAAGTACTGATCTTGGTTGGTTAACGCCTGCGATGAAAGATGCTGCTGTAGCACAAGTAACTGCGACGCTTGCACAAGGTGAGGTTACGCCAGATCTTTCAGCAGACGTGGTTTGTACGAAAGAAGAAGCTCGCGAATACTTGCTGCTGAACTTCTTTGGTTATTCAGAAGAAGAGCTAGAAAGCGGCATCGAAGCGGATGATGAGAAAGAAGTCGCTGATGAAATCGCAGAACTACTAGAAGAAGGTAAAGACACGATCACCTTCGAACATGAAATTGCGCTTCAGTGCTGTGCTGACTGTGATGTTGAAGACGAGTCAAACTAAGCACTCGTATTAGACGATACATCCATCAATAGGGTGTAATTTTCAAATGATTAAAGGCGTTAGTGGATTAAAGTTCACTAACGCCTTTTTTATCTTTAGGTCGTTAAGACTTTTGAATTTCTATAATGCCTTGCTCGCTCAGTTGAGAAAGGATCTCTGCGGTTTTCTCGCGGAACAGATCTCTTAATAGGCGAACGGTCGGAGTGATGGATTGACGGCTTGGGCACACTAACCAAAGCTCTGTCGGTGTCGGCTCATAGTTAGGCATGATTTCAACCACTTCGCCGGCAAGCAGATGACTCGACATATCTAAACAAGACTTTATTGCCACGCCTTTCCCAGCAACACACCAGCGCCTAACAAGGTCTGCATCATTCGAGGCGCGATTCCCTTTTAGCTTCACTTTATGATCTTGCTTGCCATCATTAAACACCCATTCATCTTGCAACATATCATGCAGCTGATACAGCAGACCATTGTGATCAGCTAGGTCGCTTGGCTGGTTTGGTGTTCCCATCTCGGCCAAGTATTCAGGCGCTGCACACAATATTCTTGGCACATTGCAGATCTTAAAGCCGTACATGTTGGCATCATTCGGAGAACCATAACGCAAAGCCATGTCTACAGAATCACGGTAAAAATCGATGTTGCTGTCACTGATGCTGGTGCGAAGTGTTGCCTTTGGGTATTCAAGCAGAAATTCATCAAGCCAAGGAGTAATGAGGTTACGTCCTAAATCCGAAGAAAGCGCGATGCGGATTTCTCCATCCAAGATACCAAGCTCTTCACGCATGTTGAGTTTGGCTTGCTCTAACATCTTCAAGGCTTGCTCACACTCAGGTAAATAGCGCTCGCCTGCAGAGGAAAGCCGTAAATGACGAGTGGTTCTTACAAACAGTTCAGCACCCAGTGCGCCTTCAACACGTTTGACGGCAGCACTCGCAGTTGCGGTGCGCATGTCTAGGTTGATGGCTGCTGCGGTGATGCTGCGAAACTCCGCTACTTTTAAAATGACCTGCAAGTCTTCAAGAAGCATATTATCTACCTGTGTTTGATAATGTTCTAAACATTGTATTGAAATATTTTCTAATCACAAAGCGGGTTGATCCTAATTCATCTCTTTTAAGCTAGCTTTATACGCTAGATTAACAAAAATAATTTGAGAATTATTCAAATGTTAGGCTGTTTTTCGCTGATTTTTAGCCATGTACTATCTCTATCAAGCCAAACAAAAGGGGATAACAATATGACTAAGAAAATCACAATTGGCGTAACAGATTTGTCATTTCACCGCACCACTGCATCATTGGTTTCCAATGTATTAACCGCAATGGGCTTCGAGGTCGAGCGTGTCTTTTCTCCTCATCAAGAAAATTTTGAAAAGCTCAAAGCGGGTGAAGTCGACATGCTCTCTTCGGCTTGGTTGCCATCAAGCCACGGTATCTATAAAGCGGGCGTTGAGGAAGTTGAGCCACTTATCGAGCTTGGCCTTCACTATGAACCTTATGCTTTGTGGGGCGTGCCTGATTATGTTCCTGAAGAAGCCGTTTCTGAGGTCGCTGATCTATTAAAACCTGAAGTTATCGAGAAAATGAACTCTACCATTCAGGGTATCAACCCCGGTGCAGGTATCACACGCTTCTCTATTCAGATGATAAAAGAGTATGGCCTGAGCGATGTGGGTTACGAGTTTTTTCCTGGTAGTGAAGACGATTGTTTTAGTGCCTTTGAAAGCGCCGTAGCGAACAAAGAATGGGTTGTTGTACCGCTTTGGAAACCTCAATTCTTGCACTATCGCTATGACATTCGAGAGCTCAAAGAGCCAAAAGGCTTACTCGGTATTGTGGATAGAGCAGTACTTCTTTTAAGAGACGACAAGAAGCACTTGTTTAGTGAACAGCAGATCAAGACGTTAGATTCACTGCGATTCTCGAACGATATTATCGCAGAGCTCGATTATAAAGTTTGCCGTGAAGGTAAGCCGCAAGACGAAGTAACGAGTGATTGGTTGATTGAGCAAGGTGTAATTTAACCTCTATGTCTCTATGTCTCTATGTCTCTATGCAGCAGCTAACAAAGTTACTTGTTCGTGTTGCTCAATCAGTGGCAACACGATTATCAAAAAATAATTGAATATGATTCAAACATTAGGCGGTTTATCTAAATTGAGAGTCAACTAAGATTAACTTGTCTAATTCAAGGAGAAAGCACAATGTCAGTACCATCGAAAATGAAAGCTATCGGATTTACTCAGTCACTTGCGATTGCAGAGCAAGACAGCTTAGTTGAGTTTGAAACAAACCTTCCAGAACTAAAAGAACATGATCTGCTTGTAAAAGTGAGCGCGACGTCTATCAACCCAGCAGACGCTAAAATTAGAATTCGCAGTGCTCAAGATAAAACACTTGAACAACCAAAAGTCCTTGGTTATGACGCGGTTGGTGAAGTTGTCGGTAAAGGTACAGACGTTGAAGGCTTTGAACTAGGCGACCGTGTCTACTATGCAGGTGACGTAACTCGTATGGGTGCTAATGCAGAATACCAAGCCGTTGACTACCGTATTACGGCGAAAGCACCAAAGAGCCTTTCTGATGAAGCTGCTGCAGTTATGCCGCTGGCAACACTTACTGCGTGGGAAGCGTTGTTTGATCGCCTACGTGTGCGTCCAGAAGAGAAAAAATCGATTCTGATCATTGGTGGTGCTGGTGGTGTCGGTTCAATCACGATTCAATTGGCGAGCCAACTGACGAACCTGACTGTGATAGCGACGGCTTCAAGACCTGAAACTGAACAGTGGGTAAGGGATATGGGAGCCGACCATGTGGTGAATCACCGTAACTTGGTTGAGTCTGTGCGCGAACAAGGCATTCAGCATGTCGACTACATCTTCAATGTCGCTGATACCAAAGGGCACTGGGAATCGATGGTCGAGCTTATTGCGCCACAAGGTATGATCAGTTCTATTGTTGAGTTCGATGGCGGAATTGATCTGTCGGCGCTTCAAGGTAAGTCTGCAGGTTTTGTGTGGGAGCTGATGTTCACACGTTCACTGTTCAACACAGACGATATTCAGAAACAACAAGATATCCTGTTCCAAGCAGCGAACCTGATTGATGCTGGCCGTATTAAGTCGACACTTACCACCACATTAAATGGCTTTAGTGTTGAGACACTGAAAGATGCGCATCAACGTATTGAAAGCAGCGCGTCGATTGGTAAAACAGCCATCAAATACTAAGTACTGATGCTTTAAAGTATTGACGGTTTGAAGCGTTTATCTTTTGAACGCTTGAATAGAAAGCCCCTGATATCTATCGCGAATCGGTAAGATATCAGGGGCTTTTGTTCGTGTTTATTCCACCAAAGCTTTACTCAGTTTCTTGAAGCGTTTTGAATTGAATCTGAAGGAGATTTAACTCGAAGGGCAGGGGTTGTTTATCTGCAATCAAAAAGCCTATCTGCTTGATGTCTTGGGCTTTGAGTTCTGGTACTCCGCTGAGTAATCGACCTCTGAACACGGCTTGAAAGTCCGTTAGTTGGAAGGCTTTCTTAATTTGCTCGCCTTTGATGGTCTCAAAGTTGTGTTTGTAGTTGGTTCGATAACCGTCTTTCCATGTGGTGAACCTTAACTGGTAAGTACGACCATCACCTACAAACGTCAGTTCTACGTTGTCTACTTTAGAGCTTAGTGATTCAACAGAGCGGTTGATTGAGCTAAAGCCACCATTATTCTCTAACGACAACTCGCCTTTAAACTGACTCATACCACCGTCATAAATAAGCCTACCTGTTGAGACCCCACCCATTACGTTGTCGTTGGTCGCTGTCCAATTCTTATGTTCGTTCGCTTGTGTGAAATCAATCATCTCTGTTCCTGCTGTTGACGCTTTAGACCATACAAAAGAAAGGCTGAGCATCAGCCATAAAGGAGCTGTTCGCATATGTAATGAAGATGCCTTAAAAGCAGATTCGTTCATGATGTTCTCCGATAACCGTTAGTAGTGATGAGTCTGTTCGCGTTTTATGGAGAAGGTTCAGTGGCGAGCATACCTAAACAATGCTCGATGAATTCAGAATAGTTTGCAGCGTTGTCGTACTCAATTTTCAACGAGCCATGGAACATCAACGTCACAGTGACGTCTTTATAGCTTAGCCAACAGGTGTAACCATCGTAATCATGCCAAGCCGTCATTTCGCCAACCTGATATTTATTGTCCCGTTGCTCACCGGAAGAGCGAATAAACTCAAACACTCTGAGAAACTCAATAATGGTGATTCTGTTTTCCATGTGTTGCTCCCGCTGCGCCATCTTTGAGAATAGGCTGCTCTTTGGTGTTTAGACTAACTACGTCTTTCATATCCTTACGGCTTACCTCTGTGCCCCGATCACTGAAAGGGACTTATCTTCGCGATAAACCGCTGTTTTGTAATATTTTCATCGTCATTCCATACATCCGATCAATCCTGAACAAAACGGACGTAACAAACTCGAATAACGATATTAACCCTCAAGATAAAGACGAGCCTAATTTGCGTTTATGGTGGTTAATTGAGATTAGAGTCGATAGGATAAATAGCATCGGAGCCGGGTTATTGGCTGAAATGGAATCTACAGAAAGTGCGTGTCAACATGATAGAAAAACTGAAAAAGGAATGGTTTCTGGTAGGGATGGTGGTGGCTATGGTCGTTGCTGTTTTTACGCCAGATTGGGGAAAATCGGGTGGGGTACTTCATCTCGATACGGTGACTGTTCTTGGCATCGCACTGGTGTTTTTCTTACACGGTTTGGGTTTGTCTCCCAAAGCCATTCTTGAGGGGCTTTCGAATTGGAAGCTGCATGTTTTTGTACAAAGCGCGACCTTCTTAGTTTACCCGCTGCTTTGGGTGATATTCGGGCAAGGCTTTGTCGCTTATATGCCTGCAGCTCTGGCCTTTGGTTTCTGTTACCTCTTCGTTTTGCCGAGTACCATTTCGTCTTCGGTCGCGATGACGGTGATCGGCAAAGGAAACCTACCGGGTGCGATATTCAATGCATCACTTTCTAGTATTTTAGGCGTGTTCATTACGCCTCTTCTGATTCAGCTCTTTATGGGATTGGAAGGTGCAGAGCTAAACTTGATGGAGTCGGTGATCTCGATATCTAAAATGTTATTGCTGCCAATGATCGTTGGCCAGTTGATGCGTCCATTGCTTTTTGAATGGACTCAGAAACACAAGTCAGTGGTCAACAAATTAGATAAATACGTGATACTGCTGATTGTTTACAGTGCTTTCTGTGATTCCACTGAGCATGGTATTTGGAGTGACTTTTCACCAATGCTGTTGTTGGTGTCAGCGGTGATTTGTTTAGTGGTATTGATGGTGATGGTACACGGCATTCAATGGAGTGCCCGTAAGGTTGGATTCAATCATCAAGATGAAGTGGCGGCTGTGTTCTGCGGTACCAAGAAGACCTTAGCGGCTGGTATTCCTATGGCTAAGGTAATCTTTGCTCACAACCCTAATCTAGGGATGATATTACTGCCAATCATGCTTTATCACCCGATTCAGATCTTTTACTGTGCGGTGCTAGCCAACCGTTACGCCATGGTTGATACACAATCGAGTTAAACTTGTTTGTTGTTACAAGTACAACAGAAAAACGCCTTTCACTTCGCTGTGAAAGGCGTTTGTATTTGAATCTACTTCACTTTAATTAGCGTACTTGAATCGGTATGAGAAAAAGCGTTGTCGTAGATCTCTAAGCCCGTTGTTTGAGAGTAAGTCAGCGTGTCGTCTGAAATACTGATGTTCATTGTGAAGCCCGTAGTGGTTGCGTTGTCTGTCATGTATTCAGACTCAGCGATACCACGCTTAGACGCGACTAGCGTCATTGTGTCACCAGCAGGGCCTTCCGCGGTGACACATGTGGTGCGTGGCACACAGTAAGAGTTGTACACGACCTGATTTTCTTGGTCGTAGATGAAGTAGCCACGTTGATCGTGGAATTTAGAATCGTCGGCCTTTCTGAATACTTCCTGTTTGTAGTACAGAGCAACAAGGTATTGGTCGCTGGCATTGGTTGCGTCTGCGGCAACCTCGAACGTCATCACTTCATAAAACGGTGTGACCGCAGGGCCACCCGCACCCACTTCGGTGCCTTCTTGACCTGGGGATACATCAACGCCGCCAGTTTCGACTGATTTCCATGTGCCGACTAGCTTTGCCAATGGACCGAAATCCATTCCGTTGATTGTATTGTGGTCGGCTACTGCTGGAACCGAGATTACTGCTGCAATACTAAGTGCTAATAATTTTTTCACTGTAACTTCCTTTTTTGTAATTATCTGACCTTATTAACAGTAAGGTTATTGTGAAACCAGTTTATTAACCCAGATCAGTGTTCTTGGTTAATATGAAAGCGATTTGTAACTTGATGTATCAGTCAATAAGAGAATATTAACGTGATTAAATATTGAGCGGAGATCCGTAATTTGTTCATCGAGGTTTAATTCAAAATTGCATTAATCTGAGCCTTAGTAATTTTGCTATTACACATTTCAAATTCTCATGTATGATGTGCGCCCATAATTGTATGACAAATGTGTAATCTTCCTTCTGTATGAATAAAGCTGTTAACCACGCCATTTTGCTTTTGGTGTTCGCAAACCTACTTGCGTCCTTTTCAGATGTATCGTTGAAGATACTGAATGGCGAAGTCCCTACGTTCCAGTATGTGTTTATCCGTCAGCTATTGAGCGTGATCTTGTTGCTTCCATTTTGGTTAAAGTTACCGAGAGAGACGCGTATGCAAGGCGGTTGCCGAATCAACTTCTTAAGGGCTCAATTTATCTTGGTGGGGAGTGGCTGCGCGATGATCGCCATTACACACCTTACTTTGGCGACAGCAAACGCGATGTTCTATGTTGGGCCAATCCTTATGCTGCCTTTGTCGATAGTGCTGTTAAAAGAAAAGCCGACATCTTCAAAAGTGATCGCGACCTTGATAGGTTTTGTGGGCGTGTTGATCGTATTACGTCCTGAGCAATTCCATTGGGCGGCGATTGCTGGGTTAGGCAGTGCGCTTGCGATGGGCGTGGGTAATATCTTGATCAAACGCCTGAACGCAGAGCAACACATCATCTCCACTCTGTTCTGGACCAGCATTATGACTCTGCCACTCGCGCTGATATTCGCACTGCCAACTTGGTCTGTGATCGAATGGCGTCATGTGGGCTGGATTATGGCAATAAATTTGTTCGTACTTGGATACCATGCGCTTGTGGTGGTGGCTTACAAAAAAGCACCGGCTAACCAAATTGCGCTCGCAGAGTATTCCGGGTTGGTGTTTGTGACACTGTTTGGGGTTATGTGGTTCGATGAGATTCCAGATATTCTGACGCTGGTGGGTATTAGTCTCATCGTTATTCCAATGATGCCGATTAAATGGAAGAAGGCTTTCAAGTGGAGGTACCGAGCCGCTTTAGAAGTTGAGGTTACTCCGCCTAAACCATAGCGGCTTGTCTCTCAACTATTCTAGATTCTAAATAAACGACACCAGGGAAGGTCGTCTAAACTTAAGGTTTGTATCGCTTCCAAATACGATAATTTGGGCTCTAAGAACGTTCTCGAAATAAATGCAAATTAGTGCTTTACCTCAACTTAACTTGAGGTATTAGGATATGCAACGTTGCTTACGAGAATACTTTAAGGAGAGAAGAATGATCCAACTTGAACATGTGAATTTAGTCGTTAAGGACATCCCAGAAATGCTGACTTTCTACAAAGCGGCGTTTCCACACTGGTACGTTCGTGATGAAGGAAAAGGCGAATGGTCAGGTAAGCCACGTAACTGGCTGCATTTTGGCGACGAGTATCAATACATTGCCTTGAGTGATCACGGAGAGGGCGAAAATAGAGATTTGGCAGGGCATTCGGTTGGTCTCGCACACTTTGCTTATGTGACCAATAATATCGAAAGCGTTACCCAACGTCTTATCGATGCGGGCTTCCCGATTGCTAAGCCCGGCGCAGAAGAACCTTACCGCAAAAATGTCTACTTTGTAGATCCGGCAGGCTTTGAAATAGAGTTTGTTGAATACCTAAGTGATGACCCCAAGCTGCGTAATGCTACAAGCTAATAGTGTCTCTGGGTAGAAAGTAACAAAAAGGGCATTGTGGAATATTCCGTAATGCCCTTTTTAGATTCTATTTATTAGCTGATATTGAGTGGGTTACTTATTTAGCCTTGAACGGCACCAATAACTGTTTACCAAACACGTTAATGAGTGCGCCCGTGACAATCAGGCCGCCACCTAGATAAGTCCAAACTGACGGAATCTCATTAAAGATCCACACGCCTAATAGTGCTGAGAAGACAATCTGAACGTAAGAGTAAGCCGAAGCTTTGCCCGCTGCTTGGGTCTGCATTGCCTTGGTCAAACCGTATTGGCCGATTTGCGTGAAAATACCGACGAGCACGAGCATCACGGTTAGGAAAAGGCTTGGCCACACAAAGTCGTTCCAGATAAGAGCTGTTGAGATCGGTAGGGCAACCAGTGGGAAGTAGAAGATGATGACAGAGCTGTCTTCCGTTTGGCTCAGCTTTCTCACAATCACATAAGCGATTGAGCTACCAAACGCGCCACATAACGCCACCATAATGCTGAATAACGGCAGTTCGCTGCTCGCGCCGCTGTTCATACTTGGTTGTACCATTACTAATAGTCCCGCAAGGCAGAATGCAATGCAGATCATGGTCGACTTTTGGACGCGCTCTTTTAGGAACAACACACCGAGCAATGCGGTAAATACGGGATGTACGTATTGTAGAATGGTCGCCTCTGCTAACGGTAGTGTGGTCACAGCGTAGTAAACACACATCAGTGCAGCGGTGCCGACTGCGCCTCGAACGAACAATAGAGGTTTGTTATTACCCCAGATAGAAATGCCTTTTCGTTTTACGTCGATGTAGCTGATGATCAATGACACCAACGCCCTTGCCGCAACAATTTCAAATACAGGTATGCCGTAGTTGCTGATGTATTTCACACAAGCTGACATCAGTGCGAATCCAAAAGCAGAAAGGATCATGAATCGAACCCCAACAGGGATCATTGAAAAAGAGAAAGAAGGCATAAAAATATCAATCGGTTGAGGGAGAAGGAATGATAGCTTAGTTTAAGAGAGGCGACCAAAGTCTTTGTCCTGTTCTCGTCAACTTGATTCAATTAATTCTCATTTCCACTCTTTACGTATACGAGAACAACACCGCAAAACGCACATCACATTTTCTCCACATAATATCGGCTATAGCTCAATTTTATAAAATCAACATCAACAGAAGGTGACGCTAATTCAACTCTGATTTATCGGTCGTTTTAATTGTCTTTATCGCTCATATCATTCTTGTGAATTTATAATGAGAGATATGTTCTATGAAACCAATAAATACCCTACTCATATCCACGCTCGCGCTTTGCTCTTTTAGTTCAGCTACTTACGCTGACACCATTTTGCATGCTTTCAACTGGAAGTATTCAGACGTGACAGCCAATGCCAACCAAATAGCCGAAGCGGGCTATAAGAAAGTGTTGGTTGCTCCGGCAATGAAATCCAGCGGCAGCCAATGGTGGGCGCGTTACCAGCCACAAGATCTGCGTACCATTGATTCTCCGTTGGGGAACAAACAAGATTTAGTCGCAATGATCAGCGCACTCAAAGGTGTGGGTGTTGATGTTTACGCGGATGTTGTACTCAACCACATGGCGAATGAAAGCTGGAAGCGAAGTGACTTGGATTACCCGGGCACAGAAGTGCTAAATGACTATGCCAGCCGTTCAAGCTACTATGCCGACCAGACTTTGTTTGGCAACTTAGCGCAAGGTTTTGTCTCGGCTAACGATTTCCATGCCGCAGGCTGTATTACTGACTGGAACGATCCGGGTCATGTTCAATATTGGCGTTTGTGTGGTGCCGACGGCGATGTAGGTTTGCCTGATCTAGACCCAAATAACTGGGTAGTGTCACAGCAACGCTTATATCTAAAAGCGCTAAAAGACATGGGTATCAAAGGTTTCCGTATTGATGCGGTGAAACACATGAGCCAGTACCAAATTGATCAAGTATTTACGCCTGAGATCACTGCGAACATGCATGTGTTTGGTGAAGTGATCACCAGTGGCGGGGTAGGGAACAGTGGCTATGAGTCGTTCTTAGCGCCTTATTTGAATAACACTAATCACTCTGCGTACGACTTCCCCCTATTTGCTTCGATTCGATCGGCGTTCTCTATGGGAGGTGGTTTAAACCAACTGCATGACCCACAAGCCTACGGCCAAGCATTGGATGATAGCCGAGCAATTACCTTTACCATCACGCACGATATCCCAACCAATGACGGCTTCCGTTATCAGATCATGGATCCACAAGATGAGCAGCTTGCTTACGCGTATATCCTTGGTAAAGACGGTGGTACGCCGCTGATCTACAGTGATGATCTTCCTGATTCTGAAGATAAGGATAACGGGCGTTGGGGCAATGTCTGGAACAGTTCGACAATGAAAAACATGTTGAGTTTCCATAACGCGATGCAAGGCAAAACAATGACGATGATTTCGAGCGATCAGTGCACTTTGTTGTTCAAGCGTGGCAAAGAAGGTGTAGTGGGTATTAACAAGTGTGGCGAAACGCGTGGCGTGACGGTTGATACCTACCAACATGAGTTTAATTGGCATGTTCAATACAAAGACGTGTTAAGCAGCGCGACAGAAACGGTTTCTTCTCGTTATCACACTTTCAACTTACCACCACGCAGCGCGCGCATGTTTAAGCTGTAATTACTGTCGAGTTAAGCCACTTAGCCAATTAAACGAAGAACGATGACTTCATTAATATAAGCCGCAGCACATGTTGCGGCTTCTTCATTTGGCGTAAGCTTGTGTTTAGTGCTGGTCTTCAATAACACCAGACCAATGATTTTGCTGGGATAGCGCTTTCAACAATTCGATCTCTTTCGCTGTCTCTATTTTAAGCCAATCAATCAAACCACTGATCACAGGCGAGTGAGTGCGCTGGTGGATGAAATAGGTCCAAGCACTGTTCTGGATCTTGGCATTCTCTGGGCAATACAAGAAACCACGTTGCAGATCCTGCAAAACCAAAAGCAGATCTGTCACCGTGACGCCTTCACCAGATAAGCACGCACTGAGCGCCATATCTAAAGACAAGAAGCTGGTGTTTCTGACGGGCTTTTTCGGTGGCGATTCGACATCAGCTAGCCATACCTTCCAGTCATGGTGATCTAAGGTCGGGTGCAGCCGTGGCATAGTTAAGATCGAATCGAGGTCGGTATCTTTTTTAGTCAAACCAGCAGCATTCGTTAAGCTCGTGGAGCAGACAGGAGCCATAAACTCTTCACGCAAGAAAGTGATGTCAGGAGCATTGTCATAGCGTTTTTTGAATCGAGTGTGGAAGATCAACAAGTCGTATTCGCTGCTGTTGATTGCTTCATCTTCTTCGATTACAGGAACGATCACGATCTCGTAATCTGGGTAACGCTCGTTTAATTCACGAACCTTAGAGATCAACACGCGCGTAGCGAAACTCAGGGTTGCTTTGATCACTATGCGTTTCTGTTTCGGCTCACTCCAAGAGGCGATAACCGATTCGATATTGCCGTAGCTTTCACGCAAAGCGACATACAAATCATGACCTTGTACCGTTAATTCAATCGCTCGATGCTTACGAATGATCAAAGATGCGTTCAGCTCATCTTCAAGCTGTTTGATCTGACGGCTGATCGCACTCTGTGTCACGTTCAGCTCATCGGCAGCCAACGTAAAGCTCATCAGCCTTGCAGCCGCTTCGAAGGCTTTTAAGCCATTATGGGAGGATGGCAAGCTAGGATATGGGGTCATAATTCGTTCGCATGAGTTTTTAGAATGTTAGAGTCGCAAATTTATCAATTGAACGCCAGCCCTATCGATCGTAATTTGGGCGAAATTAACTGAGGCGCTCATGAAAAAAATACTTACTCTTGCATTCCCTTTGATCATTTCACAGCTGATATCCATGGCTTTAGTCCTTACTGATGTTTGGATGATGTCGCGAATCAGCGTGTCAGCCCTTGCGGCTGGTGGCTTAGGTGCCTCTATTTACTTCTTCATCTTTATTATTGCGAGCAGCACTGTCGGTTGTGTCGCAAACTTAATCGCTATTGCTTATGGTCAGCGTGTCGCACGCCCAGAGTTCGGTAATACACAAATTAGATTGGCCGTGAAAGGTGCAACCATGCTGGCGTTCGTGCTCAGCGTGACCTTAATGGCGAGTTTCTGGTTTGCGCCACTTGTATTGGAAGCAGCTAAACAACCTCAAGAAGTGATCACCTTAGCGATGGAATATGTACACGCTCTAAAATGGGTGATGTTGCCTTCGCTTATCTTATTGGTGCTGCGTGGCTTAACCAGTGCATTTGGTAATGTGCGTTCTATTCTGGTGATGTCGATTATCACAGTGATTTTGAATGTACCAGTGAGCTACTTCCTCACGTTCCAGTTAGATATGGGGTTAACAGGCTTAGGTTTAGGTACGGCTATCGCGGCATTTATCGTGATGGTTGGATACACGGTTTGGGTGTTCAAGCGTGACGAATTCAAACAGTTCGCCCCTTGGCTCAATACCGAAGAGTACTCCATTAAGCTGATGAGTCCGTTGTTGTTGATGGGGCTACCTATCGGCTTGGCGGCGTTACTTGAGCACGGTTTGATTTATGGTGGCACTCTGATGGCAGGGACGATCAGTATTGCCTCTCTGGCGCTGCACCAAATCTTGCTGCAATGCCTAAGTTTTACATGGAATTTCAACTTCGGTTTCTCGCAAGCTGCCGCAATTTTGGTTGGCCGTGATTATGGCGCAGGCAACTACGAAGGCATCAAAAGAACCTCGATTCAAAGCTTTATATTGGTGTCGGTGTTGAGTGTTGCCTTGTCTGCTGTATTCATCCTATGGCCTGAAATGATCGCTTCTATCTTCAAGCTAGACGACGGCACTGGCGCAATGACATCGCTATTGGCTTCAGTGATCTGGGTCGTCGCTCTGTGCTTTATTGTTGATGCCTGGCAACTACTGGCGATTAACCTGCTAAGAGGCATGAAGATTGTCTCTATGCCAACGGTGATGACAGCCATTGGTTACTGGATGTTTGGCCTGCCTGCTGCTTGGTACTTGATGCCAAAGTTCGAGCTTGCAGGGATTTGGGGGGGGATCGGAGTTGGTCTAGGTGTGACAGGGATTCTGTTGCTTATCCATTTGATGGTCGTGCTAAACAAGAGCAGCAAGACACCAGACTTAGATTGTTCAGCTTACTCTTAAGCTTGATTAAAACGCAAAAAAGCCACAGCAATGTCTGTGGCTTTTGTTTATCTAGGGCGTGTTGATCTTTCGTGGTTAAATTTTGTTCGAGATAAAAGCGTTTTAATCGCGGCGAGGGAGAAGTAGCCTAGTCATTCTAAGCAAATCTCCCTCAACAAAGAGTAAAACGCTTTTAGCCGAACCCTCTGGGCAGCGTTTGCTGGTCATTTCTACTGCGTTATCGGCTTCTCATGTAGGCTAGCTACACATCAAAGCCTCTGCCTTGTATAAATACCCAGCAACTCGCTGCAAAAATCAGCTCGAAAGATCAACACGCCCTAATAGATTCTTGGGGGAGTGAATCAATATCAGGATTAGGGGCAGCTAGTTTCTATCAGACGACTCTCTACCAAACTATTTTCCACCAGAGAGCGCTGACTTCATCATCGTCTTAAATTGCTCTTTCTGTTTTTCAGTTAATACGTTATAGATGTTGTTCTTAAGACGCATTTCTTGCATCACCATCGACTTCTCAGTGGCTTGAACTGTGTCGATGACCTTTTCCATCTCAGCTTCATCGAACTCAGGCTGAGTCACTAAGGCGATCTGCTTTTTCTTAAGTTCTATCGCACTATCCATATCGATTTCAGTTCTATCGGATTGATAGTCTTGCACAAGAGTGAACACTTCCGCTTGTTGTTCTTCAGTTAGATTCAAAGAAGCAATAACCATTTGCAGTGGGCTGAGGGCTGGCTGTGGCGGTTGTTGTGGTGATGACGCACTCACAAACGGAGCAGTAACGAGTAAAGCTGAAGCAGTTAATACACAAAGCGACTTTTTCAGTGATTTCATTGAGTTTCTCCTGTTAGTGGAAATAAGAGTATAGGTAAGCAAGCTGAACTCGATATGAACACGCTGTTCAGTTAACTAAGCTTACTTCACGCCTCATACCTCGCGGCTAGCTCTACAACGGGATAAACAAAGAATAAGAAGATAGACAGGGAAGCAGGTTAGACCTTGGTCTTACAGAAACATCGAACAAAGGTGACTAGAATGATTTGAGTTGCTCACCGTTTTATCAAGGATTACACAAATGGAAGTTGGATTGTTCTGGGCTGAAAAAGGGATGCTAGTGCTTGGCGCACTGTTTGTTTTGACGAGCATGATGCAGTACGGAAGACGCAGTAGCGATTGGAAAGGCGTGATTACGATGTTCTACAAGCGTATCCCAATGAATATTGCGGAATACAAATGGTACCGACTCGGTATCGCGCTATTGGTTTTTGCTGTGATTATCCGTTTCGCATTGTTGATTCTATGGCCTACCTACCAGTTCTAGCTATCTTGTATTCGCTCTGACATCTTGCATTAGCTCTCACGTGTTGGATATATAGATGCGAAAAATGCATGAGTAAACCGAGCCTTAATAAACTCACTTATTAAGGCTACCATTTAATAAAATAGTGCTAATACTCAATAATATTGAGTTGCTATTGCCTTTGTAGCATATTGTTTTTCATAAAGAATAATGCGAGATAATAGCTTACCCACTTGTTTCATCATTCTTACTAATAATCTACACATAAATCCATTCACCCCGTACCTGATACCATAATGATCTGTTACACTCGTTCGAATTAGCTTTAATTTGTCGGTGGTGCATTTATGTCGTTCCCAGTTCTTATATGTGATGATTCTGCGTTAGCAAGGAAGCAGATGGCTCGATCACTGCCTAGTTCTCTAAATGCAGATATAACTTTTGCTGTTCATGGGCTTAATGCACTTGAAGAGTTAGCTCAAAACCAGTTCAAACTGATGTTCCTCGACCTCACCATGCCGGAATTAGATGGCTATGGCACATTGGAAGAGATGCAACGTTTAGGTGACACCACGCCTGTTGTGGTTGTTTCTGGTGATATCCAACCAAAAGCGCAGCAGAAGGTCATGGACCTTGGTGCCAAAGCGTTTTTGCAAAAGCCGATCGATAAAGAAGCGTTAAAAGCCATTTTACGTGAGCATGTTGAGCCACCAAAACAGCCTCAACTCATTACGCCTTCGCCTTTAGAACTCCCAATACTTCGCCGACGTGACATCTATATGGAAGTCGCGAACGTTGCGATAGGTCGTGCAGCCGATGCATTGGCGCGCCACTTTAATGTATTTGTGCACTTACCATTGCCGAACGTAAACATCTTCGAAGTGAGTGAATTGCACATGGCACTTCGTGACCTCGCAGACAACGACCAAGTATCGGGTGTTTGCCAAGGCTTCAGCGGAGAAGGCATCGCAGGTGAAGCATTAGTATTATTGAGTGACTCCAGCGTGAGCGATCTTAAGAAGCTCATGAAGGTGCCAACCGAAAGCGAACAGCTTGAAGAACTCGAACTGCTGATGGATGTATCGAATATCCTAGTCGGTTCATTCTTGAATGGTTTAGGGGAGCAATCCGAGGTTCGTTTCTTCCAGAGTTCTCCTGTTCTACTAGGGCAGCACATCTCGATTGATTCTGTGATTGAGAATACCAGTGGCTCGTTTAAGAAGACCATGACCTTCGAAGTTAGCTATAACATTGATGGCACTTCTATCCGTTGTGACCTTCTGTTTATGTTCGTTGACGAATCTTTGCCTCTTCTAGACAACAAGTTGGCCTACCTAATGGAGGAGTTTTAATATGCTGAATCTTCCTGCTGAATTTGAACAGTTCCACTGGATGGTGGACATGGTTCAAAACGTCGATATGGGGCTGGTGGTCATTAACCGTGACTTTCAGGTACAAGTTTGGAATGGCTTCATGACGCACCATAGCGGTAAGCAATCGCATGATGCTATTGGTAAGTCTATCTTTGAATTGTTCCCTGAGATTCCTGAAGAGTGGTTTAGGCTCAAAACCAAGCCCGTTTATGACCTAGGCTGTCGCAGCTTCATTACATGGCAACAAAGGCCTTATCTGTTTAAGTGTCGTAACGTTAGGCCTGTAACTCAACAAGCCGACTTCATGTATCAGAACGTCACGCTAAACCCAATGCGCTCGCCAACAGGCCAAGTTACCTCACTGTTCCTGTCTATTCAGGATGCAACGGCAGAAGCGCTGATGTCTCAAAAGAGCTAACCCATCTTGCGATGACTAAAGAGCTTTAGAAGAGCAATCCAAACATCGAATAAAAATGGCTAAGGTAAATCACCTTAGCCATTTTTTTGCTTTCTATTCTTTAATTGACCTTAAAGGCTTCGATCTTTTTCGTCTGCTCACTACAAATCTCCACCATTTACTCTGTTTGTCAGCTTAGCGAACTCTCTTTGTTCGAACCTTATTGCTCTTGAATCTAAATTGAAGAGCAATAAGGTGATGAAGAAGCATGCTCTCGGTTGTTGGTAGTTTATAAATTTTGTTGTTTTAGGTGGCTTTTAATAGAGGTCGAACTTTGGATTGTCGAAACCAAATGAACCTTGCCTTCAAGATCTAGCCGATTGAGGCGTGTTTCTCATACTTGATGCTAACCAACAGCACGATGAGTTTGCCGAATTTGGTCGAAAACAGAAATAATTTGGAAAAAAATCGAATTTATTTAAGAAAAAAGGCATTTTTTTGTTGGAGAAAAGTGTGATTTTTATGTGATCTCGAGGCACTTTCTTCACATATTTGCTTAATGAAGGCGATATTGTGTAAAAAAGAGAGGAAAACGATTGCGCAATAAACCGACAGCGTTTGCGTGATTGGTTCGCTAAGTTATTAATTAGTAAGAATTTAGTAGGAAAGTGTTACTTGGGAGGTTTTACCAGATATGGAATCTTCGAGAGGATAGCACAAAAAAAAATGAAATATCAGACTTGCTGTTACTAAATCACGACCTATAATGCTGAAAACCGGAGCGTCTGCCAACGCTCCGGTTTTTTTGTGTCCGAAGAAAAGTAAACTCGTCTGCCAACGGTTTTACTACGCATTTCGCGAGAGACACATAATTTTATGAATCAAGGAAAACACCATGCGTATCGAACAAGAACTTAAGTTAGGTTTCAAAGATGTACTCTTCCGTCCGAAGCGTTCTACCCTTAAAAGCCGTTCTCAAGTTGAATTAACCCGCGATTTTACATTCAAGCATAGCGGTCGTCAATGGTCTGGTACTCCAGTAATTGCAGCTAACATGGATTCGGTAGCAAGCTTTGAAATGGCAGCTGCTCTAGCAGAGCACGGTGTAATGACTGCAGTACACAAGCACTACACAGTAGAGCAGTGGGCTGAGTTCGCTAAAACAGCAGACAAGAAAACACTGAACAACGTATTTGTATCAACAGGTACATCTGAAGCTGAGTTTGAGAAGACTAAGCAAATCATGGCACTTAGCGAAGACTTCGTATTTATCTGTATTGATATCGCTAACGGCTACTCAGAGCACCTAGTTGAGTACGTACAAAAAGTACGTGCAGAATTCCCGAACAAAGTTATCTCTGCTGGTAACGTTGTAACAGGTGACATGGTTGAAGAGCTAATTCTAGCGGGCGCAGACATCGTTAAGGTTGGTATCGGCCCAGGTTCAGTTTGTACTACTCGTGTTAAAACAGGTGTAGGTTACCCTCAACTTTCAGCAATCATCGAGTGTGGCGACGCGGCACACGGCCTTGGCGGCATGATCATCGGTGACGGTGGCTGTTCATGTGCGGGTGACGTATCTAAAGCGTTCGGCGGCGGTGCTGACTTCGTAATGCTAGGCGGCATGCTAGCTGGTCACTCTGAGTCAGGCGGTGAAGTAGTAGAGCAAGACGGTAAGCAATACATGAAGTTCTACGGCATGTCTTCACAGTCGGCTATGGACAAGCACTCAGGTGGTGTTGCTAAGTACCGTGCTGCAGAAGGTAAAACTGTACTTCTTCCGTTCCGTGGCTCAGTTCACAACACAATTTCTGACATCCTTGGCGGTGTACGTTCAACTTGTACATACGTAGGCGCAGCAAAGCTTAAAGAGCTAACTAAGCGTACGACTTTCATCCGTGTACAAGAGCAAGAGAACAACGTATTCGGTAAAGAGTAATCTGAACGAATTCGAATAGTTTAAAAATCAAGAGCCGCTTTTTAGCGGCTCTTTTTTTGTCTGGGACTTATAAAGAAATTTTTGATGGAGAGCCTACTTCACCGATCAAATCCTTTAAAAAAGGTGGGTGAAATAAGGTGTCTGAGTTGTTTCAATGTTAGGCGTTCACCCAACGCATTATTGCCCCAAAGCTTTTTAGGCCCGTCGAAATGAGTGCAGAGAATGCGCTAGAATAGACCAAATTAATCTAATCCATACATCTGAGGGTTATACGGAAAATTTCCGTAGTTTAATCCCGAAATTCTCTTTCGAATTACACAACAGATTGATACTGGTAGCGTTTCATAGTGAATAACCGCAATTTTGTCTATAAAGCGTTGGTGTTCAAGAAAAAAATTTAGATTCTGATACGATATATTGTATGTGCTATCAAAACTTAAGGTGTTAATGTGAGTCAAAAGCAAGCTCTCGATAATCTCAAGATCATCAGAAATGATCCTCTAAAGGAACATCGAGAAATGATGGAAGCTTTGGCTAATCCAATGAAAGGTATGCATGGGCTAACATCATCATTCCAAGATCCTTTAAAAGAGCACCGTGAAATGATGGAAGCTTTGGCTAATCCAATGAAAGATATTCATGGGCTCACATCATCATTCCAAGATTCTTTAAAAGAGCACCGTGAAATGATGGAAGCTTTGGCTAATCCAATGAAAGATATGCATGGGCTCACATCATCATTCCAAGACCCTTTAAAAGAGCACCGTGAAATGATGGAAGCTTTGGCTGATCCAATGAAAGATATGCATGGGCTAACATCATCATTCGAAGACCCTTTAAAAGAGCACCGTGAAATGATGGAAGCTTTAGTTAACCCAATGAAAAATTTACATGGATTAACGTCATCATTCGAAGACCCTTTAAAAGAGCACCGAGAAATGATGGCTGCTTTAGTTGACCCAATGAAAGAGTTGCGTGCAATGACTCTATCATTTCCAGACCCTTTAAAAGAACATCGTGAAATGATGGAAGCTATTGCTAATCCAATGAAGCAATTCCAAGCAACAATGGCTAACATCATTGACCCTGTCAATTTGTTTCAACAGAATTCGTCCTTAGCTATATTGAAGCAGATGGCTGAGGTTGAGTTATTTGATGCAGCAATGCGGTCAACGAAAGTTACTGAAGCTACAATCAATGAGATATCTTCCGAAATACTGGTAAGTTCAGCTAACTCAGAATCTGAAAATTTAGAAAGCCTTCTCAATAATATCTTACTGGAAATTAAAGCATTAAAAGAACCTAAGCTACAACACCTTATTGTTAGCTATATTTTTCCGTTAATCCTAGTGATGTTAAGTATTATTTTGGCTCCTATAGCTGATTATCACATTAAGGCATATCTACAGTCAGATAAAAGGTTACGTAACAAAGCAGTGAATCAACAAGTAGTATCGTCAGCACCTGACCGTGAGATTCTAAGTACACTACGATATGTTTCCGCTGATACTTTAAATGTTCGTGCTAAGTCTTCTATTAAATCAGCGATCTTAGGGTATTTTCACCATGGTTATGTTGTAAGTATCATTCGTAAAGACAAAAATTGGTCTCTAGTTGAATGGATAGATCAAGAGTCGGGATTACAGGTTACAGGATGGGTGAACACTAGATACCTTAAGCGGTTTAGGTAAAAGAGCCCGAACAAACGACTATGGCTGCAACATAACTAATTCGACTTATCAGTTTTAGTTTGCATACCCAAACTCATTTGTCCAGAATCGTGACAGTTGGTATTTCGTAGCTCGCAAATGCCCCATTATTTGGTAGACCTTTCACTCATTCATATCCTGTTCATGGACTTTTTCCATACTAAAAGTTATGCGACACAGAAAATATCCCCGATTATTTTCCTCACTAGTCCATTGGGTTAGGTTGAAGCTTAAAAAAGAAAGAGCTTATTGCCCATTCATTTAATGCTGGTGTAAACTTGGAAGACATGGGAGAGAGTTGGTGTAAATCATTGGATAGAATAACATTTTTTACTAGGTTAGAACGCCAGATTCTTTCTGGTAAAAAGACTGCAACGATTAGAGATAAATCTGAAAGCCATTATTACCCTGGACAGGTTGTTGAAGCATTTACTCACGAAGATGAGCGGAAAATCTGTAGACTAGAAATAGTTGATGTTGAGTTTGAAAAGCTCTGTAGAAAGCATGCCAAAGCGGAGAATTTACCATTTGTTTTTATGCTCAAATGGCTATTACGAAAGATATACCCAACGGAATCTAGTTTGTGTTTTGTCAGCTTTAAAGTTGTTGGGTAACTCACGGCACCTTAGTATAAACATTCACCCACGGCAACCCGTAACTAAGAAATGCCCCTTTTCCAGTTAGCTCTTCTACTCATTCACATTCTGTTAATGTACATCCCCCATATCAAATGTTATCCGATTTTAACATCCCTAGAAATTATGGTTTACTGAATAGTCCGATATCTAGACTGGAATGCTACTTGTTGGTTATTAATTGGGGTGTTGTATAGAATCTAAAATTATCTGGACGTAAAATGCAGAGAATAGCTGTACAGAAAGAAATTTATGCAAAAGGCGAAAATCAATTGAATCAACCTATTTTATACATATTTTCGGGTCTTCCAGCTACAGGAAAATCGACACTGGCGAAGTTGTTAGCAGAGAAAATGGGGGCGATGTACGTTCGCATTGATACTGTAGAGCAAGGGCTTAGAGATCTTTGTTGCTTCAAAGTTGAAGGGGAAGGTTATCGTTTAAGTTACCGAATTATTAAAGATAATTTAGAGCTTGGTATTAGCTGCATTTCTGACTCTTGTAACCCTATTGAGCTAACGAGAAACGAGTGGCAAGAGGTCGCGGAAAGTGTTGGTACTAGGTTCGTCAATATTGAAGTTAGTTGCTCTGATAGTGATGAGCATGAAAGAAGGGTCAACGCTCGACAAAGTGAAGTAGAAAGCCTAAAGCTACCTGATTGGCAACAAGTAGAGAACCGTCACTATGAGGAATGGAAAACAGAAGTTATTAAAATCGACACTTCAGGTAAGAATATCGAAACATCCTTTATAGAACTAACTGAAAAGTTGGGCGTTTAATACTCTGGTGCAGTGACATATTGAAAATCAAAAATGCCCTATTGTGTATAGAGTGATTATTCATCCTGGTTTCATTAATCTGTCTTTGAATATGTCATTTATAATGAATAGATATGTGCTTAGTTGATTAACTGTCAGATTAAGCTACGTCTGCTGTGACTGATTTAGTTACTATTAAGACTTCTGTTCATAGTATGTCACTTATTAGGACAAGATATATTTCAAACGATGCCACAGGCGGCCGTCAATTGCAGATAATCCTAATGCTATTAATGCCATTCCCAAAACATGAATGAGTTCGAGAGATTCGTTAAGAAATAGCCAGCCAAGGAGAACAGCAGACACTGGTACGAGTAATGTGACCAGCAATACGTTTGTTGCGCCTGCAAGTTCAAGAATTTCGAAATAAAGAACATACGCTATCGCAGTGGACGCAACTGCAAGTCCTAATATAGCTATCCATGTGCTCGTGTGTACCTCGCTCACATCGATAGTACCGTCAACAAATAACGAAATCGGCAACAAAATAAGCGTTGAAGCTGTTACCTGTCCTGCCGCCGTAATTACAGGGTTTGCCCCCAATGATTTGAATCTACGTCCATATACTCCCGCAAATGCATAAGATATGGCTGCGCCAACAATGGCAAGTTGTGCTAACAAATTACTATCTCTACCTAACGTGGGTACGCCTATCATTACCGCTACACCCACGAAGCCGAGAGCAACACCGACTAGTTTTAACGGCGTTGGCCGCTCATCAGGCAATAGAATTCCTGCTACCACTATGGTGAATATCGGTGTTGCGGCATTCAGAATCGAGGCCAGGCCTGATGCAATCTGCGTTTGCCCCCATACAATCAGAACAAAAGGGATAACGTTGTTCAGCAATCCCATCCCTAAGAATGCCCCCCAGACTTTTATACTTTTTGGCGGGCGTAAGCCAAGCATCAAAGCTATCCCCCATAGTGTAAATGCCGCAATTCCTACTCTAAGTGTCACTATGGTTAATGGAGGAAGGTCATAGACCGCTACGCCCACAAAGAAGAAAGAGCCGCCCCATAATATGGAGAGTAAAATGAGCATGCCCCATACTTTTGTGTTCATAGAATGAATAGCCGACGTCATAATAATAAGCCTCAAATTAAGTCAATACGTTTTAACTTAGAGAATACGGGATTGGCTTGACATGAGTAAAATGACTAATAATATATGTACATATGAAAAAATATAATATCAATGTAAAAATGCTTAAAGTTCTGGTGTCACTTAGAGATACAGGAAGCGTTAGTCGCACTGCCGAGCAACTGCATGTTACTCAATCTGCCATTAGCCATACTGTAAAGGCTTTAGAAAGTACTCTAGATACACAGATTCTGGTAAGGGAAGCTCGGGGTGTTACCTTAACAGCGGCAGGCAAGAGTGCGAGTGAATCGGCGAATGTGGCTCTTTCGGCCATCAATGATATTTTACAGTTAGCGACGACCGTTGTTTCGGGCACGATTCAAGTAGCAACAGTGAATAGTGTCTCTCGAGCTATTCTTCCAGAAGTTTTGGTTCACACACGTCGAAATTATCCAAATATTGAAGTTAAGCTCTTAATAGGGACAGATCAGGAAGTCGAGCAGTGGGTTAAAAGTGGGATTGCTGATATTGGCATAGCCTACAATCTGCAAGCCAAAAGTAGTGAGTTACTAATTGAAGATCAGTTTTATCTTATTCAAGAACGAGGGAAATCTTCAAGCACAAACCTAGCATTATCTGATCTATGTGACAAAGGCTTTGTCATGTCTTCATCTGGCTGTGAGCCGTTTATACAACAAATCTTTGAGCAGTCAAATCAAGAACTCAACGTCAAAGCAACGGTGTCTGATATCGGCGCCTTGTTTTCTATTGTTTCTTCAGGCTACGGAGTATCGCTTGTCCCTGGGCTAGCTTTTCCTAATGATTGGAATAAGCAGGTGATGCGACAACCAATGACACCTTTCTTAGGTTGCTCATTAAGAATGATGTCTCCAGAGACGAGTGCGTCAAACGAAGCTGTTCAAGTTATATTGGGGTACATCAGAGAGGTTTCTAAATCTATCAAGATGACCTCTTAAGCAAATTATAATTGGTTGATATCGAGAGAAATTAATTTATAAACACCAAAATTTGTTGTTCATGAGCTTTAACAAGCTGCACATAGAGTTACCAACTATCGTTTTTTAAGCTCAAAAAGGTTATCAGAATGATAAATATGAACGCCCTCACCGAAGCAGCGAACAAGCTTTTGTTTTTGTCCAAAGGTTAGCTAAATGGCATCGATAACAAACGCATTTTGTCCAGAGGCTTTATAGACCTGAAATTTTACTCGTGGCACTTTTCTCAAAAAGTGCCAGCTAGCTCAGATCTACCCCTTTCCAAGCTAGCGCCGATTTTATTTCTTATTGTCCTGATTACGAATTGACTTAGATTTGCTAACAACTGTAGTTTTGATTAGTGTAATTTCGGGGAGCATCACTAACCCACATCCATAGCATGAGACATCTGGGTCTTATCAAATTTACTCTGACGCCATTTTCCATACTCGGCATCGTTATGAGTAAGGTGAATTAGATTATTCACCGTACTTGCGGCGAATACACAGACTACAAAAATCGTTCGATCATTGGTTGAGTTAAGGGACAGATGTTATGGTCAAGCGATATCGAGGGCGATGCAAGTTACTGCTCAAACATAGAGAGAGCTTGTGGGTTTTCCTTAAGCAAACTTCAATCCCCTTAACCAATAATGAAGCTGAGCGATGTATTAGAGGCTTTGTCATTCAAAGAAAAATTAGCTTCGGAACGACCTCGGATGCAGACGATAAATTCCATAGTAGGACCCATACGCTCATCGAAACCTGCCAAAAAACGGGGCTTTTCAGCAATGTCAGTGTTGAGCGATATCATCACGTCAGTCATTGAGAAGAAACTGTACCCAAACGTCTTTAATCTTTAGAACGTCCCCCCTTTTAATAAATCAAATTATCCCAGTGAACGTTTACAAATAAATTAACACATATGAAACCCCATGCACAGGTCGCATTTTATGAAATAACCTCTAATCAGAATTGATCATCAATAAGATCTATACTTATATAATATTTTCAGTTCTAACTCTAAGGAGTTATTGATGGATATGTTAGGTAAAGATTGCTTATTGCAACTAGTACTTGAACACTTTCAAGAAGATATAGCAAAGTCCGTTAACTTTGTGACTGGCGAGGTTGGTTTAACATATTCAGACTTACCACATAACCTTATTTTTTCTATGGATCTATCTCTTGTGGAAAAAATTTATCCCACTAGCTAACCTCGCTTATGTTTTAAATCTATTAAAATGCCACCTCAAGGTTTAAATATGGTAACTGACAACTTTTTCTATAACTCTGAATTATATAGAGATTACAGTGAGCTTGTGATCGAAAGACAGGTAAGAGGGAGTGATTTACTTATTTGCTGTTTAGATACAGGTCAATACTATGATAGCTTTTCATTAGCAATGTTACATTCTTATTACGAACAAAAGCCAGAGGTGTTCGCATCTGGTTTTTGTCGGATTATGTCTTTAGTCGACAACAATTGTTTTAGAAAAATTAACTGTAAAGGGAACTTCAAAGAAAGGTTATTTAGTAACACCCGGGGAGAATTAGCTGAATATCTAGAGTCTAACAAAGTTAAAATGAAGAATAGTCATTTTTCAATCAATCGAAAAATAGAAAACAAAATCACATTTAATAACTATGACCACGTTAATTTAAATCAGTACAATAGTAGGTTAGATGCCATTGTTATCGCATCATTAACCAATGAGTATCACGATATTGTCCGTAAGTATGCTCATGACATCCTTATACCTGGAGGGCATGTTTTTATTTGTGATAACTCCCATGTCCTAGAACTTAAAGGAATGCGGTGTTTAAAAAAAGGGGTTTATGTTCGTGTTTAGATTGATTTTCCTGTTGAAGCTCTCTTATAATCAATGGAATAAATTAGCAGTAGTTACATGAGCTACTGCTATTCGTTCTTGCCAGAGAAAGTTTCCGTTTTTCAAACCAGATTCTTGTATTATGCGAGTTTGAAGCGGTTAATCGTACACATGAGATTTTCCGAGATACCTCTAAGTTCCCGGCTCGAATTGGCCATTTCGGTAGACTCACTCGACACTAAAGTCGCCATATCACTTAAGCTGGCTACGTTACGATTAATTTCGTTCACGGTGAGTGTTTGCTCTTCAGCTGCAGTTGCAATGTGTTGCGCCATACCTTCGATCTTATTAACTTGCTTGTTACTCTCATCAATCTTGCATCCTGCTTGTCCGGATAGCTTTGAGGCTTTATTCGCTTTATCAACCCCTTGATGCATTACCGTAACGACATTTTCAGCGCCAACTTGCAACTTTTCTATAATATTTTTAATCTCAAGTGTCGACTCCTGAGTACGTTGAGACAAAGTCCTTACTTCATCTGCGACCACAGCAAAGCCCCGACCATGATCACCGGCCCTGGCAGCTTCAATGGCAGCGTTTAGTGCTAAGAGGTTTGTTTGTTCAGCGACTCCTCGAATAACTTCTAGAACCGTATCAACATTTTTTGCATCAAGCGCCAACTTCTGGACTGCTTGTCCTGCGGAGGTAATGACTGCCGCCATTTCGTTTGCTTCTATCACATTATTTTGAATAATTGAGGAACTCTTCTGTGTCTCCTGCGCTGCAAACCGACTTGCTTCGTTTGCTTCAACTGTTCGCCCAGCAACTTCCTCAACGGTAGCAAGCATCTCTGTCATGGCTGTAGCAAGCATATCCACGTCGTTTCTTTGTTGGTTGAGACTATCATCTATTTGGTGTACCGAATCAGTTAGTTGAGTTGCCGACGCTGATACTTGAGTTCCAATACCCTGAATACCGAGCATCATTAATTGAATAGACTCTACAAACTGATTGAAATAACGAGCCAAGAAAATCAGCTCTTTACATCCTTCTTCGGGTATTCGTTGCGTTAGATCGCCTTCGCCTTTTGATAGTGCTTTCATCGCAGCCAAAGTACGATTTAATGGGAGAGTGATGGTTTTGATGAAGTAACCAACTATCAGTGAGAGAGCACCTAAAATAGCTATTGCATAACCTATCGATGTTACCTCAGCACGGTGAGTCATCGCTTGCAAGGCCACCATATTTACACCTGAACCAACCATCCACCCCCAAGGCTCCAACATTATTGCATAACTAATTTTTGGCTCTAGCGTCTGCTTGTCTGGGTTTTTCCAATGATAATCAATGAATCCACCGCCATTTTTCGCAATTTTATACATTTCTCTGACAAAATATTTCCCCTTACTATCTTGAAGGTTCATAATGTTTTTACCTAAAAGAGAGGAGACACCTGTAGCTATTTGCTTTCCTTCTCGATTACCTACAAAGATATAGTTGCCACCATCAAATCGCATATTTGAGATGGCTTCTAATGCACGTGTACGTGCTTCTTCTTTACTCAATTTACCCATTATACTCTGATTTTCATAATGCCTAATAACGCTAACGGCGCTTTGAACTAGAGTCTTTACCCCTTTTTGATAGCTCTCACGCACATGTTGGCGTGATCCTTCTATATTTAAAATAGTATTTACAAGTAAAGCGATTGCCAACAAAGCTAGAATCGCCCAAACCCTAACAGAAATAGATAAATTTCTAACTTCTTTAATTATCATAGTTTTATCCCCTAATCAGAAAAACGTCCCAACGCAAGAATAAAGCTGTTATTTAAAAACAGAATTAGCAGGGCCTAATTTTTATAATATAAAAGTAGCATATATTAATGGTTTAGTTTGGTACATAATGTAAATTAAAGAAATCACCTAGTTAATGATGAATTAGATAATTAAAGCAGTTGATTATTAAGTTAATAACCTATATTTAAAAAGGCATATTCTTTCAAAGAAAATCTATAAGCAGTATTTTCAACCTAGTTCGAATGTACTTTGTTAGACTGATATAAACAGAACTGAAGCTCTTTAATCTTTATCCCCCCTGACTTTGTTGCTTAAATTGGGCGCTGACGGATCCCCTCATATTTTCCCTAGTCCTGCATTGTGTGTGAGCCTTTGATATTCGAACATTCCCCATTGATATTGGGATTCGTTAATTTGATATCGCCGATGATTTCGTACCTCTCTTCCTAGACGAGGTATGGATAGAACTCGGCGGTGTTTAATGCTGTTGGCTTGGAAGTCAAAATGCCACTTGGCTTGTACTGCAATGAGGCCATTCCACCACATCAAGATTTCAGCGAGCAACGCAATAAGAAGCAGGATATCTAATCGCTTAGTACAACGAGTTCTGTTGTGGCGAAGTGCGATCCCATAGGCGGTACTCTTTAGATCGCGGAAGGCTTCTTCTATTTGCATGCGCTTGGCGTACAGGTTGGTAATTTGTACTTCATTTAAGATGTGTCTAGGGACATTGGTCGCGAGTAACCACGGCTCCTTTGCACTACGTTGATAGAGATGTGTAGCGGAGTGTTTTTGGCTGGTTCTGCTATGGCGTTGGGCTTTTCTGCCTTTTTCTAATCCCTTATAAACATAGGCTTCACAAGATATCGGTGATCTCTTTGCTAATAAGCAGTGGCCAAGATATTTGGGTTTATGGACAGCGTTTGGATAAAAGGTTTTATTTGAGATCCAAGGCTTTTGAGGTTGTTTGATTGATACTTCACCTCGGACACGACCTAACCAAAACCAACCTTTCTCCTGAACTTGGCGGAACCAAGTATTTCTAAAACCCGCATCAGAAACGATGATCGGACTGATTTTATTCGGCAAAATACTCTGCAATTTATCGAGGAATGTTTGGTGACTTTTCGGTGAGTTGTATTGGCCATACTCAAAAACTTGTTCAAAGATTGTGATGGCTCGACCATCAAGTGCAACGGATGCTCTTAACGTCATATAACGAAGTTGTTCACGAACATCAGACCAATCAACAAGGATCACAGGACATGGGTTAGCGCCCGTTATTAAGTAGGCATGCCATTTGTAAATAAGGTCTTTTTCACGATGTAGTTGGCGATTTCCAAGCAGTCTATCAACGCGTTTGATCGCATGTTTTACCGTGGTATTAGTTTCCAGTTTCCGACCTAGTTTAGTCAGCGTTAAGTCTGAGCCGTCAAGTACATTTTTTGTAGCAAGTATCAGAGAACTAACGCGTTTTTTGTGAATGGAGGGGCATTGGTTTTGTATGGTTTGTTGTAACATCTGAATATCGCGCATCGTTAGTTCACTTGTTCGAAATGTGTGTTCAGCGATATTCATTAGATCAAAGACGGCGATGCGCGTCTACCTCATTGTTTTTATGCCTAATTATGAGGGGATTCGCAAGAATTGGGCGTTGTTGCCTAAATTAGTTGAACCTTTTCCAAGTCCTGAGATCTGATCATTTGAAGTGGTTGGAACGGTGGTGACATGAGTAAAGCGAAGAAGAAGATAGCTAACTGGGCGGAGTACAATAAGGCTCTTTGTAAACGGGGTTCGGTTACGTTCTGGATAGATGATTCAGCCGTAGATGCATGGCGATGCAAAACCCATCATGGCAAGCGTGGGAGAGGCTTTCAGTACTCTGATACCGCGATTGCAACTGCCTTGATGATTAAGGGCATCTTCTCTCTTCCATTACGGACTCTTCAAGGCTTTATCGACTCTATTTTTGAGTTATTGGATGTTCCACTCACGTCCCCTGACTACACCTGATCCGCTCCAGCAATTTTGGACACTAAGTTACGTAATTTCCCATACTTGAAGTTATTCGTATTTTACTAATTTAAGTAAAAGCTCTAAGTGATTTCTGTCCAAAAGCTTCATAAATCCAGTGTATGTAGCTACATTTCCACAGCTCCAAGAAAAAGCCCTCACTGTAACGCAATGAGGGCTTAAATCAAATTCCACGAATCAAACCGAAGATTAATTCACAGCGTAGTGTTTTCTTGCTGCATCAAGGATCTTGTTGGCTTCCACGTCGTCGCCCCAACCTTGTAGTTCCATACCACCGCTTGGGCCTTTGTAGTTTTCAAACCATAGACCAACGATGTCTTGGACGCCCGGGTAGGTAGCGTTTAGTTCGTTTAGCGAAGCAATATCTTTAAATGGTGAATCGTTAGTGAGAACAGCAACGAGTTTGTCGTCTTGCTCGCCATCATCTAGCATTTTCATCACACCGATCAGGCGTACAGGAACAACTTCACCACGTGGTACAGACTGACCAAGAACAATCACATCTAACGGGTCGCCATCACCACCAAACTCTTTTGGAAGTGCAGTGCGTGGGATAGAGCCGTAGTTACCTGGATACCCAAGGTAATTAACTACGCGTGGTTCGCCTTTTTTGTGTTCCCAGATAACTTGCTTGTCATTGTCTTTGCTAAGTTCCCACTTAGCGGAAGTACCTGTTGGGATCTCTACAATTGCATTGACAATGCCATCAGCAGAAGCTGCTGAGTAATCATTAAAGCTTGAGTTTGCTTCAAGGGTAAATTGGTCTAATTGCTTTAATGCAGGAGCTGATGCCGCTGCTAAGTCATAGCTTAAACCATTGGCGGTAGATGTTGTTTTGTAACGCAGCATATAGTCAACTTTACCGCGCTCTTTGAACAGTTTATCGAAGCCTTTTTGGTTATATGCGCTGAACTGCCCCATCTGCTTAACGGAAAGATTTGAGCCACCAACGTTGTTGGTATCCATAGATAGGATATGGTTGCTGACCGCATTAACTGCCTTTGCGTAACCTTCGGTAGAATTTAGATCAAAGTCTGCAGCATCAATCGCTTTACGTACCTCTTTAGACCAGTAAAACTCTAAGAATGGGACTGGCTGATTTGGCTTGTTCCAGCCCACATCACGAGAAAAGTACATCAGTGAGCGATATTGATCGTTAGCAAAGTTGGTTAGCCCAAGAGAGGTTGGAAGTTGTTGATAGCTAATCGCTTCGCCTTTGTTATCAAACAGCCATGTATTACCGTCTTTTACCATTTGGTTCCAGAACGCATCCATGTTTTTGAGGTTGCGGTAATCTTTATCAACCACCACATTCACATTGAATGATGCGCCACCTTGCGACATACGGTAGAACACATTGAACGTATGGTGACCGTCAGTCAGGTAGTATTCATCGTTGGGTGCGATAACCACTGTCTTCATGTCTTGTTTACGTGCACCTGTTTCCATTTCACAGGTGAAAGTCGAAGGAATATTCGGGTGTGCTTGGTCTTTGATGCTCGCTATGCCTTTTTGGCCATTGGCTTCACAGATTTCATCGAACATCTTTTCTTGGTCAAATTGGTAACGACCCAGCTTGTACATAATTTGATCATAACCCACAGATGGTTGAGTTGGTTTTAACTCATGGAGACCAAGCTTAATAACATCGCCTTCAGAGACATTGCTTGCGTGAGTGGGTAAAGCGAAGATAGCCAGAGCGCCAATCGTGGCAAAAATCCCAGTCTTTTTCATAAGTCCTTCTATATATGAAATAAAAATTATGCGCTAAATTAATATGCAATCATGACATCAATATTTCACTTTGATAAAGAAGATGTTGCATTCGTTCTGTCATGGGCGACTGATTTCGGCCTACCGACTAAAGGCTTTGCTATATCTCAGGTAATCCGTTAAGTGCTAATTTGGTAAGATCATGAAACAGTTTTGTCCAGAAATGTGTTTTGGATAAGTAGATTATAAAATCATGACGTTTCAATATGATTTGAACATAAAGAGCCGCTTTTAACGGCTCTTTCTATTTGAGTTTTAGCTATCACTCAGTAGAGCGTTAACTTTCAATTTTTCTATTTCTCATAATTCGAAGGAAACAGTGCTCGCTTCGCTTCTTCATCACGTTCGGTTTTAAATTCAACGTCTTTGCCGGTTTCACGAGCGCGAAGTGCGGCTGGGCGAGTGTTGATGGCGTTAAACCAACGCTTCAAGTTCGGGTAAGGTTCTAAGCCTTCTTCACCAAGCACGAAAGGTGCTTTATCAATCCAACCCCACGCGGCGACATCGACAATCGTGTACTCATTTCCGACGATAAATTCACGACCTTCCATATGCTTCTCTAACACTTCGTAGTGACGTTGTGCTTCACGTAGGTAACGGTTCACAGCGTAATCTAAGCCTGCTGGTGCAGCATGGCGGAAGTGTACCGATTGACCTGAATAAGGACCAAGACCACTCGCGATAAACATCATCCAAGAGAGCAGTTCGGCTCTGTCTTCTGGCTGCCCACCTAGCTTGCCCGTCTTCTCTGATAGGTACAGAAGGATAGCGTTAGAATCGAAAACGCGTTGTCCTTCGTCTTCAATCGCAGGTGTTTTCCCGTTCGGGTTTATTAAGCGATATTCCGGTGCGTGTTGTTCGCCTTTTAAGGTATCGACAGGAACAAGTTCAAAATCTAGGCCTGTCTCTTCTAGAAACAGAGCGATCTTCATTGGGTTTGGTGTTTGGTGAAAATAGAACTTAAGCATGGGGTAACTCCTTGTATTGGTAATTCATTAAAGCACCGCTTGAACGATCGTTCAATAATTGATTTTGAATTATTTGAAAATCTGCAGACTCGCATTCCAAATCTATGTGTTGAAGACCTCGTTATTTGAACGAGTGTTAACATCGAGCGATTCAGTGTGTTGGATTCAAGTCGTTGAAAAAATGAGCTTAAACCTGCTTCTTTATTCGTTGTTTTATGCGAGGTTTGGATTTTTGATGGGTGGTTTTTGGCGGGATAGGGTGTATGGAATCTGCAGTCAGATATTCCAACATAACTGCTGAGCAGTGCTTCAAACCAGAATTATCTGGATACACAGGCTTATTGGTAAGTTCAAAATCGTGATCTGCTGCCACACCTTATGCAACAAATGAATATAAACGTTAGAGATTAAGGTGTGCTTCACGGTTTTTTAATCTTAGAGACTTACATTGGGGAGCAAATCTGATGTGAACACTTAACGACACAGGATCTTTCCATGAAAAAGAACATTATCGCCCTCGCTCTTGGTGGCATGCTGGCTTTTGGCGCAGCTCCATTTTCTTTTGCAGCTAACGATGGCGCAGTACAGGCTTCTGCGGATTACGCGCAGTTGGTGACTAAGCGACAAGTTGTCGATCAATTACTTCTTGATGCGTTGCAGGCGTTTAAGTCTCCGGCAAGAATTTCTCACGCGGGCTTCACGGCTAAAATGCCAAGCAACATGGAAATTGTGACTAACCGATTGTTAGAAGCTTACCAGTTAGAACCTTACCGTACTGACTTGTTGATCTCGGCTGCGAACGCTCAGATCTACAACAAGAACGCAGAGCGCGCGATTGAATTGTTTGAGCAAGCGCTGACGGTTGCACCAGATGATGTTGACCTTCACGCTTACCTTGCGGTTTGGCAGCGATTTGAAGGTAATGAAAGTGAATCCAACAAGCATATGGAGAAACTGGAAAGCCTGAACAAAGGCAAAGCAGAAGACATCAAACGCATTTTTGCTACGGTAGACCGCGTGTTAGAAACACCGCTTAAAGAGTCTGCGGATAAAGGCTTGCTTGATGATCATGGCGCGATCGTTACTTTGGGTTACGCGCTTAATCCAGACGGCTCTATGCATCAAATTTTGATTGAGCGTCTTGAGACAACATTGGCGATGGCTAAAGCGAACCCTGATGCGATGATCGTGTTAACGGGTGGTGTGCCGAAGAACCACAAGACTGAAGGTAAGTTAATGGCAGATTGGCTTATCGAGAAAGGGGTAAGCAAAGATCGCATCATCGAAGAGAACTACGCGACCAGCACGGTAGGCAATGCCTTGTTCAGTAGCTACGCGCTTGCTCGTCATGATATTAAACACGCGACCATTATCAGCTCGGCAAGCCATGTTCGTCGTGGTCAAACTCTGTTTGAAATTGCTAGCTGGCAAACTGGCCCTCAGGGCATTACCTTCGATACGGTTTCTTACCCAGATAAGCCGCTAGAAGATCTTAAGAAGGCGAGTGATAGCGAGTTACTAGGTATCTACCGTGATGCTCTTAGAACGTATGGGATGTGGAGCTACCGCTCTTACCCATTAGAGTCTCGCTAGGCTTAGCGTTACTTCACAGTAGGTAAAGTATAAGTTGCTAGTACAATCGAGCACAGCTAGATGGTATGCTGTGCTCCTACTTAATTTAGTGTTTCAAAGGCAAAAAAATGAACCCGATTTTAGCAATGTTGAAAGAGAACAATATTAGCGACGAGCAGATCAGCGAGCTATTCAAAACGTTGACCGAGAACCCTCTTGCAGCAATGGCGACGATCAGCCAACTTGGTTTACCACAAGATAAACTTCAAATGCTGATGGGCCAGGTAATGCAAAACCCTGCGCTAATCAAAGAAGCAGTTGAAGAACTTGGCTTAGATTTTTCTAAGGTTGAAGCCGCTAAAGAGCAACTTCAAAAATAAGAGAGTTTGAATGAGCTAATATCGAATTAGCTTAATCAACATTCAATAAAAAGGTCGTTTAAGTTCAGCAATAGGCTGTCTTAACGGCCTTTTTTGATCTTGGTGGCAATTTGGGACTTTGATTGAGTTGCTTTCAATTACCCTATCTGACTCCATACACACCGACTATTTCAACAAAATTGACAGCAATCTTGCCAAACACGTGCGACTATTGACAATTTACTTACTAGACTTAATTAACCTATGTGCGACCTGATATGTGCACCTTGATGAACAGAGTTTTTGGATGGAGAAATCCCTAAATAATAGGGGTAACCGATTTTGGTATAAGCGCTGTTCTTCTATGAGCCACATTAAGGAAAAGAATAAGAGGGCAACAAACTAAGCCCTTTATTGAGCAGTGATTTTATAGGAATGAGTTATGAAGTATTTAAAGGAAACGGCTTTAGCGAGCCTTGTGCTAGCTGGTCTTGTCGGCTGTGGTGGCGATTCTGGATCATCAAGCAGTACGACACCCATTACCTTGAGCGTGAGTGATGCGCCCGTCGATGATGTTAAAGATGTGACGGTGACATTCAGCAAGGTGGCTTTACTTCCTCAAGGGGGAGGTTCGCCACTGATTTATGATGTGTATAAAACGGACGAAAACGGCGATTACGTTGATGAAAATGGCGATCCATTACCCGATGGTGCGGATCCTATTCCATTAAGTGTGAATTTGTTGGATTACCAAGGTAGCGATGCGCTTCCTTTGATTGAAAATGAGATTATTCCGGTAGGCAGCTATAAGTTGTGTGTGTTTGCGAATGATGGCGATCACCCAACAGATCCATCTTACGTGGTAGAAAATGATGATACGAATCGTGAGTTAACGGTGAAAGGCGAAGGCGCGTGTCCGCAAGGTGTGGGTAAAGAAGATAACGCTGGCGTGCTGTACTTTAATAACTCATTCAATGTGAACCAGCAGAGTAACGATTTTGTTGTCGAGTTCGATCTTCGACGTGGCCTAAAGAACAGTTCGACATATCCTGATTACACTATTCAAAGAACGTCTGTAAGCCTTATCAATACGGTTGAGACAGGAAACATTGAAGGTACTGTTGCAAAGCAGACTTTTGACGCTTGTAGGGTTACAACTGATAATAGCTTTGTTCAGTCAGTCTACTTGTATGAAGGTAATGTCGACAAAGATGACATGGCTCCGATTGGCGGCAGCGAGGATGTAAAACCGATCACTTCAGCTTCGGTTGTACTTGGAGAAGATCAAACCAATTTTGAATTCTCTTTAGGTTTCATCGACCCTGGTACTTACTCATTAGGCTATACTTGTACCGCGCAGCATGACAGTGATGAAGACAATGTAGCACCATTAGCTGCTGGGTTCGCAATATACGAAGCTCAGAATGGCGTGCAAGTCACCGTAGGTCAAGACAGCCAAGTGTCATTCTAACCTTGATGTGAATTATGCTTTTTAATTAAAACGGCCTCTTATTTGGAGGCTGTTTTTGATCATGTCACTTAATTAACATGAATTTGATGATCATTGAGTGTGACTCTAGGAAAGTGATAATGTAACTTTGTCTCTATTACTTTAACCTAGCGAAATGTACTCCAGCGTTGCTCATGAAATCTAGCTTAAGCATTCGATCTTACACCAAGCAATTTAATACCCATGCTCATGATGACCATCATCAACTGGTATTGCCGATCCAAGGGAGTATCAACCTTGAGATGGTTGGATATGTCGGCAAAGTGGCCGTAGGTGAATGCGTGGTGATTCCGGTCACCACAGCGCATGCCTTTAAGGCGGATGAAGCAGCGCGGTTTATTGTCGCAGATATGGCAGAGTTACCGCAGCACTTGTTAGAGCATGAGCTCTCGGTTTTCACGATAACACCACCTTTGATGAGCTTCTTACTGTTCGTTGAGAAGCAGCTGGAATATCAAGTAGACAGTGGCATTGAATCGTCAATCTTGGATGTGTTTTCACTGCTATTAGAGCAACAAGAAGTAAGCAAGAGCATCGACCCTCGTATTCGTGCGGTGCAAAGGCTCATCGCGGATAATTACGCCCAACCTCTCTCTATTTCTCAGCTTGCAGAAACGGCATGTTTGAGCCCAACTCAGTTTAAGAAACGCTTTAAAGAGTGTATTGGAATCAGTGCGCTTAAATACATCACTCGCTATCGTATGGAGAAAGCTCAAGCCTTGTTAACTCATACCGATTTACCCGTTCAATTGATTGCTGAAAATGTGGGCTATAGTGATGTGTCTGCTTTCAGTCGACGCTTCTCTCAGCACTTTGGGATGTCCCCAAGGGCGTTTTTGGGTTCGATGAAAGAGAGTCTTCCAAAACAAGAATAGCGTCCTTTCTGCAAACTAAAACCAAAGTATGTTCACTATTATCTATTTCAGAAATGAAAATAGACTAGGTAATAGCAATGAATCTTGCCATCAATCGCGTTAACGAATTCCAAACAGGCACTTTAGCTATCGTGTTTGCATCTGTTTTATGGGGCACGACAGGTACAGCCGCAAGCTTTGCGCCTGATCTCAGCCCATTAGCGATTGGTGCTTTTTCAATGGGCGTCGGCGGCTTAATACAGGCGGCCTTGGCGTATCGAAAGATCTTATCTTCACTTGATAAGCTTTTGCTCAACAAAAAGCTGTTAGCGGTGAGTGCGCTGGCTTTAGCGATCTATCCTTTGGCTTTCTACTCTTCAATGAAGTTATCGGGTGTCGCAATGGGTACGGTGGTGTCGATAGCTACTGCGCCGTTCTTTTCTGCACTTCTAGAGTGTCTTATTAGCAAAAAGAATAATATCAACAAGCGTTGGCTCATGAGCTTTGCTATTGGTGTGGTTGGTATTGGGTTACTGGTATTTTCAGAATCATCATCGACGAGTGATTCTGGCGATGACCTAAAGCTTTTGGGCATTGGGCTAGGGTTGGTTGCTGGGTTGTGTTACGCCATTTATTCGTGGGCGACAAAAGCTTTGATAGACGAAGGCATTAAGTCGCAAGCGGCGATGGGCAGCATATTTGGATTAGGAGCGGTGTTATTACTGCCAACGCTGTGGTTCACAGGGGATAACCTGTTCGCGTCGAATACCAACATTTTAGTGGTGAGTTACTTGGTGTTACTTCCTCAATGTTTGGGTTATATCGCGTTCAGTTTTGGGCTACGCCATGTCACAGCAAGTAGCGCAAACTTGATTACCTTGCTTGAGCCAGTTGTTGCCGCCGTATTGGCCGTGTGTATTGTGGGTGAGCTGATTCCATTGGTTGGATGGCTAGGTATGTTATTGATAGTGATGTGTTTATTCATCCAATCTCAACCGACTAAAAAGCCGTTATAAGTATTTGTTAAAGCGAGATTAATTGAATTAAATTCATGCGTGATTCTTATAATTGAATAAAATGAGTATCTCAGTTGCGAGAGTGCTGTTACTATCGTTATCAATAGTCGGGGGGCATCTACCTTAATTGGTATTTGCTGAGATCGTTATTCGAGACCCGTTGAACCTGATTCAGTTAACACTGGCGTAGGGAACTATGATTACTTTGCCTACGTGGTTCAACAATGATCTCTCATTGGTTTCACCTCCACACTCTCTTTGCGGCCAAAGTTCGGTTCTCTTACGTCTTTTAGACAGTAGGAGCGACCATGACGCAGCATTCCAATTCTCAAGTATCACTTAGCAGCACTCAAACACCAGAAAACCAATCTTCTTCAATCAATACTCCGATTGTTTTGACCATTGCGGGTTCTGATAGTGGCGGCGGCGCAGGTATTCAAGCGGATATTAAAGCCATGTCTGCAACGGGTAGTTTCGCTTGTTCGGTAATTACCGCTATCACTTCCCAGAACACTCAAGGCGTTTCTGCCATTTTTCCAATCCCACTTGAGCATGTTGCCAGCCAGTTAGATGCGGTGTTCACCGATCTGAATATCGTGGCGGTAAAAGTCGGTATGTTGGCGGACTCGCAAATCATCAGAGTCGTTGCTGACAAGATCAAACAATACCAACCAAAACACTTAGTGATTGACCCTGTAATGGTCGCGACAAGTGGCGACCTTCTTCTAGAAAACTCGGCTATCACTACGTTAAAACAAGAGCTGATTCCGCTCGCAGACATCATTACGCCTAACTTGCCAGAAGGCGCAGCACTTACCGGTAAAGCTGTGCCTGAAAGCGAAGCGGAAATGCAGGATATGATTGAAGACCTGCGCGCTTTAGGTGCTAAAGCAGTGCTGCTAAAAGGCGGTCACTTGGAGAAAGATGAAAACAGTAACGACTTACTGATTCTACCAACCACATCTGCTCTGATTAGCGCGAAGCGTTTTCCTACCAAAAACACTCATGGCACGGGTTGTACGCTCTCTTCTGCTATCGCTTCTTTCTTGGCTCAAGGCAACACGCTCCCAGAGGCTGTCGACCTAGGTAAACAATACATTTCACGCGCGATTGCCCATGCTGACGAATTGAAAGTCGGTCAAGGTCATGGCCCGGTAAACCACTTCTTCGCTGGACACGGTAATGTCCGTTAATACGATTGGTGTTCAACTTAGCAATGCGACGCTGCGTTACCGAGATAGCGAGCGCGCGACCCTGTCGGGACTGTCACTTAATTTAAGCGCAGGCAAGTGGACCGTGTTACTTGGTCGCAGTGGTTGCGGGAAAACCACGGTATTGCGATACCTAGCAGGTTTACTCGATGACAAAGTTGAATGGCAGGGCACATTGGCAACGTCTGATGAACTGCCTCTCACCGATCGCATCGCATACATGGCGCAGCAAGATTTATTACTGCCGTGGTTGTCGGTTATCGACAATGTGTGTCTGAGCCATCGCTTTCAAAATTCCGCCGATAAGCATCAAAGCCAAGCATCCAATAAACAAGCTCAAACTCACCAAGCGTTAGAGCTACTGACTTCTGTTGGTCTGGCTGATTACGCAGATACTATGCCGGATCAATTGTCTGGTGGTATGCGTCAGCGTGTTGCTTTGGCTCGAACCTTAATGCAAGACAAGCCAGTCGTGCTGATGGACGAGCCTTTCTCTGCGCTGGATGCGGTAACAAGACACAAGTTACAGACATTAGCGTGTGAGTTGTTAAGAGATAAAACTGTTGTGTTGATTACCCATGATCCACAAGAAGCGGTGCGTTTGGCGGATAACTTGTATGTGTTGCAAGGCACACCGGCGAGTGCTCACTCCTTGTCTGTACCTCTCACGGCAACGCCACGAGTACTCGATGGGGAATGCGCTGAGCTGCAACAAGCCATCTTAGATCAGTTGGAGCGTGATTATGAATGATCTAACGCGAAGTGAAGCTGTAGCTCGTTCTACTAGCGCGCAAGCTAGCACAACACATCCTCGCCAGATGAATCCCGTTATGCGCTTGGTTATCAGCAGTGCTGTGATTCTTGGTTTATGGCAAATGGTGGTGGTTATCTTCGAGATGCCAAGTTTCATTCTGCCAGCTCCCGCGGAAGTCTTCCTCAAGCTGATTGAACGCTACGATGTGTTACTCAAACACACTTGGGTGACTGCGCAAGAGATCTTACTTGGGCTGTTACTGGGTTTGTCTATGGGGCTGTTTTTCGCCTTGCAGATGTTGATGTTTGATCCATTGAAACGCTGGCTGTTGCCTATCTTGATTGCTAGCCAAGCGATTCCTGTCTTCGCGATTGCACCAGTACTGATGCTGTGGCTTGGCTACGGCATAGCTTCAAAAGTGGTGATGGCAGCAATCATAATCTTCTTCCCCGTAACGACTTGTTGCTACGACGGCTTACGTAATACGCCGACGGGTTATCTTGACCTCGCGAAGACGATGGGCGCATCGAAATGGCAACTGCTTCGTCATATTCAATTGCCTGCTGCACTGCCAACATTGGCGTCTGGCATTCGTGTCGCTGTGGTTATTGCCCCAATTGGCGCGGTTGTCGGCGAGTGGGTGGGTTCGAGTGAAGGGCTAGGTTACTTAATGCTGCAAGCCAACGCGCGCATGATCATTGATGAGATGTTTGCGGCCTTGTTTATCTTGGCGGTGCTGTCTATCTCGCTCTACTTCATCACAGACAAATTACTTAAAAAAGCTATCCCTTGGGAGAATCAATGATGGTTCGCTCAATAACTCTTTGTTTAATAAAGCTTCGCTCAAGGCTATTTATCTAAACAACACCTCGTTAAAAATTAGATCGACAAACACAATAATAATATTCAAAAGGAAAGGTTAACTATGAAAAATACCAAATTGGTAGGTGCAGTGGCACTGCTTGCTTCGCTCGTTTCAGGTCACGCATTAGCGGATTCGGAACAGAAAAAGCTGACACTGATGTTGGATTGGTTTGTAAACCCGAACCACGGCCCAATTGTGATAGCTCAAGAACGTGGTTACTTTGCTGACCAAGGCCTAGAGGTCGAAATCCAAGAGCCAGCTGACCCAAGTACACCTGCAAAATTGGTCGCAGCAGGGAAGGTCGACTTAGCCGTCACCTACCAACCAAGTTTAACCATGGATGTGGCGGCAGGCTTGCCTCTCGTTCGTGCGTCAACCCTTATCGCTACACCACTTAACACACTAATGGTGCTGGATAACGGCAAGAACGATTCGCTAGCGGATCTGAAAGGTAAGAAGATTGGTATTGCGATTGCGGGCAACGAAGAAGCGACGATCGGCACCATGTTAGCTCAAGAAAACGTTGAGTTCACTGATGTGCAAACCATCAATGTGGGTTGGGCACTGTCGTCTTCACTGGCATCGGGCAAGGTAGACGCAATTTGGGGTGGCTTACGTAACTTCGAAACTAACCAGTTAGCGCTTGAAGGCTTTAAAGCCAAAGCGTTCTTCCCTGAAGAGCACGGCGTGCCAGCTTACGACGAGCTGATCTTTGTTGCGAATGCAAAGAAACACGACGACGAAGCAATCAAAGCATTCAACAAAGCACTTGAGCAAGCAACCACCTACATCGTGAACCACCCTCAAGATTCATGGAGTGAGTTTGTGGCGTATTCACCAGATACGTTGAACAACGAACTTAACCAACGCGCGTGGAACGACACACTGACTCGTTTTGCACTTCGCCCTTCTGCAGTAGATATGAAGCGTTACGACGATTACGCGCAGTTCATGTTCGACAAAGGCATTATCAAATCACTACCAAAAGCCGCTGATTACGTGCCGACTTTTGACTAAGGAATCTCATGAAATATCAAGACTTAATCCAAGCCTGTCAGCAAGATTGGCAAGACTACACCGAGCATGATTTTGTTAAAACGCTGGCAAACGGCACCCTCGCTCAGCCGTGTTTTTTGCATTACCTGAAGCAAGATTTTCTGTTTTTGAAGCAGTATGCTCGTGCTTATGCATTGGCCATTTACAAGGCGAAAACCTTGGCTGATATGCGTCGTGCACTGCCAAGTGTTCATGCGCTGCTAGATTCTGAAATCTCTCACCATGTGACTTACTGTGGTCAATGGGGTTTAACTGAATCTGACTTGGAAAACGAACCTGAAGATTTCGGCACTGTTGCCTACACGCGCTACGTTCTTGATGCGGGTATGACGGGTGATCTTGTCGACTTATATGCGGCACTGGCTCCGTGTTCAATCGGTTATGCCGTGATTGGTAAAGCGCTATTAGAAAGCAGCGATACTGTGTTAGAAGGTAACCCATACGCGAGCTGGTTACAGCTTTACGGTGGCGAAGAGTTCCAGTCTGGCGTGGCAACGGGTGCTGAGTATTTCAATCAGCTACTGGCTGAAATTGATATTAACAGCGAACGCGGTCAGAACATCGTTCATA
The DNA here is from genome assembly GCA_041879425.1 of Vibrio pomeroyi. NCBI lineage: Bacteria > Pseudomonadati > Pseudomonadota > Gammaproteobacteria > Vibrionales > Vibrionaceae > Vibrio > Vibrio pomeroyi. Next base: position 595,873 of record CP090855.1, on the reverse strand, counting down.
TCTTTAAAACGGCAACACGTATGGAAGTGGCTTTCTGGCAGCAAGGTCTGAATGCACTTGATGACTCGACAGCGGCTTAAAAGCGACTTTCACGAATAAGGATTAACCCATGCTAACTGAACAAATCATCCAATCGCTACGCGCAGTACGAGAGCAAAAACCGTTGGTTGTGAACATCACCAACTACGTCGTGATGAACAACACGGCCAATGCGTTATTGGCGATTGGCGCTTCGCCTATCATGGCGCACTCACAGCAAGAGCTGGCAGAGATGATGTCTTTTTCTGGCGCTTTGGTGATCAACATCGGCACGCTCGACAGTGTTTGGACGCCAAGAATGTGTTTTGCTGTTGAACAAGCGAATGCGAACAACAAGGTGGTGGTTCTTGACCCTGTGGGTTGTGGCGCAAGTACACTGCGCACCGAGACTTCTCGTGAAATCGCACGTTTAGCGGATAAGTTGATCATTCGTGGTAACGCGTCTGAGATTATCGCACTCGCGGGCGAGCAAGCGCAGAGCAAAGGCGTTGATGCGCTAGATAGCAGTGATGCTGCATTAGGTGCTGCACAATGTTTAGTGGCTGAATACGGCGCGAATGTGGTGATTTCTGGTGAGACAGATTACGTTGTCACTAAAGACAACGTGGTGACGTTAAGCAATGGACACCCAATGATGCCGTATGTCACCGGCATGGGTTGTACCTTAACCGCATTGACGGGCGCGTTTGCAGCTGTGGGTGATGAAAGTGGTTTGGCGGCAGCGGCGGTATTGGGCGTGGTTGGTGAAATCGCGGCTGAAAACTCACGCGGGCCGGGTAGCCTACAAATGAACTTGCTGGATGAGTTGTACCAGTTAGACGAAGAGACTCTGATTCAACGTTTGAAGATTCAGTAGGGTTAATCTAACTCTAAGCCACAAGTTAGCAGCCTAACTTAAACCTCTTTAGATAAAGAAAAGCCCCCGACACTTATGTGCTGGGGGCTATTTATTATTGGTTTGGAACTGTGCCAGCTGTGTATAGACTAGCTTGCTAGGTTCTAAATCGATTCACTTGGCTCTCTAGGTGGTGAGCAACTTCGGTTAAGTCGCTCGCTGCACCTGAAATACTGCTGACTGACTCTTGGTTACTTTGCGCGATGGTATTGGCACCTTGCGCATTTTCACCGAGTGATTTGGTGAGACGATCTTGTTCATCAACCGATACTGCGATTTGGCTGTTGGCCTGATTCAGATCTTGGATGTGTTGATTAATCACATGTAAGTTCTGAGAAGCTTGCTGTGCCTGAGTTGAAGCATCGGAAACCGTGCTGTGGCTCTCTTTGATCGACTCTAACGCATCTTTAGCGCCACGCTGCAGCGAGGTGATGAGTTCATCAATCTGGCTAGCAGAATCTTGGGTACGCTTGGCGAGCGTTCTTACTTCATCCGCTACTACTGCAAATCCACGACCTTGCTCACCGGCACGTGCAGCTTCAATCGCGGCATTCAATGCCAACAGGTTGGTTTGCTCAGAAACGCCCTTGATTACTTCAAGAATGGCACCAATGTTCATCGACTCTTTATGTAGGTCAGTCACTTTCTGGCTACTGACCTGCATGCTTTCATCGGCGCTGCCAATCTCATGTAGTGTCTTATCTACTTCTTTCAGACCCATTGCGACATTCTCGGTCGCTTGGTTCGCTACTTGAGAGGCGTGGTTAGCACTTGAAGCAATTTCTGATGTGCTTGAAGCCAGTTGGTCAACCGCGGATGAGATGTTCATCATTTCACTGTTCAATTGTGTTGCGTTGGTCGAGCTGTTATTGGTCACTTGGTTAAGTGATTCAGACATCTCACCAATACGCACACTAGAGCGGTTCACTTGGCCTACGATATCGCGCAGAGATTCAATGGTGATCTCCATGTTAGTCAGCAGTTCGCCAATCTCGTTCTTGCTCTCAATGTTTACTTCAACGTTCAGGTTACCTTGAGAAAGCTCATTGGTGATCTGTTTAACCTGTGCGATGCCTTTGGTAATAGAACGAGTCACTAACACGGCACTTGTCATGCCAATAACCAAAGCCACGCCCGTTAGCAAGATGATGATCTGAATCGAGCGCTTTTCACTAGCTTGCAGTTCTGGCGTTAATGCTTGTTTCTGTTGTTCGAGAATGCTCTGGGCATCGGCTACCGAAATAGCCAAGCTATCACCAATAGAGGCGAGGGTAGCGGTTCTTTGAGTGTTCTCAATCATCTGTTGATGAACTTGCTCAAAACCTTTCGCGTACGCTTCACGTTGGTTAGAGAAATCTTCAATCAGTTCACTTTGATAAGGGGATGATTTAAGAGATTCAATATCACCTTCGATACCTGGCAGAGCATATTCAAAAATGTCTTTACCGGCTTCATAGGTTTTGAGGTCGTTGTTGTTTGAGTAACTCAGCACAGTGATCTTGGCGGCGAGGAAGTTTTCCATCAACATGCCCGCGTACAAGCTCGCGTTTGGATCGTTGTTGTTGTAAGACTCATACAACAAGCTCTGAGCAGCTTTTAGTGCGTTGGTTTCGCGTGTGACCATTTCCACGTTAACTAACTGGTCAATGAGCAGTTGGCTCTGTTTCATTGAACCATAAGCCGCATCAAACGCCGCGACGCTGTCTTGCACTAATTGCAGGCTCGACAAGCTATCAGTATTGGTGGTGGTTCGTATTAAGTTGTTCAGCAGTTCATCAATCGCAAGTTTGCTCGATTGATAATTCGCTTCATATTGATCATCCAATGACTCTAAGTAACGTTCGGAGGCTAAACGCATCTGAAGAAAGTGCACTTGAATGTTGCCTGATAATGTCGCCTTGTGGCTGAGTTCACTGTACTGACTAAAGCCGTTCGACAAGGTTTGAATACCTTTGTAACTCACAAGGCCTGAAATGACGAAAAAGAGCAAGCAGATGGCATATCCCAGCTTGATCTTGAGCGCTATAGAAAGGTGGCGCATAACTATCCCTATATTTACCTGATTCCTTCATAGGGGAGTATTTCATAAAACAGCATTCTGGGCATGCTAAAGCGAGTAGTTTGTGTAATAAGTAACGCTTTTGTTAAAAAAATCAGGTTTTTCGATATGCTTTCAACGAGTTGCGTATTTGAATTCCCCCGCCTCACTTAAGGAATTAAGTGCTAACTTCCATGCATAGGATGTGATTTGTCGGTAAAATGGCAGAAAATCAATTTTAGAAATCGACTTCAAAGGTACGCGATGAACCCTTATAAACTTTATCTGGTGACAGACGACCAACAAGATTTAGAAACGCTTAAGTTCGTGGTGGAACAAGCGGTTGCAGGTGGCGTCACTATGGTTCAAGTAAGAGAAAAACATGGGGACGTAAGAGCGTTCATTGAGCGTGCAGAGGCCGTTAAATCGATTTTAGCTGGAACGGGTGTGCCCTTGATCATTAATGATCGAGTCGATGTGGCATTGGCGGTTGATGCCGATGGTTTGCACTTGGGGCAATCGGATATGCCTGCCGCGTTAGCACGTAAGCTGATTGGCGCGGATAAGATTCTTGGTTTGTCGATTGAGACGGAGCAGCAGCTACAAGAAGCCGATAGCTTGCCGATTGATTACATAGGCCTTAGTGCGCTGTTTGCGACACCGACCAAGACAAACCTTAAGAAACATTGGGGTTACGAAGGCATTCAAATGGCGTTAGAAACGACCAAACTGCCGATTGTGGGGATTGGCGGTATTAACGAATCGAACATCCCTCAGCTGACTGAAACGGGCATTCATGGATTGGCATTGGTATCTGCGATATGTCATGCAGAAGATCCGAAACAAGCGACGCAGGATTTGCTGTCCCTAATGGGAGAGTGAAGGGGTAATAGACTAGAAAACAAATGAGACTCGTCATTTGTTTTCTAGTTAGAGCGCATTAAAGCGCTCGATGTAGTAGCCAGTAAAGGTGTGTTTTAACTTACTGAATACACAAAGCAACGGTGCCGATGATCATAAGAACGATCGCAGCGTACCAGCCGTATTGCGCAGTTTTATCAGCAACGAAAATCCTAATGTAGTTGATCTCTTCGTGCGCCATTGCGATGAAGTCGGTGTAGTTAATCGATAACTCACGGCTAGCGTCTTTCAGGTCTTGCTGAAGCTTGTTGAAAGACTCATCGATGAAGCCTTTTGTTTCCGAAGCAGACGGAGTAGCAGTTAACGCTAGGCTATTCCAAACAGCCATACGCGATTCATATTCGCTTTCACTGACACAATTAAGTACGCGTAAATCATACTCTCGTTTGTTACGCTCTTTACCCATTTTCTCAGGGCAAATATTTCTTAAAACGTTCACGACAAATTTTCCAAAAGGTTCATTTAGATATAGAAAAGCTCTCAAAGAGGGCTCATAAACTGGGGTGAATTAAATTCAAAAAGTGATCTATTTGAAGCTGTCATAAGCGGCTGCGATGCAGAACACTCATGTGGGAGATTTGAAGTTAGGTCAGTGGTGTTAAAGAGCGATTTGGGTCTGCCTAAATTCGTTTGAAAAGACAAACCCGTTGGGATCGCAGTGTAGTTAGGTCACTTTGGGACATCAACTAGGGTGTTTTATCCAGACGACAAAGATATTTATCGGTGAAACGTGTAGAAATGCGGTAGTACGGAGAAACGCACTACCGATATTGCAATGTAGTGTTGAGCTAGTTTGCCTGCCATTGATTGTATTGCAGTGAATACCCTTCTAATTTCTCAATCAAACTGATTAGCACTGGTCCGTTAATGTGGCTTCGTGATACCAAACAACCGACAGGGGTTATCCAACCACCATGCTCGTGCGCCACGGGCAGAGCAACCAAGTCACCTTTCTGAATGCCTTCCATTACCATCATTTCAGGCACATTTGCCCAACCAACGTTTTGTTCGACCAATTCGATGATGGTTCTATGATTATTGGCATACCAAAGCATTGAGCTAATTCCGTAAGTAAACCACAGCTCTCGTTGCTTTGAGCTGCGATGCACGCATTGGCGATAGCGTTTTAAGTCGGAATCTTGCACCACAGGCATTTGGCTGAGCTCGTGTGTGGCGGAACTGACAGTGAGAAAGCGTGCTTGGCCAAGTAAGAAAAAGTCCATATCTACCTTCAGTTCACCATCCGCATAGATGATGCCTATTTGCGCTTTGCCGCGTCTGACTAGGTCTTCCACATCGAAGGTTGAGGTCGTAATAATATCGAAGTGCGTGATTGGAAATTGATCCGCTAGTGAGCTGATTATCTTGATGAAGTTCTTATCAATGATGCTCTCATCCACAGCAATGATCAGTTCGTGCTCATCTTCTTGTGTTAGTGATTCTACTTTCTGATCGAAATACTTTTGTTGATCGAGAATCGACTTGGCGACAGGCAATAACGCTTTACCTGTGTTGGTCAAAACGGGGATGTTTTTCTCTCGGTTAAACAGCTCTTGGTCGATGGCAATTTCTAGATTGGTGATCGACTGGCTGACGCCGGATTGAGCGTGTTTCAGCTTGCGTGCCGCCGCCGAAAAAGAGCCAGTTTCACACACAGTGACGAAGACTTTTAGTTGCTCAAAGCTGTACATGCTATCTCTCGCTCAAGACCAAATTGGGGTGATAACGTTTAGGCTATCACTATTCGTGATGGCTGTTAACTTTCTCTTATTATTTCTGATGACATAATCCTAGCTAATCCAACACATACTAGATTATTTAGAGGAATGTATGAGTACGTTAGAAAGGTTGTTCCACTCAGTGTTATTCGAAGTTTTGGCCGTAACGCTTTCAATTGTCGGTTTGGCGATATTTACCGATCACGATGTGAATGCCTTATCAGGAACCATGATAGTTGTCGCGACCATCGCGATGATGTGGAACTACTGTTTCAATCGCATTTTTGATCGCTACTTCACGGGTGAAAAATCTAAGCGTTCGCTGAAATTGCGTATTTTTCACGTGGTGCTGTTCGAAGCTGGTCTGTTGATAGCGACTATCCCTGTGATGGCTTACCTGCTTAACGTGGGTATATGGCAGGCGTTCTTAATGGATATCGGCGTGACCATTTTTATTACCATTTACGCGTTTGTATTCAACCTTATTTACGATCATGTTCGAGCATTCTGGGTGCGCAGAACGGATCTGGCAGTTCAGTAACCTGCCAAGTTAGTAGACGCTAGTTTGGCTACTAACCGATTGTTTATTCGTTACTTTGACGGAGACATTCGGTTAGTAAGCCTAGGTCACTCGTCATTTATTCTGCTATCTTAAATAAGGTGATAATTTGAGTTTGTGAAAGAACAGATTAAGAGGAAAGGATGTCCAATACCCCTCAAATGACGGTTGTAGACAAGAAAGAAGTTGAGCTTTTTGCCGAGCTTTTCAAAAATATCGACGGCGAGATCTATACCTTGTTACGCAGTGCCAAAATTCCCAATGACATTCTCACCAGTAGTGATCATTACGAGTACCTCCCTGAGACCACCATTAAAAACGTGGTCAATATCATGGGTGAGTCGGCGTCACGAGAAGAGTTTGCGCTGTTTATGTGGAGCTTTTGCAAACAAACCTATGTTCCTAGGTTTGTTGCTAAGCTGAGCAATCAGGATTCGCTAGAAAGTGCGCTCGACCAATTTTCCGAGCAATTAAAGCAAGTCTCGAATGGCGCGCACCTCTACACCAAGCAGTCTGGTGGCAAATGGTGGTTTGTTCGCGAAAAACCTTTTACGAATGCACCTTGGTTTAAGTTTGCTGAGCTGTTCTCGGTTATTTTTATCAACGAGCTGCTTTCCGTATTGACGCAAGGGCGTTGGAAACCATCGGAAATCGGTATTCAAAGTGGCGACCTCGATTGCTTTCAATCTTTGCCGCAAATGGGTGGTGCTCAGTTTTACACTCATAGGCCAGTTACGGCGTTTGAAATCCCAGAAGAGATCATGCTTGAGCCAATTGTCTTGCCAAAGGTTGCCCTAGCACTAGAACCAAAAGCCCCTTTGCCTAGTTCATTTCTTAATGCCTTCAAGTTAGTGATAAAGCCTTACCTCACCATGGGAAAACTGCCGATTAGCTTGGCATCTGAAATTCTGAATATTCATGTTAGAACCATTCAACGTCGCTTGGAAAACGAAGGGGTGGTGTACAAAGCTTTGATAGAAGAGATGGTGTTGGAACAGGTTTTGGATTTGCTCAAACAACCGGATTTATCGATCACTCAAGTGGGTGCAAAGATGGGCTATTCTGATTCTTCTCATTTCACTCGTGCATTTAAACGACAGATGAACATGACTCCAAGGCAGTACCGAAAAGAACACAGCTAAAGCCAGTAAGCAAAAACTGGAGTCTGCACGCAGAATTATTTATTGTCACCAAATGGCCATTTATCAACCTTGAATACTGGCAATATCACTACTAAGTTATTGAATGTGGATAAGTTGTTTTTATTTTTTTAGCGAGTGTCGCAAGCAATAAAAACACCTTTGAAACCTCATGACACTCATTAGTAGTTACGGAATCGTTATGGGAAGTGGACGCCACTAACAAACGGAATCAAGGTGTAAAATGAAAAATGCAGGCTTAAAGCTATCTGTTGTTGCTCTTTCGTGTTCATTTGCTCTTTCTGCAAATGCAGCATCAACGCTATTTACTAACGTAGATGTGTTCAACGGTACGGAAAACAAATTGTACGAAGACCATCATGTATTGGTTGAAGACAATCTTATCAAACAAATCTCTGCAAGCCCGATCGAGGCTGGTGAAGCTGAAGTGATTGATGGCACGGGCAAAACGTTAATGCCAGGTTTAATCGAAGGACACGGACACTTACTGCTGAACGGCGGTAACCTTAGCGACCACGAAAACAACCGTACGATTGAAGAACTGGCCGCTCGTGCGACAGTCAACGCTAATGCAGCTTTCCAATCAGGCTTTACTACATGGCGTGATGCTGGTGGTTTAAACACAGGCTTACGTAAAACGATCGACTCAGGCATGTTGCCGGGGCCAAGACTCTACACATCAGGCGCGTTTATTGGCCCAACAGGTTCACACGCCGATTTCAGTAACCTAACCACGGCTAACCAACACTTCTTCGGTTCAACGACTAGTATGGCTCGCAATAGCGTGAGCTTTAATGCGGACGGTATTACCGAAATCAAAGCCGCTGCACGCCAAAACTTCAAGCAAGGTAATACTCAGATTAAGATCATGTCCTCGGGTGGTGTGGCCTCATCATTTGACCCTTGGCAACTGAATGCGATGTCCACGGAAGAGATTGAAGCTGCGGTGGAAATTGCCGATGCGTACGGTTCTTACGTGATGTCTCATGCCTACAGCAAAAAAGCGATCATGCGTAACCTGGATGCAGGCGTTAAAACAATCGAGCACGGTTTCATGTTTGATGGTGATATTGCCGACAAGATGGAAGACAAAGATGCTTACATCACAACCAACATGACTGCATTCTCGCCTTACTTAACACAGATCGAAGCGATCAACTCGAACCCTGCATCTAAGCGTAAAGCGGAATCTGCAACCAAAGCATTCAAAGACTACATCTCGAATGTAAACAAATACCAACCTAAATGGGGCTTCCACACTGACTGTGTTGGTGACGTGGTTTCTTGTATTAAGCAAACCGACCACACGATCTACCTTGCGGGTAAAGAGCTTGGTAATTTCTTCACTCTGAAAGGCATGACATCAGTAAACGGTGAAATCGTTAAGTTGTCCGGTGTGATGGACCCATATCCAGAGGGTAAGTTGGGCGTGATTGAAGCGGGTGCATACGCCGATATCATCATTGTAGAAGGCAACCCACTTGAAGACGTAACAGTGATTGGTGCAAACGAAAAATGGTTTGACGCAGAGCCGCGTAGCCCTGAAATCGATACCATCAAAGTCATCATGAAAGATGGCAAAGTCTACAAAAACACGCTGTAACACCGCGCGACTATTCAGTTAGAAACTAAGCTTTAATAGGCGGCCTACTTCGGTAGGTCACCTCTCTTCAAGGTGTCCTTATGCAAAAAACGCTTTCTCTTATCCTATCGATGATGTCACTGACTATCGTCGCTTTACCTACCTTTGCTGAAACAGCGATGAATCTTGAGTGGCAAGATCTGAATTCAGGCTCTCACGAAATGAAGTTAGAAATGCCGGATCTCACCGATCAGCAAATGCGTCTATTACAAGGTGTGATAGCAATGAGTGCATCAGAGGAAGAGCAAGCTCAACAACAGGCTTTATTACTCAAAAAAACGCTAAAAGAGCAGGGCGTTGATGCAGATGAAATGATCGCGCTGCGTGACGAATACATGAAAACCATGAAGGCGAACGCTGAAGCAATCACGACAGAGTTTGACGGCAAGAAAGTGCGAGTTCCGGGTTTCATCGTGCCTTTAGAGTTCTCAGAAGGCATGACCGCAATTGAGTTTCTTTTAGTGCCAGTGGCGGGCGCGTGTATTCACATGCCACCACCACCTGCAAACCAGATTGTGCGCGTGTCTTTCCCAGAAGGCTTTCAGGTACAGAACGTTCAATACCCAGTGTGGGTAGAAGGTGACTTTAGCTCCAACAAAGTGACAGAAGAAGTCTTTCTAGTGGACGGCAAAAGTAACCTCACTATGGGTTATGAAATGAAAGCTTCGATGATTGAAGACTATTACGAGAAAGAAAATTAATGGTTGTCATCAAATGACAATTTTCAATGTGAGCAATGAATAAAATAGAACTAACTCAAAAAGCATTGGTGGCAAGATGAATTCAAGATTATCTAAAGTAAGTATGGCGGTGATGGTGCTAGCAACCTCAATGAGCACTGCGGTATATAGCGCAAACTTCGAAGGTCCAGATTCGGTTGAAAATACAATTTCAAAACAAAAAGATCAGCAACTGGATTGGCGTGAAAAGCTTGCTGCGGATGGTTTTACATTTGGCGCGGATTACTTTGCTTTAGGCCTTACTTCTGGAAATGGCGTTGGTGGCGATAGCGTTAATGCATCATCAGGCGTCGCACGACTATACGGTTCATGGCATCTACTAGGAAATGGCACAGAGAACTCAGGTAGCTTGGTATGGAAGGTGGAACATAGGCATGCTTATGGTGATACTTCACCAAAAGAGTTTGGCTTTATAGGTTCAGACCAAATTGGGTACGTAGGCTTGATAGCACCAGCTTTCAGTGAGCAAGGTTTTCGAGTTACGGACTTAAATTGGAAGCAAAAAATCAATGACGGTAAAGGCACTATCGTTGTCGGTTGGCAGGACGTGACGAACTACGCCGATGTTTACGCTCTCGCAAGCCCTTGGTCTGGTTTTACGAATTTAGCGTTCTCGACAGGCTCTGGCGCCATGGGACTGCCAGATGATGGCGTACTTGCTCTTTCTGCCGGTCATATGCTGGGCGAGAATTTTTATGTCGTCGGTGGTATCGCTGATGCGAACGGTAAATCAGACGATATTTTTGATGGCTTTGATACCGCTTTTGGTAGCGATGCGTCTTACTTTACGACATTGGAGTTAGGTTGGACGGCTTCGCAAGAGCAAATCTATACCGATAATTTCCACGTGACTTTCTGGGACTTTGGTGACGATACTCGCCATAGTAATAGCATTGCAGCGGAAGGTGGCTCAGGCGTTAATTTCTCATGGAGTCAGTTTATGACTCCGCAAGTGATGCCGTTTGTTCGCGGTGGTTTCTCAGAAGGGGATGTTGCCCTTTACGATAAATCAATTTCCGTTGGTATGGGCTATTTCGGATTAGGAAAACCAACCAATAACCTAGGTGTCGCGCTGAACTGGGCTGAAGTGAACGGTGATTCTTTTGAAGCTGATGCGAAAGCGATAAGTGGCAGCACTGAACAATGGACAGCTGAAATCTACTACAACATGCAGTTTGGCGATCTCCTTCAAGTAACGCCTGATATTCAGTACATCAAAGATCCTGCGTTTTCTAGTGAAAGCAGCGCTTGGGTATTCGGTATTAGAGCGAGAGTGTTTATCTAATTCCGTTAAGCATTATCTTGTTTAGACTTAAAAGCTAAACGTAAAAAGTGAGCCCATGTGGCTCACTTTTTTGTTTCTAGTTCGATTAAATCTTTTCTAATCTGACACTTAGGCTTTTTCGGCTTTCTGCGTGTCATCCAGTGCAAAGTAGATCTTAGAAACAATCACTTCGGCAACCAGAATCGTAAACACCACGGCAAAGAAGGCGACCACACCGTTCCAAGGGCCTGTGAAATCGACTTTGTCGCCAAATAGGATGTTGATCGCTTCTAGCATCACGAACTTTGAACCGACCAGAATTACGTAGCTAGACAGGCCTCTGTAGATCTTAGGCGCAGTGCCCTGTTTCGATTTAAAGTAATCCGCGAGCTTATGTTCTAAGCCGATAGAGAGTTTGAGCAACAGCTGTAGTAAAATCGCGGCAGCAAATGAGATGGTGAATGACTCGATATTAACGAAGTCCCAGTATTCATCAAAAAATTAAGAACGGTTAAATCGACGAGTACCGCAAGCGTGTATCCGACAAAGAGTCGTTGGGGCGTATTAAATCCATATACTTTTTCTATATTGCTCATCTACTTCTTCCTGAGTAAAGGGTTATAAAAAACTTAGGAGTTAATCTTATAATTTTCAAACGCTTATTGTTTTATATGCGAAACAGCTCTTAAAGTCAGTTTGGCGCATTATGGTAAGTAAGGGTTTTAAGAATGATCCAAGATAAGACTCCAATTTAGACAGAGGCGCATATGATTATTCACTTTAGAATCCAAGACGTAGAAGAGCTTTGGGGCTCAATAGATTTGGCGACACTCTTACAAACGGAACTGAGAGGGGTATCAACCACACTATTAACTATCTGATTGAAATAGTTAAATTACCAATTACACTTGAAGCATAAGTTTGAATGGAGTCAACTTAATGCTTTCACCCCAATCGATATCTCCCACTTCTATTGCTTTACTTTTAACAGGCCTTATTTCTTCCCCGACCTATGCATCTAATGAGGCGATTCAACATCGCTTGGAAAAGATATTCGCCGTTTCAATTGCGCTTACAGACAGCGATGCCGTCTCTATTGGTTTTGTGGACTTCGATCCGAACTCATTCATCAACCTAAACGACAGTGGGTTTGGCTCCGATAAAACCATCGACACTCGAAGCCAAGTCAGTGTCGGCTCTATCCCTTATTCTTCCGTGATTAAGACCGATGATCCTGACCTAGATTTGGTTTGGTCGGTGCGCGGGTCTTATGCGCTTTCTGAGCAAGATATTGAGATTTCATCCGATGTCACATCAGACCGTCGAGTTAACCCCAATAAAGACTCAGTATTGGGCCTGTATGGCTTTTTCGGCGCTCAAAGCCATTTAAACCAACATTGGTCTATCGTTTATGGTTTAGGCACTCACTTGCTCTACTACCGCAATAAATACGAATATAAAAACAGTTACTCTCAAGCCTTTCAATCTCAGCTCGACGGATACGCGCTGAACACTTCGGCGTGGGCATTGATTGGCGAGCCGTCGGTGAAACTCAAATACCTGCAGAAACAAGAGTGGGGAAGTTGGAATGTCTCATCAAGAGCGCGTTATTTCTACGGAACAGGCTGGGGGGAAGCCAATGATGGCGATATCGGTAACCCTGAAGGTTTGCGCTTTATCAATGAGATTGAATTCAGACAGAATGTGGCGCTGGATGCTTGGTCGTTAAAGAACCCTCAGATTCACTATAACTTGCGAAGAATCGACGTAGCAGGGGATCTTACTGACCCACTTGATACCCACTATTACTATGAGTTTGGTGCAGGTTTAGTGTTCGATGTACCTTACGATTCTTACTTTTTTGATAATTTCGGTGTTGGAATTAACTTCAATTACGGCAGTTCGCTTAGTGGTGGCAGTTTGCTCTTCTTACTCAATAATTAGCATAAGTTGTTGATCTTCAAAGTACTCATGCAATTTGAATTTGTATGTGTCGTAAAATGGTAAATATTGTTTATAAAACTTAGTCATCATAGCGCTTCGTCCATCACCCGAGCGCATTATGAACAAGTTGAATTTCGACCGCAGAGCCCCGTTGTACGTGGTGTTTGCACTTGTCTTAAATACGTTAGTTAGCTTGTGGTTGCTGAGCATTGCTTCTACCGCAGCTATGGTTTTTTCTGTGTGCGCGTTGTTCCTTCTGAGCACACTGATCACCGCACGCTTGTATCGACACGAAATGACTCAAAGCCAGAACAGTTTGTCTGAGGCAATCATTGATGGTGTTGCCGGTTTTATTATCCTAGATAATCAATTAAGGATAATTCAGGTCAATCAGCAGTTTTCTAGAGTCTCTGGTTATGCGTTTGACCAAGTCGAAGCACGTCCGATTTCAGACCTCTGCTTTATGAACAACAGCAGTTTGATCTCGACCATTGCCACTTCGCTTAAGCAAAACCACAGGTGGAAAGGTGAGTTGAGTGGTGTCAGCCGACTTGGTGAACACTTCACGGTCAACGTGGTTGTCGAAAAGCTTACCGAATTGCTGCCACACAATGAAAAATACGTGGTCACTTTTACTGATATTAGCCGACGTAAGATCTTAGAACGTCGATTAAGAATGCTGGTGGAAACAGATTCGCTTACAGGCTGCTGGAACCGACGCCGTTTCGATAAAGATCTCAACCACTATTCAAACCTCGCGGAACGTTACGGTTACACGCAGTCTTGTCTCGCGCTGATCGACTTGGACCATTTTAAATCCATTAACGATAACCACGGCCATGACCAAGGTGATGCGGCACTTAAAGAGGTCGCACAACTATTGAGAAACAACAGTCGAGATACCGACATTGTGGCACGCGTTGGTGGTGAAGAGTTTGCCATCTTAATGCCAGAAACCAACTTGGCCGATGCGTTTGAAGCCATGTATAGATTGAAAGAAGTGATTACCAAAGGCACGACCTTGAATCTAACCGTGAGCAGTGGTGTTTCTGAAATACAAGCGCAAGCTGAAGCGACCTATCGCAGTGCGGATAGGGCGCTTTATCGTGCCAAAGGGAATGGTCGAAATCGAGTGTGTAGCTCGAGTTCAGGCATCCCAGCACCGATTGTGCTTGGTTAATCTATTTAAATAACGAACTTCACTGTGCCTAAGCCGATATCGAGCGTTGGTAAATCTTCGGCGTAAGACCAGATACACGCTTAAAGGCTCTCGAGAAATGCGAGATGTTGGTGTAACCCAGTTGGCTAGAGATGTAAGTCAGCGTGTGGCCTTCTTCCATCAGCTCACAGGCGACAGAAAACATCAGGTTCTCTTTGATCTTTCGGTAGGTGGTGTTTTCGTTTTTAAGCTTACGTTGAAACGTTCTTACCGAGAAATTAAGCAGCTCTGCGGCCTCTTCAAGTGAGAGGTCTTGCTCTTTCATGTAAGGCTTGAGCAACTCGTAAACACTGTCGGTAAAGCTGGTGTGCCACTCTATGATCGCGGGCTTGTTGCTTAAGTCTTTTGCGGTGAGACGAATGGGAAGCTGTAGGATCTCATCTGGGATCATCACAGCGGTTGAACTGTGGTCGATGAACAGTTGGCAATTGCTTGGAACCAGCGTTTTGACGATGTCGGTGTCATGTCCTTGCAAACGTATCTTGGTAGGTTGCCAAGGTGAGTGAGACAGAATCGTGATTAGCTCAATGATGTAGGTGATGGCAAATACTTCGCCCCACTGGAACATCGACGAAGGCTCATCAGGTGACGTTCTACAAAACCAGCTTTGGCCGTGTTCAACAACGAAATCGATGCTACTGCCCGGCGAGTCATAAGAGAAGATCGTGTTGATGTGCTTTAACGAGTCGCCAATGCTTTCGAACTCGGTAAATTGATGCAAGACGTATGGGATGATTCTTCGTCTGAACGCAAGACCAAGTACATCCGTAAATCGAGAAACGCCCAATTGTGATGAGGTCAGATAAATCAATCGTTTGATGGATTCCGACGGCACAAAGTCACTTTCTGATTCAATAAGATCAGGTGGTAGGCCCGAGTCTTCGAGCAGTTTGTGTAGGTCTAATCCATAGTCAGAAAAAATTTGGACTAAGATCTTGGCGTAACTGGTTTGTATAACGGGTACTTGATAAGAGCTGTTGGCCATGATCAATCAATCCTTGTGCATTGATACATAATTGGACGTGCATATCATTTACGACACTTTGTTTAGTAAATCTAACCCTATTTACTTGAGTTTTCCATGGCCAGGTTTATTTTTAAGATATTAATTTTGTTGATGTTAGTTATTGAGAAGGGAGTTCCATGTCTGAAGTTAAAGGGAACAAGCAAGACGACAATGAAGAAAGTAGCCAACCAGAGAATGGCAAAGATAAGGTAAGAAAGGTAACCAACTACCTGCTTGGGTTTGTGGCATTCACGCTGCTGTTCAGTATTGTTGCTGATCGAATTATACCCATCACCGATAATGCCCGCGTGAAGGGTTACATCGTTCCTATTAAGCCTGAAGTGTCAGGCAAAGTGCTTGATATCTTAGTTAAGCCGAATCAATTGGTTAATCAAGGTGACACACTTGCGATTCTCGATGAATCTGATTACCGAATTGCGGTTCAACAAGCCGAGCAAAATCTTGAGATTGCAGGGCAAAATGTAGGAGCTCAAACTGCCAACATCGCTTCTGCACAAGCTAAATTAACTTCTGCTTTGGTTGAGAAGCAAAACACTCAGCTCCAAGCTAAACGTGTGTTGGAAATGGCTGAAAAAGGCGTGATGTCTAAATCGGACGCTGATGAGGCTAGAGCTGCGTTAGCAACTTCTCGTGCAGGCGTGACTAACGCTGAAGCGGATTTGGAACGTGCCAAGCAGCAGATGGGCAAAGAGGGTGAAGAGAACAGCCAAGTGAAAGCGGCGTTATTGGCGCTGGAACAGGCTCAGCTAAACCTTGAACGTACAGTTATCAAAGCACCGACTCAAGGTGGTGTGTCTAACTTTAGCCTTTCTGAAGGATTCTATGCTTCGGCAGGCCAAGCGATCATGACGTTTGTATCCACAGAAGACATCTGGATCGAAGCTTATTATCGTGAAAACAGTTTAGGTAATGTTGCGGTGGGTGATGAAGTCGAAGTCGCGCTCGATTTTGCTCCAGGTCAGATTGTCAAAGGCCGTGTGAGTAGCATCGATTGGGGTGTTGATTGGGGGCAGAACGATCAAGCGGGTAAGCTTGCTCAAGCTAGCCAACAAACGGGCTGGTTGCGCCAAACTCAAATGCTTCCAATCACCATTGAATTTGAGCGTGACACCATGCAAGGCATGTTACGTGTCGGTGGTCAGGCTGATGTGATTGTTTATAGCGGCGATAACTTTGTTTTCAATGCGATAGGCAAGCTTTGGATTCGATTTATTAGCGTGTTGTCTTATGTCCGATAAGCCCGTACTCGACCAACAAACACAGCAACGGATCCTGCGGTATACCGTCGGGGTCACGTTGGCTGTATTTTTGGCGGCGTGGATTAACTGGCCACTTGCGTTCGTTGCACCAGTGTTCACCGCCAAGTTCTTAATCGATAAACCTAATCTACACAAAGAAACTGTTTACGAACTGTTGTTGGCGGTGGTTGCGACTATGGCACTCGGTTTGTTGCTGTCTCGTGGTATTACACATTATCCGATCCCGCTGCTGGTTTTAGTGGGGCTGATGATGCTGTGGGGCTACTACTTGTTTGTTGACCCAAAGTGGAATCTGTTCGCCACCATACTCTTGATTGCCGTATTGATGCTGCCATTCATGGCCATTGATAATCCGGGTGTTTCGGTATTGTTGGCATCTGGTTTGGCAACATCGGGTGTGGTTTCAGTGATGATCTTTGCGTTAGTGCATGTGTTCTTTCCTGAGCCTAAATCGGAGTTTTCAGGTTTCGCGGCTGCGCCACTCGAAAAGAAACAACGTTGGTATGCGGCCTTTAGGGCGATGATTATCTCTTACCCTGTGGTGTGCTTTTTCTTTATCTTTCAGATATCTGAAGCACTGCTAACCATGATGTTTATCGCGTTGTTGTCGTTAATGATTACCTCAGAAAAATCCGTAAAGCTGAGCGCATTTCTTGTGATCAGTAATGGTATTGGAGGCTTACTAGCGATTGCAGCTTTTTCAATCCTTTCTATTGTTCCCAATATTGTCTTCTATTCTTTATTTATAGGACTTATCGCCATTCTTATGGCCACCAAGATCTATACCGTTCCAGAAAAAGCACCGATTTTCGCCACTGCATTCAGTACTTTATTGGTACTAGTAGGAAGCACATTGATGAGCTCAGGCGATATCGACAGCAACACATTCATACGTATATTCCAATTAGTGTTAATTGGAGTTTATATGATTTTGGCTTCACTCTTCCTTGAAACCAGGAATTGGAAGTTTCTACAAAATCAGCCCTAATTTTTGCCCTAACAAGGACGTCTCATGAAGTTAACCGATGATTTTTCAAAACAGGCGATTGATGCCGCAATAAAAATTGCAGCCATTGCCATGCTCGTCTATTGGTGTTTTTCAATTCTACGCCCATTCATTCTATTGGTAGTGTGGGGCGCAATCATTGCGACTGCGCTTTACCCAGTGGCAGTGGCGATTTCAAATAAGACCGGGATGTCGAAAGGCAAAGCCAGTGCATTACTGAGCTTTATTGGTGTGTTGTTACTACTGATTCCGTTGGTAGCGCTTTCATCTGGTATTTACACCAGTGCGTCAGACCTAATGACAGGGCTACAAGATGGCACTTTGTCTTTGCCTAAACCGAAAGAGTCTTTGCAAGACATTCCGTTGATTGGTGAAAAAGTTTATGCGGCCTTGGTTCATGCTTCGTCCAACATAGAAAGTGTGTTTATCAAGTATGCGGAAGAACTAAAGATATTCGCGACCAAAGCAGCATCGGTTCTGGGTTCACTGGGTGGTGGCTTCATTCAATTTATCATCTCGACCATCATTGCTGGTGCGTTCATGAGTAACGCCGATAAATGCCAAACGGGTGTGACTCACTTAGTGGCGCGCTTAACAGACGGAAAAGGTGAAGAGCTGGTCCAGCTTTCTAAATCGACCGTTCGTAGTGTTGTACAAGGTGTCATCGGTGTTGCTGTGATTCAATCCATGATGTCGGCAATTGGTTTGGTGATTGCGGGCGTGCCTGCTGCGGCGTTTTGGGCGCTGGCGGTATTGTTAATTGCAATCATCCAACTTCCACCGATTCTTGCTCTGTTACCTGCGATCATTTACATGTTCAGTGTTGAATCGACGTTGGCGGCAAGTTTGTTCTTAGTGTGGTGTATTTTGGTGAGTGGTAGTGACGCTATCTTGAAGCCTGTACTACTAAGCCGCGGCTCCCATATTCCAATGCTGGTTATTTTATTGGGTGCGCTAGGTGGAATGGCGATGTCAGGCATTGTCGGTTTGTTTGTTGGTGCCGTGATTCTGAGTTTGACCTATGAGCTGATGATGGCGTGGCTTGGGCTTGAAGAGAAAAACCAAGAAGAAGCTGAGATAAATAAAGCAGAGACAGAGGAGAAATAGATGAAGGCAGTCTCGAAAGACGACAACTTCTACTTCTTATTCTATGCACTGTTGGTGTTGTTTTTTGGTTGCGCGGTGATGCAGCAGTTTTATCCGCAAGGCCAAAAAACGATTCTATTTTTGATCATTATTACCTTAGCGGTTTCGATTGTCGGCATTCATAAAGAGCGTTCTTTGTATCGCTCTTGGTATGGATTGTTGTTGATTACCGCGTCGGTGTCGGGTGTGTTTTCTTTCTTAGAAGGCTACAACCTATCGATTGTTACTCTAACTGCGTTGGCTATCTTTTTGTTTTCACATATTTACTCGGCTTTAAGGCAGGTAATACAAGCGAAAACAGTCACACCCAATCACATCATCGGGTCCATCTGTATTTATCTGTTGTTGGGTTTTGCGTGGTCGACCATCTACTTGTTGATTTTAGAGATCTTTCCGAATGCGTTTAATGGCTTAGAAGAGCAAATTTGGCTAACTAATCTGTTCAATGCGATGTATTTCAGCTTCATCACTCTAACTACGGTAGGTTATGGGGACATTTCACCCGCTTTGCCCATTGCTCAGTTCTTTGTGTTTATGGAGTCGATCATCGGCAGTTTTTACTTGGCGATTATGGTGGCGAGCTTGGTGAGTATTCGACTCGCTCAATCTCAGTCCTAATCGAGCAGATACAAAGAAGCCCGGCAATAGCCGGGCTTCTTCTATTTTAGGCGGTTCAAAGTCATACGTAGCTTTGAATCGAGCTTGCTATGAGCTACTAATTTCAAGTCTCAGTGCGAGCTAAAAACCTTAAGCCTCAGAGCTTTGTATCTTCTCTAGCTCAGCGATAGTCGTTTGAGACACTAACTGACCGTCCATGTAGTAAGTCACGTTCTGACCTTCTTTGATACCAGTCAGCGTTGCTGTTTCACCACTGGTGTAGACGATATCCATTTGGATCGTGTTTTCGTCGATCTTAATCATCTCACCGGTTTCGATAGTGCGGTTGTTTGAGATTGGGCCGACAGGTGCCTCTTTTAGGCTTGGGTCAAGTTCATCATTAACTTTGAAGTGTGTGTCTGTTTTTGTATCGAACACGTGTGGTGCGCCGCTGATTGGGTTTTTACCCGTCCAGAATTCAAGTGAGTTGAATACTACGTAGTCGGCTGCGGTAGTAATACCGTATACAGGCGCTAATAAGAAGTTTACACCTGCACGAGCATAGCGGTTATCGACAACTTCAACGTTAAATTTCATCACTTTCCCTGTTACGGCGTTACTGCCGATGCAACCAGTTAGCGCAGAAGCCAAAACCGTTAGTCCTACAATTTTAAGTGCAATCTTTTTCATTTTAGTACCTGTATAAGTTAGAAGTCTGTTTCGTTGGAACAGGTGTAGTATGGTTTTTATTCGATGGTCAGTTTTACCATTTAACGCCATTGGCGATATAAAATGGTCACGCATTTGAAGCATCAGATTTGGTTATGGGAAACTTAACTACGGAAAATACAGGCATAAAAAAAGCGCGACCTAAAAGGGCGCGCTTTATGTTTTGAAAGGAAGAGTCGTGATAATGACAGCGGTTACTTCATGACATAGTTATAAGTCTTCACCGCAAGCCAACGGAAAAATCGGAATAAAAGGGTGGTGGCTTTAAAGACAAACTTGGCAATTGAGACCGTTGCTTCACCAGCAATGCTCACGCATTTATGTAAATCGGATTCTTTGTATTCTGAATAGGTCATGATGCTCTCTCACTTCTCGCTGTTATTTTGCATATATAAGTAAAGACTCCTGTCTGGCTGTATACCCTGAGTGCGTAATGTACGAATATTTGCCGATCGGGACTTACCATTTAATGCCATGTGGTCTAAAAATTAGCCGAATGAGAATGTGCTGAGTGAATTTAAGCGCCTACCTAGGGTTAGCGCCTGAAGTAACCGAAAAACCGTGGCTAATAATGGTATGATCTCGGGTTCAGCACCGCGATTTATAAAGAATAGGAAAGATAATGAGCAACCTTACAGAACAGCAAGAAGCCGCAATGGCGACGTTTAAAGAAAACTTACACCTACCCAATGGTGGTTTTCATAAACTGATTATCGAGCTAAGTAAGGAATTTCAGCTGCCTTTTCAAAAGGTGCGTGCCGTTTTAAAGAAAGCTCAAAAAGACGTTGAACGTCAAATCCGCGAAGATTTTTCGAGTGTCGATGAGGCTGTTCTTAGTCAAGCAAATTGGCTGAGTATTATTAAATCGAAGCTGGTCGAACTGGCGGTAGATAACCAAACGGTCATGGATAAACTGCAACTCAACCTGAAATATCAGAAAGTGTTGGCCGCAACCAATGGTTCAATCGCAAGTGAAGACGAGCGTGACGAATTGATTGAAGAGTTGATTCAAGCTTATGAGAAAGAGGTGTTCAAACCTTTACTGGCGATGTTGCACACAACAAAGCTGTATTGGAAGTTAATGCTGGTGGATGAGACATGTAAGATGAATGAGGAGAATCGTGAGAAGTTCAGTGATTACCCTCAACACATGCAAGCTGCAGAACACTTATATACGCTGGATCAGAAGTTAAGGTCGATGCCGTTAACTTATTAGTCCATGAATGCACTGATAATGAAGCAGTGGTGATTCAGAGTTCGATAGAAGTTGGTTTCAATAGAAGCACGATAACCTAGCTAGCGTTAGCCGCGTGTGAAATGCAAAAAGGGCTAGGTTTCAGATCTGTTTTACTTCTACTCTATTTTGTTCTGCTAGAGCGAATTGAGGGTGACATCTTTTATATCTTTGGAACTAGGCGATGTTTCTTTTTGTCGCCTTTGGGAAATGCTATAGGAGTGTGAAATGTCCTAGGGTGTTTCCGTTGCGCGAAACGATAGTTCCGATGCTGTCTCTTTCATTAAATTCAAAGTCGATGAGATAACTGTTGTGTTGTAGCTTGGGCAATATGTGGCGGTGGAGTATATCGCTATTGAGCTGTCGAATCTCGGTGACCCATGAAAGTTCTTCTTTGTGTAAATCTATTTTGATCTTGAGCATTTATTACCTTTTAGTTTATTGACTGTTTTTTCGCGTGATAGTTGGTACCAATGGGTTTGTCTTGTTGTTCTGCGTGACATAACTGTGCCTTGTGTTTATTACATTTATATTTAAGTGATCGATCTATTTTGAATTCGCTAAAAAGAAAGCAAATGACGAATAGAACGGTAGTGGGATCTAATTGAGAAGCTATTGAATGACTATCTGGGTGAAAGCTGACGCAGAGATGGTGTAACGAGGAATCGAGAACTGTCTTTGTGGAACTTGGACTTACTTTAGCATTAACAGCTCTATAGATTAGAGCCAGGTGGCGAACTATACGCCTAGTTTTTAGAATTACAACCCTATTTTAAAATTAATTTGAAATAATTTTGATTTAAATATCACCATAATTTTAGCGTTAAAGAGAGAAATGAGTAGCGAACTTACTCTTTCTTTAGCAGTCCCGCCGGCTATGCTGTTCCAACATAAGTCCTCCTCAAGAACTTTAGGCCTACTCATTTTGTTATTTGCAATTAACTCGCTGTTATATCGTCGTTTTACATTGTAAATTTCTCGCCCTCTTCAAGGCTCAAAGCTCGTATGTTGCGACTTTATGGTGATGTCACTCTTTGAAATTGTCACCCTTGCCTACTCATCCTTCATTTCTTCCTTCATTTGATTACTATTTACCCTTTCTGTTCTTCAATGCTGTTAAGCCATGTTCGTTTTGGATAGTGGTTTGGCAAAACATGAATAATCACTTTTACGTTTCTGAATAATAAAGTTGTTGTGTACCTTAATTACTGCAAATATAATTGATAATAATTCTCACTTGCGTTACAAGTTTGTTGTCAAATCAATGACAGACTTTAAATTATCGTTATTTAGCAGTTGTGTAGGCCCCATACTCACCTATGAGTAATCAGACTTTCATTGTCATGAGTGGTGGTTTGTCTCAATGGCAAAGGAAGAAACATGAAGAAAACAATCAATTCAGTTCGCCAGTTATTGAGCGGGCTTGCTATCGTTCTTGCATCATCATTCATGATTACTGCTCAAGCGGAAACCGTGACGATTGAACACGTAAAGGGCACAGCGCAGTTTGATGAAGTGCCACAACGTGTCGTCGTTTTAGGTTTTGGTAGCTTGGATGTGCTAGACAAAATTGGTGTGAAGCCAGTAGGCGCGCCTCATAGCCTAATGCCTGATTACCTAGAGTCTTACAAAGAAACAACAGCAAACACTGGCTCGTTGAGCGAACCTGATTTTGAAGCTATCTACATGTTGAAGCCTGACGTTATCATTGCTGAAAACCGCATGCTTAAGGTTTACGACAAGTTGGCACAAATTGCTCCGACGATCATGTTCTCTATCGAAGGTGACAAGTACTGGGCTGACGCTCAAGAAAACTGGCGTGCACTAGGTCAGCTGTTTGATAAGCAGGCTGAAGTTGAAGCGATCATCACAGAAACTCAAGGTTCAATTGCGGCGGTAAACGACAAAGTAACGTCTGGCGAAACCACAGCAATGATGCTGATGAACAACGGCAACAACATTGCGATGTTCAACAAAGGCAGCCGCTTCTCAATCATCTTTGACGATTTCGGTTACGTTGAATCAAAGAGTGCAACAGTAGCGCCAATCAAAGGTACGCACGGTAACCTTATCTCTTTCGAATACATTGCAGATGCAAAACCTGAAGTGCTTTACATCCTAGACCGTGAAAAAGCGATTGGTAAGTCAGAAGGTCGTGCACCACAACTATTTGACAACCCACTGGTAGCAGCAACGCCTGCAGCACAGCAAGGCAACATCGTTTACCTTGATTCAAGTGCTTGGTACCTAGCTGGTGGCGGTGTGACAGCGATTCACAGAATGTTGGGTGACATTGAACGTACCATTCAACAGTAACCAATAATTAGATTTTCGGGCTTATAAGAACGTTCTTATAAGCCCTTTTTCACTTTTCATACGGGCTATCCGAGACCTACCTTTAGTATTATTTCTATGTTGAAACCCATTGCAGCTGCTGTATTTCTTGTTGTGTTATGCGTTGCGTCATTGATGATTGGGGTCGCTGAAATCAGTTTTAGTGACTTCTTCAATGGCAACCAACACGCCAACTCTATTTATATTGTTAGTCGAATCCCTCGCTTGCTCGCCATTGTACTGGCCGGCGCCGGTTTGAGTGTCTCTGGCTTGATCATGCAGCAAATCGTTCAAAACAAGTTTGCCGCGCCTTCAACGATGGGAACGATCGACTGTGCCATGTTGGGTTACATCGTTGGTATTCTAGTGCTAGGTAATGCTGCGCAATGGAGCTACTTAGGTTTCATCTTCGCGTTTGCAGTGTTCGGCACCATGTTATTGGTTCGCTTCCTACAACACCTCAAGTTCAAGAACGCAGTATTGGTGCCTTTGATTGGCATCATGTATGGCAACGTGGTTTCCGCGCTAACAACATTTATCGCCTACAAACACGACTTAGTACAAACCATGTCGGCATGGACCATGGCGAACTTTGCGAGTGTCTTGCAAGGTAGCTATGAAATCCTTTATCTCGCAGTGCCTGCTTGTGTGCTGGCTTATTACTTCGCGAGCCAGTTCAGTGCAGCGAGCATCGGTGAGAGCTTTGCGAAAAACATCGGTTTGAATTACCAGAAGATCGTTTTCATTGGCGTAGCTCTTGTCGCTATCTGTGCTTCTTCTGTGGTGATGATTGTTGGTGTTATTCCATTCCTTGGCCTTATCGTGCCGAATGTTGTGTCGCTAATGATGGGCGATAACATGAAGAAGATTCTGCCTTGGACTGCTTACTGGGGCGTGATCTTGGTATTGGCTTGTGACTTGTTAGCGCGAATCGTTATCTTCCCTTATGAGATTCCAATTTCAATGGTAATCAGCATCTTTGGTGGCTTGATTTTTATCTACCTAATCATGAGAGACAAGTCGAATGCGTGATTCAGTAAAAATTGCGATTCTGGCTATCGCGTCTTTGGGTATGACCGCGGTTTTTGTGGGGCAGGGACTTACGTGGGATAATTACGAGTTCTTCCTATCTTTGCGACTACCAAAACTGTTGTCGATTGTGTTGGCTGCGGTTGCGATCTCTGCATCGTCATTGGTTTTCCAAACCATCACTAATAATCGAATTTTAACCCCGTCCATTTTGGGCTTTGATAGCTTATACATGCTAGTTCAAACGGTGCTTCTATTTGTATTTGGCAGTACGAGCTTCTGGGTAATTGATTCCATCGCAAACTTCTCGATGTCTGTGACTGTGATGATCTTGTTCTCTTTTGCTCTGTTCCACTTCTACTTTAAGAGCAAGCGAAACAACGTATTCACACTGCTGCTGATTGGTATCGTGTGTGGCAGCGTCTTTTCGAGCTTGTCTAACTTCTTGGCGATGTTGATTGATCCGAACGAGTTTGCGGTGTTGCAGAATGTGATGTTCGCAAGTTTCAATAACGTGAAAGGTGAACTGGTTTATCTCAGCCTTGCTCCATTAGGTTTGAGCTTATTGGGATTATGGGTGTTGGCGCCTAAACTCGATGTGCTTTGGCTTGGTGTCGATAACGCGACAAGCTTAGGTGTGAACACTAAGCGACTGACTCAGATTACTTTGGTGATTGTGTCGGTAATGGTGGCAGTATCAACGGCTTTGGTTGGCCCAGTGCTTTTCTTCGGTTTAATCACTGTGAGTTTGGCTCGTCAGATATTCAGCTCTTATCAGCACCGCACTCTTATCATTGCTAGCAGCTTATTGGCAGTAGTGTTACTCGTTTCTGGTCAATGGTTCATCGAAAAAGTGATGTCGTTTGAAACCACAGTGAGTGTGATCATTAACTTGGTCGGCGGTTTGTATTTTATGTTCTTGTTGTTACGTACCAGAATTCAGTAAAGGTAGTAAGTAGTGATTAAATTAACAGGTTTAAGTAAGAAGTATGGCAAATCACTCGTGGTGGATGATGCCAGCGCTATGTTCCCGAAAGGGGAAGTGACTTCTATTATTGGCCCAAATGGTGCGGGTAAAAGTACACTGCTTTCAATGGCGAGTCGCTTAACAGAAAGTGATGCTGGTGAAGTGATCATTGGCGACAAGTTACTGGCTGAATGGGATACCAAAGAACTGGCTAAGCACCTTGCGGTATTAAGACAGTCAAACAACATCAATATGCGCTTTACGATTCGCGAATTGGTTTGCTTTGGTCGTTTCCCACATTCACAAGGTCGCTTAAAAGACGAAGATCATAAGATCGTGGATACTGCGCTAGAACACCTTGGTATTACTGATATTCAAAACAAATACCTTGATGAGTTGAGTGGCGGTCAGCGTCAAATGGCGTTCATCGCCATGGTTGTGGCGCAAGATACGGACTATGTGTTCCTAGATGAGCCTCTGAACAACCTAGATATTAAGCACTCTGTAGAGATCATGCAGACGTTGCGTCGTTTAGCGCATGAGTTTAATAAAGCGGTCGTTATTGTGATTCACGACATCAACTTTGCTTCTTGTTACTCAGATAACATCGTTGCGATGAAAAAAGGCCAAGTGGTTAAGTCGGGTAAGGTTTCGGAAGTGGTTGAAAAATCAGTGATGGAATCGATCTACGAGATCCCATTTGAGATTCGCGAGTTCGATGGCGTTCGAATCTGTATGTACTATTCGGGTCGTTAGACTCATTAGTTTCTAGCTACAGAAAAGAAAGAGCTCCCGTATGAGGAGCTCTTTTTGTTTCTCGTTATCGGATCTTTTGTTAACGCATTTTAATGACCGAAAGCTTGATTAACCAAAATAAAGTGAGTTGCATAAAGGATGAACAATTGAATCTAACTGTGAATTGTTCAAACATTGTACGTCGAAATTCTGACATGCATATGAGCTCAACGTTAGTTTGATGTCACTCGAAGATCTACTCTTCATTTTTAACAATCATTTGTCATTTTCATGTTGAGTGGTGCGAAAAGCCATCTACACTATGATTATAACTGTTTGATTTTTATACGAGGCATCAATGAGTCGTAAACCAATAGTGTTAGTAGTAGATGACACGCCAAGTAACTTGGATGTGTTAACTGCAATACTCAAAGATACCTACCAAGTAAAGGTAGCCATTAACGGTACCATTGGCATTAAGATAGCGAAGATGGTGCCACAGCCGGATTTAATTCTCCTCGACATCATGATGCCTGACATCGATGGCTACGAGGTATGCAGTCAGCTAAAAGCTCAGCCTAATACCGCGCATATACCGATTATATTTGTTACTGCCAAAATGGATCCTGAAGCCGAAGTAAAAGGGTTGTCTTTAGGTGCTGTTGATTATTTAACGAAACCTATTACTCCTGAAATCGCTCTCCAACGTGTGAAGACACATATCGCACTGTATGACCAACAACGCGCCTTGTTCAGCCAAGTTAAAGATAAAACCCAAGAGATCAATCTTGGCAAGTTAGAGACTCTGAATATCTTGGGTAGGGCGGCTGAATTCAAAGACAATGAAACGGGCATGCACGTTATGCGCATGAGCCATTATTGCGAAATATTAGCCAAAGCCTTGGGTATGACTGACGAAGACGCGGAGACCTTGCGTGATGCTGCGCCGATGCACGACATTGGTAAGATAGGTATTCCTGATAGCGTGTTACTTAAGCCGGGTAAGTTGGATGCCGACGAATGGACGATTATGCAAAAACACGTTGAATTCGGTGTCGAGATACTTGGCAGGCAGAGTGATTCCAAACTAATGCAAATGGCCATTCAAGTCGCGCAATATCACCATGAAAAGTGGGATGGCAGTGGTTACCCAAATCAGATAGCAGGCGAAGATATTCCTTTAGTCGGCCGTATCGCTGCGGTTGCCGATGTATTTGATGCTTTGACCGCAGAAAGACCCTACAAAAAAGCGTGGAGTGTCGATGAAGCGTTGAGTTTGTTTGAAGATCAGAAAGGCAAACACTTTGACCCGAGAATCGTAGAGCTGTTGTTTGACAACTTACCTCAGATTTTAGCCATTAAAGAAAAATTCAAAGATGATTAATCTCTTCACTAGACGTTGTGCATTCGTGTTGGAGTTAAAAAACAGAGTCGTCCTATTCACGATGTGGTTATTGGCGGGGCTATGCTTCAACGGGAGTGTTAGCGCCGCCGAAGTGACAGACGCTCAGCTAAACCGCTGGCTCGATAACAAACCCACGATTACTTTCATCGCACTGGCTAACCATTACCCTTACTCATTCATCGATGATGATGGAAGAGTGTCTGGCATCATCAAAGACTGGGCAATAGATCTTGAAGACAGATTCGGTGTCCATGCTCGTTTCATCAGCGTTAACTCACGTGTAGAAGCAAAAGCCGCACTACTCGATGGGCGAGGCGATGTGTTCCCTTTTCAGCAGTTTGACCCAAGCGAAGGCGGCCGCTTTTTAGCAAGCGATCCTTATGTTCCGTATCAAG
Source organism: Vibrio pomeroyi (assembly GCA_041879425.1). Classification (NCBI taxonomy): domain Bacteria; kingdom Pseudomonadati; phylum Pseudomonadota; class Gammaproteobacteria; order Vibrionales; family Vibrionaceae; genus Vibrio; species Vibrio pomeroyi. The sequence goes on along the minus strand of CP090855.1, from coordinate 567,871 downwards.
TGGCTGTGATTGTGCCTATCGACAACGTCATCGATACTAACTTAGACCAGACTCACAAACGCCGCATAGCGATGGTCAATGAAAACATAGACTTACAGAAAGCTGGCGTTCAATTGAACTCTATTGAAAGAGTCGATTTTGATAACGTTATTGATGCGGTGCGCGCCCTAGGTGAGGGAGACGTCGACGGGATCGTTGGTGAACCCATTACGACCATGGATCTTGCGAAAAATATTGGTGTTCATGATTTAACGATCAATTACGTGCTTGAGCACTGGAAAAGACTCGAAGCATCAATGGTCGTTCGAACGGATGAGGAAGAGCTACTGACGCTACTCAACAAGCAGGTAGCGACCTTTGATATCGACAAAAAGAATAAGATTTTATCAAAGTGGTTGGACAGCTCCCCTTATCGAGTGCCGCTAAAGGGCGTATTTGGTTTTGGTAACCCTCCGTACATGTACCCAGACAGTACAGCAGTAGGCCTCGAACACGACATTATCCAACGTGCACTGAACGACATGGGCTATAAGCTAGGTGACGTTGTCACGCTTCCTCCTAGTGCAGCCAGAAAAGCCATCGATAATAACAACTCAATATCTTTTGTTTCCGGTGTTCAGTTTGATGATCCTGAAGCGCACTTCCTAAGTGATAGCGTCCTTGATGTAGAGTTCGTTCCTGTGTCTCTCGTGCGACGTGATCTCAAGCTTCAATCTCAGAAAGATCTTTCAGTAGGCGCACTTTTATTTGATGACACCTCACCAATAAGAAAATCCGTTGAAACGCTCAGAGACAAGTTAGACATTGATCGTGTTGAAGACTATGAGAGCCTTGAATCTGCGTTTTCACAATTACGGGCTCAAAACGTTGATGTGCTGATGGTCGAGAGACGTGTATTAGAGTGGTTTGTCACTAACACTCGCTTTATTGAGATGGCAGAGCTGCAACTGCATGACAGCTATAAAGTCACTTATCCCATCTATATCGACTTTAAGACCGAAGAGCTGAGAGACGGCTTTAATGCGGCAATAGAGAACCTAAAGCTCGCTGAGGATGGATTAAGCACCATCATCGATACTCATGTTGAGGGTGATCTAAGCCAAGTACTTAAAAAAGCGAACGTGATTGCTCAGATATCAGCGTATTTCATCGTTAATGACCGCTTTGAAGAGTTGACCGAGGTGTTCGAAATCTTCGATACGGATAGCTCGTTCCAGGTGATCACCGCGCAAGCAAATAACAACAACCGTCCCATTAAAGCTTGGTATATCGGTAACCTTGTGGATGATATAGGAGAGAAAAAGAATACCTCCCACTTTTCATCCGTCACCAAGGTGGCGAGCTATCGTACAAAGGGTGGAACGACTAATTCTGGCTCAATGACTTTCTACTTTGATACTAAGTCACTTGAGAAAAAACACGTTTATTTCCCCGCTGTTGAACAGTTCAGTTCGTTTGGTGATGCCGCCAAGCGTTACATTGCGGACATCTATCAAGCAAACAACCTGACCGGCGAAATCCTCAACCTAAGCCAAGCTGAAAGAGAGTGGGTGAAGAACAATCCGGATGTGATAATTGGTATCGATCCAGATTCGCTGCCTTACGAAGCGGTGTCCAGTACTGGTGAATACATCGGGATGATTGATGACTACTTAACTTTGGTCGAGCAGAAAACAGGGTTGAGGATTCACCATGTCGATGTGGCGAATTGGTCAGAGACTCGAAGCTTGGTCGATCATGATGAAGTCGATATCGTCTCTGCAGCTCAAGAGAACCGCTCGTTGGGAGATAATGTAAAACCCGTTAAGAGTTTCTTTTCAAGCCGTTTGGCTCTCGCATCAAGACGAGACGTGAGCAGTTTAGTGCTTGAGGAAGCGACGGGGTGGAAAATCGGTATTCTTAGGAATGCCGCCAACACCGATGCGATTGTCGATAAATACCCGAATGTTGATTGGGTATTGGTCGACTCCACCGCAACAGGCCTTACCATGCTGGATGATAAGAGTTTAGACGGCATGATCGACACTGTTGATGTGCTCAACTATCTTATCGATTCATATGGTCACCGAGAAGTGGGGATTATCGGGCGACTGGACTTTTTCCTTTCTCCGACCTTACATGTGACCAAGTCAGAACCTTTGCTTTATTCAATTTTGGATAAGGCAATTACCAACATTTCCGCAGAAGAACATCAGAAGATCTCAGCAAAGTGGGCGGCACCTAAAGCGATAGAAAGAGTCGACTACCAATTGGTTTACACCATTTCGGTTTTCTCGCTGGTTATCCTTCTGCTTATTATTTTCTGGAACCGTAAATTAGCGAAGCAGATCAGTATTGCTAATGAAGCGACTGAAGCCCTCAAAAAGGCGCAGAACCAACTCTACAATATGCTCAATAGCTCTCCGATTGCTGCTGCGGTGGTATTTGAGGAGCAGGTTCGTTATGCCAACGACACAGCAAAACGTTTGTTCGTCGTAGAAGGCAAAGAGCTTGATGATATTGATGTGGCAGCGATTCATGACTCGTTAACGGTACGTGAAGAGGTACACAAGGAGCTAAAACTCAACGGCAAGGTGGAAAACAGAGAGTTAGTGCTGAGAAAGTCAGATGGCACTCGCTTTGTAGCTCTTGTGAGCTACTACCTGTTTGAGCTTGATGGTGAGATCGCCACACTGTTTTGGGCTTTCGATATCTCGGAAATGAAATACCTTAACGAGCAGTTGGCCGAGGAGAAAGAGAGAGCGGATCTTGCAAGCCAAGCGAAATCGGAATTCTTGGCTAACATGAGCCATGAAATTAGAACGCCAATGAACGCGATTATCGGCCTGTCTTATCTCGCGATGGGAGAGATCGTTAACCCAGTAGCACGAACCTATGTTGAAAAAGTTCACCGTTCAGGTCACTCGTTGTTAAGCATCATTAATGACATTCTCGATTTTTCTAAGATTGAAGCGGGGCAACTCTGTATCGACAATATCCCATTCAATTCTCTGACCACTTTCCACGATGTGATTGAGTTGATGGACTCGAAGGCGGCAGAGAAACAACTCAGCTTGTCGATGTCGATAGACCCTGAGTTAGACACACCACTTCGAGGCGACCCACTCAGACTGTTCCAAGTCGTACTTAACCTTATTGGTAATGCGATTAAGTTTACCGCAAAAGGCAACGTGGCGTTAACTGTGGCTCATGTCAGATCAAACGAAGACAGTTTGACTATGAAGGTGAGTGTGACAGATACCGGTATTGGTATCTCAGATGATAACCTACACAAGCTATTTGAAGCGTTTAGCCAAGCGGATACCACAACAACACGTCGATTTGGCGGTACTGGATTAGGGCTTAACATTAGCCAGAAGTTGGTCCACGCGATGGGAAGTAAAATCACGGTTGAGAGTGTACTAGGACAAGGCAGTGAGTTTTCTTTCGAGCTGACATTACCAAGATCGACTCATGAAGAGTTAACGCAGTTTAAAGCCCAAGAGTTGCAACTGGATTATCAAATAGAGTTCAAAGGACAGAGGGTACTGTTGGTTGAAGATAATGAGTTGAATCAAGACTTAGCTTTGGCGTTCTTCACTCGCTCTAAACTGAATGCTGACTTGGCTGAGAATGGTAAAGAGGCGGTAGAGTTAGCTCAAAGTAATGATTACGAGATGATCTTTATGGATCTTCAAATGCCGATTATGGATGGCTTTGAAGCGACAAGTTTGATTCGTGAGTTTAATAAAGATGTGCCTATTATTGCGATGTCGGCCAACGTGTTTGCCGATGCCAAACAAAGAGCAAGGGAAGCGGGCGTCACGGACTTTTTGGACAAGCCGATCATTATTGATAAGGCGACCTCTTTGATTTCCAAATACATTGTTCCGGAGTTACTAGTCGAAGGGAAATCGCCGCAGAAAGACGGTATGAATCCAAGTCATGAGGTTGAATTAGGTTCTGGTAGCGCGAGTTTACCTATCTTTTCTAAGCTTCGATTTGAACAACTCACTAATCATGACGCTGACCTACAAACTAAGGTGCTGAATAGGTTCTGCCAAGGTGCGCCTCAAATTATGGCGGAAACGTTCGATAACCTAACGCAACTTGAATGGGTGACCTTAGAGCGAAATCTGCATACGCTGAAAAGCATGGCAGCTTCGATTGGTGGGTTACGATTAGCAGAGCGACTCAGTGATTTAGAAAGCAAAGCCCACAACAAGGCATGTGACGAGCAAGATCTTAAACAAGGAGACTCTGGATTAGCTGAGCTGATTCAAGCGGTCGAGAGCGAGTTTGAGACGTCATGCACAGAGGAAGCCGAGATTAGTCTTGGTGATAGTTCTGACTCATCTAGCATTACTTCAGACCAACGCAACAAGTTATTATCGCTGCTGGATGCTTATGATAATGATGCGGCGCAATACGTCTTGGAGTTGCTCATCGAATATCCGCATTCGGATGTTTTGAAAGCGGTGCGAACTGCGTTAGAGAATTACGATTTCGAGCGAGCTAATGAGGTGCTTAGCGCTTCTGAATAGTCGATTACCTAAATCGCTTCACTTCATTTCAATTTAAGATTAAAGCCTTTAACTCTTACCGAGAAATAACGAACTAGCTAAAGGCTTTAATCTTATCTATGTGCTGAACTAATGGCTGACGTTTTGCTTGATGAGATCAATCACCGTGTTGTATCGGTGTGGCAATTTTCGGTTTCGCTTTTGAACCAAATATAAGGTTTCTTCAACTTCCACCTTCGGCGGCACAACGTGCAGTTTATCCCTTTCAGCGAAGTGCTCAACGGCTCCTGCGGGTAATACCGTGAACCCCAGTCCCTTAGATACAGGTAATAGAATCTGGTGAAGCTGATTGATATAACCAGATGTCGGTATTTCGTTGATGTTAATGTTCGCTAGATCTTTATCCCCGCAGAGATCGAAGTACAAAGACAGGTAGTGAGCCGAATCTGGGTGAGCGATCAGGCCAATCTCGTTCAGAACTTGTGGGGTAATTTCTAGATCAGCAAGGCTGTGATGGACAATAAGGCACAAGGCTTCTTTGCCTATCACTTGGCTTTGGTAATAACTGTCGTTAGGCGAGTGCCTTACAATGCCGATATCCGTTGTGCCTTGCAGCAGGTCATTTAATATTTTCTGGTTCGGTGCTGCTTCGAGGTGAATGTTTAATTCTCGGTGTTGTTGCTGAAGTTCAAGAAACTCTGGATAAAGGCGCAAAGAGAGTGAGCCTGAACACGAGACGTTACATTGCCCAGAATACGGGTTATCGAAACTTAACGATTCAAAAAGATCTTCTTGGTCTTTCTCTAGCTTAAGCGCATAGCGATACATAATCCGACCTTGTTCGGTCAGCTCGAAGCTCTTATTTTCCCGAGAGAGCAGGTCACAGTTGCAAGCCTGCTCAAGCTTTTTGATGTGTTGGCTCACGCCGGGCTGTGTCATATACAGCTTTTCGGCGGTTTGGGTGAAATGACCAACTTCAACCAGAGTCTTAAACGTATTGAGCCAAAGTGGATTAATCATACTCACCTTTGAATGCTAATGCCTATGGATAAAAGGCTATAAGTAATAGAGCCTCTAAATCACAAAGCTTATGAATAACAAAAAATTATTATTATCTTAAGTCATGATAATTTCAACGATCAGAACGCCAAGCCGAGAAGAACACAGCACTTTGGTGAAATACTCTTCGAAGTAGAGGCTACTGCCTGCTTAATTGAGTACGTTCGTGAGTTCATAAGAAGTAACAAAGTGTTGCGACTTTGTTGGATTTTTGGTCTATTGACCAACTGTGCTCATATTTAGGAATGAAGATGAATAGAAATGTTTGGCTGCTCTCACTGTGTCAGGCCTTATTGATGACGGGTAACATCTTACTGATTTCGGTGATTGGCTTGATAGGCAAGCAGATTGCGCCCAGTGTTAGCATGATTACTTTGCCCGTTGCGCTGCAGTTTTTAGGCTTAATGGCAGCCACGATTCCAGCGTCTTTGATTTCAGGTAAGCTAGGACGAAAGAGAGGGTTTAGGATTGGTAATGTCGTGGGTATTACAGGGGCAAGCCTTGCTACTTACGCTTTATCTCAGCAACATTTTTACTTGTTTTGCTTCGCCACATTTTTGCTCGGAATAGGTATTGGTTTTGGTACGCTTTATCGTTTCGCTGCTATCGAAGTGTGTGATGAAAATGCACGACATCGCGCAATTTCTATATCGATGGCTGGTGGTGTTCTTGCTGCTGTATTGGGGCCAAACTTAGCGATCATGTCTCAGCAGTGGTCGCAAGATGGCCTGTATATTGGCGCCTTTGCCTCTTTGATTGGATTGAATATTCTTGCGTTACTCATCCTACAAACTATTCAATTTCCAAAAGTCTCTTTTAATAATCAGGCACCTAAAGCCGATCCTTTGAGTGTGATTGTGAAAGCGCCTAACTTTATCGGTGCTGTGTTCGCAGCCATGGTCGCTTATGCCGTGATGAACATTCTAATGACAGCAACACCATTGGCGATGATCGGCTGTGGATTCGACTTCACTAAGGCCGCCGGTGTGATTGAGTGGCACGTGTTGGGTATGTTTGTCCCGGCATTCTTTACTGGCTCACTTATCGAGAAGTTCGGTTCGCGAATGATGATTTTAGCGGGTGGGGTATTATTTGTTGTTTGTATTGCTATCAATATTCATGGTGAATCTATCTGGCACTTCAGAGCGGCTTTGGTGGTACTTGGTGTCGGTTGGAACTTTATGTTCATCGCTGCAACAGGCTTGTTTAGTCAGTCTTATCAGCCTCAAAATAAAGCTAAGGCGCAAGCATTTAATGAATTCGTTGTGTTTGGTTGTGTAACTGTTACGGCATTGCTTTCTGGTTGGCTAGAATCGACGGCAGGGTGGCAGAACCTAAATATCTACGTATTACCATTCGTGTTAGCGGTTATCTTACTGTTCGCGTTCAGCGCACGTAAATCACGTATTCAAAAGCAACCTGTATAACGAGTATCGAGTGTGAATCAGTAAATCTATTGCTGCGAGTAAAATACGATTCCTTGGAATACAGACCAATAAAAAGCCCTACCATGTCGGTAGGGCTTTTGCTTATGGCTTAAATAATAACGTTTTCTTAAAACTGCTGTCGTGGCTTATATCCTATGACAACAGTACTTAAGCTTGGTTTATTAGTACGCACGTTATTGGTTACGTACTTGTTTCAATGACTTGAGGTTGGAGCGACTTACAGGTCGACCACAATGGTCTTCGTCGTAATCCCGCCTTGGTCATCAATTATCTTCAAGGTCACCTCGTGTTTCCCGTATGAATGGAAGATAGAAGTGTATGTGCGACCTCGTTTTACTTTTCCATTTGGAAGCGTCCATTCAGTATCAACGATACGACCATCACTGTCTGAGCTTGTTGACCACATGGTTACCCAGCGTCCCAAGTGGATGTACTTCGCACTTGCTTCTGGTAGGGCGTTTGGAGATTCAACACTCACTACAGAGCTGAACGAATCAGTGGCGCCTTTGTCGTCGACAACCGTCAAGCTCACCGTGTAGTCACCGGCTTGATCATAAGACCAAGTTGGTGTCATTTCGTTGCTTGTTGCACCGTTACCAAAGTCCCACAGGTAGCGAGTAATCTCGCCGTCTTGGTCAGAACTGAAGTTGCTTGCAGAAACATCCAGACCATTAACGTTCAGCTCGAAGTTCGCAGTAGGAGTGATGTTGTGTTGGCTTACTTTAGATAAGCGCACTACACCATATTCGTTGTTGTCACTCTGGTTCACAATATCAACCGCTAAACCAAATTCAGTCAGGATACGTCCTGAATCGGGTGCTTGAGGTGATGTGTAATCTTGGTCGTCAGAGAAGCTGGCATTGCCCACCAAACTGGTGTCTTCAAGTACGTCATTGTCACTGTTTACAAGTCGCATCGGCGAGTGATCTTTGAGTGAGAACGCAGCATCACGAACTTGGTAGCGAGTTTGAGCAACTTCGCCTGAGTTTTCCCATACCATGGCATTTTGGTCTGCGTCTACAACACCTAACCAACCTTCACCTGGGTGCTTGCCAACCCAGTTATCGGTAAGAGATTCGTCTACATACCAAATGATCAGACCCGGATCGAATGACATCAATTGACCCATGCGTTTGATGTTAGCTAGGCCTTCATCAACGTCCATGTGGCTGCGCCATTGCAGTAGGTAGTAGTGCTGAGCTTGATGGAATCCATTACTCAGCTTGTAGCCATTAAGGGCGAAGGTGGAGTTGCTTTCACCATCGTCTATCTTAGTCACTTCACCATCGACAACCACAGTAAGGTTATCCAGATAGAAACCTTCCATCGCCAAGCCACCATCTGTGATGTACTCAAACGAAAGCTCTACTTCTTGGCCTGTCCATTGTGAAACGTCAAACTCAGCATCAATCCAACCGCCAGACTCACCACCAATCGCAGGGACTAGACCCGTATTGTATGGGTCATCCATTGAGGTGATGTTGCCTGCGATGGCTTGTCCATTCACGAGTACGCGTGCAAAGTCGTAATCTTTCTCGATTTCGTACCAAGTTTTGAATGAAAGCAGCGCTGAGTTACCCTCTGGAATCAACAGCTTACGAGTCATGCTGTTTTTTAGGTCATCGCCTTTTTGAGAGTGGAAAGAGTACTCACCAGCAAACGGTTTCAAACCCTCGATCTGTTTCTCTGGAAGATCCACTTTAATCATGTTCGGACGGCTGTTGTCTGTGGTTTGGAACAGCGTATAAACCTGTGGGTTGTCTTCTAGGTCATCAATCGAGATTTGATCATCGTTAATCCAACGACCACCAATCGACTTTTGAAGGAAGTGTTTTGCCCAAGAGCTGAAGGCTGTTGGTTGAGTACCGCCAATTTGACCAGCCCAACTGCCTGACGACATGATTGACCAGTAAGAAACGGGCTCACCTTTGCCTGTGTATTGAGTGTCGTACTCGTCTGGCAGACCTAAGTCATGACCATATTCGTGAGCACAAACACCCGCTGCCGCATCAATCGGCTGAATCGTGTAATCAAATGCCGCGTATTGGCCGTTAAAGCGTTCTGGAAGCGAGCTAGAGGTGCCTTCCAATACATGTGTACGACCAAGGTTGAATCGGTGAGACCAGATTGCATCAGGGCCTAACACACCACCACCGGCTTCTTCGCCCACAGATGCGTGGAATACCATTAGGTGGTCAATCACGCCATCGGGTTCGCGGAAATTTCCGTCGCCGTCATAATCGTAACGATCTTCGATGTCGTAATCGGCTAAGTTGATGCTCGGATCTTTAGCCAACTGATTGAGCGCCTCACGAACCAGTTCTTGTGCGTTCAAGTCATTGTCGGTAGTCGGGGAGTTGCCACCATAGAACGACGCAGGCTTAGAGGCGCGATACCAACCCGCAGCTTGACCAGCAACGCTATAACTATCACCCGATTCACTTTGGTAATACTGACGCATCGAGATTAGGTTTTCGCCATTTGGCCCTGTGTAACCCGAGTTTGAAAACAACAATTCTTGATAATGTTCTGGGTTGTAGCTCTCGTAGAGCATTTGCGTGTGCTCTTCGGTTAGCTTGTTGTCATCCCAATTCAAATCAGGAAAATCGACTAAGAGAGCGAGCACTTTGTCGGTTCGCTTGATGCCAACTTCCAAAGCAAAGACGCTCGCTTTTTTAACGCCAGACCCTTTTTCGATGGCTTTGAGTATCTTCGCTCGTTGCTCTAACGCCTTTTTACCGAATTGGGCATCGCCTTTAAAGCCAGAGTTGATCTTGTTCTTTAAATAACGGTCAAGAGCATCGTGTTTTGCAATATCGCTTGCGTCTTGATCGACTAAGCCTTGTCTTACTAGCATCTCAATCAGCTTGTCTTCATTAACAACACCTAAATCAATTGGTGTTTTAGCATAACTACTGACGCTAAATAGAGTAAGCATTGCTGAAGCGAGCAATGTTTTTCTCATTATCTTCATTACATTTCCTTTTTGTATTTCCATGTCGATATCAGAATCAACTCGCCTTATTCAGAATGGTTATCCGAGTTTGGCTTAATACACTCTTTTGGTGTTTTAGGTATCTGACGTTTATTAGTTAACTCGTTTTTTCTTTCTATCTCGTTTGTATTACCAGGCTCATTTTGATTACCTGCATCATTGATGCTTTCTATTTCTTGCTTATTTTTCAAATCAAACTGACTGCCTTTCACTTGCTTTGCGTTGAGATAGATACGCAAAGCTTCGCTGTTGTCCTCGTAGGTTAAACCAGGACAAATAACGCCTCGTTCAATCAATGACTTGAGCAACAGTTCATCATTCTCAATCGTGGAAGCCTGTGACAGTGAGGAAAAAAGTAGAACCATTAAAGCCATTTTTTTGGGTGACATTTTTATATCAAGCCATCAGTTTTGATTATGTAACAAAATATATTTATAAAATTAACCAATCAAACTGATAATTATCACAAATCATTATCCGTTCCGGTTTCAACATTAATAGTTAATATCAAATAAGATCTTTTATTTATTTTATTGTCAGTTATTTAGTTAGTTTTGACGCATTAATAGTTGATAGTCTTAATAATTAATAACAATGTTAGGCTAATGGTTACTATGCTGGAGAGTGCTTTATATAAGGTATCGGAGATTAATTAACTAATGCGATGTTCTATTTTTAATGTTTAATAAATGCACGTAATAATTGAGTGTTTAGTAAATAATAATTCTCAAATTATTTTCACGAGAAATATTATGAATTAGTTGTTCAAGGATGATTTGAAGTGCTTCACGAAAGGTATTTCACGTTTGATCAGCGATACGGGGTGATGGAAGAGTAAAAAGAGCCCAAATTTAGGCTCTTTTGTAACAGGTAAGCGAGTGTTTAGTGCTTCTAAGATTGGGATACATCGCGATAAAAGTAACGCTCACAAACACTTGGGTCGATGCGCTTGATGACGTTAGATATCAAAGCGATAACGAGTATTGAGAATACGAGCCTTCCCCAGAATATGGTGTAGAAATCGGCTCCTATCAGCAGGATCAACAAAGTATCTTCTATCAAACTGTGGAGTAGGTTGAGTAACATGATCGCTGTGAATACGTCTCTTGCGGAGATGTGTCCCTTTTTCGCTTCATTGATTAATAATCCGCCCCCAAACGAAAGACCAAGCGTAATGCCTATGATGGTTAGGTTGGTCGCGTCTTTGCTGATTCCCAATAACCTCAAGAATGGTCTCAATATGACTGCCATCAGTTTTTCAATTCCGACAAGCTTTAAAATCTTGAGTAGCAGTAATAGCGCTGAGATCACCAGGAAGATAACCGCAAAACTCTTAAGCTGATCCAAGGCCCAGGTGAGGTAACTGGTATCCGTTGATACTTCCGGTTGCCAAAGCACAGTCGCGGGGTAGTTCAGTAAGTCGCCATATTGATAACTGAGGTTCAGCAGCCATGCTAATACCAAGCTGCCGCCGACTCTGACTGATAACGTCGCCAACCAACTCACGCCTGCTTTTTTGGCTATTGCTCCTTCGATTGGCAGTGAATGGGCGAGAAGCATCATGCTGCCTAACACTGAGGCTTGGGCGACAGTAAGGGGAGCATCGGAACTGATGAGAATAATCAACCCAGCATAGATGTTAGTGAGTATGGTGGTTGCCCATACCAAGCCCATCTCTTTTGGTAACCCAACGCTTTCCATTATAGGGCTTAACCATTCGCTAAGAATCACGATACCACCGAGCTCTTCGATCACTTTTATCACGATGATGATTGGAATCATGATTCGAAAAAGCGTCGAGGTGACATCGAAAATCTCTTTAAGGAGTTCTTTAAAAAATTGATAAGTGAATTTCATTGTTACGACCATTATTCGATTGTGTTGTATGAGAAGATCTTATCGCGATTGTTGTGATCGTAATTTTGAAATGGCTTTGTAAAGTTGCATGAGATTTTTTAATTATCGTAGTATTGGAAATTATAAGTCACAAAACTATGGTTTTAAGAAATTATGGAAATAGACCGTATAGATCGAAGCATACTGGTAGAGCTTCAAAAGAATAACCGAATTCCTAATCAGTCGCTGGCTGAGATTGTTGGCTTATCACCGCCGGCTTGCTTGAAGCGAGTGAAGCGCTTGAGAGAAGAGGGCGTGATCGTGGGTGATGTGTCTATCATCAATCCTGAGCTTACTGGCAGTAAGATGACTTTGGTTGTGTCTGTGGAAATGGAGCGAGATCGAGGGGACATCTATCAGATATTTCGCCACTCTATTTCGAAGGCTGCGGAAGTGACTCAGTGTTACCAGATTTCCGGTAGCTTTGACTTTATGTTGATTGTTACGGTCAAAGACATTCAAGCCTATGAAGATTTTGTGGAGCGTGTGCTGCGTAAAGACTTAAACATTCGAAAGTTCCACACCTCCGTATCAATGAGAACGGTGAAGTTTAGTACCGCAGTGAACTTAGATGAGTCATAAACGTTAGCTTGAAGATATGTGATGCATTGAGGTTTGTGAGGTCACTGGCTTATTTTTGTTTAAATAGCAGGCATTTACACAAAATGTGATGTTCACATTTTGTCATAACTTTAATAATTGTATATATTCCTCGCCTAAAATAATAATTAACAAAAGTTAATATAATGACTGTCAGCTCATCTTCTCAATCTCGTGAAACGCTTCTCAGCGAAAACGAACAACTTGTCTCGACGACCGACCTTAAGGGCGTGATTACTTATAGTAATGATGCTTTTTGTCGTATCGCGGAATACAACCAGCAAGAATTGCTAGGGCAACACCACAATATTGTTAGGCATGGTGATATGCCTAAAGCGGCGTTTGCCGACATGTGGGTAAACCTTAAGCAAGGTAAGGCGTGGCGCGGGATCGTAAAAAATAAGACTAAATCTGGTGGATATTACTGGGTTGATGCTTACGTTACCCCAATCTACGAGAGCGGCAAGGTGAGTGGTTATCAGTCTGTTCGTGTTAAACCGAAGAATGAGTGGGTGCAGATTGCAGATAAGGCCTACCAAGGCTTATTGAAGGCTGAGAAGTCTGGCCGTCAATGGTCATTACAGATCAGTGACAGCGTTCGCTATGCCGTGTTGTTGGGTTCTCTGGCTGCGCCTCTGATTTCAAATCTTGTCGAAGTAGGGCAAGTATCCCAATGGCTTCTTAGCTTGCTGCCTGTTTCTGCATTAGCTCTGCTTTTCCGACAAGAGCTGATTGATACTCCCTTACAGCTGAAAAAACTGCAGTCGAAATTTGATAGTGTGAGCCGCCTAGTTTATTCCGGTAACAGCAAATTCTCAGTAGCCGATTTTCACTTGAAGTTGTTATCTGCTCGAATTCGCACGGTACTCGGCCGTATGACCGACTCTGCGAAACCACTGCAAGACTTAGCCGATAATCTGAATGCCACATCATTTGAAGTATCAGAAGCGTTAGATCAACAAACCAAAGACATTCTACAAGTGCGTGAAGCAACGGAAGAAGTTGAAGTCACGGCGAATGAGGTTTCTTCTCGTACTGAAGAAGCGCATCAGATCGTTGATGTGACTCTACAAACCTGTGCGGGTGCTAAAGAGAGTATTAACCAAACTCACCGCAACCTTGAAAACCTAGCTTCACAGGCCGAGAAAGCCACACACACGACGTATCAATTGAGTGACCAAGCGCAGAGCGTCAGCAAGATCATGGAAGAGATCGGTGGCATTGCTGAGCAAACGAACTTGTTGGCATTGAACGCAGCGATAGAAGCGGCGAGAGCGGGTGAACAAGGTCGAGGCTTCGCCGTGGTTGCCGATGAAGTGCGTGCGTTATCGGGTCGAACATCTAAGGCTACAGTTCAGATCAAAGAGAGCATTGACACCATGCTAACGACGATTGAAGGGTGGCAAAAAGATATTCTGGCTAACAGAGAACAGACGGACGCGTGTGGCGATGTAGCAAAGGTAAGCTCAGAACGTTTATCGGAAGTTGAGAACCTGATGCAATCGATGAACGAGTTGATGCAGTCGGTAGAAAGTTCTGCGCATAAACAGCGTCAGCTATCGAGTGATGTAAATCTTCATATGCAGTCTATCGCTTCAACGGCTGAGCAAAACCTAGTTGCGACATATTCAGTCAAAGACCACTCTACAGAGTTGAAAGAGCAAGTGAACGAGTTCTATCAACTAGCGAAGCGTTTTGAAGAAAAATAGCGGTCAGAGCTAGTTTGTATGAGAAATAAGAGAAAGCCTTGCGAAATTAGCAGGGCTTTTTTGTAGATCAACGCTTCGTTTTGAAAATCTTTGAAACATAAATAAAACACCGTTCAATTGCGATTGGGTTACACTTCTACTATTCCAATCAAATTTTGAGTTACTGAGATGCGCCCCCTTATTTTTACCGTTTTTTGTTTCAGTCTTATGAGTTTCCCGAGCTTAGCTTCAAAGGGGTCTCACTATCTCTATACGGGATATCAGAACACACGAGTCAGTGATGATGGCTTTCAAGATTACTTTGAAGGCTCTTACAACAACTCAGGTAGTAAGCAGCTTTACGGCGGTTATCTCGGCGGCAATTATGCTGTAACGGATTCTCTGTTTGTTGGCTTCGACTCTTCAAAGACTACCCGATCTTCAACGACGTTGTCCGATCTGTCTATTCAATTGGGCTGGTACCATTCGGTCACTCAAAAGGTTGAACTGTACGCATCTGGAGGCGTTAACTGGGTGAAACCTAAGAGACGCTCTTCATGTCGTAATGACAGCATTCTTGACCCATGTAACAGGGAAACCAACAAAAACTACGATGAAGGGTTTATCGGTGAAGCGGGCGCTGTGGTTTCGATTAACGAACGTTGGTCGCTGCAACCGTTTTACAGTTATACAGATACCTATGAACATGGCTTAAATAGTTTGGGGGTTGTAAGCTCGGTTAAGATTATCTCGTGGCTTGCTGTTGATGCAGGTTATGACTACACCTATAGCAAAAACCTAAAGCAAAACACCGTTCGAGTCGGTGCGCGCTTTAGTTTCTAGTCTTTAATCTCTAACAAACAACAAACAACAGACAACAGATACAAAAAAGCCCCGCATTTTCATGCGGGGCTTTCAGTATGTATCAACCCATTTAGGGCGAGACAATTGAATCAAGATTAAGCTAGAAGCTCTTTCGCTGTGTTTACTACGTTTTCAGTAGTGAAACCGAACATCTTGAATAGCTCGCCTGCTGGTGCAGATTCGCCGAACGTTGTCATACCGATGATCTTGCCACCGAAACCAACGTACTTGTACCAGAAGTCAGCGATGCCAGCTTCTACTGCGATACGTGCAGTCACATCAGATGGAAGTACAGACTCACGGTATTCAGCGTCTTGCTTGTCGAACGCGTCAGTTGCAGGCATAGATACTACGCGTACTTTCTTGCCTTCAGCTGTTAGTTCCGCAGCAGCGCTAACCGCTAGCTCAACTTCAGAACCTGTTGCGATAAGGATAAGCTCAGGCTTGCCTTCACAATCTTTCAAGATGTAACCACCTTTAGCGATGTTAGCTACTTGTGCAGCGTCACGATCTTGTTGTGCAAGGTTTTGACGAGAGAAGATTAGCGATGTAGGGCCATCTTTACGCTCGATTGCCAGTTTCCAAGCCACTGCAGATTCAACTTGGTCACATGGACGCCATGTGCTCATGTTTGGAGTCAGACGTAGAGAAGCGATCTGCTCAACCGGTTGGTGAGTAGGACCATCTTCGCCTAGGCCGATAGAGTCGTGCGTGTAAACTTGGATGTTCTGAACTTTCATCAGAGCAGCCATACGCATTGCGTTACGAGCGTATTCCATGAACATTAGGAACGTTGCGCCGTATGGTACGAAACCACCGTGCAGAGCGATACCGTTCATGATAGCTGTCATACCGAATTCACGTACACCGTAGTGGATGTAGTTACCAGAGAAGTCAGTTGCTTCAAGAGACTTAGAACCAGACCACATGGTTAGGTTAGAAGGCGCAAGGTCAGCAGAGCCGCCCATGAATTCTGGTAGCATAGCACCGAACGCTTCTAGTGCGTTTTGAGATGCTTTACGTGAAGCGATGTTTGCTGGGTTAGCTTGAAGATCAGCAATGATTGCGTTTGCTTTCTCTTCCCACTCAGCAGGTAGGTCACCGTTTACGCGGCGTTTGAATTCAGCTGCCAGCTCAGGGTATGCTGCTTCATAAGCTGCAAGTTTCTCGTTCCACGCTGCTTCCTTAGCTGCGCCTGCTTCTTTCGCATCCCACTCTGAGTAAACTTCCGACGGAATTTCAAAAGGACCGTGCTCCCAACCTAATTCTTTACGTGTTGCTGCAATTTCTTCAGCGCCTAGTGGTGCACCGTGACAGTCGTGCGTACCTGATTTGTTTGGAGAACCAAAGCCGATAACTGTTTTAGTACAGATTAGAGTAGGGCGAGGATCTGCTTTAGCTGCTTCGATAGCTGCGTTAATAGCGTCAGCATCGTGACCATCTACTGCTGGGATTACATGCCAGCCGTATGCTTCGAAACGCTTAGGCGTATCGTCAGAGAACCAACCTTCAACTTCGCCATCGATAGAGATGCCGTTGTCATCCCAGAAAGCAACCAGTTTACCAAGACCTAGCGTACCTGCTAGAGAACATGCTTCGTGAGAGATACCTTCCATCAGACAGCCATCACCCATGAATGCATAAGTGTAGTGGTCTACGATGTCGTGGCCTTCTTTGTTGAATTGTGCCGCAAGTGCTTTCTCAGCCATTGCCATACCAACAGCGTTAGTGATGCCTTGACCTAGAGGACCAGTCGTTGTCTCGATACCTGGTGCGTAACCGTACTCTGGGTGACCTGGAGTCTTAGAGTGCAGTTGACGGAAGTTTTTAAGGTCTTCAATTGAAAGCTCGTAACCTGCTAGGTGAAGCAGAGAGTAAATAAGCATAGAGCCGTGGCCGTTTGAAAGTACGAAACGGTCGCGGTCAGCCCACTCTGGGTTAGATGGGTTGTGGTTTAGATGAGAGCGCCAAAGAACTTCAGCGATGTCAGCCATACCCATTGGAGCGCCTGGGTGACCAGAGTTTGCTTGTTGTACGCCGTCCATGCTTAGAGCTCGAATAGCGTTAGCTAGATGTTTGCGGTTCATAGAAACTTCCGAATAAAAATTAAGATAAACAAATTGATAAAAGTAGGGGAACTGAACGTTCCCCTATTTGAAATTGGTGAGAGTGATTACAGCTTAGCTGCGATCATGTCTTCTAGTTTGCCTTGGTCAACTGCGAAGTTGCGGATGCCTTCAGCTAGCTTCTCAACAGCCATTGCGTCTTGGTTGTGGTCCCATAGGAACTCAGCGTGAGTCATCGCTGCTGGACGCTCTTTAGTACCGTTAGAGTCGATTAGCTTCTCTACTACTTCGCCTTCTGCCGCTTCTAGGTCTGCTAGAAGTTGAGGTGCGATAGTTAGACGGTCACAACCAGCAAGTTCAAGGATCTCGCCGATGTTACGGAAGCTTGCGCCCATAACAACAGTCTTGTAACCGTGGTCTTTGTAGTAGTTGTAGATATCAGAAACAGAGATTACGCCTGGATCTTCTGAAGCTTCGAAATCACGACCTTCTTTCGCTTTGTACCAGTCCATGATGCGACCTACGAAAGGAGAGATTAGGAATACGCCAGCTTCAGCACAAGCACGAGCTTGAGCAAAAGAGAATAGAAGCGTTAGGTTACAGTTGATGCCTTCTTTCTCTAGGATTTCAGCAGCACGGATGCCTTCCCAAGTAGAAGCCAGTTTGATAAGGATGCGGTCGTTAGTGATGCCAGCGTCGTTGTACATTTTGATAAGTTGACGAGCTTTAGCAACGCTGCCTTCCATGTCGTAAGAAAGACGAGCATCTACTTCAGTAGAGATACGGCCAGGTACAACTTTCAGGATTTCTTTACCGATGTTCACGTTAAGCATGTCGCAAGTGTCTTGAACTTGCTGTGCTTTGTCATCGCTTTGCGCTTTAGCGTATTCGATAGAAGCATCGATTAGAGGTGCGTACTCAGCAATTTGAGCAGCTTTAAGAATTAGAGATGGGTTAGTTGTTGCATCTTCAGGAGTGTACTTGCTGATAGCTTCGATATCGCCAGTGTCAGCTACAACAGTTGTTAGTTTACGAAGTTGCTCTAATTTATTGCTCATTTTGATCATCCTATGTATCGCATAACACCTCGTTAATGGGAGAGGTGTGGGCATTTGCAAGCTAACTAATGAAGTTCTCAATGGTTGTACCAGTGAGCCAAACTTACATTAATTTAAATTTTTCTCCGAACGAACATTTGCACAGAACATTTGATCGCTCGATGAGTAAATGATGTAGCCATATTTATCCGATCTAGCACCAAAGTCAACGGTAAATAGTCCTGTATGGTGACTTCAGTCAAATATATTTCGCTCTAGTAATCATGGGGTATGCAAGCAAACGTTTAACGGCCAGAGGGAGGTGAATTAATCAACAATAAAACCAAGGCTATCACTGTGAACAAATGTTCCTTGTTGTTACATATGTTCACGGTGTAGACTTGTGTATCACTTGCTGATGTATCGAACATTTGTTCTCAAAGCAGGTAAAATAATTGTTAAATATAGGTTGCGTGGTATATGAGTAAGAATATCCAAGATGTTTCCGAAGAAAACACTGATCTCCTCACTGAAGTGGCAGTTGCTTATTATCAGGATGGCGCGACACAAGAAGAGATCTCCAAAAAGTACTCTATCTCTCGTGCAAAGGTTGGTCGAATGCTCAAACAAGCACGCGACGAGGGTATTGTTGAGATCACCGTGAAATACCACCCAGTATTCAGTGCCAAGATAGAACAACGCTTGGTTGAACGCTTTGGTGTGAAACGTGCACTTGTGGCACTAGATCAACCGAACGAAGAGAAGCAGCGACTCCAAGTTGCAGGTTTAGTGTCTAACTATTTAACCAGTACCTTGAAAAACGGCATGGTAGTAACAGTAGGACAAGGGCGAAACGTATCGTCTGTTGCTCATCATACTGGCGTAATCACTCCTCGTGATTGTAAATTCGTGTGCGGTATCGGTGGTATCCACCCAAGAGGCGGTATGTTTAATGCCGACCATATATGTAGGCAGTTAGCCAAAAAGTATGGTGGGTCTTCTGAAACCTTATACGCGCCTGCTTATGCCGAGAACAAAGCACAAAAAACGGCATTCATGGAAAACAGCACCGTTAAGCAAACACTCGATCTAGCCCGAAAGGCCGACGTTGCATTAGTCGGTATCGGTGACATGAGCGAAAACAGCTACATGGTCGATTTAGGCTGGTTTACTGCAGGTGAGGTTGTTCAGTCTCGCTTATTACAAGGTGTGGTTGGTGACTTCGCGGGTTACGACTTTTTTGATGTACACGGCAAAGCAGCAAACACAGTAATGAGTGACCGAGTTATCGGCTTAGGTTTAGAAGAGTTTCGCCCAATAGCAGAAGTGATCGCCATCGCCGCCGAGAACAGTAAACCATTAGCTCTGTTAGGTGCACTAAGAACCGGCGTAGTAGACGTGATCGCAACCAGCGTAAGCAATGCTTTAACGGTACTTAACTTGGATGAGCAGATGAAATAGGTGTAAATGATCTATTTTTATTGGCTCCTCAAAACCACCGCCTAGGGCGGTGGTGATTGTTCCTTGAGGCTATAGCCTGAAGAAGTGCCCATGTTAGAAGTAACCTCTTATTCACCACAAGTAAGAGGAAACAACCACATGGGCGATTACAGAAGTTCATCACATGTCTATTGGCGTTGCAAATACCATATAGTTTGGACTCCAAAGTACAGATATAAGATTTTGAAAGATAAGGTAGGAAAGGAGCTTTATCGTTCAATCTATATTTTGTGCAATATGAAAGACTGCGAAGTTTTAGAATTAAACGTTCAACCAGATCATGTTCATCTTGTTGTCATTATTCCTCCCAAGTTATCAGTATCGAGTTTGTTAGGAGTTTTAAAAGGCCGAACAGCAATTCGACTTTTCAATAGATTCCCACATATACGTAAGAAATTATGGGGAAATCACTTTTGGGCTAGAGGGTATTTTGTAGATACGGTCGGTGTGAATGAAGAAGTCATTCGGCGATATGTACGACACCAATATAAGCAGGACATAGAGTATGAACAACAATTACAGTTATTGAAGAACTGATAGCGCGGACGCCCCCTTTTAGGGGGTTATAAAGCAAAACCGCCTTCTAAGAAGGCGGATATTTTTTTTGTCTTCCTAATTAAATAAAAATCCTATTTAACTAAACTATCAATTAACCTGTGAGTAGAATGCTAATATTTTAAATTATAATAATAATTTTTTAGTGTAAATTTATTTGGTTATAAATATTATTTATAACCAAATTAACCATAAATAATATTTATAGGTTTAGTCGTAAAGTTAATTGGTTAATATAATTAACCATTGATAAAGTTTCGTTTCATTTAATAAACGAATTATCTATTTCAAGATTATTCGCCCAACGAGACTTTTATAATGAGGATAAAATTAATTTGTACAGTTATGACGGCAGTCATTGCTGTCTTTTCTGTACAAGCGACCACTTTACCTGCGCCAACTTGGCATATGATGACTTTTATTGATGGCAGTACAAAAGAGCTACGATTAATGGGGTCACAACATATGTTTTGGTACCAAGACCATGATGGACACCTGTATATTCAGGATCCAGATAATCAATGGTATTTTGCTAAATATGTAATGAGTGATAACGGGGTAGGAACGGTTATTTCTACGGGTGTACTGGCTTCGAGTGGCGCTGAGGTCCCAATTGAATCAAACATCAAAAATTTAAAAATCGATCCAATACATGTCAATGAATCTTTTGACTCGCCGGCTGCAAACCACAAAAGATTTACTCCGGGACAAAGGCAACGATCATCATTATCTAGTACTTCGAATAAAAAGATCACTGAACAGGCCCTGTTGGTTGTACAAGTCAGTTTTTCAGACGAACAGATAGAGAATGATTTTCAGTCGACGATATTTGGTGAAAATCAGCAAAGTGTTCAAGATTACTTTCTTAAAAATAGTTACGGAAATTATAAAGTTGTTCCAGCGAAAGAAAGTGAAGGGACTAAAAACGATGGTGTTATTAATGTCACGTTGGACATAGATCACCCTAATTGTCATTCCAAATCTGAAAGTAACTGCCAAACTAAACTCAATAATGTGTTTAAAAAAGCTTATGAAGCACTAGACGTTGACTTTAATCTTTCTCAATACGACTACAACAATGACGATAGTATTGCTCCTCAGGAGCTGTCCGTCATGTTCGTCTTTGCGGGTAATGACAAGTCAAGTGGTACACAAAAAACGCCTACGATTTGGCCGCATAAGTTTGCCCACAGAACTGTCGAGATAGATGGAAAGCGCATTAGCGCATATTGCCTCTTCGCAGATTATCAGGATGATCATCAATCGACCATGGGGGTTATTGCCCACGAGCTTGGGCATTTGATGTTAGGGCTACCGGATTTATATTCTTATAAGCATGATGGTTCAATTGGGCATTGGGGGCTAATGGGAGGCGGAAGTTGGGGAAGTAAACCCAGTGATCAATATGCCGGAGAAACGCCGGTTAACATGTTGGCGTGGAGTAAAGAGGCATCCGGATTTTTAAAGCCGAAAGTACTTTCCAATAACGGTCGTATCGAAATAGACACTATAAAGGGCGAAGGAGTTATTCATCTTGATCCTTACCTTAAACAATTTGGACCGCGTGCTTACGTTGAAAACAGACGTAAAAGCAATTATGACCAAGCGCTTCGTGGCGAAGGTTTGTTGATTACAGCTGTGAATATCGATAATCAATTCAACAGTTCAGGTCCGATGCAAGTGCAGGTATTCCAAGCCGATGGAGAGGGGTTACTAGAAAGCGGTTTCTCTTCTGGAGATACTGGTGATGTCTTTCCTGGTAGAGACTCGGTTACCAACCTCTCGGATGATTCAGAACCTTCCTTAACAGCGATTACTGCTGGCAGAAAAACAGATATCACAATAACTAATATTTCTAGCGATGATGCCAAAGCGAGTTTCTCTCTTTTGGTTCCAAACTCAAACAACAAATCGTCTTGGGTCACTTCTTTCGGAAGAACCTACCCCCGTTATAACGCAAATATTAATGTTCTTGGCTTCCCTATAGATGTTGTCAAAGGAAACCAAGATATTGCAGGAATACATTTTTACGCGAAAGCAACGAGCGTCGCGATGCCGATGTTTTATCGTCTAGTCGAATACCCATACAAATCTAGATTTGGCAATGCAGTTATTGATGAGAGCGCAGCTAAATTGTTACACCGAGGTGTAGCTCAGCAAGACGGTGGACAAGTTATTTTTGATGAGGAGATCAAGCTTGGCTTGGGTTCAAAGTTGATTGTGTTAGAGATTGAAAATGGTACTCCGGAATACTCTACTCAGTTTTTGGACGCATATTTAGGAGATGGACAAAGAAAAAAGCAATTTTCAGGTACGATTTCTGATTATAAAACGCAAGGTTTGGGTCGCGGGTTCGGACAGAACTTCCCTTTTGCACTGCTTTTTGAATTACCAACTACAGCCAAACCTATTGCTGTCGACGATAAGATTTCTACCGATGAAGACATTCCTTTTCTACTTAACCTACTAGCGAATGATATCAACTTACCCAAGCCAAATAATTATTCAATTGAAATCGGCCAGAAGCCAACAAAAGGCGTAATAAAAGGTGAGACATATTACCCTTTAGCTAATCAGTTTGGCCGTGACAGCTTTACGTATCGTCTGGTAGATGGGGGAGGAGAGGAGACGGACTTTGCGCGTGTAGACGTTGATATTAAATCAGTGAATGATGCTCCCGAGTTAACGCTCGATAGATCAAATGCCAAGTCTGAGCCTGGTGAAACGGTGATATTCAAGATCACTAATATTACGGATGTCGATTCTTCAGAGCATCAAATAACGTGGTCTCAAGTTCAAGGTCCAAGGCTGTCGCAGAGTGATTCACAATCTAAAGTACTTAAAGTAACAATCCCTAGTGATGCTGCTGAAGGGGAGAAATATAGGTTTGTCGTTCTAGTCCAAGATTCATTAGGAGGTTATGCAAAGCAGTCTGTAGTAGTTGATGTGCGAAGAAAGCAAGCATCATTATTAGGCACTAAATCGCTACAAGTAAAATATGGAGATGAAATCGATCTAATCCCTAATATTAATGAGGAGGTTTATACATTATATATATTGGACTCTCCACGTAACGGTATTGCAAAAATTGTAGATAGTAAGATTATTTATAATGCACCTGCTCAACGTAAGTTAGCTTTATATGACACTATTAGATATAGGGTTTTATCTGCCGATGGAGGCGAGTGGATAGGTTCGTTTGACATCGAGGTGTTACCGAATATTTCAAATGAATCTGCTGTAACAGCAACTCAAAGCGACTCGTCAGGAGGAAGCTCCTCACTGCCTCTTATTCTTATGTTGTGCTTGCTCCTTCGGTTACGACAGCGCCGATAGAATAAAGTGAAATGAAAGAGCTATATTTTTAGCTCTTTTTTTATTCGCCTACAAACATGAGTCGGCCCAGAAATGGAATGATTTGTCGCATTTCTGATTCTGGACTTACATTAATAGGTGTTTAGTTTCATTTGGGTGCAACATAGATCACAAAAACGGACAATGGTTCAATTGAGTGACTTTCGAGCTTTAGCATTATAAATGATGAATATTTACATAAATTTCAACGATTTTCAGTAATCAATAGGTGGTGGGTGCATAGGTTTTGGTTATAATTGTGTTGACTGTCATTTGTCCGGAGAAGGTGTTGTGTAAGGACTTTGGTACGAGAATGGCACACAAAATATGTTGTTTGTAAAAGCACATAGGGATTTGTGAATCAGTTGTTGATCGCAATAAATGTATTTATTTGTATAGGTGCATATAAACATTATTTATGAGTATATAAATAATGTTTTTTTGTATCTGTATGACACTATTGTTACTTTTACGCTGATTTTTAATAAGAATAATTAATAAAAGAACGCAACATCGGGGTAGTTTGCACCATGAAAAACGTCAACAGGTCTATCGACGTCAAATATTTAAGAACATTTTCACACGTTGCTAAGCACAAAAGTTTTACTGCGGCCGCTGAGTCTTTATTTATGACACAGCCTGCGGTATCTCAACATATAAAAAAAATAGAAAGTACAATCGGGGCAAGTATTTTCGATAGAAAAGAAGGATTTTTACTCACTAAACATGGAAAAGTATTACTCGATTATGCAGACCAAACAATGTCTATGTACGAAAAGTTGTTTGAAGATCTGGAAAAGGTAGAATTAAGAGATCAATTCAATATAGCGATTGCCGAATCTTTTTGTTTCGATATGGTTGAGCGTGTAATCAATGAATTTAGAATGTTGAACAATATAGATTTGTCCATAAACAGTTTTACGAAGTCTTCTCTATTGGACTCTTCTCGTTATGATTTAATATTCACGATGGATCGGATTTCACAGGAGAATGGAAAGTCCTATCAACTAAAGACGGTTAATTACGTTATCGCACATTCAAACTCTCTTGACCCACATGAGTGTTATCCACAGAGAGTTGTATTTTGTAGTTCTCTACCCAAGTCCTATGTCCAAGAGCTACTTAACGACTATAATATTGATTCTTCACATGTGACCAGTTGGGTAAAAACAAGTTCATGCCAGTTTCTAAAAAATGAATTGGATACAAATGGTACTATTCTAATTTTTCCTGAGTGGGCTGTATGTAATAATAATTGTAAGACAATACCGTTACGTCAAAAAGTGAACATGTATGTTTGGTGTAGTGACGAAATTTCACAAGAGTTAGAGACGTTAGGTATTAAAGATAAGATTCAGCAACTATTTCAAATTAGTGACATTTCGACGCCTGAGTTGAAACATAGTATTATGTGATTAGTTTGATAATATTGATACAGTGCTAAAAATGAAACAACTTAGAGCAATAGGTATCCCGTAAGGGATGCCTTTTTTATAGCTATCAACCCCTGCTATTTTTCCTATTACGTACATAATGGAAACTAAAATCCCACCAAGAAATCCTATAAAAATCAACGCGATTGTAACCAATTCTGGTTGTATGCCAATGATTAGTGCAAAAAGTAATTTCACATCCCCAGCCCCAATTACTCCCAGATACCAGAGTATAAAAAATATTATGAAGTACAGTGCTGCTGTGGGTAATGATGACATCAAATAGCCGTTATATAACGCGACGAAAATACTAAATACTAAAGCTAATTTATTGAGGTTGTTTGGTATTTTTCTATACTTCCCGTCAAAAAAACATACAAAAAGTAATATTGATAAATTTACAGAAATTAAGGTGGAGTAAATTAATAAATCTATATTCATAAATATAGAGTATAGACAGGTATTAGCTATATCAACATAAAATGGATTTCTTATTCTTATACCAACATAAGAATAAATTATATTACTAAGATAAGTTTATGTTATGCGATCATAATAACTATTAATTGGATGTATATTTTTATATCGAGTAGATTTCATTTCGCAATTTCAATTAGACCCAAGGTCGATATACTTTTAGAGGATTACTATGTACTACCAAACTTTAGCAAAACTGGCTGAACTAAAAATGAAGTTCGAAGATGATATTCGCGGAGTTACTGCCGTGGAATATGCAATTATTGCTGTTGTAATGTCAGCTCTAGTACTTGCCGCGTTTCAAACTGATGCACTTAAAAATGCTATCACTGGTGCGTTGACTAAGGTGACGACCAACTTGACCACAGCTACTACAGGCAAATAATTAGCCACTAAGAACCATATATTAAGGGGCTTAGGCCCCTATTTTAGGCTTAATATGAACAGAATTATCATTCTCCTTCTTGTTGCTTTTTCTATTTTTTCCACATTAATTTATATCAATGTTAACTATATTTCAGCTGATGAAGAACCACAGGAAGTACAGCAAAAAGAAGAACCTAAGGTCAGTATTTTAGTTACTCAGAAAGCAATTAAACGTTCCCAACCGTTAACACCTAATTTCTATGACAAGAAATTTGTCCATATATCTGACTTAGATGGCTCCTACTACACGTTAGAAGACGATCTTATTGTTGAACCAGGCGCTCTATTTAAAGAAGATATCTCCGAAGGCACATACTTAACACAAGATATGATCTCCAACCCTGGAGACCGAGATTATATGTATTTGTCATTAAATGACGGTGAATTACCTTATTTTTATGAAGTTACCGGTATCGGAGTGGTACAAACCGCAACGCTTACTCCTGGTGACAAGGTGAGCTTTGTTTCCACAACCTCTTCAAAATCGAATCTAGTTGAGAACGGGTATGGTGATATCGGTGATCTCGTTAGCCGAGTGATTATTAGTGGAGCTCGTGTGCTGCAGGTAATAAAAGGCAGCGAAGATACTGATTCAGAAGATGCCGAAGACAAAAAATACAGTCTAGTTATTGCATTAAATATGCGCAGTGTTTTGAAACTCGAAATGGCTCAAAAAATCGGTGATGTGAATATCATTCCATCTGAAATCGAGAATCGCTATTTATCTATTCGCAGCAGTGATCTTTTAGAAACTCAGTTCGGTGTTAGAGAATTACGTGGTAAGGAATAACATGACTTTAAAGAACAAAAATATGGCATTGCTATTGTGCGGGATTCTTTCATGCCCATTACTCGCATCAGAATTAATGAACTTGGATCAAGGCGCTGCGAAAACGATTAATTTGAAGCGACAGATATCAACTGTATTTGTTGCGAATCAAGAAATAGCTGACTACAAAATTATCGATGAAAATAAGGTTGTGGTTTACGGTGTTGGCCAAGGCACGACTTCAGTGATTGTTTATGATCGAGGTGGAAACGAAATTTACAATGCTGAATTAGTCGTTAATCAAAGCTTGCGACTACTTAAGCAAACGTTAATTGCTAGATTTCCTGATGAAAATGTTGTGGTTTCCAATGTCGGAGATCAAGTCGTGTTGGATGGTATTGTCGGTAGTGAAGAGATCAAACAAAAGATTAATCGACTCGTCGGCGAAATGCTAAATAAAGATCGTCGCCGCGCTGCTTATGAATTAAGGGATGCAGACGGTGAGGCTTTAGATGAGCTGGAGTACACGGCACAGTATAACTACGACCAAGTCATTAACAATTTAAAAGTTCTTACCACTGAACAGATAAATGTAAAGCTGACGGTTGCAGAAGTTTCGAGTTCTTTTCTAACCGAACTTGGTGTGACATACAGTGATAGTGGCGAGCCAGGTACTTTTGTTAATAAGCTCCTTGATTTTACTGCTCAAGACATTGTTTCTGTTATCTCTGCAAGTGGTGATGACAAAATCGGTCGCGTATTGGCAGAGCCCAACCTTTCTGTTATTTCGGGTGAACAAGCCAGTTTCCTTGCTGGTGGTGAGATTCCAATTGCGGTACGAGACGAAGACGGCATTACTATTTCCTACAAAGAATACGGCGTTAAGTTAGCCATGGTAGCCAAGGTTACTGACACAGAAAACATCCGCTTAACCTTGATCCCTGAAGTCAGCTCTATTGATGAATCGAACAAAACAACGACGGGTCTAATCTCAGTCCCTTCTTTGCGAACTCGACGAGCTCAAACAACGGTTCACTTGAAAGACGGTCAAAGTTTTGTACTAGCGGGGCTTTTGACATCAGAGGAGCGTGAATCGTTAACCAAGATTCCAATTTTGGGGGATATCCCAATCTTAGGCGCGCTATTTAGTCACACTTCCACAAACCGTTCTAAAACTGAATTGATCATTGTTGCGACCGTTAATCTGGTTGATCCCGTTGAGCAAGAGCAAGTCAAGTTGCCAAGTTTTAGACGCACAAGTGACCTTGAACGATTGCTAAGAATAGACCTCTCAGATCTCGATGAGCCGGAGCTTGAAAACACGATAAACCAAGGAGGGTTCAACTAATGAGATGGATCGTTATTACTTTAATCGCTTTTATTGCTTCTGCTTGCACCCACATTGATACATCCAACTCTAGTGTGATTGAGCAATTAGAAGAGCGTTTTGAATTTGATATGGCGAATGGTGAAGATTCAATGTCTCGCTCTGTGGCCTTTATCCGAGAACTCAATACGAGAGAGCCGAAAGCAACTTTCTACGTTAAGTATAAGCCTGATGCGAGTGAGTTTGTCGCTAAGTTACGCGATAGATTCAAATCAGAATCTATTGCGAAAGACCGATATAAAGTGGAGCTTGCTGATAATGACCAAGAGAAAAATATCTTGATCATAGGCCGATATGTCCGAATTAAAAGCAGTGATTGTGGAGTGATGGTGTTCTCGCAACGCGAAGATTATCAATTTGGTTGTAGTGTTGAGCATAACCGAAACATCAGCTTGGTTAACCCAATTAAGAAGGCGAAATAACTATGGACTTGGATATCTTGTTTCGTAATTCGTCTTCGAAAATGAAGTCGACAGTTGAGGCTACCGATCTGATCGTTTCAGACGATAGCGCCTTAACTGAATCGATCAATGATTTATATGCGATTGAAGGATTCCCAAAGCCGCTTGAAGTCACTGATATTGATTTAGATGGTGTTTGGAATCAGTCAAACATCAAGCTTAACCATGTTGTGCTCGATCTTCGAAGTGCTTCTAATGTTATTGAACAAGTCTCCGAGATTTCGATTCGTTTAGACGTGAATATATCTTTGCTCGTCTTATGCGACGTCGACTCTATAAAGCTGCGTAATCAAGTGCATGCTTTAGGTGCGACTTATGTGTTATGGGATCCAGAACTTGATGCGTTACTTGCGGCAATTAAAACGACGCAAGAGGGAGAAAGTGCTGTAAAGAAAACTCGCGTTGCTAAACGTATATTGGTTTTAGGAACCAAAGGTGGAATTGGTGTGTCTTGCATAAGTTCCGTTTTAGCGCACTCCTTAGCAGAGCAAGCGAATTTAAAGACACTGCTAGTGGATCATGATTCCGGAGCGCTAAACAGCGATATTTATATTGGTGTAAAGGGCTTGAAAGCCAAGCACAACAGCATTGATTTAAATCAGATCGATATCGACAGTGCGATAGCAAGAACCTATGTGCATGGTGTTAAAGAGAAGCTAGATTATTTGGTTCTCGAGAAGAATGTCGCTTGTCTTTCTGATCATGCATCTACGTTGTACAACCTTTCCAATCAACTGATTGATCAATATAACTTTATTATCGATTCAGCGCCGCTGTCTTGCTACGAAGAGATGCACGATCAGGAGTTATCAGATAAGTATCACCGTATCTTTATTGTTTGCGAACCTTCGGTCTCTTCATTGCGTTCATATAACTCGTTGAAAAAGAAGATCGGCAAATCTGAACACCAGGTTATTTTCAACCTGAATAGGCCCGCGAAGGATTTCATGGTGACACTTGCAAGTGCGAAAGAACGGATCAAAGCCAAAGATAGCATTGATTTTATGTATGAGCCGTCATTAGAAAAGACAGTGGTTCAGCAGGGGATTAATGAGTTGCTTAAGTCTAAGTCATCGACGGCCGTTTTGAGCATGGTTGCCACGTTAACAGGCAAGAAAATTAAAACCAAATCACGCTTCAGTTTGTTTAGAAAATGAATCAATTAAAAGAAATCTACATCCAACTTCGGGATGAAATCTTCGATGCGTTGGACGCAGCGACACTTGTTGAAATAAGCAATCAAGAGCTAGAAGAGCAGCTTAAAGACTCGGTCAATATTCTTATTGATAAGAAGCAGTTGCAAGTGAGCTCATTGAAACGTGTCGACTTAGTCAAAGCATTACTCGATGAGTTGAAAGGCTTAGGGCCACTTCAGGCCTTAGTCGATAACGATGATATATCAGATATTATGATCAACGGGCCATCGGATATATTCATTGAAATCAATGGCAAAGTTGAACAGTCTCCGATTCAATTTGTGAACGAGAAACAGCTCAACACTATTGCTAAGCGAATCGCTTCAAATGTGGGTCGTCGTATCGATGAATCTAAGCCGCTTTGTGATGCTCGTTTGATGGATGGCAGCCGTGTCAACATCGTGATACCTCCACTTGCAATCGATGGTACTTCTATCTCTATTCGTAAGTTCAAAGAGCAGAAAATTAAGCTTGAGAACCTCGCAGAGTTTGGGGCTATGTCAGTTGAGATGGCTAAGCTTTTGTCCATTGCAAGCCATTGTAAATGCAACATATTGATATCAGGTGGCACGGGTTCAGGCAAAACAACGCTACTCAATGCACTGTCTGGGTTTATTGGTGAAACGGAACGCATCGTTACTATTGAGGATGCAGCCGAACTGCAGCTTCAAAAACCTCACATTGTCAGACTGGAAACGCGACAAGCAAGTGTAGAAGGAACGGGAGAAATTACCGCTCGAGACCTTGTAATTAATGCCCTTCGTATGCGTCCTGACAGAATCATTGTTGGTGAGTGTCGTGGTGGAGAGGCCTTCGAGATGCTTCAAGCGATGAACACGGGCCACGACGGGTCGATGTCCACATTGCACGCCAATACACCGCGAGACGCGATTGCTCGTACAGAGAGTATGGTGATGATGGCTACCGCCAGCCTGCCGATATCGGCGATACGTAGAACTATAGTCAGCGCAGTCGACCTTATCGTTCAGGTAAAGCGTCTCCATGATGGTAGCCGTAAGGTGATGTACATCTCTGAAATTATCGGAATGGAAGGAGATAGCGTGGTGATGGAGGACATTTTCCGTTACGAAGCTAGTTCCAATTTCAAAGATGGCAAGATGGAAGGTGAGTTCCGAACACCAGGTTTATCCACACGTTCTGTCATTTATGAACGCGCAAAATTCTTTGGTTTAGAACAAGCGGTAAGGGAGATCTTTACATGACCTTAATCCTGATTGCTTCATGGAGTGCTTTGTTAGTTTACTTCCTTATCCATCGCTCTCGCCAAGACAAAAAGCTGAGTAGTTTGATTGAAATGGAAGCTGAATTCGAAGGGGTAAAAGGCGTTCGCTCGGTTATCGATTCGCAGCAGTTTGAAGAGAGTTATAAAGCTAGACTTAGGAAAAGTTACAAGAAGATAATAAAGGTCTTCCAGCCCAATATGTCTTTGAAACTGATCCTATTTATTAGTGTATCGGCATCAGCGGTTTATGCCATTAACGAGTTTTTCTTACGTCAGGATTACGTTGTTTGCTTGATTATTGTTGAGCCTATTTTGTTCTTCGTTTTTTACAACAAGCTAAAGCAACGGCAGATGGATCGTTTTAAAACAAACTTTCCGGATGCTTTGAATATCTTGAGCGGAGCCATCTCATCAGGCCAAAGTATCATTCATGCGTTCGAGTATGTAGGTAAGCAGCTTGATAATGAAGTAGGCAAAGAGTTCAAGTTCATGGCTGAACGTTTGCTTATTGGTGAAGACCCTGATGACGTGCTTGAACGCAGTAGCAATACGTTTCCTTACTTAGAGTACTTTTTCTTTGCCTCAACGATACGAATCAACTTAGCTCGAGGCGGTCAGCTCAAAGATGTCATCAATAAGATTAACCGGCTTATGTTTGACTCTAGAGCCGTTGAGAAAAAGAAAAATGCATTGACCTCTGAAGCGCGTGCTTCGGCAAAAATTATTGCTTGTTTACCAGTTATATTCTTGATCATTCTAAAATTTACTAGCCCGGAGAATTATAGCTTCGTTATGTTTGAGGAAGCAGGGCAGCCGATTTTTTATTACGTTCTAATGAGTGAGTTATTAGGTTTCTTTTGCATTTGGCTGATCCTGCGAGGTGTCAATTAATGGGATTTGAAACGGTTTTAATTTGGGGCGTGATATTTGTTATATCGATGGTGTTAGCAACCTATTGCTTGCGTTTCTGGGATAACACGAGAGCAAATATAGAAACTCGTAAAATAATTGGCTCAACACGCGAAGAGAAAAAAAGAACGGATTTATTTAAGGCTCTTTTATCTCGAATTAGTTTCAATAAAGACGAAACAAAACGAAAGTTAGTCGCAGCGGGTTTTTATAGTGATTTCCTCGCGGATGCCTATTACTTATTAAAAATCATCCCTTTTAGTATTTGCTTAATATTAATCGGCTTCGACTTTTATAACGGAGAAACAGAGGTGATATTTGCTCTGTTATATCTTCTTGGGGCTTTGTTGGCGTTTGTCATCGCGCCAGATTCCTATGTGTCGGCTCGAGGTAAAGCAAATATTAAGCACATCAGTTCAAGGTTGCCTTTTTTACTCGACCTTATGAATGTATGTGTTCACACCGGCATGACAATCGAGTCCAGTTTGGAGTATCTGGCCAAGGAACTTCACTCGGTAGACAGCAATCTTGCCCATGTTGTCAGAGTCACAGTGGAGCGGTCGCGCTTAGTCGGATTAGAGAAGGCATTAGAGGAGTTTTATGAGCTTGTACCTACCAGCGAATCGCAGAGCTTTGTGATGACCATGGTGCAAAGTCTTCAATTTGGTTCATCTGTTGGCCCTGTACTGGCTACGTTAGCGACGGATATTCGAGAACTTAATATGATGGACTTGGAAGAACGGATTGGAAAGATGGGGGCAAAAATGTCTATTCCATTGATCGCTTTTATCATGGTTCCGATTGTTGTTCTCATTGCGGCCCCAGGTATTTTAAGGATGTTGATGTGATAAGAAAATTTGTATTAGTCGTTATTGCAATGGTTCTAGTGTCTGGTTGTACAGCCGTTAATAACCAACTCGATACTAAAGAGCAATTGCTTATTGGATCGGGGGATTCGCAGAAGCTCATTGAGTTTTATAAGGCAAATATACAATCCGACCCTGTATATAAAGTCAAACTTGTTAACTTGTATTTAGACCTTAAAGATATTAAATCGGCTGAGTTATATAGGAATACCTACAGTGACAGTGACCTTGATGATCCAGAATATATTTTAACCAGTGCTCGAATTTACTATCAGAAAAAGAACTTTGAACGCGCATTAGAAGAGCTAGACAAGTATAGAGGTGAAGGCGGAGCTGAGTATGAGTATCAACTTCTAACCGGAAAAATACTAGCTCAGCAAAAACGATTTTCTGAAGCAATTGAGTATTTCGAGGAAAGTCGCAAACAAGGCGCTTCAGACAGAGAGGCTGGTAACAATATCGCTGTTGTTAAAATAATGCAGTCTGATTATTTGGGCGCGACAGACATTTTATATGACCTTTATCTTTCAAATCCGAATGATCAGAGAGTGAGTTCTAACTTAATTCTCTCTTCGGTTAAGTCGCAGCGACCGGATATCGCATTGGAAGTTCTGAAACATTCGAATAGCGATGAGCAAGCTCACAAACAGCTATCTGCATTAATGAGGTCAATATCTAAAAGCAAGGGGAAGAAGACCATGACACAGTCAACGATAGATATGGAACAACAGCTTATAGGTTCCCAAGCTCACTCTGGGAGTTTTGTAGCACCGACATCGCGAGTCAGCAAATTGGATTCGACTGCAGGGTTTCAAGCATCTAAACACAGTGTGGATGGTTCTGTACTCGACCCTAGAAAGCTGAAACCCAATGCAAAACCTATTTATCGAGTGCAAGTATTAGCGACGTACACTGCGATTCCTTCGGACTTTCTGAACTATCTAAAAACAAACTACGGCTCTGTCTATTCGTATACTCATGGTTTGTGGAAGCGCTATTGCATCGGTGATTTTAATGACCTAGACGAAGCCAAAGCTTTCTTAGATAGCATTGATATAAAAGGGGCATTTGTCGTTGATTACACCAAGAAAAGGTATGTCCGTCTATGAGGTCGTTTAAACGCAAGCAAAAGGGGTCATTGACGGTTGAAGTCGCGATGGGGATACCAATCTTTCTGGCTATTGTTTTTGGATGGGTTGAGATTTGTATTCTGACTTTCTCCATGAGTATGACTGATCACGCATTAACGACGGCGGTGATGCGAACCAAAAAAGCGGGTGACTCGAGCAGTAGCCAGTCCATTAACTATGGGCAAATGATTAAAGACGAGTTGAATAAAGCTGGCGGCTCTTTATGGAGCAACGTAGTTAAAGAGGGGAGTGTTGTTATTCATGTTAACTATTTTCGAGACTACGAAGGATTTTTGAAATGCACGGATACTTACGCTTCTGCTGATAAGTGTCCAGATAAGAAAGATGAACCGGAAGACATGGCATTGGCTGTTTACGCTTTGGAATACACCTATGATCCGATTGTATCGATATGGTTCCCGGATATGCCTATCAAGCGTGAAATTATCACCATTCAAGAATATGAAAGATGTTCATTCAAAATTGGTCAGGGAGCGGGTTGTGCAAGTTAAACAAAAAGGTGCATTTGCTGTTGAGTTGGCAATGGTTTTGGTCTTTGCGTCAGGGATCTTTGTTGTTGTCGTGAACCATATGCTAGCCATCAATAAAAAGGGTCAACTCGACAGAGCTTCTTATTCATTGACCACCATCTTTGCTGAACGAAAACAACTGTTTAATGCCAATATGGATATTTGTGCGGGTGACTGTCGAAAAACAGAACACAACGCGTTTGTGATTGCTTCTGCTTCGATGAAACGAATGATTCCAAACTTTGATAAGACCAAGTTTGGGATGCGTATCGACGAGATAAGACTTGAAGAAACGGCTTTATCCGGAGGGAAAGTGAATTATCGAAGGGTTCAAAAGACTCTGACTAAAGGGAGCATACACGGATGTGACTTTCCAGACATGGGCGATATCACCAAAGAAAAAGCGATAGAAATACTTCCTATCACATCGCGAGGCCGCCGATTACCCATGTATCAGGTGTCTCTTTGTTATGAAATCCCAACTAATTTGATTGGGGTCGCCAACGGAGAGGTTTTTCGGCTTGTAAGTACATCTTATTCATTTGCGAGGGTTTAAGGTGAAGTCGATAAAGAAAAACCAAGGTGTCGCAGGTATTTTGTTCGTTGGTCTATTGCCTATGATGGTTATTTTCATGGCATTTTCGATGCAGATGTCTCAACAGATGCTAGCACATACTAGGTTATTGGAAGCCGCAGAGGTTGCCAGTTTAGCACTTATTGCGAGCCCTAAAGAGGATGAAGAAAAGAACGTAAAGTATGCACGCTATTTGGTCGATAGATACGTTGTTGACAACACGGATGATGTTGATGTTGCTGTGTATACCAGTAAGTGTGAGTACAAAGACGGCTGCGTCCAAGCCAGCGGTGAACTTGCTCCATTTAGTGACTTTGTGGTAAGTGCGACTGCCAAATATACGTCTTGGATCGCGTACGAAGAGATGAACTTAAAGCCTGAGTTTTCGGTGAGTGGGCGAGCAGTTACGCGCAAGTATCTCCCTCAGCCTGTTGATGTCTATTTTATCGGTGACTTTAGTGGTTCTATGACTTACTCGTGGAAGAACGGAAAAATGAAACTCGATGTTGTAAAGGAAACCATTAAACGAGTCGTCGATGACATTGAAGAGTTTAATACGGAAGAAAAGAGCCGAGTTTCTTTGCTCGGGTACAACCCGCTCCATGTTAAACAATCTGATGAGATAGTAAGACTTAATGCTTATGGTTATCGTGCTTCATGGCGAAAGAAATATGCTTATGACTACGCTCGGAGCTCTCCTGCGACAACGGTTAGACGAATGTTTGATAAACCAACTTTGTATAATGAGATCATTGAACCATCGTATGGAATGAGTAGATATCAAGTAGAGAGACTTTATAAGCGAAACAATGATTTTGATGATGACTACAAGTTTTATGATATTCCACTGACTGAAGACTATGACAACTTTCGAGCTCAGTTGATGAGCGCTCAGTTGAAAGCTGGTGGAGGCACCTCTTCTTGGAACGGGATCATTGCAGCGGCACAAGAAGCCAATAAGGCGACCAACCTTAACCCTGAACAAGTGTTTATTGTGTTATCCGATGGTAGCGACAACGACAAGACTTATTTACAGAAATTGGTGGATCAGGGGTTATGTAAAAAGCTGCGATCAACCATTTCAGCGAAACGAAATCGCTTCCAGAGTAATGCCCCAACTGAAGCCGAGAAAACCAAAGTCACGATGGGCGTCATTGGTATTAATTATAAAGTGGCAGAAACCGATGGCTTTGGAGATTGCTTTGGTAAGAAGAACATCTATCACGCTAAAGATGGGGAAGATGTATACAAATACATTTTGAATTTGATTAATGAAGAAACCGGAAAACTAAAGGATTAACATGAGATACCTAGTGATTTTATCTACGATGCTAATGTCTCCATTGGGCTATGCAAACTGCTTGGGTGATGTTGGCGAATACGTCACTTCTAAAATGTTGGTGTCTTCTCATACTGTTACGACACAAGTGATTGGGAAGCTGGTAGAGCTAAATGAGAAACCTCAAAATGAGGTGATCAATAGAAAGAGTGAAGTGATTCAAATCGGAGCACAAGATGATGTGTGTTTCTATGATAAAGCGACGCAATCCCTGGTGCTTAATTACCCAACTAATGTGTACAAATTGGATGAAAGCCATAAGCAAGTATTAGGTCAGTACCTTAGCTTAGTGAGTGATAAGTCCAAAATTTATATAGAAGGTCACGCAGATAGTGTAGGCAGTAAAGGCTACAACAAAGCCCTGTCATCTCGCCGTGCCGGACAAGTGGCGAGCTACTTGAAGAAAGATCTTCACCAAGGAAGTCGCATCGTTGAATATGCGTATGGCGAAAGCGCACCCATTTGTAAGGTTGCAGACAACAAGGCAACAGGTTGCAATCGACGAGTTGTGATAACAGTTAAGTCGTAATGGGTTTTGTTTTCATTGTCTGTGTTTTTATTTTTTGGGCCGCGATGTTGAGCGGTGTATAAAAAAGGGAGCCTATTTAGGCTCCCTTTTTTGATTCATCACGTTACTCGCAAGCTGGGTGAAATTAACCGACAGTTATGCCGCCGGTTCTGGTTGTTCTATTGTCTCAATCTGAATTGGTGCTAGATACTCACACAGCTCATCGTAAGGGATAGGGCGTGAGAAGTAATAGCCTTGCATCAAATCACATCCACAAGCCTTTAGAATCGAGAAGTGCTCGTTGGATTCTACGCCTTCTGCTAATACCACCATGCCGAAGTTTTTACCGATTGCGATAATGTTTTGCACCATGGTTAGTGACTGCTGGTCTATAGCGATGTTCTCAATGAAACTCTTATCAATCTTAAGTTCGTCGATAGGGAGTGCTTTCAACATGCTCAACGATGAATAGCCGGTACCGAAGTCATCCAGAGAGATCTTAATATCGTTTTCTTTGAGTGCTTTAAACAGTGGTTTGACTATAGCTACATCCTCAATGAACAAGCTTTCGGTAATCTCTAGCGTTAAACAGCTTGGAGAGAACTGATACTTTTCAAGCGTAGCGAATAAGTGCTCAGAGAACGACTTATGTGAAAACTGACGGACGGATATGTTGATCGAAAGCCCGATCTTCTGTTCTGTCGTTCGATGTAAATGAGCGATCTGCATAATGCTCGACTCAATAATAAACGTACCGAGTTTTTGCATTAAGCCAGTGCTTTCTGCGACTGGAATAAACACATCGGGCGGGACAAAACCTAACTCGTCATCAATCCAACGAACGAGTGCTTCGACACCATGAGTGCTCTTATCGGTACGTACCAAAGGTTGAAAAGCCATGAACAACGTCTGCTTCTCGATAGCGATACGTAGCCTCTGTTCTACTTTCATTTTGTAGAGGTGAGCGTCTTGCATCGCCGTGGTGAAAATACTGTATGAGTTCTGTTGTTGCTTCGCTTTGTACATCGAAATATCGGCAGAACGGAGCAAGCTATCCAAATCTTTCCCATGTTCAGGGAAGCGCGCAATACCGATGCTGCAACCTAGTAAGAACTGAGATTGTTCGACTTCATAAGGTTGAGAAAGCACCTCGATGATACGCTCTGCGAGTCGTTTAATTTCAGACTCATTGGTTATTGGAGTTAAGAACAGAAACTCGTCGCTCGATTCGCGAACCAATAGGCTCAATCGAGAGCGGAATCGCATTAAACGCAACGCTATTTGTTTAAGAACCTTGTCACCAAAATCATGCCCGTGAGTATCGTTGACGCATTTAAAGTTATCGATATCGATGAACAGCAGTGAGAATTGCTCTGACTCATTTTCAATCCATTTATCAATATTTCGACGCATGTATAAGCGGTTTGGCAGAGAAGTTAATGGATCGTGATTTGCTTGGTAGATCAACTGGCTTCGCGTTCTTTGCTCGTTCTTGGCAATCGACTTAACCAAAACGTAGAAACCAAATTGAAGGAAAATAAAGGCGCCGAAAAGAATGCCAAACTCTTGAAGGAAGATGCTATCAACGTGAGTCAGATCTGTGCGTCCAACGACCCAAAGTTTGTAATCTGGAATGTATTTAGCGCTGAGCAGTGAGTGATACATGTCGTCATCGACGCTGAAAGAGTAGGTATTATTTCCTGTTTTAGCCTCTTCGAGACTGACATTCACTTGTTGTGCAAAACGATGAATGATGCGTCTTACAACATCATTATCAACCGGCTCAAGATACGCTTCGAGCGATTCAATATCGCTCGAATAAAATTGTCGGTAGTTGTCAGGTCTTAGCAAGGTTAGGGTGTTGTAGCTGCCGGCGTGT
Source organism: Vibrio pomeroyi (assembly GCA_041879425.1). Classification (NCBI taxonomy): domain Bacteria; kingdom Pseudomonadati; phylum Pseudomonadota; class Gammaproteobacteria; order Vibrionales; family Vibrionaceae; genus Vibrio; species Vibrio pomeroyi. The sequence continues at coordinate 529,180 of CP090855.1, read as the reverse complement.
GCATTGTTCTCGAATACTATTGTGCTGTCTAAGCGCAGGCCTGCTGTCATTACCGCATCGACATTTTTGCCATCGATGGAGATCGATTTTCTTAGCGGAATCACCAAACTGTTCAATGATTCTTGGAAATAGGTACGACCCAATACCATTTTTTCGCTAGACATAGCCTCTAGAAATGAATCTCTGGTGTATGGATGATTCAGTAGGTTGTGTTGATCAGATAACTGCAGGTTAGAGCTGATTGCAAGATAGTCCCCTTGAGGGTTTAGTAATCCGAATGCTGCGATAGCAGGGTGAGTATCAAGCAGTTTATCCAATATTGGACGAATTTGAATGGCGGCAGTACGAGTGAAGTCAGACTGTTGAGCCAATTGATGCCCAACCACTTCAAGAAGGGCTTCTTGACTGGTGAGAAGCGAGCTTACAGAGCTAGAAAATAGCTCAACTTGGATATGCTGTTGCTCAATGAAATCATCTCTGTTTGCTTGCCACTTGGTTGCGCCCAACACGGCGAAAAGTATCAAGGTAAGCAGTACGATCAGAGCGTACAGCGACCAGATATTTTTCTTAAATAGAGCCATGAGATGCCTTTTGTTGGTTACTACTTCTAACAGAGTGCAAGTGACAAACTATTGGGTCGTCAGCGTGATTCATGCAATGAAAGATACAAACGCCAATGATGAAAGTATCAATGATTAAATAGTGTAACGACTACGAACAAATATTCTTGAGTGAAATATTAACATTCACACGAACAATAACGGTTAGTGCATGATTGCTCACGATTTATGCTTTGCAAATTTATACAGATTAATAAAAGAACAGTGCAAATCGAGATTTGGTCTCAAACGAATATAGCGTTGTCGCAAAGCAAAGAGCTTACTCAGTGAGATGTTAAGTCATCACTAACAGTAAGCCCTTTATGCATGCGCAGTATATTCTAACAGTGGCAGTAAGCGAAGTTGAATTACTTTTTGGTCACAGCGATAGGTAATTGCTCATTAGCACCCCATTCAGTCCATGAGCCGTCGTAAACGCCCATTTCGCCTGAGTATCCCGCCAGCTTAGCGGCCAGTAGAATGATGCAGGCCGTCACACCGGAACCACAACTAAAGAACATAGGTTGAGAGGGGGTTAAAGCTAACGTTGAAAAGATGTCGGATAGCTCTTCTTGGGATTTCAATTTGCCTGCATTCAATACTTGTGCGAAGGGTAAACAAATAGAATTTGGAATATGGCCACTGCGCAAGCCTTCACGTGGCTCTGGTACTTCTGAATCGAAACGAGCTTGTGAACGTGCATCTAGAATGTTTGCACTCTTATCATCGGAATAACTATGGATTTGCTGAGCATTGACAAAGTAGTTGTCTTGGATATGACCCTCGAAGTTACCCGGTGTTGCTTCAGTTCTGTACGAAGTTTCTGTGGCGTAACCCGCTTCGATCCATGCAGGCAGGCCACCATCTAAGATGTAAACGTTTTTGTGCCCCATCGCCATAAACATCCACCACGCACGAGGCGAAGCAAAGGTTCCAGAGTTATCGTAAACCACAACCGTACTGTCTTGATTGATACCAATTTCGCGAGCACGAGTGTTGAAGTGTTTTTCGGAAGGGAACATATGAGGAAGCAAGGTATGCTTGTTGCAAAAATCTTTGTCGTAATCAAAACGAATAGCACCAGGAATCATTTGTCCTTTGATCTTTTCCGACTCACTTGGCATCTGAAATTCGATACTGGCGTCTAGGATTACAATGTTGTTTTCTTCTAGCAAACGTTGTTGAAGCTGTTCCGGTGAGATGAGTGGCTGATTCATTCTTCTTATATCCATTTTTGTTGTAGTTATTACTGTGGTATATCGACGACTAAGGCGCAGTTCTACAGTGGATGAACTGATAACTGCTTTGTCCGGTTATTTGATTGTTTAATGTATCAAGCGCGACCACAGAATCAATAGGGCAGTCTGTGGTGGGTGCAATGGAAACGCGAAATACTTGATCATCTTCTGTCTGAACGGTGAGGTAACGTCTGTGTCCGTCTAGTGATTGAGTGAGGGTGTTGGAAATCACTTTGGCTTGAATGCGTTGTCCTGTCTCTGAGGTCAAAGGGAAATAGGTGAGAGCCAACAGTACGCCCACACCACACATTAAGATAAATAGACCTATTTTTAACTGTTTCATGAGAGTAAGTCTTTGAAGGTTATCTTGAAAATATAAGTGAGATCGGCGTTAAAGTGAATCAAGTCAATCAGAAATAATGAACTCACTCTAGATTCTAACCCAAACAAAAAGTGAGCATTTCAGCTCACTTTAAAGTTATCAGGAATGAGTTATAAAAACTCTTAACTAAGGTTTCTTACCAAACGATTTGAGAATCAGTGCTCGATACCACTTGTTGTAATGGTGGTTGACCATCGTAAAACCAAATTTCGACCAAGAGAGAGTCGTGGTTCACAGGCGCAGTAAAGTTAGAGGCAAATACACCATTGTCTAACGAGCCTGCAATCACTTTACTTGAGTAGTCCGGTTTCAAGGTAGAGTCATCTCGTGTGCTAAAACGGCTATAAACGGTGACAAAAGAGCGAGCGGTTGAAATGCTACTGATGTCGATGTCGAGATCAAATTGCTCAATTGAGCTGTAATCAAAGCCATCGGGCACAACCACATCACTCATCGTATAGGTTGGAGTTGCTGCCGCACTTGTCACTGAAGAAGGCGTTCCCGTCACTGGCGTTGAAGGCGCAGCAGGAGTCGACGGTGTTGCTGGTGTTGGCGTCGATGCACTGCCGCCTCCACCACCGCCGCCTCCACAACCAACCAATACCAGTGGAGTGACAGCTAAAATAACAGCCAACGATTTCTTCATATTCCAAGTGCTTTGTGCAGACATACGATTTTCCTCAGATAGATTGCGACTTGAATCAACGCAATGAGCTTTTCGATATTGTTTATTGTGAATAGTCATAGCGTTTCTCCTTATGGCACATAGCATTGGTTGTCTGCTGGTGATGCGAACCAAGTTTGGTTATTTTCACCGCTTGATTCTGCCCACTGCTTAAACTCTGGGTAAGCAGTTACGATATCCACGTATTCTTGCGGCCATTCCCACTCTTCTGTTGATGTGATAATGAGAGCCCAAGGGTGGTTTTCCGCTGTCTTGAAATATTTCCCTGTTGCTGGGTCGCTATCATCAACACCGATTCCAGAATCAAATAGGTTAACAGTGTCAAAGGCCTCGGTTGGTGCTTGGTCTGGCAAGTGAACTTCCCAACTGCGTCCTGGGTGCAGCGGTAGATTTTCACCGTGATAGTAGCCCGGTGTTGCAAAGATAAACGGGTCGTAAGGCATATCTGTCCATGTATCAGTACTTATACCATCGCCTGATAAGCTGATTCCTATTTGGAAAGAAAACTGTTCGTCGTCTTTACATGAGTTGCTGGTTCGATAGAAGGTACATGATGTCTCTGTTTTAGACGTTAAATCTTCGGCGGCAATAAATATCGCCTCACTACGTCCGTCCTCCATGTCTAAGTCAGTAAAGATACCATTGTGTTTCATGTAAGAGTTTCCGCTGTCTACCGAGCTTGGAGCAAGGTTTGGTAAGCGAACGGCGAAGCCATTTTTATAGGTTGCACCAACAGCAGCTAGGCGACCGTCGATGGTGGATTTTACAACTTTTCCGTCTTTTAAGATTTCTGTGATTCGATACATAATCACGGCATCATTCATATCGTAGTCGGCTTTATAAGGCCAATTGTCTTCATACGCCAAGGTTGCGTAACCCGAAGCGCTTGGGAAGTAACGAGCTGTGGCACCGTCATTAAGAACATCGACTTGAATATCAACCACCTCACCAGAGGTTGAACCGCCAAAGTAGCTCAGATTGGTTTGTTGGCTGAATCTGAAGCGAGCCCAAGTTGTACCTGTTAATGCGTTGATATCGACATTTAGGAACAAGTCATTCTCACCCGCATCCAGTTGGTAGTCGGTAAATACTTGCTCATTAGCGCCGTCGAAGCTGCCATCTTGGTTCCAATCAATCCAAGCTGAAAGGTAACCGGTTGTTGAAGCTTCAATCACAACTTTTGAATCGAGTCCTGCTTCAAGTGCGGTAACAAAACCGATACCACCGTTTGCCCACTCGTCATCAATACCAACACTTTCATCAGATTGCGGTGTTACGTAACCATCAAGGTCAGCATCTGGTGCGTCTGTACCTAACCAGGTGATGCCATCAAGTTCATGTCGAGGACCATTGTTCGCCAGTAACGTTAGGTAGCTGTCTGGTGCGTCACCGAAGTCGATGTTTGAGTCTTCATCAACAACAGGTGCGTTGGCACAACGAGCACCATCGTTTTGACCAGAAGCTGGGCCATTCGAAACAAACTCAACAGCTGGAACGATCCCAGCAGCGATATTGGCCGCATTGTCTGGAGATAGGTTGATACGGTAGATCTTACCGTCTTGATTTCGAGATACGTAGTAGTAGCCGTTTACATCGAAATAACCTGCACCGAACGTACCTGTTTCTCCAGTATCACCGATGTAGGTTTCTGCGCCTGTGGTTGGGTTGAATTGGTACAAGTCACCAGAGTTATTATCGATACCATATAAAGAGCCATCACTTGGGTGGAAGGCAAAATCAGTCAATCTCACAGTTGCTGGACTGCCTGCGATTTTGTTGACTGTAACGGTTGCATTAGGATCTGAATCGAGAGGGGATAGATCAACCGTGAAGAGCCCTTTACCGGTGCGATATAGGTAGTAAACATGGTCGTAGACATCGCCGACATAGAAGGTGTGATCGGTTGGTAAGCCACTGGTATTGATAACTTCTGCTTGGAAGTCTTGGCCAAGACGCACTAGACGTTTGTTGGTGGTGTCATAGCCATAAATATAACGATCCTGGAAATCAAAACCAACACCATTGATATTGGCATTCATACCGGTATCGTCTTCCAATAGAGTGGTTGACCCTGTTACAAGGTTTACACCCCAAACCTCAACGGGTTTCGACTGAAACAGGTATGCCTGACTAGGGCAAGTATCGAATGGCGCTGCGTTGGCGACCAGTGGCGCGCTTAATAGCAAACTTAACGTTGTAATTCTCATATCTACGTCCTTGTTATAGAAGGTCTAGATACTTAATCAAGTTGCATGCCATTTTTAAACGATTGATTTTAAATGTTATTTTTTACTGAAGTGTTAATCTCTCAATTTGAGTGCCAATATGCAAATACAGGTCTATGGCGAATAGAAAGTTCGATACGATTACTATTCGAATAGCGGAAATTTGAATTTAAAAAGTAATTATGGATGCTTGTCTAGTAAGCAATCGATATATTCATTCGTGAATGGAATAATATCTGAAAATACTTTAGATGACAGAATGTTTTCAGGGTTTGTTTTTATTCTTACGTAGCGAAAGTGTTTACCAAAAACTTTTACTCCTCCGAATTGTATAGCTTCTCCTTTGGCAATAATTTCGCACTCCGAATTTGAGTCATAAAGAGTAAATCCTTCTTGGTCATGGCAGTTAACTTGTAAGTCTTTGATATTTGTATGTTGTCGTAACCTATTCAAGATCATTAAAATCATGACCATTCTTGGCTGAGCCATGGAACAAAAAGCTGAAACAATATACATGGTCAAATTGGTGCTTTGATGATCCTCCGGGACGATAAATTGACAGTCAGAGAGTTTATCTGGGACGCATTGTGAGGGTAACGTTGAAGTATCTAAGTATCCATGGAAGAGGTGCCCAACTAACTTCCCTGTTCCGTCAACGAATATTTCAAGCATTATATTCCGGTTATTGAGCTCGGAAAGGTTCGTTTTCATTCCTAAATAATCGTTATGAAATACACTTAGTTTGCTATAAAGTTCTGGTTCGTCAGTTAATGATTCACAGTGGAACGTCTTAAAATCATTTGAGTCTGAACTGTATGGGTCGCGAACCCTTGACTGTATTTTTTCGAAATGGTTAACTTTCTTAATTGGCCCTTTCTCTTGTGGGTCAATCAATAACGCAACATCTTCCCCCACAATTCGAGCAATGAGCAATTGCTTTACCAGTTTTGGCGTTGTAACACCGCGTTCCCAGCGACTAAACGTTGTGAGATCGAGCTTAGACAATGTCGGATCTGCCTCGATCAGTAACTCAAGCATCTCCTGTTGCGTTAAATCTCGATCCTTTCTTGCTTGTTCTATGAAGTGTGCAAACGTGAGTGGCATTCTTTGTTCTCGATAATCTCAATTGTGATCAGTATTGTTCGATTGTTTATGTTATTCAATGGTTTTGTTGCGTAATTCCGTGGAACTAAATCAAGAATCTACGAACTGATCAGCTACGTCCACTTCCTCTCGTTGCCCTATGCCTAAACCTCGTTACAAAACAACCAACTGGAAGCAATACAATCAATCACTCATTAACCGTGGTTCTCTGGTCTTTTGAATTGATGAAGAGGCAATAGGCGGGTGGGCGAAAAGCAAACAGAATAAGCGCGGGAGGCCGCGTCGGTTCATTGATTTAGCTAAAACGAGAGGAGCGATACAGCACCTAGCCATTGATGCTACTGGTCTTAAGGTTTATGGCGAGCGTAGAGTCTGGCGAAAGCTTTATATTGCAGTCGATACAAGCTCTCATCAACTCATTGCTGCCGAGCTAAGTTTATCAACGGTTACAGATGGAGAAGTACTCCCGAACTTACTGAGCCAAACACGGCGAAGTATCCTTGAGGTGTCTGGTGATGGGGCTTACGACATGAGAGCGTGTCACACTACTATTAAGATTAAGGGAGCCGTTGCGCTTATTCCCCAAGAGAAGGGGCAGCCTTTTATTATAGATGTAGATAAAACGAAGGTAGGTATTGCTATCTTCATTGTTGATGGTTTTATCAAATCGGCATTTTCGTTACATAGAATTTTCAAATGCTCAATATTTCTTTTCCAGTGTTCCGCATAATTCACTTCATCCGGTCACCGACAAGCGTTAACAAATTTAAACGCAGGTGCGGGATTATTAATTAACGAAATATTTAATCTTTAAAGGAAAGTAAAATGTTAAACTTCAAAAAAAGCGCACTAGCATCAGTTCTTCTAATGGGTATGGCAGCAAGCGCAGGTGCTAACGCAGCTTCAAATGCTACTGTTCTATGGAGTGGTATTGTTCCAACAACTAGCCCATCAGATGCTCTTGTCATCACTGGCCTAGCAGGTGATCTAACAGCGCTTAACGGTACTATTACTCCAAGCACAGACGGTGTGTTTGAATCAGATACTATCGTACTTGAGTCTCACCTAAACGATGGTGATGCAGCAACTCCTGTTGTTGGTGCATTAGCTGCAGCTAACTGGACTCTAGTTGATGCAACAGTAACTTATGACGGTATCGCAAACCCGGGTCAAGCTGTTGAAATTGATGTAAATGGTGCACCAGTGCTCGTTGGTGATGTTGTTTCTTCTGTAGAAACTATTTCAACTAAAGTTAAGCAGACTGCTGTATTACCTGAAGCTGAAGTAGGTGGAACTACTGTTCAAGCATCAGTAACGGTTATGGCTGACCTTGTTTAATTTTTAGAAAATCCCTGATTTGAAGGCTCGTAGTAATTACGAGCCTTATTTTTCTGCAACGGTAGTCAATATGAAAAAAGTCTTATTACTATTGGCTTTCATGAGTATGAATGCCAACGCCGCTTTTAAAGTGCTCAACATTACCACAAGCCTAGATGTAAGCAATCTTTATATAAATTCAATTAATTCTGTTGAATTTATTCCCGCAGTTCTGAGTTTGACGTCAAGCCAAGATAAAACAAAGTTTGATGACGTTAATACTACATTAAGAATTGAAACAGATATTCCATTTGAGTCTTCGGATATTCCTTATGTTTCAAAGTTAACGAAAAATATATCAACTTGTACAGACTACTCTGGAGCGAGCAATGTTCAGGATGATTTCGTTCAATTAACGATTGATGGGCAAAGCATATCTGAGGGACAATCCGTCTCTTTTACAAATTTCAATTCAAATGATGGCGATAATAAGTACAGCGTGCATGACATTATATTAAGTTTTAAGTCATTTAAAGATATCACCACAACAGGCCAGCCGGAGAGGTGTAATGGTGAGATAGAGTTCAATATTGAGGTAGATATATAATGTCCAGGTTCAAATTCGCAGCAATGGCAATTTTAGTACTGTTGCCTTTGTATTCGTATTCAAGTTATAGCCAAAATATTCTTGAAGGCTTTGAAGAACTGTTTGAATTGAAAGAGTCAACAGTCCGTATGCGTAACTTAGATGGCTCCCTTACTTCACCGATCTCATTTTTAACGTCATTTAACACGTTAAAATTAGACTCGAATAATAAAAAGGCGATTGCACAGGTATCTGACTATTTAAATGATAACACTGTGTCGGCTGAGTACCAGCAGAAGATCATAGATCAATTAATGGTTGGTATACAAGATCAGTCTGAGTGTTTAGGGAAGCTCGATGAATGTGAGTTGTTTCCAGAAACGTTTGAAATCGTTCATAACTATAACGATCAAGAAGTATATGTTTTTGTATCTCCACAGGTATTGTCATACTCGAATCTCGATGACGAACTGGTATACCACTCGTCTCTGAGCCAACACAATGGGTTAATCAATTCATTTGATCTGTACGTGAGTGAATATCAAGATCAAGACTCAATCGTTTCTTTAAATAATGAAACGACACTTGGGCTGCCTTACGGGCACCTCAAAACTGATTTCAATGCCAACAACAGTGATAACGGTTCTGAATTGTATGAAGCGGCGTATCATTTAGATATCGATTCTTACTCATTAAAAGCGGGTCATTTTGAATTTGAGCCAGAGGTTAACTCTACCGACTTCCTGAATAACACCGCTCGTGTTGCTCAAAACTCGCTCACGGTAGGTACCTCAAAAAAGTTGCTCGTAGGCGGACATAATAACGATAAAGTTTTGAGCTTTTATGCTTCCACAAGTGGCGGTGTACAAGTTTTTCGTGATGGTCGATTAATCTTTCAAGATAACGTACCAGAAGGGCATAACTCAATTCCCTACAGCAAGTTACCATCAGGTCGTTATGAAGTTGTACTTGAGGTGACAAGTGGTGGGCAAGTTATTAACACCCAGACTTATCAAGTATATAACACCAAAAGTGACTCTCTGACTCAGGGAGAAGTGGATTTCGTTGCTACTGCCGGTATGTTTTCAGGAAGCCATTATGACTACACGGAACATGGCATTCAAAACATTGAAGACGATGTTTTTGGCAAGGCATTAGCTAACTACCAACTCACCCGTTCATTGCAAGTAGGCTTCGGCGGCTTGTTCACGGAAAGTGGCACAATGTACACCGTTGGTGGTGCATACAATCTGATTGATTGGGATTTGAGTACCGAGGCTGTGTACAGCCAATTCGAAGATGCATCTCACTTAAACGCTAATATTGGTATCCCTTATTTAAGCTTATCTTATGAGTCTCTTGACAATGAACTTGGTGATCCAGTTGCTTCTTATATGTACGGATATGCCGATTATTCACGTCTATCGTTGAATTCTTCGTACAGCTTCCGTGGCGGACAATCTGTGTATGCGGTTTACTCGCTTAATAACGACAAGCAGCTCGACAATTTAGGTAACTCGGATGAACAGGAACAGCAGTTTATTTCCGTTGGTTACAGCACGCCCACAGTTTTAGATTCTCGAGTTAATATTAACGTCGATTACTCTGAGGCAACGGACGACACATCAATTAATTTGTTATGGAGTGTTCCGTTGTCAGACACAGTAGAAACCATCGTGGGACTGACGAGTGATAGAGATGACGTTAATCAGTTTAAAACAACAGTGAGACGCAATCAGTTAATTGACTCAGACTCTTTTAACACGTCGCTTGAGGTGAGTAACACCTATGACCGACAACAAGATGATATGTATCAAGACGCACTGTTGGCCACCAGTGGCACGACTAAATACGCTCGAATGAACGCCTCCGCCCATATGTCAACTAATGGAACGAATGGCATCAATGCTGGTTTGTCTAGCACCCAAATTGTGACGACGGATGGTGTTTATATTACCGATAAAGCGGCAACGTCTTATACGCTTGTCGATATTCATGAGTCATCTAACACAGAGCAAACGCTTGATGAAAAGGGTTACTTCTCTCTTAAAAAAGAGGGGCGAGACAACAGCAAGTTCATCGTATATAACGATGAAACCGTTGTGCCTTTGGAAGATTATAGTCAATATCGCGCGAAGTTCGACTCAGAAAGCGTTGACCTCTACAACTCTGGTGATAGCAACGTAACCGTGTTCACACATCCAGGGACGGTTGCTTCTATAGAGCCAATAGTCAGTCGTATAGTTTCGTTCGTCAGTGCTTTTAATGATATCTCAGAACAACCGATTACAGAAGTGGAGTGTCATGGAGAAGGTTGTATTGAAGTCAATGAAATGGCTGATGGTGTTTATCGCGTAACCGTATTGGAAGGCATGAACTTTGAATTGTCAGCGAAAGAAAGCCAATGTTTATTACCTTATGAGTTTACTTCAACAAATCAGATGAACTTTGGTCAAAACTATTGTTTGCCACTAGCTCAAGACAAACAGATAGACTTAATTGACGCAGATCAACGGCTAAAAGCGATGTATTTAGGTGCATACGAAAGCTCGACTCAACTGAATAAAGCGCTTAAAAAGCTCGAATCACACGGTTATCGAATTATTCAGAAAAAAGTTGGTTCGTTTAAGGCAATCTATATAGCTCATGAATCTTTAAACATGGCGGAAACAATTGCGCTTTATAAAAGAGATATCGATCAGTTAAAACTGTTGGCAAAGCGACTTTATCGCACCAACGTCATTACTTACCCTGTCGCACAAGTTAATTAAGGAGGGGGAAATGAAATCCAATAAAATTCTACTAAATTTAGTATCACTCACCGCCATATTGTTATCTATAAGTGTACAAGCTTTTACGGTAGATAAAATGGTTATTGTCTCTGATGATAAAGGTAACGGTATCGTTACATTAACCAACGATGAATCTCAACCAATTTTTGTTCAAGCGAAGGTGGATGAAATAAATATTGTTGATGGAGAGCAGGTAGAAAAAAGACGGTATACAAGAGACAACTTAAACGACTGGAAGGTGTCATTAACGCACCAGAAGTTGGTTTTAAAGCCTGGAGAAGAGAAAGATATTGGTATACGTAGTTTATGCCACAACGCTACATGCGATAATTCGCAAGATTTGATGTTTATGTTGTCTTTTTCTCCAAGCAAGTACAGGCCTGGGGAAGTTGTGAGTGGTGTGGAAATTAATTACGGATTCGCACCTGTTTATATTATTCCCACAACACAACCTAAGTATGCTTATGAATTAACCAACAACGGTGAAAGTCTAAGAGTTGTAAATAAAAGTAATACCATGCTCAACTTTTTTGTTGATGCATGTGGCGCTGAAAATACAGCCCAATGCAAACAAAAATTTACTGTTGTATCGGGAAGAAATAAGACGTTCCCTCTAACCGAAACTATGCGAAATAATGAGTTGACCATTACCGTGACATCTCACGACAGAAGCTATTCAAAGAAAGAAACGGTGACGAGAGGGAAAATCTAATGCTTGGACGTATCCTATATATTGCAGCGTTTATTGCATTAATGACGACAAACATGGCTCAAGCTGCGTTTGAAGTTCGCGCGGAAGTGAAGGCTGGTGGTGTTCGTTGGGACAATGTAACACGTTACAACGGTAGAATGCTTCCAAGTACGTGGGGAACTCCTCCAATGCTGCAGGCTTCAGAGGCTTGGGCGGCCGCGACGTTTTCTGGTACACCTGCAACCGAGATGACTTTAATTGGCGGGAATGGGAATACTTCACCATCAATATCGATCGATATATCGGGCGTTCAATACAATACTACTGGAATTGAATTTGCTCAGTCAGCGAATACGGTGGGTGGCGGGTGTACATTTGATGAGGTGTCACTACCAATTGTGACTGTTGAAGGTCCGAACTGTGTTTCGTCTGTTCTATTAACAAACAAACAAAAATCGAGCCCATTTATTTTTCTGAGACCTATTTTCGATATTAACGAAAATGAAATAGTGTCGGCATTAAGTGGGCTACCAGAGGGGCTATATTCAGCTACAGTGCCAGTAAATATTCGTTACTACTACGAAAATGACGGGATTAGGACTTATCGCAATATCAATGAAGTGATGTTGTTTTCATTTGATTATCAGCCTGTTCAACTCGACAATGTTTTTGTAACTGGAGATGGTGTCTTGAAGCCAGTCTACGATACAATTGGCAAAAGAATAACATCAACAACATTATTCAATATTACAGCGAATGGTTATTTTAATGACGGAATTGTTTTAACCATGCCCCAACAGACATACGAATTGGTTAATTCAGATAGTCCTGGAGTGGTTATTCCTTATAGCATACATTGCGCTCAGTGTGACTCTGGTAACTTAGTCAATGAAGGATTATTAATGAATCAAACAACGGCTATTTCAGAAGGTGCTGGAGTGCAAACAAGCATCAATTTCACTTTAGACTTTAATTACGATATAGAGGGCAGCTCGGCTGTGTCCGGTGATTATTTTGACGAAGTAACGATCATGTTGGAGCCCGGTATTTAAGATGAAAAAAATGAACTTGATGTTATCGATTATTGCTATGTTCTTATCCATTAGTGTGTCATCAGAAGAGTTGCCGATCCAGATGAGTGGCGGTATGACGTTTTCTGCATTTGATGACAACATGGGACAGACTGAAGCCCTCGGTTATAAGGCGGCGGTAGGATATAACGTTAATGAAAACCTACTATTTGAACTTGGCTATGCTGATTTTTCTGCCTTTTCTGAACAGGAAATAGATAGCCTCCGAGCGGTGATGATTGAGACAGATTTACTGTTACCTGTCAGTGATTTTGCTTCCTTATATGCAGGAATTGGAGGGGCGCTTTCTAATGATGATACCAATTTTACGGCATCGCTTGGTCTTAAATATCAATTAGGTCAAAATTGGTATGCTGATCTTGGTTACCAAGGCGTTTTTGATTTAGTTCGTCAACAAGACGATCTATACACATTTAATGCACTATTGGTTTATCGTTTTTCAAGCAATGAAGCAGAAGAGGTCCTTTCAGAAGTTAATCCAAGGCCCAATGTTCAACAGCCGACACAAGTAACAACGTCGGAAACCCAATTGGCGTCTATTGTCCCAATTAAGAAAGCGCCATCGTGTCAACAACGTTTAATTGAATACCGAGTGGTTTCTGGCGACTATTTACTGAAAATTGCAAGAACATTTGATATCTCACTTGAAGAGTTAGTTGACGCAAATTTAAATCTTAATAATCGTGATTTGAATTTGATTTACCCTGGGGAAAAAATAACTTATCCACAACTTGTCTGTTTAGATTAATGTGTCTGTTTGGATTAAACTCCCTTTCTTGAAACAAAAACACTGCCATTTTTTGGCAGTGTTTTTTTATTTTCATAAGTTGTTTAAATTTAACCGACTCTAAATGTCACCTGTTAAATATAATTTTTATAAATGCTATTTAGTTTAGTTTAAGGTTGTCTAGAATTTGTCTTACAATTAATTAATTAATTTAGAAAATGGAACGATGAAAATCGATAATCTACTTGTTTGTATAGCGTTAATATCATCAGCAACCGCATACGCTGAGTCAAATCAAAGCGATGTATTTGTAGGACTACAATCCGGTTATAACTTTACAGATGAAGTGAAAGACGTTGATCAGATGGAAGGCAATTGGCTTCTAGGTATTTATGGTGGCTATCAATGGAACAAGAACTGGAGCATCGACCTTGGCTATCAATACTGGGATACATTTGAAGCTAATAACAAGGCAACTGACATCGACACTAAAATTATTCATTCTGGTATTCGTTATGATTGGATGCTTTCAGATGAATGGTCACTATTCGGTAAAATTGGTGCTGCATATTATGATCTAAATAATAAAGAAAGAAGATCAGGTATTGAGCAAACTGACACGGGCATTTCGCCATTAGGTGAAGTTGGCTTAGCATATAATATTTCGAAACATTGGCAGATTAATACCAGTTACCAATATGTTCATGAAGTAGGGGATAATTCATCTTCAATAGGCCTGTTCAATAACCACAGCGCATTACTAGGCATAAAATACAGATTTGGATTAGGTAACGAAGCGTCAAGTGACATGCTAAGTAGCCAGGAAAAGATCGAGGTGAAAGAACCTGTCGTTGTTGAAAGCAAGACTGTGGAAAAATTCAACGAGGTTAATAACATTAATAAAGTGCCGTTAGCATTGCCGACAGAAGTCAATATCGATTCGTTTGCCGTGTCGGACTACAAGTTGTCAAAAGTACAGGCCTCTAAGATAGAGAAAATCATTCAATTGATGAAACAGAGGCAAGAGTTGCAAGTGATTATCGTTGGCCATGCTGACAATGAAGGTTCGGAAACTTTGAATAAGCAGCTAGCTGGAAAGCGTGCAAATAGTGTTGTTCAACATCTTGAAGACGCACAGATTAGCCGTGATCGAATGAATGTCTTTTCTGATGGCGAGACCAACCCAATCGCAGATAATAATACTAATGCTGGACGTGCCAAAAACCGTCGCGTTAATATTGGGTTTGTTTATAACTAGATGATTACTTTAAGATAAATACAAAGGGCACAATCGTGCCCTTTTTAGTGTTTCTACATCTTTTCACTTTTTCGCATCTCGCATCTCGCATCTCGCGTTTTTGAAATTCAGGAATGCCCAATACCTTCAAATCTGAACGCGCGATACTGCTCACCAATCTAGCTACTCACCTTTTATCGTTTGGGCTCATAAATATGCTAATTAATACTTTAATTATATATAGTAAAGTCAAATATAAGAGAGCGGAGTAATGTTCGGACAAAATATTTTAAACATGTATGTACTTATTCTCTTCGCGCTTGGTGTTATATACACACTGAGTAAAATAGACGAGTAGTATCCTCAAATTTATCATTTTTAGTAGAGAGAAACATGAGATTTAAATCTAATCTATTCACAGCATTCGCAATTTGTGCAGCAATGACTTCTACCGCAGCCAATGCTTTTAATATCGATAAAATGATAGTCGTCGCGGATCAAAAGGGCAATGGTGTCGTGACACTTATTAATGACGAGCCTCACCCGATTTTTGTTAATGGGAAAGTAGAAGAAATTCATGTAGTTGATGGCGAAAAGATCGTCCGAAATCGTTATACAAGGAATAACCTAGATGATTGGAAAATATCTCTTACGCACCCAAAGTTAGTTTTAAGACCTGGCGAAGAGAAAGACGTGGGTATTCGAAGCTTATGTCACAACACGTCTTGCGATAACAGCAAAGATTTGATGTTTATGCTGCCATTTACTCCTAGTCGCTATAAAGAAGAGGGAGAGAAAATTCACGGTGTCGAGATAAACTATGGTTTTTCACCGGTTTATATTCTGCCAACGACAAAGCCAAGTTTTGATTATAAGATTTACAATCAGGGTGATAATTTACGCATCGATAATAATAGTAATACGCTAATTGACGTTTATGTTAACTCATGTACAAAAGATAATAATACACAATGTAAGCAAAAGTTCACTGTTGTATCTGGTCGGGACAAAACGTTTTCTCTTGCGAAATATACGCAAAGTGAACAACTTAATGTAACCGTAACATCTTACAATAAAAAATACTCTAAAGAGATGCAACTGCCTATTCAGTAATAGGAACGCCGAAAGAAAATAGACATAATTATAAGCTTTCAAATGATCAATGCTAATCAAGGATGATTAGCTATAATTGCTTATGCTCATTGCTAATTGTAGCTGACTTGGCACTACTTCAGTCCCCAAAGTATAAATGCCCAATACAACATCGAATACAACCCATACAATCAGACCTGTAGTTTTTATAAGCCAATGAGAATAATATGAATCTTTTAAATAGTAAGCCAGGAAGAGGCATTCCCCTGGTTTTTGTCGCCGCTACTTCGCTTACCCTTTTCGGGTGTGGTGGAGAGGACAGCTCAACAAGTGTTTCACCTGGTACTCAAAGCGCGACGCTGTCCGCTCAAGATGCTACTTACTCAACCGGCTATGCCGAATTATTCGAGGTTGATCTATCGTCAAAGGTATTTTCATCAACCGGCGGCGGCTTTGAGCTTAGTCAAGTCGAGGTCTTGTCGAGTGATGATAGCTGCCAAGTAGAAAGCATGACTGAAACAGGGTTTGTTATTCTGGCCTCTGATACCAAGGTGTGTAATTATCGATATCATGTGACCCCTAAAACATCGTCGCCAATGAGCCAAATGTCTGAAGCTCCAACGCGAATGAGTGATAATAGTAACTCAGAGGGTTCGACTTCCGCACTTACACGCGTTGCGGTAAGTAGTGATCCTAGTTCTACCGAACTGGTTCCAATAAGTACAGCAACACTGATAGATGAAGATGTAAGTGTTTCACTGAAGACCGAACTGGATAAAGTCGGCTTTACGTTAAGTGACGAGTTTGTACTAACGGAGGCTACACTGCCGTACGGCCGCGGTAGCTCCGTTCAAATAAACCCTTTAGATAACCAGGTCTTGGACTATACTCCGCCGGTAGGTTTTGCCGGTATTGACCGTGTGCTTTATACCTTAGAAGATTCAGCGAATGGCCTTGTATTGATGGGCGTTTTGGATATTGCTGTGAGTTATGAAGCAAACCAAGGCTTCACGATCGATGACAATATTGAGTACCCAGAGGTTGTGGACGTATTCACCGAAATAGAAATCGATATCAGTAACTTTGTGTCATCGGAAGATGATGATGATTATCAATTGGTGTACGTTGAAACATTCCAGGCAGAGGCCACATCAAAAGACCCATTGGACACCATAAATAAAATCATTCTCTTTGAAGCGTCAGAGCCTGGCTACCATTATATAAGTTTTGCGGTTAGTGATCACAATGGTGTTTATGATATGGGTTTGATTCGTGTTGAAGTGACTGATCCTAATCAGTCCGCTAAATGGGATGACATTCCTCACTTATTAGATGTGTATACAGCACCACCAACGGCATTAGATGCGGCGGGTGAGGGCGTTCCTTATGACATGAAGCTCACCGATGGTATGTATAGTCCAGCAATTGATATGGCGGGGGTTCGTTATCCGTCAGCTGTCTCATACTGTGACACCATTGGCGCAGTGTTGCCGACGGTTGACGAACTTACGCAGATGGGCCTAGCTAATGATGTCCAACTGTTACATAACTGGCCTACGCAAGCAAAATATCTTGCTTATGACAACGTCGCTAGTGAACCTATGGCTGTTGAACTAACCGATGGCAGCACCAGCACGGAAATAGTTGATCCAACATCGGCTTATTATGTAACCTGTGTGAAGCAAGGTTTAATTGATGTGTTGCCCACATCAAGCACGCAAGCTGTCGCGGATGGAGTCGATGTTGCTTCTGTATTTGTTGAATTAAAACTCGGGGAAGAAGTAAGGCCCGATACTATCGTAACGGCTTCTGTCTCTAGCTCATTTGTGACTTTGGACAGTGACACACTCACCACAAACAGCAATGGTATTGCCGAGTTTCGCTTAACTAGCATAAAAGCGGAAACCGTCACATTAACCCTTGATGTCAATGACATTACTCAAGATTATCAAGTTAAGTTCATCGGTGATGAAAAGAGCGCGGGTGTGACATCGGAAACGACGATTAATAACGCTGCCTACGCCTCGGCGGATGGTAACCAGGTAACGGCAACCTTAAAAGATGCCTATGATAACCCGGTAGAAGGTTTTTCGGTGACGTCAGAGGTAAGTAGCGGCGTGCACCCTGACACGTCCGAGACAGTCAAACCACTTTTGGTGGAAGAGACGACAGAAACCGATGCACAGGGCCAGCAAAAAGTCCGCGTAAAATGGGACTCCCAATACGAGACGCCAAAAACCAATATGACGTTTGATGTCACCTCGTCTTACACCACGACGGTGAACAAACAGACGGAATCAACCAGCGAAGTGACATTTAATGCCTACCTTTGTGGTGGTCAAGTTGGTGATGATGATATGACAAACGCTGCGGGCGACTGCATTAAAATGGCCGAGAGCGGCGGGAAGCTGTATACCGGAAACCCAAGTGTCAGCTTTCTAGAGGCTATAGACTACGATGGATATAGGCAAACGCAAACGGAAACTGGTACGTCTGGCCCTAGCGGCTTGTTTGGTCGTTTCGATCAGTCTGAGGCCATTCAACTTTGTACTCAATATAACACAATCGAGCTCTACGGTAGGAGTAATTGGCGTTTAGGGACAGAGAGTGAGTTGCTTAGTCTTTATAATGAGCTAGGTGACATGTTCGAGAAGGGGTGGGCGACCTACTTCAGCTACCGGACGTCGACGTTTGGTTATAACTACAACTTAGTAGGACTAGATGATGGCAAGACCTACGGAGGCAACGGTGAAGAATATCCGGTTTACGGAACGTGCTTATCAGATTCAGATTCTTAGGGTTTAACGTTCAAGGTTTATAGTTTACGGCCCGTAGGGCCGTTTTTTCAGCCCTAAACCACCTACTTCAGTAGGTGGTTATCATTCAATTAGGCTGTGCCTGTAGTTCTACATATGTTAAATGCTCCCTTGATTTTTAGCGAAGTCAAAGAGGGCAAGTAACATGAGCAGATACAACCAACAACCAAGCTTCCCACGTATTTTGGAGATGGCAATATCACATAGTATGGACACCTAAATCCCGGACACTGACTTAAACCGATTTTCGGCATTACTGGCGACAGCCCATCATTTGCCTGATGAGGCCGTTGCCGATTATAGTAACTCATCAGGTAATGGCTGATGCCTTTCTTAGCTTGAGCTTGTGTCAGGTAACTTGTTGCTGATATCCACTCGGTTTTCAAGCTTCTAAATAGCCGCTCCATAGGAGCGTTGTCCCAACAATTACCACGACGGCTCATGCTTTGAGTTATATTATATCGCCAAAGTCTTTGGCGATATTTACGACTGCTATATTGGCAGCCTTGATCTGAATGAAACATCACGTTCTTCGGACATCCTCGTTGCTCTCAGGCCATCTCCAAAGCTTTAGATACTAATTCGGTATCGGGCTTATCGGATAAAGACCACCCCACAACGCGTCGGTTAAATAGGTCCACTTCGAACCTGACCAAATTGTTGAAGAGTTCTTTAATTTGGCTAGCTAGACGAATGCGATTAGCATCCGGCGTTCGTTGCTTAAACCCGTAGTAACAAGACGAAGCTACGTTGAACAGCTCGCAAAGCATTTTGACCGATTCATGCTCCCTCAACTTGTCTATTAACGAGAACGTTCGAGTTCGTCCGACATTAAGACATATTTGTTCGCTTTTATGACCAAGCGCTCTGTAGTGGCGAATTTACAAAATAAGTCCACAATAGCAGGAAAAGAGCGTGCCGCCAGTTTGTTAATGGAGGTTAATGCTTCGTTAGAAACTATTTCAGCACTGCTATTATTAGCTTGGGAAATGAAGTTTTTGTCTCACGACGGACTGGTTGTGTTGACTGAATGTATCGGGAATATTCAAAGACTAGTTGTTTGTTTGCGACGTTGGTTTTTAGGGAGATAGCATTCAAACTCACAGAAAAACACATATTTCGTCAATTTGTATGTAGACTATAGCCCACTTTATGGATAGTACTGATTTCAATCCAGCCACCTAGCCTAAGAAGCTTCCTTCTCAAAGACATGATCACCATATTTAACGCATTATCACAAACGTACGAGTTGGGCCAGCCAGTTTTGAGCAGGTGATGTTTTGTTAAATGTTCCCCTTGATGAGCGAGCAATTCTTCTAGAACTAAAAACTCACTGAGTGTGAGTTGAATGGGTTCGATTGTAGGGCAACCCTCAATGGAAAGCCTTAGTGAACCATGGTACAAAGTAATTTTCATAAACAAACAACCAGTTTAATCATCGTACCTGTATTATTTCTCTGCTGTGCTTGAAGACAAGGTCGGGTTGAATGTTAAACTAGTTGTTATGCCTACCTAATGGCTTTTCATTTTAACTTACAGATCAAATGAGACCATCTTGTTCTCTTTTTTTGTCGTCGTGGTTGCTTCACTCTGTTTGAGCTCTAGCTTGCATCGTTCACTCAGTGAGTTGAACGCGACTTGGTTGCTAATAGGGTTTGAAGCGCAGTCAGAAGTCGGAACTTTCCCTGTCCAACGCACAGTGACATTTGCGGCCGCCGAGTGAAAAGAGATAAGAGTTGATAATACTGCAGTTGAAATAAAGAGTAACGAACGCATATCTAGGCACCTTGTTTATATGTTGTTTTGATATGCCTAGTGTGGGGTGTTTGGGGCAGATTGTAAAATAAATAGTTATAAATACAGTTGCATTAAAATTTGAGTGGTGATTTGTAGCTGAGGGAATAATAGGAAACTAAACTAAAGGCTGGCAGTGAAAATTAAAACGGTGTGAGCGATCAAATGTAAGGGGAGGCTGATTTAAGGAGGTTAAACTTGAGGGAAATCTCTTAAGGACAAGCGGTATAGCTTAATAAACAGTAGCTAGGAATAGCCATCGCATCAAACTAACCGCGTTTGGAATTAACAAAAACCTAAGCTTCTTAAATTATATGGTTAACAATAACTTTGAACTAAGGTGCGTAATGCATGTTTCAGGTTCGTCGGCAGTTGTGAACGGTGTATACCTTGGATAGCACCCTCTAATGACCAAACCAACTCGATGGTTGGCTTATAGCGGGTATGGTGTTGGATAGCTTCTACAGCACCAATCGTGCCTAGGTTTTTGAGTTTCTCAATGGAGTTTATGCCCGCTTTCTCAAGAAGTTGCTCGGTTGAGAATCGCATGTTGGGTAAGTCTTTGAGCCTTTCGGGCACAGAAAGATAACTGCTTCGTGATCTCTTTATTTGGTCTAGTGCGACTTCCGCTTCACATAGGGTCAAAGAATACTTGCTCCAAGGGTTTGCTGGCAACTTGTAGTAATCCGCATTCTGACTTACTCCTAGTGTGCTTGCATTCACTTTGGGGTAGCCCTTGTTAATAAAGTAGCCTTCTTGTGCCGATGTTCCTCTGAGGTACAGCTCCCCACTTTTATGTAGAACGAGCAAAACGTTATCTACATAGAAGGCCGTTACGCCAAATATTTGTTTTATAGACACTCGACCTAATTGTTCCAAGCGTCTAAAAGTATGTCTGAAAAGATGAGCCATTATTTTCATTCGGTAATTGTAAATAGTGTGATCTATTGTCCAAATATAGTCACGTAGTGAATATGGCATAAGCCAAATTAAAAAATAGTGAATGCCATTGGGCATGCCGGTTTTTTTAATTCTCGATCTGCCATATCAGTTTTGTAACAGACGTTCAAAATTAAAAGAGTTCAGAAAGGCGGAGACATTGGTATGTATAGCATCGACACAAACGTATTTTTTATGGCGACGGGTTGCGACTTTCAATCGGATATTGGCGTTAGATTTCGTCAGATTGCTATTAAGAGTTTGCACAAGGTTAATGATGATATTCTTCAAGGAAGTGAGTCTAATCGAGTGCTCGCCCATAAAGTGAAAGGCATTGCGTTATCTTGCGGGGCTATAGATATTGCAAGAATTTGTCTCAAATTGGAGCACTACGACGCGGTAATCAATAAAAGTGTCGGAAAAAAGATTTTGATGGATGTGTCTAACGCCCTGATTCATCTTTGTGACGCTTAAGTTGGAGGGTAAGAGCTTGTCTTTCAAAAACAAAATCATTTTCACCAACGCAGCAATACTGGTGCTGTTTGTGATTTTACTTACGTATTCCGCTATCGAAATCGTTCATGTTTCTTCTCAAAATCAATTTGAAGAGATAAAGGAGAGTATTACTGGGAATAACAAAAAGCTTCTACTTACCTTTGTGAAAGCTCAAAGTGTAAGCTTGGATAAAGAGATCGAGTTGATCATTGAGGAAGTGGATCATGTGGCGCTTGATTTTGAACATGATTTTGTTAGTGAATCGAAAAACGAAGTGCTTCGTAATAAACAGCTGGCTTATATCAATTCCAAGCTTAAGCCCTTTATCAAAAAGGTGAATTTTATTGACACCGAACGCGATGAAGAAGTGTCCATCACTGAAAACGGTATTTTAAGCGAGCCTATTTCTGTTGATCTTAGTCGAATGATTCACTTCAAGAACTTATATATAGAGAAAGAAGTTACAGAGGGTAAAGTAACTCAATTCGCTATATATTTTCGTCTGGAACACTTGGATAATTCGTTACTGAAATTTGATGTTGATTTAGAGGATTTTTCTCGCTCACTCACTTTTGAAAATATGCTTGATGAGTTCCAATATCGATACTTCTTAGTGGATGATAAGGGAAAGCTTATAGCTTCGAATTTACAACAAAATGTTGAGCAGCTGATGTCAGAGCGTATTTTTGACAAAGAGATGCATAAAAGCGTCGCGAATCATATTATGTCCAATGACAAGGGGAGCTTTGTTGTTGATGGGTTAAATGGTATTTATAACGTTACTTTCGTGAAAAATAGGCTCACAAAATGGAGGTTGATTCTGGTTACGCCTGAGCATGTAATTCGTTCCAGTTATGCGACTACTAAAGAGTTAGTATTGTCGGGTGATAATTCGTTGATCGAAAGCTTGTTCTTTGCTTATTTTCTCTTGCTTAGTTTATTCCTTATAATTAATTCCGTCGCTGTTAACAAGCTGCTTGTACCAATAAATAAATTAATTGAACAAGCTAAATACTTGAAGCTTAGTGACTTCAACAATGCGACACGAACGGTTAATAGTAACGGTGATGAGATTGAACAGCTCTCTAAGGCTTATTCGGAGGCGGGATGGCAGATCCAAGAACTTGTTGAAGGATTAGAGTGTGAGGTTGAAGAGCGAACGAAGCAATACGAAGCTGCTGCTCAAGAGGCGAGTGAGGCCAACCATCAGAAATCAGTGCTACTTTCTAATGTATCCCATGAGGTTCGCACGCCACTGAACGCGATTATTGGTTATACGCATATGCTAATTCACAGCAAACACTTTGACGATCATAGCCATCAGCTGAATGGTATTACAAGCGCGAGCAATACTATTTTAGGAATTGTGAATGACCTATTGGATTTTGAAAGAGTAAAAGCCGCTAGTTATTCATTAAACCCTCAATGTATCTCGGTAATGAGTCTAATTAGCGATATTGAAAACACATTTTTACCCCTTATTGAATCCAAGCAATTGTCGCTTGATATTGTTTGCAATGTCGATGCTTCGACAACACTGATGATTGATGAGCTTCGTTTAAAACAAGCTATCAGTAATATAGTTTCCAATGCATTGAAGTTTACAATTAAGGGGGGAGTGACAATAGAAGTTTCAACCGACGGTAAAGCATTTAATATCTCAGTAAGTGATACTGGAGTCGGGATTCCCCAAGATAAATTGGATGCGGTATTTAACGGTTTCGAACAGGTTAACCAAGAAGACCAACAGTTTGGTTTTGGTTTGGGCTTAGCGATTACTAAAACCATAGTAGAGTTAATGAAAGGTACGTTACGTGTTGAGAGTAAGGTCGGTACTGGCAGTACTTTTTTTATCTCACTTCCGGCTTCGGAAATCATGAACGTTTCTGGATGCTCTAAGGGTGTTGTTGATCAGATAAATACCATTGATGATGACTTAGATTATACAAATAAAAAAGCCTTGATCGTTGACGACGTTGAGTTCAACCGAGAAATTCTAGAGTTCCATTTAAACGCGTTGGGTTGTGAATGCATGACCGCGAATGACGGCTTGGAGGCTTTGGCGTTAGCTTCTGAACATGAATTTGATGTTGTACTTACGGATATTTCTATGCCGGTTATGGATGGTATTGAGCTTGCTTCTGAGTTAGAAAAGCGTAAGCCATCGTTGCCTATAATTGCCGTTACGGCACGAGCCACCATTCAAGAAGAGTCTCGAATGAACCAATACTTTTCGTGTTATCTAACCAAACCGCTTAACTCGAGTGATTTAAAGCTAAAGCTTCATTGCGCTTTATCAGGTGGTACCTGCTAACTTAGTTAAATACTGCTGCCGATAATCTGAGGGTCAGCAATCTTCAGATCTTTACGTGTTATTTTCATCTGTTTTTCTGACAGTTATGAAAATAACACTCATCCAATAAGTGTTGATTGTGACTGGGCATTTATAAATTATTAAATCACGGTTTGCCCTTAGCTTTTATTTGTATTTAATTGAAAATAGGCTAAATCACAATAACGAGTAAGAAAGTAAAGCTATGTTTGGAGATATTATACGTACATTTCGTGTTAACAATGGTTTGTCTCAAACTAA
The DNA here is from genome assembly GCA_041879425.1 of Vibrio pomeroyi. NCBI lineage: Bacteria > Pseudomonadati > Pseudomonadota > Gammaproteobacteria > Vibrionales > Vibrionaceae > Vibrio > Vibrio pomeroyi. Next base: position 504,777 of record CP090855.1, on the reverse strand, counting down.
TTTTGTTGATGCGATCCAAAGAAGTAACTCTAACTTTAATAACCTAGACGTTGTGACACTAAGCCGTTGGGAAAGGGGAGTAACAACTCCCCACTTAAAACGTCAAAACGAGTTACTGGATCTTATTGGAGTCAATATATTTGATGTTTGGGAATCAAACGACTCACAAATGGTCCTCAAAGGGTTAACGAATAAATTTAATAACAACGGTTATATTGACATGAACATGCACGTCCAAACAGAAGTTACGACGATAAACTCAAATAATTCCTTTCTTCTGGGGAAAATAACCCAATTAATTGATGTCATATTTGAATATGAAGATAACGTTATTCTCAGTAATTTAGAAGATTTAGCTTTGAGTAGAAAGGCAATTATTGAAAAAATATTAAATCAATATTCTGGGGAACTAACACTTGTTACGGTTAATGGGCAATTAATTGGACATTTATTAAGTGCCAACTATAAACTTGCAGCAGATTTTTTGGAGCAAGTTTTAGTATCTAAAGAAGATAGAGCACATTTAGTGGTTACTTTTAACTGTACTCATTATTCGTCATTTACAGACACAATGGGCAGAGAGGCGTACAAGTATCTACAAAGCCTAAATCCAGATAAAGAGCTTTATATATTACTGAAAAGTAAGAGGATTTTTGACCTGTTCTTTTCGTTAGGCTGTGAATATCGAAGTGTAAAAAGTAACGATAGATCAATGAAGGTCATGAACTTGGATTCAAAGAAAATGAAATCACAACGCTCTTGGATGGATATTATTGCAAACTATAAAGGTGAAGAAAATGAATAACACAGTATTGATTGTTGACGATGTTGAGCTATCAAGAGAAGTCATTAAAAATGCGGTCTCTTTATCTAATAAAAAAACATCCGTACAGTTTGCAGAAAATGCGTTCGATGCAATGAGCAAAATGCAAAATGCATCATTTGATTTGGTTATCATGGACATTATGATGCCCAATGGCGATGGATTTGAACTCTTGAGCATGATGTCGCAACAAAATATTGAATCTAAAATAATCATTACTTCAGGTTTGGATAAATCCATTGTTAGCTCGGTGAGTATGCTTGGAAAGCTCTATGAGTTAAATGTTGTCGCTTCATTAGAAAAGCCTATTTGGGCTAACCAAATAAGCGACTTGGTTGATAAAACACTTGAAGTTGAAACCATAACTAAAGGCGAGCATGGCTTTGGCCATCGTGCGACAATCATTGATGACGACTTTCCCATTAACCTGGTTTATCAGCCGCAAGTTGTTTCGGATATAAATGTTATTTCGGGATTTGAAGTGTTGTCACGATGGTCTGATGAAAACGGGACCTTACTTCCACCGAGTTATTTTTTGCCAGTAATTGAAGAGCTGGGAAAGCAAAAAGTTTTTATCAATATAGTGATAAATAAGTTCATTCAGGATTATCACCTTCACTTCAATGAGCTGGATAAATCGTTGAGGTTCTCGATTAACATCGATCCTAATTTGCTGATTGACGAATTTGTTATCGATAACCTACTTGATATTTATAAGCAGGGTATTGAGCATACTATCGTTGTAGAGCTGACGGAAAAGGGTCTTTCAGGCAATATTGAAAAAGAATTGTTGGCAAATATTTTACGACTTAGGTTGAATGGTTTTGAGATCTCTATAGATGACTTTGGGATGGAAGCATCGAATATTGAACGTATTGTCAAATTGCCTATTAGTGAGATAAAGATAGATAAAACCATTACATGGGGACTTTGCCATAACATTGATTACATGCAAAAAATCGATGAAGTTAAAAAGCTCGTCTCGGTAAAAAACGCGCGTATTATCTATGAGGGTGTTGAAAACAAAGACACCTGTGCGTTTCTGGAAACTCTAGGCGGCTTTAACCAGCAAGGTTTTCTTCATGGGGGTCCATCACTACCAGAAATCGTAGTTGAGATGCTCGCAGAGCAAAAGGAGCTAGATTACGTCGCTTCTGAATATACTTCTCATCATTAACAACGTATTAGTGTAAAGAGCCAAAGCCAACTCATGGGCTTTGGCTCTTTTTGTTACTTACCACACACCAAACAATTAGGCATTTTCATTAAATTCATCTCACGCCAGCTGTGTGATATGGCATCGAGAATCAGAAGTTTGCCTTGTTTTGGTTGTCCAAATTTAGCAATCACCTTAATCGCCTCTAGAGCTTGAGCGGCACCCACCATACCAACCACTGGCGCCATCACTCCGGCTTCAACACAACTTAGTGCCGCATTGCCGAACAGAGCACTTAAGCATTGGTAACACGGTGCATTTTCATCTTGATAAGTGAATACGCTAATCTGACCTTCCATGCGAATCGCAGCGCCAGAAACCAGTGGTGTTTTTGATGCGTAACACAAGCGGTTCAATTGATTGCGCGTTTCGACATTGTCGCTGGCATCAAGCACGAGTGAATGCGCTTCAATGAGTTTCGCCAGTGCCTCGTCATCAAGCCTGTGGTCGACAGTTTCAACTTTTAGATGTGGGTTTAACACCTGCAGTGATTCTGCGGCTGAGTCGACCTTCTTCTTACTAATATCAGCATCAGTGTGAAGTACTTGTCGCTGTAAATTAGAAAGCTCGACAATATCGTCATCGATTAGCGTTAGTTTACCAATGCCTGCTGTTGCAAGATATTGGGCAGAAGCGCAGCCTAAGCCGCCGGCCCCTAAAACCAGTATCGAGCTCTGTTTCAATGCTTCTTGGCCCTCAAAATCAAACTGCTTAAGGATGATCTGGCGGTTGTAGCGAAGCATCTCTGCGTCAGAAAGTATTTCCATCAGCAAGCCTCGTTAGTAAAGCGTAGAGTTAAACAGTTGAATCTGAACTGTTTCACCGACTTCTACACGACCACGTTCGCGCTCTAGTACCACAAAGCAATTGGCTAGGCTCATCGATCGGAAAGCACCTGAGCTTTGGTTGCCTGTTGTTTCTACTACAAATTGACCGTTTTCAATCGAGTAGATACCACGTTGGTAATCCGTACGGCCTGGGCCTTTTTTGAATGCAGACTTAGTCGTTGCTGGAATAGATTCTGGCGCTGTCCACGCAGTATGACCGGCAAGTTTAGCCAGCATAGGTTGAACCAACACGTACATAGTCATCATTGCAGAAACTGGGTTACCCGGTAGGCCACAGAACCAAGCGTTGTCTAATTCACCAAATGCGAATGGCTTGCCCGGTTTGATTGCCAGTTTCCAAAAGCCGATTTCGCCAAGTTCTTCAAGAATATCTTTGGTGTAATCTGCTTCACCAACGCTTACACCACCAGATGTCACGACAACATCTGCTAACTCTTGAGCTTTTACAAAGGTTTCTTTAAGCGTTGCAGGGCAATCAGGAATAATGCCTAGATCTATCGCTTCACAACCGAATGCTTCAATAAGCGGTTTAATGCCATAGCGGTTGCTGTCGTAGATTTGACCATCTTCAAGTGGCTGACCTAGCGGTTTTAGCTCATCGCCAGTAGAGAAAAAAGCGACTTTAGGTTTGTGCGCAACAGTCACGTGGCTCACACCGAGTGAGGCGATCATTGGAATGTCGCGAGGTGTTAAACGTTCACCGCGGTTAAGAACGATGTCACCTTGTTTGATGTCGTCACCCGTAGGGCGAATGTTGTTGTTCAGTTTGATGTCATCTTGCTGAATCTCAACACCCGCATCGGTTTCACGAGTGTTTTCTTGCATGATGACGGCATCACAACCTTCTGGGATTTTTGCACCAGTCATAATGCGAATACAGGTATTGCTTGGCCATTCGCCCTCAAATGGCTGACCCGCAAAAGACTTACCTGCTAATGGCAGTACTTTACCGTTCTCTAGGTCAGCTAAACGCAGCGCGTAACCGTCCATTGCTGAGTTATCAAAAGGAGGTACAAAAATAGGGGAGAGTATGTCTTCAGCAAGAACGTAGCCCAAAGCATCTGCCAATGGCAGAGTTAGAGTCGTTTGGATTGGTTTGATTGGTGACAGCAGCTTATCTAGTGCATCTTCAATTGGCATTAAGCCCGGAGCGTCGCAACAGCCCATAATTGAAATCCTTTGATCGTTATTGTTTTGATTTTGTGGTTGGCAATGGTGATTGAAAAGTGATCAGAACACCTGATTTGCCAACGAAATTCTAGCCACTCTAGCACAGTTTAAGCCCCGTAAATAATGACCTCCCTTAAAATATGGGTGTATTTATTCAAAATTCCGAGTATCCTTGTTTGCCATCCAGAAGGGGTAATAAAAGAGGAAGTTCAATGTCAGGTCTTAGCGAATCAGCGAAGTTGGTTAAAGATGCGCTAGCAAGCCGTGGTTTAGAGACACCAATGAGTCCAAACCAGGTTAGCCGAGAAGAGAAAAAGGAACGAATCGAACACCATATGCGTGAGATTCTCACTCTACTCGAACTTGATCTTACGGACGACAGTCTGGAAGAAACACCACACCGTATTGCCAAAATGTACGTGGATGAGATTTTCTCTGGTTTGGATTACGCTAATTTCCCTAAAATTACTGTAATTGAAAACAAGATGGGCGTTCGCGAAATGGTACGCGTAAAAGACATTACCGTGACCAGCACTTGTGAGCACCACCTAGTGACGATTGATGGTAAGACAGCTGTCGCTTACATCCCTCGTGGTAAAATCATAGGTCTGTCTAAGATCAACCGTATCGTGCGCTTCTTTGCACAGCGTCCACAAGTTCAAGAGCGTATGACTCAGCAGATCCTTGTCGCTTTGCAAACCTTGCTTGAAACAGAAGATGTTGCTGTAACCATGGATGCGGTTCACTACTGCGTGAAATCACGCGGCGTAATGGACGCAACCAGCGAAACAACAACCACAGCATTGGGCGGTATTTTCAAATCTAACCCAGCGACTCGCCACGAGTTTTTACACGGCCTGCGCTAATCGCCTTGTGATGTGATAACTACGATTTAGCCTCAGTAAATCGGCAACTAAGATTCTAAGCCTCGCACTCGCGGGGCTTTTTTGTACTTGTAGTAAAGTTAATTGCAATGACTGAGAATGTCGCCATTCCCTAGCGTGAGAATGAGCGAACAGGGAATCTGCTCTTATGCGTTGAATTGATAGTGAAAACGGTGGTTGGAAATAGATGCGCTCTACAGGGTGTAAAGCGCAACTTGGATACAGCAGCTGGTGGAATGCTTACGAAAGGTTAAACAAACGCTTGAAGCGATGAATCAAACCGGACGGCTTGTTCTCTGCTTGATAGATGTTCAAGCCATCATAGAAGCTCGCCATGAACTCAACACGGATTTCGTCGTCTGTGCTTCTTGATAAGCGAGACAGCAGTTTGGCGGTTGCTGCCGCGTGATCGTTGGCTAGGCTGTAATCCATGCCAAGTCGACCTTGAATGCACAACCATAAATGCGTCACTAACTTTAACTGCTGAGAGCTAGAGTTTTGGAACTTGTCGCCGTGCTCACTGCCAACTGTGTTATCGAAGACACTTTGCATCGCTTCGCTAGCATCTTTATCGCTCTCAAAACGATAGCTTGCGTCGATATGCTCTTTGGTCAACAAGCCAAGCAGTGTCTGACGAGCAGAGTTATCAGGCTTATTCTCACAAGCGTGTTTAAACAGGGCATGGTTTTCGTCGATAAAAGACGCTAGCTCTTTCTCAAAACCTGTCGCAATCGCAGTTACTGAGTCTAAACCAGATTCTTTCAAACAAACGTGAAGTTTGGTTTTAGCTTGCTGGTTCGCTTCAAGTTTCTGCTGACTGTTAGTTGGTAGCTCAGTCATTACTCTGTAGCTCTTCCCACGTTACTTCAGCTGATTGCGTGTCGCTATTTACGAACGCCGAGTTACCCGTCAGCATCACTGAAAGATCCATTGTGCGTTGTGTCATTGCGGCTAATTGTTCGATACCTTCGTTATCCAAACGAACGATTTGAGCTTTTAGGTAACCGAATTTACCTTTGTTCTGTTCCCACCAAACGTTTGATTTAGTGTTGAAGCTGAATACTCGTACAGATTTAGATAGACGAGTCGCCTTCTTAACACGTTCAGGATCTGGTTCGCCCACATCAACCCATTCTAGGATCTGGTCATCCAAAGACTTCTGCCATAAATCTGGTTCTTCAATGCTAGACAACCCTTTAGTGAACTCAAGTTCAGGAGAGGCATTGATACAAAAAGCCATGATACGAGCCATCATTCGCTGTTCTGTTTCAGAAGGATGTTGTGCAACCGTTAGATTAAAAGAGTCGTAATAGTCGCGATTCATATCGGTTAAAGAGATACGAAATTTGTAGATTGTCGGTTTAAGAGCCATTGAGGAGGTGTCTTAGGTAGAAATAGTGAAGGGGAATATTACCTTAAATCTCTGAATAGCGGGTAAAAAAATAGCCAGCAGAGGCTGGCTATTTTTAGAAAGCTTTAAAATACTAAATTAAAGTACTTTGATGCTGTCAGCTTGTGGGCCTTTTTGACCTTGAGATACTACGAACTCAACTTTTTGGCCTTCAGCAAGAGTTTTGAAACCGTCGCCTGTGATAGCAGAGAAGTGTGCGAATACGTCTGGGCCGTTTTCTTGTTGAATGAAGCCGAAGCCTTTAGTTTCGTTGAACCACTTTACTGTACCAGTAACTGTGTTAGACATGATGATATCCTAAAATTAAATTTTTATTTTGAGCCAATTGTGGCACTGATAGCGCGGAAAAGTTTATTGCTATTGCGTACAACACAACGGGGTTACTAGTAATCCAACGAAATGTTTATATACAAAGAACTTTCTTTCTAGCCGGAAACGAGTCTAAATCAAATCAGGGGATAGTCAATCGAATACATAGGGAAAGGTTGCAGAAACTTGGGGGTAGTCAAACTTTGCATTCCTTAAATATCATGGAGTTACAGTTGTATGGTGATTTCTTGTCGTTTTTGTGAAAAACATAGGTATGTTTGATGACAAAATTAGAGTCGTTGCACTGTTTTGGCACATTTTATTTTGCGGTAAGTGAGCCGTTAATTGGACTTTGAGCCCAGTTTTAACGGCTTTATTTATAAATTTCGTTGTCAGTATCGTGTCTCTACTTTAAAGAAGATCAGGCTATTTTTTCAGTCGGTAAAGGTTGCCGTTGTCAGTACTAAAATAGATGTCGCCGCTTGGTGAGGTTTCGATGTCTCTAATCCTTTCCCCTAAGTCTTCTAGAATGCGTTCTTCTTTTATTGCCTCACCTTGCTCGTTGACTGTGACGATATTGATGTGGGTAAGTTTTAGTGCCCCTGCCAACAGTTTACCTTGCAGTTCTGGGTACTTTTCGCCTTGGTAGACGATCAAACTTCCCGGTGCGATTGAGGGAATGTATACCTTTTTAGGTGCTTCAATGCCTTCTTTGGTTTCCGAATCACCAACGCTGATAGGGCCCCAATACTCTTTGCCGTGCGAAGTAACTGGCCACCCGTAGTTGGCTCCCGCTTTTATTAGGTTGATTTCATCACCGCCACGGGGACCGTGTTCAATAGACCAAAGCTTTTGACTTGGAAAATCATAGAAAAGCCCTTGTGGGTTGCGGTGACCGAAACTCCAAATCTCGTCGAGAACCTTGTCGTTATCGGTGAAAGGGTTGTCGCTTGGTATGCTCCCGTCAGTATTTAGCCGCAATATCGAGCCAGCATGGGTTAAGGTGTTTTGACCATTGTCTCGGTCACCACGGTCGCCAATGGAAAAGTACAGATGACTATCATCAGAGGTAATGCGGCTCCCAAAGTGACGACCTGTGTCAGTTCTCGACTTAGAAACAAACACATCTTGCCAATTGGACACTTCATCATTTTTGTATGTGGCAGAAGCGAGTGTGGTTACGCCTTCGCCATCGACGTCTTTACTGTAGGTAACATAGAACTTGTCTTCTTCAAAAGGGGATAGCGTGATATCCAACAGGCCACCTTGGCCTTTTGCCCATACGTTGGGTAGCCTGAACAGTGTATTTTGCTCTCCTGACTTCAAATCAATGTGTTTAATGACGCCTGCTTTTTCTGTGAGAAGCATAGAGTCGTCATCGACATAAGCTAGGCCCCATGGGATTACGAGACCATCTGTGATCTTCTCAGCCTGCCATGCAAACGCTGGGGATGAAGCGATGACACCTGATGCGATGACTGCAAGTGCAGAGGAGAGAATGCGGTGATGAGTGTTCATTGAAGTCCCTTCATTATTACGAACTAATGTTAGTCTAGCGTGTTTGAACGACAGGCGGAAAGTTAAGGAATGTGAAAAGTCACTATTCACATATTTAGTGCAGTCATTATTGTATGATTATACAAGCTCACGTATGTTTACCCTGCCAAACTCTAATTGATTCTTCTCGGAGCACCATGAATACCACACCTGCAACATGCTCACTACTTTATGCACCTTCATGTTGTCAGGTTGATGACCCAAGTCTCTTTGTAACCCCGCGTGCTGCATCATGAGCCGTCGATTCGATTTTAAGTCGATTTTACTGGCGTGTTTGGTCATCAGTATTGGCCAACTCAGCATGGGTTTGGTGTTTCCTTCTTTACCTTGGATTGCCAAAGATTTTGATGTCTCGCTAGAGCAAGCCCAGCTTCTGGTGAGTGTGTATTTGTTGGGTTTTGGTCCATCTCAGTTTATCTATGGCCCAATTTCAGACGCTTTAGGACGTAAAAAGGTTTTGTTGAGTGGCTTGTTGCTCGCCATGCTTGGCCTGTTGATGATCATCTTCTTCAGCCATTCATTCACCAGTATGGTGATGGGGCGATTCCTGCAAGGCTTAGGTACGGGCTGTTGTGCCGTGCTTGCTCGCGCTTCCACACGAGATAGATTCAGTGGATCTGACTTACCCTTGGCGATGTCTTATATCGCCATGGTGGCGTCTATCACTCCTCTGATTGCGCCTGTTATCGGTGGGTTTATCAACTTCCACTTTGGCTGGAGTATGGTATTCATCTCGCTACTTGGGTATGTCTCATTGGCTTGGGTGGTATTGGCGTTCAAATTCAAAGAAACCGTTACTCATTTCTCTGCGATTCCTTCACCGAAGAAAATGGCGTTGCAATACAAAGAGCTACTCACTTCTCGCTACTTTATGAGCTTTGCGAGCATTGGCTGGCTTAACTTTAGTTTGATGATCACCACTGTGTCGGTGATGCCATTTATCATGCAGAACCAGATCGGCATGACGTCCGACGAATACGCGATGTGGGCGGTGATCCCAGCGTTGGGCATGCTTGGCGGGACAAGTTTGTGTAACCGTATCCGCCCAATATTAGGCAATAAGAAAACACTGTTATGCACGCCTGTGTTACACATCTCTGCTGCGTTGTGGCTTTTCTTTTGCCCACTTGAGCCTTTGTATCTAATGATTGGTCAGTTTTTAATGATACTCGGTAATGGTATTGCACTGCCTTGTGCTCAGGCTTTGGTGATGCTGCCATACAAGAAGAATGCAGGCGCGGCTGCAGCGATGTCGGGCGGTGGTCAAATGGTTGTGTCTTCGATTGTCAGTATGGGTTTGGTTAAGCTTGGATTAGGAGAGGCGTGGCATTTGTCATTGGTCATCGCGTTATTCACCGCGATTACATTATTTAATATTTTGCGTGGTTTTAGTAGTCAAGAAGCCAGAGATTCTCAGCTGAGCTAATGAGTTAGCTAATTTAAACAGGAAAGGCCATTGAAGTGATGAATTTCAATGGCCTTTTTAATGTTCAGCGTTTGGTTTTAAGTTGCCAGAATATAAGCTATTCGCAGACCACGGCAACTTTCTCGCTTGCGGCTGTTTTGGCTGGAACAGGGTGGTCGATCAGTCGGATAGGGGACTCATACAACTCAGACAGTGCCTGCTCATCAAGTAACTTATCGGCGCTGCCTTCAAATGCAATTTGGCCTTTCTTCAGAGCAACAATGTGTGTCGCGTAGCGCAGTGCAAGGTTCAAGTCGTGCAGAATCACGATAACGCCAACGTCTTGCTTTTTGTTCAGTTCAGACAGTAAACCCATCAGTTGGAATTGGTGATGAACATCCAGTGCTGATGTTGGCTCATCGAGGATCAATACCGGAGACTGCTGAGCAAGCAACATAGAGACCCACGCACGTTGGCGTTCACCGCCGGATAAATCGTCCGCTAACGCCTGTGAAAACTCAGCGACGCCCGTTCTCTCCATCGCTTGTTGGATGATGGATTTGTCTTCAGAGTTCCAACGACCTAACGCGCCTCGCCAAGGAAAACGCCCTAAACGAACCAGTTCTTCCACCGTTAAGCCAGCAGAAGCAGGGAGCTTTTGTGGCAAATACGCAATCTTCTTGGCTAAGTCTTTGCTTTTTAATGAAGAAAGAGACGCATTGTCTAATTCAACAGTGCCGTAGTCTGGCGACATCTGTCCTGAAAGCAAGTTAACCAATGTCGATTTACCAGAGCCATTGTGACCAAGAACCACGGTAAGCTCATTGGTCGGAATAGAAAGCTCGTCAATTGAGAGAATGGTTCGCTCATCACGAACAATTTTGATGTTTGAAAGCTGAAACATGTCAGTCCTGTCTTTAGACCAATAAAACTGCTCAATAAAAGCAGCTTTATTGGTCTCTAAAAATAGAGGGTGAAATTAAGCGGTTTTCTTGTTGTCTGGGTGTCTAGGGCAATCGTCGCAATACTTCCTAGAGTCGCATTTGTAGACTAGGCAACAGCTGACTCTAATCAGTTTAAGCATCCCAGAATCGGCATCGACCTTGAGGCTGTCTAAGTGACTTTCAGGCAGTTGGCATGCGTCTAACCAAAGCTTAGCTTGTGCAGTGATGTATTCGTTGGTCAGGCTCGGTTCATGTTGCTGCAATTTGATCAAACTGCCTAAAAGCAGATCCGCCAACAAATGGTTAGTAAAACCAGGGCGGATGCGTGTCCATTCACTTATTTGGCTGCGATAAAACTCAGTAAGTGCAAGTATGGCTTCGCCCGCTTTAGGTATCAATTCCTCAGGTGAGCCGTGTTGATGATCACCATTAAAGAAGCGATATCCTGTGACGAACTCTTTGTACCTAAACTGACCGATATTCTTGATATCAGGCAGCGAGTGAAGGCCGTAGATAGAAACGAAGGTCACATAGATGGGTTGCCAGCAGACTAGATCCCAAGTTCGGGTTAACCAATAAGCTTTACCTGCTTCTGTGTGATTTTCCGCTAAGCCATCGTAAACACGTTTGATCTCGATATGGCTCTTATCATTCGTCATTGCGATGCTTCTGCTGCTCAGAGAACCATAACTGCCGCTTAGATAAGGCGTGACTTGTTTAGAGTAAGCGAAGATTTTTTGGTGTAGAGAAGGGGCTCTCCGACGAGTGATGATGTTGTGCAGCTGGGAAAGCATCTTAAACCATTAAATGAGAATCAGTTTCGTTATCATAGCGAACCTTATCGAGGATAACCATACAAAATGGAGCATACCCTCGGAGAAGTCGTTATATAAGATATTTATAAATTGAGCATGCCTTAGTCATTTTTAAGTGATAAAAGTCGCTTTAAATGATAAAAAGTATTTCTGAATCTAATATGTTGTTGCCACTACCGAGAGTTTGAAAGCTTGACTATGAACACACCTGCATTTGACCGTATTAGCCGCGTATTGGCTTATATCCATGCGAACCTTAGCTCGACACTATCGCTAGAAGATATTGCGAAACAGAGCTGTTGGTCTCGCTGGCAGCTGCAAAGAGTGTTTCAAGCTGAAACGGGACTGACCGTGGCAAACTACGTGAGAGAGTTGAAGCTAAGCCAAGCGGCTGAAGAACTGTTGGACAGCAAAGAGCGAGTGATCGATATCGCGCTTGAACTCGGATTCAATTCAGAAATTAGCTTTAGCCGTTCCTTTAAGCAGATGTTTGGCTCCAGTCCTAGTCAGTATAGAAAAGCGGGCAAAAGAGCAGGGCTTAGAAAGCCGATACAAGTATCTGAAACGGTTAGCGCTGCTGATAACGGACCGCTGAGCTTTGTTGAGGTACGCATTGATGAAAGAGAGTCATTCCTTGTTAAAGGTATTACCTCCGAAATAAGCGGCTTGTTTTCACTGACACAAGATTTTGCAGAGAAAGTCCCTCAATTGTGGTCGCGCTTGGAAGGCGAAGTGAGCCTGCCAGACGATAACGCACTTCAGTTTATTGGTGTTATTGACCTGACCCAATCTTGCTTTGATGGTACCAATATTCATTATTGGGCCGGAGTAGAGCTTAATGACGAGATTTCAATTCCTCAATTGCCGAGCATTATCTCTGATAAGTTAGACGTATTAACCATTCCAAAGCAAACCTACGCCGTGGTTAAGCACTGTGGTCCGATTGAGAACCTTAGGCACACTCTGAGTTGGTTTGTACTTAACTGGCTGCCGAGTTCTGGTTATCGAGGTGTTGATGGTTATGAGCTTGAAGTATACCCATTAGCCTATCAAGCTCGTGCTACAGATGCTGTCATGGAATACTGGGTTCCTATTACTAAATCCTAACCATACCTTCGTTCCACCCTTTCGTTAAACCTCATCTAAAATAGGGTCAATTGTGCTTTTAATCAGCAATTGACCTAATTCCATTGAAAATAGGCCAAGTTCTTTGTGAGTTTGCACCAAATTGTTAATTATCCCATTCATAGATACATACAATGCAAATGAGATTTATTATTATTTATGTTAAGTATTGGTACCGAGGGAATCATGACCACTCACACTCGTTTTAAGTATTCATCACTTGCAGTAGCGTTGCTCACTGCATTTTCAGCGCAAGCCTTGGCGGAAGAGACAGCTACAGCAGCAGATTCGAATGTAGAAACTGTTACGATTATGGGTAAAGCCTATCGTAATACCGCGACTAAGTCGGCACTTGAGCCAGAAGAAACGCCTCAAGGTATTACCGTTATTGATGAAGAACAGTTAGAGCAACGAGGTGTTCAATCTTTGAATCAAGCCCTTCGTTATGCACCGGGTGTTGTAACTGAAAACCGCGGTAGTTCCGTAGCAATGTTTGATTCTTACTCTATCCGTGGTTTTGCTACCAACAACGTTAACTACTACGATGGTCTTTCACTTCAATTCTTGAATGGTTGGAACTTACAACCGCAGATTGATCCGATCGCAATGCAGCAAGTAGAGATCTTCAAGGGGCCTACCTCTGTGCTTTATGGCGCAATGCCACCGGGCGGTATGGTGAACATGATTGCTAAAGCTCCGCAAACGGAATCGTCGACTAAAGTTGGCGTAGCAACAGGCTCTCGCAATCTTCAAGAAGCTTCTATTGATACTACAGGTCAGTTTGGTGACAGTGATTTTTCTTACCGTTTGATCGCACTTGCTCGCAAGCAAGACAGCCAAGTTGATAATGCAGAAGAAGAGCGTTACTTAATTGCTCCTTCTGTGGACTGGCAAGCAACCGATAACACATTAATCAACTTCAATCTCTACTACCAGAATGATCCTTCAATGGGCATCAACTCGGCAATGCCACTCGATGTGCTTAAAGCAAGCGATCCATCTGTTTCTATGGGTGACAAGAACTGGAGTAAATTCGAACGTGAAGTGTTAATGGTTAGCTATAAGATTAACCATGACTTCAGTAACAATTGGACGTTCTTACAGAATGCTCGCTATACCGACGCATTTCTATATCAAGAGAACACTTACCATGTGAGCTACGATCCAAGTACGCCGAACCAGCTAGACCGTTACTTGTACTCTACTGATGAGAGCTTTAAAGGGTTTGTTATTGATAACCAATTGAGCGGTATCGTTAATGTTGGTTCAGTAGAACATAACTTATTGCTTGGTTTAGATTACCAAGACCTAGATGGCAATGTTAACTACTCAGCTTACAGCGCGAACGGCAGTGGCTTTAATAGCTTTGATCCATTAAACCCTAACAACGATCTGCTTGACCGTAGTGATGTTACTAAAGAAAACGAATACTTAGATGATACGACGTCAAGTCAGTTAGGTTTCTACGTTCAAGACCAAGTTCGTCTGGACGCATTAGTACTGATTGCGGGCGCGCGATTTGATCACTACAAATCTGAGAGTGATTACTACGCTCATGAATCTGATCACAAGCAGTTCACTTACCGTTTAGGTGGCTTGTATCAGTTTGATAATGGTTTAGCACCGTTTGCAAGCTATGCGACGAGCTTTGAACCAGCTCCGGGTGTTGATAAAGCGGGCAATGAGTTCGATCCAGAGAACGCACAACAAGCAGAGATTGGTGTGAAATACCTGTCTGACGATATGTCGAAAGAAGCAACGGTTTCTCTATTCCATATTGTTAAGCAAGACATGTTGATGACAGACCCGACAAATGTTTATGGTCCAAGAATCCAAGTCGGTGAAGTGGTATCGCAAGGTGCAGAACTATCTGGACGTTGGTTTGCGACAGAAAACTTCGATATTGCGGCTTCATACACGTATGTTGATATGGAAATTACCGAAGACTCTAGCAACGGTTTAGAAGGTACGACTCCAATCTATGTACCTGAACACACAGCTAACATGTGGGCTAACTACAACGTATTTAACGGCATGCTAGCAGGATCTCGATTCAGTGCAGGTGCTCGTTACGTTGGCGAAATGCAAATGGACGCAAGCAATACTCAAGGTAAAGTTCCGTCTTACACGGTTGTTGATTTGTCGGTGGGTTATGATTTGGGTGCTGCAAGCGATACGCTATCTGGCGCAACAGCGAATCTAGCGGTGAACAATATTTTCAACGAAGAATATTACGCGTGTTACGACCAATCGAACTGTTGGTTCGGTGCTGAGCAGTCTGTAGAGCTAAGCGTGAACTATGAATTCTAACTAAGTTAGCATTCCCAATTTTAAAGCAGCCTTTTCTGGGCTGCTTTTGTCGTTTGTAGAAATATCGAATTTAGATTAAGTAGGCAAATATATGAGCTTAAAACCAATAGCTTCTCATTTTTCTAAAGTAAAAAATTTGAATACCAAACTCGTTCTAACGATGTTAGCGAGTGCTTTATCGTTTAATGCGATGGCGGATTTCCAAGTCGAAGACAGTGAGGGGATCAAAACCCTTGAAGCTCAGCCTGTTAAAGTGGCAGCGCTTAACTGGGATATTGCAGAGCAAGTGATCGAACTCGGTGTTACGCCAGTTGCGGTGCCAGATATTGAAGGGTATAGCGATTGGGTTGTTCAACCTGCGATTCCAGAAGGTGTGGCGGATATTGGCACTCGAACTGAACCTAACTTTTCTGCACTTAAGAAGCTAAACCCAGATGTGATTCTTATCGCTTCACCTCAGAAAGATCTTCAGGAGCGACTTTCAGAAATCGCGCCAGTACTTTACTACCAAACGTACAGTGAACAGCACAGCAATGCGGCGGCAGCTATCGATAACTTCAAGAAGATAGGGCAATTGCTTGGTAAAGAAGAACAAGCGAACAACAAATTGGCTGCGATGGATGAGCGTCTTGAAGTTTTAAAAGCTGAACTAGATAAAGCGTATCCGGGCGACAAGCCGAAAGTGACGTCTTTCCGTTTTGCGAGCACGACTTCGGTTTACATATACGGTGATAACTCGATTCCGCAATATGCGCTTGAGCAGCTAGGCTTTGAAAATGCGATGAATCTTCCTGCGAGTCAGTGGGGCATCAGTCAAAAACGTATGACCGAGCTAAAAAATGTTAAGGGTGGCATTGCGCTTTACTTTGAACCTTTCCCATATCAAGACAAGTTAGATCGCTCTCCGGTTTGGAAGAGCATGCCTTTCGTTCGCAATGGTCAATTTAGCCCTGTAGCAGCAAGTTGGAGCTACGGCGGTGCTATGTCGATTTTGTATAACGCAGAAGCGATGGCGCAATCGTTGTTGACGTTAGCGGAGCAGTAATGAAATCCAGTGGTTTGATGATGGGGGCGGTACTATTTATCGCCGCCCTTATTCATTTATGGTTAGGCCAGTCTGAATTTGGCCCTATTGGTGAGTTGTTTCAGCAAGTCTCACAGATCAGTGACATCGTTACATTCAATAAAATGGTCGATGATTCATTCGAGTTGATGGCATTAATTTATGTCAACTTACCTCGTTTAGTGATGGCGATTCTAGTTGGTGGAACACTTGGTACCATAGGTAGTTTGTTCCAACAGTTAACGCAAAACCGCATGATGTCTCCGCTTACACTCGGAACATCATCAGGGGCGTGGCTTGGTCTGGTCATTCTTAACGTGGTCGCGCCAATGTTGGTTGCTCAATATTCCGTTTGGTTCGCGTTAATTGGGGCGCTGCTTGCCATGGGGCTGATTGTCTCCATTGTTGGCATCAAAAACATGAGCGGCTTGCCAATTGTTTTGGCGGGCATGGCGGTTAACTTACTGCTAGGTGCATTTGCAACTGCGATTATTTTACTTAACGACCAGTATGCGCAGAACCTGTTTGTATGGGGAGCAGGCGATCTCGGACAGAACGGTTGGGAACAAGTGCTTTGGCTGATGCCTAAGTTACTGCCAATCTTTGCCATTTTCCTGTTGGCTCCAAGAGTTTTGACTCTGCTTTCTATTGGCACTGAAGGGGCTGCGGCACGTGGTCTTAACATCGGTACGACCTTCTTTGTACTCATGGCGATTGGCGTTTGGTTGGTTTCCGTGTCGATTACTTCGGTGGGTGTGATCAGTTTTATTGGTTTGATTGCGCCAAACATCGCGAGACATTTGGGCTTTTTAAAGGCGAAATCTGAACTCATCGCAAGCTGCGTGTTAGGTGCACTGTTGCTTTGTGTGACCGACAGCTTGGCGATTTTCTTGGCGCAATGGTCTTTGGATATGATTCCAACAGGAACGGCAACCGCGGTGATCGGCGCTCCAGCTTTGATTATTATCGCTCGTAAGCAGATGTCAGCCCAAGATCAGCTGTTTTTCTCGATGCCTAAAGGGCCAAAGTCTATTTCACCTTTGGCTTATTTCTTGTTGGGCGCGATGATCTCCGGTTTACTGGCGTTAAGCACATTGTCACAGCCTTCTTCAGACATGGGTTACTTCATTGTCCCAGATGCATTTGAATGGTCTATTCGCTGGCCTAGAATGTTAACCGCAATATTCGCTGGTGGCGGTTTGGCAGTAGCAGGTGTGATTTTACAAAGGTTGGTTTATAACCCACTTGCGAGCCCAGACATTCTGGGTGTATCGGCAGGTGCGGTGCTAGCGCTGATTTTCAGTAGCCTGTTTATGGGATACTCGATTCACTCGCTAAGCCCTTGGGTTGCGTTTTTGGGCAGTGCGATTGCGCTCTGTTTGTTGCTGTTCCTTGGTAAGAAGCATCAGTTTGCACCGTCGATCTTAATCCTGACCGGTATCTCGCTGACCGCGGTGTTAGAGGCTTTAGTGCAATTTTCCTTAACACGAGTTGGTGAGGGGAAATACACCTTATTGGCTTGGTTGGCAGGCTCTACGTATCGTGTTGAACCTGATGCGGCAACGATTATGGCTATCGTGATCACCGTTTGTATTGGGGTAGCTTTACTGTTGAGTCGCTGGGTGACGTTAATTGCGACTGGCCGCCAGTTTGCGAGTGCTAGAGGGCTGAATATCACCATCGCTTATGTGGCTCTGTTGTGTATTGTCGCGGTGTTATGTTCGATGGTGACAACCACCATGGGACCGGTCGCCTTTGTTGGCCTACTAGCTCCACATATAGCAGTCATGGTTGGTGCTCGTTTGGTTCGTGAGCAGATCATCTTATCGTTTTTGATTGGTGCAGCACTGATGCTATTCGCCGATTGGTTAGGGCAAGTGGTGGTGTTCCCAGCACAGCTTGCGGCAGGCACATTAGTTTCCATTATTGGTGGCAGTTACTTTATCTTCTTGTTACTGAAATCTCGAAGAGCCTAAGTTCGCGGTTGGCCAGCTGAGCGCTAAGTTCTTTGTTCACAGAAACAAGTATGAAAGGCAGTGATTGGAATCATCCATCACTGCCTTTTTTTGATTGAGTTCTGTGTTTCCTAGATAAAGCGTTAGCCAACACAGATCTCGCTTCTACAGCGTTAATTTTGCATATGCGATTAAGATGGCTACGCTAAAGGTCTGACCACTTAATTGGATAACCAAATGCCTGAACTTGAACGCCTTACTTGCTCTATTGATGAAAACCAGATCGCAACGGTTGTGTTGAATCGCCCTGATAAGCTGAATGCCATTGATATGGCGATGTTCCAAGGGGTGAACAACATGGTGGATCAGCTGAAAAAGAACACCGAGATTCGCGCCGTGATAGTGAAGGGCAATGGGGCCGATTTTTGTTCAGGGCTTGATGTGAAGTCTTTGCTGACCAGTAAATCAGGCGCGATGAAGCTTCTTTTCAAATGGTTACCGACATTACCAAATGCTGCGCAACGCTTTTCGTTAGGTTGGCGAGATATTCCATGCCCCGTCATCTTTGCGATTCATGGCCGCTGTTGGGGAGGAGGCCTGCAACTGGTTAGTGGGGGAGATTTTAGAATCGCCAGTCCAGACGCCAACTTTTCTATCCTAGAAGCCAAGTGGGGCTTGATTCCTGATATGGGTGGTGCGATTGCCTTCCGAGAGCTGATGCGAAAAGATCACACCCTAGAAATGGCGATGACCGCTAAGGTGATCGATAGTGAGACTGCCAAAGAATATGGGCTTGTCACAAAAATAGCCGAAGATCCGTACGCGGAAGCTTATGCCTTGGCACTGGAGTGTGCGAATCGATCGCCAGATGTGGTCGCCGCCAATAAGAAACTCTATAACAAAACTTGGTGGTCTAGCCCCGGCATCGCCTTGTTTTATGAGACTTGGTATCAGATTAAAGTTGCCCTAGGTAAGAACCGAGCGATCGCCGCTCAGCGTGAGATTCATAGCGACAAACCACGCGCTTATGTGGCTAGGAAGTTTAAATAGTGTTTGTACAGGAATAATCAATATTCCCTTTGTTTATCGGGCTTTGCGGTAACCTTAGCGCAATTTAATGTCTAAGGCTGAATGAGCACTCTGATGAACAAAACTTTTACCTACTCTCTAGCTGCCACCGCAATATTTACCAGTTTGAACGCTTTCGCAAGTGGTCTGTTTTTACAAGAGGCCGTTGTTGCCAACGCTGGTACTACTGGCGCTGGTGACGGTGTTTACACCCGATCTGCTGCTGCGATGTGGACGAACCCTGCCACCATGTCTCACATGGGCGAAAGCAAAACCACCATCAACACCATGGCGTTTGATCTTGAGATGAAATATCAAGACAACCTAGACTCAAGTGATAACGGCAAAGCTCATTCTGTAATGCCGTCATTCG
Source organism: Vibrio pomeroyi (assembly GCA_041879425.1). Classification (NCBI taxonomy): domain Bacteria; kingdom Pseudomonadati; phylum Pseudomonadota; class Gammaproteobacteria; order Vibrionales; family Vibrionaceae; genus Vibrio; species Vibrio pomeroyi. The sequence continues at coordinate 485,501 of CP090855.1, read as the reverse complement.
GTGCCTTTCACGCTCATCAAGTGACTGACAAATTACACCTTGGTATCGCGCTCGGTGCAGTAGGGGGGTCTAGCCTAGATTACGGTAGCGAATGGGCTGGAAGCCCTTTACTTGAAGATATTACCCTCACAGCGATGCAAGTGAACCCGTCACTGAGTTACCAACTTAATGATCAGTGGTCAGTGGGTGCAGGTATTCAATTAAGTTGGGCTGCGTTACAACAAACAACATCTGCATTAACGATAAAGCAGGATACTGACTGGGCTTATGGTTATAACCTAGGTGTCATGTACACACCGACGGACAACCTAAAACTAGGCGCAAGCTATCGCTCTAAACTGGAGCATGAATTCAATAATGATGTAAATGGCCCTACAGATTTTGGCGTACTCAACTCTTTGGCTACCGATATAGCGCTTCCTGAAATTGTAGATGTGAGTGCGAGCTATGCATTGAATTCTCAATTAGATCTACTGGCAAGTGTTCAATTACACCGTTGGAGTGAGTGGGATACGACAGTTTTAGATTTTGGCTCTCAATTTGGTGGGATTCCAATCGAGCGCGACTGGGACGATGTGTGGAAGTTTGCAGTCGGTGCGGACTACCAATTGAACTCTGATTGGCGTTTAAAAGCGGGCTTCTCTTATGAAACTTCTCCGCAAGATGATCCGACACTGCAGTATGTTGACTTACCTGTTGGTGAACAGTACCGCTACTCTGTAGGTGCATCTACCTATTGGGACGACATCTTAATTGATGTGTTCTATGAATACGCAGATTTAGGTTCAGTTGATATGGACCGATTTATGGTTGATGGTTCGTTCGATGGTCGTATCCACTTTATCGGTGTTAGCGCGACCTTCTAATGACATTACGTAATCTATTAATTGTTACTTCGGTAATACTGGGTTCAACGGGTGCTTTGGCTGAAGAGAAGCATCCTGATGATCCGACTAAGATCGTAACCAAAGCGGGCGTTGCTTATAACGAAGAGCTAAAGTTCTCGGGCTCTATCGGGCTTGATGAAGCACGAATGATCAACGCTCGTGTCAATGCTGATGGTGAAGAGTGGCGAGTGGGTGGTTCATGGCTATTGCCTTTGGGTATCGTCAACTTCAATTTTAGCCGCTCTGAATACGACAACGATGCTTATAAGAACAACTACAGTATCGGGACATTTGTTCCGTTGAGTTATTTTGATATTGAGCCGTTCGGTTGGCAAATCTTCCCGATGGCTGGGTACAGCTATAACGATGGTGAAGTGGCGGTGTTTGATGATCAGAATGTGGGTTCTGATTATGTGTTGATGCCAAGCTCAACACATGGCGGTTACATTGGTGCGTTTGGCCTAAAAACGATTACCGATGAGTGGTCAATCATGGGCTTTGGTGGCGGTTCAATGGGCTCTGATGATTATTCAGGCTACTGGACGGGTGTCGGCGCTAGCTATAAGCTGAGTGATGCCCAGTCATTCAACTTCTTCACTATCTTTGCTGAGGATGATTTCGGTGAAAATAACAGTGTTGGCGCATCTTATACCTATGAGTTCAACTAAGCATCAACCCGTTTCCCCATAAATAAAAAAGCTGAGTGTAGGTTGCCTGTTTAGGCGGACTTACATCCAGCGCTTTTTGTGTTTCTGCTGCATCATTCCTATGTCGATATATCCCTATTATCTGCTAAGGCTTCCACTGAATCTCGCTAAACATTAGTTGGTTTATGGATGATGCTTTAATATTGAGACTTATTCGCATTTATTGATCTAAGCGAAAGAACCGATTAGATTGTGTCGTTAATATTAGGAACAACATGATTTTTTTGAGGTATTTATGAGTACAGTCGTAGTATGGGGAGCAGGTAGCGGTTTGGGTGCAGCAATGGTCGAGCACTTTCATCAACAAGGTTTTGAAGTGATTGCGATTGCTAGAAACCCAGAGAAGAACCCGCGCTTGGCGATTCTTGGCGTAACTTCATTGAGCTGCGATGCGACCGACAAGCAACAAGTGGAAAAGACGGTTGCTGAGTTACCAAAATCGGCATTGGTTGTTTCAAGCATGGGCAGTTTTAGAGCGGATGTTCCGGTTGATTACATCGGTCACCGACATGTGATTGATGCTCTGGAAACGAATGAAATCAAACGCTTTGTGCTAGTGACGTCGTTAGGTTGTGGTGATTCATGGCAGTACCTATCAGAGCGCTCAAGAAAAGGGTTTGGTGCTGCAGTTCGTGAAAAATCATTGGCGGAAGCTTGGTTAATGTCGAGCTCGCTTGATTACACGATTCTTCGCCCGGGTGGCTTGTTAGACGGTGAAGTGACTGGCAATGGTGAGCTTTCTCAACAAGTGGAAGTGCATGGTCTGATTTACCGACAAGAAGTGGCTCGTCTTATTGAAACCTTATTGGCGAACGAAGCGAGTATCGGCCAAGTGTACCAATGTATCGACCCTACTGTTAAATACGGCTAACTCTTTTCAAGTGTTAGTTAGAGGTATATCTACCTTGTCATAAACTTCTAAAGCCGTTTAGCCTCACTGAACGGCTTTTTTGTTTTCGTCCTCAACGTCCTTCTATTCCAAGCAAATGTGCCTGTTTCTTATGTAAGAGTGCCGCTCTCTTAATCTAGATTAAGTTTTGCTTGTCATATTCTCTGTAGTATCCGCGTCAATCAGCCCCGTTAGATGGGCACTTGCGTAACACGATTGAGTGAGGAATAGATTTGAGTACTTTGTTTACAGAAACCCGCATTGGCACCATGACGCTTAAAAACCGCTTTATGAGAAGTGCGACGTGGGAAAATATGGCGACCGAAGATGGCCATATGACAGATAAACTTTACGCTATCTATGAAGAGTTGGCTCAAGGTGAGGTTGGCTTGATCGTCACGGGTTACGCAAACATCGTTAAAGAAGAAAAGCCGAATGCTGGCATGATGGGTATGTATAACGACTCGTTTATCGATGAATACAAAAAGCTAACCCAACTGGTTCATGACAACGACTCTAAAATCGTGATGCAATTAGCTTATGGCGGTACGAAAACCACGTATGACCTTGGCGAGCGAGTGATCTTTGCACCGAGTGAGGTTCCTGAAAAAGGAACTCAAACACTGGGCAAAGCGATGACCAAAGGTGAGATCGACTACATTGTTGATGCGTTTGCCAAAGCGTCACTAAGAGCTAAACAGTCGGGTTTTGATGGTGTTGAGATTCATGCGGCACACACGTACTTGATCAACCAGTTCTTAAGCCCTTACTACAACCAGCGTGAAGATGAATACGGCGGTAGCTTAGAAAATCGTATGAGATTCTTGCTTGAGATCTACACAGCAACACGCAAGCTGGTGGGTGAGGATTTCCCTATCTTGGTTAAGCTGACCGCTTCTGAGTTTTTCGAGGGTGGTGTGACCTTCGATGAAACGCGCTTAGTGTGTAAAAAGCTCGAAGAAATTGGCGTTGATGGCATTGTGGTGTCTGGCAACATTCATGGCAAAGCCGACACCATGATTGGCGAGTCACATGATGGGTTTACCATCCAAGCTGAAGGTTACTTCCATGAATATGGCCATGCAATTAGCCAAGATGTCGACATTCCTGTTATCACGGTGGGCGGCTTAACGGATTTTGATGCTATTGAAGAGATCGCTAATAATACGGGTATTGAGTACTTTGCACTTTCTCGACCTCTATTATCTGAGCCTCATCTAATCAAACGCTGGAAAGAGGGCGATCGAAGCCCTGTAGAGTGTGAGAGATGTTCTAAGTGTCGTACTAAGCGCGGTAACTTCTGTGTGGTAAACAAAGATAGAAAAGTGCAGCTAGCTAAAATGTAGTTACTTAACCCATAGCTAAGCATGAATCTAAACGTGAGCCTGTGTAATACCGCAGGCTCTTGTTTTCTGACTCTACATGAACTGATATTTGAAAACTTATAAATCACATATCCCTGTCAAATTAGTGCGATTAAACAGATACAATTCACCTATAAATTTTCCAACCGAGTTATCGTTACTACACTGAGTACCACGTGAAATTACTTCCTCTCTTAAAGCAACCTCGAATCCACTGACGCCTTTTTCGTTTTAGCGACATTGCTACGATTTAAGTGTGATACTGACTATTCACCTCCTTTAACTTCTGTGTTGATGGGGAATGCGTTTGTGCACCTTAGATAAACATTGTCGATTTTTTGATATTTAAACCGAAATAAAACGAATAATTTAATCAGAGGTAGAGATGCAAAATAAGCATTGGTCTAAATTCGAACTGCTCCATGAAGTCGTTACCAACCCCAACATTCACATCAAGGGTCAACACAGTTATTACAGCGATTGCTGGGATAATGGGTTTGAGCGTTCTGTCGTTCGCTATCTGCATGGTGACGAAGTTAGCCGCCAGTGGGAGCCTCGTTGGGAAATCGATGAGCTCTACATTGGGGATTATGTCTGTATAGGAGCCGAGGTTGTGATCCTTATGGGCGGCAATCACACCCACCGTGTTGATTGGTTTTCTTTGTATCCATTTATGGATGTGATCGAAGAAGCCTACATAGGTAAAGGTGACACGCATATAAAAGATGGCGCTTGGCTAGGCATGAGAGCCATGATCATGCCGGGCGTAACCATTGGAGAAGGGGCGGTTGTCGCTGCAAACAGCGTGGTAACCAAAGATGTGGAACCTTACAGTATTGTTGGTGGTTCTCCTGCAAAAGTCGTTAAATATCGCTTCGATAAGGCTGTTATCGAAGAGCTGATCTCAATGAAGATATACGACTGGCCAGAAGAGAAGTTTGAAGCACTGAAACCGTATTTATGTAACTCAAACTTTTCAAAGTTAAAGCAGGCGATAACGGATTACGACAATGGTTTGTAAGGGGCGTTTCTAAGGTACAGGTATAGTCACGGATTTGTGTAGAAAGACTTGTGTCATATTTATATTGAAAAACACGTTAAATCAGGTCGTTACCTTGCAATACCCAATATGGTGTACCAATCTTATTTCATAAGCATGGATAAGGATTGTGTATGCCTGTAACGTCAGTAAAAAATAAAGGGGTAGTAAGGAAAGTCTTACTGCCTTCTTTACTTATTAACCTCTTGTCATTGGCCGTTCCATTAACGGTTCTCCAGATCTACGATCGTATTCTTCCCAACCAAAGCTATGGTACAGCCACACTGCTTCTAGCGGGGGCGACTCTAGCTGTAGCCATGGAAGCACTCATACGTTTTGTGCGCACTTGGCTTTTGTCTGCCGCGGCCAGTAATACCGAGAAAGCGACTTATCAAACCTTGGTTGAAAGGGTGACTAACGCTTCATCAGGTCATCTTCGTCATTTAGGTGTTGGCGGTGTAGAAGAAGGGCTCGGCTCAGTATCCAAAGTTAAAGATTGGTATTCCGGCGGTGTGATTGCAGGCTTTATTGATTTGCCTTTTGCATTGATCTTCTTGGGCTTGGTGGCTTACATCGGTGGTGAGCTGGTGGCAATACCTTTGGCAGTTTGGCTGATTACTCTCGGAATCGTTTGGTTATCTTCTATTCGCGTTAAAAGTCTAAGTGAGGAAGCTTCTCAAGATGAGCAGGAGCGAAAAGCGTTCTTGATTTTGCTGAGCCAAACCATTCAGGGAATCAAACGTCAGGCCGTTGAGTCTCGAATCTTTAATCAGTTTAAATCCCTCAATAATATCCGCTCTCAATCCAAAGCCAAAGAAGAAGAACAGAACGCTTTCGCCCAAGAATGTATTCAGCTTGCCGCATTAGCGACTTCTGTCTTGTTGGTGATTACCGGGAGCTTGTGGGTATTGGATGGTCAATTGACCACGGGTGGGTTAGCAGCATGCTCCATCTTATCGGGTAGAGCTGTGGCGCCTCTGAGTGCTCTGGTTGGGGTTCGAATCAAGCTTAATTCAATCCATAGTGCCAATCAGGCAATTGAAAAGTTAGGGGACTTATCACTGTCTGAGTCCGCTGGTTCTGAGCTGAACTTCTCTGACTTTGAGGCTCTAGAGATCAAACAAGCTACCGTTGAAAGGTATGGTGAACTCGCCAGTGCGGATGTGACGCTAAATAAAGGCGAGCTGGTGTTGTTAGTGAGTGAAGATCGCCACATCAATAGTCACTTACTGTCTTCGATAGCAGGGATTGATGATTTAGCCGCGGGTGAGTGCTTCATTAATGGCGAAGCCGTTTCTATTGCATCTGTCGCTCAAGCTACAGCTTACTGCGGGGTTAAAGGGCAGTTAGTCTCAGGTACGATTCTGGACAATTTGTGTGGATTTGATCCTGAGAGAACACAAAGCGCCAATGATTACGCTGTGCGCTTGGGATTAACCAAAGAAATTACGCGTTTACCTGATGGGTTAGAAACACAAATCGGTCATACAAGTGCCTCTTTGTTGAGTATGGGCAACATTAAAATGCTCAATATTGCGGCCCAATTAGCGAGTAGCAAGCCCATTATCATGCTAGAAAGACCGGATTCCTCGCTAGACCTCAATGCTCTCGGTAACCTGGTTAAGGTGCTGGAAGAAGAAGTATTGGCAGGGCGCACCATATTGATGGTGAGCTATCATGCAAAACTTCGCGAACTAGCGAGTCGAACAATTACAGTAGAAAACGGTTCGATTGCCGAAGACACTACTAATCAGCAGGAGGTCATTGCATGAATCGTTTAGATGCTAATCGCCATGACGAAACAGACGGTCAACATGAGCCGATGAACCGACTGGAAACTGAAAGCCTTTCTGTGCTCAAGGAGTTGGAAGTTAATGCGAATATCCAACTGTTCGCTCGCCAATGGGTTGATGAGAACGGTATTGAATCGATTGATGATATGTTTGCCCTGTTTGATAGGCTTGCATTGCCATATCGCTTGGTTGCTAACTTAGATGAGGTGGGCGATCACAAATTAGTTCTCCTAGTTCTTAGTGAAAGTGAATTGGTTTCTGGTCACTTGGATTCAAAACAGTTTGTGGCTGTTGATGGCAATGAAGACGTTTCAGAGGTTCCTCAATTTTGCATTGTGATTGAAGGGGCTCCATTGGAGAAGGCTTCTCCGGATTGGGTTGGTGAACGGTTACATGCTTTTCGTCCTATCATTCCTAAATTGCTTTTGGTTAGCTTTATCACCAATTTATTTGCTCTCGCAGTGCCATTCATCACGATGTCGATCTATGACCATGTTATTGGTGGCGATGCTGGGCACGAACTGCAAGGTATCGCTATTGGTGCAGCTTTGTTGTTTGTTATGATGGGCTGGTTAAGAACATTGCGCAGTCGAGTGTTTGCTTCTGTGTCTAACCGAGTCAGCCGCGAGATATCTCAATCCCTTGTGCAGCGATTATTAAGAAATAGCTATGCTCAAAACCAGCAAATGGCCTCGTCTAGTCAGCAAAACCAAGTGATGCTATCTGAACGTATTTCAGGTGTGTTATCAGGACCACTCGGTAATGCCTTGTTTGATTTGCCTTTCATTGCCATTTTTGTCCTTGCGATAGGAGTGCTAGGTGGATGGCTGGTACTGGTTCCAATCGTCTCTTTGGTTTTGTATTACCTGTTAGCTAAGCGTTCGATACGTTCGAGTAGTAAGCGGTCAATGCAATCGACGGTAGCGGGCACTAATCGTCAAAATATGACGAATGAGTTGACGTCTAAGCTTGCCTTTATTCGTAGTGCTGGGTTTTCAGAGCACTGGATTCAACGTTTCCAAAAGGCCAATCTGCTTGCCTCTACGGTGACGTTTAATCAATCGGTTCTGCAAAGTCGATACACCTCGATTTATTACTTCATTGGAGTGGGTTCAACACTGGCTGTTATGGGCTTAGGTATTGGGCTTATTTTCGAGCAAGTGATGACGCCCGGCGGTTTGATTGCATCAATGATGTTGATTTCCAAAGTGACAGGGCCTGCGCAGGTGTTGGCAAACAGTGCGATGCGTTTTAATAGCTTTAATCAATCTAAGCTTCAGGTAAATCGTATTCTGTCTCAGCCGTCTGAACGTGAATTCAGTTACCAGCATCACCCATTGCCAACGGTCGCTCCGAACTTGAAGTTAGATCAAGTGACTCTCCGTTACCCTAAACAGAGTCGCCCTGCATTGAATGGGGTAAGTTTTGATGTTGAAGCGGGCGATATTGTGGCGATCACTGGCCCCTCCGGCAGTGGCAAATCGACATTAATTGAAGTGTTGTCTGGTTTACAGCCTATTCAGAACGGCATGGTAGAGCTGACAGGGGTAAACCTTGCTCAGTACGATCCGCAGCTCTATCGACATTGGTGTTTCATTCGCGCCGCTTACCCCGACTTACTTACATTGAGTATTCGAGAGTGGCTGAGCGATGGGCATAAAGTTGAAGAGCAGAAAATGATATCAGCCATTGAAATGGTTGGGGGCAAGCGCTGGTTCTCCACATTACCAGACGGGTTGGATACCTCTATCAGCAGTATCCAGCCGGATAGCCTGTTTGACATGTTGTCAGGCACTGTCGCTCAGATCCTCATTGACGCCAAAGCTTTGGTGTATGACTACCCGATGTTCCTAATGGACAACCCGGTGCCTGATGGTCATCCCAATGCTAAACGTGTATTCGGTGAGTTCTTGGCGACAAAGAAAGGAAAAGCAACGGTGATCTATACGTCGCATGATCCAGACTTGATTAAGCTCGCTGATAAAGTCGTGGTGTTAAATGAGGGGGCTGTTGTTTATGCTGGCCCATTAGAGCCGGAACAGTCTTCGGAGCAGGAACAGCCTTCAGAGCCTCAAGCTTCCCAAGAACAAGAGCCGTCTGCTCAGCAAGATGCAGCCCAACAAGAACAATCAGAGTCTAAGCAAGGAGTCGCTAATGGCTAAACAACCTATCGAGAAGGGCAAGCGCTACGGTGAACTTGTTGAATCACAAAATACGGCTCGTACATTGGCATTGGCGACGTGGTCAGTTGCTTTATGTGTTATCGCTTTTGCCACTTGGTCTGTAGTCACCCAAGTTGATGAAATTGCCAAAGCCAAAGGCGCAGTAATTCCAGAAGGCGAGAAGCAAGTATTACAAAGCGCGATTGGCGGTAAGTTAAAGCAAATTCTCGTTAAAGAAGGTCAACTGGTCGAGAAAGGTCAGCCACTTGTTGAGTTTGATGCGACCTTCCAACGTACTGCTCTTGATGAATTGAAATCTCAACAAGTGACACTTCTCGCCAGTGTAGAGCGTATGAATGCTTTGCTTGAACAACGTGAGCCAAACCTTGCTGAATTTGAGATTGATTATCCAGAGATTGTTAGTCAACAAAAAGCGCAGTTAAATGCACAAAAAGCCCTCTATTTTCAAAAGCGCGTGGTACTTGAGAAAGAGAGCGAGCAGATTGCAGAGCAGCTTCGCAGTGTAGATAAGTCATTACCTAGCTACGAGAAAGAGCTGAATGCGACCAAGCAAGAGTTGATCATACTGGAGAAGGGGTATAAAGCGGGTAACATTTCACGTTTACGTGTGCTTGAAATGCGACAAAAACTGGCCAGTATTGAACAGAAAATCGAAGAAGCTCGTGGTAAGAAAGCAGTGTTAATCAAGCAAGCCGACAGCACGGAGCAAAAAATTGAACAGCTTTTAGCAGAGGCGAAGGCGAAAGTCAGTGATGATCGATCCAAAGCGGTATCTGACTTATCTGCATTGAATGCAAGGGTGCGTTCAAGCCAAGCGAAATTGACGAACACCATGTTAGTGTCACCGCTACAAGGTTTAGTGCAAAGCCTACCAAGTACGCAGAACGGTGGTGTTATTCAACCGGGCGGGACAGTGGTTGAGATTGTTCCTGTTGGTGGTAAAGCGGATTTTAAAGCTCGCTTATCACCGAGAGACATTGGTTTCGTGAACGTAGGCCAGCCGACTCGAATCAAGATTGATGCGTTTGATTACAGCCGTTTTGGTGCTTTAAAAGGCGAGGTTGAAAGCATTTCACCGACTACAAGCCAAAGTGAACGAGGTGAAATTTATTATGAAGTGGTGGTGTCTGTTGAAACGCCATACTTCCGTGATAACCCTGAAAGCTTTTCTATTCTTCCCGGAATGACGGGTGAGGTGGATATTACGACGGGCGAGAAGTCGGTGTTCCAATACCTTTGGAAGCCGATCTACACCAATATCAGCGTTGCATTTGGAGAAAGGTAACTCAAAGAATCACTACCGTCTCTTTGCTCAAAGCGATACAAGAAACAATCATTAACAAGGGAGCACATTGCGTGCTCCCTTTTGTTTACTGCACTAATCGCAACCTACTATCCATTAGTTATTTGGATCTATGTCTGGTAGTCCATCTACGTCGTTGTGATGATGGTGTTCATCATCTTGGTTGTGGTTATTGGCTGCATCATGGTGTTCAAGTGCATCCGACATATCCAAATGCGGTTGATCGTAATCTGCAGCATGTTGTTGGTCGACTTGTGCCAGCACGATGTCCATGTCAGCGGGTTGATCGTGCCCGGTGGTCGGCGAAGTATTCGGCTGAATACCGAGAGCATCCAAATAAGCCGCTGCACCATGGTGGTTAGTTTTCTGGTCTGGTTCTTGATGAGCATGCTGAGATAAATCTAGAGAAGTGTCATCACTTACGGTAAACGTGAAGTCCTCGTGAGAGGTGATCTCTGGCTCGTCATGCTGAACTGGCGGTGGTGGAGGTGGAGCAGGGTGAGACGCATGGACAATAGGAGTTATGGTCATATCAACGACCTCTGTCCCAACCGTAAGTTTGCCGCTATTTCCCGGGCCATGGCTGAGTATCTGAATGTTTACATGGGCGACGATTTCATCTTGATTTGTTCCTTGCAGGGCTATTTCAAATCGATCTTCATGCTGACCGGTACCTGAAGCGCTGCCATGAGGACCTGTGTGCACTTGAGCTTGTTCTTGGTAGTGTAAGTCACCAGTTTGAGGGTCTATGGTTAATGTTCCATATTGCCCATGATGGCTTGTTACATATTGCCCGTTAGCTAAATGGATTCGCCAGCCGCTCTGTGTTGTTGGTACCGGAGTCAAAGAAGGTAATAGTGGCGGCACACCAAGTGTACCGGATACGTGGTGGCTTCCTGACGGCGGTCTGACAATGATTGGCTCTGGTATAGCGCTCGCTGCCACACCTTGGCTACCCGCCGTATTGCCATGTTCGTCAGTCATGGTTGCTTGTACATGTTCACCTGGAAGTACTTCGATTTGTAATCCGTGTTGTAAAATGTGAGCATCAAGCACGTGGTCTTGTCCATTGACAACCAGGTGCTCACCGATTTTGGCATCACTAGGAGGTGCAATCGTTGCTGTGACTGTATTTGGGTGCCCTTGGGCAATTTCTGCCTTACTATAGAGTCCATCAGGTCCAGGGTTTTCAAAGGTAATTGTCGGTAGGTTAACATGAGTATCAACGCTGAATACCTGTGAACCTGTCGTCGCACTGCCAACATTCCCTGCGGCATCGGTGGTTATTATGGTGGCTTCTATAGAGTGTATCGAGCCAGACTGACCATTTGCATAGCTAGTATGAATATTGGCATGTTCCAATACATTACCAGCCACTGGAATAGAAAAATGTCCACTCGAATCAACTGAGCCTGTAAGTGATGTAATGGTTGCACCGTTTACCTTCAAGCTGACAATATCACCTGTGTGGTAATCGCCAGTTACTGTTCCCGTTATCGCGATAGTTTGACCAGACTCAAGAGCATTGAGCACGTTATCTTGTGTCACTGAGTCAACTGCAATATGTGGAATCGGACTCTGCGTATCAACTAGCAGGTGGGTCGAAATGCGAGGCGTCGAATTACCTGCCGTATCAACGGTACCAACTTGTATTGAGTAATCGCGATCGGTCGCCATTATGTTTTGATGTATAGAAGTACCTAGAGTTAATGACCACGTACCATCTGGTTTTACCGTTGCATCATAAAAGTGTTTATTGCCGATGACGACATAGACGACATCCCCTGGTGCTATGTTGGATGTCGTGCCGGTGATCACTAATGGTTGGTTGTTCTCTGCAGCATTTAATGCGTTGTCCTGCGATATCGGGTTTACTGTGATTGTGCCGGGAGTGGTGTCCAAGGTGAAGCTAAAGTGCGTCACTGGCGATACGTTGCCTGCGATATCAGTCTGTCTTACCTGTAGGTCATTAACCCCCTCAACTGGATTGAACACAGCTGTCCAAGTGTGTCCGCCGTCATTCGAGTATTCTACTTTTGCTCCTGCTTCCGTTTGAATTGTAAGTTGAGAGTCTTTAGTGATTAAGTCTGGTGTGTTAACCGAGTGTCGCCCAGTGTCGTTGCGCAGAGAGACTGCTGGTGCAGCAATCGTATTATCGAGTGTGAAAGTCACCGAAGTATCAGGGGATATATTTCCTGCTGCATCAGTTTGTCTCACGTTAACCGTATTTGAGCCTTGCTGCGGGGTAAAACTTGATGTCCATGTGTGTCCGTTGTTGGTCGAGTATTCAACAGTTGCGCCTGCCTCTTGTCCTGTGATTGTTAATGAACCGTCGTTAGTAATTGAATCAGATGAGTTGCCTCCTGTGTCATGGGTTAATGAAACTTGTAGTGGTGCGACAGTGATATCCGAACTCGGTGCAGTCGCGTTTGTCACTGTTGATGTATTACCATTTTGGTCGGTAATACTCGCTGTAATTGAGGCGCCAGGTGCAACTTCGACATTGACCAATTTTGCCAAATGTTCAGCGTGGGTAATAAGGTGAGGGTGCCCGTTAATCGTCAGTGTATCTTTGGGTTGTGCGTCAGAAGGCAAATGAATAGTACTGGTAATCGTACTAGCAGCCCCGGAAGCGACTTCAGCTGCATTGTAAATGTTATCAGCGCCTGTATTTTCGAAGCTGATAGAAGGGGCTGATGCGTGAGTATCAATTGTGAAGCGATCAAAGGCACCCGCATAGCCTGATGCGGTGGTATTCCCGGCCTTGTCTGTTGCTTGAATATATGCCGTGTAACTTTGGTCTGGCAGGTTAGCCGCATCAACCGTATAACCTCCTTTTCCATCCAGTGTTGCGTGTAACGTTTCAACTATCGTACCTCCGCTTTTGACCACAATATCGACGCTTGTGGTATCTAATGAAACAGACCCACTGAATGTCGGTTGATGGGTTGAAACTTTACCTAGGTTGACCTTCGAAATGGTTGGCGCAGTGTAGTCAACCTCAACGGGTAGGGATGCGCTACTTTGGTTGCCTGCGGCATCGGTAGAAGATACCGTTAAAGTATGCTTACCCTCAGCAATATCCGATGTGGTGAGTTGATAAATGCCATGGCTATTTGCTGTTCCAGTAGCAATGACTTTGCCTGTTTCATCGGTAATATATATTGAAGAGTTTGCTTCGGCACTACCGGTGATTATTGGAGTGTGAATGTTCGTCAGATCGTCGGTTGCAGACACTCCCGAGTCAGTTGACGCTTTCAAATCAATAGAAGGCGCAGCGATTTGATCATCATAAGTAAACGTTAGAGATGTTGGAATGGATACATTTCCCGCAGTATCAGTCTGTCTTACACTCACTGTGTTGGAACCTGATTGCGGCGTGAAGCTTGATGTCCATGTGTGTCCGTTGTCGGTCGAGTATTCAACGGTTGCGCCTGTCTCTTGTCCAGTGATAGTCAATGAACCATCGCCAGTAATCAAATCAGACGAATTGCTTCCTGTGTCATGGGTTAATGAGACTTGAAGCGGTGCCACTACAGTATCAATATGCAATGAAAGAATGGATGATGTTGCTGGTAAAACTGAAGAAGGCGCTAAGGCTTTGGCAGAAAGATTATGATCGCCATTCGATAAGCTGCTCACCGCCACACTATATTGTCCCGAGCCATCAGACACCGCATGCCCAATAGGTGTAGAGGCATCATAGATGGTGACTTGTGAGTAAGGAATATCCGTATGCCCAATGATTGTTGGAGTGCTGTCTTTAGTGAGGTTATCGGTATCGGAAGTACCAGTATCACTAGATGCCGCTAAGTCGACGGTGACCGCATTATTTGGCGGAGTGTTTGTCCCTGCAGGTAAACTTGGTTGCGTTGTCGTTACCAGTGGGTTGGAAGGTACAGTGGTTGAAATCGTCGGTGATTGTCCTGGCACAATTGAAACATGACCGTTGGCATCGAAAGTGATGAATTTCGACGACTCCCCACCGTGATTGTCAGCTACTTTTACTTCAAACACATCGGTGCCGTGATATGTGTGTGTCGCCGCGTTATAACTCATTCCAGCAACCGAACCATTGGCTTTATATATATACGCGCCTGAATCTGGGTCGACCGATAGAGAACCGAATTGTCCTGTTGAACTGACGACAGAAAAGGTATGAGTGTCGTTCACGTCAACATCAGTTTCGGTCAGCGTGCCTGTTGTTGGGGTTGTCTGAGTTACCGATAAAACTGGGTCATCGTTGCTGCCTACGATCTTAATATCAATAACATGATAATCACCGCCAACAGTATGCACGTTGTATTGGACATGCTCCTCTTGCCCTGCAGCTAATTGCTGAATTTGGCTGTTGTTAACGGTATAAGTCCAAGAGCCATCTTTGGAAATGTGAAGGCCACCGTGAACGCCACTGTTAAATGGATCATGGCGTTTGCCAACATCCGTTGAGAATGTAGATTGATCGTGGTCAGGATCGAGGGCACTCAGTTTACCAGATATGATCTCGACAGGCGTTGAAGAGCTATCTTCATGCACATCGGGGTTTGAAGCGACGGATATCGTTGCCTTGTCATTACTCCCTTGGACTAGCACTTCAATATGTTTGGTTGCAGTTGAGCCGTCAGTAGATATCGCAGTGATATCAAACCCTTCTGCCTTGGTCTCACCTTGTTGTAGAACATTGGCCTTTGAGTGGTCTAAGTCATAATGCCATTGCCCATTGCTATCCACGTGAAGAGTGCCGTAAGAGCCAGCAGAGTTACCTGCAGTAAAGGTGACGGAATCTTTACTGTCGGAATCGTGCGCGAGGAGGGTGCCTGAAATAGAGGTAACTTTGTCCTCAACAGCCGTTCCCAATGCGGCCGTTAATGAGTCAGGCGTATCAATCATCACATGATCATCGGTGCCTAAGATTTTGGCTGTCAGTGGGATTCGTGTTCCATCTGCGGTGATAAGAGTGATCGTATCAGTCAGAGAATCGCCATGACTCAGTGATTGAACTTCAGCGTGACTATTATCCGCACTGTAGCTCCATTTATCGTGGCCATCGGTTGAATGAGCGAAGTTGAAGGTACCGTGTGCGCCAGCAAGATTCATCGCGAAGTTTGCTGGTACCGTGTGCTTAACACCATTCACCTCTATTTGAGTAACTTTTGCTTCCGATGGTGAGTCAATATCCTGAATATCGAGGTTTTTCCAACCTGACCATAACTCATTGGTGCTTGTCCCCGATTTGAGATGATCTTCAGTTACAAAGTTGGAGGCGAGTGTCGGTTGCAGTGTGGCAGCATCATTGCTCGGTAACAACGTGGTAGACGCGCCAGTATGAGTAACCCCACCATGAGCATCTTTGACGTCATAAGTGAAATGCACTTTACCGTTGAAATTATGGTCTGGAGTGAAGGTAAATGTACCATCTTTGTTGTCGACCAGAGTGCCGTGATCCGCATGCAGATTCGCGATAGAGAGTTGCCCGGCATCGTTAGTATCCACATCGACAGTATTTGCAAGCAACTCGGTTGTTGTGATGGTTTGTGCGAGATCTTCTTTTCCGCTGTTAAGCTGAACTTCTGAAGAGCAGTACGGGCGGTCATTGTCGCCATGAATGGTGATATGAATGTCGTGAGTGGTACCATCAGCCGCTTTGACGGTAACAGTATCCGTTATTGATTCACCTTGGCCAAGGTGATCAATTTTTCTACCTGTTGCATCTTGGCCTATGGAAGCATAATAGTTCCAGTCCCCGTTGCTTTGAAGTATGACTTGTCCATGAGAGCCTTGGTAGATACCGTTTTGGGCGTGACTCTCACCAGTATCAGCGTCGATGATGGTCAGGTGTCCTTCAGTATGGATCTGATCATTCCACAATTTACCGATGTTTCCATGCATATGATCCGGTGAGCGATCATCAACACTGCCACCAGACATACTGCCATCAGGTGCTGTATAGGTGTGTCCTTCATGAACATCACCAGTATCTGTTCCTGTTATTTTTGCAGCGTCGCTAACAGGATCTATGTGTAGAGTATGCGTCGCTTGTTGGGAATCGGTATGCCCATCATTGACGGTGAACTTAAACGGAACATCTCCGTTAAAATCCGGAGCAGGAACGAACTGAAGCTTAGTAATATCGGCAGCCGTAATACTCTGACCAGCAGTGATATCGTGCCCATCGAGTACGAACTTACCTTGGGCTGCTGGTGGCAGATCAGTGATAGCGATTGAATGCAGCGTATCGCCAGTGTCAACGTCGGTAAACCCAAACTGACTCGCTTGCATTTGATAATGCGTGTCTTCAGTGCCGTTACTCAGCGCAACTTGGGTAACGGCTGGCGCATCGTTAGTACCTTCCACGTCAATGTGTAACTCGTATGCCGTTCCATCATAGCTATGAACTCGATAAATAACGGTTTCCGTTTGCCCTTGAGCTAAGTGCTGAAGGTGTGTGTTGTCAACACTGTATTGCCAACTGCCCCCGCGGTCGATGCGTAGAATGCCGCCAAAAGGATCGTGAATACGAGTTTCACCAAATTGGCTGTATTGGAATTTATCCTCACCACTATCGGGATCAATGACTTTAAGTTGCCCGTTGGCCAGTTCAGTTGTTGTACCGTTGTAGTGCCCTGCATGTGACCCATCCTCAATAACACTTCCAGTGGTTACTTCAGAAATAATGGCTTTGTCGGGAGTCGCAACAAGAGTGGTATTTGCACCAGTGTGTGTAGTACCACCATGTGCATCTTTAACGTCATAAGTGAAGTGTACTTGCCCGTTGTAGTCTTTATCGGGTGTGAGAGTATAGGTGCCATCTTGGTTGTCGAGAATAGAACCATGATCAGCATGCAAATTAGCGATACTGAGCTTGCCGGCATCGTTAGCGTCAACGTCAACAGTGTTTGCCAATAATTCGGTCGCAGTGATGGTTTGTGCGGAGTCTTCTTTACCTGAATTGAGCTGCACTTCAGAAGCGCAGTAAGGTCGGTCGTTGCTACCGTGAATCGTAATGACAATATCGTGCGATGTACCATCTTTAGAATATACGGTAATGGTGTCAGTCAGTATTTCTCCTTCACCTAGCTGATCAATAACGCTACCTCTGTTTGTTGTTACACCGCCTTTTATACGTATATTTCCGGCATCAGCATAATAAGACCATGTTCCGTCTTCTCGCAGCAATAAGTCGCCAAATTTTCCCGCATAGTTAAATCCAAGACCTCGTGAATCAAACGTTGTTTCACCACTATCTGCATCCGTAATCGTTAGTGCTCCACTTGCATATAGCGGAGCTCGACCAAGGGTACTCATCAGGTGTTGGGCATAATCCGGAGACATATTTTGACCTGCAGTGCTCTCGGTTACGTCACCAGTGTCGACACCGCCAATAACGGCAGAATTATTAACTCCTGTAATCGTAATTGAGAGGTTTTGAGTGCTGCTTGCATTATGTTCGTCTGTGACTGTTACTGGAACAGTCAACGTCTTCGTGACACCTGATGCTAACGATTGATAGCTAGAGTGAGCAGGATTGAAGGTATAACTGCCGTCCGGATTAACCACCAAGCCATCAATCTGCGGTGCGCTGTAAGTCAATGTTGCGCCTGTATCTATATCGTGGCCAACCATTTGTCCATTTAGAATGCTTCCACCTTCAGTCACTGAGTGGGACTGTGCATTGATGATTGGGGCATCGTTGGTACCATGAACCGTTAGCTCTATCGTATGCGTTGTGCCGTCAACCGAGTGTATAACGGCTGAATCGTGCTTAACTTCACCTTGAGCTAAGTTCTGTATATTGCGGTTGTCGAGCGTATAGGTGTAGTGACCGTCGCGCATGAGCAGTATGTGTCCACCCAATTTGGTGTCGTAGCCAATACCTTGATAGGTTTGTGGACCAATATTTGGATCAAACTGTGCCTCTCCCGCATCAGGGTCTTGAATGTTTAATCGGCCGTCGTAGTGCAATTGGTAATGGGTATCTATATAACCGCGATCTTCTGTAACACCACGCAGGTCTGTATTTGTTTGTGCATCGGTAATAATCGCTTTGTCTGTTGTTGCTGTTAATGTCGTACTAGCACCCGTATGTGTGACTCCCCTATGAGCATCAGCTACGTCATAGGTAAAATGTACTTGCCCGTTGTAATCTTTATCTGGCGTGAAAGTAAAGGTTCCATCATTGTTATCGCGAATTGAACCATGATCGGCGTGCAGGTTGGCAATGGTGAGTTTACCTAAGTCATTGGCATCCACATCTATGGTATTTGCCAACAATTCAGTAGCAGCAATGGTCTGAGCTAAGTCTTCTTTTCCTGAATTCAGCTGTACTTCCGAAGAGCAATAAGGGCGGTCGTTGCTACCATGGATAGTAATAACAATGTCATGCGAGGTTCCATCTTTTGTGAATACGGTAACCGTATCTGTGAGAGTTTGATTTTCTCCCAACTGGTCAATCGTTGTGCCTCGAGTGCTGGTTAGCCCTCCTGTACTACGAATTTGACCGGTATCTGCATGATATGACCAGCGACCATCTTTGTTTAGAAGAAGGTCACCGTATTGGCCTGAATAAGTAAACCCAATTCCGTGAGTATCAAATTCCGCCTCACCTGTATCGACATCGGTAATATTGAGCTTGCCAGTGGTATGTATGGTACTTCGGCCAAGAAATGCCATACCAGGCTGAGCAAAGTCTGGAGACATGTCTTGCCCAGCATTGCCCTCAGTGACATCTCCTGTGTCGGTGCCTGTTATTACTGCCGAATCGTTAGTGCCAACAATGGTGACCGAAACTTGTTTTGATGCAGTTCCGTCAATGGATGTTATGGTGTGGGTTTCTATCAATTTCTCACCAGCAGCGAGTGCTTGTACTTGCGGGTTACTTGGATCGACCTGATAGTCCCAACTCGTTCCATGAACCGTAAACACTCCGCCAATGGCTGTGTGCGCTGTTTCTGATTTCAGCAGTTCTTCACTATGAGCCGCACTGCCTTGGCTATCGACGTCAGTAACATCAACATTTCCATAAGCTCGTAATGCGCCGCTGGTATCAATGTCGCTTGTTTTGTCTTCGAAAATAGTGGTATGAGAGCGACTAGGTTGCAATGTAATGCTTGCACTGTCGTTATCTCCCATGAGCTCTATAGATACGGTGTGGCTTGTGCCATCAATGGAGTGTACGGTAAATACTTCAGTTACGTGCTCGCCTTGCGCTAATTCATCAATGGTTTTCCCTTCACTAGGCGCCAATTGATACTGCCAGTGACCGTTTGCATCTAGGGATATTGAGCCATAGTGTCCCATTTGACTTTGAATCGGTTGGAAGAGGTTCGATTGTCCGCTATCTGCATCTTGTGAAGTTAAGGTTCCGGATAATGAGTGGGCGTTCTGTCTAGTGGTGACATCATGTTTGTCTGCATCAAACAAAGCATTTTCATGGATGGACTTTACGGTGTCACCGGAGATGACCGCAGCATCATTAGTGCCATTTACCGTAATAGTCACTTGATGTGGTGTCCCATCTGCTGAATGAACGGTAATCGTATCGGTGGCAGTAGCGCCTTTGCTCAAGGCTTGCACTTGTGGATTGGTATTATCGAGATCGTAAGTCCAGGCACCATTGTCTTTGAGGTGGAGTGTACCTAAAACACCTGCAACATCCTTATTAGAGAAGTGGGCCTCACCCGTATCGACGTCAGTAATCGTCAATGTGCCGGATGTTTGCAGTTGAGATTCTTCCGTTACTGCGCCGGAGTTAGTTCCACCAATCACGGCTTTGTCGTTAGTGCCGTTAATTGTGATCGTCACTTGATGTGGTGTGCCATCTGCAGAATGAACGGTAATCGTATCGGTGGCAGTAGCGCCTTTGCTCAAGGCTTGCACTTGTGGATTGGTATTATCGAGATCGTAAGTCCAGGCACCATTGTCTTTGAGGTGGAGTGTACCTAAAGCACCTGCAACATCCGTATTAAAGAAGTGGGCCTCACCCGTATCGACGTCAGTAATCGTCAACGTACCGGATGTTTGAAGTTGAGATTCTTCGGTTACAGCGCCGGAGTTTGTACCACCAATCACAGCTTTATCGTTAGTTCCGTTAACAGTAACGGTGATTTGATGTGGTGTTCCATCTGCAGAATGAACGGTAATCGTATCGGTGGCAGTCGCGCCTTTGCCTAAGGCTTGCACTTGTGGATTGGTGTTATCGAGGTCGTAAGCCCAAGTGCCATTATCTTTGAGGTGGAGCGTGCCTAAAGCACCAGCAACATCAGTATTGGAGAAGTGTGCTTCACCGGTATCGACGTCAGTAATCGTCAATGTGCCGGATGCTTGAAGTTGAGATTCTTCGGTTACAGCGCCGGAGTTTGTACCACCAATAACAGCTTTATCATTGGTACCGTTAATTGTGACGGTAACTTGATGTAGCGTGCCGTCTGCCGAATGAACGGTAATCGTATCGGTAGCAGTAGCACCTTTGCGTAAGGCTTGCACTTGTGGATTGGTGTTATCGAGATCGTAAGTCCACGCACCATTATCTTTAAGGTGGAGCGTGCCCAAAGCACCTACAACATCGGTATTGGAGAAGTGTGCTTCACCGGTATCGACGTCAGTAATCGTCAATGTGCCGGATGCTTGAAGTTGAGATTCTTCCGTTACTACACCTGAGCTAGTACCACCAATCACAGCTTGATCGTTAGTTCCGTTAACAGTAACGGTGATTTGATGTGGTGTTCCATCTGCCGAATGAACGATAATTGTATCGGTGGCAGTGGCGCCTTTGCCCAAGGCTTGCACTTTTGGATTGGTGTTATCGAGGTCGTAAGTCCAGCCACCAGTATCTGTCAGATGCAGCGTACCAAGAGCACCAGCAACATCGGTGTTGGAGAAATGGGCTTCACCATTGTCGACATCAGTCACGGTGAGTGTACCTGAGGTCTGAAGTTGAGATTCTTCCGTTACAGCGCCGGAGTTTGTACCACCAATCACAGCTTTATCGTTAGTTCCGTTAACAGTAACGGTGATTTGATGTGGTGTTCCATCTGCCGAATGCACAGTAATCGTATCGGTGGCAGTAGAGCCTTGTCCTAAGGCTTGCACTTGTGGATTGGTGTTATCGAGGTCGTAAGTCCAAGTGCCATTATCTTTGAGGTGGAGCGTGCCTAAAGCACCAGCAACATCAGTATTGGAGAAGTGCGCTTCACCGCTATCGACGTCAGTAATCGTCAATGTGCCGGATGTTTGAAGTTGAGATTCTTCGGTTACAGCGCCGGAGCTAGTACCACCAATCACAGCTTTATCGTTAGTTCCGTTAACAGTAATGGTAACTTGATGTGGCGTGCCGTCTGCCGAATGAACGGTAATCGTATCGGTGGCAGTCGCGCCTTTGCCTAAGGCTTGCACTTGTGGATTGGTGTTATCGAGGTCGTAAGCCCAAGTGCCATTATCTTTGAGGTGGAGCGTGCCCAAAGCACCAGCAACATCAGTATTGGAGAAGTGTGCTTCACCGGTATCGACGTCAGTAATCGTCAATGTGCCGGATGCTTGAAGTTGAGATTCTTCGGTTACAGCGCCGGAGTTTGTACCACCAATCACAGCTTTATCGTTAGTTCCGTTAACAGTAACGGTGATTTGATGTGGTGTTCCATCTGCAGAATGAACGGTAATCGTATCGGTGGCAGTCGCGCCTTTGCCTAAGGCTTGCACTTGTGGATTGGTGTTATCGAGGTCGTAAGCCCAAGTGCCATTATCTTTGAGGTGGAGCGTGCCTAAAGCACCAGCAACATCAGTATTGGAGAAGTGTGCTTCACCGGTATCGACGTCAGTAATCGTCAATGTGCCGGATGCTTGAAGTTGAGATTCTTCGGTTACAGCGCCGGAGTTTGTACCACCAATCACAGCTTTATCGTTAGTTCCGTTAACAGTAACGGTGATTTGATGTGGTGTTCCATCTGCCGAATGCACGGTAATCGTATCGGTGGCAGTCGCGCCTTTGCCTAAGGCTTGCACGGTTGGATTGGTGTTATCGAGGTCGTAAGTCCATTTGCCTGAGTCAGTCAGATGAAGCGTACCAAACGAGCCTACGATATCGGTATTAGAGAAGTGCGCATCGCCGGTATCGACATCGGTTACGGTGAGTGTTCCAGAGGTGTGGAGTTGCGATTCTTCGGTGACTACGCCAGAGTCTGTGCCCGCAATGATAGCTTTATCATTGGCACCATTTACTGTGATAGTGACTTGATGAGGCGTGCCATCAGCAGAATGAACGGTGATGGTATCCGTTGCTGCCGCTCCTTTACTTAACGCTTGAACGGTTGGATTGGTATTATCTAGGTCGTAAGTCCACTTACCTGAGTCAGTCAGGTGAAGGGTACCAAGAGCACCAGCAATATCGGTGTTTGAGAAGTGCGCTTCGCCTGTATCAACATCGGTTACGGTGAGTGTTCCTGAGGTGTGTAGTTGCGACTCTTCAGTGACTGCACCGGCGCTAGTTCCGCCAATCACGGCTTTGTCGTTGGTGCCGTTTACCGTGATGGTGACTTTATGAGCAGTGCCATCAGCCGAATGAACGGTAATCGTATCGGTGGCAGTAGCGCCTTTGCCCAAGGCTTGCACTTTTGGGTTAGTGTTATCGAGGTCGTAAGTCCAAGCCCCATTATCTTTGAGGTGGAGTGTGCCTAAAGCACCTGCAACATCGGTATTGGAGAAGTGCGCTTCACCCGTATCGACGTCAGCAATCGTCAATGTGCCGGATGTTTGCAGTTGAGCTTCTTCCGTGACCGCGCCTGTATTGGTTCCACCAATCACCGCTTTATCATTAGTACCATTAATCGTGATAGCCACTTGATGAGGTGTACCATCAGCCGAATGAACGATAATTGTATCGGTGGCAGTGGCGCCTTTGCCCAAGGCTTGCACTTTTGGATTGGTGTTATCGAGGTCGTAAGTCCAGCCACCAGTATCTGTCAGATGCAGCGTACCAAGAGCACCAGCAACATCGGTGTTGGAGAAATGGGCTTCACCATTGTCGACATCAGTCACAGTGAGTGTACCTGAGGTCTGAAGTTGAGATTCTTCCGTTACAGCGCCGGAGTTTGTACCACCAATCACAGCTTTATCGTTAGTTCCGTTAACAGTAACGGTGATTTGATGTGGTGTTCCATCTGCCGAATGCACGGTAATCGTATCGGTGGCAGTAGAGCCTTGTCCTAAGGCTTGCACTTTTGGATTGGTGTTATCGAGGTCGTAAGTCCAAGTGCCATTATCTTTGAGGTGGAGCGTGCCTAAAGCACCAGCAACATCAGTATTGGAGAAGTGCGCTTCACCGGTATCGACGTCAGTAATTGTCAATGTGCCGGATATTTGAAGTTGAGATTCTTCCGTTACAGCGCCGGAGTTTGTACCACCAATCACAGCTTTATCGTTAGTTCCGTTAACAGTAACGGTGATTTGATGTGGTGTTCCATCTGCCGAATGCACGGTAATCGTATCGGTGGCAGTAGCGCCTTTGCCCAAGGCTTGCACTTGTGGATTGGTGTTATCGAGGTCGTAAGTCCAAGTGCCATTATCTTTGAGGTGGAGCGTGCCTAAAGCACCAGCAACATCAGTATTGGAGAAGTGCGCTTCACCGGTATCGACGTCAGTAATTGTCAATGTGCCGGATATTTGAAGTTGAGATTCTTCCGTTACAGCGCCGGAGTTTGTACCACCAATCACAGCTTTATCGTTAGTTCCGTTAACAGTAACGGTGATTTGATGTGGTGTTCCATCTGCCGAATGCACGGTAATCGTATCGGTGGCAGTAGCGCCTTTGCCCAAGGCTTGCACTTGTGGATTGGTGTTATCGAGGTCGTAAGTCCAAGTGCCATTATCTTTGAGGTGGAGCGTGCCTAAAGCACCAGCAACATCAGTATTGGAGAAGTGCGCTTCACCGCTATCGACGTCAGCAATCGTCAATGTGCCGAATGTTTTCAGTTGAGATTCTTCCGTTACTACACCTAAGCTAGTACCACCAATTACGGCTTTATCGTTGGTGCCGTTTACTATGATCGTCACGTGGTGAGATGTACCATCAGCCGAATGAACGGTAATCGTATCGGTGGCAGTCGCGCCTTTGCCCAAGGCTTGCACTGCTGGGTTGGTGTTATCTAGGTCGTAACTCCAAGCGCCGGAATCGGTTAGGTGGAGAGTGCCGAACGTACCGATAATATCAATATTGGAGAAATGTGCTTCCCCCGTATCGACGTCAGTAATCATCAATGTACCGGATGTTTGTAGCTGAGTTTCTTCCTTTACTGAGCCGGAGCTAGTACCACTAATTACGGCTTTGTCATTGGTTCCGTTAATTGTGACCGTGATTTGATGTGGCGTGCCGTCTGCCGAATGCACGGTAATCGTATCAGTGGCCGTCGCGCCTTTGCCCAAGGCTTGCACTTGTGGATTGGTGTTATCGAGATCGTAAGTCCAAGCCCCATTATCTTTGAGGTGGAGCGTACCTAAAGCACCAGCAACATCAGTATTGGAGAAGTGCGCTTCACCAGTATCAACGTCAGTAATCGTTAACGTTCCGGATGTTTGAAGTTGAGATTCTTCCGTTACAGCACCGGAGCTAGTACCACCAATTACAGCTTTATCGTTAGTTCCGTTAACAGTAACTGTGATTTGATGTGGCGTGCCGTCTGCCGAATGCACGGTAACCGTATCGGTGGCAGTCGCGCCTTTACCCAAGGCTTGCACGGTTGGATTGGTATTATCGAGGTCGTAAGTCCACGCACCATCTTTGTCGATGGTTAATGTACCTAGATGGCCATTAACTTGAGAGGCTTGAAAATGATCCTCTCCAAGGTCTGGGTCAGTTACCGAAAGCTGGCCCTGTACCTGAGTTGTTAGGTCTTCTATAACCGAGCCTGCATCCACACCGGTGATAACCGCATTGTCATCGTTACCACCAATCGTCATGTCGATGGTTTGTGGCGTGCCATCTTTTGTGTGGATTGTGAAACTTTCATGCAATGAGGTCGCCCCGGTCAACGCTTGAACGTTAGAAAGCGAGTTGTCTACTTGATACTGCCAGTGCCCATTCGCGTCTATGGTTAATGAGCCATATTTCCCTGAGATAACTTCTGGGGTTACCGAACTTTCATTTTGGTCAGGGTCAATGACGTCAATCTTACCGTTTGCATGGAGTAAACCTTGTGAATCGATATTGTGGTCTTCGGTAACGACCCCTGTTAAATCACCAGAAATACTTGGCAAGTCTTGCTTACCCGTTACCGGTATCTGAACAACGATGCTCGCGCCATTAGATAGGTGTAACGCAAAGTGATCTGTGCCTTGCTGGTGTTGGTTCAGCAAGATGTATTGAGGTGAGTTGGGGTTTAGAATGAACGTGTATTGACCGTTTACATCGACATGAAGCTCTCCGTACGTTCCCTTGATGACTTCTGGAATAAAAGTGACGGGTGTAGTTGGTGTAGGAGGCGTGTTTGAATGAGTTGGCTGACCGTTGCCTCCTGCTGAAATGGTTGGCATGGAGACTGAAGGGATGTAATGAACCTGCGGGTGTGAAAGCGTCGAGAGGTGATGAGAAGGAACTAGATGCGTGTTTGCCCCGTGAGGTGCCTGACTTTCAGTGGTATCAGGGGTTTCTTGGCTCTCATTTGTTTGAGTACTTTGATGAGTGCCTTCTGAGGGGGCTGCATTGGTGTGTGTATCGACGATGTCTTTATCTACAACACTATTTGCCGTTGTTAAATATTTGTCATTGGCAGAATCACTAGCCCCTTCGGTAGCTTCAGCGTGCTTAGCCAGTGATGGTAAGATCATCATGATAGACTGGAAGAGTGGGATGTTAACCCTCAGGTGTGAATGTAGTCTGAGCTTCTTTTTTTTTGTTTGTTTGTTGTGTTCTAGCTCGTTACTTTTTTTATTTTTGATTTCTGTATTTTTCTTGTTTTCTTCGACGTTTTTTTTGTTAGCCATTTTTCTCATCCGTGAATCTTGGTTGCACTTTCTTAAGTAAAATACACAGATAGAGGTTTCGCGAGGTAATCGGATAATTTTTAAAGAAAATTTCCTTAAATCAAACGACTCTCTCACTTTAGTGTAAGGCGTGTTGAATAATCCTTGGTCAATTAGTTAAAAATTTCATCGATTAGTTAAAGATAACGCTTAACAAGCTTGACCTTACCCTAAGGGTAACCTTTATAGTCTTCTTATAAATTTAAAGGTTAGCTATGACAAACACATTCCGAACAACTTGGATTACTGTTTTCAGCATCATCGCGATGTTGATGTCTAGCTATGCTTCAAGCTCATCAGCCATGATGACGGAAGTAATGATGATGGAAATGAGCTCGAGCAAATCGGCTTGTTACCACAGCGATACTTCGGCCAGTGATTCAATGGCAGGATGCCATGTGATGAGTGAAGAAGTACACGCCGAACACTCGAGTATGAGTGCTCATGACATGATGGCTCAATGCGATATGTCTTCAATGAGCGAAGACGGCGGCCACATGATGGGTAACCATTGTTCGAGTGCCGATTGCTGCGCCTCAGTGTGTTCTGCAACTTCTTATCCAATTCAGGCTGTTCAAGCCGCTAATCCATTTATCTCTTCATTAGCTCGTTTTCAATCTGTCATTATTGGACAGAAAGTCGCACGTGCTCAATCTCTGTTACGCCCACCCACCGCATAAATCTATATCTAAAAACATAGCGATATCAGCCTCATAAACCTGATACGCCAATCTTTTATATGCGTTATTTAACGCTAGATATGGACATTCATTGTGAATATAAAACCAACAAACTCCGTGTTTGAAATAAACGCGAGTGTCGTGGTTGCTGCTGCCTTTATTTCAAGCACTGCCTTTATTTCAGGTAGTGTTTTAGCTGCGGCTCCTGTTTCTACACAAGTTGATAAACAAAGCTCGTCTCAGCAACTCAATACATTGATTGAAATAGCATTGAACCAAGACAGCAATCGCAAACAGTACTTTGCTCAGTCGCAAGCGATGAGGGAAACCGGTATTGCGAGCGCCACGCTGATGGACCCGAAGCTTAAAGTCGGATTCGGTGGCTTGCCAGTCGATAGTTTTCAATTCGACGAAGACCCGATGACCAATATTTCGGTCGGTTTGATGCAGCAATTCGAGCGTGGCAATACGCTTGATCTTCAGCAGAAAAAGGCAAGTCAGCAAGCCGATGGACTCGCTCTTCAAGTTAAGGCTCGTGAATTGACTGTTGCTAACAGTATGACGCAGCTATGGCTTGAGTTGGGTTACCAGCAAGTCGCAGAAGGTGTGATGCGTGAAAACCGACGCCTTTTGGTTGAACTAGAGAACTACGTGCAAACCAATTACTCGATTGGCAAAAGCGAAGCGCAAGATCTGCTTAATGCTCAGCTTCAAGTCAGCAAACTTGATGAGAAACTGCTGGCAAATCAGCAAGTTCAGCGTCGTTTAATCTCTCAGCTTTCTGAATGGTTGGGTTCGGATTGGTTAGGGGCTCAAGCGATTAGCTCTCTGGCTCTTGGCTCTCAGGGCACACTCAAAGCGACGAACCAAATTGATTGGTCGGTGTTGGAAAATAAACTAGCAACCAATATCGATTCAACTAAGCACTATCAACTGTTGATGGAGCATCCGCTCGTTAAGATAACGGACGCGACTATCTCGTCTAATCAGACACAAGTTGAATTGGCAGAACAAGCGTACACACCTCAGTTTGGTGTAGAAGTCATGTATGCCCACCGACAAGCGAACAACATGGCAGGTGAACCAGCTTCTGATCTTGTCAGTGCTTATCTAACGGTCGACATCCCTTTATTTACAGGTAATCGACAAGACAAAACCTTGTCTGCGGCTCAACACCAAGTTGGCGCTGCTAAATCTCAAAAAGACACCTTACTCTCCCAAATGAATGCGCAAGTAAACGCATTGTTGGTGGACAGATCAAATCTGATCCAGCGATTAGATCGCTATCAAACGTCCTTGCTTCCTCAAATCGCAGCACGAATCAGCGCGGTTGAGAGGGGCTATCAAAACAATACCGCTCAGTTCAACGATGTCATTTTAGCAACGACCGATGAGCTGGCGCTTAAGTTAGATCAACAACGTTTGATCACCGATTTCAACATCGTTAACAGCAAACTGGCGGCGTTAGTCAGTGGTTTTGAATACCAAGTAAACCAACCACAACTTGTAACCACAGAAAATCAGTAAGGGATACATAATGAGTTCAGTAAAAGTAGCAACAATCGCTTTGTTGGTTGGTGGCGCATTAGGTTTTGGTGCGAATCATTTTCTAGCTAACCAGGCACACGACATATCCGCAATGGCTGGGGCTATTGAGGGAAACGCGTCCGCACCTGCGAACGATGAACCCTTATATTGGGTGGCACCAATGGATCCAAATTATCAGCGCGACGAGCCGGGTAAATCACCAATGGGCATGGATCTGATTCCTGTTTATACCGATGACTTAAGTGGTGGCTCAGACAAAGCTGGCACTGTATTTATTGACCCGTCAGTAGAGAACAATCTCGGCGTTAAAACAGCAAAGGTTGAGTTGGAGTCTTTGTCGCCACGCATTGAAACTGTCGGTTATGTGGCGTTCGACGAGAGTTCTTTGTGGCAAACCAACGTAAGAGCAGCTGGCTGGGTTGAGAAACTGTATATCAATGCGGTTGGTGAGAAAGTGAATAAGGGCGATGTACTCTTCACGCTTTACTCTCCAGAGCTTGTTAAGGCGCAAGAAGAGCTGCTGAGTGCATACAAAACCGGTCGTAAAGGGTTGATCAAAGGATCGACTGAACGTTTGGTTACCTTGGGCGTTGATAAAGCGCAGATTCGCTCGATTACTCGTCAAGGCAAGGCTTCACAAACCATAGAAATCAAAGCGCCTGCAGATGGCGTTATCGCTAGCCTCAATATTCGTGAGGGTGGTTATCTTTCGCCTGCTCAAGCAGTCATCAGTGCTGGTCCTCTAGACGAAGTATGGGTTGATGCCGAAGTGTTTGAACGTCAAGCGCACTGGATCTCGTCGGGCAGTAACGCAGAGATGACACTTGATGCGATTCCGGGCAAAGAGTGGCAAGGCAATGTGGATTACGTATATCCGATTCTTGATCCTAAAACTCGAACCTTACGCGTTCGCTTGAAGTTCTCTAACCCTAATGGCGAGCTCAAACCGAACATGTTCGCCAATATTGCACTGAAACCAATCAGTGACGATCAAGTTCTTACCATTCCTAGTTCATCGGTTATCC
Source organism: Vibrio pomeroyi (assembly GCA_041879425.1). Classification (NCBI taxonomy): domain Bacteria; kingdom Pseudomonadati; phylum Pseudomonadota; class Gammaproteobacteria; order Vibrionales; family Vibrionaceae; genus Vibrio; species Vibrio pomeroyi. The sequence continues at coordinate 456,075 of CP090855.1, read as the reverse complement.
ATTCCGGTGGCATGACTCGTGTTGTGTTGTCTGAAGGTGAAGGTAAATACCGTTCAGCACGCATTGAAGTAGGTCGTGAAGCGGGTGACAAGATCGAAGTGTTGCAAGGGCTCACACAAGGCGAACACATTGTGACATCAGCGCACTTCATGCTGGATTCTGAATCTAGCCAATCAGCGGATTTATCACGAATCAGTGGTGTGGAAGAGCAAGCAGACACAGCTTGGGCAAAAGGTGAAATTGCAGATGTGATGCAAGGCAGCCGTATGGCGACCATCAATCACCAACCCGTTCCTGAATGGGATTGGCCGGGCATGGTGATGAACTTCACCTTCGCTGAAGGCTTGGACATCAGTCAGCTTAAGCGCGGGAAAGTGGTGGATTTTGAAATGATGAAAACGGAATCAGGCCAATATGAAGTTGTTGATTACAAGGTCAGCGAGCATCAAATGGCGGGTGAAGTGTGGGTGAAGGGTAACATCACCATGTTGATGGCAGATTTTGGCATGATCACCGTAAAGCATCAACCAGTCCCTGAGTGGAATTGGAAAGCGGGTGAAATGAACTTCCAAGCTAGTGACGACCTTGATTTATCTGAGTTTGCCGAGGGTCAAACCATTCGGTTTCTAGTGGCGAAGCAAGGTTCTGATTATGTGCTCAAATCTCTCGAACCGACGAATAGCACGGGTGAGGGCGAACTATGATCAATGCAATCATTCGCTGGTCTATCAGTAACCGATTCTTAGTGCTGGTTGCCACTGTAGCCATCGTATTTGGCGGCTTATACAGCGTTAAAAATACACCGGTCGATGCCATTCCTGATTTGTCAGACGTTCAGGTGATCATCAAAACCAGTTATCCGGGGCAAGCCCCGCAGGTGGTCGAGGATCAGGTGACTTATCCATTGACCACCGCCATGTTAGCTGTACCAGGAGCTGAAACGGTTCGTGGTTACTCGTTCTTTGGTGATTCTTATGTCTATATCATCTTCAATGACGATACCGATATGTACTGGGCGCGTTCACGAGTGTTGGAGTACTTAAGCCAAGTTGCACCTAACTTGCCATCGAGTGCCAAGCCAACACTAGGGCCAGATGCAACCGGTGTGGGCTGGGTTTACAGCTACGTGTTGCAAGATAAAACCGGTCAGCATGACTTAGCGGAACTTCGCAGCTTGCAAGATTGGTTCTTGAAGTATGAATTGCAAACCGTAGAAGGCGTGTCTGAAGTGGCGACCGTTGGCGGCATGGTGAAGCAGTACCAAGTACAGATTGATCCTGCCAAGTTACGTGCATATGACCTGACGCTTCAGCAAGTCAACAAGGCAATCCAAGATGGTAATCAAGAAACAGGTGCCTCAGTGGTTGAGATTGCCGAAGCCGAACACATGGTTCGTACGACCGGTTACCTGACAAGCATCGAAGACATTCAATCTCTGCCGTTAAAAGTGACCGACAAAGGTACTCCGCTGCTATTAGGTGACATTGCTGACATTAACCTTGGCCCGCAAATGCGTCGTGGTATCTCTGAACTCAATGGTGAGGGCGAAGCGGTTGGCGGCGTTATCGTGATGCGCTTTGGTGAAAATGCCAGTGAAGTGATCGACTCGGTTAAATCCAAACTCGCTGAACTGCAAGCGGGCTTACCTGATGGTGTCGAGATTGTCGCGACTTATGACCGTTCAACTTTGATTGATTCAGCCGTTGAAAACCTATGGAAGAAGCTGGCTGAAGAGTTCATCGTGGTTGCGATCGTGTGTGCGCTGTTTCTGTTCCATATCCGTTCGTCGTTGGTTATCGCTCTAAGTCTGCCTGTCGGTATCTTGGGTGCATTCATTGTGATGCATTGGCAGGGTATTAACGCCAATATCATGTCTCTTGGAGGGATTGCGATTGCGATTGGCGCCATGGTAGATGGTGCCATAGTAATGATCGAGAACGTTCATAAACACATTGAACGGACTCCGCTCACTGACAAAAACCGTTGGCAGGTAATTGGCAAAGCGGCAGAAGAAGTTGGTGCGCCACTGTTCTTCTCGCTCATCATCATTACCTTGAGTTTTGTGCCTGTGTTCGCGTTAGAAGGACAAGAAGGCAAGATGTTCTCGCCACTTGCGTTTACCAAGACGTATGCGATGGCCGCCGCCGCTGGTTTGGCTATCACGCTTGTGCCTGTGCTAATGGGTTACTTCATTCGCGGCAACGTGCTACCTGAACACAAAAACCCGGTGAACCGCAGCCTAGTGGCGATGTACAAGCCGCTTCTAAACCTCAGCCTAAAATATCCAAAGGTGATGATTGTTATCGCACTTGGCTTAATGGCGTCTGCCTATTACCCAACCAGCAAGCTTGGTAGTGAGTTCATTCCTCCTTTGGACGAAGGGGATTTGATGTACATGCCAACCACGTATCCGGGTATCTCAATAGGTAAGGCTCGTGAATTGCTGCAGCAAACCAATAAGCTGATCAAGACCATCCCAGAAGTTGAAACCACATGGGGCAAAATCGGACGTGCGGAAACGGCAACCGATCCTGCACCACTCACCATGATTGAAACGGTTATTCAGCTGAAACCTCGAGATGATTGGCGTGACGGTGTCACTACGGAGTCGCTGCGTAAAGAGTTTGATGATCTGATTCAGTTCCCCGGTTTAACCAATGCGTGGGTGATGCCAATCAAAACCCGTATCGACATGTTAGCGACTGGTATTAAAACCCCCATTGGTATCAAAATCGCAGGCCCGGATCTGAGCGTGATTGAAGATATTGGTTCGCAACTTGAACCTATCTTGAATGGTGTCAGTGGTACGGCTTCTGTGTATGCCGAACGTGTGGCTGGTGGTCGTTATGTGACGATAGACATCAAGCGTCGCTCGGCTGCGCGATATGGCTTGAGCATTAAAGAAGTGCAACAGGTTATCTCGACTGCGGTGGGTGGCATGAATGTGGGCGAAACCGTTGAGGGGCTAGAACGTTATCCAATCAATGTACGTTACCCACAAAGCTATCGTGACTCTGTCGTTAAATTGCAGAACTTGCCACTCGTTACGCCAAACGGTGCTCGTATCGCTTTATCTGATGTTGCGGATATTCGTTACGAAGATGGCCCGCCAATGATTAAAACAGAGAATGCGCGTCCTAACGGTTGGGTATTCGTGGACATTGATGGTCGTGACCTTGGTTCTTACGTGGCAGAAGCGCAGCAAGTCGTTGCTGACCAAGTTGTATTACCGGCGGGTTACTCGCTCGCCTGGTCTGGTCAATACGAATACATGGAGCGCGCCAAAGAACGTTTAAGTGTCGTTGTGCCAATCACCATCGCCATCATCATGTTGTTGCTCTATCTAAGCTTCCGCCGTGTCGGTGAGGTGATGATGATTATGCTGACATTGCCACTCGCGATGGTTGGCGGCCTATGGCTAATGCATGTCCTCAATTACAACTTCTCCATTGCGGTGGGTGTGGGCTTCATCGCGCTTGCCGGGGTTGCTGTTGAGATAGGTGTGATCATGTTGGTGTATCTCAACCAAGCTTGGCATTACAAAAAGCTCGATGCAGAGGAGAACCAACAAACACTTAAACAAGCTGACCTAACTGATGCCATTCGTGAAGGGGCAGGGCTTCGTGTTCGTCCAGTAATGATGACGGTTCTTACGGTGATCATTGGCCTAATTCCAATCATGTATGGCGAAGGAACAGGCTCTGAAGTGATGCAACGAATCGCTGCGCCGATGATAGGCGGAATGGCGTCTGCACTGCTGCTTACTCTACTGGTGCTGCCCGCAATCTTTAAGCTCTGGAAGCAGCGTGAGATCACTCGCAGCCAAAACGAGACAAACAAATAACGTATTGATTACTTGTCCTTACTTACCAAAACAGAGTGGGTAAGGGCGTACCACATGAACATGTGAAACTAACAAATAAATATCTGAATTAATCTAAGGAACGACCATGAAAAAGACACTAATTGCTATCGCTCTAACACTGACTACTGCAAGCGCCTTTGCTGAAATGGATCATTCAAAGATGGATCACAGCATGATGAAGGGTGGAAAGATGGACCATTCGAAGATGATGAATATGGATGGAATGATGGACATGGAAGGTATGTCGGAAGTTGGCATGCCAGCTCAAGGCGCTAAACCCGATAAAGTGGTTCATGTTCTACTGAGTGATGACATGAGAATCACCTTTAAGAACAAGGTTGATATTGAGCCAAATGACGTAGTGCAGTTCGTCGTGATGAACACAGGCAAGATTGACCACGAATTCTCGATTGGTTCTGCTTCAGAGCAGTTAGAGCATCGTGAGATGATGAAAAATATGGGTAATCACGCTCATGACTCGGGCAGTACAGTCACGGTTAAGCCGGGCAAAGCGAAACAGATGCTGTGGCATTTTCACGGTGATAATCACGTAGAATTTGCCTGCAATATCCCAGGACACGCAGAAGCAGGTATGGCCAAAGCAGTAACGCTATAATATTGATAAACAAGCCATATTTACTTCAAAGGGATGAGTGGTAGGTATGGCTACCTTGTTTTAGTGCTATTTAGGTATTAAGTTTAAAAGACTAAAGGAATAGGAGTTTAAGGATGAATAAAACAGTTCTAGTGATTGCAGTATCAAGTGCTTTATTAGCTTGGTCGACTCACAGTGTTGCAGCCAAACCTGAATGGGCTGGCAAAGGTAAGCCCGATTTAGAAGAAGTCAAAACATTCGCTGAGGCAAAAAAAGTTGAAGGCGAAATTGATGATCGTGAGAAGCAGCTTGATTCAATGATCGAAGAGAAAAAAAAGAAAGCGACAAAAAGTAAGAATAAGAAAGACAAGAAGAAGTTAGATAAAGAGCTTGATGAATTAGAAGACGAAAAAGAAGCACTCGAAGAAAGTAAAGAAAAGCTCAAAGATAAGAAAGAAAAGCTTAAAGATGATATGGATGAGCAAGACGAAAAGTCGGGATTAGAAAAGCAAAAAGACAAGAAAGCCGATCAAGAGCGTAAAGAGGAAGGTAAAGGTTCTGAAAAGGGTCAACAACAACGTGAAGAAAACAGTAAGAAATGGTGGCATTTTGGTAGTGATGACTAGTTAGATTCGCTTCACTACTGCGCCGATAGACACGCAATTAACAAGTAAGTCTTAACCTATGTTGATATACATTAGTTAAGACTCATCTTTTTTGGCCACTACTGTAATAGGATCGATGTTTCTAGTAGATGGTGAGCTTCGCCACTAAGGTGTGGTAACTCTGACATGATCTTCTTAAGTTTGTCGTCGATCGATTCCACTTCATTCAATGAACGAAACGCAAGCACGGCCTGTTCTGGTTCGCTGCTCACATAACCCTTCAACGTATTAAGCTGAATTTTGTTCGCATTTTCGACTTTTGACAATGCGACATTGATTGCTTCGATGTTGATTGTTAACTCATTGCTTTTAAGCATTTTTAATTGTTTTGGGGTTGTTGATAATGCGCGCACATTAACACAACCGTTTTTTAGGATATTGACCAAGATTATTAAATTGGAACAATTTCGAAAATCAATAAAGCAGAACAATGAGCAATAGGTATGAAAATGGTAAACGATAGAGGGGTTAATGAGTTTATTTGTAGAAAATAGAATCTGTGTTGAAGATGTTTTGTTGGGATATGAGTTTCGGCTCAATAAAGCCTAAATAGGGTTGGAGCGTGCAGCGGGAATCGAACCCGCATCATCAGCTTGGAAGGCTGAGGTAATAGCCATTATACGATGCACGCACACTGTCTTATGAGTAAGACTGAGGCATCAAGAGGACTGGAGCGTACAGCGGGAATCGAACCCGCATCATCAGCTTGGAAGGCTGAGGTAATAGCCATTATACGATGTACGCACATCGTCTTAACGAGTTTGATAATGCCACATCTAACTGAAAACGAAACCTTTTTCTTTCATTTTTATTCTAAGTGCTCGCATAACCACCACTACGCTAGTTTTTCAATCATATCTGCCGGTTTGAGAGTGAATAAAATGTGACTAAACTCTCGTTAAGCTCAAGGTTTAACGTCACAGTTAGTTTATTATTTTTTGAGAGGGATTTTGGGGTGAATTTATGAGCCGATATTGAATGTTATTTCCTCACCAACGTAGGCAAACTCTTAGGTTGAACGTGTTAACACAATCGAGCTTTAAGCCAAATTTATAAGTGCGTTTATAACAATGTGGATGCATGGTTTTAACTTACGAATGATTCGTTTTATTCACTAAACTAATCCCAAATGAGTAGAGTGATACACGCCTCTGTGCGTTCGCAGAAAAAAGTAACGAATTTAGTTGATAATTCACGCAAAAGTCTCGTCATTCCGTCTGTCGTTTGGTACATTTGCCGCACATTTTGTCTCGCCTAAAATACCCATGCCTTCTCAGTTCAGAATTAACAAAATTGTTGAAATTGGTGACACTCTTCACCGCAGCGGTTGTGCTCCCTATAAGCTTGAAAAGTACACACAATTCTATGCAAAAAAGCATGGTGTGGATGTGATGATCCAAGCAACGCCAACTGCGATTAACTATCAATTTCCAGACGATAACAACGCCGTTATTCTTAAGCGTTTAAAACCTGCTTCAATTAACCTGAGTTTGTTGGCAAATACCATCATTCGCATTAACCAACCGAGCAGTGAGCCAGTGCCAGAACCTGTCGGCTACTCTAAATTTGTTACTGCCCTAGCTAATATGGGTATTCCACCTGCGTATTTGATGCTAGTCGGCAGTACGTTGGAAGCGGTTGGCTTTTCTGCGTTATTGGGCTTGATGGTTTGGGTGTGTCAGCAAGTCCTCCATTCACGTCGCGCAATTGCGGTTGAATTTATCTCAGCATTATTGACGGGTATCTTTGTAGCGTTTTTGGCAAGTACAGGTTTGCCGATCCCGGTGTGGGCGTTGTGTATTGCGTCAATCGTCTTGTTCGTCCCCGGATTATCAATAGCTAACGCATTAGAATGTTTGGCCTTCAACGATCTCGTCTCTGGTACCAGTTTGCTAGGGCAGAGTGCATTAACGCTCATCAAGCTGTTTGTTGGGATTATCATGGGTCTCAATATTGGTGAAGCGATATGGGGACAAGCGGTCTCCATCGATTATACCAATGCGGTACCGATGTGGATGCACATATCGGGCTTGGTGTTGATCTCTGTGTCTATCGGTGTGATGTTCAATGCGCGCCCTAAAGACATCTTACTTGGCTTGCCAGTTGCGGTTTTGGGTATGTGGGGCCCGTTCTATCTTGGTTTTGATAGTGGTTGGGTTGTCGGTACTTGGGTAACCACCGTTCTTATCACTTTATACGGTACTTGGATTGCTAAAAAAATGGAGCTCACGGGGTCTATTTACATCGTGCAAGGCATCATCATCTTGGTTCCGGGTAGCCGTGTATTGGTGAGTGCCAGTCAGTCGGTGTTTGAACAATCTATCTTGCCGATCCCGAGTATCGGTTTATCGGCGCTGTTTATGTTCTCCGCGATTGTGGCAGGGCAAATCACTGCGTATTCGATTTACTCGCCAAAAGTAGAGCGTTAATCTGACCAGATTACAACTGCCGCTCAGGCAACCTCGTTTCTTAAACAAACGCAGCTTAATAGCTGTGTTTGTTCGTTTTAGAGCCGCTCTTTTCCGACGTTAGGTTTATCTTGAGATAATTGGTTGGATTTGTGCTCGCTAAGCCTAGCAAGAGTCATTAAAATGGACGCAAATTCTATTTAAATGAAGTATTAACGTATGTCTTTACCTCCTTGTCCGCAATGCCAATCTGAATATGTCTACCCAGACCAAAACAACCTAATCTGTCCTGAGTGTGCTTATGAATGGAATCCAGAAGAAGAGCGTTTAGAAAGAGAAGCTACGCGTGTAAAGGACGTTAACGGTGCAGTGTTAGATACCGGTGATAAAGTCACCTTCATTAAAGATTTAAAAGTGAAAGGCAGCTCTAGCGTGCTGAAAATCGGTACCAAAGCAGTGATTCGACGTATCAATGAAGGCAAAGATCATCAGCTAGATTGTAAGCTTGATGGTGGCGGTGAAATGCTGGTGACTGCAAAGTACGTGAAAAAGCAGTAACTCTTCTTTCGGACGATTGTCGTAAATGTTCAATGCTTTTGGGTCGATATTGAGCATACTGACTGGCAAACAGAGTCAAACTCAAACGTTAGAGAATCAAGATGATCAGAGAATACAGCGCAGCCGACACCGAAACGGTCCTAAATATTTGGCTTGCGGCTTCTATTAAGGCACATAATTTCATGGCGCCTGAATTTTGGGAGTCACAAGTGGGCAATATGCGCGATATCTACCTTCCTGCATCACAAACCTACGTGTTCCAAGTTGAAGGGGAAGTTCGCGGGTTTTATTCACTTTATGAAGGGATATTGGCCGCGATCTTTGTCTGCCCTGAGCATCAAGGGTGTGGTATCGGGAAACAGCTCATGCAACATGCCAAGCTTGAATGCCCTAATTTGTCTTTGAATGTGTACAAAGAGAATCAAGCGACTATTGAGTTCTACCTTTCTCAAGGCTTTAACATCGTAAGTGAACAAGCCGATGAGCACACAGGGCACCAAGAATACACCATGCATTTAGCCTAGCGTTGGGCTTAGTGAATAGTCAGACGAGCAAGAGGTGTTGCGCTATCAGCTAGACCCAAAATGAACACTAAAGCATGGCACTTGCTTATATCGCTTATTTTCCGTTAGCGAGATTTTATTAAATTGAAGCCACCATTGATGGTGGTTTCTTTGGTTATAGTTCATCGATTATTGTTGGAGATATTTTGAAGTATTCGACAAGACCTGCTCAGTCATCAGATTATGAATTTCTGTTCGAGCTAAAAAAGGCGGCTGAATTTGAGCCAATCAAAGTGGTTTTTGGCTGGGATGAGCAAGTTCAACGAGATATACACGCCGAAGAGTGGGCAGAGGAAAGGCCTGAAATCATTGAGTATCAGGGCAAAGCGATTGGCAGTGTGTTGCTGCAAGACAAAGGTGACCACTTCTACTTTTGCCGATTCTTCTTGTTGCCTGAATATCATGGCAAGGGCATTGGTAGTCAAGTTCTCATCGATTGTTTAGCTCACGCAGACAGGCTCAGTAAGCCAGTTGAATTGTGTTATCTGCAAGGTAATCGCGTTGGAGAGCTGTATTTAAGGTTTGGTTTTAAAATCACTTCGCAAAACGACCAGTTTGTATATATGTGGCGTAAATAGACATTCATTCAAAATGATCACACCGTGTCTGTAACTTGATAGGCACCTGACACCCATCTAACGTAAAACCTTGTAAAGCTCCCTATGCTTGATGACTAAGCGATTACACTTAGAACATATCGAGCGTAAGGGAGTGTGCAATGAATTATTACCCGACTTCAAAAATCGTGGGTGAGCAAAGGTTTGGTTTTGGGCCTAGATTAGGTCAAACAGGCTATTATTCGCCTTTAGAACAGTTGGATAAAAAGCCATTTGTTCATCAGTCCATTCAAGCTTTACCCACAACTGAATCTATCCTTATAACCGTTGGTGAAAATCGTGAACAGCGAAAGAAAGCCAAGGGTGATGAGCAAAAGATGCAAGCAATGAAGAAAGAGGCGCAGTCTTTTCTTCGAACTCACTACCGACAACAAGCTCAAGCTCGCCATCTGCAAAGCGTTGAAACACCTTATGGTTTTCAAGAGCGCATCATTCAGTTTTGGAGTAACCATTTCGCCATTTCGGTCGACAATCGAAAGCTAATGCCCTTAGCTGCAAGTATTGAAAATGATGTAGTTCGCAAGCATTGGAATGGTAATTTCAGCGACATGCTGATGGCATCTTCAAAACATCCAGCCATGCTTTTGTATCTTGATAATCAACTTTCCATTGGGCCCAATTCCAAAGTCGGTAAGCGCCGTGATAAGGGGCTGAATGAAAACCTCGCTCGCGAAATTCTAGAGCTCCACACCCTCGGTGTTGATGGTTCCTATAACCAACAAGATGTAATTGCCTTGGCCAAAGCGATCTCGGGGTGGGGTATTAAATTCCAATCTCCAAATGCTGGTTTTCGATTCGCCAATAACCTCCATGAACCAGGCAGTATCACCTTACTTGGAAAATCCTACTCTCAATCAGGTATCTCACAAGGGGAGTCGTGTTTAAAAGCCTTAGCCACCCACCAAGACACAGCGAAACATTTGGTTGATAAGCTTTGCGAGCATTTTATTGGTGACACGCCTAAAGATCTCTCAGAACAAATGATCGCGACATATCTAAAAAGTAATGGTGAGTTACTGCCCGTTTATCGCTTGTTGCTGGGAAGCAAAGAAGCAAACGAACCCAAGCCCAATAGATTCAGACCACCGAAAGAGTGGCTATTTGCGGTACTTCGCAGTGCCGACATTCCTCTTAATGATAAGCAAGCACTGAACACTCTCAACACGCTAGGCCAACCACCTTTTAAACCGGGTTCACCTGCAGGATGGTCGGATCAAGACAGAGACTACAACAGCCCTTCGGCATTAACCCAACGTATGCAAGTCGCTAATCGGCTCGCCTCAATCGCGATAAAGTCGGCTAAAGCGTCTGGTACAAAACCAAAGGCGGTAGTGGATAACGTTATCGCAGCTTTGTATGGCGATGCGATTGATGAACATACTCAAATTGTATTGAGCAAAGCCGACAGTGCTGCAATGCAACTTTCCCTGTTGTGGTTAAGCCCACAGTTTCAATATCGTTAGGAGTGGGTATGAAAAAGACAAACGGTTCGCAGAGTATGAAGTCGCCGAGTGATGAGCCACACGATCACAGCCTGCAAAGTATTAATCGACGCCAGTTTATGGGTATGGCCGCTGCCGTTGGTGTGAGTGCGATGTTGCCATTTCCAAGCTTTGCCAAAACACGTTCAGACAATATCTTTGTTTGGATCTCACTGCGTGGCGCGATGGATGGGTTAAACGTTGTGGTGCCTCATGCTGATCCTGATTACGCAGATCTAAGACCGAATATCGGTTTGAAGCCCGATCAGCTATTGAAGCTAGACAGTTTCTTTGGGTTACACCCTTCGCTTAAAAGTTGCCATCAATGGTATGAAAATAAAGAACTTAGCTTTGTTCACGCGTGCTCAACCGCTTATCGTGAGCGTTCTCATTTTGATGGACAAAAGATATTAGAAAACGGCACTTCCGACCCTTTTAATACAGAAGGGTGGCTTAACCGTTTGCTCACGCTGAGCTCCGAACAATACGATGGAATCGCAATTGACTCAGGCCTGCCGCTCATCATGCAGGGTGAATCTACCGTGGCAAGTTGGTATCCAAACCGCTTAAAAACACGTGATAAACAAACAGAGCTACTTGAAGAACTCTTCCAAAGTGACCAGATGCTATCAGCTAACTTTGAAAGCGTCATGAAAATCGATGAGTTGGTGGGTGACCAAGGCGTTGGTAAACAATTTAAGTCATTGATGAGTAAAACTGGCGACATCTTATCTGCTGATAACGGGCCAAACATCGCAGCATTAGAACTCGGTGGTTGGGATACCCATGCAAATCAAGGCAGCGTTAACGGTAGGTTGAGTAATCAACTTAAAACTTTGGATGCAGGGTTAGCGGCTCTGAAGGAATCGTTAGGGTCACGCTGGAATAACACGGTGATCATCGCCGCCAGTGAGTTTGGTCGAACAGCTAAGGAAAACGGCACAAAAGGCACCGATCATGGCACTGGTAACGTCATGTTGGTTGCTGGTGGGGCAATGGCTAACAAGGATTCAAGCATATCGAGTTCAAGCGAATCTGGAGGCCGAGTTATCGCAAACTGGCCGGGATTAAGCCAAGGGAATCTGTACCAAGGGCGAGATCTCAAACCAACCACCGACATGCGAGGCGTAATCAAAGGCGTGTTGAATCAGCATCTGTCGATAGAAGAAAAGCAACTCGACACCATCTTCCCTGATAGTGAAATGGTAAAGCCACTGGAAATCATTTAGTAGGGCGTTTCTCTTAACAATTAATGGAACTTGGGAGTAGATTTGATTTCGTTTAACCGAGATATGATCTGCTCTTCAGTTTGCTTGATCCAGTCATAGCGTTTTGTGTACAAGCGGCGTTTAGTCTTTTTTAGTGCGTCGGTATCTTTACGAATAGGCTTAATGGGCAAGAAAAACCAATGTTTATCGACCAAAGCTCCGCCATTTTCAGTCCACAACGTGTCGTAATCAAAAGTTATAGATCCACGTTTAGAACCGATATAGCGTATCGCTTGGTAGATATGACCTTTATTCGAAACAGCTAAAATTTCATCAATTTTCATATAATTAGCAAACATAATTGCAAGTTCAACCATGAGTGACTTCGGTCTTAGTCCGTGCAATGAACGCGTCAGTTCTTTGGTCTTCTCTTGGCTGTTGGCAATACGCTTGTTTGTACCTTGTAGACAGCCGATGTGCATGGTTCGACCCCCATTGTTATCAGAGACATTAAAGGTGACCGAGTAAATAGTCAGCCCGGTATTGGCCTCGACGAGTCTGATCCCCAGGGAGCCTTCACGAGACTCCCCCGAGAAAGTCTCAATTCTGAACTCATCTCCATTCCTGTCTGAAAAGGTTAGAAGTTCTACGTTAGAAAGGTGCAAATGCACTGTATTTGAACCAAATGTTTGTTCTAAAATTTCGAAGTGAGAATGCAGTAACGAAGCTCGTGCTTTAGGCTTGATGCCAACACAGATAAATGGTTTTAACGGCTTTTCAAAGATTTTGGGATTCTGCTCTAACAGGTTTGATAGGTTGTTTTTCTCTTTAAGCTGACGCACCTTGTGAATGATCTTTGGGTTCATAACGCCCCATAGTGTAAAACGCATATTTTTCTTGATTCGGGTTAAACCTTTGGTATTTGGGTGTACAACATTTGAAAGCTCAACGATTTGACGAAAGTTTTGCACGTTTACCTCGACTTAGAAAACAAAAAAAGCATTGTTGTAAATAAAGAACGATGCTCCATAAAATGATAAGTAGGTGTTAGTGAAAAAATCGTGAAACCTGATCACGTTGGTTTCTTTAAATCAAGATAGCTAAACGCGATTAGGGAGAGCTTGCTTGGAGGGGAGATAAATAAGAGAACTGTCAGTATTCTTATAAAATAATGCCAAACATATCAATGTTTTATTAATTGGCGTTTTCGGTTTGATTTTTTAATGATAGGGTCGCCGAATAATTATCTTGATAAGAATAAAGGCTTTATATGAAATATTTTCTGCCAATGGCTTTGGTGGCAAGCTTAACGGGTTGTATGACGTTACCTCATAATGCGTCAAATACTCTATCTGCTCCTCATGGAGATGGAGCTATAGGTATTACTACAAAGATCATTAAGGTTGGTAGCGCTTATCCGTGTGATACTTTTTCGATTTTAATGTACGAAAAGATTGGCGAGGAACTGGCTCAAGAACCGGAGACGTTGAGAATGACAGTCTACGAAGATCTAGAGTACGTATTATTTGATAATATCAAGCCAGGTAGTTACGTTGTTAAAGAAGCGCGCTGCAATGTTCCAAGAGGGACCGTTGTCGACGGATACAAACGTTACCACTCTATCGAAATGTCGAGTGAGTATACAGTTAAACCCAACACATTGACTTTAACTGATGACCTAATTTTTGCCGCTCAGGAAACTGAGAAGGACTTTTATTTTACAGTTGAATCAAGTGAAGAAGTTTCAATTTATCTTGAGGGTCTGCTTACGCGATCAGAGACCATCAATGAAGAATGGAACATAGAAACGCCTAAGATTCAGCAGCTCTAATCGTTAGTTGCCTTCAAATTATTAACTGCTTTACAACCGGTTAACTGAGCTGAAAATTGTAAATCAACTCAATGGCATAATGTGCCATTGAGTTGTTTAGTTTTAGCTTCTATTTAAGACTTAACCGCCAACAACGCTCCGAATGTTACCAATCCAACTCCACATGCTTGATTGAGCTTCTTCTTGGCTTTCAACAAGTGTTTTTGCAACGTATTTGAAGTAAATAACATTGCGACAATTCCGAGCCACAAGCCGTGAAGAACAATCATGTAAAGCCCATAACCGAGTGCGACATGTTGGTTTGCAGCGTCAGGTGAGATCACTTGGCTGAAGATACTCAAGAAGAACAACATGGTTTTTGGGTTGAGTACGTTACACAAAAAGCCTTGGGCTAAGTAGCGCCAGATACTGATGTTTTGCGTCGTTCCTTCCATAGGTGCGAGTTTGCTGTCTGCGCTTAGGATGCCTTTTGTGCCGAGGTAAATAAGGTAAGCGGCCCCTGCGTATCGAATGATGTCGAAAAGCTGCTCATTCTGTGAGATTAAGTAACTAATGCCTAGCATCGAATAACTGATGTGAACACAAATCGCTAGGCTGACACCTATTGCAGTCCAAATACCGGCTTGTCTTCCTTGATTAACGCTGTTCTTCAAAACCAAAACGAAATCAGCTCCTGGGCTTATGACAATCAATAGTCCTAACACCGCTAAGCTTAACCACTCCATAAATACTCCAACTCTCTTATTTGATGAGCCGCCATTGTATGGTTTTTAATTGCTGCCTATAATCGAAATGAATTCCATTAAACTGTGAGAAATAATCACACATGAGGCATCTTAAAGCATTTCATGTTTTCCATGTCGCAGCTCACTCTACGAGTTACAGTGAAGCGGCAGAAAAACTCAACATTACCCATGGTGCGGTGAGCAAACAGATCAAGGTTCTGGAAAACCATCTGTCTCAAACTCTGTTTTATAAGCAGGGTCGTAATGTGTGTTTGACCAAAGAAGGTGAGTTACTCAGAGGTTACACAGAGCAAGCGTTTCAGGCGTTGGGTACAGGCGTCCAAAAGCTCAACCAACTCAACAACCATGCACTTGAGGTGTCGTGCGAGCCAACATTAACTATGCGTTGGTTGATGCCACGTTTAGGGGATTTTTACGCTGAGTCGGGCATTGATGTTCGTTTGTCTACAGCTGGTGGGGCAGTGAATTTAGATGCGACTGGCCTCGATATGGCGATTCGCCGAGATGACTTTAAATTAACCGAAAGTTACGAACAGATACCGTTAGTCGAAGAGTGGGTAGGCCCTGTGTGTTCCCCGGATTACTGGCAACAGGTAAAAGATAACTTAGGTGATGTGAAATTACTGCACAGTACCACGCGACCTGATGCTTGGAGTGATTGGGGAGCCATCACTGAAGACACAGTTAATAGCGGAGAGCTGTCAAAAGCTGCTGCGAACCAAACATTTGCACACTTCTATTTTTGCTTTCAGGCGGCTGTCGACGGGTTAGGCATAGCGCTTGGGTCTTATCCACTTATCGCCGATGATATTGAAAGAGGTAACTTGATCGCGCCGTTTGGATTTGTACCTTCTGGCCATCAGTACATGTTGCTCACGCAAGATAGCAATCAGGACGAGTCAGGTAATTCTTTCGTAGCTTGGTTGAAGAGCGAGTTGTCGCAGTGTATTCCAGTTATTAAAAACAAATAGTTTCCTTACGTCAGAAGCTAGCTGCCTCTTGATGCAGAATGTTTAGCAAGTGCATGAGGCGGAACACCAAATGCTTTCTTAAATGCACTGGTGAAGTTTGAAGGGTGTTGATAACCCGCTTCATAGGCGGCTTCGGTGATTGATACCAAGCCTCGTTCTAAATGTTGGCGCGCTATATCTAAGCGTCGGTGTCGGATATAACCGTTGATCGTCAGGTTGTAAGATTGTTTAAAGCGGCGTTGTAAGTTAGAGATACTCATTGAGAATCGACCTGCGATGCTTTCAAGGCTGAGTGGTTTATCCAAGTTGATTTCAATGTAGCTGATGATGTCTTCTATCTTAGCGTCGAACCCTTTTTCAGCCGAAACTTGGTTATCGTTTTGGTCAAAGCCAACGTTCTGATCCGTGCCGTTTGGACTAGGGTTAATGTCCTCAGATGCGCACTCTTTGCAACATTGAATCGGCATCTGCGACAAGGTTTGAGCTAGTAACTGCTGGGTTAACGTCTCTACGACAAGCTTATCTTGGAAGTTGGTCGGTGTCGCTTGGCTAGTGAGTGTATTGGCGAGTTGAATGATGTCAGCGTTAAACTGCACATCGTAAAACGCCTTGTGTGAATCTAAGAATGATTTGCTTGAACAGTGGTCACTTAAACGTGGTTTTACCCATTGTGGCTTAACCAAGATATTGATCTTATTCATCTTATTATCTTGAATCAACGAGCGCCTAAAGTTGGCAGGTTTAGCTAAGTTGACTACCACGCCTTGCGGCCCATTACTGGCATCGAGATCGAACTCAAGATCGTCGTAGCCAAAGGTGAGTTTCCCTTCGAGAAGAATGGTAATCAAGATTGCGGAGTGGGCCGTCGATACAATATTGCTGTCGACCAATTCAATACAGCGGCCGCCATGCACAAAAATTTGGTCATTGTATTGATAAGAAAGGAATTTACCTTCAGCAAGCGAGGTCTGCTTGGTTTGACCTTGTGTCACAATGATCTGCTTTTCAGTCTGTTCTAGCTTTTTGGTTAGAGCGACTTTTTTCGTTAACACAGCTTTCTTGTTTAACTCGACTCTTCCAGTTATAGCCGTTTCGGCAAGTTTAGTTTGCTCTGACGCTACTTCACCCATTTGACCTTTCCTCATAACAGCTATGCGTTTTCGCATAAGCAAATCATCTGTGCATTTATAAACTACAACTCTATCATGTTTGCGAATTATTATCATTTACATCTAGGATTGAATTATGGAAAGCCCAGTCAGCTCAACAATCAAGCTTTCAACCCTCTGTATTGCTATAGCCAGCGCGTTTAGCAGCCCTGTGATGGCAGAAGAGAGCACATCGCACTTTGATGAAGTCGTGGTGTGGGGAACGAAGGTATCCAGTAACACCGAATCTATCATTGCCGATGACATGTCACTTAAACAAGCAGACCATATGTCGGATTTACTGCGTGAAATTCCCGGTGTTGATGTTGGGGGAACGCACTCGGTCAACCAACGAATTACCATCCGTGGCTTAAGCGAAACTGACTTAGATATTCGACTCGACGGTGCTTCTCAGCACGCGAACATGTTCCACCATATTGGTAACCTCACTCTTAACCCAGACATTTTGAAATCGGCTGATATCCAAGTGGGTAATAACTCGGTCACGCAAAATGGGTTAGGCGGTTCCGTGCTGTTTGAAACCAAAGACGCAAAAGACCTGCTTCGTTATGACGAGAGCTTTGGCGCTCGTGTTTATGGTGGCTATGCCACCAACGCAAGCCAGCAAGGTTCATTAACTGTGTATGGTTTATTGTCGGATAACGTCGATGCCATGCTCTACAGCCACTACATGAGCCGTGATGATTTTAAAGACGGTGATGGAAATGAAACCTTTGGTTCAGAAGGGGATGTATACAACATTCTCGGTAAGATTGGTTTCGAGCCGAGTGACTTACACCGTTTTGAGCTCTCTTATGATCTCTACCGTGATAGTGGCGATTACAGTCCGCGTCCAGATATGTCAGGTGGTGCGAATGAAGGCTTGTCTAACGATATTCTCATTCCTACCGATTATGACCGTGACACAATAACGGCTAGCTATGAGCTACGAGGTGAAAGTCATAAGGGTAACGTTACTCTGTATAACACAGAGACCGAAATTCAGCGTGATGAAAGCGTTATGGCACCACGTTGGCCATCGAATCGCTTGTCTAACAACACTGCGAAGAACCAAAACTTTGGCTTGAATGCTAAGTTCCAATCGGACTACCGATTAATGTCGTTTGATAACATCGCGACCTATGGCTTTGACTACATGGACAAGTCATCGAGCAGCTATTACGGCAGCAGTAAGTTTATGGACGAGTCAGCAATTTCTACCGCACTTTTTGTTGAAGACCAGTTCTACTTTACTCAAGCTTTTTCTATCACCGCAGGTGTGCGCTTTGATGATTACCAGCGTAAAGCTGAGACAGGAAACGACGACTTTGACGACGTAACGTGGTCATTGGCAACACAATGGGATGTGACTCAAGATTGGACCTTATTTGCGAGCACGCGCTCGTTGTTCAAAGGCCCAGAGTTGATGGAAACCTTTATTGCTTACCAAGACGTCGCGTATCTGGCGGACGATATCAAAGCTGAAACAGGGCAGAACACACAAGGTGGCGTGCGTTTTGATAAGCGTATCGATGATCATTTCGTTGGTGCTAACCTAACCGTGTTCCAAACCGATATTGATGATTACATTACTGAAGAGTACCAGGCTGCAAGCCAGAGTTACTTGATTTACAACTTGGGTGATGTCGAGATTAAAGGCTTCGAGGCAAGCTTGTCTTACGGCTACGAGATGTTTAACAGTAAGCTGTCTTATGCGCGTTCAGATACTAAGAACAAAGACACAGGCGGCGCTGTCGCGGGTGGCAATGGTCGCAGTATTGATATGGGTGACAGCATCACGTTGACTCTGGATTATCAGTCTGAAGCGCTTGAAACGATCTTTGGGTGGAACTCGATGTTTGTTAAAGACGAAGACAATGTATTCGATGGTCAGCCAATTAAAGAAGGTTACGACGTACATAACCTTTACGCTCAATGGGTGCCATCAAATGTTGACGGACTGTCTGTTACCTTTGGTGTCGACAACGTGTTTGATGAGCAATACTCCTCACACGCATCTCGTTCAGGCACAGCCAGAGGCTTTACCTTGGATGACTATGAACCTGGCCGTAACTACAAGCTTTCTGCCGCTTATCAGTTCTAGGACAGGTTTAAACTCATAGGTTTGGTTTGAGCGATAAACTCACGGTCGTAGGGATCCGCAAAGTTTATCGTTCTAAATTGAAGTTATCCGTTTAATGCATTCGTTTTAGTGAAAAGAAAAGCGCCTCTCGAGCAAGGAATCGAGAGGCGCTTTAGTTTATGATTGTTTGAGCAGCTAACCAGGCTCCACAATACTATTCAATTGGCAGAGACAATACACCACCATTGAGTTCGACTTGGTTTAGCCATTCTGTTGGAATCGCTCCGTCTTCTTCATAGAAGCAAGCCGCTAATACCGCGCCAATCACAATTGCACGTCCACAACTATCACCACCACATAAGATATTGTCTCGAATGCCTTGTTTAAAGCTCTGAGCGCCAGCAATAATGCGAATCAGCAGCGGGAACGCGGCACTCAATTCACAATGTAATCCGAACTTTTTCGCGGCATCTGTTATTGAAAGCTCAGGCTCTGCGAGGGCTGCATCGATTTGATCGTGTATAAACTTACTGCAGGTTTGTCGTACCATTTCTACCGATTGAAGTGGAGAATTACCTTGTATCGCGGCTTGAATCAGTAGAGTAATAGCTTGTGCCCACTCTACCGCTTTATCATTATTGTTAGTGACTCGAACCGCACTCTCGACCATAGCCGGTAAGGTGTGAGAAGTGTAGGTACATGCCACCAAAGGAATAAGCTTTGAAACCGCAGGTAATTGGGTGTCATCAGCGCCACAAGCTGTGATTGGAGCATCTGCTAGCTCTAGTTGATGTATGTTCAGCAAGCTCATACGAGTCGCCTTATCAATGTAACCTTGCCAACTGCCACCAAAATCAAACCAGAAACGGAAGTGCTTAATGTAACTCGCTTCGTCGTAGTGTTGATTGTCGACTAGGCTATCGACCATCGCCAATAACTGAGCACCGTATTGCGATTGATCGCCAGCGGTTTTTCCTTGGTGGGCAAAGTAGCCTTTGTCTTGATAATCGAACTGGTTGGGTGAGCGAAATTCTGGTTCAAAGCCCGCCACATGTAAGATCCTCTCTTGGTCATACAACCAATGCAGCCCCATGGAAGCGGCGTCTCCAACCAATGCGCCAACAACGGCGTAAAAAGCTCTTTCTTTATGATTGTCCATGCTGAGTGAAGTCCTTGAGAAGATCCAATGGAATTTGATACTTGAAGTATAGTGTCTAAATGATGGGGTTGCTGTGTTTCAGTAGAGAGTTTTTAAGCAATTAATCCTGACTGGTCAATGGGTTAAACCAATCAGGATAAGTGGATGAATATTATGAATTAGGTGGCTATATTGGCATCTAACAGGCGCTTGAATACACGTCTAAATGAACAATGATACTAGCGGTTAAGATAAACACTCGATCGTTGTTCAATGACTTTGAAAATACGTGAAAGGGTGAAACATAACGCAAAGTAAACCGCGCCAACAATCAGCCAGATCTCGAAGATCAAACCGGAAGAGTTTGCCATTTCAGTGCCAACAAACGTCATCTCTTGAATCGAAATCAGCGACACAATCGAGGTATCTTTTACTAGAGAAATTGCCTGACCCGCTAAAGGTGGTGTAATCGCGGTTAATACCTGTGGGCCAACCACATATCGATACTTAGAGAATGCAGACAACCCTAGTGAATCAGCTGCTTCCCATTGGCCTTTAGGAATGCTTTCTAAGCCAGCTCGGATAACCTCAGCGATATAAGCGGAAGAGAGCAGGCCAATACAGATAACGCCAGAGGCTAAGTTTTCCCATAGGTTTGCAGGCCCGAAGAGGAAATCTTGAATAGCGTTAATTTCACCATTGTGTTCACGTAGAAGGGTTTCTAAACCGAGCAAAGGGATCAACTGGTTAGACACAAAGAAGTAAAAGATAAACACAAACACCAATGGTGGGATATTTCGAACCAACTGGATGAAAAGCAGCGCCGGTGTTTTGAATAAAGCGATCTTAGAGTGTCTTGCTACCCCTAACAGTGTGCCGAAAGAGAGCGCTAACACCATGCTCCATAAGCTCAAACGCAATGTTGCGACCAAGCCTTTGAAGAAATAAGGAATACTGCCTTGAGAAGGTGGAATGAAGATTAACGTGAACGCGTCTTCCCATCGCCACTGATAGTTAATACCGACAGCAGAGCGATAATACAGCCAACCTGCGAACGCACAAATGATGGCAAACAACACTCCATCTAATAGATTGAGGCGTTGATACCAAGGCTTCGTGTGAAGGTTGGGCTTGGGCGTTGATAATGCGCTAGTACTACTCACGTCATTCCTGTTTAAACAATGATAATTAATGTGTTGTGAGAGTGGGCTATGAGTTTATAGCTATCTCGGGTGTTTCTTAAAAGGCAGTACCAGTAAGGTACTGCCTTGATTGGTTATTTAGCGTCTAATTAGCTGTCGATTATTGACCTTGAGCAATCTGGTCTTGCCAATCTAGAGTAGAGAACCAGTACTCGTAACGCTCTTTCAACCAACCGTCTTCAGTACGTGCTTTGATCCACTCGTTGAAAAACTCAGTTTTGTCTGTTTCACCAAGGCGCACAGCAAATGCTTCGTTACCTTTTGACAGGCGCTCTTCAAATGGAATGAATAGCGTGTCTGCGTTTTTGATCGCTTCGTGCTCTGGTTTCGGGCTAGAGGCGATAACCGCGTGTGCATTGCCGTTTAGCACTTCTTGGAACGCTTGAGCATCGTCATCGAACTGAAGTACTTTTGCTTTCGGGAAAGTTTCACGAGCCACTTGAACCGTGAATGCGCCGCGACGCGCTGCAATTTTCACACGACGAGAATCGAAATCAGAGATCTGAGTAAAGCCTTCAGCTAGCTCTTTATTCGCTGCGAGTTGAACGCCTGAATGAGAGTAAGGTTCAGTGAACAGAACGCTTTTAGCTCGTGCTTCAGTGATAGACATACCGCCGATGATTACATCAAACTTGTTCGAGAGTAGAGAAGGAATAATGCCATCCCACGCCGTCGGTACGAACTCAACTTTCCAGCCTGAATCTTCAGCTAGGCGTTTTGCCACATCGATTTCAAAGCCAACAAGATCACCTTGTTTGTTACGCATCGCCCAAGGTACAAAAGTCGACATACCAACACGCAGAGAGCCACGTTCGTTGATTTTATCTAGGTTAGGCGTTTCAGAAGCAAGTGCAGGCAAACTTACGGCAAGCGCAAGTAGAGCTGTAATTGCGGTTTTAAAGAGCTTCATGCTGATAAATCCTTATTGTGTTCGCCAGTTAGCCCCGAGCTTATGCTCAAGCCAAGCTGCAACGGCAGAAAGTGAAAGTGTAAGTGCGAGATAAATGATCGCCACAGAGAACCAGATCTCAAATGGCATCGCGGTTTCAGAAACTATGTTTCTGGCTTCGGTTGTCAGGTCGAAAATCGCCATGACACTGACAATCGAAGAGTTTTTGATAAGAGAGATAACTTCATTTGTCAGAGGTGGCAACGTGCGTTGTATCACTTGAGGAAGAATCACATCCCAATAAGTATAGGTCTTTGATAAGCCCAAAGATTGAGCTGCTTCAAATTGTCCTTTCGCAATGCCATTTAAACCGGCACGAAATATCTCGGCGGTGTAAGCCCCTTGGAAAAGTGCCAAGGCTAAAACAGCCGTGCTAAAGCGATCCAGCCCTAGTACGGGGCCAAACACGAAATAGAGCAAGTAAATCTGTACTAATAACGGCGTATTACGAATCAACTCTACATAGCTGGTGGCGAGGGTACGACCAACCACGGAATTAGAGTTGCGTAACAGGGCTGTGGTTAAACCAATAATTAGCGTAGCGACCAAAGAAATCAAAGAGATATTGATGGTAACGAGTAGTCCTTCCATCAATTCTGCAGGCCACCATTCACCGTCTTCATAAAAGGCGATGTAGTCGGGCACGCGTTCCCATTGCCAGCTGTATCCCATGGCTTGAGCGCCAGAATCGAGGATCCAGATAACCGCAGCCGCGAGCACAACAATTTGTACCAATGCGGATAGGGCAGGTTTTACAATTTTAAGCAGCATCAGTAAGTCAGAATCTGATTTAGGAACGCTTGAGTACGCTCGTGTTGAGGATTCTCGAACAGGCATTGTGGTGTATTGGATTCCACGATTTGTCCTTCATCCATAAATATGACACGGTCAGCAACACGTTTCGCAAAACCCATTTCGTGTGTCACACACACCATGGTAATCCCTTCACTTGCTAGCTCAACCATCACATCAAGCACCTCGTTGATCATTTCCGGATCAAGAGCAGATGTTGGTTCATCAAACAACAGCAGTTCAGGCTTCATACAAAGAGATCGAGCAATCGCAACACGTTGTTGTTGGCCACCAGAAAGTTGAGCTGGGTACTTATTCGCTTGCTCGGCAATGTGCACACATTCGAGATAATGCATAGCCGTTTTCTCTGCTTCTTCTTTGCTTTTCTTAAGCGTACGAATTGGGGACAGAGTCAGGTTTTCAAGCACAGTAAGATGGGGGAATAAATGGAAGTGCTGGAACACCATTCCGACTTGACCTGGCGTGTGGAACTTGCACGGAAGCGTTTGTTCTAGCACGGAAAGCTCGCCACTTTCGAAGGGTTCTAGCTGATTGATACAGCGGATCAAGGTTGATTTACCTGAACCTGACGGTCCGCAAATCACCACTATCTCTCCCTGTTCAATATTTAAATCGATATCCTTTAGGGCATGAAAATCACCATACCACTTGTTAAGTGACTTAAACTTAACCATTTCCTTGAGATTGTTCAAATCGTTGTTCATACCTAGTAAAGAGACAGGTTTACCTTAACAATATAGAAATATGATTGCACATAAAATTAGGGACTTATGAGAATTTAATAGCATCTTGTAGGGCAAATAAAAAGCAGCGCCCGAAATGGACGCTGCTTTTGATATACGTAGGGCCAAAGTATTTGGTTCAGTGTGATGCCATAAATCTTGTTTACGGCACTTCACTTGTTCAAATTGTCTTTGTAATTCTATGTTGTTCGGCTTTGTTTAAGCTTTAGCGAGCTTAGTGAATCGCAGACTCTAGAATCTCACGTGTTTTCTCTAGCGTGATTGCTTGGTTCTCACCAAGTTGCAGGTAACCGTGTGATTCAAGTTGAGCAACAACGTTGTCGATTGCTTCCGCTTTAGTTGCTTGGTAGCCGTCGAACATAGTTGCAACGTCTAGGCTGTGGTAGAACGCTTCGATTGCATCGATAGTGCGCTCTGCCAAGTCAGCACCCGCTTCTAGGCCAAATACGTTACGACCCATTTGCTCTAGCTTGCCACGCTTCGCTTCGATTTGGTTACGAAGTAGTGAAGGTTGAACAATCGCAAGAGAACGTGCGTGGTCTACGTGCCATAGTGCTGTGAACTCGTGGCCAATCATGTGAGTTGCCCAATCTTGAGGAACACCCGTACCAATCAGGCCGTTAAGCGCTTGGTTTGCTGTCCACATTAGGTTTGCACGCCATGCGTCGTTGTCACGCTCGTCGTATTGCTTACCCAGTACAAGTAGGTTTTTCAGCAGTGTTTCAGCGTAACCATCTTGAACCATCGCATCTGTTGGCATTGTGATGTATTGCTCACACACGTGTACCCAAGCATCGACTAAACCATTCACTAATTGGCGCTCTGGTAGAGACTTCATTACATCTGGGTCCATTACCGCAAACTTAGGCTGTACTGCAGGGTTAAGGAAAGCCAGTTTCTCTTGAGTCGCTTTACGAGTGATTACCGCACCCATGTTAGATTCAGAGCCTGTAGCAGGAAGCGTTAACACCGCGCCGATTGGCGTTGCTTCTGTTACTTGGTGTTTGCCCGCTAGGATATCCCAACCGTCACCGTCGTATTTAGCCGCTGCAGCCACATACTTAGAACCGTCGATTACCGAACCACCGCCAACAGCGATAATGAATTCTACGTTTTCTTCTTTAACAAGAGCGACGGCTTTGTCTAGCGTCTCTTTCGTTGGGTTTGCTTCAACACCAGAAAACTCAATCCAAGCGTGATCTTTAAGAGATGCGACTACTTGGTCGTAAACACCATTGCTTTTGATTGAACCGCCACCGTAGATGACAAGTACTTTCTTTGAAGTATCAACCGCTTGGCTGATAGCGTTGATTTGGCCTTGGCCGAAGTGAATTACTGTAGGGTTAACATAAGTAAATTGCATTGTAGGTTCCTTGTGTAAAGCTAGATTTTTATTTTGATTTATTGCTCAATTTCTATATTTGCATATTAGTACAGGAATTTAGGGTGGTGAAGGGCAGTTCCTCCAAATTAATTGCCTATTTCTACAAACTTGTTATTCTTTTTGGGCTTTTGTGCAAATACACTCCGCACCTTGAATGGAATATCACCCGTTATGAATACACTCGCTCAGTTAATGCAGTCTTACGTTGAATACAAAGGTTGGGATGATCTCGAAGGGATCAGAGAAACTGAGATCGAGGGTGTCTGGTTTTACCGAAGCAGTGGTGGTAACCAGCGCCAACCTTTTACCTATCAGTCTGGCATCATCATGCTCGGGCAGGGTAAAAAGAACATCTATATCGGTGAAAGGCCTGTTACTTACGCCGCGGGCGATTACCTCGTTGTTGGTGTGCCAATGCCATTAGAGTGCGAAGCCTTACCTGTCGATGGGGAACCCTTACTTGGTTTGTCTATTAACATTGATTCTCAGCGTTTACACAGCTTGGTGAAAAAGCTGGAAGACCAAGGATTTCTCGAAAGTTACTGCAACAAACATAAGCAGAACTCGAGTGGCTTAGAGTCGACCCCTATGGAAGATAGGATGTTAGAAAGCTTTACTCGACTTATCAAAACCCTGCACTGCGATATCGAAGCCAACATATTGGGCGATGCGCTTGTTAGCGAAATTGTTTATCGCGCATTAACCGGTTCAGAAGGGCGTGTGTTATTCGATCTTGCCCATCACGACGGCCATTACGCACGTGTTGCCAAAGCACTGTCTAAAGTCCATGAAGAGTATGACCAAACCATTACCGTTCAATCGCTAGCCGATGAAGCGAACATGAGTGTGTCTGCTTTTCACAATGCTTTCCGTAACGTCACCTTTGAATCACCACTTCAATACTTGAAAAAGGTCAGGCTCAACAAAGCCAAAGAGTTGATCCAGTTAGAAGGGCTACGAATCAACGATGCCGCACGCCGAGTCGGCTATTCCAGCCCATCTCAATTCAGCCGAGAATTTAAGCGCCACTTTAATACCACCCCTAGAGCTGTTTAGCCTTTACTCAATACCTATGTTCCGAAACGTGCGGCATTTAATCTATGTAGATCATTTCTGTACTCTGTTAAAAATCAAAGGAAAACCTAGCCTAAATCACTGTTA
Source organism: Vibrio pomeroyi (assembly GCA_041879425.1). Lineage (NCBI taxonomy): Bacteria > Pseudomonadati > Pseudomonadota > Gammaproteobacteria > Vibrionales > Vibrionaceae > Vibrio > Vibrio pomeroyi. The sequence goes on along the minus strand of CP090855.1, from coordinate 429,946 downwards.
TTTAAATACTAAACGGCATACTATCAAGTAAGTAAAAATAACCAGATAGAAAAGTCTTCATTTTATGCGGGAACTATCTGTCTAATAGCCATTGAGGCTCATCTTTGATGAAGGAACACTTATATGACTTTGAAGGCTGCATGGGCAGAGATAAGATCTGCAGAACGTGCCTTAGGTGATATGCAATCTGCCACCAGTTTTGAAATTTTTGAAGAAGAATGGCGAGATTTTCTCAATTGTTTAGAAAAAGTATGGAATAAAACTGAAAGAGGTTGTCAACAATTTCAAAATAAGTTTCAACCATGGCAAGGTCAGTTCACGAGAGATCGCAAAAAAGACCAACTGCTTAAATACTTGAAGCAAGCCCGTGACGCTGATAATCATTCAATTCAAGAGGTGACCGAGATTAAGCCTGGAAGCAGAACAATGAATTTTGCTAACGGTAAAGGTGGTTACATTAAAGAAATGCGAATTGTTAATGGCGAAGTTGTTCATTTCGAAGGTGACCCTATGATAGTAACAGATCATCCACCAACGGTTGTTGCGCTCAAAGTAAAAAACTCAGGTAAATGGTACAACCCTCCACGTGAACACCTAGGACAATCTTTGAAGTCAATACACCCAGTTGAAATTGCCACTCAAGGTCTTACTTATTACACTAAATATGTAGAAGAAGCCGAGGCTAAATTCTTTTCTAGCAATCGCTAAGAGATACAATGGCGTCTATGGCTAGTCTTGACGCCATCTTCATTTCAGAAAACAACACTTCTTAGTATCACAACCACCTTTCTCACCCAGTTACCCTAAACATGTCGCTTGTTTAATTATATGAGTAAATGTATCTAACCATGGGCTTTGTCCGATTTTTGGTATTTGATTATCGAACATATTATTAACTTACTCGTATAAAATAGCCTCTTAAAAATAATTAGTTAAATAGCTTAAGAGTTTATGCAGGATATTTTATTAGTAGTTCAATGGTTCTGATAATAAGGCTGTTTTATTGTGAACAACCTATCAAACTGCATCTAAATTTCGTAAATTACTTATCACACTACTTGAGAGAGTATTCAGGATTATTGAATAGTTTAAAAATTAAAGAGAATTTAGCAGTTGATAAAGCCAAATGTGACGGATAATTAGTCGTGTGATGACTAATTATTCTATAACCTGCTGATTTATAGTCACCTTAGAGTCTGACAGGTATCACGTTTACCCTAAAATAATTCACTTAACATGGCGCTACTTTAATCATTCTTTCCAATACGGTTGTTCAACATAAACACGTATTCCTATATTATTAAAAGGATAATTTCGATGAGTAGCGATATCATTAAAGTTTCAAGAAATACTGAAAACGCACCAACAAATTCTGTATCTACACAAACGGTCGCTTTTTCTCATTATAATAACTTTTCAGCTCAATTACCTGTCGACCCTAAAACAGGTGAAGTTGTGATTGGTGATATTAAAGACCAAGCAGCACAATGCTTAAATAATATTAAGGCTATTGTTGAAAGCATCGACCATGTTATGGATGATGTTGTGAAGATTAATGTTTTCGTTAAGAATATTTCTGATATCGATGCTATCGATGAAGTTTACAAAAGCTTCTTCCAAAACATTCTACCTACACGCACTGTTGTGGGCGTAGCTGCGCTTCCAAACAGTGACGCTTTAGTTCAAATGGATGCGCTTATTTCAAACGGCGAAGGCACTAAACCACAAGCACCTTGCGCGCTGGTGAAGGTATCAAGGAATACAGATAACGCGCCTCAAAGTGTTGTCTCTACTCAGACAGCGGCTTTTTCTCACTACAACAACCTTTCAGCTCAATTGCCTATCGATGTAAATACAGGTGAGTTGGTTTCAGGTGGTATCACAGAACAAACGACACAATGTTTAACAAACATTAAAACGATTCTAGAGAGCATCGGTCATGTTATGAATGATGTGGTTAAAACCACGATTTACCTTAAAAATATTGAAGATGCAGAAAAGGTAAATGAAGTTTGCGCTAAGTTCTTCCCAAGTTATGTACCAGCGCGAACGATTGTTAATGCCGCTGAACTACCAATGGGCGCTTTAGTTCAAATCGATACGTCTGTTTCACACGGCGATGGCACACCGCCACAACTGCCAGAAGATACTCGCTTACTGGTTATTGAAGCTAATAATACGGTTGATGCGCCATTTATGCCTTATTCGCACACCGTTGCTTTCTCTCACTACAATCATATTTCTGGTCAACTACCTGTAGATCCGAAAACCAATGAGGTGGTTGCTGGTGGCATAAAAGAGCAAGCTGAACAGTGCCTACAAAATATTAAGGCGATCATTGAAAGTGTTGACCACAGCATGGACGATACGGTGAAAATTAATATTCAGCTTAAAGATGTTTCAGATATTGATGCGGTGAACGAGATCTACACTACGTTCTTTAATGCTGACTTACCGGCAAGAACGGTGGTAGGGGTTTCAGAGATTCCTATGAATGCTTTAATCCAAATTGATGCCGTCGTTTCTAACTGCGAAGGCACACCGCCACAAGACGTTTTTGCTTAATTCACTGAACCCAATTTGAATATAGCGTTCCAATGTCGGCTCTAACTTCTTAACAAGGAGTTAGAGCCGAATCTGTGAATAGCGAGCCCCATCTCAAGATATAAACCTATCGTTAAGCCTCACTACACAATTCACTCTAAACAAGCTTCTGCCAACGTATGGCGTTTATTGATGTGAAGTGTTTTAATATGAAAAACAGACGCTTAACGTAAGAAAACCAGTTTATGCAATTTCGAGTTATTTTAATGTTGTGCCTAGCTATGATGGGGTGTTCATCCAATCAAGTGTTAGCACCCGACCCAATCAGTATCACGTTGTTTTATGGCGATACATCGATCTCCGCAGGTGTGCTAGAAGATAAAACATTTAATTCTGTACTCGCGGACAGGGTTGAAAGTGTGACTTTTTCGGGTTCAATTCGGAAGCAAGACTCTGGCTACTTGGTCGATATGCTCGTTATTCGAGAAACGAAAGAGCCACGCTCAACTCGACAACTAAACACGTCACTTCATATGAAAACTGGAGAATTAGTGGACGTGGGTGGTGTGAATAATGATGTTTTTAGGGTAATCCTCGAGTGACAAAACTCAAGTGTTCAATTAATCTGAATTTTTGCTTTACCTCAACCTTACTTCAAGTCTTAAGCTTCTCTTAATCATTGAAAAGGAGCTTATTATGCAAAATAACTACGTAAAAGAACTTGCCGTCAAAACTTATCAAGAAGAGCTTCAAAAAGAGTACGTAAAATCCCAAGCTCGCCCGTTTCATGCCCCTAGCTTTATAGGTGGCATACTGTTGTCAGTCGTGTTGGTTGGCTTGTTTTAATTTATGCAGGATCTTTGATCCATTACCAACTCTCAACATCTCTATTTGATGCACTTTAATGCATACGGCACAATCGCTTAGATTGAATTGTGACGCTAATGTCGAGAGGAAGTATGGCAAGTCCTAGAGTTTTAAAGGCGCAGATTACTGATATTACCTGTGGTGAGAATGTCACTATCATCGAGCCAAGCAACCTTTATGGTTGTGAGCTTAAAGACGATGTGTTCATTGGCCCATTTGTCGAGATTCAAAAGAACTCCGTGATAGGCGAGAGAAGTAAGATTCAGTCTCACACCTTTATTTGTGAGTATGTGACTATCGGAAGTGACTGCTTTGTTGGGCACGGTGTGATGTTCGCAAATGACTTGTTCAAAGAGGGTAAACCAGATCCAAACCCAGACAACTGGGGACGCACCGTTATCGAAAATAACGTTACCATTGGCTCCAATGCGACAGTATTAGCTGTCAGCATTTGCGAAGGGGCAGTGATTGGAGCGGGTAGTGTAGTGACCAAAGACATCACTGAGAAAGGTATTTATGCAGGCAACCCTGCTAAGAAGTTAAGAGACTTACCTTAGATTCAGAAGACAAGCTGAGATGTATGAATCATAAGGTGCGGCTTTTTAGATAAGCATCAGAGTATTGATTATGGATATATTTTTACACTTACTTCACCCACGCGATGTCAGTGCTTTATTAGAGTTTGAAGTTGAAAATAGAGAGTGGTTTGAGCAATTTGTCCCAGCTCGGGAAGACCGTTTCTATTCCAATGCGGGTGTTGCCGAGCAAGTCACGAACTTTCTAACAGAGTATGACAATAGCGAGATGATTCCTATGTTGATCAAAGACGCTAATGGCACTATTTGTGGGCGAATCAACGTCCGTGATATCGGCCTCAACGGTGAAAGTGGAGAGTTAGGCTATCGAGTTGGTCGCTCATTTGGTTCTAAAGGTATTGCGTCTAACGCAGTGAGGAAGTTACTTATCTACTTAGCCGAGCACTCTTCACTTAAATATGTTGATGCCTATGCGTTAGTGGGTAATGTCGGCTCAAATAAAATCTTATCCAATACAGGCTTTGAGTTAGTTGGGCCTGTAGAGAACTACGCTGTATTCAAAGGGGAAAATCAAGACGCCAATTACTATCGTAAAGCGTTATCTGTTTAAATAATTTTCTCAACATCACTCATATTCTGAAATAAGGAATTATTATGTTTATTGTTTCTCTCGAATACCAAGTGCCGATGGAAGAGGTAGACCGCTTCATTCCTGAACATGTTAAATTTTTGAATGAACAGTATGAATTGGGGTATTTTCAGCTGTCTGGGCGTAAAAAACCTCGAACAGGTGGAGTTATCTTATCTACGCTCAGTAATCGAGAGCAACTAGATGCGATTCTTACTCAAGACCCATTTCATCGAGAAGGTATAGCTAAATACGAAGTTATCGAGATGCTACCAACGAAAGCTTCAAAAGAATTTGAGTTTTTGGTTACATAACCGTCGTATATCGGCAACTCCTTTTACGATCACTGAGATAATGAGTGTGGTAAATATACGTTCACATGAATTGCAGAGTGAACAATACAGAGATCAGTTTATGAACATTGTGACAGTCTATAGTGGTAATCAACAGGTATACGCGAATCTATATCAGGGTTATGCCGCCGAGTTTTCAAAGATCATCGGAGATAAGCCAGACGAGTATGGCTTGTTTGAGATTTACCCTACGCTTGGTGAGACCGTAACGGGTTACTTACTCTACATTGATGGAGTTCCTGCTGCGTTAACCGCCATTGAAACCAAAGCGCCAAACGAGTTTGAGATCTGTGATTTCTATGTTGTGCCTTATTTTCGGAAAAACAAAGTAGGGAAATGGTTTATCTGTGAGCTGTTTGAACATCTAAAAGGCAGTTGGGAAATCAAGCAAGTACTGGGAGCAGAGCATGCAGTTAAGTTCTGGAGAGAGGTCGTTAATGACTACACATCAGGTAACTACGTGGAAGATCAATATCAGGACGAAAAATGGGGTTTGGTAACGCGACAATGCTTCAATCACGATGCTAATGCAGAGTAAAACTTTATACATCAGAAGCTGGCAGCGTCCTTCTAGCCAGCTTCGAGTCTTTTTATTTCAAGGTTTAAGGTTACTTCTAGTTACGGCCACTTATAGATTTACGGTTACTTCTGAGGTTTGTTACGTTCGATTACGCTAATAGCGATCGCCAAGAACAGGATGTCTTTTACTAGGAAGAAGTTAGTGACTAAGATGCCATCCGATACTTTCCAAGCATTTGGCGTTGTAATTAGGAAGCTGAGTGTCACAACAAAGATAGCCGCTGCAGCAATGCCTGAATAGAAAGCAACTGTCGGTTTCTTAAATCCAACGATCAATCCAATCGCGACAATGATCTCCGCGCCACCCACCATGTTAGACACAGCTTGCACTGATAACAGATTGTAAAGCCAGTTCATTGCAGGATGATTTGCGATTAACGGTTCAATGAGCATCGCTTCGGTTGGCGTAAACTTGTAAATACCAATCCAAGCGAGCACTAATGCTACGCCAACTACTCCAAGGTTATATCCCACATTAGTCTGTTTTAAATCATAGGTTTGAACATGCATAAAAGTACTCCATTTAATAAAATCCCTGAATATGACCGCACGAGTACAAAATTAATTTCGCTGTGAGAATAATACTTAATCTTTTTAGCAAGCGCAGGTTAGAGAATTCATGAATCAAGCCAAAAAGTGGTTGGTTGCAAAGGAGAGGTTTAAGGTGGGAAAGGCCCGTTCTAATTTTTGTTTTCAATATAATGAATTTGGATTAGATTACGCTGACGTAAATCCTAATTATAAGAAGAGAATCGTTCGTGAAAATCCATAGAATTAACCCGACCAAACGTTGGTCTGATGTCACTGTATTTAATGGCATCGCAAGCTTTGTTGAAGTACCAGAGACGGATACATCGGCAGGAATTAAGAGTCAGGTTCAACAAATTTTTGATCAAGCTGAAGAAATGATGAGCTTGGTCGACAGCGACAAATCTCGCGTATTGTCAGTGACTATTTACCTAACGGATTTCGCTAACTTTGATGCACTAAATGAAGTTTGGGAAGCGTGGTTCCCTGAAGGCTGCGCGCCAAGCCGCGCATGCGTGAAAGCAGAACTTGCTAACCCTGAACTATTGGTTGAAATGTCATTCATGGTTGCGGCGGGTGAAAAGTTTCAATAAGCCGAACTATCGGTAGAAATAAGCTTCGTCGATACAGGTAACGATCAGATAAAACAAAGCCACTCAGGTGAATCACTTGAGTGGCTTTTTAGTGTTCTAGGCTATCCGAAACTAAATCGGATTAAGCATTAAACGAGACCTTGATCTCTTGCCATCTGCTTCGCGATTTTCGGTGCGTGCCATAGACACGGCAGCAAGATAAACGATACAGGAACGGCTGTGATCACAATGAACGACTGTAGAGCAGAGATGCCGCCAGAGCCCATCGAGATAAGTGCAATAGCTACCGCACCCATGATGATACCCCAGAAAGTACGTACTGTTGCGTTCGGCTCTGTTGTGCCCGTCATTACCACACTGATTGTGTAAGTCATTGAGTCACCTGTCGTCACGATGAACGTAGTCGTCAGGATAAGGAACAGAATCGCAATCAGAGTAGGGAACGGCAGTTGCGCAGTAATTGCTAGAAGAACTGCTGGAAGGTTGAAGCCTTCGAACGCGCTAGAAATCACGCCTGGGTTCTCTAGTTCAAACGCTAAACCACTACCACCGACGATGCTGAACCAGAAACACGTTACAAGCGGTGCAACGATGCTGATAGAAACGATCATTTGGCGAATGGTACGGCCACGTGAGATACGAGCAATGAAGATTGCCATCATTGGGCCGTAGCCTAAGAACCAACCCCAGAAGAATACCGTCCAGCCACCTAGCCACGCCGTATCTTGGCGGTAAAGCGCCATTGGGATGAAGTTATCAACCATTTCGCCCATGCCTTGCAGGTAACCGTCAACGATGAAGCTCGTTGGGCCAACAAGAAGGATGTAGCCGATTAGACACACAGACAAGATGATGTTGTAACGGCTTACTAGTTGGATACCTTTATTCACGCCGCTCAAAGCAGAAAGCGTGTACATAGCGATGGCAAAGATAATAACGACACTTTGAGTTGCAAAGCTGTCTGAAATGCCAAACAGTTCGCTTAGCGCGTAGCTGATTTGCAGGCCAAGGAAGCCGATAGGGCCGATAGTACCTGCGGCTACAGCGACGATGCTGCATGCGTCGACTACGTTACCCACCCAGCTGTTAATAGCCTTATCGCCAAGTACTGGGTAAAGCAGAGTACGAGGCTTAAGAGGAAGGCCTTTGTCGTAATGCAGATGCATTAAGACGATAGAAGACAAGCCACCTAAGATTGCCCATGCAAGGAAACCCCAGTGCATGAAAGATTGTGATAGAGCATTAAATGCCATCGCTTGAGGATCAGCGTTGCCATAAAGTGGCGGAGCTGAAACAAAGTGAGCAATAGGCTCTGCTGCTGCCCAGAACACACCACCGCCAGCTAGCAGCGTACATAGGACGATAGACATCCATTTAAAGGTGGTCATTTCAGGGAGGGCAAGCGTTCCTAAGCGAACGTGGCCTGTGCGTCCTAGTGCAAGCACTAAGCCGATGATGAAGTTAAGTAGTAATAGGACTTGCCAGAAAGCACCGAACCACTTAGTTGAGTAACTAAAGCCGATGTTAACAAGTTCGGACAACACGGAGGTGTTGGTGAAAGCGAGGATGACAAAGAGGGTTAAAAAACTACCACTAAGCCAAAAGACTGGGTTTCCGAGTTCCAGTTTTTCACCCAAAGATTGAGCTTTATTGAAATCGATAGAAGTAGATTCTGCGTTGATGTTTTCGTTGGCGACTTGCGTCAAGTTGGACATTATTTCTTCGCTATATTTGGCTCTTTCAAGCCTATGTATTTCTCCCACACTTGCATAGAAATGTGAGGTTCGTCAAAAAAGCCGCCGATACTAACACATTTGTTATCAAAAAGTGGGCGAATTCTAAAAAGAACATCAAATCGACTATAAATCTCTACTTTTTGGTTAGATTTAATGCGAATTTTTTTCTCAAACCTGAGTCACATTTCCGATTTTTGAGACATTATTTTTTAGCTTTCCGAAATAAATTAATATTAGTTGTTGGTGCAAAATAAGTGTCGACTCATTGCATGCTATAAACAAATTAATGCGAGTCATTTTATAAATACTGAATATTTTAGGTGTTTAATTGGCGCTGTTACCTACAGTTGTTTTGCGAAGAGATTTAAGTGGTGAGGAAAATGCCATTTAGATTAAACATCTTGAAACAACAACTTAAGGGATAGCTAACATGCACCTAAACCAAGGAAGAGTGGCCAAGAAGGTTTTTACACTCAGTACTCTCACTGCGTCATGCTTAATGGCGTTCAACAGCTACGCGGCTGTTGATTGTTCAACGTTAGAAGCGTGGGATTCTGCCACGGTATACACCGGTGGTGATCAGGTTTCACATGACGGCAGCGCGTACTCAGCGAATTACTGGAATCAAAACAACAACCCGAGCCAATTTGAAGGTGATTACGCACAGTGGAAAAAACTGGATGTGTGTAGCGGTAATGGAGGCGGCGGTACACCAAACGAAGCGCCAACCGCCTCGTTAACAGCGCCAACCGCATCCGATGTGATTGTTGAAGGCGATAATGTGGTACTTAGCGCAACAGCACTGGATTCTGATGGTAGTGTTGCTTCGGTAGAGTTCTTTGTCGATGGTTCTTCGGTTGCAGTAGTGACAGCGGCACCATTTGAAGCGGCTTGGGCAGCAACGTCTGGTAACCATCAAGTTTCAGTTGTTGCAACGGATAATGAAGGCGCAGCAAGTGTTGCAAGCGCAGTTTCTGTTTCTGTTGATTCAGCACAACCAGGTAATGAAGCTCCTACAGTTTCGGTAGCACTTTCAGCGACATCTGTTGATGTTGGTGGTGTAGTCACACTGACAGCAACGGCAGCAGACAGCGATGGCACGGTTGATAAGGTTGATTTCTACGTAGCGGGTGCTCTTGTGGGGACAGCAGCGACAAGCCCATACACGTTAGATTACACAACCACTCAAGCAGGCTCTTTAGCGGTTTACGCGAAAGCAACCGACAACCAAGGCGCAACGGCGGACTCTGCACTGGCTTCTTTGACGGTTAATGGCGCTCCAACGGTGAGCACATGTCGTCCTGATGGCTTGTATCAAACGCAAGGTATCGATGTCCCTTACTGTACGATTTACGATGACGAAGGCCGTGAGAAGATGGGCGCGGATCACCCACGTCGTGTGATTGGTTACTTCACCAGTTGGCGTGCAGGGGATGACCCACAAGCCGCTTACCTAGTAAATGATATTCCTTGGGAACAACTTACACACATTAACTACGCGTTCGTGAGCATTGGTTCAGACGGTAAAGTAAATGTGGGTGATGTAAACGATCCAAATAATGCTGCTGTAGGTAAAGAGTGGCCGGGCGTGGAAGTTGATCCTGCATTAGGTTTTAAAGGTCACTTTGGTGCACTCGCAACCGCGAAGAAAAAACACGGTGTTAAAACGTTAATCTCAATCGGTGGTTGGGCTGAAACAGGCGGCCACTTCGCGACTGACGGAAGCCGAGTTGCTGATGGCGGTTTCTACACCATGACGACAAATTCTGATGGTTCTATCAACCATCAAGGTATCGAAACATTCGCGACTTCAGCGGTTGAAATGCTTCGTAAATACCAGTTCGACGGCCTAGATATTGACTACGAATACCCAACTTCAATGGCGGGTGCAGGTAACCCATACGACAAGGACTTCATGGAACCACGTCGTCAGTACCTATGGGCTTCGTACCAAGTATTAATGAAAGTGCTGCGTGAGAAGCTTGATGTGGCGTCTGCGGAAGATGGCAATCATTACATGTTAACTATCGCGGCACCTTCTTCTGGCTACCTATTGCGCGGTATGGAAACATTTGATGTCACCAAGTACCTCGATTACGTGAATATCATGTCTTACGACCTTCACGGTGCGTGGAACGATCACGTTGGTCATAACGCTGCCTTGTTTGATACAGGTAAAGATTCAGAGTTAGCACAGTGGAACGTTTACGGCACTGCGGCTTATGGTGGTATCGGTTACCTGAACACGGATTGGGCTTACCATTACTTCCGTGGTTCTATGCCAGCAGGTCGTATTAACATCGGTGTGCCTTACTACACACGTGGTTGGCAAGGTGTAACGGGTGGCGAGAATGGTCTTTGGGGTCGAGCTGCGCTACCAAATCAATCTGAATGTGCTGCGGGTACAGGCGAAGGCGAGAAGAACAACTGTGGACATGGCGCAATTGGTATCGACAACATGTGGCACGATACCGATCCGAAAGGCAACGAAATGGGCGCGGGTTCAAACCCAATGTGGCACGCGAAGAACCTAGAGAAAGGTATTTGGGGTTCTTATGCGGATGCTTACAAGCTTGATCCTGTCAACGATCCAACGGATGTTTTAACGGGTACTTACACGCGTAACTACGACAGCGTAGCAGTTGCACCTTGGTTGTGGAATGCTGAGAAGGGTGTATTCCTTTCTACAGAAGATAAGCAGTCTATCGATGTGAAAGCGGACTACGTTATCGATAAAGAAATCGGCGGCATTATGTTCTGGGAACTAGCAGGGGATTATAACTGTTATGTACTCGATGCGAGCGGCAACCGAACTTCAATCGATACCACTGAGCAAGCATGTAACAGCGGTAACGGTGAGTTCCACATGGGTAACACAATGACGAAAGCTATCTACGATAAGTTTAAGTCTGCAACCCCATATGGAAACAAAGTAGCGACGGGTGCTATCCCAACAGAAGCGCTAGATATCTCGGTATCGGTTGGTGGCTTCAAAGTCGGTGACCAAAACTACCCAATTAACCCTAAGATCACGTTCACGAACAACACAGGGCAAGCACTTCCGGGTGGAACTGAGTTCCAATTCGATATCCCAGTGTCAGCTCCTGATAACGCGAAAGATCAATCGGGCGGTGGTTTGTCTGTGATTGCTTCGGGTCATACTCGTGCGGATAACATCGGCGGATTAGACGGTACTATGCACCGCGTAGCGTTCACGTTACCTGCATGGGAAGATCTTCCAGCTGGTGGTGTGTATGAGCTAGATATGGTGTATTACTTGCCAATTTCAGGCCCTGCAAACTATGCAGTGAGCGTGAATGGTGTCGACTATGCCTTTAGCTTCGAGCAACCCGATCTACCATTAGGTGATATCAGTTCTGGTGGCGGTAACCCTGGTGATGGTGGCACAAACCCTGGTACATGTGACACTGCAGGTTTAACGGTTTACCCAGATCTACCTCAGAAAGATTGGGCAGGTAATCCAAGCCATGCAAACACCGGTGACCAAGTCGTTCACAACGGTAGTATTTACCAAGCTAACTGGTGGACAAGCTCTGAACCGGGTAGCGACGGTAGCTGGACTCAGGTTTGTTCTTAATAAAGACTAAATGGGTTAAACCAATACGTTAATGGTGCAGTACACGACTGTTGGATAAGTGAGTGTAAGAGCGCATTTAAACATCGTGTACTGAGCATTAAATAATGCTAAAGGCAATGATAAAGGATAATAAATACGAATGGTTTTGAGTCTATTTATCAGTGATTTAGTGTAATTTAAACATACAACTCAAACGTAAAATCAAAACGCCGAACTGAATTCAGTTCGGCGTTTTTGCTATAAGTCACAGATTGCGTATAGAAATCTCTCAAAATATCGACACTCGTTCAGTAAAAAATACAACTATGATATAAAGCAGTCTGCTTATCACAAAAACAATAGCGTTCCCTAAAATTAAAAAGCTACGGGGTCATTTTGAAAGTCAGACGTAAATACATTCTTAGTTTTTCAATTGTACTGGCCGTAGTTTCTTTGATCCTTTCTGCTGTTCAGTTCAACCGAACGAAAGAATCACTATTAGAATCCAATCAGTTCTTCTTTCGTACCATTGTGAACGCGAGCTACGATATCGTAGACACCACAGTCAACGAAGCGATAAGAACCTATCTCAAAGGTGTGACTGATACCGTCGCCTCTCATACTGTGCGTGTCAATCCAGAACAAGAAGTCGACGAGGTCATCCGAATTGCCAATGAACTGGTGATTGGAGAGTCCGGCTATATCTATCTAATGTCGCCTCAAGGTGTTCATCTGTATCACCCGTTTCTACAAGGGCAAAATCGTGCGCACCTAACCCATATCCAACAACAGCTGAGTTTAAAGTCTGGAATGACTCAGTACTCTCACGCCAATCCACACGAAGTCGGTAAACGTGCGAAGGTTGCGTACTCAGTGAGGCTTCCGAGTGGTAATACATTGGTGGCGACCACTTATAAAGATGAACTGATGTATCTGGTTGATCTTGAAGCGCTTAAAGACAAATTGAGAAAGTACTCTTATGGCGATAGTGGTTATGTGTATATCGTTGATTTGCAGGGTGAGTTAGTTCTTCAACCTAACTTTGAACACCAGCATTTAAAAGCCTTGATTGAAGACTCTTCAGAGTTGCTGCTCGATAAGGTTGTGGCTGAACCTGAAGGTCACTTTAGCTACTCAATCTCTACAGAAGATGGCACGACAAGCAAAAACATCTTCTATAAGTTTTATCCATACCTGAACTGGGTTATTTCTGCGGGTGTGTTAGAACAAGAGCTCAACAAAAATCACAGCTTGTTGCTGGCAAGTTTGATGACGTTGGTGGTTAGCCTACTGAGTATTATTGTGGTTCTGATCCTTTACCTGCGGCATCGTCACCTAAAGATCTTAGATGTGGCGAGCCTTGATTATCTTACTGGATTGCACAGTAGGCGCAGTTTCATTGAGCAGATTAAACTGAGAATATCGGATAACTCGCCTTATCCCTTACAAGGTGTTGGCGTTATTCTATTGGATATTGACCATTTTAAATCAGTGAATGACCTACACGGACATGCTCAGGGTGATAGGGTGATTTGTGCTGTCGCAAAAACCTTGAAGCAGTTTACAAGTAACCATCGCTTGATTGCTCGTTATGGTGGCGAAGAGTTTATTCTGGTGACATTTGATTGTGATGAGCGTCAACTGTTCGAATTGTCAGAAGCGTTAAGACACAGAGTCGAACAAATACAAGGCTTGGTGTCGCCAGTGACAGTGAGTGCAGGGTGTTGTTATGCTCAGGTGTTGTTTCAGATAGAAGGCACAATCGAAAAAGCCGACAAAGCGCTCTACCAAGCTAAAGAGGGTGGTCGAAATAACACTCAGATGTATCGAGAGAATGAATATCGCATTGCTTATACTTGATGCACTTTCAACGGTATCGTTTTGAAGGCAGTTTTTAAAACGACAGCTCAAGCGATTGATAAACGACAGATATAAAAAAGCCCAAACTGTGCTTCTGTTCTTACTAGAACGAGAGGAACCGTTTGGGCTTTTTCACAATTTTTTGAAATGCGAGTCGCTAATTTAAGCTTTCGCTGCTTTCATCGCTTCCGTTTTTTTTTCCTTTTGCATTTTTGCAAGGAAGTAGATGTTTACACAAGCGATAAAACCATTGGTTGCAGCAACTGGCCAAGCGTCAATCATGATGCCGTAAGCTGTGAAGAGAGCACAACCGATAAAGTTAAGGACACGCAGACGAACGATATCTTTCATTGTTAATGAAATTGCGACCATAATAGACGCAGCGTAACCTAAAATTTCAACCATATTGAATTCCATTGTTTGACCCTCTTAAATTTGCCGATACTTTGTCGGTACCAATTCTTCTCTTCATGAGATGATTGAGGAAGCTCCGTGCCTCGAATGGTCTGGTTTTGTTTAACGGGGTAGACTATACCAACTCTGTTTTTGTGATTAAACCCCCAAAACTGGCAGAAGTGAAGGTTAGCGATTACGCAAACGTTTAATGACCTTTCTATTAACATAATTACTAATTATGTTGGAGGTTGAATTGATAGTTATTCTTATATAGGTAGGGACTCCGCGAATGATAAAACGATCCATTTGTGCAACAAAAAGCATAAAAAGAGCGGCACTGTCGGCTTTAATAGCGGTTGGACTGACGGCTTGTACCACACAAGAACAACCAGCAGTACATGACTATGGTGTTGTGACAAGCGGTGACTTCGAATTCATGAAAGACGGTGTGACGACATACTCGTGGCACCCACAGTCGGAACAGGTCTATCTTTCTCAAAAATACGATGAAACCTTGGTTACCGATATGGTACGTGACGCAATTGAAGAGCAATTGTCTGAGAAAGGATACCGTTTGAAACAGGACGGCAGTATTGGTGATGTAGTGGTTGGTTTCGGGCTCGCGGAAGAATCGGAGCTCAATGACAATTCAATTTTTGATGCGGTTCAGCTTTCTACGGGCGTACCTTTCTATGATGGCAAAGGTAAATTGGCCGAAAAAGGATCTCTGTATATCGTGTTTTCAGTACCAAATTCAGAAATGATTCAATGGCGAGCGTTAGCGCAATCTGGTATTCAACCACAACTGGAATCTGGCGAAAGCAAACAG
This sequence comes from Vibrio pomeroyi, assembly GCA_041879425.1. Lineage (NCBI taxonomy): Bacteria > Pseudomonadati > Pseudomonadota > Gammaproteobacteria > Vibrionales > Vibrionaceae > Vibrio > Vibrio pomeroyi. The sequence goes on along the minus strand of CP090855.1, from coordinate 414,920 downwards.
CGCATTTCAGGCTTTGTAGAGATGCTATTTAGACGTATGCCCGAGCGCTCAAACTAAGTATTAAATATATTCATTGAGTCAATATTATCTGTCTAAAAAACGGACAGATCGCAGATTATACTTTTTTATTTGTAACTAAAGGTACATTTGCGTAAAGCAACGTAAAGTTCGCGCTTCTTTTGCTAGCATTTGTCTATACTGGACAAAACGTTAACTTAGGTTTGATTCAATGAAACTGTTCTCCAAATACTCTCTCCCTCTATTAAGTATATTCATTGTAAGTAACGCCGCGATGGTTAGTAATGCCGCCGTCGCTGCACCTTCTATCGTACCGACTCCACCTAGCTTAGGTGCGAAAGGGTATGTGTTAATCGACTTCAATTCTGGTGATGTGCTTGTCGAAAATAATGCACACACTAAGTTAAACCCAGCAAGCTTAACCAAGCTGATGACCAGCTATGTTGCTGGTCAGGAGATGAAGCGAGGCAACATCTCTGCTGACGACCAAGTTCGAATCAGTGAAAACGCATGGGCGAAGAACTTCCCTGACTCTTCAAAGATGTTCATTGAAGTGAATACTGATGTTGCGATGATGGACCTGTATCGTGGTTTGATCATTCAATCAGGCAACGATGCCAGTGTTGCGATTGCCGAGCACGTAGCTGGTTCACAAGATGCTTTCGTTGATTTGATGAACTCTTGGGCGACTTCTCTGAAATTGGAAAATACCCATTTCGCTAACGCACACGGTCTAGACGCCGAAGACCTCTATTCGACTCCTTATGATATCGCGCTACTTGGCCGAGCGATTATTAAAGATCTTCCTGATGTGTATGGTTTATACAGCGAACGTTCTTTCAGCTATAACGGCATTACACAACACAACCGTAATGGCTTGCTACGTGATAGAAGCTTAACTGTTGATGGCATGAAGACAGGCTACACATCTGGCGCAGGCTACAGCTTAGCGAGCTCTGCGACACAAGGTGAAATGAGACTTATCGCGGTGGTTATGGGCGCATCAAGCGTTAAGAGCCGTGAGTCAGACAGTAAACAGCTATTGAGCTACGGCTTCCGCTTCTTCGATACGCTAAACCCACATCAAGGTGGCGATCAAGTAGCAGAAGAGAAGGTGTGGTTTGGTGAGCAAGACACATTGAAGCTTGGTGTTGCTGAAGATACGTTTATCACGCTGCCTAAGTCAGACAGTAAAAAGCTGACCGCGTCTATCGAGCTTAACTCTGAACTGAAAGCGCCGATTGCTGAAGGACAAACTTTAGGTGTGGTTCACTACACAGTCGATGGCGAAGATGTTCAAACTCAACCTTTGATTGCACTTGAAGCGGTCGAGCAGGGTGGTTTGTTCAAGCGTTTAATGGATTACGTTAAGTTGTTCTTTGCGAGTCTATTCTAGATAGTGCTTCTAGCTAGCTAAAACGAAAAACCTAACGGGCGTTGTGAGTCAATCACAACGCCCGTTTTTAATTTTGTCAGCCCGAAAACCGTGTTGGCTGCTTTCTTTATTAGCCGTAGCGAGCGGTTTCGATTACTATACGCAAAATTTAGCAGTGTAGTCACTTATGACCATAGATATAAAGAACATCACCGAACCTGAAGTAACTTGTGCCAATTGTCAGGCGTGCTGTTGTCGTTTAGAGGTTATGATCATCACAGACACTGGCGTTCCAGAAGAGCATATTGCTTACGACGAATGGGGCGGTGAAACCATGAAACGTCTAGATGATGGTTGGTGTTCAGCGGTAGATAGGGAAACGTTGATGTGTACCATCTACGAAAACCGACCGTGGATCTGCCGTGAGTTCGAGATGGGCTCTTTCGAATGCGTTGACCAGCGCAAAGATGTGATGGGTTAAGCGTCACCAAAGTAGTGTATCAACTATTGCCTCAGCTCTATTGTTCGTAGAGCTCTAATTATCAGTGGAGCTCAAACTCTCTGCGAGAAAATCGATAAACACACGAATTCGCTGAGGCAAATAATCACTTGCATGGTACACCGCGTACATCGGCAAGTAATCGTTATTCCAACCTTCCAATAACGGCGTTAATTCTCCTTTCTCAACAAACTCGTTACTCATCCAATCAGGTAACGCAACCACGCCTAAACCTTGTCGAGCCATAGTCAGCAGCATTTCTGGGCTGTCTGACGTGAAAATCTGGTTTACGCTGACATTACGACTCTGGCGATCTTGATCGGTGAAACGCCATTCGTTCGCCGGATTCATCAAAGAGTAGGTTAAGCATTGATGTTGGCTCAGATCTTTGGGGTGTTCAGGTTTCCCGTACTTACATAGGTAATTCGGTGATGCAACGTATTGGATTTTATTGTTGAACAAGAAGCGAGCCTTTAACCCTGAGTCTTTGAGTTGTGATGCTCGGATAGCAATATCAATTTTGTGGTCATTCAGGTTAACAATGCGGTCATCGACACTGAGGTTTACACGGATACCTGGATGCTGCTCAATAAAGGCTTGAAGTGGTTCGCTCAATAACATTGTAGAAAAGGCACTTGGTGCTGAGATTTTAATCTCGCCTTCTACGGATTCAGTCTCACGCTTTAGCTTACTTTCTACACTAGACATATCTTCGAGTAAACGGGAGCAATAGGTGAGGTAGTCTTTTCCTGCATGAGTGAGGGAGATTTTTCGGCTGTTTCGTTGAAACAAAGTGATCCCTAAGTCACTCTCCAACCACGCTATCTTCTTGCTTACCGCACTTTGTGTTATGTCTAACTTGTTGGCCGTTGCGGTGAAGCTATTCAGTTGCGCGGTTTCCACAAAGATACGAATGCATTCGATCTTGTCCATCTTACTCGCCTTTTGTTTATTTATTCCATTTTGGAATCTTAACTATCCTAAAGCTAGCATTTATCACCTCAATTATGAATGATTAAATAGCGTCGTTGAAATTAATGATTCTTAATAGAGGTAGGCGAGATGAGTACAGCAATCAGCATTTTGATGGTGGTGTTCTTTATGTTGGCGAGTTCGATTAAAACACTTGGTTGGCAAAAGAAGGTATTTGAAATCCAGCTTGGTTTCTTTAAAAGCTATGGCTTGAATAGAATGATTATGTTTCTGGTGGGGTTAGTCGAACTGACAGGAGCAGTACTTTTGATTCTAGCTCTTTGTGACATTTCGCCAGAACAAACTCAAGTGATGGGCGGTGCAATACTGGGAGCGACTTCGATAGGGGCACTTTACTTCCACTTAAGATTTGATACTTGGAAAGACGGTATTCCAGCGATAGTCACCTTGTTGTGTTCAAGTTTTCTAGTAGTCGGTTTCTGGTACTAGCTTCTATGTAGTGTCTCGAAAGCTTATTTGCAGGTTAGTTGAGAAGAGTAGGGCTCGAAAGCCCTACGCAAGAAAGTAGACTTAGAATTCAGACGGTACTTCAAACTCCATCCATTCACCGGTTGTTGGGTGAATGAGTTTTAGGTAGCCCGCATGAAGGTGCAGACGTTCACGTTTGTAGCCATATAGGTCATCACCTCGAATCGGTACGCCAAGCCCTTGCGGATGTGCACAGTGAACACGCAGCTGGTGGGTACGGCCTGTTTTAGGGTACAAGTGAACCTTGGTTTTGCCGTTATTGGTGCTGACGGCTTGCCAATGCGTTTCAGCGTTACGCCCATGTTCATGACAAACGAGCTGTCTTGGTCTGTCGGTGATGTCGCCGCGTAACGGTAAGCTAATATCGCCAGAATCACCGTGGATTTCACCATCAAGCAAAGCGGAGTAACGCTTCTCGACCGTTCTATCGATGAACTGTTTTTGGATGTGCTTGTTGGATTCGGCCGTTAGCGCCAAGATCAACAAGCCAGATGTCGACATGTCCAGTCTATGTATAATCAAAGGGCCAGTGGCATTTGGGTAGCGCGCTTTAATACGAGTATAAACTGAGTCTTCAATGAACTTACCCGGAACCGACAAGAACTCTTCAGGCTTATTCACTACAACGATCTCTTCGTCTTCATAAACAATATCAAACGACTTACCCACCGCAGGGTTTACGATAAGCGGATTATCTTCTAAATCAATGCCGCTTAGCTGGTAGTCGAGAATCTCGAAGCTTTTGCTCTGGCAAACAGGGTAAAGGTTTCCGTGTTGTCGAATGATATCCGTTGGCGGCAATCCCCACCAAAACTCAGATAAAGCTAATGGTTTAAAGCCGTGCTCAAAGGCAAAGTTAACCAGCTTGGGTAGGCAGCAGTCACCTGAACCCTCTAGTGCGTCTTTGCCATCTAATAATTCAAGCAGGCTCTTTGGTTCTGCTGCTTGGTTGATAAAGCGATAATGAGACAAACGTTGCGTTTCTAATTCGGCAGAAATTGTTTGGTAGTCATGCTTGCGGCTTTTGAGATCGCTTTCTATGGCATCAACTTGTGACTGACGTTCTGTGATCTTTTGTTTCCACTCAATTCGAAGTGCTTTTAAGTCTCGCTTCTCTTGGCTGCTTTGATTACCCAATTGTTTCAGTAGATGAGCTGCAGACTCTAGGTTTCCTAGTTCTTTCTCTTGGTTAGCTAGCTCTCTAAGCTCATTACGCTGTGCTTTGTTGGCAGCCATAGTGAGCTGAAATGCTTCTATTGCTTTGCTCGCATCGTTTTTAAGTTCACTCAGAGTTGAGGTCAGTTCATCTAGGTTGTGAGTTTGCTCGAGGTTCGCAATGTCGTTAGCTAATGTTGTTTGCTGAGTTAAGCCTTGCGTGTTTAGGGCTTCAAACTGCTGCTTATCAAAAGCAGAAGGAACAAAGGCGATGCTCGATAGCTGAGGTTCCAAAGACGAATCTAACTGCAAACCTGAAAACGCAGAAAGGTAGCCTAATTCTTGAGTTTGAGGATGTTGAACCAGAAGAACGGCATAGAGGTTACCTTGCGCTGTTTCATTCACACCACAGTCAAGCAGTGACTGTTGAAGCTGCTGCATCGCTAATTCGCACACTGGATGCGGAGTATAGTAATACGGGAATGTAAAACGCTCTGGCAGAGCCAACGCTTGATTCACTGTTTGGTTTAACGTGCGCAGTGGTGTGTATTGAGCAAGGTTTGCTGACATGAAGATCAAACTCTATGGGTATTCGGTTAGAGCTCGGTATTGTTGTCGAAATGAAGGCAAATGAGAAGCCAAAGCGGAAGATAAATCGGCTTTGGCTTCATTTAGATTGTCATGTTCATGCTATGGAAGCATTGAATGGAAAAAACCTGGATTAGTTAGAGTGTTCTAACTCTAGTTGCTCCGCTTTTTGGTAAGCAGGATGGCTTGCTAAAAGATCACCGTATTTAGCAATGTTAGGGTAGAGCGCAGTAGCGCCAAAGTTACCCACGATTTCTACGATGAATGACATCATGAAATCGGCACCCGTGAGTGTTTCGCCTACAAGATAAGTTTTGCCTTCAAGTGCTTCGTTAACGAAGGTTAAGATCTTTTGATTTTCGTCGTCAGCATAACCACCAAGGAAGTTTGTCTCGCAGCCGTCTTTCATCACGAAGATCTTAAGCAGCATTGGCAAAATGCCCGAGCTTTCAGCAAAGTGTAGCCACTGTGAATATTCAACATATTCAGCTGTACCACGCTCCGGTGCGAATTTACCTTGGCCAAACTTGTCGATTAGGTACTCAGTAATTGCGCCAGATTCACTGATCACAACGCCATCATCTTCGATGACTGGAGATTTACCAAGAGGGTGAACAGACTTCAGTTCTGGCGGTGCTAAAAACGTGACACTGTCTCGTTGGTAAGGTTTGATTTGATAATCGACACCAAGCTCTTCCAGTAGCCAGATGATACGTTTCGAACGCGATTTATTCAGGTGATGTAAAGTAATCATAATTCTGCCTATTCTATCTTTGAGCTATTTTGGTTCGTTAGTTTTGATAACAAGTTTGCCGAAGTTCTGACCTTCTAACAGGCCCATGAACGCTTGTGGTGCTTCGTCTAGGCCTTCAATCAGGTGCTCGCGGTAGTGCATTTTTCCTTGAGACAGCCATTCGGTCATTTGAGTTGCAAACTCGTTGTAACGGTGTGCATAGTCATCAAAGATGATGAACCCTTGCATCTTAATACGCTTAACGAGAAGAGTACCCATTAGGCTAGACATGCGATCTGGTCCTTCAGGAAGTGATGTCGCGTTGTATTGCGAGATAAGACCGCAAACAGGGATACGAGCGCCTGTGTTTAGAAGAGGCATTACTGCATCGAATACCTTGCCGCCAACGTTTTCAAAGTAAACATCGATGCCTTTGTCACACGCTTTCGCCAGTTGTTCTGCGAAGTCGTCTGCCTTGTGGTCGATACATTCATCAAAACCAAGAACCTCTTTTGCGTACTGGCATTTCTCTTGACCGCCAGCTACGCCAATGACACGACAACCTTTCAGTTTACCGATTTGTCCAACAGTTGCGCCTACAGGGCCTGTCGCCGCCGCCACAACTAATGTGTCGCCTTCTTTCGGTTGGCCGATATCTAATAAACCCATGTAAGCGGTAAAGCCTGGCATACCCATGATGCCTAGTGCGTAAGAAGGGTGGCTTGGCTCTTTACCTAATTTGATAAGACCTTCACCGTTAGAAACACCATAATCTTGCCAACCTGTGTACGCCAATACCCATTCGCCCACTTCAAAATCGCTGTTGTTTGACGCTTCAACCTGACACACGGTTGCACCAACCATCACCTCATCGATTGCAACTGGGTCTGCGTAAGATTTCGCATCGCTCATTCGGCCACGCATATAAGGGTCAAGAGAGAGGTAAACTGAGCGAAGTAACATCTCGCCGTCGTTAATTGTTGGTGCAGCCACTGTCTCTAAGCGGAAGTTATCTTGAGTCGGTGCGCCAACTGGGCGAGAAGCCAATACGATGCGGCGATTGTCTTGTTGAGTCATTGGATGTCCTTAATTTTATATTGTGTTCATTTAGAATTAGACCAGTCGTCTAGTCTTGTTGTCTAAAAATCCCGCCGTCATCAAATTGATAAGAGGGCGGGTGATTTCTTTTAAGTTAAAGCGGGTTAAAGCAATTCAAAGCAAGCAAAAGCGAATAAGGCGCGGTGCGCGTTAGTGACTTTCACCTATTAAAATTTGTTCGGTAAGGCTTAATGCCGATTCCAAGCTCTGTGAACTTTGGCTTAACTTACTTAATAAGCTGGCGCCTAACCACATTGAGTATAGGTTCTGAGCAATTTCTTGGCTGTTTTCTACTTTGATAGAGCCATCATCCACACCACCAGCAACACAGTGCTGTATCGTTTGAGTGACTTTTTCGGCTCCTTTGAGCAGGGCTTGGCGCATAGGATCAGAAAGATCAGAGACTTCAGCGCTGAGCTTAACCACTAAACATTTATGTGCGTTACAGGTGCCATTTTCAGTCTTCGCCCACAGTGAAAAGTAACCCAGAATTCGTTGATAATGGTTGCCTTCGCCGTGTACCAAAATGGATTCAATCTTAGTGATGTAGTTTTCAAAATAGTGCTGAATTAGCGCCTCACCAAATTGCTCTTTCGATTTAAAGTAGTGGTAAAACGAACCCTTCGGTACGTCCGCTTCTTTAAGCAATTGTGATAAGCCAACGCCATTGAAGCCGTTGTTCACTATTAATTGATAGCCAACATTTAAAATATGCAGGCGTGTGTCGTTCGTTTTTTCGTTCATGGTCGGTACTATAGTTTAAATTAGACCAGTCGTCTAGTAGGTCTGATTTCGTTTGATTGGCCTTGGATGTTGACTGTGTTTTTCAGCGACAGCTTAGAAAGTTCCCAATTAAAACCACATGAAAACAAGTAGCTACGAGTAAAAAAGCCCCAACATGGTGTGCATGTTGGGGCTTAAACCAGAAGCTTGTTTATAGCAATTCGATTATTGGATAGAGATTAACTCAACATCAAAAATCAGTGTTGCTGATGGTGGGATAGGGCCTGAACCGCCTTTACCGTAAGCCAATGGGCTTGGGATAAACAGACGAACTTTTTGGCCTTCAACCATGTAAGTCAAACCTTCTTGCCAGCCTTTGATTACTTGCTTAAGAGCAAACGAGATTGGTTCGCCGCGCTCAACAGAGCTATCGAAAACCGTGCCGTCAATCAAAGTACCGTGGTAATGAACCGTTACTTTGCTGTTCTTTGTTGGGTGCTCTGTACCTGTACCTTCTTCAAGAACTAAGTACTGTAGGCCGCTTTCAGTCGTTACAACACCTTCTTTAGCGCCGTTCTCGATAAGGAACTGTTGACCTTGTTCGAAGTTTTCTGCACCAGACTTATGATTCGTCCAAGTACGGTAAATCATGAAACCCGCCAAAAGAAAGACAATGACCGGGATGACAAATTTAGACATAGTAAAACCTATTATATTGAGTGCTGAATTTCGTAGTTAATACAAAATGTGTTAATCAGTGGGAAAAAGCCGTGATTATGGTTGAGTCAAAAGGTAGTTGATCGTTTTCGCGATACTAGCAACATCTTGGTGACCTGCTGTCAGTACTTGGTATTTACCGTTGATGATAAATGTTGGTACTGAGTTGATCTGACCTTTTACTGAAACCTCTTCCGCTTTCTTAACGTAGTCAAAAAGCGCAACTTGTTGTTCTTTGTTCAGTTGGTATGGGCTAACCAAACCGCGAGAAGTGAATGCTGTTTCTAGCGCTTGCTGACGTTGCTCTGGAGTCGCGTCTGCACCCATTTGAACCGCACCGAATAGGTCATCCATGAAGGCATGGTCAGGCGTCGCATCAAGTTGCATTACAGCGGTGTAGTAGATCATTGCGCTAATTTGAGCACTTTCATTGAATGTTACGTGCATCTTGCCAATAGTTTGGTCTGTAAGCGACTCAATCTCTGGAATTGCACTTTCCATTTGACGACAGTGACCACAGTTAAGAGAGAAGATTTCAGTGATCGGAGACAGGTTAAATTCTGTTAGAGCTGTTGGAAGCGCTTCGTATTGAACGCCTTTTTGTGGCTCGTCTGTTTCACTACAACCGGCGATAATCAGTACGGCAGCGATTGCTGTGATGAATTTAGTAAATGGTTTAAACATAATGTTTACTCTAGCGTTGAGAAGTCGTGAGATTCTAACTATTTAGTAGGAATTGGAAAACAATTATAAGGTAAATAAATGCAAACAGTTCGAACTAGCGAGCGAAGACAGGCTAGTTGACGGTTAACTGTGATCAAAAGCACTTTTTTTGATGCGTGCTCGTTTGTCTAAAGTTTTTGTCTAAAGTTTTTTTCTCGGTGCCGATATAGACATTAGTGAATGGTTTATCTGCATGAGTGGTTGGTGAAGTAATGAGATATTTAGCAATAATGTTAAGCATAGCTTTGGCTGGGTGTGAAACGACGTCACCAACGGATTTACTTGGTGGTGATATGCTAGAGACTGCGCCACAAACCGATTACGATCTTATGCACCCAGAGTGGGGTGTGGTTCAGACGACACATGTCGCGAGTAATCGTGGTTATTCAATGCAGAGCAATTCTCGTCAGCAAACAACCATTACCACCAACTATGGTCGTGGCGTATCAACCAATGATCCGCTAGAAGTTTTCCTCAGACAAAACCGTATCGACTTTGAAGTGTTACCGGGCAATCATGTAATGGTAAAGCTTGAGCAACATGTGAACTTTAAAACAGGCTCTGCATTCCCTGAACCTGCTTACAACCAATGGCTAGACACACTAGGCAGCTACCTTTCTCAACGCCAAGATATCGATGTTGTGATTGAAGGGCACACTGATAACACAGGCACAGATCGAATCAACGATCCTCTTTCAGAGCAGCGTGCAAAAGAAGTGAAAGCTCGATTAGAGAGTAACTATGTTTCAAGTCGTTCGATTTATACTCGCGGTTTTGGTGAGTATGTTCCGGCTTGTACCAATGCATCAGCACAAGGTAAGGCGTGTAACCGCCGTGTAGAGCTAATGTTGATTGTCGCTAAATAGCCTTTGGCGTTTTTGCTCACAAACTAGAAGAATGCACAAATAACAGACATAAAAAATCCCTCATATTCGAGGGATTTTTTGTATCTGGCTTTCGCTTAGCTTGTGATCTTATGCGAATTGTTTTTCCAAGTAAGCAACGATGTCTGAAGACTCGTACATCCACTCAGTTTTGCCGTCTTTTTCAATACGTAGGCAAGGCACTTTCACACGACCGCCACCAGCTTCAAGCTCCGCACGGTGTTGTTCATTGTTCTTTGCATCACGAAGTTCAAACTGAACCGATTGACGTTTCATCGCGCGGCGCACTTTTACACAAAATGGGCACGCTTCGAATTGGTATAACGTGTGCGTTTTTGCTTGCTCATTCACTTGGCTTTGTTCTTCTTGAGAACGCTTCACACCGCGAGGAGTAAAAACAAAATTTAATAGCAAAATGACGCGACCTAAGAACCAACGGATAAACTTCATAACTCTCTCTACATATTTAAAATTAGCGTTACAATTTGCAGCATTATATACACAAGTTTTGTCAGATGCTCGCAACAAACCGCTAATATCTATTTTGTCCTTTCGATCGTGTGAGACTTAGCCACATTTAACCCTAAACGTTTCGATAGTCGGGTTAGGTTTGCTCGGTCTGTTTTCAGAACTCGGCCAGCTTGTGCCCAGTTAAAATTGGCATCTTCCAATACCTCAGTAATGATACTGCGTTGAAAGTCGTCCGTTGCGCCACGTAAACCAGCCGAAAGATCGATCGTTGGTGTCGATAACGGTGAGTTCTTCGCCTGTGTAGTCGCAATAGGCTGATCTTGGTCCAGTGGGCCGCAATCTTCTTTGGTAATCGTCACTAGGTTCTTGTTAGTGCTGCGAGCCAGTGCTTTCAAAGCCGAACGGCTGATTACATGCTCAAGTTCACGCACGTTACCTGGCCAGCCATAGCGGTTCAGAAACACAAGCACATCAGAACGGAATTTCACTTGGTTGATACCAAGCTTACGACGCGCTTGCTCTAGGAAGAAGCCCGCTAGCAAGCTGATATCGTCACCACGATCTTTCAGTGCAGGAACCGCGATAGGGTAAACACTCAATCGGTGGTACAAGTCGGCTCTGAATCGGCCATCTTCCACTTCTTTTTTTAAGTCTCGGTTGGTCGCAGCCAGTACACGTACATCAATAGTTTGAATGTTGTCTTGACCAACAGGTTGAATTTCGTTGTTTTGTAGCGCTCGCAGTAACTTACTTTGTGCAGCTAACGGCAGTTCACCAATTTCATCAAGGAATAGGGTACCGCCATCGGCTAACGCAAACTTACCTAAACGGTTTTTGTCTGCGCCAGTAAACGCGCCACGCACGTGACCAAACAGTTCACTTTCTACAAGGTTTTCAGGAATCGCAGCACAGTTCACGTAAACCAATGGATTGCGCTTACGCTGCGATTGATGGTGTAGAGTGCGTGCGACTAGTTCTTTACCTACACCCGTGTCACCGTGGATCAGGATGTTGAATTCAGACGGCGCTACCACAGCGATGTCGTTTTTAAGCGCGACCATGGTGTCACTGTTACCAATCAACTCGCCGCCGTCACGTTCCCACGCTTCAACGTTCAACTCTTCTAATAACTGCTTAGATTGTTTTGCTTGATGCTCAAGCTGAGAGAAGGTCAGTGCCATCTGCATGCTTGAAGCCGCAATCGCTGCTAGTACTTCAAGGTTACGTGCTGGAATATTAGCGAAGACATCTGGTTTCAGGCTGTCTAGCGTCAGAATCCCTAATAGCTTATCGCCGAACAGTAGAGGCAAGCCCATACAAGCGTGCATTGGCAGATCGCCATCATGGTCGATCAGCAGACCATCAAAAGGATCAGGGAGTGAGCTATCAGAATCAAAACGAACAGGAGAGCGAGATGCACATATCTCCGCAAAACGTGGGTGCTCTGAAATGATGAAACGACGACCGAACGTGTCTCGACTGAGTCCTTGCATTGCGATAGGTACTAGTGTGTCACCTTGAAGGCTTAAAAGCGCGACACAATCACACGTAATGGTTTTACGAATGGCATCGATGAGGCGATTAAAACGATCTTGATCGTTCACACCACTTGCAAGGCCAATGGTCATTTCCATGAGGGTAGATGCGGAGATATCTTGCATAAAAAACTCTAACTCTGTGTGTTTATATACATAATAGAGTCTTATTGACCTAAAAAAAAGGTCTTTTTGACATTTTTATAGGATGGGTTTTGAGAATAAAACCAGTAATGACGGGGATTGATAAACTTGGCATCGATTGTGCAAAAGAGTCATCGAAGCCCGATTATAACGCTGATTAAAAAGAGTATTCTTGATCTCAATCAATCAGGTGTCATTAATCAGGTTTTACGATTTTTTGAAACGAAAACGAGTCAAAATCACTCAGTTTCTAAAAATAACTAAGGTTTCAGAAAATCGAAAAGTCATTCTTAATTTTTCAAGTAGTCAAAATGACATATAGGTCATAAGACTCAGTGTTCGGAGTAAATTCATGCTTAACAACGCACATATCGAAATCATCAAATCTACTATCCCGCTACTTGAGAGCGCAGGCCCGGCTTTAACTCAGCACTTTTATCAACGTATGTTCACGCATAACCCTGAGTTGAAAGATATCTTCAATATGACTCACCAAAGAACAGGTCGCCAAGGCGTAGCACTGTTTGAAGCTATCGCGGCTTATGCAAAGAACATTGAAAACCTAGCAGCGTTAACAACAGCCGTTGAACGTATTGCTCAGAAACACACAAGCTTTAACATTCAACCAGAGCACTACCAAATTGTTGGTTTGCACCTGATTGAAACACTGCGTGAATTGGCAACAGAAGCATTCACTCCAGAAGTAGAAGAGGCGTGGACAGCGGCTTACCTTTTCTTAGCTCAAGTATTCATCGACCGTGAAGCAGAGCTTTACCTGCAGCGTAAGCAAGCGGTAGGTGGCTGGGAAGCAGCACGTACGTTCGTGATTGCAGATAAGATTGAAGAATCAGCTCTAGTAACTAGCTTCATCCTTCAGCCAAAAGATGGCGGTGACGTCCTGGATTACACTCCAGGTCAATACATTGGTATTGAAGTGAAACCTGAAGGTGCGCAATACAGCGAAATTCGTCAATATTCTCTATCTGACAAGCCAAACGGCAAGCAATACCGCATCTCTGTGAAACGTGAAGGTCACGGTCAAGAAACACAAGGTGTGGTTTCTAACCACCTTCACGACACCGTTGCTATCGGTGATGAAGTAAATCTTTACGCGCCAGCTGGTGACTTCATGTACCAAGAGCGCAGCAAGCCAGTAACGCTTATCTCAGCTGGTGTTGGTGTAACGCCAATGCAGTCAATGCTTGAGTTCCTAAACACTGAAGAGAAAAGCGAGCCAGTACTTTACCTTCACGCTTGTGAAAACGTAGGTCAACACTCTTTCACAACTCGTGTGAAAGACATTGTTGCTGATAAAGGTTGGGAAGCAAAAACGTGGTACATGGATAAAGGCGAATCGGCATGTGAAAACACGCACCAAGGTCAAATGAACCTAGCGTCTATCTCGGATACGAAAGGCTTTGAAGAGAGCGACTTCTACATTTGTGGCCCTGTTGGCTTCATGAAGAACATCGTAGAGCAGCTAGATGCATTGAAAGTTGACCGTTCACGCGTTTACTACGAAGTATTCGGCCCTCACGCTAACTTCTAAGATCTCCCGGCAGTTGTATTAACACTCGCCTGATCTACTAAAACCTTGCCTATTCAAAAGGCCTCACACTGTGAGTAATGCCAGTCAGTTAAGCTGACTGGCATTTTTTCTGTTCGTTGCATATTTTTTGGGTTTCAGTTTCACCCAACGAGGGTAACTTCTATCTTCTCTTCGAGGTGGCAGGGTAAACATGGATATTTGCTTGAGTAAGACTTCATAATGTTTAGGAAGTTTTCCAGGACTCGTTAAAGGTAAAGCCGCGAAGTATTGAGTCACAGCCATAGCACTACTCGTAAAGCTTAATTGATTTGGCCAGACGCTATCTAACTTAATCGCAGCCTTTGTCATAACTTGTCTTATAAGGTTATAGGCGAGCAAAATCCCCCAGAGCTCCTGCTTGACCATATCTGGGCGCTTACTTCGTAATGTATACTCACTATCAAGCAAGGTTTGCTTCATTTCCCGATAGCCTAATTCGATTTCCCAACGATAGCGATAAAGCTCTACGATGTCTTCACCAGGAAAGCGCAACCCATCACGCATTGATGTAAGCACCTGATATGTCTTTCCTTTGATAATTTTCGACACTAACCTTGCTTCTATTGTCTCAGGGAGATCACTGAACTTCTTTCTTGCCTGATGTGTCGTTTTTATATCAACGATAGCGTCACTCTGACTGTATTTATGAACGACTTCATACTGGAAGTCTTTTTTCACAGGGAGCATCCAATGCCTTTCTTTGCCTACCTTATTCCAGCGATTAAGTAGCCCTAGAGAGTAGTATCCTTTGTCAAAAATAGTCAACGAATGATCGGGGGTTTGTTCAATGAGTTCTTCTGCAAGGCGCATTTCGCTGGTGCGATAGTCAGAGAATGTACTATCGATTAGTTGATGACTTGTAAGCTCCATCAAGCAAACCATACGTACCTTAGGGTAAATATTCTCAGATGATTGATTGCTTTGTGCTTTAAACTCTTGATGATTTTCAGGTGTATCTGTCGTTCTCCAAACGACACCATCGACGGATAGAAGGTTTAGTCCACACCAAGTTTCGAAGTTAGACGATTGATAGCTATGCGCAGCCATCTTCTTAAAGACTTGCTTAACACCTTCTTCGCCTAATCTCTGTCTCGCTTGAACAACAGCACTTGGGGCAACAAAGCGCTGTTTGTCTGGCAGAACAAAATCGAGTTGGTTAGCGATATCCCAAACAGATTGTTGACGAAAGAGACTCATTCCAACAACGGACCAAAGTACAGCCTCCAAAGGTAACCGTCTTCTTCTAACGGTTGCGACGCCAGCTTGCTCAAAACCCTGCTGGATAAGCTCTGGACTAAGAATTTCAGAGTATTTTTCAAAGTGGTGAAAGGTATTACATGACTGAAAAGTATTGGCAAGTTGGCTTTCTAAAGACATAAAAAAATCCGATATTAGTTTCCTAATATCGGATTCTGAAGCCTTTTGAGGATCGGTCAAATGATCTCACAAATTTCTTAACTGATCGGCATTACTCACACTGTGAGGCCTTTTTTATCATTTTAAATGATGCTCTTTATCACTGTACGAAATACGATTCAGATAGAGTCAATGCAGCCTCAAATGTTTCGTTTCGTGTCATCTTAGGTTGATTTTACCGATTTACTTCTCTTGCGAATAACTTTTTTCTGTTCAAACCAATCATTTAAAAATCCGCGTAATTCAATGAAACAAATTTGTTTCATGAAATAAAGTGGCGGTATCTGCTTTGAATGTGCTCTTAACGTTCGATAAAAGCGTAGATATCGCCTGATTTCATTAATAAAACTGTCACACCAGTCATCTAGTCTTGCCTTCATCAATTAACGGGATGGATAGGGATAACGAGTGAATATCAAGGATGTGGCAGTTCTAGCGGGAGTTTCCCCTGCGACAGTCTCTCGATTCGTTAACACACCAGAATCTGTGGCTTCCGCTACAGCTCAAAAAATCGAGCGTGTCATCGATACGACAGGCTATCGCATTGATAGAAAGTCACAAGCCATTGAACTCAACAAAAACCCAACGATTGGCGTGCTGATTCCGAGCCTGCTGAACCCCGTATTCTCAGAAGTTGTTGCAGGTATTCAACAGCGAGCAAGGCATTTTGGCTACTCGACTTTAGTGGTGGATACCCAATATGACAGTGAACAAGAACAACAAGCTGCCATTGATCTTATTCGTCAAAGAGTAGAAGGCGTGATCCTAACGATAGCCGATGTGACTGATAATGCTGCACTCGAATTACTGCGAAGTTTTAAGTTCCCTTACTGTTTGCTTCATAACCAATCTGTTGAAAATGAACCTTGTGTGTTCGTTGATAATTACCAGGCAGGTAAGGATGTTGCGCAGAAAATTTTGGAGTATGGCCATACAAAAATAGGAATGGTTACAGGGCATTTTGCCTCATCCGACAGGGCTAAAAAACGTTATGAAGGATTTAAACAAGGTCTCAAAGATCGTGGGGTGGAGTTAAGCCAACTGCTTGAGGTCGACCAAAACAAGCTTATCCCGTTCACTACTTCTGAGATGAGGCTATTAAGTGCTGAGTGTAGCCCAACGGTTTGGTTTTGCAGCAATGACTTATTGGCGCTGAAAACAATGAATGCGTTGAAAAGTACAGGTAGACGGATTCCACAAGATGTTTCCGTCGTGGGGTTTGATGGTATGGGCCTTGGGCAATTAGTGAGTCCTAATTTGTCTACCGTGGCTGTTCCTCATTTTGATATGGGGAAAATGGCCGTCGATATCTTGTTTAACGCAAAAACAGGCTCAATCAAAAGGCGTGAATTTGCACTGAAATATGAATTACAAATGAAGGGATCGCTTGGTGCGGTTCCCGTTATCACCCAATTTAATTAACGGAAGATTCTTTGGAGAACATAATGGCATCACATCAACTATTACGAGTTAAAAAGTCATCAAAAACCAGAAAGTTAGCGGGCTTAATTCTTGGTTTTGCTGGCGTGGCGTTTCAAGCACAGGCATCTGATGCCATCTGTTACAACTGTCCACCGGAGTGGGCTAACTGGGGAGGGCAACTTCAGTTAATTAATAAAGAGTTGGGTATACGAGTTCCTATGGACAATAAGAATTCGGGTCAGTCTCTATCTCAGTTGGTAGCAGAGAAAAATAGCCCGGTAGCTGATGTCGTTTATTACGGTGTTTCTTTCGGTATCAACGCAAAAGAACAAGGCGTTGTTGATGCGTATAAGCCTAAAAACTGGGACCAGATACCAGAAGGCATGAAAGATCCTGACGGGAATTGGTTTGCTATTCACTCTGGTACGATCGGGTTCTTTGTAAATGTTGATGCTCTTGATGGCGCAGAGGTACCGACGAGCTGGGAAGATCTGCTAAAGCCTGAATATCGAGGCATGGTTGGGTATTTAGACCCAACGAGTGCTTTCGTTGGCTACGCTAGCGCAGTGGCGGTAAATGAAGCTATGGGTGGCGACATTGATAATTTCAAACCAGCCATTAAGTATTTTCAACAGTTAGCAAAGAATCGCCCAATTGTTCCTCGACAAACTTCTTATGCTCGCGTGATCTCTGGTGAAATCCCTATTTTAATTGATTACGACTTTAATGCTTATCGTGCGAAGTACAACGATTTCACTAACGCTGCCTTTGTTATTCCAAAAGAGGGTTCCATCGCAGTGCCATATGTAATGAGCAAAGTGAAGAGTTCACCAAACCCTGAAAATGCGAAACAGATATTGGATTTCGTATTGTCGGAGCAAGGCCAACAATTATGGGCAGATGCTTACTTGCGTCCGGTTATTGATGGTGTGATGAGTGAAGAAGCGGAAAGTAAGTTCTTGCCGGCTTCTGAATACCAACGCGTTGGTTCTGTTGATTTCGCAAAGATGTCTGAAAACCAGTCAGAGTTTGCTGATATGTACATTCGTGAAGTGAACTGATCGCTTTTTAACTCATTGGATGGCGAGGATCCCTCGCCAGT
Organism: Vibrio pomeroyi; assembly: GCA_041879425.1. NCBI lineage: Bacteria > Pseudomonadati > Pseudomonadota > Gammaproteobacteria > Vibrionales > Vibrionaceae > Vibrio > Vibrio pomeroyi. The sequence goes on along the minus strand of CP090855.1, from coordinate 397,268 downwards.
ATTTCTATGAAAAATGACCGTATTTCTTTTTTGTTAATTTTGCCAGCCATCGTAATTAGTTGTGCATTTTTCCTGTTGCCAGTCGTACAGCTAATTACCGTATCCTTGGTTGATGGGGGAGCTGCTAGCTACTGGCAAATTTTAACTCGACCAATTTATCTCAAGAGTTTGATTTCAACCGTTGGGCTTTCTGTTTTAGTCACTTTGGTGAGCTTAGCTATCGCGACCATTAGTGGGTTGTTTTTAACCCGCTATGAGTTTCGCAGCAAGCAGCTGTTAGTAGCCATGTTGAGCTTTCCTCTAGCTTTCCCTGGTGTGGTGATTGGCTTTTTCGTCATCATGCTCGCAGGGCGACAAGGGTTATTTGCCCAACTAAGTTTACAGCTGACTGGTGAACGTTGGATGTTTGCTTACACGATGGCCGGGTTATTCTTAGGTTACCTCTATTTCTCAATTCCGCGTGTTGTATTAACCGTTATGGGGACAGCGGAAAAGCTCGACCTTAACTTAATTGAGGCGGGCCGCTCTTTAGGGGCTAACCGATGGCAAATATTCAAGGATGTTACTTTGCCCGCTTTAACTCCGGGGCTCATTTCTTCCGGGTCTATATGCTTTGCCACGTCTATGGGAGCCTTTGGTACTGCTTTCACGCTGGCGACCAACATTAATGTTCTACCTATGACGATATACACCGAATTTACGTTAAACGCCAACTTCGCGATGGCCGCTGCACTGAGCTTAATCTTAGGTTTGGTCACATGGATCTGTTTAGCGCTTGCTAAGCGTCACAGTAACGCATCAGTTGCAATGGGAGGTTAGCATGAAGAAAGATAAATACTTCTATATACAATTGATATTCACTTTGTTGGTTTGTGCATTCCTTATCGTGCCTGTGATCATGTCTGTAATGGCGGGATTGACCAATAACTATTTTGTTGGCGTTAAAAGTGGCTTTACCTTTCGATGGGTTGAACAAGTGTGGTCGCTATACTCTGATACGATTTGGCTAACACTTCAGATAGCGATTGCAACGACGCTAATCAATGTTGTGATTGGTGTACCTTGTGCTTATGTGCTCGCGAAGAGTAGGAGCCGTTGGGCATCGATATTCGATGAAATTCTAACCTTACCAATTGCGATACCAGGTATGGCTATTTCTCTGGGCTTGATATTGGCCTATGGGGGTTTTAATGATTTTCGTTCTAGCTGGATGTTCATTCTTGTTGGGCATGTAATCTTTACGCTGCCGTTCATGGTCAAATCTGTTCTTTCTATTTTGCAGAGCATTAACTTCCGTGTCTTAGAGGAGGGCGCTGCGAGTTTAGGTGCTAGCTTTTGGCAGAGGTTTTTTGACGTGATAGTACCTAACTGTAAAGCGGGCATAGTTGCTGGCATGTTGATGACACTTACGCTTTCTATTGGCGAGTTTAATCTAACTTGGATGCTACATACGCCATTAACCAAGACCTTACCCGTCGGTTTAGCGGACTCTTACGCATCCATGAGACTTGAAATCAGTTCAGCTTACACCTTGATCTTCTTATGTTTAATACTTCCACTTTTGGTTTTGGCTCAAGCCTTAAATAAAAAACCAGTTACTAATAATTAAGGCAGCACCAACATGTTAGAGCTAGAAAATGGCGTTGAGATATCGCTAAACAATATTACAAAAACTTTCCCTGATGGCACTGTGGCTCTGAAGCCAACCAACCTGAAAATTGAGGCTGGAGAAATCTTAGTTCTATTAGGACCCTCTGGATGTGGGAAGACGACAACGTTAAGGATGATTGCAGGTCTAGAGTTCGCAGATGAAAACGGTGGCAGCATAGTATTTGGCGATCACGACGTAACAGGGTTACCTATTGAACAGCGTAAAGTGGGCATGGTTTTTCAATCTTATGCGTTATTTCCAAACATGAATGTAAGTGAAAACATCACTTATGGTTTAAAAGTTCGTGGTGTCGGTGAGTCTGAACGAGCGCAAAAGCTCAAAGAAATGCTTGAGATGTTCGATTTGGAGAAATACGCCAACCGTAACATTCATCAACTTTCTGGCGGTCAGCGTCAACGTGTGGCGTTAGCAAGGGCAATTATAACGGAGCCAGATGTTCTACTGCTTGATGAGCCCTTGTCTGCATTAGATGCGTTATTGAAACAGCGACTTCGTGGCGATATTCGAAGTCTACTAAAAAAACTTGGTATTACAGCGGTATATGTGACGCACGATCAAGAGGAAGCAATGGCTATGGGCGATCGTATTGCCGTTCTCGATCATGGTGAAATTGCACAAATAGGGTCTGCGAAAGACATTTACCTAAAACCAGTAAACAACTTTGTTGCTGATTTTATTGGTCAGATGAACCGACTCGAAGGGCTGGTTAACGATGGAAAGCTGCTCCTTGATACTGAAAAGTACATTACGTTGTCCAAAGAGGCACAGTCGCAAGTGACTTCGGGCAAAGAAATCAGTGTGATGCTAAGACCGGAAGATATTTCATTACAAGATGTCTGTGGCGATGATGTCCTAACCGCAACAGTCAATAGCACCATATTTCTCGGCGATCGCACAAGAGTGCTCCTGTCTGGCGTGCAGAAAAGCAAAACGTTGATGGTTGACTGTTTTGAACGCGTGGAATATCACGTTGGCCAAGTTGTTGCTGTTACGTTTGCCCCTGAACGACTAATACCTTTAAAGAAGTAAGAATCATGCTAATTGCACAGCTGACAGACCTGCATATTAAGCAGGGGGGCAAACACGCCTACAGAAAAGTCGATACATTAAAATGTTTGCACGATGCCGTCGATCATATTAACCGTTTAAGTCCAAGGCCGGATTGCGTGGTGGTGACAGGCGATTTGGGTGACTTTGGAGTGTCGGAAGAGTACTTGTTGATTAACGAAGCTTTGTCTAAGTTCGAGATACCTTTGTATGTTATTCCGGGAAATCATGATGATAGGAATAACCTACGTGATGGTTTGTCCGATCTCGTTTCGTTTGATCATCAGGAGTATTGTAACTTCGTTGCTGAAGAACATGGGGTCGTATTAGTTGGTTTGGATTCATCCGTCATTGGTAAGCCTTACGGCTATTTAAGCAATGAAACGCTAGACTGGCTAAGGTCAGTGCTTATTGAGTATTCCGCTAAACCGAAAATGTTGTTTATACATCACCCTCCAATGAAGGTTGGGCTAAACCATATGGACGTTCAAAACCTTCAAAACAATGATGAATTTTATGATGTTCTTAAAGAGCATGAAAACATCGTCGGCATATGCGCAGGGCATTTACATAGACCCATTACCGCTGTTTGGAATTCGATCCCAGTTTGGGTCGGCCCCTCACATAGTCACTCAGTGACCTTAGATTTAGACCCTAACGCGTGCTCGTCATTTTCATTAGAGCCTAAAGCGATACAATTACTCACAGTGGAGGGTAACTCAGTTGTCTCTCATATTAGCTATATTGAAGACAGTGATGGTCCTTATCCTTTCTTTGACGAATCTGGTGCGCTGATTGATTAAGTACTAGCTATTATTTTGAGGGGGCGAGCAATTTGATATCGCCATTTTTTATAGAAAATGGCGATATTTTTGTATTAGATGAGTAGGAGATTACAGCACTTTTGAGTTAGCAAGATGTCATTAAGAGCGCTTCGTCTTTTTCGACATGTAGTGAGTATCAAAAAACTCGGGCCAGTACATCTTCACGTAACCGCCAGCGACCCAAATGACCAATATCGTAGCGATGGTCAACTCAAAGAAACCAAATTTGTGTAGCCAGTACCATTGCGGGAATTCAGCCCCGAAAAAGGTGGTTAAGCGATGCATCGCAATGGCGCTGATCACCGACGGGAAGGTAACCGCAGCAATGGATGGTTGGAACTTCAAACGCATCAAGCGGATATAACACAAGTAAATCAGCAGCGTCATGGTGATGGCGATGCCCGCCAGCGCGCCAGTAAGAATAGGATCTGGATTATCAAAGTTGACCAAGTAAGCGGCCAAAGACAAGTTTACTGGTGCGGCCATGATTGCCAGTGTTGGTCTTGCTCTGCGCGGTAGGTTGCCTTCAAATACTAAGCGGTATAGCACCACAGGCAACATGAAGAAGTAGATACCAATACATGTCGCTGCAAGCGTTTCTGAGAATACGGTGTGTCCAAACTGCGTACCCGCTAACGAACTACTGATCAAACCTACTGGGTACAGAAACCAACTCGGAACAATGTTAGACATTTTGAAGTTGATGATCTGAAAACCGAAGAACAACACCATCATCGTAAAGTGCAGTAATAACGCACAGAACCAAATCGGGTAGGCGATTATTGGCGATATCTCTGCTAAGTAGTCACACAGAATCAACAATGCCATGCTCATTGGCGCCATTAAGCTTCCGCTAAGTGGATGACGGATATCATTGATGAAAGTATTAAAGCTGGTGAGATAACGAAGTAAAACGGGCAGCAATAACAGCGCGCCGAATGCAGCAAGATAAGGGCGAATGATCTCGCCAACCCCTGGGAGGTACAATGCCCAAGCTTGCCCGAGTCCAATTACACCAAGTGCTAAAGACGCCTGAGAGGGAGGCACATTTTTTACTTGGGTTAATCTTCTCCAGTTCAACAGCTTGCTCCTATTATTTATAGAATGTGGGTTGGTTTTTAGAATGTCAGTACGTAATAGATTTTTTGCTCTAGTTAGAGCGTGCAGTTGTTCCATCAATAGATGTTGAGGGCATTCAACTAATTTTGAGTGGATGATACCAAGTTTAACGTTTGCTTTTTTGATTTTGATGCGGAATCGGGACATTAAGCACGTTGAATGTGTGCTTTTGTTTCATGAGTCATTTGTAATTAACGCACTTCCTCTTGCTGAGGTAGGTCTTGTTGTCTTAACTTCTCATTTTTCAGTGTACGGTTCAGTAGTTGGCTGTAGATCGGCTGACCACCTAACATCTGAGCAATGATTACGGCACCTAGACAAGTGATGATCAACGGCAGGATAAGGTAGTAGTTATTGGTCATTTCGATAACCAACAATATACCTGTAATTGGTGCTCGCACGGTTGCAGCGAATAAAGCACCCATTCCCGCAATCGCAAACATACCCGGTTCGATATTCAGTTCAGGAAAGAATGCCGCGGCGATAAGTCCAAATGCGTAACCAAAGAGTGTGCCGAGTGCGAGCATCGGCGCAAAGATACCGCCCGGAGCACCAGAGCCAAAGCAAAGTAGGGTGGTGATAACACGGCCTAGGAAGATCAGTAGCAATATGTTTGTGCTGTAACTGCCGTTAGTGATGTTTGGGATGATACCAATACCACCGCCAGTCAATTCAGGAATATAAAGCAGCAACAAGCCAAAGCAGCCACCAAGCAGGCTTCCAGTTATCAAGTAGCGTTTGCGGTCGTTCTTGTGTATGGCAACAAACATATCCTGCGAAAGTGTTATTAGCTTATTGAAGATCACGCCAAACAAGCCGAACAATACGCCGAGTAATAGGAATAACCAAAGCGCACTCAGCTCAGGTTGTTGGTACTGAGGCATGGTAATAACAGCAGATTGACCATTGATCGAACGAAATACAATGTTGGCTGAGATCGCAGAGATGATGACAGCTTTGATTGAAATGAGTGAATAACGAAATTGTGGTCTCATTTCTTCAACAACGAACATAATCCCAGCTAATGGTGCATTGAACGCTGCAGCCAAGCCACCAGCCGCACCTGAAGCAAGTAATGAGTGTCGAGTATCGTCATCTTTTACCCGGAATATGTCAGTGACCATTCGACCGATGCTTCCGCCCATTTGCACGGTTGGCCCTTCACGACCTAACACCATGCCAGAACCTAACGCGCCCATACCACCAAAGAATTTTACTGGTAATACTCTCCACCAACGAACAGGTCGCATACCGTCCATCGCGCCTTCTATTTCAGGGATGCCAGAACCGGCAGCTTCTGGAGCGAAACGGTGAACGAGAAAATAGCCAATGAAGGCGAATGCAGCACTGATGAGGAAAGCAGCAAGCCAAAGTGGTAAATAGCTACCGATTTCATCTTTCAGCCAATCGGTACGAGTTTCTGTGATGAAATGAACCGCAACTTCGAAATAGGTGCCCACCACGCCAGCAAGGATACCGACAATGCAAGAGAGGAAAAGTACGGAAGCGGGTGTTTTGTCTCTAGAGAGAAATTGGTTGATAGCATCCCTTGGCATTTTTGCTAAAAGGGATTGCTTAATTCTCTCTCTATTGGTCATTTAAGTTTGGTTCCTGAGTTAATGCGGGGAGGGTCTTAGTAAATTATACGCCTCCTCTGCATATCCTATAGCAGCAAAGATGCAAAGTTGAATTTCATTTATGAAAGAAGTGTATTACATAAATGGAATGTATGGACAATATAGTGGAATCGCCGTCACAGTTTTGATCGATTCTCTGGTAGCAACTTGTATTACGCCAAAAATGAACCATAGTTAAATCGTAAAGCAACATAACGAACCGCAAGGAGAAGTGAGGTTTTACACACAATTTGGATGGATTCAGAAACAAAGTTTTTAGTTCCTCGTTAAATGTTCAGGTCGATATTTAAGGCTTCCTGATTCGCGAACTCACGATTGAGTAACGAGGGTGAGGCGTACTGACAAGTACGCCTTTAGTCCGTCTGGAGCATCCAAAACTCAGCTTTCACTTCTATTATCTATTTATCTGCTCAACTCTTCACACTTCGCTAAGCGCTATATCTGTGTAAATCAGCCTCACCCTCTATTTGGTTAACCCATTCTTCTGCTCGCCAATCTGAGTATAAACAAGCGATTGGGGTCAACTTTTTGGTAATTGAGTATATACTCCCTAAAAAAGGAGAACTGATATGACCAAAAAAGTTCCTACAAACATAATTACGGGTTTCTTAGGTGTTGGTAAGACGACAGCTATTTTGAATCTGCTTAAAAACAAACCTGAGAATGAGAACTGGGCTGTTCTGGTTAATGAGTTTGGGGAGATTGGTATCGATGGCGCGTTAATGACGGACCAAGGTGCTTTGATTAAAGAAGTGCCGGGCGGATGTATGTGCTGCACAGCGGGCGTGCCTATGTCGGTAGGTATTAATGCTTTACTTCGCCAAAAGCCAGACCGCTTGCTGATTGAGCCAACAGGCCTTGGTCACCCAAAACAGGTGATCGCGACACTGACTTCAGACCAATACACGCCATACGTTGATCTAAAAGCGACATTAGGTTTGGTTGACCCACGCAATCTATCCAAAGAAAAATACACCTCTAATCAGAACTTTAATGATCAATTAGACAGCGCAGACGTGATTCTCGGCACCAAGGTCGATCTTGTGCATTCTGAAGACATCGATGTGTTTAACGATTGGGTGACGGATCAAACGCCAGCTAAAGTCTTCCACAAGCTAATTCACGATGGTGAAGTGCCATTAGAAGTGTTGGACATTGAAAGAGTACATGGCAGTGCTTCAACTCATATTGAATCGCACCATCATGATCACGCTGAACAAGAACCTCAATTCGAACTACCTCCGGGCGAAGCGTTCATACGCAAAGAGAACAAGGGGCAGGGCTACTACAGTTGTGGTTGGCTGTTTGGTGCTGAGCATAAATTCGATTTCGATGCGCTATTCTCAATGCTTTCTGATCTCACGGCTGAGCGAGTAAAAGCCGTAGTAAACACCGACCAAGGTTGCTACGCATTCAATGTGGCGAATCAAGTGGTGTCAGTGAATGAAATTTCCCTCGATGGCTTTGAATCTCGATTGGAAGTGATCGACTCGCAGTTAATGCCGTGGGGCGATCTCGAACAGATTTTACTCAAGCTGTGCGGCATCAAATAGGGTTTAATCTCTGTTTGAACTGAATAATCGGGTGTTTGCTTCGTCGATGGCGTGGTAAACACCAGATTAAATGAGAAAGTTTGCGTTATATCACGATAAATGTGAGATAAATCACTCTAATTACTTTATAGTGCTCGGCTGAAATAAGAATGTAGGCTGTCTGCTTAAGGAACCCGTAACAATGTCATTTTCCTCTCAAGGTTTTGCTCCTGAATTAGTCAAAGCGTTGACTGAGTGTGGTTATGAAAAACTCACTCCAATTCAACAAAAAGCGATTCCAATGGCTCGTAAAGGCCATGATATTTTTGCTACTGCTCAAACCGGTACGGGTAAAACAGCGGCATTCTCATTGCCTGTTATTCAGCACCTACTGAACAGCGGTAAAAAAGCATCTCGAGGAACAGCTCGCGGCCTTATTCTTGCTCCAACTCGTGAGCTTGCTGCGCAGATCGCTCAAAACATCAAAGACTACGTTAAATACACTGAACTAAGCGTTTCAGCGGTTTACGGTGGTAACAAGATGTCTTCACAGGTTCGTCAATTAGAACTGGGTGTGGATATTTTGGTTGCGACTCCAGGCCGTTTAGAAGAGCACTTAGAAGCGGGTAACGTGTCTATTGCTAACTTAGAATTCCTAGTATTTGATGAAGCTGACCGTATCCTAGATATGGGCTTCATCAATGCCGTTCGTAAGATCATGTTGGATGTAGAAACCTCTCCACAAATCATGATGTTCTCCGCGACAACATCGACTCAGTTAAACCAACTGTCAGTTGATATTTTACGTAAACCAAAACGTATCAGTGTTGAACGTGAAAACTCGACGGCTGCAACTGTCGGTCACGTGGTTTACCCAGTGGATCAAGAGCGTAAAACAGAATTGCTTTCTGAACTGATTGGTCGTAAAAACTGGCGTCAAGTGCTTGTGTTCGTGAACTACAAAGAAACAGCGAACGACGTGGTTAAAGAGCTTAAGCTAGACGGCATTAAAGCGGTATTGTGTCACGGTGATAAAGCACAAAGTGCTCGTCGTCGTGCTCTAGACGATTTTAAAGAAGGTAAAGCGCGTGTAATGGTAGCAACAGACGTTGCGGCTCGTGGTCTTGATATCGAAGACTTACCACACGTAATTAACTACGACATGCCTTTCCTAGCAGAAGACTATGTTCACCGTATTGGTCGTACAGGTCGTGCAGGTAAGCAAGGTCACGCTGTGTCTTTCGTTAACCGCGAAGAAGAGCTGACTGTGGTTCAAGTTGAAAAACTCATTCAACAGCGAATTCGCCGTGTTGAGCAACCGGGTTATGAACCGAAGAAACGTGATGCTTACATTGAAAAGCTGAACACTAAGTCGGCTTACAAAAACCGCCAAGGTCGAAAAAACAACGCGAACGAAGAGCCTCAAGATCAAGCAAGCGCAGAACGTCGTTTGACCATGATGAAGCGAATTAAAAACCGTCGTAAGTAAATTTACGGTTGGTAATGAAAAAGAGCCACTGTATTGTGGCTCTTTTTCGTTGTGTCGCTTAATACAAGGTCGCTCCTTACAAAGACAATTCAACAAGCTGAACACTCAAATAAAAATAAGTCGATAAGGTAATAATATGGATAGCGCGCTACTTTGGGCTTTTATTCCCACGTTTTTCTTTGTATCAATCACGCCCGGCATGTGTATGACCTTGGCGTTAACGTTGGGCATGAGCATCGGTTACAAGCGTACATTATGGATGATGGTCGGTGAACTGGCCGGAGTTGCTGTGGTTTCGGTCGCCGCAGTATTAGGTATCGCTTCGATTATGTTGAATTACCCATGGCTGTTTACAGGCTTCAAATTTGTGGGCGCAGGGTACTTGTTCTATTTAGGCGTTCAAATGTGGCGTTCAAGAGGCAAACTGGCAATCAGTACTGATAATCAAGAGGCTCAAGTGAACAATGATTGGGACTTGGTGGTTCAAGGCTTTGTTACTGCGATTGCTAACCCGAAAGGTTGGGCGTTTATGATCTCTCTGCTTCCTCCTTTTATTAACAGCAGTAAAGATTTAGCACCGCAGTTATTCATTCTAGTGTCGATTATTCTTGTCTCTGAATTTGTGTGCATGACTCTGTACGCGACAGGCGGTAAGAGTCTTAAACATATGCTCGGCAAGGCAGACAATGTGAAATTGATGAACCGCATTGCTGGCACGCTGATGATGGGCGTGGGTGTGTGGTTGTTCGTGAGTTAATTCTGGTTAGCCTACAACGAGAAGAGATCCCCGACTCAGTCGTTCCTCCTTCTCGAGGATGACGAGCAATTGGGATGATGAGATCGAGGGCTAGGGCTCTTGTTTCAACCTAAGATTGATAGAATAGAAAAAGAGCGATAGGGCAATTAGCCTTATCGCTCTTTTTGATTTTACTTAGCTAGCGAACAGAAGCTAGATAGCAGTGAGATTACTGGCCTAGCTAGATTTGCTTATTAAACCGCGATTTCACCACCGTCTTCACGGCGAATGACAACCGTTGATGCTCTTGGGCGAACATTGCCTTGAGTTTGCGCCGTCGCATCGTTTGATGATGGCCAGTTTGCAGGGTGTTGAATGTTCACAAATAGTGATTTGAAGTCTGGGCTGATAGTAAAGCCAGTCACTTCACATCCGTTTGGACCAACAAAGAAGCGTTTAAGCTGTGCTTGGTTGTTTGCATCAATCACCGTGCTGTTGCCTTTGTCATCCGTTAACTGAGATGGAACCACAGCAAGCATTTGGTCGTTGGTGTAGCCAGTAACTTCATCTGCGCCGTTATCAGTCTGAATCCACAGGATGCCACGAGCATCAAACGCTAAGCCATCAGGGCTCGCGAATTGGTTCATGTCTGTTAGACCAGAGCGGTTGATAGACTTGTCTTCCACTGCAGGTGAACCGAATACAAAGATATCCCAATCGAATTCGCCCGCCGTTTTGCCTTCATCCCAACGGATAACATGACCAAACTTGTTGTTTACGCGAGGGTTCGCTGAGTTCGCTTCTTTACGCTTGTTGTTATTTGTTAGCGTTAAGTAAGCGGTACCTGTCATCGGGTCAACAGAGCACCATTCAGGGCGATCCATTGGCGTTGCACCTACAAGGTCGGCTGCGCCTGCGGTATTAACGATAAGTGCCGCTTGAGAATCAAACGTATCACCTAGCTTGCCACCGTTGGTGGTCTTGCTGCTCAATGTTAATGGCAACCATGTACCTGAACCATCGTCGTTGAACTTAGCGACGTAAAGCGTGCCTTTGTCCATGTACTTGTCACCCGCGCTTAGGCGGTTTCTTGGCTCAGCGTCACGCGGGTCCCATTTCGCTTCAGAAACAAATTTGTACAGGTATTCGAAACGAGAATCGTGGCCAGAGTAGAATACGATCGGCTCGCCTTCAGTTAACTTACCAAATGTACAACCTTCATGACGGAAGCAGCCTAGAGCAGAACGCTTCTTCGCACGAGAGTTTGCTGTGTATGGGTCGATTTCAACAATGTAGCCGTGACCGTGAGCTTCGTTACGGTAATCGTCCATTGGTGAATCAGCGGTTGGTGTTACGTCAAAGCGTGCAAACTCATCCAAGCGTTCTTGTTTGTCACCAGAAAGCGTGTCCCAACCGTAACGTGTTTTATCTGTTGCGATACCGATACGCTCTTGAGCCGGTGTCGTTGTCCCTTTATTAACGAAGTAACCCGGCCAGTTCTCTTCACAAGTTAGGTAAGTGCCCCAAGGTGTGTAGCCGTTGCCACAGTTGTTTAATGTGCCGCGAGCTTGGCTGCCGTCTTGTGAGAATTTCGTTTTGGTAAACTCACTGTGAGCGACAGGGCCAGAAATATCCATTACGGTCGCGCCTGTGTAGCGGCGGTTAAGCGGATCGTTATCGACCATTACCCATTGGTTGCCTTCAAGCTTAACGCGAACCACACTCACGCCGTGAGCATTGATCTCTTTGCGTACTTCATCAATGTTAGGACGAGCGCCTTCATTGTATGTCGGGCCGTTAGCGTGCAGGGCTTTTTGGTCAATGTATTCGTGGTTGATCACCAACAAACCATCATTGCTGTTGCCAACAAGCGGGAAGAAGTGCATGCCATCGTGGTGCATTCCCAGTGCGTTGGCTTGGTCTTGTGCGTTGTTTGTACCGTCTTTTAACCAAGCATTACCTTGCTTGTTAAGTGGCGTGCCCCAAGGAACGAGCACTTGTGCTGTGTAGCCTTTCGGTACGACAACACTGTCAGTCAATGAGCCTTTAACCGATTCAAACGCTAGAGTTGCGGTGCTTTTCTGCGCGCCCGTTGCTTGCATTGTTGCGGCGTTAGCTGTGCTGTGACCCGCTAAACCAAACGCGCCAAAAGCGGTCATTGCACTGATGCCTAAACCTCCTTTTAACACGTTTCTTCTTGAAAGGTTTGCATCTAGAACTTCTTCGAAGGGTTTGTTTTTACTCTTGTTAAAACGAGTGCTATCAAATGTTTCCTTGCTCATCGCGACTGCTTCCTATTGGCTGACTTTATTATTCGTTATTTATGGCTTATCCATCTACTAACTAAATGGTTAATAAGTTGGGTAAATGTGTGACCAATCGTGAAGCAGTTAAGTGACAGATTTTTATAGTTTTTATTAAGCTTTTGTTTCTGTAGCACGATTTTTGCCATAACACTTCTCATGCAAGACAAAACACTTGGGGATTGGGTTAGAACTGTGTATAAATGCTTAATCAAATGAAAAGAGAGACAGTTATGAAATTAGATAAAATCGAAAACAAAAATCGTCGCCTACGCAAAAAGCTATACCTAGGTGAATTCGCGATTCTGGGTTTTGAAGTAAGCTGCAAGACATCGATTGCTGATTTTGACCAATACGATGTGTTCATTGATGAGTTCATCGATTTCATCGACAGCATCGGCTTATGCTTTGGTGGCGGTGGCCTAGAGCTGTTTGAAGGTTTCTTGTGTTCTATCGAGCGTTACCGTTCTGTCACTGAAGCAGAACACCTGCAAGTTGCACAATGGCTTGAAGCGCGTGCTGAAGTAACGAAAGTTGAAGTAAGCGAGCTTATTGACGCAAACTACGCGTTCTAAATTGATGTTGTGCTGTTAGCTTTGCTTAGAGGTCTACACGGCTTTTAGAACAAGCAACAATACACAAAAACAGAGGCCGAATCGGTAAATCGATTCGGCCTTTTTGCGTTTTGATTCTTTCCTATTTGCTTTTTAGTGTTTCCCTCTTGCTTTGTGATGCGACTAATTTCTATTAAATATCAGATAGCTATGGCTACTTGTCTGGGCTGTAATAAGTTTTGATAAACTTGTGAGACTTTTATGAGAATTCAATGAAGTTGCTGATAGATTTGATCGCCATTCTTAGAGTCAACAACACCACAGTTCGTGGCTGACTAGATAACACGTATTTCGATGTTATTGATTCACCGGTCACGAAAGGACTCGATAAAGGATGGAATCAAAATGAATAAACGTACTCAAATCAGCTTAGTGATTGGCTCAGCGATGTTCGCTTTTGGGGCTGTTCAAGCTCAGGCAGCCCAACTTGAGGTGACTGTCACCAATGCCACAAAAGGGATCTACTTTACGCCAATCTTGGCAGCGGCTCATGATTCAAGCTTGTTCATGTTTAGAGCGGGGGAGACAGCTTCTGCTGAGTTGGAATCCATGGCGGAAGGAGGAGACATCTCGGGGTTATCTGGTGTCATCGCCAATGCGGGTGGTGTCGTCGTTGAAAACCCTGCTAGCGGCATTCTTGACCCAGGTGTTGCGACCACATTTGATATTGATACTGGCGATCTGGCTTACTTGTCACTCGGTGCGATGTTGTTGCCGACCAACGATGGCTTTGTTGGATTAGACAGCTGGAAGATCCCAACTCAAGCAGGTACCTATAAAGCCACGCTCAATGGCTATGACGCAGGGACTGAAGCCAATGATGAGCTGGCTAGTAGTATGCCAAATCCTCCCTTTATTAGCTTTGGTGCTGGTGGTACAGGTGTAGAGACTGCCGTGTCTAACGCTAAGGTTCATATTCATCCGGGCAACATTGGTGATAGTGATGCTGCAGGCGGTATAAGTGACCTTGACAGCAGTAGCCATCGCTGGTTAAACCCTGTGGCAACCATCACGATCGTTGTGAAGTAAGGGGGATGTATGAAAGCTAGAATTTTATTTATCGCAGCTTCTGTTGCCGTATTGGCTGGTTGTCCTGATGATGACGATGATTACTACCGCTACGATGTGAGTGTTACCAACCTCACGCCCAACCAACCTATGTCACCACTTGCGGTACTGACGCACAACACCAGTTTTGATCTGTTTGAAATCGGCCAAAGTGCTTCCGTTGACCTTGAATACTTAGCTGAAGGCGGCAGTAATGCAGAACTCATCGCGCTCAGCAACAGTGACGCTAATGTTTATCAAGGCATCTCAGGCAATGGGCTGATTCTATCCGGAGAACAAGACACGGTGTCTATTCGTGTCGACCCTAATCAAGAAGGGTATATCTCTGTTGCTTCAATGTTAGTGAACACCAATGATGCGTTTGTTGGCGAATCTGGTTTATCGCTGAAATCGTTAGCGGTGGGCGACACGTTTGTTATGAATATGAACGTGTGGGATTCAGGAACGGAGCTCAATGACGAACTTGCAGCAACGATTCCTGGGCCTGCAGGCGGTGGGGAAGGTTTTAACAGTGATAGAAACGATAGCGATGTAGTGAGCTTCCACTCAGGTGTCATCAGCCAGGATGATGGTCTTGCGACCTCAACATTAAGTGGCAATCATCGTTTCCTTAATCCCGGTGCACGAATCACGATTACTCGCACAGAGTAACTGAGTGAACGCACGATGAAAGAATTCCTGCTCTGTTCCGGTCAATTGAAAGGTGGATAGACTCCGAATAGAGCAGGGATAATGAACAGTGCTGCGGTAAATTTGATGGCAAACATATTGTTGGTTGAAGACGATGATGATTTGGCTGAGCTAGTGCAGATGCACCTTAAGTTCCAAGGGCATGATGTTGTAAGAACCAACTCAATTGAAAAGGCTCAAGCGTTATATCAGGGAAGACAGTTTGATTTGATCGTGCTTGATCGAGGCTTACCTGACGGCGATGGCCTTGATTTCTGTCGATTGTTACGCCAGCAAGAAGACTGGACGCCTGTGCTAATGCTCACTGCAAGAGATACTGAGCTAGATAAGGTGTCGGGCTTAGAAGCTGGGGTTGATGACTACATTACTAAGCCTTTCAGCGTTCTCGAGTTTCAAGCTCGCGTGAGGAACGTGCTGCGTCGTTTAAGTCACTCTGAAGCGACAGTGAAAGAGTCGCAATCAACCGAACCCGTAATGAGTTTTGGCGGGCTTACCATCCAACCTGAGCGTCATCAGGTTTCATTGAACAATCAAGATGTCCCACTGACAGCAACCGAGTTTACGTTACTTCACTTTTTAGCCACCCGACCGGGGCGCGTCTATAGCAAAGATGAGCTACTGAATCACGTTTGGAATACCGATCATTCTGGTTATCACCACACGGTGTGTAGCACGGTTAACCGATTGAGAACCAAACTGGCGATGCCGAATAGCGACGATGACTTCATCAAAACCGTTTGGGGTGTGGGCTATAAGTTCGAATCGAAAGTTTAGGCCTATGTGTCGCGTCCTAAGTTTAAGAGCCATCGAGGAGAGAACATGAGTTTCAAATCGCGTTTAGTGCTATTTACCAGTTTGTGGTTTCTGCTCGTAAGTGTGGTGATTGCCTACACCTATCATTGGCAAAAAGAGACCATAGAACAAAGAACTAAACAGAGCTTACACAAAGAGCTCGCGGTTCACATGCGCGATGATAACCCGCTAATGATTGGCACGGATTACAACCCCAAAGCCCTTAAATCCATCTTTCACACCTTGATGTTGATTGGCCCAGACTTTGACATCTACTTTCTCGACAGTCAGGGCAATATCACGACGCACGCTGCGCCAGAAGGCACGGTCTTGGCAAGCCAGATAGACTTAGCACCCATTAAACAATTCTTAAACGACGAGCCTTACCCGATTCTTGGCGAAGACCCGATCAATCCTGATTCTCGTAAGGTATTTTCCGTTGCTGCGATTGAAGAGTTGGGTTCAACGGTGGGGTATCTGTATGTGTTGATTGGCAGTAACCGCCACACTGTGATTGCCAATTCACAAGTCGATACACCTTATATGGCGTTAGCAGGGCTTATGTTGATCTCTATCCTAGGTTTTGCGATTGGCGCTTATCTGTTGGTAAAACGTAGCCTGTTGAACCCTATTGAAGAGGTCACCAATAAGCTACAACAGCAAGCAGAACAAGATTTCCGTCTTGACCCTAATTTCATCCATCAAGTACCGGAGTTGGTGCCGATTGCTCGTTCTTATCAGTTGATGGCGAAACACATTCAACAGCAATTCTTACAGCTTGAGTATCAGTCTTCGCATCGTAGACAAAGCTTATTGCAGTTAAGCCATGATTTGAAAACACCGTTATCAAGTGTGTTGGGTTACCTAGAAACATGGAAGATCCAAAATCCACACTCGGATCCATTAATAGATGTGGCTTACCGCAATGGCAATAAACTGTCTGAACAATTGCATTCACTTCTCGATAGTGCCAAACATGACAATCCTGTTCCTACCTATCAATACGTGTCGATAGATTTGAATGGGTTACTGGGTGAGTGCTTAGACACGATTCAGAGTCAGTACCGCCATAAAGATGTTGAACTTAAGGTGCACATGCCTGATGGAGTAAAAGCGGCTGGTGACAGTGACTTGCTTGAAAGGTTGATTTTGAACTTATTAGATAATGCGTTGAGGCATAGCCCAAGTGGGACAGCAGTTTCACTGAGTGTTGATTTAGAACCGGATTCGAAGCGGGTGAGAGTCGTAATTCACAACGAGATAGAGCAAGAAGCACCGAATGGTTCATTGGGCATAGGAACCAAGATTGCTCAGTCGATACTGATGTTGCATCACAGTGTGCTAGAAACAACAAAAGCAGAGAACTCATTTCAACAAAGCTTTTACTTGCCTTCGATATAGTTCTTTCTGCCTGTGGTATTCGCTAGGCTGCTTTTGAATTGCAGCCAGCTAAAGGTTAAGCGAGGTTACGCGTCTTTCTTCTCTTCGTTGCCTTCATTTACTTTTGCGTAGAAGTGAAGCAACTCAGTTAACTCTTTAACCCAACCGAATGCATCTTTAGGTGCGTTCTTTAAGATCTTCTCTACTTTCTCGCAGTGCACTTCAATCGCAATAGCTTCTTCAAGGTTGAAAGAGATTGAGTAGAAGTGCCACAGCAGTAGGCGAGTCATACGCTCGATGTTTTGCTGTGAATTGTCTGACTCAGAAAACGCTAGGTTTACTTCGCCAAGTGCAATAGCCGTCATTCGTAGCATCGCATCGAATTTTGCCGACTGCATGCGCTCTTCGCTGGTCACTTCTTCTTGTTCGAACGTGAACAATTCTGTCATTGCGTCTTCAGGAACAAGGCGATGGATCATTCTTAAACTAAATTCTTCTAGTTCATGGCGAGGCATGGTGATTAAACAATTTAAGGTGTAGTCGCGTTGCATGGTGTTCTCTTGAATCTGCAAAAAGGTCGGACAGTTTAATGGAGAAGCGAGCTTAGAAAAAGAAGATTTTAGGTAAGCCTACCTTTGTAGGCTTATCTGGATGCCACGTACCTGAAAAGTCGCCATCGAATTGTTTGAAATGGTGAATATTAAAAGCGCTACGCTTTGCTATGACTTGGCGGCTGGTAATGCATGGATTGGTCGCTTCTCATGAAGATATTGCTCGCGACTAAGCTACCAATGCAAATAGAACCAAGGGCAAGCCAAGTCATTGCATCTGGTACTTCGTTAAACAATGGAATTGCCAATAGTGTTGCTACGGCAGGTGTCGCGCTTCCAAACGCAGCAGAACGCTCTGCCCCTAAGGTATTAACCGCATATAGGTAAGTGAATGCGGCAATCAAACCCGCTCCAACACCTTGTACCATTGAATGAATGGCTAGCTCTGCGAAAGGCCAGTGAGCGATAGGGGTATCCATTAAATGGCTAGGGAGCTTACCGGTGAGGATCAGAAGCATTAATAACAAAGTAGAGCAGAGAGAAATGAAACCCGCACTGACCAAAGCATTTAGGTTGGCAACACGAGCGGAGATAGTGAAGGTTGCCCACATCAAGCTCCCGCACAGGAACAGCAAGTGACCTTTGGTGTATTCAAAATTGAAGCTACTCAAACTGCTCCCCAAGAAGAACGCAATACCAAGTAACACCAAAGCTAGGCCAACGATTCGGTGGTGGCTGAGTGGTTGCTTGAAAAAGAGCACCGCAATCCCGGTAACAAACAGAGGTAGTGTTCCGGGCACTAAAGCACTGCCGTGAGAAACAGGAACAAACTGCATGGCTGTGCCTGCAACCAGCAGATAAGGCAGGCCACTACCGACAAACATACCTGCTAAGTAACGGTTAGGCACTGCAGTAATGGCACTACGCGCTTTCCACACCAAAGGTAATAGTACCAAGGCGGGAATAAGGAAGCGTGTGAGTGCGATATCTGCAGGTGTTAAAGCTGAATTCGCGCCGCCTTTTAGAGAAAGGAAAAAGCTCGCCCAGATCAGCAGAGTGACGGTAATTGATAGATAACCAAGATTCATAATAAACAATCAAAGTGAATGATGACTCATTATGAGGGAGAGTTCGTGCCTCAAGTTGGCAAGTTTCGTTCTAACTCACCCTATCGTTGAGGATTTTTGCTAATATTCTTTCAATTGTTAACGAATTTAACTAATGAATGGCTTTCACTATGGACAGAATTGATAGACATCTTCTCGAGTTGCTGCAAAAGGACGGTAGATTGACCACGGCAGAGTTAGCCGATGAAGTCGGCTTATCCCCGTCACCTTGCGCAAGACGTATCAAAAGGCTAGAAGAAAAGGGCATTATCGACGGTTATCGCGTGAGCTTGTCGCGAGAAAAGGTGGGTGTGGCGATGAGTGTGTTTGTCGAAGTGAGCCTAAACAACCACCAAGAAGTGTCGATCGATAAGTTCGAAGGTGCGATTGTCGAGATGGAGGAGGTGATTAGCTGCCATGTGGTGTCTGGCGCTTACGATTATCTGTTAGAAGTCGTTAGTCCGAACTTAATGGCCTATGAAGCGTTTACCAGAAAGCTTCAACGTCTCTCTAATGTTAAAGATATCCATACTCATCTCGCGATAAGACAAGTAAAAGGTAACGCGCCGCTTCCTGTTTATACCGACTAAGCAGAGGGAAAGGGTGAGTGTTATCGAGTAGAGTGAGCTGAAAACGAAATGGTTTGATCTTTGAATAACAATGCGAAGGTGACCAAAGATCTTTCCCAAAATGACAAACTCACGGCAATAAAAAACGGAGCACCTCGTGAAAGGTACTCCGTATATGATAGGTGCAAAACTTAGTGATACTTAAAGTGAGAGATTGAACAATCCCCAGTTTGTGCATTAATTCTGAATGAAAAAGCATGTGAATGGTAATCCACACCATCATTCCAAATTGTTTCTCCAAATATCTTACATAGCTCTAGCTCACTTACTGAACCGAACTCTTCCATGTGTTTAGCTACAGATAAAAGTTTACCTCTTATCTCTGCAGTCCATTCCGTGTTACTCAAGCAGTTGAAAGCCATAGTTTTTTGCATATTACCTAGCCAAAATGTTTCTTGTTATTAAGTTATATGAAGATTCATGATAACAATTTTCTGGCGTTTGTAAATCTATTTTGTGATGAATATCTCACATACTCGCTTGCATTGATTGGAAATTGAACTTTATTGTTGATAGTTAGCACATTAGCTTTACAACTTATTGATAAAGCATTGATTAACGATTTAGGGGAGTGTTTGGGTGAGAACGGTAGTCCGTTATCACAATAAATCCAGTCGCAAAGCAGTGAAAGTAGGGTTTGGATTTTAGTCTGGTACGTCGTTTTGGGTGGACTTTGAGTGGCGCGCTTCATCTATCATAGTGGCTTCTTGACGATACTTTGATGACAGCTGGCGGAATTTTTCGCTGAGTGTATGGAGATCTTGAGAAAGTGATTGTGAACTTGCCACATGCACCTGTGCGCTTTCTGATTGGCGCGGAAGCTTGGCCTTTGTGCAGTGCTTGGCGACAGCCTGCCATGAACGAGTGAGCGACTGAGCCCCTTCAAGCTCTGTAGATACAACGTATGCCTGCTTGAGCAAAACCTCAGACACATCATAAGCGGTATTCATGTGACTTTTGAGCTGCACATTAAACCTTTCTTCGTACTTTGCCCAAAGCTCAATGATCTGTGTTTTGGTGAAATGTTTAGAGAGTAGGGTTTGGGAGTCATAGGTGGAGAGAACTTGGTTGAATTCTTTGGTGTATTGATTGTAACGCCCTTCAAATGCCAATTGGCGATCCAACAGTATTTGCCAGTTTTCACGATCACAATGGCTTGCGAACGCGAGATTAGCACTTAAAGGTACACTCACAATTATAACCTTCACCCAAAAACGCATGACTTTCCTCTACTTACCTTGTTCTCATTAGAGAGTATAGATGAGTGACAGCATGAGTTGATGTACACTTGAACCATACCTAAAACGGAAGAGCTGGTGGATTTGATGAAAAAAGCGCTGATCGCTTTACTTGTGTTGTTAGTACTGGGCGGAGGAGGAGCTGCGTATTACTTCTTCGTTATGAAAAAAGACCCAACACCACCAGAAAAAATTGAAGAACCCGTTGCAGAAGTTGCTCCACAGTCTGACGTAGACTTAGAACCGATCATGGAACTTAAACCTGAGCCACAACAGACAGAGTTTTACGTTCAAGATAGAAAACTAGAAGTGGTAGAACAGCCAGAAGTTGATGGCTTGATAACCGATTACCTCTATAAAGGCGAAAAAGTCGAAGTATTAGAGAAGCAGGGGGAATGGGCTCGCATCTCAGATTACATCGTCTTAAAAGAAGGTGGTCCACAGACTGCTGAATGGGTTTCGATGTCTGGCTTATCTAACGATGAAGTGATTATTTCTGAGAAAGAAAACAAAGAGATACTGGACTCTTACTTGGTTAAATCCGACGACCTTAAGATCCATCAAGAGAAGTTTCGTAATACGGTCGCTAAGCTGATCTCTGAAGGCGAATGTGCCCCAAGTGATTTCGAAGAATTAGGCGGCTGGGTGAAATCGGTGAAGTACAGTGACCGAGATGTCTATTTTATCTATTGCGGTGGTTTATCTCTTGAAAATAAAATTTATTTAGATGTAAATACAAATGAAATATTTACTAAGTAAGATCCACTCCGTTATTAATATTAGATGTATTAATAGCGATTAATCTTTCTATTTATTGATTTAGACCGAAAGCCGACTCTCAACGAGAGTGGGCTTTTTTATTGCCCATATGTTTTTATCACCTAATCAAACAGTTAGTGACTATGAATTTAAGCATTAAATTATATTGAACTCGATATAGGTTAGCTTCGATAGATTTATTAATAAGAAATAATGGGCAGGTTATTATTTGCACCGTCAATTGTTTAATTTTCCAATGTTGCATTATTCTTGAAATAAGTTAGAGAACGTCATTTTATTTATGATAAACAATGGCTTATCGGCTTGGTGATATAATTGAAGTTAAATAAAAGTACATAATATCAGTAGCTTACTGATATTTACATGCTCATAACATTTCATGGGTTTTGAGATGCAAGTCAAGTTTTGAGTCATAACATCAAAATATTTTGTATTTGTAATAATACTTTTTGATTTTGAGATGTAGGGTTTAATTAAAGCAAAACGTAAAGTTTAATTATCAAATAAGACATTATCTTATTAACACCATTGTTATTTAATTGCTTGTAAGGGATGGAACCATTAATGAAAAAGCTTGCTTTAATTACAGGATCAAAAGGCGGTATCGGATCAGCAATATCTTCGAAATTAGTCGCGGATGGATATCGTGTGATCGCGACCTATTTTACTGGGAATTATCAATGTGCATTAGATTGGTTTAATGAAAAACAATTCACTGAAGATCAGGTGAGACTGTTTGAATTAGATGTAACTAACACCGCTGAATGTGCATTGAGCTTAAGCAAGTTGTTGGAAGAAGAAGGCACGGTTGATGTGTTGGTAAACAATGCTGGTATTACGCGTGACAGTGTATTCAAAAAGATGGATGCGGAAGCATGGAAAGACGTGATTGAGACTAACCTCAACAGTCTTTTCAATGTAACACAGCCTCTGTTTGCGCCTATGTGTGAAAAGGGCAACTGCCGAGTCATCAACATTTCTTCAGTGAACGGTCTTAAAGGTCAATTCGGGCAAACTAATTACTCGGCGGCTAAAGCGGGAATGATTGGTTTCTCGAAAGCCTTAGCTGCTGAAGGCGCTCGCAGTGGCGTGACTGTGAACGTGATTGCCCCTGGCTACACTGCAACACCTATGGTTGAGCAAATGAAGCCTGAAGTCCTTGATTCAATCAAGAACCAAATCCCAATGAAACGCTTGGCTACACCTGTTGAGATTGCAGATGCAGTGGGCTTTTTAGCGAGTGATTCCGGTGCGTACATTACAGGCGAGACTCTGTCTGTGAATGGCGGCTTGTACATGCACTAATCGGTGAACTTCAAGGGAATGGAATGATGGAAAAAGTATTTATTGTTGCGGCAAAACGTACACCGATTGGCGCGTTTACAGGTTCGCTCAAGAACGTGTCAGCGGGCGAATTAGCTGGGGTCGCGATTAAAGGTGCACTAGAGGCTGCAGACCTTCCGCTAGATGCGGTTGATGAAGTGATCGTCGGTAACGTGATTTCTGCAGGTCAAGGCATGGGCGTAGCGCGTCAAGCTTCAATCTACGCAGGGCTTGCAGAAGAAACACCAGCGTACGGCGTCAACATGATTTGTGGCAGTGGCATGAAGTCAGTCATGGATGCGGCGGCGCACATTAAGGCACAAGACGCTGAAGTGGTGGTTGCTGCCGGTGTCGAAGTGATGTCTCAAATCCCTTTTGTGGTTCCGCCGAGCATTCGTAACGGACACAAGATGGGCGACATTTCGATGAAAGATCTGTTGGTAGGCGATGGTTTAACGGATGCGTTTAACAACTACCACATGGGCATGACGGCTGAAAACATCGCGAATGCGTTGAACATTTCACGCCTTGCTCAAGATAACTATGCGTTAGAGAGCCAACAGAAAGCGGTCGCGGCTATCGAAGCTAGCAAGTTCACCGAGCAAATCGTGCCAGTCGAAGTGAAGCAACGTAGACAAACAGTCACTTTTGATACTGATGAGTATCCGAAATCTGACGCAACATTCGAAGGCCTACAAAAGCTTCGTCCGGCATTCGACCGTGAAGGAACCGTAACGGCGGGCAACGCTTCAGGTATCAATGACGGTGCGAGTGCAATTATCTTGGCATCAGAGAGCGCAGTCGCGAAATACGGACTAACGCCACTGGTTGAACTAAGCAGCTATGCACAATCTGGCTTAGACCCAAAAATCATGGGTTTAGGTCCTGTGGAAGCGGTATCGAAAGCGCTCGACAAAGCTGAACTAACGCTCGAAGAGATCGATTTGTTTGAACTGAATGAAGCCTTTGCAGCACAAGCGCTTGGTGTGATGTATCAGCTTTCTGAGCAGCACGACCTGCCTCTAGAGGCGTTCAAACCTAAGGTCAATGTGAATGGTGGAGCGATCGCGCTAGGCCATCCTCTTGGAGCTTCAGGCAATCGAATCATTGTTTCACTTATCCATGAGATGCTCGAACAAAAGACAACTTATGGTGTTGCTTCACTCTGTGTGGGTGGAGGAATGGGAACCGCTGTTTTGCTTAAAGGTATTGAAGGCTAAGCCCGACTTGCCTATGGCAGCTTAACAATTTATCGAAGTCGTTTATCTCAATGGTGAGCCTTCGTAGAAAGACATTACCTAAACTTGTATTACTAAACTATGTATTCATCAGGAGTTACTTATGTACACGGATATTTTCAAAACAATTACTGACCAAACTGAAAAGCAATTTGAACCGTACTTCAAGTTCAACAAGTTGGTTGCAAAGAACGTCCAAACAATGACGGAACTGCAAATGAATGCGATGCAGACTTACACGGACATGGGTCTTGCACAAATGAAAGCAGTAAGTGAAATCAAAGATGTAAACAGCCTAACTGCATTCAACAGCCAGCAGCTAGCAGCGCTAACTCAACTGTCTCAACAGATGATGAGTGATAGCTCTAAGCTTCAAGCAGTGGCTAAAGAATTCAAAGAAGATGTTGAAACACTAACAACTGAAAACTTGAAAACAGTTACACCTGCATAAATTTAATCGCCATCGAGTTAGCACAGTGTTTACTGTGAGGCTCGGTGGCGATTTTCCGATTATTGGAGTCATGTTATGTTTCAACACTTCTTTTCGGACTACCTTGTTAAACTTCAACAAACAAACCAGCAATGGTGGGATAACTTTGAACAAAACAAGGAAGCCGCGCAATCTCCCCTCAATCAAGCGATGCAAGAACTGAATTTTGATGACGCATCAAAAATCTTCGAGCAAGCCGCTAACCAACCCGCTGTTCTTCTTCAGTTACAATCCCAATGGTGGGAACAGCAACTCAAGATCTGGCAAAATGCCGCGTTGATGGGCAACACCGAGAGTGTGATAGCCGAAGATCGTAGCGACAAGCGCTTTATTGACGAGGCGTGGAAAAACGACCCGTTCTACAGCTTTATTAAGCAATCTTATTTGTTATTCAGCAAAAGCTACATCGATACCATCAACTCTATCGAAGGCATCGACGAGAAAACCAAAGAGCGTGTTGCGTTCTTTTCACGTCAGGCCATCAATGCTCTCTCTCCAAGCAACTTCATTGCGACTAACCCAGAGCTGATGAAACTGACGCTTGAGCGAAATGGTGAGAACCTGCTTGATGGGTTAGAGCAACTGCAAGCAGACGTTGAAGCGAGTGCTGATATCCTCAAGATCCGTATGACCAACAATAACGCCTTCCGATTAGGTGTTGATGTTGCGAACACGGAAGGTGATGTTGTTTTTCAAAACGATCTGTTCGAGCTTATTCAATACTATCCAAAGACACCTCAGGTGAATGCGACGCCTTTGTTGATCGTTCCGCCGTTCATCAATAAGTATTACATTCTTGACCTTCGTGAGAAGAACTCGATGGTGCGTTGGTTGCTTGAGCAAGGACACAGCGTGTTCATGATGTCTTGGCGTAATCCGGGCGAGGCACAGAAAGACCAAGAATTCGGTGACTATGTCACGGAAGGCGTAGTGAAAGCGGTCGCGGCGATTGAAGACATTACCGGTAAAGAGCAGATCAATGCTGCGGGTTATTGTATCGGTGGCACGGTATTGGCTTCTACGGTTGCTTACTATGCGGCGAAGCGCATGAAGAAGCGCATCAAAACCGCGACGTTCTTTACCACCTTGTTGGATTTCTCGCAGCCGGGTGAAGTTGGCGCGTATATCAACGAAACGATCATTAATGCGATCGAGAAACAGAACGACGCCAAAGGCTATATGGATGGTCGCTCACTGAGCGTGACGTTCAGTTTGCTTCGCGAAAACAGTTTGTACTGGAACTACTACATTGATAACTACCTAAAAGGCAGCAGCCCAATGGAGTTTGACTTGTTGTACTGGAACAGTGACAGCACAAACGTGGCTGCCAAATGCCATAACTTCTTGTTGCGTGAGCTTTACCTTGAGAACAAACTCGTTCAAGACAAAGGCGTGAAAGTAGGTGGTGTTTGGATTGATTTAAATAAAATCAAAATACCAAGCTACTTCATCTCAGCCAAAGAAGACCATATTGCCTTGTGGCAGGGGACTTATCGCGGTGCATTGAATACGGGTGGCAACAAAACCTTTGTATTGGGTGAATCCGGTCATATTGCAGGCATTGTTAATCATCCAGACAAGAAGAAGTATGGGTTTTGGTTGAATGACAACCTTGATGATTCTGCTGATGAGTGGCTATCAAATGCGAGCCATAACGAAGGTTCATGGTGGACACACTGGGATCAGTGGTTACAGGGCTTTGAAACTGACGAGAAAATAGAACCTTTCAATCAAGGTTCTGAGCTTAACCCTGTGATTGGCAAGGCACCAGGTAACTATGTAAAACAGGTGCTGCCGATTGTTGATCAAGAAGCGGTCGATAAAGAGCCTGCTGACACAGAAGCTCCGAAAAACGAAGCCTAGGTTTTGTTATAGTAAGGCTTTCTTAATTTTAGCTGCGATGTCGCTTTACTAAGGTTTCATCATCCCCCTAGCTGGAAACAGAAACGCCAGATAATAAAAAAGCCACTGAATTCAGTGGCTTTTTAGTGTCAACTTATCTCAAGCATAACTGGAAAAGTTAACGCAATCTCGATTCTTAATCGATTTCTTTGTCTTTACCCATAGATAAAATCCAAAGAGATACGGCTGCAACACCTGCGAAGCCGCCCAGAATGATAACTGGCATAGCGCTGTAACCTAGGATGTGCCAAATTACGCTTTCTAAAGTACTCATTCAATCGCTCCTTATTGCCAGCCTTCAACGCCGTGCATGTCTGGTAGTTTGTGTGCAATACCTTTGTGACAGTCTACACACGTTTTCTCACCAGAAGCTAGCGCTGTCGAGTGTTGTTTCGCACTACGAGGGCTCTGCTCTGAGAAGTCCATGTAATCGAACTGGTGACAGTTACGACACTCAAGTGAATCGTTCTTTTTCAATCGAGCCCATTCACGCTCTGCTAAGTGATGACGACGCTCTTTGAATTTCTCAGGCGTATCAATCGTCTTAGAAATAAAGTGCGCATATAGCTCTTTTGATGCTTGAACTTTACGAACGATTTTATCAGTCCACTCATGCGGTACGTGACAGTCTGAACAGATTGCACGAACGCCAGAACGGTTAGAGTAGTGAATCGTCTCTTGGATCTCTTCAACAATAGGTGCGTGACAGCCAGAACAGAATTCTTCTGTGTTGGTTGCTTCCATACCCGTGTTAAATGCACCCCAGAACAAAAGACCACCCGAAAAACCCAAGAACAAAACAACGCCTACGGCTGCTTTACTTGGTGTCGCGAGTCTTTTCCAAAACGCTTTAAGTAATTTTATCATATATAGCCTCTCTTACAGTCCGGCTACGATTAACGCAGTGAATCTACAGGTTTGAACTCGTTCTCAACTAGTGGCTTAGCATTAGCTTGAGGTACGTGACACTGTAGACAGAAGTAACGACGAGGTGATACGTCTGCAAGTACCGCATCTTCACGGTTCATGTAGTGAGTTACACTCACTTTAGTCGCACCCATTTCTTTTGCGTTTTTCCAGCTGTGGCAAGAAAGACACTTGTTAGCGTTAAGAGAAACTTCATAGCTACGGATAGTATGAGGCACTAGAGGTGGTTGGTATACGTAGTCACTCTCAAGTACTTGGTCACGAGGGAACTTTTTGAAGTCATCTGCTGCGCGAGTTGCTTCTAGTTCACTTGCACCACGTAGAGATTCTACGCCACCAATGCCGCCTGGGTTATCCAGTTCAGCTTCAGCTTGAACTGCACCAGCTAGCAAAAGACCAGCTGATAGTAGGGCAGTAATCAGTTTTTTCATGGTTAATTTCTCCGCCTAAAGGCTAATTCTTTGAGTGGACTACTTCTTTCAAAAAGTAACGAAAAAAGTAGTCGCAATATTAAATACGCTAGATCTTGTATCTAGGTTCGAAAAGCGCTTGGCTCTTAAGAAACCTTAGTGATCTTAACTGGACACTTCTTGTAATCCGTCTGTTTAGACAGAGGATCCGTTGCATCCAAGATCAACTTGTTGATCAGAATTCTTGCATCAAAGAATGGTACGAATACCAAGCCTTGTGGTGGACGGTTACGGCCGCGAGTTTCAACACGCACACGAACTTCACCACGTTTGTTTTCGATAAGAACTTCATCACCACGGCGAAGACCACGAGCTTTAGCGTCAGCAGGGTGGATGTAGCAAAGTGCATCCGGTACTGCTTTGTAAAGTTCTGGTACACGACGAGTCATAGTACCTGTGTGCCAGTGCTCAAGAACACGACCTGTACATAGCCACATATCGTATTCATCATTTGGTACTTCAGGTGGCGCTTCGTATGGAGCATTGATGATCAGTGCTTTACCATCTGGCTTGCCGTAGAAGTCCCAACCAGAACCTTTCTTAGCGTATGGATCTGAACCTTCTTTAAAGCGCCATAGTGTTTCTTTACCGTCAACTACTGGCCAACGTAGACCGCGTACTTTGTGGTAAGTATCGTATGGTGCTAGATCGTGACCGTGGTCGCGACCAAAGGCTGCGTATTCTTCGAATAGACCTTTTTGAACGTAGAAACCTTGTGCTTGTGCATCGTCGTTAAGCTCTTGAGCTTCAGACAGAGGGAAAGCATCAACATTACCGTTTTTGTAAAGCACGTCGTACATGGTTTTGCCACGGTACTCAGGCATTTTCGCAACCAGTTCTTCACCCCAAACTTCTTCAATAGTGAAGCGCTTAGAGAACTCCATGATTTGCCATAGGTCAGACTTAGCTTCACCTACCGTTTTCACTTGTTGGTACCATGCTTGTGTACGACGCTCAGCGTTACCGTAAGCACCTTCTTTCTCAATCCACATTGCTGTAGGAAGGATAAGGTCAGCTGCTTGAGCTGTTGCTGTTGGGTACGGGTCTGAACAAACAATGAAGTTATCTGGGTTACGGTAACCAGGCAGACGCTCAGTGTTGATGTTTGGACCAGCTTGCATGTTGTTGTTACACATTACCCAGTAAGCGTTGATCGTACCGTCTTTTAATGCACGGTCTTGAGCAACAGCGTGTTTACCAGGTTTTGCTGGGATAGTGCCTTCTGGAAGTTTCCAGATGTCTTCTGCAATCTTACGGTGTTTAGGGTTAGCAACCACCATATCTGCAGGTAGGCGGTGAGAGAACGTACCTACTTCACGAGCTGTACCACACGCAGATGGTTGGCCAGTTAGTGAGAATGGGCTGTTACCTGGAGTAGAAATCTTACCTGTTAGAAGGTGGATGTTGTACACAAGGCTGTTCATCCACACACCACGAGTATGTTGGTTCATACCCATTGTCCATAGAGACATTACTTTGATGTTTGGATCGGCGTATTGCTTAGCCAGCTTGATAAGGTCATCTTGAGATACGCCTGACATTTCAGACGCTTTCTCAACTGTGTACTCAGCAACAGATGCTTTGTAATCTTCAAAAGAGATAGCAGTCATTGCGCCTGAGTTAGGGTTTGCTGCTGCTTTCTGTAGAGGATCGTCGTCACGAAGACCGTAACCGATGTCTGTTGTTGCTTGCTTGAAGTTCGTGTGTTTGTTCACGAAGTCCCAGTTAACTGCATCGTTTTGGATGATGTAGTTTGCGATGAAGTTTGCAATCGCAAGGTCAGACTGAGGGTTGAAGATGTAACCAGTGTCTGCAAGCTCAAAAGAACGGTGGTAGTAAGTAGACAGTACGTTTACTTGAACGTGTGGGTGGCTTAGACGACGGTCTGTAATACGAGTCCATAGAACTGGGTGCATTTCTGCCATGTTTGAACCCCACAGTACAAATGCGTCTGCGTGTTCAAAGTCATCGTAACAACCCATTGGCTCATCGATACCGAAGGTACGCATGAATGCACCTACCGCAGAAGCCATACAGTGACGAGCGTTTGGATCGATGTTGTTTGAACGGAAACCCGCTTTCATCATCTTAACGGCTGCGTAGCCTTCCATTACTGTCCATTGACCAGAACCGAACATACCAACACCTGTTGGGCCGTTCTTCTTAAGAGATGCTTTCCACTTCTCAGCCATCACGTCGAACGCTTTGTCCCAAGATACTGGTGCAAAATCACCATCTTTATGGAACTCGCCATCTTTCATACGAAGAAGAGGCTGTTCTAGACGGTCTTTGCCGTACATGATTTTTGAAAGGAAGTAGCCTTTGATACAGTTAAGGCCTTTGTTTACCGGTGCTTCTGGGTCGCCTTGAGTCGCAACCACTTTGCCATTTTGAGTACCTACTAGTACCGAACAGCCCGTACCACAAAAACGACAAGGCGCTTTATCCCACGTGATTTTTGTTTGATCAGAGCTAGCAATCAGGTTGGTTGCTGTTGCTGGTAGTGTTACACCTGCAACGGCTGCCGCTGATGCAGCTGCGTTTGCTTTCACAAACGCACGTCTTGTCATTTTCATACTTCACCCTCAAGTTGAGAATTGTTGCTTCCAGTTTCTAAATCCGTTTCTTCTAGTCCAGTTTCGATTTGGTGATAAACCAAAGCTGTCCCTAAAACGTTCTTAATGTTGTTTATTGCTTCGATGGTGTCCGTTACAAAACCTTGGTTTTCGGTTTCTAGGACCACGATGATTTTGCCTTCAGGGCTATCTCCGTAGATCTCAGCGTTATCGAATTGCTCGATCTCTGCTTTGATCTCATTGAGATGCTCTGGGCTCACATGCACGACTAAACTTGATATATGCACTTCATTTAGTGCCATAAATTGCTCTCGTTATTTTTATTTATGCATTACTCACAAGAATAGCTGAAGTAGGGCAAACTGCTACGCAGGCTCCACAACCGTTACACTCATTTAACTCGATTTTTGGTAGAGCAACACTGCCTGCTCTAAGTTGAAATTGAATGGCCATAGGTTCACACATGTCACCACAGCTTCGGCATTCAACGTTTTGTTGCGCTAAACACTTATCAGAAATACGTGCTTTTGCTTGCCAAGGCTCTCCTTGCTTTGGCGTAAAAATGGGTTCAGGACAAACATCTGCACATTGATAGCAGAACGTACATTCATCAATTGAGAAATCGACAGTAGGAAACCCACCATCGCCTACAATGATTATCTCAGTCTCACAACTCTCGATGCATTTACCGCAGCGAGTGCAGTCATCTGCAAAGCTTTCTAGGTTTTTAATCCAAGGCAAACGAACCTGGCTTGAATCAACTTTTCGTCTAGAAAATAGACGGCGTTTTGATAGATCTACCACTAGATACCCATAGATGTTGCTAAGATGTTGTAATTGTAGGTCATTATTCCATTAATATCTTGTAATTTGTCCTCACAAGTAGTGTAGTTTTAGAAACAATTGTATAAATACCCCCTTAGGGCTAATTGGGGGCATATATTGTCTCAGATCAATAAATTACGAAGCGAGTGATCACATATTGAATGGAGCTATGATTTTTGATGTGTGACAATACGATCTTGCTGGCAAGTCATTTATCAATAGGAAGGCTCTTTTGCTTATAAAACCGGTTTCATCTGTAACGAGTACGATAGCTAAGTCACTGCTATCTATACTGCTGTTGTCGGTTGCTACGACTGGCTTTGCTATCTTTACATTGGCCTCAAGTCTGAATGATGCAGAAGCGGTGAACGTGGCCGGTTCAATGCGAATGCAAAGCTACCGTTTAGCCCATGATATTCAAATAGAATCTGTCGATTATGAATCTCATATTCGTGAATTCGAAAGTTCTCTTTACTCGCCATCCATGACCAATTTAGTCAGTTGGAATGTTCCGACAGACATCACAGAAGATTACTATTTAATTATCGGCCGTTGGCATGAGCTGAAACAGGTCTTGAATAGCGAAGAGCGCGATCACTATCTCGTGTTGGTTGAAAACTTCGTGGCTGAAATCGATGGCTTCGTTTATAAGCTGCAAGAGTTCTCCGAAGACAAGTTAATAAAGTTAGCGTGGGCTGGTGGTATCGGCCTTGGTGGAATTCTGGTCATATCTCTTTTTGTTGTTCACTTTGTACGTAAACAGGTTGTTAAACCGTTGCATGCCTTAGTTGGAGCTAGCCAGCGAATCAAGAACAGTGATTTTGAGGTAGAACTCAAAGTGACCAGTAGCAATGAAATGGGTATTTTGACGAAAACCTTCAACTCAATGGCGAAAGATCTCGGCGTGCTTTATCGCAATCTTGAAGATGTGGTGGATGCTAAGACGGTAGAGCTACAAAATGCGAACCAGTCGCTGCAGGCACTTTATAATTCGTCACAAGAGCTCACTGTGACACGTATCGCGCCTGAAAATTTCCGAGCTATCTTGCAACACCTCGTGAGCTTGGAAGGAATAGAATCACTGAGACTTGAGATCGTAGATAACTCAGGCCGTTCATTGATTATGGATGAAGGCTACGATTCGAATTTAGATTACGAAAAGTTCGAGATGAAGTTGGATGATAACGAACTTATTCTTGGCTACTTGTACTGTTCGTATCACCATGGGCATTCTACCAAGGCGCTGATCGAGAGCTTTATTCAACTGTTATCTCGAGCTATTTATTATAATCGCGCCCAAAAGAAAGCCGAACAGCTCATTATTATGGAAGAACGTGCGACGATCGCACGTGAGTTACACGATTCATTGGCTCAATCACTGTCATACTTGAAAATCCAAGTTACATTATTAAAGCGTGTGATTGGTAAACTGCCAGAGCAGCAACACAGAGAGCAGTCAGAGCAAATAGCGTCGGAAATCGGTAATGGTTTGGCTGACGCCTATACTCAATTAAGAGAGCTACTCACCACATTCAGGTTGACCATTAAAGAGGGCAACTTTGGAGATGCCTTGAGCACCATGCTTGAGGAACTCAGTGAAAGAACTGATGCGAAGATTAACCTCACCAATAATCTTTCATCGATTGAACTTGATGCACACAGTCAGGTTCACTTGCTTCAATTGATTCGTGAAGCAACAATAAACGCAATAAAACACGCCAATGCCGACTTGATAGATGTATGCTGTATCGATGAGGACGGTGAAGTGTTAGTCGTGATTAAAGATAATGGAGACGGCTTTGACTCAAGTAGTTCTAAAACGAACCACTATGGGATGAGCATTATGCAGGAGCGTGCGGCAAGACTGAATGGCGACTTAACGATTGAAGCGGCTCAAGGTGAAGGCTGTACAGTCATATTGAAATATAAAAGTTTGAAGGAAGTTAAAGTTGACGATTTGTAAAGTAATGCTGGTTGATGATCATCCATTGATGCGCAGAGGTATAAGCCAATTACTGAGCTTTGAAGACGAATTCGAAGTGATTGCAGAAGCAAGTAACGGCACTGAAGCGGTTGCTCTCGCTCATGAAGAAGAACCTGATTTGATCCTTTTGGATCTCAATATGAAAGGCATGTCTGGGTTAGATACCTTGAAAGCACTTCGTACTGACGGTTCAAGCGCAAACATTGTAATCCTGACTGTTTCTGATAGCCCTGCAGACATTGAAGCGATTGTAAAAGCGGGCGCTGATGGCTACCTGCTGAAAGACACTGAGCCTGATGAACTGATCGAACTGCTTAAGCAAGCACACAGTGGCGACAAAGCTTACAGCAGTGTGGTTGCTCGTTACCTAAACGATGCTGGTAGCCGCAACGACATCTTCGACCAACTGACTGAACGTGAAATGCAGATCCTTCAAGAAGTCGCAAAAGGTTACCGTAACAAGCAGATCGCTGACCACCTGTTCATTTCTGAATCGACAGTTAAGGTACATATGAAAAGCCTATTGAAAAAGCTACAAGTGCCTTCACGTACCGCAGCAACCGTTCTTTACCTAGAGCGTTACGGAGAAATGAAGTAGGGCTTGTTCCTTTGAAATTAAACTATTTCAAGCCGTGCTGTTTGTTCATATCTCCACAGCTTTAACGATGTTGAGAAAGTGATATTAAAAAAGGCGCTGAACTTATTAAGTTCAGCGCCTTTTTGTTTAAGCATTTTATATCTGAATTGGTGTTCTTCGTGTTCTGTTCTTGGTTAGTGGAACACAGGAACTTGAGGCTTAAGCCGTCATTGGAACCAATACAAGCGTACCGAAGATAACCGTGATAAGACCACAGATTACTGGTACTGATGTACGCTTAACAACTTCGAATGGACTGATTTTACCCATACCTGATGTTGCTACCACTACGCCAGATACTGGAGAGATAGTACGACCTAGGTTTGATGCTTGAAGCATTGGAATGATTAGGAACGCAGGGTTTAGTCCCATTTTCGCTGCTAACGATGGTGCAAGTTCTACGAAAGCATAGAAAGGTGCGTTACCAGAACCTGTCGCGATAGCTGCAGCAACCGTAAGACCTGTCAGGATAAGCATCAGTGCGATACCGCCAGCCCCCGCCGCTTCAGCAAGACCGATTAGGTTATCAATTGCGCCAATAGACATCAGGCCTTGAGCAAATACACCCGCCGCAACCAACAGCATTACTACGCCTTTGAATGCTTCTGCCATGCCTTGGTAACAAGAGTCTAGGTCTTCTAGCGTTTTCTCACCGTCGAACTTCTTCACAACGTAATCGATGATCGCGCCAACGAAGATAGAGCCAACAACGATAGTGTAGATATCAAGCTTAAGGCCTGGGATCGTACGACCGTTGAATAGGAAAACACCGATGATTGGTAGGAATGGTAGAGCAGCGTAGAAAGCTGGCGCTGTTGTTTCAATTTCAGAAACGTCTACTTTTTCCATTGGTGTGTTTTCTTTCTTATCTAGGTATTTGTTCCAGAAGAAAGCAGCTGCAGCCATTACGATGATTGCACAGATAGACACTGGCAGTACCGTTTGAACCGCAAACACATCTAGGTCTAAGCCTGATTTTTCTGCAGCAATAACAACATCACCTGATGTAGGAGAAAGAATGATTGCAGCTGGTGAAGCACATACCGCAACTGCAGCAGGGCGAGAGATACCCATTGCCGTCATCATTGGGAATAGCGTTGCCATCAATAGTACGCCAAGACCCGTCGCAGAACTTACTGCAAGAGACATTAGACACGCTACGATGTACGCAGCAACAAGCAGTGCGTATGGAGATTTGATAACAGACAGCGGCTTAGAGAACTGTTTAACTACCACGTTGTTTGCGCCGATGTGAGTCATGTAAGAAGCGAAACCACAAAGAAGCATGATTTGCATGCCTAGGCCGCCGCCACGGTACTGAAGCATGTACTTAACGAATTCTAGTGAGTCGGTAACCATGTTACCTGTTGAAGCTACCTTAGCTGGTAAAACTGTGTGACCAATAAGGCCAGTAATAAGAAGTAGGGCAAGGCCAGCAGTTAATAATACGCCCGCTGCTTTATAGCCTTTTACAATAAAGTAACCAACAGCGATGGTAATCACTAATCCGATCAAGAGCTCTAACATAGAAATCTCCACAAAGTTTAAAAAATATAAGAAAGTGTTTCAGAATATGACAATGAATGTACAGAAAACTGCACTGTGGCACGAGGCATAGTTGAGGTTGATATGATCTAAGACAAACATTTTTTGCGATGTTAATTGTGGTTGTAAATCATGCATAACTACTGTTGTTTAGATGTTAATAAACAAATTATATCGTTCATTAGAATATAGCTTGGATCACTTTTATTGTGTGAGGTTGCATATGAAGGTTTTGATTTATAAAATTATGGTTTTTCTAGCTTAGTGGTAGAAATCAAAAGGAAAGGGTCATTTCTTACATTTAGGAAGGTTTGTTGCGAATCTGAAGATTAGAAGATTAGAATCTGACGCCTACTTTATTTGGGAATTAGCAGATGCCAGAGTTAAGTCACACAAAAGTTACAGAGTTCGATTTGTGAGCTAGAGTAAGGTTAGTTGATATTTACGTCCGGCTCCGAAATCGAATAAGCGGGTAAGTCAGCACATGCCACCTTTTTACAGAAATGAATCATCCCGCGTTGGGTTACCAACAACAGTTCTTTGTCGTTCAGTGGAATGTAGGTCATCGCATCGGAAGAGAGCACCGCACCTTCACTGATCATGACTTTCTCATAAAATGACAGATCTCTATCTGGGATGATCTGTTCGTGTTGAGTCTCATCTAACGAAATATCGTGTTGAGTGACAACGTAAGTTCCAGATGAGGTGAAACCAGCCTCTTTAGTCGAAACATATAACAGCTCGTAACTATTATTCTTCTTAAACTCGATATTCACGGAAGCTTGATTATAAATTATTTTCTCAGGCGGGTTGACCACCGATGCTGTATTGGCTAAATAATGACCTTTAAGGTATTCTTTCGGGATAAAGGTTGTTAACCAGCCGACTAAAATACCCAATAGAGCCACGACAATGAATATCTGCTTTTCTTTATTCACAAGTAACTCCTTTAAATTCGCTAGGGAAGCTCAAAGATTTTCCTGAATTATCTATGATGATTTTTCGACCCTTATATTCATAAAGAGTGACGTTGTAGAGTTCTTTAAAGGTGAACTCGTCGGTTTCGATTGTACAAGAGATAAAATGTTGCCCTGTAAGATCTTCGCCTAAGCTATTTCTGTCTAAATAAGCAAACAAATAATGGGACAGACCCGCGGTTACCATAAATAAAGAAATTAGCGCTAACACATGGTTTGTCTTTTTTGTTGGGGCTGCTTTTTCTGCTGTCGAACTTTCTTTTATAGAGCTCTCTGTCGGCTGTTCAGTTTGTTGCGTGGGCTGGGCTTGAATTTTACGTAGTGCGCGTTCTTTATCTTGTGTTACTTGCCCTGCAAATCGGTAGCCTTTGCCGCGTTCAGTGACAATGATCATTCCACTCTTGTCTTCTAACGCTTTTCGGCAGATTGAGATGGTTTGCATTAAGCTGCCATCTTCAACATAGATACCTTTCGATACCCATACTTGCTCAATTAGAACTTGGCGAGTAATCACCTCATTGGGTCTAGAGATAAAAAACTTAAGGAGCTCTGATTCGTTAGAACCTATTGGGTACGTACGGCCTGTCTTAAAGTGATGGATTTCACTCTCTTCTAAATTGACCTGTATATCATCATTGATAATAAATTCAGCAGACATCTGGGTTCTCATTGTAATAAGCGTTCTAACCTAAATATAACAAATGTCGCTACAAATATAAACTTACTGATTTCGTTGTCTTTGATATTTAAGCTTATGATTTAAATTGAATTATCAACCTGATTAGATTTCCTTATATACCTTTTTGAGGTTGTTTAATGTGGTTTCAGGTGCTTGGTGTTAGTAGCTATTAGATCATTAACTGGTGACGCTGATTTAGTGGGTGTGGGTTAAGTGCTCAAATTTCTTACGTAGTTCTATCAACGTGTCATTCCAACTTCGTGTTGCCTTGCTCTCTGCGAATAAAAGTCGAACTTACCTCCGACTCAACCGGCAACTCAAATAACGATAAATCGCATGACCACACCAGTTAAATGCGAAAGCTACGAAGGAGCTGTTTTGAAAGAATTCAATAAGCCATATTTATGTGGACTAATCACGCTTGCCTTACTCGGCTGTCAGTCTGAAGACTCGACTCAAGAAGCCGTTTCAGTATTAGTTCCTTACAACATTAATGAATTACCAAAACCGAACGATGGATACGGGTATGACGACGACGGAACCATTACCGGAGTCGGTGAGCACGCTGCCGCAATGTCATCGACCAATGATGCCTATTATCAGGACTACAACAACTCATACGCCGCTTTAGACGGTTGGGGACTTTGTGCTGAGCCTATTTTGATTCCGCTACAGAGTGTTAATTCTGATAAACGTTTTCCACTGAATAATGAAACCTTAGCAGAGAACGTAGTGCTAATTGATGAAGAAACAGGTGGGGAAGTTGGCACTCAAATATCCGCTGATGGTTCCAATATTATTATTCAGTGCGAGTCAGGGTTAAAAGAAGGAACGACTTATTCGATCGTTGTGACTGATGGAGTATTAACTGAATTTGACGAACCTTTAAAAGCAGATGCTAGTTTTGAGCAATTAATATACTCCGAGGCACAATTTAATAGTGAGAAAGAACAAGACCTGCATACACAGGTAATTAGTGCCATTAACTCATATGAAGACCTATATGAGGGGAGCGCTCTTCCTGTATACGCTGCTCAATTTAAAACTCAGAGTTCATATGCACCCTTGGATGCAATGAAAAGAAACCATCTGCAATATGATAGTTCATTCACCCAAGCAGAGCCTGTAATTGTAGAGGAAAAGCGAGGATATAACCTATATACAAGAGTACTCAAAATTCCGTCGTACTTGCCTTTTACAAAAGAGAGGGAGTCGGAATGTATCGTCGATGAGTTTGATCCGAAAGAAAATTGTCCTCCACTTTATGAATGGATTACCAACATTTCTGGCACTTTTCCAACGGCAGAAAATGCGATGCCTCAAATAACAGAAGATCTTGAGATTACGGCAGATATATACGTACCGAAAGAGTTCAAGTGGAATAGTTTTGTAGAGTTACCTGTTGCGATCTTTATTCATGGTGTCACAGCAGAGCGCGGTACTGCTTCTTTGATGGCTGCTGAATATACAAAAAGAGGCTATGCCGTTGTTGCGATTGACATGCCATATCACGGGGAACGCATGCGTTATGACGCAAGTCCTGAACATGTGGAAATAAGCGCTAGAGCAAACAAAGCGTTTTTTATAAATATAGATTCACCTTTGGCGCTGCGTTCTAATCTTCAGCAGTCCGTGTCTGATTTCTTAGGGCTTCGTTATGCGCTGAGCCAAGAGGGTTGGGTTGATAACAATAACGTTCACTTAATCGGGCAGTCGTTGGGGGGAATTATGTCGGTGATGGTAAGCGAGTTCAGTCAAGTCAGCCCGGATTTTCACTCTACTTCTGTTTCTCATTTTGAATTCAACACGGTGAACTTTGTCGTACCGGGACAAGGGCTAACCAATCTAGTTTTGTCTTCTCAAACCTTAGGCCCAGAAATGTCTGAAGGTGTAAAAAAGTCTCCAGACGTTCAGCGTGGAATTGCTGAGACTGTCATTCCTGATATCTGCACCGCAGAGGCAACAAACCAGCAGTGTATTGAAGCGCTTCGTGAGTTTGTTGCACTTTCAACAGATAACGCGCTGCTTGTGAGTCAGTTGGAGAATGACATCTTTGATCTTGTGGTAACTGACCTTAAACAAGGGGTGCAAGCAACGATTGATAGTGCCGATCCTGCCAGCTTTATCTCGCGTCAAGTTAAGGCTGAGCAACCAACACTTTTGTTAGCTGCCGTCGGAGATTGTGGTGACACCTGTGATGTAGGCGTTGATTACGTGCCAGACAGCGTAATTCCAAACACTGCCCCAGATAACATTCGCACTGGCACCGAGCCGCTTATTACTGCACTTGGCTTAGACCCAATAACGGGGACAAAGCGTGATCAGAACGAACTTGGTGGAGTTATCAGAACGACCACTGGTGGCCACGGTACGTATTTGTTCCCGTACGAAGGTCCTGTTGATGAAGACGGGCTACCAGGTATGCCGGGAGAAAACATGTCTGACGTGCGTGAAGCGGTGACAACTCAACAATTAGCTGTCGCTTCTATGGTGATGACTGACGGTTCACTTGTAGTAATAAATAACGAAGATCACATCGAAACAGAGGTGCCTGAAGATGAAGAATAAACTTTTATTGGGCACTGCCGCTGCTCTGATCCCTTGTTTCACTAACGCTGCTGGTTTTCAACTTAATGCACAATCAGCAACAGGGTTAGGTCGTGCATTTGCTGGTGATGCTGTAATGGCAGATAGCGCAGCGATTGTAGCTAAGAACAGCGCTGCAATGGCATACATCGAGCAACCTATGTTGTCGGTAGGTGCTGTCTATATCGATAGTGGAATTGATGTATCGAATATCAGCTATACGCCGAATACCGGTGATACTACATCTTTGAGTGATCAAGAACTCAGTGCTGGCACCTTGGTACCAAACGTCCATTACGTCCATCCAATTCAAGATTCGAAGTTCACTTTGGGTGCTACCGTACATTCTAATTTCGTTACTGATGTTGAGTTTGATGATTCGTTTGAAGCGGAAGAGTTTGGCGGAAAAACGGCGCTCTCAAGCATCAATGTCGGCTTTGCTGTTGCTTATGAGCTCTCTGAAAAGATCAACTTGGGCGGGGGTATTGATGTTATCTACGGTGAAGGTGAGATTTCACGTCAAGGTTTGCTTGGTGTTGATGCCGACGGTTTTGGTTTAGGTGCCAATGTTGGCATGACTTATCAGGTTAATGAACACAACAGATTTGGTATTACCTACCGATATAGCCCGGATATTGAAGTTGAAGGTGATATTTGGATGACGGGGAGTGGACCAGAAGACAAAATGAATGTTCCCTTACCAGATACACTCGAGTTTTCTGGGTGGCACCAACTCAACGAACAATGGGCTTTCCACTACAGCCTGCAATGGGTGAATTGGTCTGAATTTGACTCGTTAACGTCGGATTCATATAACGATTCCATCAAAGAATACCAATGGAAAGATGCGGGACACGTTTCGGTAGGCGGCACTTACACCATGTCAAAAGACATCATTTTGCGAGCGGGTTATATGTATGACGTCTCCCCAACCGATGAACTGACGTCTTTATCTATTCCTGATGTAAACCGTCATTGGTTTACTGTCGGCGGCACTTACCATCTCACACCTGCTAGTTCAGTGGATCTTGGTATTGGCTTCATTGTTGGCGAATCGCAACACGTTGATGAAAGCCTAGATGCTTTATCGAGAACTAATGTTTCCGCTGATGTCACCGCCAATGCTTTGCTCGTTGGTGTTCAATATCAGCATCGCTTTTAGTGGGTTGTCATAAACCTTAATTACTCATTCTTATTCTTGGTTCAGCCAAGTAAACAACATCGTAAGGCTCTTTAGCGATATCGAGCCTTAATCCGAACTTATGGCTGTTGTTGGCATTGATATAAATAGCTGGATGCTTATTTAGCTAACAACGGCTGCACAGAAAAACGCTTCAAGTCAGACGATTGTAGCG
Source organism: Vibrio pomeroyi (assembly GCA_041879425.1). Classification (NCBI taxonomy): domain Bacteria; kingdom Pseudomonadati; phylum Pseudomonadota; class Gammaproteobacteria; order Vibrionales; family Vibrionaceae; genus Vibrio; species Vibrio pomeroyi. Next base: position 356,547 of record CP090855.1, on the reverse strand, counting down.
ACTTATGGTTATTGAACATGAAATTTAAAAAGCTTAGTAAAACCATTGCTTTGGCACTATTCGCCTTAAATACAACACCGACGCTAGCACAAGACTCACCATTGGTGCCCGTCACGGTAGAAAAAGCGCATACACAGGCTTTTACTTCATCCATTCGCGAAGTTGGCAAGATTAGAGCGACAGATTCTGCCGCGCTTACTTTCAGTGCTTCCGACAAAATTCTTACTATTCATTTCAAAGATGGCGACTCCGTCAAAAAAGGCGAATTGATTGCGCAGCTCGATAACACTAAGGCCAAGGCCGATCTCGATAAGGCACGAAGCTCACTCGCTCTAGCCAAATCGAAGCTGAAACGTGTGCGTGAGTTACTAAAGAAGCAACCTGATTCCATGTCTCAACAAGACGTAGAAGAGCTAAAAGAGCAAGCCAATCTCGCGGCTGCTGATTTTCGTCAGAAAGAAGCGCTGATGAACGACTATTTGTTGGTCGCGCCTTTTGATGGACAGCTCACTAACTTCAGTCACTCGGTAGGGAGCAAAATTGATAGTTCTACGGCACTGGTCAGCTTGATCAAGCTTGATCCTGTTGAGGTGCAATACGCGATTGGCCAGTCTGACTTGGGTAATGCAAAGCTAGGTCAAACCGTATCTATCCAAGTAGATGCTTTTCCGGGCGAATCGTTCGAAGGTGTGGTTGATTATATTGCGCCCGCTGTTGATGAAAGCTCTGGCCGTGTTGAGGTTCATGCACATGTCACGAACCCTGAACACCGTTTAGTTCCGGGTATGTTTGCCAAATTAAGTCAAATGACCAGTGAAGATTCAATGCAAATGGTGGTGTCTCAAAACTCGGTTCAAGCCAAGGACGCTAAACGTTTTGTATGGGTGGTGAATGGCAACAACATCGAACAACGAATTGTAGAGTTGGGAGTTAACACCAATGACGGCTATGTGGTGGTTAAGAAGGGACTTGAGCTAGGCGAAAGCGTCGTAGCTACCGGACAACAGAACCTCAAAGTTGAATCTCTGGTTAAAGTGATGAACCCAAATTCTGAGGTGAAACCTGCTACGCCAACCCAAGAACAGCATCCAATCGAGCCTTCTGTCGATTGGACAAAACAATCGCCAAAAGTAAAAGCTGAACTGCTTGAAGAAGCGAGTGCAGAACTTCCAAATACGACGGGCGAAAAGGCAGAACAAGCCGAAATCAAACCATCGAAGGATTCAAAAAATACCGTAAATTCAGGCAAGGAAGCAACGACCGAGGAGAACGTGAATGAAGCTTCCTGAGATTTGTATTAAACACCCTGTATTTGCATCAGTGCTGAGTATCGCCATTGTGTTGCTTGGCCTGTTGTCATTTCAGAAATTATCGATTCAGTATTTCCCTGACCACAAAACGCCTTCTGCAACGGTAACTGCTGCGATAAATGGAGCGAGTGCTGAGTTTATGTCACGTAACGTGGCAGACAAACTGATCACCGCAGCAACAGGTCTTGATAGCGTTAAGACCATGACTACGGATTGTCAGGAAGGGACGTGTAATCTCAAAATCATCTTTGAAGACGACATCGATGAAGTTGAATACACAAGCCTGATGAACAACCTGCGCAGCAGTGTCGAAGCGATTGGTGATTTTCCGCCGAGTATGACGGATAAGCCAACAGTAACGGATGACTCTTCTGACACCAGCATGCCGAGTAACATCATCACTTTTGTGAATACTGGCAAGATGTCTAAGCAAGAGATGTACGACTACATTAGTCAACAAGTCGTGCCGCAGTTTAAACATATTCAAGGTGTTGGTGGTATTTGGGGGCCGTACGGCGGCAGTGAGAAAGCGGTGCGTGTTTGGTTACAACCCGACCGAATGATGGCGCTCAATATGAGTGCTTCTGATGTAGTCGGCACATTGAGCTCATATAATGCGACGTTTACTGCGGGTACGATTAAAGGCCAGGTAAGAGACTTCTCTATCAACCCAGTCAATCAAGTGACGAGTGTTGATGATGTAAGAGACTTGGTGGTTCGTGTCGATAACGGCAAGATCATTCGAATCGGCGATATTGCTGAAGTCAAAATGGGTGAAGAAAGCCTAACGCCAAGTATTCTCCGTGTAGACGACAACCTAGTGATGTCGATTCAGGTACTGCCACTGAAAAGTGAAAACCCAGTCACGGTCGCTAATAAAGTGAAGAAGCAAATCGATCTGATTCAACCTCAGTTGCCAGAAGGCATTGAGATGAAAATGGTCTATAACCAAGCGGACTTTATCAAAACGGCGATTGATGAAGGCTTCATGACTTTGGTTGAAGCGATTGTTCTCGTTTCTGCTGTTGTGGTTCTGTTCTTGGGCTCTGTTCGTGTGGCTTCGATTCCGATTATCACCATTCCCGTGTGTGTGATTGGCGTGTTCGCCGTGATGCATGTACTTGGTTTTAGCATCAATGTACTGACGATTTTGGCGATCATCCTCGCGATTGGTTTGGTGGTCGACGATGCGATTGTTGTTGCTGAGAACTGTTACCGTCATATCGAAGAGGGTGAGACTCCGTTTAATGCAGCAATTAAAGGGTGTCGAGAGATCGTCTTCCCTGTGATTGCAATGACGCTTACTTTAGCTGTTGTGTATTTACCGATTGGCCTGATGGCGGGTTTAACCGCAGATCTGTTTAGACAATTTGCTTTCACGCTAGCGGCAGCTGTGATTATCTCTGGTTTTGTTGCATTAACGCTCTCGCCAATGATGAGCGCCTATTTGATGAAGCCCGTTTCAACACCAGCTAAGTGGTATCAAAAGGTTGATGCGAAGCTTAACGTTCTGTCTGACGTGTACACCAAGGAACTAGGTAAGTGGTTTGAGCGTAAAGCCCTGATGAGCGGAATTGCCTTGGTTCTAATTGCTTTGTCTGCGTTAGCGGTTTGGAAGATGCCTCAAGTGCTGCTTCCAACGGAAGACACGGGTTTTGTTGAGGTGACGTCAACGCCTCCAACGGGAGTAGGCCGCCAGTACCACCTTGATAACAACGAACAATTGAACAGCGTGTTCAAAGGTGATGAATCGGTTGAAGCTAATTTGTCTTACATCGAAGGCACACCGACCAATCACGTGTTGCTAAAACCATGGGGAGAGCGTGACCAATCTGCAGATGAATTGGTGAATGAGTTTATTGCCAAAGCGCAAAGTTCAGTTTCTGCGTATGGTATGTCTTTCAAGGTTCGCTCAGCGGATAACCTTAACATTGCCACCAATATGATCTTAGAACTAACGACAGTAAACCGCGATACGACAGTGTTGTCTGAAACGGCGAGCAAAGTGGTAGAGGCACTTGATAATTACGAGGGTGTGACCAACATTAAAAACTCGATGTTGCGTGACCAGTTACGCTATGACTTATCGATTGACCGCAATGCGATTGTGTTGTCTGGCGTGGATTACGGCAATGTCACCAATGCCTTATCGACATTCCTTGGTTCAGTGAAAGCCGCGGATTTACAAGCGGATGATGGCTATACATACCCAATCCAAGTTCAGGTAAATCTGAGTGATCTTGGTGATTTCAAGGTATTGGATAAGCTGTATGTGGATTCACAGTCGGGTCAAAGGCTTCCTTTGTCTCAGTTTGTATCGATTAAACAAGTCACATCGGAATCGAACTTCAAGACATTCATGGGTAAAGACAGCGCTGAAATTACGGCTGACTTAATGCCCGGATATACGGCAAGTGATGTGAAAGCGTATATTGATGACACAGTACCAAGCTTATTGAAACCGGCACAAAGCTACGAATTCAACGGCATTGTAAAAGACCTCGTTGATTCAACAGCTGGTGCACAGGTGCTGTTCGTATTGGCGTTGATTTTCATCTTCCTGATTTTGGCGGCGCAGTTTGAAAGCTTCGTAGACCCTATGATCATCTTGCTAACGGTTCCATTGTGTATCGTCGGTGCGATTTTAACGCTGTCGGTATTTGGTCAAAGCCTTAATATCTACTCAAAAATCGGTTTGCTGACTTTGGTTGGCCTTGTCACCAAACACGGTATTTTGCTGGTGGAGTTTGCGAACGAGAAACGTAAGTCTGGTGCCAGTGCACAAGAAGCGGCGATCAGCAGTGCACGTTCAAGATTACGTCCTATCTTGATGACGTCACTCACGATGATCCTCGGTTCACTACCGCTAGCGCTGGCTGATGGTCCGGGTTCATTAGGTCGTATTAATATTGGTTTGGTACTGGTCGGTGGCTTGTCTGTCGGAACTTTCTTCTCATTGTTCTTAGTGCCTGTCGCGTATGTCGGTATGGCGAACCTAAAGCAAATGGATGTGTTGACTCGATTAAGAACGAAACCAGCCTAATCTAGCTAATCGATTACGATTTACGTAATCGAAGGTACAAAAAAGCGCCCACCAATATTATGGTGGGCGCTTTGTTATTTACGATACTAGTCGCTTGAACAAGCTAATCCGAATCGAACCGATTAAAATGAAGCGTACTTATCTAGAATGGAGCAAAGCTGTCAGGCACAACCGTAGGGACAGTCCAACGCTGATGAGCGTCTACCGGTTCCAACCCTGAGTTGTGCTGTGGGATTTGTCCACGGTCGCCATACAACCACAATACGAAGTTAGAGCGCTCACCACTGGTAATTGGTAACGCGGCGTGTGCTACGTTTCCTCGGTGGATCATTGCCATGCCGGGTGTAAATGTCGCCTCATTCATTTTGCCTGTAGCCGGGTCATAAAAGTTGAGTGCAGAGCCTGAAAACGCTTCATCGGGCAGATTCAAATTGATATTGAGCGTGACAGAAGATGCATCAGTATGAAGGCGCAAAGATGTGTCTTTGTTCTCTTGATACTGAATAGAGAATCCAAAAGTTTGCGTATCGTAGCCCATGATTTCTGGGAACAACAAACGTGCAATTGGACGCATGTAACTGTCGAGCAGATCTCGATAAAACGCTTGGAAACTCGGTGCTGCTAAGTAGCCTTCAGATCGGCTGTCCAACATCGCACCACCTCGGTTGAGCACTATGCCATAAGGCGGACGCAACGGGATTTGAGCCTTAGATACTTCTTCTAAGTAACCGCGCAGTCCGGCTAAACGCTCAGGGTCAAAAAATTGGAATTTAAACACACCAGGTGAGACTTCTTCGAGCAAGTCTTGCACTGCAACTTCTTTCGTTGGATCTTGCCACGCCTGTCTAACGGCTTCACGCAGACGAGCGTCCAGTAATGAATCATCGAAATTTAGCTGGCTGCCTTCTGCACTCACTTCCCACTCTTTCCAAGCTTCACTGAACAGACTTTTATTGTTGTCCCAAAACTGTTGCACAGAAGGAGCTCGTTGAAGCATCGCTTCGCGTGTTGGTAAATCGATGGCGCGTGCACGCTCTAGTTGATTAGATAACATAATGTATTCGCTCCTTTTGTTTGCTTGAGTTCAATCTATTACACCAAGGTTTGTAGATAAACGGGGTGTAAAGCAAAACAGAATTAACGTTTTCTATATAATCAACAGGAAATTGAGAAGAAGGGAGGCGAACAAGAAGACTTTACATTGGTGGCTCAAAACAAAATAGCGCATGACTGAAGGAATCAATGCGCTGCTTGAAATAGAGCGGGAGCTGAGCCTGCTGTTCGTTGTATCTGAGACTTAGTTAAGCGTGATTAGTTATGATCAATATTGATCTTCGAGAAACTGACCGAGAATACTTGCCCTGCAAACTCTCTTGAAGGTTTTATTTGAGCGTAAAGACCGGCTTTGAAGTAGTACTCTTCCTCTAACCATGCCTTTGAAAGGGTAACTTTGTTGCCATCGCGGTCTTCTGTTTCGACACCCCAAGGTAAGAATTGCTCTGTTAATTCATCATTAATGAGTGTTGAAAGGTAAATACCCTGGTCATTGAGACGAATTGTGTAATCCCAATCAAGGTTCGCAGGCGCGTAGCCTAAGTTGACACTAAAAGGCTTACAGTCGCTACAAACTTGGTTTCCTGACAAAAAGGAATCATTTAGAACGACACGTACTGGTTTGTTTTCACCATCCCACTGCAATTTCACGAGCGCTTGTTTAATGTCTTTACCATGGATTTGGCCAAGAACCACTTTTGGGTCACTACCCGTTACTTCTTTATCCGGAAATTGATCAACGCTCAGTGTTGCTTTTAATTCATGTGTTCCTGTTACTGCCCAGTTTTGCTCTTTAGTGCTGCAACGATTTTCGGAATCATAGTTGTAGAGCTCACGAAGCTCTGAGCGAACGTATTTAGTGTTTGGTGTTGTAGAAACTTGGCCGCCAAGATCGACTGTAAATTTGAGACGCTCTTCGTCGTTAACTGATTCACGAGAGAACCAAGGTAGATTGGTGCCGTTGGTTAAGTACTCTTTACCATTACATTCTTGGGGGATGAGCTCGGCAGCGCTGCTACGACCATTGTTGTAGTAATCGTCGCCACTGACAGGAAGGGTGATTTTCCATTGCTCTATGTTCCAGTTACAGTCGGTACATGCTGTAAGCTTTGATTGGTCGCTTTTAGCGTTGGCTTCACACCCTGTGAGTAATAAACCGCTAGAAATAAGTGCAGCAATCTTGAAGTATTTTACAGTTTGTTGAGAATTTAGCATAAAAAGTAATTTGTAATACAAAAGGTAGGCGGACTTTAGCGATAAATTACGGGATTTTCATTGGTCCAAGAGTGGTTTTACATTTAGCTGACAGAGCTTTGAGCGATCGATTCCAAAAACACATCTCAATACAATTTTTCTAAGTAATGGAAGTAGGTGCTGGCTCAATGAAGCGAGTATTTGTATAGGTCTTAGTAATGATTTGCTGGACGATCACGCAAATCCTTTTGCATGTTCGATGGGGGAAATCTTTCTTAGAAGTCGTAGTTTAGGTTCATTGAGCTGTAGATCTCGCTGTTGCTTTGGTCTGAGGCGACAGTGGTGTTGTAAATGTATTCGGTATCAAACGTCAGTGCTAAATTGCCCATCAGAATGTTCTTTAGATAGCCCTTTAGGTTGTAGTTTGTGTTCTCTTCACCGTAGGCCATGTTTGCAGTTGCACCCATAGAGAACGTTTCTGTAAGCGTTAGCGAGCCATCAATACTGGCATTAACGATCAGTTCGTAGTTCTCTTTGTTTGGGAGCTCTTCGTCGGAGGATTGTCGTCTACTGATTCGATAACCCGGACCCGCAGAGCCTTGAAGCTTGATTCTTTCGGTATCGTAAAAGTGACGACCCAAACCGGTCGCGGTAATGAATTGCTTACGATAGGTACCATAGTGGTCGTGTTCAAAACGGGTTGTCGCGACTAAGTAAGTCACCTCGTTCAAGTAATAACTAATGCCATAGTTGGTGGTATAGCGATTAGTACCATCTTCATCATTTTCTGCATCGGTATAATAGGTGTCGAACTGGACTCGTTGCCCCCAGTTTTCCTTTTTGTAGCCTACGGATATTCCAGAATTAATAGACAAAGATGAACTGGTGTTTTGAGAGTAGATAAAACCCAATTTGGTTAACGTCGTGAAGGGCGATTCAACTTCTGGTTCCGCCTTTTCTTCCAATATGGCTTCATCTTGTAAGGCTTGTTCTTCTGTAAGTTCAAGTTGCTTTGTAAGCTCTAGTGGTTCCGTAGGTATCGGCTTTTCGGTCGGTACCATTTCTTCAGCGAAAAGTGGCATGGATAAGACCATTATGACCAAAGGTAACGGGTTGAAATGGAGTTTATTTAGAGCTGTGTTTTGTATTGGACATGTTGTTCTTGAGATAGCGTAGGTCGACATAATGGTTAGGTACATAAGTGATTGAACACGACCAACTAACAGTTAGTCGTGATGATTAGTCTGTGTTCGAGTCGAAACATGAACTGAGTTACGACGCGATAGGCAAAGGGGAGAAGATAGTTTTAATCTCAGAGAACCCGTTGCCACGATGAGGGTTGAAATCTTCAATGTGGACAAAGAATTCAAGCATTTCAGAAGGTTTGTCGTCTTCAATCAATAAGAACTCCAGCAAGCCTTTCTCGACATGGCATGAAAGAATGGTCTCATTGAAATGATCAGCCGAAACCTGCTCAACATTGATCACAACGCTTGTCTCAGGTAATACATTGAAAGAGTCCTGAGCGCATTTAATAACGCAACTGCACACATACTCTCGATACAGTGCATTACTTTCAGATAGGGATAGCGTCTCTAGCTTTACTTCGCCTTGGCACAATACCTTTTTCTCTTTAGGGATGACGTTGTGCTTATTCACCTGAATATTGACTTCTAACAGGTGGCCGTTCTTATAGGTATTAAAGTTATGATTGATCAGCTTAGTGTCGACCACTGCGGCGTTCATCGTGTTTTGTTGAGCTTCAGAAAGGGCAGACAGCTTCGCTTGGCTATCGTTATTCAAAACACCTTTCGACAATTGATTGCCTTTCGCCCAGTAGCTGTAGTTCTGTACCCAATGTACAAATTCAGTTTTGTATTGTTCGATATCTTTCTCAGCCGCTCGCTCAATATTGGCAGTGAGAGAATACAATTTAGATTTGTTACCTAGCAGCATGTCGAGCCAGTTGGGTTTGTACTCGTCGAGCGCTTCCATGGCTTTGACTTTATGGTCGAAGCGAACCGTTGGCATTACGGGTGCCGGTTCCATGGCTATCGACTCCCAATTCACTTTTGGTGTAGGAATGGTATGGACGGATTGGATTAAGTGCAGGTGTTGATTGAACAAGGTCACTTCATTGACCGCGTCCTCAAGTTGTTTGGTATTCATCTACATTCCTGTCGACGGTTGCTCTTGTCATTGGGCGTTCATTTTATGGTCAAAGCGCGCGAACAGTATTTAAATGAAGGTGAATGATCTTTCGTGAGGTTGTTTGATATCGGTTTAGGAATATTTGGGGAGGATGAAACTGGTGTTATGAGCAGGAAGTGCGCATTTACACAGAGAACAGGCGTCCTCTGTGTTGGTTATATGCAGTGCTAGATTAAGTCTTACCTTTGGCGTCTGGCGACCAAAGTGAATCGATAATCGTTAGATGTGAAGTAGTTGCGGCTGTATTCAAATACGGTGTTATTGGCTAGGTAACCACGAGTACGTTTTTCAATAATCGGTTGAGCAGGGTCGATTCCTAACTGATGAGCCACATCTTCTGGCGGAAGGATAGGTACCAGTTCTTGCTCACTTCGATCAATCACCATACCTTTGGTATTTTCAATAAAGTCATATTTTGATGTTTGCATCACTTGATAAGTGAGGTCTGGGAACAAAGCAACAGGCAACCAGGTTTCTTCAACCGTAATTGGGTTGTTGTCGATGAAACGGACACGCTTTACGTAGAACACCAATTCGCCTTCTTTGATATCTAAGTGTTCAGACATCGCTAGAGAGCAGGGCTTCATTTCAAAAGCCAGAACCTCACTGTGGGTAACCACATCCAAATGCGCCCACTTTTCCTGAAAGCTAGACTGCTTATAGATGTCGTAATTGATTTTGTTCTCTTTAACGTAAGTGCCGCTGCCTTGCACGCTTTCAAGTTCATCATTTTCGATCAGTAGCTTCAGCGCTTGTCTAACCGTTACGCGGCTGACAGAAAATACTTCGCGTAACTGCGCTTCTGTTGGAAGTGCTTCTCCAACCTTATATTCACCAGAACTGATCTTTTCTCGTATTGCATCTGCGATTTGGCGATACATCGGGAGTCTTGCCATTTTTGCCTCATTTGTGCGCTAGAACAACTAGACTTTGTTTAACAACCTGTACCTTAAATACGTAAATTTGCTCTATATAAGCCTTGCTCTCAAGGTTAGTGTGAGCATCGTATCGGTGTTTTGTAGTACATATAATACAAATTAAACGATACATAACAAGCTTTCTTAAAGGATTTACCAATACGATTTAAATACAAATTAAATACAAATGTGTATTGGTGAGATCGTGATCACGGATTAAATGTCTTGAAGTTGTATTATTCCCATCGTCGACAGGGACGACTGTCGTACTAATCCGTGACTATGGGACAAAGGTTATGAAACTTACTACTCTAACGAATAAGTCGCTCGTAAATCTGCAAACTACGTTTAGCAGTCGAGAAGAAGCGATTTACGCACTTGCTGACCAACTGGATCAGCAAGGCAAACTGCACAACAAGCAAGAGTATCTTGATGCAGTATTTGCTCGTGAAGAGCAAGGCCCGACAGCGCTTGGTGAAGGTCTAGCAGTACCGCACGGCAAGACTGACGCGGTTAAAGAAGCTGGCTTCGCTGTGGCAACACTAAAAGAAGACATGAAATGGAAAGGCCTAGATGAAGACGAAGATGTGAATCTTATCTTCCTAATTGCCATTCCAAATGCAGAGGCGGGTTCTACCCACATGCACCTGCTGACCGAACTGACAACCACGCTGGTTGACGACGATGTGCGTGAAGCTGTATTAAAAGCGACAACCGCTGATGAAATCTTCGCACTTCTTGATGGCGATAATCAGCAAGAAGAAAAACAAGACAACTTAGATACAAATGCACCGACAATTGTATGTGTTACTGCTTGCCCAGCAGGCATCGCTCACACTTATATGGCGGCTGAGTACCTAGAAAAAGCGGGCAAAAAGCTTGGCTACAAGGTTCATGTTGAAAAGCAGGGCGCAAACGGTATTGAAGATCGCTTAACGGCTGAACAACTTAACAATGCTGTAGCGTGTGTTTTTGCTGCTGAAGTCGCGATTAAAGAAGTGGATCGTTTTAACGGAATCCCTCGTGTTGAAACGCCAGTTGCAGAACCGATTAAACACGGTGAACGCATTCTAAATGAAGCGATTGAAGAGTCGAAAAAAGGTAACGGTGCAGAGCGTACAGTCGCTACTGACGACAAACCTAAGAAATTGCCACTGAAAACTGAGCTTAAACAAGCGTTGCTTTCTGGTATTTCTTACGCAGTTCCTCTTATCGTTGCTGGTGGTACTGTTCTTGCGGTTGCTGTTCTTATCGCGCAAATTTTTGACCTGCAAGAGCTTTACGCAACAAAAGATTCTTGGCTATGGATGTATCGCAAATTAGGTGGCGGCCTATTAGGTACATTAATGGTGCCAGTATTGGCAGCTTACACAGCTTACTCATTAGCCGACAAACCGGCACTTGGTCCTGGTTTTGCTGCAGGTATTGCTGCAAACATCATTGGTTCAGGTTTCCTAGGCGGTGTTGTTGGTGGTTTGATTGCTGGTTACGTAATGCGTTGGGTAAAAGAGCATGTTCGCTTGGGTCCTGCGTTCAACGGCTTCCTTACGTTCTACCTTTATCCTGTAATTGGTACTTTGGTGGCAGGTAGCTTGATGCTGTTTGTTATCGGTAAACCTGTCGCGTTCCTAAACCAAGGTCTAACGGACTGGTTGAACGGTATGTCAGGCACTAACGCATTGTTATTGGGTGCGATTCTAGGTCTGTTTGTATCATTCGATTTAGGTGGCCCGGTAAACAAAGCTGCTTACGCATTCTGTTTAGGTGCAATGGCGAACGGTGTTTATGGTCCTTACGCCATCTTTGGCTCAGTAAAAATGGTATCGGCGTTCACTGTAACGGCTTCAACCATGATTGCTCCACGCCTATTCAAAGACTTTGAGATTGAAACCGGTAAATCTACATGGCTACTTGGCCTCGCGGGGATTACTGAAGGTGCAATCCCAATGGCGATTGAAGATCCAATCCGTGTAATCGGTTCATTCTTACTAGGCTCTGTAGTGACAGGTGCAATGGTGGGTGCGGCAGGTATTGGTCTATCAACTCCGGGCGCTGGTATCTTCTCTATCTTCTTGTTACACGATTCAGGTTTGGGCGCATTCTCTGCTGCTGCAATCTGGTTCGGTGCTGCCATTGTCGGCACGGTGATTTCAACCATTACTCTTCTGATGTGGCGTGGTCACGCTGTAAAAAAGGGTAAGTTTGAAGCAAGTACTGCAACACAGAACTAATTGAATTTTGAGCTAACTTATAGCTCGTCATTAAAAACACCATATAAAAAATAACGAACAACTTGGCTGTCCTAAATTCCTGTGCTCCTAACGGTTTTATTCACACAGAATCTGGGCGTGGTTTTCTGCACCCTAAATTTAGTGGCAGCCAATTTTAACCCCTTGAAAAACTTTAATTTAGTCGTATTTGAGTTCGAATTTAAGATCTACTCGAATCGACACATTTAGGTAAATGATTATGACTACATCACGCGTACATATTACTCCACACATGCACTGGGATCGTGAATGGTATTTCACAACAGAAGAGTCTCGTATTCTTCTAGTGAACAACATGGAAGAAATCATGAACCGTCTGGAGAGCGATCCAGAATACAAATACTACGTTCTAGATGGTCAAACCGCCGTTCTAGAAGATTACTTCGCGATCAAACCAGAGAACACAGAACGCGTAAAAGCATTGGTTGAAGCGGGCAAGCTAATTATTGGCCCTTGGTACTCTCAAACCGACACAATGCAAGTTTCTGGTGAGTCAATTGTACGTAACATGATGTATGGCATTCGCGACTGTATGAAATTTGGCGATGCAATGAAGATCGGTTACCTACCAGATTCATTCAGCATGAGCTCTCAGCTGCCGATGATCTACAACGGCTTCGATATCACGCGTGCAATGTTCTGGCGTGGTTGTTCAGAGCGTCACGGCACCAACAAAACAGAATTCTTATGGCAGTCAAACGACGGCAGTGAAGTGACTGCACAAGTGCTTCCACTGGGTTACGCAATTGGTAAATATCTTCCACAAGACGAAGAAGGTCTGCGAGCTCGTCTAGATAAGTACTTCCCAGTGCTAGAAAAGCCATCGGTGACTAAAGATATCTTGCTACCGAACGGCCACGACCAAATGCCGATTCAAAAAGACATCTTTGAAGTAATGGACAAGCTTCGCGAAATCTACCCAGATCGTGAATTCTCAATGAGCCGTTACGAAGAAGTGTTCGAGAAAGTAGAAGCGGCGCGCGACCAACTCGACACAATCAAAGGCGAGTTCAACGACGGTAAATACATGCGTGTTCACCGTACGATCTCTTCTACGCGTATGGACATCAAACTGATCCACGCAGAAATCGAAAACAAGATTGTAAATATCTTAGAACCGCTAACGTCTATCGCTTGGACATTAGGCTTTGAATACCACCACGGTTTGATTGAGAAAATGTGGAAAGAGAGCATGAAGAACCACGCTCATGACTCTATTGGTTGCTGCTGTTCAGACAAGGTACACGCTGAAATCTTAAACCGTTACATCCTTGCGGACGACATGGCGACAAACCTAATTCACTTCTATAAGCGTAAAATCGTTGACCATATGCCGGATCGCGAAGGGTGCGACAAACTGGCGATGTTCAACCTTTCACCGTATGAGCGTGAAGAAGTGGTGAATACAACCATCACTATCCGTGCTCAAGAATTCTCTATCTTTGATGAAAATGAAAACCCAGTTGAATACTTCATCCAAGACAAGCGCCAAATCGACCCAGGTAAAGTAGACCGTCAAATCGTTCACTACGGCAACTACGACCCGTTCATGGAGTTTGATATTCAAATCAAACGCACTGTGCCAGCGATGGGCTTCACCACGTTACACATCCAAGGTAACGAGAAGGGCGCAGTTAAAGTCGCTGAGCAGAAAGACTACTTGCTAGAGAACGAATACTACCGAATCAATGTAAACGACAACGGTACTCTGACTATTTTCGATAAAGAGACAGAGCAAGTGTTCGATCAAGTACTTCGTTTAGAAGACGGTTCTGATGACGGCGATGAGTACGATTACTCTCCATCTCGTCAAGAGTGGTTACTGTACTCAGACGAATTCCCAGTCGAAACATCGATTGATCACCAAGGCTTCCAATCGGTAGCGAACATCGCTTTCCGCATGAACGTGCCTGAAAACCTGGCAGAGCGTGAAGAACGTACGGGTCAAAACGGATTCGTTGAAGCGCAATGCCAAGTGGTATTGAAGCAAGGTTCTCGCCGCATTGAAGTACGCATGGAACTAGACAACCAAGCCGACGACCACCGTGTACGTGTGCTAGTACCAACGCCATTCGTTTCTGAAACTGTGGTTGCAGATAACCAGTTCGGTTGCATTACTCGCCCGACCAACGACCCTGCTATGGCGGTTTGGGAAGAAGAAAAGTGGAAAGAAGCGCCAGTTCCTGTGTATCAATTAATGAACTTTGCAGCGCTAGAAAACGGCAAAGCGGGCATGGCGATCATGTCGAATGGCCTGCGTGAATTTGAAGTGATTGCATCTCAAGGTGACGAAAACAGAGATACCTTCGCACTGACACTCTTCCGTGGTATCGGCGTGTTGGGTAAAGAAGAGCTATTGCTTCGTCCGGGTCGTCCTTCTGGTATCAAGATCCCGACTCCAGATTCACAAGTGCGCGGCAAGTTGGTTTGTGAATTCACACTGTGTGGCTTCTCGGGTAACCACATTGACGCGAACATCATGGCGCAAGCACGTGACAATGTCACTAAAATCGAATGTTACAACAAGATCCCTTACAACGCGATGAAGCTGAATGTGGGCGAACAAAACCTACCGATGAGCTTTAGCTTGCTATCGAAGCAACAAGCAGGTGCGGTATTAAGTGTGCTTAAGAAAGCTGAAGACGAAGATGCGTTGATCATGCGTGTCTACAACCCATCAGAAACGGGTTCAGTATCGGATTCAATCTCTTTCACTCAAGCGGTTTCAAGCTGGAAACAGACGAGCATGGACGAGCGTGTACGCGAAGGTGATGTAGCAACTGAAACCTTTGGCGACTTATCTTTTGGCGAATTAGCATCTTGCCAAGCAAAAACATTCCAAATCAAATTCTAATTTCAATAACCCGCTCACCTTGGTGGGCGGGAATGGTGAACGACAATGAAAATTGTAATTGCCCCTGATTCATTTAAAGAATCACTCGACGCTCATCAAGTTGCGTCTTGCATTGAGCGTGGATTTGCCGATGTTTTCCCTTACGCAGAGTTCGTAAAACTGCCTCTCGCTGATGGTGGTGAAGGTACCGTAGACGTGCTGCTAACCGCGCTTAACGGTAAGAAACAGCTGCTACAAACAACAGACGCACTAGGTCGAGAATGTACGGCTTATTGGGCTTCGTTAGAACAGACTGTTGATGGCGCTAACGTAAAAACTGCCTTAGTGGAATTTGCTCAAGCATCGGGTTTAGACCGATTAACCGTAGAAGAAAGAGCACCGTTAATCGCATCTTCGTTTGGTACAGGGTTATTGATTAAAGGTGCATTAGATCAAGGTGTTGAACAAATCATTATCGGCTTGGGCGGTAGCGCAACCAACGATGCAGGTTCAGGCATTTTACAAGCGTTGGGAGGCAGGTTATTAGACAAGCAAGGCAACGAGTTATCTGGTGGCGGCGCAGAGTTAAGTCAGCTAGCAAGCATCGATCTTGATGGGCTGCACCCGAGATGCAATGAGGTCACGTTCGTTGTCGCATGTGATGTGAATAATCCGTTGTGCGGCGAAAGCGGAGCAAGTGCCGTGTTTGGTCCGCAAAAAGGCGCATCACAAATTCACGTTCAACAACTTGATGCTGCAATTGGGCACTTTGCAGACATTGCTCACGCGCAGACAGGTATTAATCATCGCAACAGCGCGGGCTTTGGTGCTGCTGGTGGTGCGCCGTTAGGACTAAGCCTAGCGTTCAATATCCAAATTAAAGCGGGTATCGAGATGGTACTGGATGCGTTGGATGCGGATAAGGTACTTGAAGGTGCTTCATTGGTCGTGACAGGTGAAGGGCAGATGGATAACCAAACCCTGCAAGGTAAGACTCCATTTGGTATCGCCCAGCGTGCTCAAAAACTGAATATTCCGACCATTGGTATCGCTGGCTCTTTGGGTACAGACGTTGAAAAGCTTTACGACTCAATGTCTAGCCTGTTTGGAACCGTGCGTTCACCTCAGTCCTTAGAACAAGTTTTATCAGAAGCGAGCCAAAATCTGACTCGTAGTGCCCGTAATATCGCTGCCACGCTCAAGCTTGGCGGCCAGATTTTTAATGAGAAGTAATTATGTCTCTATTTAAACTCGACAACGTTATTCAAAACTACGCATGGGGAAGCAAAGACTCCATCAACCAACTGTTTGGTATTGTGAACCCAAACCAAGAACCGCAAGCTGAGATCTGGATGGGTGCTCATCCAAATGGTTGCTCAAAAGTAGGTGATACCGGTGAATCGCTTTCTCACATGATTGATGAAAACAAAATCGATGTCTTAGGCGGGTACACGGCGGCACGTTTCGGTGAATTACCTTTCTTGTTTAAGGTGTTGGCCGCTGAAACACCGTTATCGATTCAGGTTCACCCGAACAAGCGTAAATCTGAATTAGGTTTTGAGCGTGAGAATGCACTCGGCATCCCTTTGAATGCGTCAAATCGTAACTACAAAGATCCAAACCACAAGCCTGAGCTGGTTTATGCATTGACCTTCTACAAAGCGATGAATGGTTTTCGTCCAATCAACGATATTATAGCTTTGTTCGAAGAAGCGGATATTCCTTCGTTAGCGATTGAGCTTAATGTACTAAAAGCCAATGCCGACAGTGATTCTTTGAAGTCTTTTTTTAGCGCCATTATGTCTCTTGAAGGTGACCGCAAAGCGTCTGCGCTTAATGAGCTTTATGCTGCACATGCGCGACCAGCCAAAACGGTCATGGGGCGTGAAGCTCTTCAATACAGCATTGAGTTCAAGCAGCATTATCCAGGTGATATTGGCTTATTTTCGCCATTAATGCTTAACACGGTTGAGCTGGCGCCCGGTGAAGCGATGTTCCTGTTCGCAGAAACCCCACATGCTTATGTTCAAGGTACGGGTTTAGAGATTATGGCAAACTCAGACAATGTGCTGCGTGCCGGTCTCACTCCCAAATATATCGATGTCCCTGAGCTTATCGACAACACAATCTTTGAGCCGATTAAGCCAGAAGATATCCGCCTTAAGCCTGTATTGAAAGAGGGCAAGATGAGCTATCCAATTCCAGTGGATGACTTTGGCTTTGATATCTTGTCTGCGACTGATGAGAGCAAGTCACAGTATCTACGTAGCGCGGAGATCTTGTTTTGTGTGGAAGGAGAGGCGACCATCACTTCAGAAGGACGGTCAGTTTCTCTTAAGCCCGGAGAATCGGTCTTTGTAAGTAGTAATTCAAGTGTTTACCAATATCAAGGGAATGGCATTTTGGCTCGTGCTTTTAACTAGTGCCCCCGTGCTAGCGATCAGCAAAAGAAATGTCAGAGTGCCACTGTAAAGTGGTACTCAATATTGGATTGATGGTTGTTACCTATCTGTCTTTGACAGTCATGATTATTGACCATACCCGCTACTCTGGCGGGTTTTTTCATTATTAGAATGAGCAAATATAAGCTGATAGAAAAGACAAACCCTGCAATTAGAGCAGGGTTTTTATTGAATCAGTATTGAATGACTGGCTAAGCAATATGCGTCATTTTGTTAAGTATAAAGGTTTCAATACAACCTTCAGTCGCAGCCATGTAGTCAGCGATGTGTTGGCTCGCTAAGTGTTTCTCTAGATGAGCTTCAGACTCCCAGTTCTCATGAAAAACAAAGTGAGCAGGGTTACTGTTATCTTGGTGCAGATCGTAGTTAATACAGCCGTCTTCAACACGGGTTTTATCGATCAATTTAATCATCTCTGATTTAACTAGCTCAGTTTTGTCTTCTTTAGAGACGATCGTTGCAATAATAGTCAGTTTACTCATTTTCAATTCCTCGGCTTTAAACTCGATAAGTTCCAGTAATATAGCCATATTTTAGTTTGAAGAAAGAGCTCGGGAATCCAATAACTATGGTTCTTGGCATCCACAATTCAAACTCGAGAGCATAGATCTAGAGCCGAGTAGGTTATGCTAATAAAAAGCCCTCATAGTAATATGAGGGCTTTCGAATAATAAGCAAACAGCTTTGTTATTGGTGTGTTAAGCGTATTGTTTTAACTTAAGCATATTGCTCAACCGTCATCGCCCAATTTTTCTTCTGCTGTTCGAAGTTCATTTTGATTTGCTGGTAACGAACTTTAAGTACAGAATGTTCGTATTTTTTCACCACGTCTTCGCGTTTGCTTTCAAGTAGTTGCTTTTTGACTTCGTAGTACTCGTTCATGTTTGACACTAGAGCATCAAACTCTTGTTGAAGCTTATCTGCGATTTGTTGCTTGTCGGCACGGTGCATGATCTTTTGCTGTGTGCGCTTAAGCAGCATTGTCGCTTCAGCTTTTTCAATGCGAGCTTGAGGCGTTTTCTTTAGTTTACTTGCTAAGCCCATCAATGAAGCACTCTTAATCAACCATTTCGTTGGATCGTATTGCCACCAGTAAATACCATTACGGTAGTCATTCTCAAAGATGTGGTGGAAGTTGTGGTAGCCTTCGCCGAAAGTGAGTACTGCTAGCACACCGTTATCACGCGCTGTGTTTTTGTCAGTAAAAGGTTGGCTACCCCAGATGTGAGCAAGAGAGTTGATGAAGAATGTTGTGTGGTGGTTAAGGACCAAACGAACTGCACCGACGATTAACAACATGCCAATCACATCACCGTAAATCACGCCTAAGGCGATAGGAACACCGAAGTTCATGATCAACGCCAGAAGAACGTAGTGCTTGTGCTGCCACATTACGATCTTGTCTTTCTTCAGGTCACGACAGTTTTCATAGTTTTCATACATTGAGGTGCTGTAGTTACGAATCATCCAACCAATGTGCGAGTACCAAAAGCCGCGTTTTGCAGAGTACGGGTCTTTGTCGTTGTTATCGACATGCTTGTGATGCACACGGTGATCAGAAGACCAATGGAGAGCGCTGTTCTGCAGGGCAAAGGCACCACCTAAAGCAAATAGGAATCTTAGGCTTGAATGTGCTTCAAATGCCTTGTGAGACCATAAACGGTGATAGCCCGTCGTGATCGACAGATTACAAAACGTAAAACAGATCGCTAGCCATATCCAGTGCTCCATTCCATAGCCAAAAAAATAGCCATAAACGGGAGCTGCAACAACAGCAAGCAGCATACTAAAAGAGAATACAAAAATATTAAGCCAGATTAACGGCGGCTTTTTTGTTGATGGTTTGTCAGCACTATTCATTAGCAAATTTCCATTGAGCTTACATCTGTGCGCTAGAATATCAGCGTACACGTGTAAGTCAATATTGAAAGTGTAAACGTGTATTAGTATGTTTTGCTTAAATATTGTATAAAGGTAGTGTGAAATGTAGTAGCAAGTCATAAATGGAAGTACTAAGGGCTAATAAATGGAAATTAAGGTAGCTGAATATAAAGATTATGAGCGGATTGCCCAATTACACGCGGATAGCTGGAAGCTATATTACCGTGGCATTCTTGCTGATGATTACCTAGAACATGATGTTTTGGAGGACAGATCTGTTATTTGGCAGACTCGTTTGATAAATCCTCCTTTCAACCAACATGTTTTATTGCTTGAAGAAGGCGGTTTACTGGTTGGTTTTGTCTGCGCGTTTGGTAATCACAACTTTGAGCGTGGCACGTTCATTGATGCGTTACATGTAGATAATAATTACCGTGGTCGCGGCGTAGGCAAGCGCTTATTGTCTGAACTGTCGAAGTGGTTGCAACAATATTACTCGGATTCAGGGCTTTACCTAGAGGTGATGTCTGAAAACCATCAAGCCATTGCATTCTATGAAGCGATTGGTGGTAAAGAAGAGCTAGAACAAGTTTGGAACGCACCGTGTGGCAGCCAAGTGAACGAAAAAGTGATCTCTTGGGGCTCTCCGGTCGAACTTGAACAGAAGACAGCCAGCACAGCCTATTCTTAATAGCTTCTTATTGACTAAGAGTTGGCTGACTCAGAGCTTGCTGAATAAGAGTTTTTTGAACATAGGTTTGTTGCTTTAACGTAGTTTTTCTGAAGACACGTTAAAACTGAAACCGAAAAGTCAAAGCCCCGAGCATTTAATTGCTCGGGGCTTTTTAATAGCTGTAATCATTATGAGAGGGAATAGTAGAGCTTGATAAAAACGGCTAATCACACCAAGTAACTTGGTTCCTGCCGTTTTTCTTAGAAATGTAGAGCGCTTGGTCGGCATCATCGATGAGTTGCTCGACAGAGCCAATCGCCATTGGCGCATGCTTTACTCCTATCGAAATGGTTACTTCTAACCTAAGACGAGATGGAGACTCTAGAAGGGAGTCGACCAATAATTTTATTGATGCTTCCGTCTCGCCTTGTACCATCACGAGAAACTCTTCACCGCCATATCGAAAACAGTTGCTACTGCTTGGCAATCTCTTTTGAATCTCCGCCGCCAATTCTTTGATTACCATATCACCCATTTGATGACCGTAGGTATCGTTAATCGATTTGAAATGGTCGATATCGATCATGATTGAAGTGATCGATAGCTGACGATTGATACTCGGTTCTATCACTTGATGAAGGTACAGGCGGTTGTAGCAACTCGTAAGTGCATCTTGATAGGAAAGGGCTTCGAACATATTAGACTGTTTACGCAACTGTATAGCTTGTTTGCGCAGTTGTTCTGATTGCGCAAAACGCTTATGCACTTCTAAATCACGTCTAATACAAGCCGCCGAGATTAGGATATAGGCAGAAAGGTAGACTGAAATAGTCTCTATCTCGTGTTTAGGTTCTGCGTCATAGAGCAAGGGAGCAAGGCCGATAAGATAGGAGGAAAAGATAAAGGAAAGTGTTGTGATGCTGTACTTGGCAGATAACCTTGAAAAGGTACCGATGTAGATCATGACGAGAATGATGCCACCTTGGTAATCGAAATTGTTCAGCTCAACAGCGAGTCGACCAACATAGATCAAAAACAGTGAGCTAATAACAAGGAATATGCTCTCGACGAGTTCTAAAACGTTGGGTTTGTTTTTTATGCAATATCTGGCGACAACCATCATCAATATAAAGAGTATGAATCGTGAAATGATGGGGCCAAGGCACTCTGTACCAAAATGGATGTAGTCGGTGACAATAAAAGCACAGAATATTGAGATCGGGATGTAGATGAAATTTATGTACGGCAAATAAATTTCATTATCGAAATAGGTTTTAAATCTCTGATTTTTGAACCCAGAATAGGAGCGCATTGAAAAGCTAGCCGTAATTGATACACAATAATTTGCGTAGTATGTCACAGTGTTTGTGATTGTAAACGGCAGTTTCTATAGATTTGTCAGTATGTTAGCTAGATCAACAAACCATGGGGACAATATTCACGTTCTAAAGTATATAGAACGCGAATATCTTAGTAGTAGGTGCGAGAGTGGTTAATAAGAACGCTTAGAAAGCTAATCGCGATTAACGCTTATTCTTCAAGTAACGCTTACGGCGCTCTTCTTTCTTCTTCGCTTGCTGCTCAGCTTTCAGTGCCGCAGCTTCTTCCACTTCAACCAATTCTTTAGTGATCATTTCCGGTAGCTCTAGAGTGACTTTACCTAGAGTACCGTTACGCAGTTCGTGAAGTAGAATCTCAGAACATTTGTGAAGGTCGATATGACCACCTGCACGAAGTGCACCACGCTTGCGGCCAATCGCTTCCATCAACTCGATGTCTGACTCTGGCAACTCTTCGATTTGGTAACGTTCTTGCAATAGGTGAGGGTATTGCTTTGCT
The DNA here is from genome assembly GCA_041879425.1 of Vibrio pomeroyi. Classification (NCBI taxonomy): domain Bacteria; kingdom Pseudomonadati; phylum Pseudomonadota; class Gammaproteobacteria; order Vibrionales; family Vibrionaceae; genus Vibrio; species Vibrio pomeroyi. Next base: position 334,861 of record CP090855.1, on the reverse strand, counting down.
AGATACTCAACGGTGTAGAATGCCACTTCATCATATTCCATCGCCGTATCTTTCACAGCGCCCGTTGCTGCTAGGCGGAAACCACTGTGTGGGTTTTCCACTTTAGGCCAAAGGATTCCTGGAGTATCTGAAAGAATCACGCCGTTCTGCAGGTTGATACGTTGTTGGCGACGAGTTACCGCTGGTTGGTTACCGGTTACCGCAATCGTACGTCCAGCCAAGCAGTTGATGATGGTTGATTTACCTACGTTAGGGATACCCATGATCATCGTACGAATGTTTTTGCCCATCTGTTCACGGTGCGGTGCAAGTTTGCGGACCAACTCCATGACGTGGTTAACTTCTTCTTTAACGCTGGTGGTGATTGCAATCGCTTTAACGCCTTGCTCTTTCTCGAAGTGCTCAATCCAACGTTGGGTCAGTTCAGGATCGGCAAGGTCGCGTTTGTTCAACACTTTTACACAAGGCTTATCGCCGCGCAGTGAAGAGATCATTGGGTTTTCACTACTGAACGGAATACGAGCGTCCAGTACTTCGATGATCACATCAACCTGTGGGATAACTTCTTCGATTTCTTTGCGGGCTTTATGCATGTGACCCGGAAACCATTGAATAGACATAGAGATAAACCTTGATAAATATATTTGCTGCACATTGTAAAGGTTGGATAGGGCGTGTAAAGCCATATCTATAAAGGGACGATAAAGATTTAAGTTTATCGTCACATCACTATGATTTTAGCTGATGTTAGATGAGCTGGGAGGTGCGATTAGGAAAGGATTAGTAACAAAGCTAATCACCTACTCTCTACGCTTAAGAACAACCCCCATTTTCTCACCGAATGCGAGGGTTAGGTACATGAAGATTTCATCATCATCGACTGCCCATGATTTGCCTGAGACTAGGCTACCTGTTTGTGGTAACTGGCGGTTCAAATAGGCTTCAAGTGCTTCTTTGTTGGTGTAATTTAATTCGGTTAAAGAGAAGGTGATCTTTGAGTCGACTCGCCCTTGAACTTGTATGTTACTGGTGACGCTGGTTTGAAAAGGCGCAGCAGTGCTAGATTTTGGTTCGAACGTGGTAATTAACCGCGCACTCTCAGATTCGGGGCCATCAATGATGAGTTGAGTGCTGATGTTTAGTGAGCGCTCGCCATAGTCAACAGTCGTGTGACCGCTCCAAAACCCAGTAAATGGTTTAGTTGGTGTGTAGTTCAGCTGGAATAGCAGATAACCAAGCACGACACATATCGTCCACATGGAGAGCACTTTATAGTGCTTCGACTTTAATTGCATAACGTAACTTGCTCTTGATAAGCACAATGAACGGATTCTTCATCGTCTTTTAAATAGATCGCCACAACTTGTTGATTGTTGTCGATAACCACTGTTGGTGTTTGGGATAATGTGTCTATGTGTTGAGCTTCTGCTTCGACCACTGAAACTTGTTCTAGATAACGTGCCGATGGAGCGAACCAAGAACCCAGTCCATAACCTATGACTACTGCTAATAAACAGCCTATCACGGTCGCAGCGCCAAAACGTTGTAGGCGGCTTTCATCTTTCGGTTGAATAGAATGGGTGTTTACACGGTTCAGTTCTTCAACTTTGACATCAACAGGGTCGAAGTCTCCATGCTCTACAGCTAAATATTTTGCAGGTATTTCTGGTGAAGAATGAGGGTGTTTTTCGACTAATTTAGGTGCTATGGCTAACAAGTAGCCTTGCTTTGGGATTGTTCTAATCAGCGAGCGCTGGTCGTCTCCCATGGCCTTTCTTAAACGTTTGACCAGTTGATTGATCGTCGCATCTGTCGCATAGGTGTTTTCATACAGCTCTTGAACGATGTTCTCACGAGATAGAACGTCAGGAACTCGCTTGATCAATGCATTCAGCAAAGCCGATTCTTTTGCTCTTAAACGAGTAAGGTTATCGTCCTTAGACAATACCCCTGATGTTGATGAATATAAGTATTCACCAATCAGGTAAACAGGCGGTTCTAAAGTGAGTTTGGCCATAGGTAAATAACTGAATAGAAACTGAATTTATTATCGCATTTTAGTTACGTTATCGCCACCCATCGCCACTAAGTCGAAATGTATCGCTGTAGCCCTTGTTTGAAGTATTAGCCCACTATTTGTGCTCAAACAACAAGCAAGTAATAAAAAGCCGCTAGCTATGGAAGCTAACGGCTTGTTTAGTTTCAGCGGTGTTTCTTTGGCTTAAAAGGTTATTGCTGCGAACTAGGTTAGAAAGCGTAGTTCAGTGACGCTGACAGTAGCCATTCACGGTGCGTGAAGAAATCGATATTAGATTCATTCTTTCGTGTGCCGGTAAAGGTCGCGACGCTCCAGTTTTCCCAACTGCCGAGGTCTTTGTATTCGTAGGCGATAAACAACTTGTAGCTGTTATCTGCTCGGCTGCGTTCGAATACTGGATTGTCTGCACGGTAATCGCTGTGCGCATAATTGCCTGTCACTGCTAAAGCATAAGTAGAAGAAACAAAAAAATATGAGGCTTCAACGGCATATCGATTATGTTGGTTTGCTTTACCTTCAGCATCATGAAAGGTGTAGCTTACTCCGTAGTTGATGCCAGATTGAGGGCTTAACATCGAGAGATATTGGGTTTTGATGAAATAAGCTTTGCTATCACGCTCTAGAAGCTCATCAGGAACATGATCTTCTTCGACATCTGCGAAGGCATAGGCCATATCCAAAGAAATGTTGGTTTCTGCAAGGTTACTCAATTTTACTCGTATTGCCCCTCCATCAACATCGGTCTTTTGCCTAGCTTCGTCAACGTCGTAAGGGTTTGTCCAAACTTCACCTGGAATAACGGTTGGTAGGTAAGCTAGATCAAAGGTGGTACCGGAATCCAACTTTTTTTGGTAACCGAACTCGAATGCTAATGTACCGACGGATAAGTCATCACGAGAGGTACCCATATATAAGCGGTGTGCGCGGTCTTCGCCGAAATCAAAGTTAACGATACCAAGGGGAAACAACAGGGTTTTATCACCATTATCACCGCGCTTGGAATCTTCGCCTAGGTTTGGGTTGCCCTCTGTGTAGAGGTTTGAATCAGAATGAGTATAGAGGGTAGCAAAAAGAATCTCGCCACTGAATTGGTCCCACTCTACAGCGTACGCGCTGTTTACTGTCGCTACAGAAATCAGGGAAATTACAGACAATTTTATCGCGTTCATAACAATCTCAATAGTAGTCTTACTTTAATCGTCCTTGTTGGTGCTCATAAGCATGCGGTCCTTGAAATCGACTCTTTATACATGTCACACGGTATTCTCGAAATCTCACGTCGATATTCATATACGTGACGAAACTCAACAGTATTGGTGTGAATGCACATGTTGGCTGTGCATTATTCATAGATGACGCAGGCAAAGCTAACAACAAAAAATGACCTTATAATTCACGATTAAGTAATTGAAATAATGAAGTTATTATTTTTTGTCACTTTTGTTTATTGGTCGCTCAGGGGGGGGGGTTAGGTGATTGAGGTATTTTTAGATGCTTGAGAAAGAGAAAAGGTGCAGGCAGAGAAACTCCAACAAATGCTGAGCGTCGTGCGGTGACTAGTGAAGGGGCTATTTAGGTACAGTGCAGTTATCGTTGAAAGAATCTAATATTCTACCACTTTCTATGTATATTGTTAGCATGTGATATAAGTTTAATATACTTTGGTTTTGCTAATTGGTAATTATTCTGACAAGTTCTAACAAATGCGGTTAGACAGATAACCCAAGAAAGAGCAAGTATGGTTTTGTACCTGAATGGTTTAAGGAAAATAGTAGTTAAATATTCTTTGTTATTTTAATTTGTGCCGATTTATACAGCATTGTTGCTTTTGTCCGTTTTCGTTTTTGTAACAACACCGCACCAATTATGGTGTAGTAGATTGTCGTTACCAATGATGAAATCTTAATAAAATTGTATAATTACATATATTTTATTAATGAGTTTTTGAGTGCTGCTTTAATAGTATTGTTCCATGTCAAATCCCTACAATCTAATTCGTAGTCCTTAGCGGAAAAGGTTGTGAGAATTTTCCTACTTATTCATATTAAGTTTTAAATAACAGTAACTTATTTTCAAATACGGGTTATTGCCTAATTTGACAAATTAGATGTCAAGTTTAGGATGTCCGACCTGTTTTGTAGGAAAGTTACATGTTGAACTATAGAAATACAATTGCTTTTATTGCCATTGCTTTGGTCTGTTTTGTCATTCCAGAGACCTCTGTCGCATCTGAAGAAAGGGGCGACAAAATCGTTGTTGGTGTGCTCTCAAATAATAACAATGCTGAACGCGGAAAGTTTGAGGCAATCTATGGTATCAGCTTAGATTACTTATCGAATATCAGTCAGTTTTTGAATTCGAAATTAGAAATTAAGCCGTATGACAATATTCCAGAACTTCTGAACGACGTTGAAAGCGATAGAATTGACGGCGCATTAGGATTCAGTGAAACAGAAGACCGAAAGCGAAGGTTCTTGTTCTCTGAACCGATCTTTTCGACCACCTTAGCGGTATGGTATCGAGATTCGTACTTAAAAAGTAAGCCTATAGAGTCACTAACGTGGGCTTGCATAGATAAAAGCGTTTACTGCGAACAGGTTGAGCAGCAAGGTGCAAAGAAGATGTATAAGGCTAAGTCTCGTGATGACGCCTTTGATGCAGTGTTAGTAGGTAAAGCAGATGCACTTATGACTACTTACGTATCAATAAACGAATATCTCGATCATAAAGATGTGATGAGAGGAGCAGTTGATGTTCCTGATTGGTTACCAGAAGAAAGTATTAGTTTTATATCTAGCAAACAGAACGTTGATCTTATTGAAGACATCAATTCGATTCTTTTGTGGGAAGTGAAAGGGCGAGGAATTCGCTCAGTCGCCTCAAAGAACCCTTATCACGTTAGTGACAAACTCATATCGAAATACAAATTACATCAAAACGGTAAAGACGTGATTACCTATAGCTCGAGTGGTGAGGCATATCCCTTTCTATTTGAAAACGAAAAACAGCAACTCGACGGTATGTTGGTTGAATATCTTTCACTGCTTTCATCAAGAACTGGGCTTGGCTTTGACTATGTAGTGCCGGAACTTAATCTTGAGTCGAGCTACAATTCCTACAGCGCAGATATTGTCCCGGTGCTATACCGAGACAGCACAAAGACTCGGGCTGCCCAGTGGTTACTGACGAAACCATTTATGAGCGCGAGCTTTTCTAAAGTGACGCTCGATAAAGCCCAACTTGAGTCTCATACAGAAAAAAAGGGTATTTTACTTAGCGTTAGTAAGCAGGGGATCATCAACGTTAGTGAGTATGAAGACAGGAACATCATCCGTTACCGTAATATGAAGCAGATTCTTGATGATCTGAGAGCGGGCAAGATCTCTGCGGCTTATGTACCCAATGATATTACCTATTCAATGATCTTAAACGATTCGTCAGAAGGATTCGTGATAGATAAAGAAGAGGGGATCACTTACTCCATCGCGTTTGCCGTATCCAAGAAGAACATCGAGTTAAAGAATGTACTCAACAGTATCATTGATACTGTGAGTGATGAAGAGATTGAAAAGCTTCGCCGAAATTACCGCCAGTTCGATTTAGTCTATGGGTACGATAGCGGTAACGTAAATAAGTTGATTGCCTTGGTATTGGTTGTGTTTATTACGCTGTCGTATCTTGCGTATCTGTTGTTGGTGAACTTACGTTACAAAGTTAGGCTAGCGGAGTTGAATGCTGGCAACGAAGAAAAAGAAAAAATTTGGCTCTCTGAAATTATTCAAGAGATCAACAATATCGTTTTTATTCATAATGATAAGAACGAGATATTACTGAGTAACTGTCCTAAGTTTCAATCGAACGAATGTCAGATTTGTACCATGAAGTCTCAAGTGAGCGGAGCTTCATTGGTCGGAAATCAGATTGAAATCAAAACCATTATCGACGGTGAAAGCCTTAACGATACGCACTTAGCTAAAGATTGTCGTCTAGATATCTCTCATGTTCACCGAGAGAGTAAAACGATCTCATCGTCGAATAGTGATAAGCGCTTTATCCTGACATCTCTGCTTGATGTATCTGCACAAAAGAAACGTGAAAATGCGTTAATCAAGGCTGAGAAAGAGGCCAAACTTGCCGTAGAAGCAAGAGAAAACCTGCTCACTACCATGAGCCATGAACTTCGCACGCCTTTATCTGCTGTGCATGGGTTGCTCGACATCATTAAGATCAATGCAGTTAACGCTAAAGACAGTCATTTAGTCGACCAAGCTATTCGCTCTCTCGATCACTTAAACAAGCTGGTGGATGGTGTACTTGATTTGTCGAAGATCGAATCGGGCGTGCTATCTGTCAAAGCTGAAAAGGTCGAACTATTACCGCTTCTTTGTGATGTATTCAGAACCTTTGAACCGATCTCTAAGAGCAAGAACCTTAATTACCGTGTTGAGATTCATTCCTTTAGTTATCGATGGGTGATGGTTGATGGCATTCGTGTGTCTCAAATACTCACAAATTTGTTGTCGAATGCCGTGAAGTTTACCTCAGAAGGTGAGATCAGTGTTGTGGTTGCAGTTGTCGATAATCAGTTAGTTGTCGAGATAACTGATACCGGCATTGGCATGACTCCAACACAACAACAGCAAGTCCTGAAACCCTTCGTACAAGCTGATGACAGCATAACAAGACACTATGGCGGAACAGGGCTAGGGCTCAGCATTGTTGATCAGCTCTTGCAATGCATGGATGGCGAACTGCAGATTGAGTCTGAGTTTAATCGCGGTACCACAATCAATGTCTCTATCCCGTTCGTACCATGTGACGATGATGAGGGCTATTCCATCAGGAGCCTAACGTATTCGCGAGATCTCCCTGACAACTTAAAAGGTTGGTGCCATGAGTGGAAGCTAACAGAATCTGTGAATACACCTGATCTTTATATCACGCAGAGTTCGCAATCCAATCTTGTCAGCATGACGGTTCGCCGAAACTTGAATGACTCAATGACGATTGAACAAGATCAGTTGAAGTACCCAGACAGCTTGTTGAATTTGATCGTGAGACCAGATCAGCACACCGTTAATTTACTGACTCCAGACTCTGTGAGTGATTGGCAATATGGCGATGTTCTTATCGCAGAAGATAATCCAATTAACCAGAGTGTGATGACATTACAAATGAATGAACTCGGCATCAAACCTGTATTTGTGGATACCGGACTTCAAGCATGGGATTACATCAATCACAACTCGATTAAGGTATTGCTTACTGATTTCCACATGCCTGAAATGGATGGTTATGAGTTAGCAAGCAAGATCAAAAGCAGCGAACAATTTAAAGATATTGTCGTGATTGGTATCACGGCGGAAGACTCACGAGTAGCGCGTGAGAAAACCAAAGATATCGCGATCGATGACATTCTTTACAAGCCATACAGTGTGTCTAAGTTATTGGATATTTTGGAGAAGCACGCAACGCCTGTTGGCCTGACTCCCAGCTGGTTAGAACGATTCGAACCAAATGACGCCATCGCGGTTGCCAAGGTGTTTATCGATACTATGAGTGAGGACGTCGCGAATTTCGATTTCAATTCACCAACCATCAATCGAACAATTCATCGTGTAAAAGGAGCGTTAAACGCCGTCGGCGCAACGGAAATATCACAATTGTGCGAAGACGTTGAGTGTTGTGAACCAAAAGCGAATAAAGAAAAGTTAGAAAAATTGGTCGGGGCTATTGAGTCAGAAATTGAATTTACAAAAGCGTGGTTAAAAGCCAATGAACACTAATCTTAATATCATGATTGTCGACGATCACCCGATCCATCTGATCTTATTAGAACAGCTGCTAACCAAGTTAAGCTGCAAGGTTACCGTTTTCGATAACGCGTTAGAGGCTTGTGAAAGCGTTACTGATACAAATTACGACATCATCTTTTGTGATATTCAAATGCCAGTCCATGACGGAATCGACATGATGTTTATGTTGGACGAAGCGAATTACCAAGGCAATGTTGTCTTGATAAGCTCCGTTGAACTGACGGTGATTTCGGCTATTCGTGCCATGTGTGAAGGCTTTCCATTTGATGTGTTAGACATCATTGAGAAACCCTATACACAGAAGTCGATTGAAGATGTGCTAGCAATGAGGCTCAAGTCAGCCAACAAAGCTTGTCCTGCGAGAAAGAAGATCGAGGTCACCGACGAAGAGTTTCTGGTGGCATTAGCCAATGGGCAAATACAAAACTACTACCAGCCTAAAGTGGACTTTGTCACGGAGCATTTGTCTGGTTATGAAGCGCTCGCTCGATGGGTACACCCTGAATACGGCGTGCTAACCCCAGATGTGTTTTTGCCTATTGTGACTCGATGTAAATTGTCAGCAGAGCTGTTTGATACCGTTCTCAGCAACGCGCTAGATGACATCAAAATTCGAAATCTGGACAAGAAAATCGCCATTAATGTTGATCAGTTCAATTTAGAAGACAGCGACTTTGCGCAAACTTTTATTACTCGATGTCTAGAACGAGAGGTGAACCCTTCGGCGTTCATTATCGAGATCACCGAGCGTGACACTTACCGTAACAGTGTCTCTTTGTACAAGAACCTCACTAAGCTGAGGGTGAATGATGTGACTGTATCGATCGATGATTTTGGAACGGGTAATTCGACCTTGGAAAAGTTGGCTCAACTGCCGTTCAACGAAATGAAAATTGACCGTTCGTTTGTCTTTGAAATCAAAGATGACCAAAAGAAAAAGAATATCGTTTTATCAATATGTGGCTTAGCGAAAAACCTTGGCATTAAGCTTGTCGCTGAAGGGGTGGAAGACCACGAAACTTGGTCTTTGCTAAAGGAATACGGTGTAGAAGTGTGTCAGGGGTATTTTGTCTCTAAGCCGTTGCCGTTAGAACTTGTCAAAAAAATAGATATAGATATCAAATGAACTGTTTAATTTTCGATGATCATCCTTTGGTTTGTGTTGCGATTAAATCACTTGTTGAATCTTCACCTCATATTACTCAAGTCAACGTGGCTTCAGAGTTGAAAACGGCCAATGAGTTTGTTCGTAAATCAAACATCGACTTACTGATCTTGGATGTGAATTTGAATGATTGCGATGGCTTCGACTTTTATCGTCGCATTAGAGCACATGGATTCAAAGGGCGAGTTGTGTTCTATTCAGCTGAGACCAGTGCGTACTACAGCGAAATGGCGTTCAAAGTAGGAGCACATGGTTATGTGTGTAAATCGGAGCATTACAACGTACTCAAAGACGCAATTGAAGCCATTGCAAAAGGTTACTCGTTTTTTAAAGAGATTAATGACCCACAAAAGGTAAAACGAACACTTAAGCTCTCTGCTCGTGAAGCGACGGTCGCTAAGTTACTGCTTAAGGGAATGACGAATAAAGATGCCGCCGAATTTCTCTCTATCAGTGAGAAAACAATCAGTACTTACAAAAGAAGGATGCTTACCAAGTACAGCGTTGACAGTATTGTCGAGTTGTCGAGAGTGATTGAATTATGACGACTAAACGAATCATCAAATTAATGCCAAAATTTAAAGTGGCGACGATCTCACTGACATTTTCTTCAATGTCATTTCTCTTGTTTGTCATCAGTTTTGGCACGGTAGCGATCAACAATGACATCAAAGAGTTTGATTTAAGCACGTTGCAGTTAGATAGACATAAAGACAACTTAGTTCTGCTGGGCTTGTTTACGGAATCTCAGATTAATCAAACGTCAGATGTGGGTAGCCACGACTTCGACAGTGTTGATGAGATTAACTTTGTTGATAGCATTTATCCTCTTGGTGATCCTGAACTGAACAAGGCCGAAATCGCTGTTAGGCATTTAATGCATCAAATTTCGTTATACAAAAATCTCGGTGGTATCGACGATAATTTTGTCTATTTTTATCGTTCTTATTCGGGTTCAAAATACATATTCCCAAACAAGTTTGAGAATTTTACGCCCTCGGAAGCGCATCTTTCACGAGACACTTGTCTTGGAAGTGAGGTGTGTTCGATTACCGCGAAAGAATACCAATTGACGGATAGGGTGATCATATCGCCGCCTCACATTGGGCTGATAAGCCAAAAGGAAATCATTTCGATTGTGACCCCAGTGTATGACCAGGGGAACATCATTGGTGACTATGTGTTGAACGTGAATATAGACCTTTATATAAGCGGTGGTTTAGGTGTGGGTTACGAGACGAAGAATAACACCAACAACTTAATAGTAACGTATCCAGGTTACCCGTACTCCTACCTCAATTACAGTAAGACGACGGTTGCGGATAACCAGACTACTTACACGTATCGCTACCCATATTCCAAATTGGTTATTGATTACTTTTGGGTATTTGTTGTTTTATTGCTCACTAGCCTTAATTATCTTTTTTATGTCAATAAGGCCAGGATCGCCAAAGACGAATTAGTGGATGCGAAACACTCGGCACTAAAGGACGAGCTGACAGGTTTGTACAATCGACGAATTTATAACGAGACATCTTTCAATCAAGCGGTGCAAGGAAAAGCGTGTTCGGTTATCGCCATCGATGGCGACCGAATTAAAAAGATCAACGATAACCTAGGGCACAGTTGGGGGGATGAAGTGATTCGACACATCGCTCATTCAATGAAAGACGTTTTTCGCCGTGATGACTTCTTGATAAGAGTTGGTGGCGATGAATTTATCGTTATTATGCCGAATTGCAGTTTTGAAAATGCTAAGAAAGCTTCAGAGGTCCTACAAAAGCAAGTGACAGAGTCTAAAGTCGCTTCATTGGGCTTTGATGTTTCCGTTAGTGTTGGTGTCGCCTTCAAAGGTGCGACTGAGTCATTGGAAAGTGTGCTTCACAAAGCCGATGAAAAGCTATATGAGCAAAAAGCACAACGCTAATTGGGTGCTTACTTTAGCTAACTTATCGATTTGATGTTTTGTTATGTTAGATGAACGTCAGATCTAGCGGCTGGTGGAAAGGATAGCGTCAGCAATGGCTCGCTCCCTTGTATTGACTAAACTTAGATACTAACGTGTACATGTTAGCTAAGTTTATGAATTTACGATGAAGGGTTATTGCTGTGAATAAAGATTTAGACCTAAATCTTCTGCGTATCTTGGTGTTGTTGGATAAACACCAACAACTTAAGCCAGTAGCTAAGATTCTTGGCAAGAGTGAGGCTTCCATCAGTAAGTACCTTGCTCGCTTAAGAGAGCAGCTTGGTGATGAATTGTTTATTCGACATGCACACCATTTTGAAAGCACAGATTTCCTTAAGAAGCAGCTTCCCGTGATCCAGGCTGGATTAGATCGCCTTGAGTCTTGTATGGGGGTGAGTGCTTTTGATCCGCAGACTTATGATAAACCCATCACTATCTCGATGCCCCAAGTTGCGCAGTATTTTTTGGGTGAAGTGATATTGAATGACCTGTTTGAACTGTTTCCGAACGCCCCCATTAGTATCGTGAGTCCCAATGACAGGCCGTTCGAAAGCATCTTAGATGGCAATGTCGATGTGTACATGCACAATTTTAATGAAGAGTGCCCTAAGAGTATCTATCAACTACCTGTTGGTTCATTACCTGTCGGCATCGTGCTTCCTGATGACATGGATGCAGACTCGTTAGAAGCGGCATTGTCATTACCTTTTATCTTCTTGGAGCTAAAAGGCTGGAAGGGCTCCAAACAAGTGGTGCGAATGATTTTAGAGAAGAAAGGGTTTGAAATTGAATCTAAGGTCACCGTTGGGGATGTAGGTCTATTACTCGGACTATTAAAGCGTCAAAGATGCGCCACCATCATGATGAATTTTGGTCGTTCAATTGAAGGCTTTAAATCGATTGAAATACCAGAATCATATTATGCGACAGGTCGCCCCAAAATTGCGGCTTACATCAAGCAAACCCACCGCAACAACGCGCTACATCGATTGCTCATTGATGTGATGGAGAAGTATTTAAACTAGGCTCACTGGCTCAACTAGATAAGTAAATAGATCAATAGGGCTGTAGGTGACGAAAAGCCAGCTATTCCAGCCAAGTGAACAAAGAGACTAAAGTGTATCGTTTAGTTGGACCAGTTCAACGATTGAATTGGCTCTGTACTTGTTTAGGATTCGTGTTTTATAAGTACTAATAGTCTTGGCACTTAACGACAGTTTTTCTGAAATAAGCTTGTTTGAGTGTCCTTGAATCAGATACTCAAACACAATCGCTTCTTTATTAGAGAGTTTAGTACTCTTGCAACAGTTCTTTTGGTCTGATTTGAATAACGAATAACCTTTCATAATGCTGGATAGGGCGAAGCGAATGGATTCATGGCTCTCGCTCTTACTCAGGAATCCATTCGCACCTAATGACTGAGCCGCCTCTGACAAGCTTGAGCTATCTAATGAAGAAACAAACAGTAACTTTCCTTCATAACCGTGCGCTTTGATTATTTTAGCGAGGTTCATACCATCGTTGTTTACCAAGGCCACATCAAGAACAATCAAGTCAATACTCTGGTTTTTCACTAGCTTTAAAATTGTTTCGGTATCGGTGGTTTTATGCAGATCGTCCACCTCTAACGAGTCCATCACCAACTCAGCAAGAGCTTCTCGATAAAGTGGTTGCTCATCTATGATTAGAACGTTCTGATTTTTCATAAGTCACCTAAAATATTGCTGTGTGACATCCTGTCTCTTTGAGTTCTAAGATTGTAATAAGCAATAATTCTATGTAAAAACATAGTAGTTAGGGTGAAAATGACATTTTAATATTTTGAAAATCAGATGGTCTAAGAGGGTTTTACCTTACTGCTCTTCCAAAACCAGTGTTACTAATAGGTGGCTCTACCGCGGGCTTTATACAAGATTTGATTGTAATTGATACTGTTTAGCTCATCTTTTGTGTGTAAGTTAACCAATACATCATTGCACTTGTTAATTTTGATACGAATATCGTGTTTGCCTTCATAGGGCGTGTTAAGCAGCGCTGAAAGCTTGATTATTGCTAGACATGTATTTTTTGAGTGTGGCAAAAGGTCGTGAATGTCTAAATAATAATCAAGGTGCTTGTCTTTCGTTAAACGATCCGATGATTTCATTAACACCATCTCTTTGCGGATATTACTCAAGTGCTGCTGTGAGGTTTGTAGACGTTCCTTAAAACCATTAAGCATATGAATTTGGCTACGAATAATACTTGGGTGTTGGTCTTGATTAATGCTGTCTTCCAACCTTTTCACGAACGTTGGCGTTTCGCTCAAGAAAGAGCACTGTTCCAATAAGAAGCACAGGTGGTAGAAGTCATAAAAGTGAAAATCGGAAGTATAATTCAACGCTTGTTTTATACTCAGTGTTGCCGTCTTTAGGTCGCCTTTGATCAAAGCAATATGAGCAGAAATCAGTTTGTCCTGAAGAATAAGCTCTGGCGTTTTGCTGATATCGTTGAGAATTGAGTTGTACGAAGCAAGCTGCCTTTCAAAGAGGTTTATTGAGCCACCAAGCGGTTGCTTGTAAAGAAAAGTACGCATGTAGTTAATCTTGGTATAAAACCCACCACGGAACGTATTAATGTTTTTTTCGTAGTACCTTTTCATATAGGTGAAAGCGTCTTGATACGCTTCTGCAGCGATAGATAAATTCGCGATCACCAATTCACGGTGCGCCCCCGCATCGAGTAACATCGCTGACTGTTTCAAGTGGTCGATCGCGTTGGGTAGGTCGTCTTCGATCGAATATATGTTCGACATTTCATCGTGAAAGTAGGGGTTATTTTTCTTTGATTTAACTAGGCTGAGTATCTCTTTTGCTTCATCCACTTGGTCTGTTTCAATGAGCGTGCTTGCAAGGCCAGTTTTGATCCAATCTAAGTCATCTTCTTCGAGAAGGCTTTCATACTCTTCCTGAGCTTTATTAAATTGCTTACTTTTCAATAAGGCAGAGGCTTTGTATTTTCGGATAAGCTTTGAGTATTCAGGATGAAACGGTTGAAGCTCATCGCACTCACGTACAACGCCAGCAAAATCGAATTCAGTTAACTTTTCAAAGATAGGTGCAAGAACCAATTTTCGATTGAGGGCAGAAAATATCCGTTTGATAAAGAACTGCTTGTTAAACGGTTTAAGTAGGTAGTCGTCAGGGTCAGAGTCCACGATTGAGCGCACGACGCTATAATCATTTTCGCCCGTGAGGAACATAAAAACCGTGGTCGACTTTAAGATTTGAGCGTGCTTTAGCTCTTCCAAAAGCTGATAGCCAGTCAATTGGGTTTGGAAGTTATAGTCACAGATAATAATATCAAACGCGTTCTGACGGCATTGATTAATCACGTCGAAAGGTTTGTATGCATAAGATATGGACTCAAAGCCGATTTGGCGCAAGATTGTGGTTACACTGCTTGTAACCAAACGCGAGTCGTCTGCAACCAATACCGTATATTTTTTAATATCTTTATTCATTATTTTAACTGTTGACCAAATTTAGCTAATTGTAACAAAACGGAAATAGCTAAAATCGATACTGAGTTAAAATAAGAAAAGTCCTACATCGATTCGATTAATTTCCTACGTCATTAATCTCTAGCCATTCCTCAACTAAATTAACGCTATGTGAAATTAATTTAATAGTGTTGAGGTTAGTTTCTTCAACACTATTATTTCCTAATTTCAATTCTGTCTCTTCCGCTTTGATTTGTTGCTCTAGTGAAAAATGTCCGATTGATGAAAGACCACCTTTCATACGGTGTATGACTTGCAAGGTGGTTGTGCGCTCAGGCCTTGCGTTCATTAGTTGCTCTAAGTCTTCGTTCATTACGCTCACGTAAACCTCCGCAAGGTAAGATCTTTGATCGTCAGGGTAGTTACTTAGCCAGTTAACTTCATGACCAATGTTAAGTTTGTTTTCCATGAAAAGGGGTGTTGGTGAGTGATTTATTTATAGTAACGACAGGGTGGTATGAATAAAAATATCACTCACCTATTGGAGTTGGTTAATTCATATATATAGTGAACGTAGAGAGCTGGTTAATTAACATAAAGGTGATAGGTTTTATTTATTGCTTCGATATAGAATAGTTCGCTATTTCGACAATGAAGCGTAATAGGCCGCAATATCTTTTATATCTTGTTCAGAAAGTCGGCTTAATTGAGCCTTCATCATGTCAGCATAGGCACCTTCACGTTGGTCGTTCTTATACATTTTCATAGCATTGAACAAATAGAGCGGATCTTGCCCTTTAAGGTCAGGGTAATTTTGATTCGTGTTGTCGCCGGTGACTGAATGACAAAAAACACAGCTCGGGGATTTCAGTTTACCAAGTTCTGGATCACCAAAGTCATTTGCGTGAAGGGTGAAAGAGATAGTCGCAATGAGTAAAGCTAGGGACTTGATGTACACGTATATACTCCTGTGAAAACAAGAGTATAAAGCTTCCCCTTAGGGGAAGCTCAAGTATTAATAGCGATAGATGAGAATTTTGTTGAGAGTTACAGCGCTTTTTCCAATTCCGTTAGGAATCGAGAAATGTCTTCTGAGCTAATGTCGCGGTGAGTAACAAAGCGCACAGGGTTACCTGGCGACAGAGTAATGCCTTTTTCACCTAACTCTTGTGCGATGCGGTTGATATCAACAGACTCATCTAACTTAGCGAACACGATGTTCGTTTGAATGAAGTCAGGGTTAACCGAAAAGCCCTCAAGCTTGCTTAGGCCAATCGCTAGGTTTTTCGCGTTTTCGTGGTCAGCTTTAAGCTGAGTAACGTTCTCAGTCAGCGCCATTTTACCTGCTGCGGCAAGGATGCCTGCTTGACGCATACCGCCACCGACCATTTTACGTAGTCGACGCGCTTTAGCGATGTACTCTTTACCACCAAGTAGCAGAGAGCCAATCGGAGCACCCAAACCTTTTGATAAACAAATCGTCATCGAATCGAAGTGTTGTGCGATCTCTTTAATGTCAACGTCGAGAGCGACTGCTGCATTATATACGCGTGCGCCGTCTAAGTGCATTTGCAAACCGTGTTGGTTTACGAACTCACGAGCTTCCGCTAGGTAAGACATTGGCAGTACTTTGCCATTGATCGTGTTTTCTAGGCTTAAAAGTTTAGTGCGGGCGAAGTGGCTGTCGTCTGGCTTAATAGCAGCAGCAAGCTTTTTGAAATCAAGAGTGCCATCTGGGTTGTTCTCGATTGGTTGAGGTTGAATTGAACCCAGTACCGCAGCGCCGCCAGCTTCATATTTGTAGTTGTGTGCTTGTTGACCACAAAGGTATTCGTCTCCACGTTCACAATGCGCCATTAAGCCGAGAAGGTTGGCTTGCGTGCCTGAAGAGGTGAACATCGCGGCTTCAAAGCCTGTTTCGTTGGCTGCCCACTGCTCAAGTTCGTTTACTGTTGGGTCGTCACCATATACATCATCACCGACTTCTGCGTTTGCCATTACATCGCGCATTGCTTGTGAGGGTTTAGTTACGGTATCAGAACGAAAGTCCATGTTTCTCTCCTAGAGTATTATAGGTAGCCGCAGAGTTGGGCTTTACTTAAACAAGCGATAGTTTTTGTATCGGTGATTTGATCGTGTCGTATTTTGTCGTGCAGTTCTTCTAAGCTTAGCTCGATCACTTCTATGACTTCATCTTCGTCACATTCAAAGCGGGTAGTGAGGCTAAGGTCTTTTGCAACGAATAGATACTGTATCTCATCGCAGAAGCCAGCTAAAGGCGTAACTTGCCCCAAGCTTTGATAAGAAGTTGCACTGTAACCTGTTTCTTCTTCCAATTCGCGCTGTGCGCATTCAAGAGGTGTCTCATCAATTTCCATGGTGCCCGCAGGTAACTCTAGAAGCCACTTTTTGAGAGAAGGGCGAAATTGGTTAATGAGGATAATCTTTCCAGACGAAGTGATAGGAAGAATAACAGCCGCGCCAGGGTGGTTGATTGTTGTATGTTTTACCACGACGTTCGTAGGGAGCGTCACGTTCTCTTCTATAAGAGAAATACTTTTCCATTGATGGATAACTTTACTCATGCAGTCTGGCCACATTCCTTGCCAATTTGTCGATAACTGAAGACGTGCACCACCATAACGTCTATGGTGTCGAAAATAAAAGAAAAATTGGGTTTAGTTTTAGATTTCGTTTTACGCCGTTCGTGATGTTACTCTCATATTTGGAATCTATGATTACATGAAAATTACGACCCTAACCATCTGATATAAATGCAACTCAATAATAAAATACACTTGTAACAAAGTACTAACAAATGTATAAAAACATATCTACACTCTCAACAGTTAAAAGATTTCCGGAGTAACGCATGAACCCTTCTATTTCCTCACATGCTGACAAAGCGCTACTCTCTGAAAGAATCAATAAATTAGCGCATGCTCTATCCGATGGTGTCTATGAAAGAGAAGACACGATTAAGCTCTGTTTACTGGCGGCTCTCGCCGGCGAAAGTGTATTCCTATTAGGCCCTCCGGGCATCGCAAAAAGTCTTATCGCTAAGCGCCTAATCCAAGCTTTTGACAACAGCAGCTATTTCGAATATCTGATGACACGTTTCTCTACGCCAGAGGAAGTGTTCGGCCCGCTAAGTATCCAAGAATTAAAAGACAACGGTCGCTATGTAAGACTGACCGAAGGCTACCTACCAACAGCACAAGTTGTTTTCCTTGATGAGATCTGGAAAGCAGGCCCTGCAATCCTAAACACACTTCTAACTGTGGTTAACGAGAAAACCTTCAAAAACGGCAGCGATATCGAACGTGTACCAATGCGTTTGTTAGTTTCTGCATCGAATGAACTTCCAGACGAAGACAGCGGCCTAGAAGCGCTTTATGACCGTATGTTGGTTCGCGTGTTTGTAAACCGTATTCAAAACAAACAAAACTTCAAATCGATGCTGACGACTGGGACATCTCAAGAAGCTGTGATTCCAAAAGGTTTGGCGATCACTGATATTGAATACCATCAATGGCAGAAAGAGCTCGACAAGCTAGAGCTGACCGATAACTCGTTTAACAAGCTGTATGAACTGAAAACCATGCTTGAGGAAACAGTTAAGAAGCAAGGTTCAGCATCGGAGTCTGACTTGTACGTATCAGATAGACGCTGGAAGAAAGCCGTTAAGCTATTGAAAGCGAGTGCCTTCTTTAGCGGTCGAGACAGTGTGAACCCTCTGGATATCATGCTTCTACAAGACTGTTTATGGCACAGCCCAGAATCACGCGATGTGGTTCGTAGCGTGGTTAAAGACTTTGCATTGAACCGTGCGTTCGATCAGCAAGAGTCAAAAGCGCAAATCGAAATGTCTCGTGAAGAGCTTGAAGAAATTCAGGACGACGTTGAATCGACGCTGTCTGTGTCTTTATCGATGGAGTCTACCAGTGGCTTGCTACGTAAAGACGTTTACCAGAACGATATCAAGAACGCGAAGATGTACAGCGTGGGTAGCGCATACAACTTAGTAAAACTGGTTCTACTGCAAAGCAACATGTCAGTGTCTGAATCTGAAAAAGGCGATAGCCGCTGGGTATACGTAGCCAAAGACGATTTTGACCGTGTGCTTAAAGAAGGCCATGGCGACATTTACGGCTACGTGAACGAAAACAAAAACCTCTGTCGCTTAAAGCTGGATCTTGATGCTTCAAACCAATTGGTTATCAAAGATATCGCGAATCGCTCGGTATTAGTCAGTGTCGTGACAACCGACGGTTTGGACCAAGAGCTTTACAACAAGTGGCTAACTGGCGCAGAGAGAGCGTTAGAGCAGCTCACAGAGGCCGAGTTTAAGTTGAAACGAGTTCGTACTGAATTCCATGATGCGTTGCCACATAACTATATTGACCCAGAGCTCCCTAAAGCGATGGAATCAAGCTTACAAGCAGTTACACAAGACTTGGAAACCACAAAGGTGAAGAGCAGCAAGATCGCACAGCGCATTAAGTTTATGAGCCAGTACTTCGAGTAAGGGGAGACAAGTATGTTAGGAGCAGACGGCTTAAACCTTGCTTTAATGGTTGCTGACTCAGGCATCATAGATACAGCGATGAATGATCTCATCGCTCGTTCTCAGGTCATGATGGCTGCTGAGAACAAAGGCGTGAAAACGTCGGTAAAAAATCACTTGGTGAAATGGCGCGGTAAAGTGAAAAAACGCGTCACCAAGGTATGTGAGACCGACCGATTCCAAGAAGAAATCGCACTTTACCAAGAAGTCATTCACTGGGATGAGCCCCAGTTTTTTGATGAGATTGACAGTGTCATCAAAAAATTGGAGTGGCACTCAGCGTTTTACCTTCAAGCAAGACGTCTGATGGAACACAACAAAGGCGTTTACAATGCGATGTTCCCACACTATTTCTGCGATCAGTGGTATCAATCACTGTCTGACGCAATCAAGCAAGCGCAAGTTACCGAACTTGAAACCAGCAAAGAGAAAGTCTTAGCCGATCTATACCAACGCATGGAAACCATGAAAAACATGGATAAAGTGACTGAATCTGGTGATGAAGGCAGCGTAGGGCGCTTGTGGGATATGGCATCGGCTAAGTTAAGTAAAACTGACTTAACCGTAATGAAGCGTCATGCTGAATTCTTAAATAAGCATAAAGGCCTACAAGAAATCGCCGAAAAACTTGGCCGCATGGCGGGTGAAGAAGATGATCCTTCGCTACACAAAGCCCCTGTAGAAGAGCTGCAGATGGTCGAAGAGAAAAGCGATGAAGCGGTTGATGACATTGTCGGGATTCACGAAAGTGATGACCTCAACAAGATGTTGCCAAACGAGACTATGTTCCTAGCTTATCCTGAACTCGAAGTTATCTTCTACAAGCATTTGGCTGACAAGCGCTTACTCAGTTACCGTTCGCAAGGTAAATCTCGTACGTTACGCAAAGTGAAGGCGCAAAAGCCGGATAGCAAGAACGTTGATATCGAAAAAGGCCCATTTATCGTTTGTGTGGACGCGTCTGGCTCGATGAGTGGCTTCCCAGAGCAATCTGCCAAAGCAATGGCTTATGCTTTGATGCAAATCGCTCTTGCGGAAGAACGAGACTGCTACGTGATTCTGTTCTCTTCTGAGCAGATCACCTATGAGCTAACACGACAAGATGGCCTGCGTGAGGCAAGTGATTTCTTAAGTTACTCATTCCACGGTGGTACGGATTTAGAACCTGTGCTGATGAAGTCGATTGATTTGATGACGGGTGATAAGTACAAAAACGCAGATTTGATTGTGCTTTCTGATTTTATTGCGCCTAAGCAGTCAGACGAGATGATCGCTCAAGTCGAAAAGCTGAAAGAACACAAAAACCGTTTCCATGCAGTGAGCTTATCTAAGTACGGTAACCCTCAACTCATGACCATGTTTGACCATTGTTGGGCATATCACCCAAGCTTAGTTGGTCGTTTCATGAAGAAGTGGTAACGCTAGAACATCTTATATAACTCGATTTTGCTGTGTGTTTTTTGATTGAAGAGATCGAACATGCAGCAATTTGATTTAAATGTCAGCAAACGGAATTTAAATTCACTTTTTTGTTTGACTATCTCCTCTCAATCCGTAAAGTAGGCACCCGAACACAGCGGTGCGGCTTACTTAAGTCCCTAAAGTGTTGAATTAAAAAGGCGCCTTGGCAGAGTGGCTATGCAGCGGATTGCAAATCCGTGGACCTCGGTTCGACTCCGGGAGGCGCCTCCATTATCTCTCTAATTTCTAGAGTTGAATAATGAAATGCGATACTAGCTCAGTTGGTAGAGCGCAACCTTGCCAAGGTTGAGGTCATCGGTTCGAACCCGATGTATCGCTCCAAATTTTGTAATGTTGATTTATTTCAACATGAAGATGGTGTTTTACTTTTCAGTAATCGGCATCGCAATAAAGAATTGCGTGCCCTGGTGGTGGAATTGGTAGACACAAGGGATTTAAAATCCCTCGACGTTCGCGTTGTGCCGGTTCAAGTCCGGCCCGGGGCACCATCTATTTGGTTGTTACCTCTCTAGGTAGCATTCAGAAGAGTTGTTCTCTTAAAACACTATTGAGGCGCCTTGGCAGAGTGGCTATGCAGCGGATTGCAAATCCGTGGACCTCGGTTCGACTCCGGGAGGCGCCTCCATCATTCAGAAAAAACCAGTCCTAGTGGCTGGTTTTTTCGTTTCTGGCTTTCCTATCTTTGAGTCACTATTTTTTTTAACAACTTGCTTCACCATTTCATTATCTTTTCCATCCTGAGTTATCTTCGATTAAATCTACAATTCATGTGTCGTTGATAAACCCGTAAATAAATAGAAGTCACAATTAAACATAATGCTCAATTTGTTTCATGGTTTTTTGGGATAACCCTAATTAAAACATGACTATGAGTGATAGTGTTCCTCTTTATATTTCTTTAATCGTTCTATAAGAGGTTCTTAATATGCAATTTAGTCTAAAGAGAAAGATGGTTTTCTCCGTAGTTTTAGCGATTGCAGTGACATCTGCCATTCTTCTTTTCATGGGTTATAAAACCTTTCAAAACAACAGCTGGCAAGCAATAGAAAGCGAGAGTCGTAACACACTGCATGCACACGCGAAAGGGATCAGTGATTGGTTTCACGATAAGAAACAAGCAGTGCATGGCTTACAGCAACAGGTACAGCTAAACCCTTCCTTAGATATCGTACCTCATTTGCGTCAAACTCTTGTATCTGGTGGCTTTGGGTTAAGTTATTACGGTAATAAAGAGGGGGAGATGTTCCGTCATGACCCTTCGCTTAATAAAGCGGGCTATGACCCAAGAGTCCGAGGTTGGTACAAAGAGACTTTAGCTCAGAATAAAGCCGTCACTACAAAGCCGTATGTTAGCGTCACAATGCAAGCGTTAGTGGTAACACTTACTGATCCTGTCACGGAGAATGGCTCGATCATCGGTGTTGTTGCGTCTAATTTAGCATTAGACAAACTGATCGAGGACGTATTGGCGATTCAGGTTCCGGGTAATGGACGTGCGATTCTCATTGATAAGGAAGGCACGGTCGTTGCGCACCAAAACACTGAGTTCATTCTCAAACAAGTGACTGAGATTGCGCCTGAACTCAGTGTTTCTGGTTTGAACAGTGCCGCACAAAATCTAACGACGATCTTTACTCAAGTTGATGGTAGCGAACGAGTGCTAATGGCCGAACCTATTAAAGGCACGGACTGGCTACTTGTGATTGAAATGGACAAAGAGGTTTTAGAACAGCCGTTGTTCGACATGTTGATCAGCCAAATTACTACTGGTTTGATTGTCTTGATCGTGATGGCAGTGGCAACGTCTTGGTTTGTTGCTCGACAGCTGGTGGAGTTAGGACGAGTGAGCGAAGCGCTGGCGGATATTGCTGAAGGCGAAGGAGATTTAACGCAGCGCCTTCAAGTATCGAGCAAAGATGAAGTAGGGCAACTCGCTGATAAGTTTAATGTGTTCGTAGACCGACTTCATGGAATGATGACGAACGTCACACAAGTTTCAACTGCAATGAACAATGGTGCAGAGCACGCCAATAGCAGCGCGTTGAAGCGCAGTGATAGTGTAAGCAGGCAGCAAGACGAAATAACCATGGTGGCAACCGCTGTGACAGAAATGGCGACAGCGACCTCTGAAATTGCCGCTAACGCTGATAACACAGCCAAAAGCGCGACTCACTCGGTTGAATTGAGCGAGCAAGGCTTCCAGCAGATGGCAAAAAGCCAATCATCAATTAATGAACTAGCAACCGAGCTCACAAGTGCCGTGTCTATCATTAGTGAGTTGGAAGAACATGGTCAGCAAATTGCCTCTATCTTAGCGACAATACGTGAAATAGCCGAGCAAACTAACTTGTTAGCGCTTAATGCAGCGATTGAAGCCGCCAGGGCTGGCGAACAAGGTCGTGGCTTTGCTGTGGTTGCTGATGAGGTTCGAGTGCTGTCTCAGCGAACTCATGCTTCAACAGAAGAAATTGAAGACAAAATCAAGCGATTGCAACAAGCGACCAATGGTGCGGTGAAAGTCATGACACAAAGCCATGATATGGCGAAGACAAGCGTGCACGATGTGGACATGGCGGAAGAGAGCTTGGCGCAAATCCGTGAAGCGATTCAGATGATCAGCGACATGGCGACTCAGATCGCTTCTGCTGCTGAAGAGCAATCACTGGTTACTGCGGAAATTAATGCTAATACTGAGTCTGTACGTGAAGTGAGTGATGTTATGGCACTCGACGCAACAGACGCTGTTTCACAAGCGGATCAGCTCAGTCACTTAGCCAGCGATTTGAAGCAAGAGTTGTCACGATTCAAGCTTTAATAGATAAACAGACACCAACATAAGTTAGAGACTAAAAAGAGCACAGGCCGTAATAAGTCTGCGCTCTTTCTTTATTAAATTATACGTTCAATGTTTATCAAAGAAATCTGTGTTGCGGATATACTTGCTCATCAAGTGGTAAGAGAAAGGTCTTATTAACCAACTAAAAATAGAACGTCCAAGGCGAATAAACGTTGGAGTGTTTTCATAGATTCTGCCGTTGTAGAGCCAAAGTACCTTTCCTACATGCCAATACAGTAAAGGCACGGGCGGCATGAAGGTCACGATGTCGATATCACAACAGATGCGGTAGGTCTTCTTACTCAAGCGATAGTGCTTTCGAAAACTCCAATCACCAATCGCAGGTTGCCCAAAGGTGACGATTCGCTTAATGCAGCCTGGATACTTTTGCTCAAAGTAGTCAGCAAACACACAACCAATAGCACCACCGGATGAGTGACCAGTAATAGAGATTCTTTTGCCTTGTTCTAAAAGCGGGATGAGCGTCGCTTCCAAGCGTTCAATTACCGTTAAGCCAAGCTTATCTTCATTACGGTTTGGTTGGCTTTCCTGAAACATCAGATGATAGAAGCCAGCATGTACGCGGTAATTGAGTCCAATCCTTTTGCAGCTTCTTGTCCATAGGGCGAAGTTAAGCAGCCAGTCTGACACGCTGTGTGATCCTTTAATAACCACAACCACTTCATCTTTGTCGCTGCTCCAAAGCACTCGAATCATGGTTTTACCAAACTGGTTCTTTATGATGCGCTGTCCATTAGGGTCGAAACCATATCGAGTTTGCTTAAAAACTCTAGGGTAGGCTAGGTTACATAGAACGGCGTAGCGCTCATATTGGTATCGTTTTAGTGGCTTCACATGTTTGCTTCTTAATAAGAGTTACTTAGAACTCTAGTCGTTGAATATGAAAAGCACATGAAAACACCATTTACTTGATTCGTTAGAGAAAAATCCAAATAGGCTGCTGTAACCTAAGTTAATCCTAGTTAGTAAATAGCGTTATAAAACTAGAGATCAACGTATAAGAACCGTACAAGCTGCACTAAATTTATTCTTTGGAGAGTGATAATTAATCACTTGAATTAAAAGATAAAATTTATGGTTGACGAATTTTATCCATCCGTTAAAGTACACCTCGTTCTCACGGCTTAGGTCGCTGAGGGATGGTGTTTTACTTTTCAGTAATCAGCATCGCAAGATTGCGTTGCCCTGGTGGTGGAATTGGTAGACACAAGGGATTTAAAATCCCTCGGCGTTCGCGCTGTGCCGGTTCAAGTCCGGCCCGGGGCACCATCTATCTTGCTTCTACTTTTTGAGTAGAGTGATGAACAAAGAGTTGTTCTCTTAAATCACTATAAAGGCGCCTTGGCAGAGTGGCTATGCAGCGGATTGCAAATCCGTGGACCTCGGTTCGACTCCGGGAGGCGCCTCCATTCTCTCTTTCATTTTAGGAAGCTGATGAATGAAAATGCGATACTAGCTCAGTTGGTAGAGCGCAACCTTGCCAAGGTTGAGGTCATCGGTTCGAACCCGATGTATCGCTCCAAATTTTGTAATGTTGATTCATTTCGACATTAAGATGGTGTTTTACTTTTCAGTAATCGGCATCGCAATAAAGAATTGCGTGCCCTGGTGGTGGAATTGGTAGACACAAGGGATTTAAAATCCCTCGGCGTTCGCGCTGTGCCGGTTCAAGTCCGGCCCGGGGCACCATCTATCTTGCTTCTACTTTTTAAGTAGAGTGATGAACAAAGAGTTGTTCTCTTAAATCACTACAAAGGCGCCTTGGCAGAGTGGCTATGCAGCGGATTGCAAATCCGTGGACCTCGGTTCGACTCCGGGAAGCGCCTCCACGATTCAACGTTGAAAGGCCAGCAGAAATGCTGGCCTTTTTGCTATCTGAAATTCCATTTCTTCGCGCTTTCCTAATTTCTAACGCTGTCCATTCATTGAATCGCACTTCTGGTTAGATGACTCAATCTGATTGCTCTGCTTTACGGAGTTCTACGCTATCAAGGCGCTTTATTGCATTGGTTGTATAAGTTGCCCCAAACGTATTTTTGAGAAAGTCGTTTAAAGAAAACTGCTAGTAGTTCATCAAGACAGCCCAAGTTAATCGAGTGTGCGATTTGTAAATGGAATCGATGGGGAGGGGAGCGGGACGGCTGTGTTTTGGTCATCCAGTTCTTCACATTTATACACAGTTGCTCATGAACTTGTAACGCTTTCATGAGTTATTACACTTCTTATGACTGCAAATGAAAATGATTGTCATTTACTTGCGTTGTTGCTAGTCTATTATGAAATATTACAACAAGCATGCTTGTGTGTGAAATTGCCTATAAAACGCTTCTAAACCTTATCAAGTCTATGGTTATTCGTTTGCTATGGCGTAAAACTAGCCACTTCTACCTCTTTTGTTCTACCCCTTTTGGGTAGTTCGATTTCGTAATTGATTTACATCATATTTTCATTTTCTTTCATAATTCATTATTCGCTCAGTTAAGAAATATATAACCTTCAGGAATTCTTATGAGCAAGATGAAGCTAGTCGTAATCGGTAACGGGATGGTCGGTCATCGCTATATCGAAGATTTAGTCGAGAAGACAGATGTTGCTAACATGGACATTACGGTGTTCTGTGAAGAGCCTCGCGTAGCCTATGATCGTGTACACCTTTCTTCTTATTTTTCACACCATACTGCGGACGAACTTTCTTTAGTTAAAGAAGGCTTCTACGAGAAACACGGCATCAACATGCTGATCGGCGAACGTGCTATTAACGTTAACCGTGAAAAGAAAACAGTTTACTCGAGCACTGGTCGTGAAATTCAATACGACAAACTTATCCTTGCTACAGGTTCATTCCCATTCGTTCCGCCAATCAAAGGTAACGAAGGTAAAGACTGTTTTGTTTACCGTACAATTGAAGATCTGAAAGCGATCGAAGCAACGGCTAAGAACTCTAAGTCTGGTGTTGTTGTTGGTGGTGGTCTACTTGGCCTTGAAGCGGCAGGCGCACTTAAAGCACTTGGCGTAACGACACACGTTGTTGAGTTTGCTCCTAAGCTAATGGCTGAGCAGCTTGACCAAGCGGGTGGTAACCAACTTCGTCAAAAAATCGAACGTATGGGCGTTAACGTACATACAAGCAAGAACACGCTTGAGATTGCTCCTGAAGGCACTGAAGCTCGTAACGTAATGCGCTTTGCAGACGGTACTGAGCTAGAAACTGATTTCATCGTATTTTCTGCTGGTATTCGCCCTCAAGACAAACTTGCTCGTCAAATGGGTCTAGGTATTGCACCTCGTGGCGGTATCGAGATTAACGATCACTGTCAAACGACAGACAAAGATATCTACGCAATCGGTGAGTGTGCGTCTTGGAACCAAACGTTCTACGGCTTAGTAGCTCCAGGCTACAAAATGGCGACGGTAGCGGTTGACCACGTTGTTGGTAACGAAAGCACATTCGAAGGTGCTGACATGTCTGCGAAGCTTAAGCTTCTAGGCGTGAAAGTAGGTTCTATCGGTGATGCAAACGGTCGTACTCCTGGCTGTAAGAGCTACGTTTACCAAAACGAAGAGCAAGAAGTTTACAAGCGCCTAATCGTTTCTGAAGACAACAAGAAGCTTCTTGGTGCGGTAATGGTCGGTGATACGTCTGACTACGGCGATCTTCTACAGCTTATGCTGAACGAAATCGACCTACCAGAACACCCAGATGCTCTAATTCTTCCTGCACACGCTGGCGCTGAAAAGCCAACACTTGGCGCAGACTCGCTTCCTGAATCAGCAGTTATCTGTTCTTGTTTCGATGTGACTAAAGGCAAAATCGCTCAAGCGGTTGCTGAAGGTCACCACACCATTGGTGATATCAAAGCAGTAACAGGCGCAGGTACTGGTTGTGGTGGTTGTATTCCACTAGTGACTTCGGTACTAAACGCTGAACTAGCTAAAGCTGGTGTTGAAGTGAAGAACGACGTGTGTGAGCACTTTGCGTACTCTCGCCAAGAGCTTTTCCACTTAATTCGCATCGAAGAAATCAAAACGTTCGATGAGCTACTAGAGAAATACGGTAAAGGCTACGGCTGTGAAGTATGTAAGCCTCTAGCGGGTTCTATCCTTGCTTCTTGCTGGGGTGAACACATCCTTAAGCCTGAGTTAGTGAAGTTGCACGATACCAACGATAACTTCCTAGGTAACATGCAAAAAGACGGTACTTACTCTGTTATCCCTCGTATGGCGGGTGGTGAAGTAACGCCTCAAGCACTAAGCGTTCTTGCTGATGTTGCTGCAGAATACAACCTGTACACCAAGATTACGGGTGCACAACGTATTGGTCTATTCGGTGCCCAGAAAGATGACCTTCCAGCTATCTGGAAGAAGTTAATCGCTGCGGGTTACGAGACTGGCCAAGCTTACGCAAAAGCACTTCGTATGGCTAAGACATGTGTTGGTTCAACTTGGTGTCGTTACGGCGTTCAAGATTCAGTTGGCCTAGGCGTGATGATCGAGAACCGTTACAAAGGCATCCGTACTCCTCATAAAATGAAGTTTGGTGTGTCGGGCTGTACTCGTGAGTGTGCTGAAGCTCAAGGTAAAGATTTAGGTATTATCGCGACTGACGCGGGTTGGAACATGTACGTGTGTGGTAACGGTGGTATGAAGCCTCGTCACGCAGACCTACTGGCAAGCGACCTAGACCAAGAAACACTGTTGAAATACATCGACCGTTTCATGATGTTCTACATCCGCACGGCTGCGCCACTGCAACGTACTTCGGTATGGATGGACAACCTAGAAGGTGGTGTTGACTACCTACGTGAAGTGATTGTTGATAACAAACTTGGCATCAACGACCAGCTTGAAGCTGACGTGGCTGGCCTAGTGGGTAACTTCGCTTGTGAGTGGAGTGACACTATCAACGATGAAGCTCAACTTAAGCGATTCTCACACTTCATCAATGCTGATGACCGTGATGAAAACGTTGTGTTTGTTGACGATGGCCGTGAACAACACCGCCCTGCGACATTCACAGAGAAACACCCTGAAGCGAAGGGCGATATCCTTCACGTTGAACTGGTTTAAATGGGAGACGACATCATGGCATTTACCAAAGTTTGTAAGATCGAAGACATTATCCCAGGTACAGGTGTTTGTGCATTGGTTGGTGGTGAGCAAGTAGCTGTTTTCCGCCCAACGAAAGCTGAAGAAGTATTCGCGATTAGCAACACAGACCCTTACTTCCAATCTAACGTGTTATCACGTGGCCTGATTGTAGAGCACAAAGAAGAGCTTTGGGTGGCAAGCCCGCTTAAGAAGCAACGCTTTAACCTGACAACAGGTGCGTGCATGGAAGACGAGAACTTCAACGTGAAAGCGTACAAAACTCGTGTTACCAAAGGTGCTGTAGAAATCTCTGCTTAATCTTTGGATGAGTAAGATTTGATAGTTCAAGGGTTCTAGTTCTCGATATTGCCTTAACTCGGCAACTAGAGTCTTTTCCTATCCAATTTTAACTTTTAATTTTACTTTTTTAAGGACAACATTATGTCTCCTGATTACAAACCAGCTGAATTCGTTCAAACGATGATTGATGTGGGTGAAGCGAAAACTAAAACAAGTACTCGCGATCTTCTGATTCGAAGTACTATGGCTGGTATCATCCTGTCTCTAGCGGTTGTTGTGGCTATTACAGCAATGGTACAAACAGGCATTGGCCTTGTTGGCGCACTAGTGTTCCCAGTTGGTTTCGTTATTCTAAGTGTTATGGGTTACGACCTAGTAACTGGCGTTTTCGGCCTTGCTCCTTTAGCTAAATTCGACAACCGCCCAGGCATTACTTGGGGCCGTATCCTACGTTGTTGGGGTATTGTTGGTCTTGGTAACCTTATCGGTTCTTTGATTGTTGCTTTCCTAGTTGCTGTGTCATTAACAGGTAACTTCTCTCTAGAGCCAAACGCTGTTGCTCAAAAATTCATTGCTGTTTCTACAGGCCGTAGCTTAGGTTTTGAAAACATGGGTATGGACGGATGGATCACGTGTTTCGTACGCGGTATCTTCTGTAACCTAATGGTATGTCTAGGTGTGATTGGTAACATGACAGCGCGCACTGTATCTGGCCGTGTAGCAATGATGTGGTTCCCAATCTTCATCTTCTTCGCACTAGTATTTGAGCACACAGTAGTAAACATGTTCCTATTCCCACTGGGTATGATTCTTGGCGCTGACTTCGGTATCGCGACATGGTTGAACTTCAACCTTATCCCAACAATCCTAGGTAACATCGTTGGTGGTCTACTAATGACATGTGTTCCTCTATACCTAACTCACGCTAAAACAGCTCCTTCTCTAGGCGCTAAGTAATTCTGAATACGGTCAAACGTAATTTAGTATGAGATTGAAAGCCCCAACGAAATGTTTGGGGCTTTTTTAGTTCAAATGCCTTAAGCATCATCAAGGTGTTGATTGGTATTGAGTAAAATACCTGCAATAGATCGTTTTGTTATAATTACTTCTATCTTCGTTAGTATTTAAACTGAATATTTATATCAACACCTGATAGTCTAAGGGTTAAGGATTTGGATAAGTCATCATGAATACAGTGACTTATCACATAGATTGAAGCTTGAGATAAAACAAGCAAACCTTCGGAGCACAGCATGTCAGAAGTATCGTCATCGAATGTTAAAGAAGTACACAACGGATTTGTTTCATTGGTAGGTGCAGGTCCAGGCGACCCAGACTTACTTACGTTAAAAGCGGCACGCGTGATTCAGCAAGCAGACGTTTTGGTTTATGACCGCTTGGTATCAAAAGATATCTTAGCGATGGCTAACCCAGACGCAGAAATGCTGTATGTGGGCAAAAAGCTTGATCATCATTGTGTACCGCAAGATCAGATCAACCAATTATTGGTCACTAAAGCAAAAGAGAATAAACATGTAGTACGCCTGAAAGGTGGTGACTCGTTTATCTTTGGACGTGGCGGGGAAGAGTGTGAAACTCTGGCTGAGAATGACGTGAGATTTGAAGTCATTCCTGGTATCACTGCAGCTGCTGGTGCTACGGCTTATGCGGGCATCCCGTTGACTCACCGTGACCACGCGCAAAGCGTCCAGTTTATTACCGGCCACTTAAAGAAAGATGGCGAAGATATCGACTGGCAATCTCTTGCTCAACACAATCACACGATCGTGTTCTACATGGGTTTAAAAGAGAGTCCGAATATTCAGAAGAATCTACTCGATAATGGTATGCGAGCTGACATGCCGGTTGCGATAATCGAAAATGGAACACGCCAGGAGCAGAAGGTGTATCGAGGTGGGTTGAGTGACTTAGCTAACCTTGCAAGCGTCGCTAAAAGCCCGGCTTTGATCGTTGTTGGCAGCGTGGCTCAGCTTCATGAAAAACTTGATTGGTTTAACAAGTAACCAAGTCACGCTTAATCGATTTGTATAGAGTTAAATACTGCAGCGGCTACTTTGTCGCTGCATTTCTTGTTGACGCATTGGCATTTCGTCGATGATATTGGTGATTTTCTGCCAGTCTGTCTTACCATTCCATCTGTGTTTCTCTTTTCCGTCTTTACCAATCAATACCGCAGTGTGTGACCCTTTAGGGATCTCATAAACGCTGGTTACTGCCTCTAGGTTAAACTCTTCTTCTAACCAAGTGGGTACGGTGTAGCCACTCTCTGCAATCACCATGATAACCACATCACGTTCGTCCAATTGGCAGTTGTTGATCAACACTTCGTTTAGAAATTCTTTGACCACTGAGTCCTCTTTTGGCGCGAAATAAATGACGCTTCGGTGTGGGAGTGGACTGGAATGAGAATAAGCTGGGTAGGCAAGCACTGAGTTGATGGTTAAGCTCATGATTAACACCGTACTGATAGTTAGAACCTTTAAAACATTAGACCAAACGTTCGAGCGATTGACTGCTTGTGCCGCTTTGGATGTTTCCATGCTTATGCACGATTTGTGTGTTTGTCGGTGTAGCATAGCCAACCTCCTTTTAATACGCTAAGCCTGAGTACGATTCAGTTGTGACGTCAATGAAGCCCACGAAACAGTGCGTCATCTAACAGCAGAACAAATCGACTTACTTTAAGCATAGTTAGGTTTACGCCAAAGGTGCTTAGGTCACCACTAAATATAATCAGATTTACGTTAACGATAGCCAGTAGGTTCATTTTTATTGAGTAAAGCGACTCGCATTTTACAATTGAATAGAATAGGGTATACGGAAAATCTAAAGGTATGAATTTATGGAAAACATAGCAATTTTGGTCGACGTTCAGAACGTTTACTACACGACACGCGATAAATACCGTTCTAACTTCGACTATAACCAGTTTTGGTATGTTGCCACGGAAGGGCGTAACGTTGTTGCCGCTAATGCTTACGCAATCTCTAGCCAAGATCCTAAACAGCGCCAATTTCACCATATCCTTCGAGGTGTCGGCTTTAACGTGAAACTGAAACCATTTATCCAGCGCCGAGACGGCAGTGCAAAAGGTGACTGGGATGTCGGTATTGCTTTAGATGCTATAGAACTCGCTGAAACGGTTGATACGATCGTTCTGGTATCTGGAGACGGTGACTTTGAAATCCTCGTAGAACGAATCAAGGAACGTTTTGGTAAGCCTGTCGAGGTGTACGGTGTTCCGGGATTAACTGCTCAAAATCTTATCGATTCTGCCTCAAAATTTGTACCGATTGAAAAAGATTTCCTTCTTTAGGGTTAATCTCTCATTTTATAATTGAAATCAATAATAACGATAATTAAAATGCAAACTATTATTATTTATCGGTTTGTATGATGTCGCGCGTTTTAGTTGTTGATGATGATATTCAGTTGTGT
Organism: Vibrio pomeroyi; assembly: GCA_041879425.1. Taxonomy (NCBI): domain Bacteria; kingdom Pseudomonadati; phylum Pseudomonadota; class Gammaproteobacteria; order Vibrionales; family Vibrionaceae; genus Vibrio; species Vibrio pomeroyi. The sequence continues at coordinate 302,639 of CP090855.1, read as the reverse complement.
GAATTATTGGGTGAAGTGTTGGAAAATGAGGGGTATCACGTTGATACAGTTCATTGCGGTGAGTCCGCGCTTGAGTTTATTCAATCGAACCCTGTCGATTTGGTTTTACTCGATGTAATGCTTCCAAACCTAAGCGGTATTCAAGTGGCAAGACGCATTTGTCAGCGTTTTGCTACTCCCATTCTTATGTTGACCGCGCTTAATGATGACGCTTCAATGCTCGATGGCTACCAAGCGGGCGCTGACCAGTACATCGCCAAACCTTTCAATGTTCCTGAGCTCCTGACGCGTATAAAGGTGATTTTACGCCGAGTGGGCTTTGAGCGTCAGAGACAATCTTTAGCGTCATCAAATCATGGCTTGTGTGAACAGCTCTCTCGTTTACCGTTAACGGGCACTGAAAAAGACCTGCTTGATTATCTAATCAAAAATGACGGTATCGTTGTCTCTAAATCCGATCTGCAAATACATGTTTTGAAGAAAGAGCTTTGCCCCTTCGACCGTAATTTAGACATGCACATTAGTAATATCCGTCGAAAATTGGTGCAAGCAGGCTTATCTAAACAACACATCAAAACCGTTCGTGGTAAAGGTTACAGCTACCTAGAGTCGGTCGGCGCATGAGTGCCAAGCTGATACGCTGCCCGGACTTTATCGCTAAGCGTAAAGATGGCTTAACATTCCAACTTTTCTCGTACTTGACGATTATCATTATCAGCATTTTTATTTTTCAAGCTGTAGCTGAGAAGGCCTTGATGAAGGCATTACTGAAAGTCCCAGATTCTGTGAAGCACGAGATGCTAGACCTCGCGTATCAAGCTAATGTGTTAATCGAAGAAGGGGACATGGATGAACTTGCCGACTGGGCCAACGCTCAGCAGTATTACCTATTTGTTTTGGGAAAAGACAATCACCCGATCACACATAGGCACATGCACCCACACTTTGAATTTAAGTTGCGTTTCTTAAGAACGTTAGACCATCAATTGGATGCTGTTGTGAATCGGCCGATATTTGGCCTACCTTTAAATGGCGGCAAAAGCCTAGTTATCCAATTACCGCACCGGTTCCATCCTGCAAAGTCGTTTGGTTTGTACTCGACCTTGATGAAGGTCTTTATCGCTTTCATCATCCTGTCTTTATTCTCTTTAATTATGGCGCGTAGGCTACAACAACCTTTGGATCGTTTGCGAGAAGCGAGTCGACGTTTAGCGGAAGGTGACTTCTCGGTGCAAGTCGTCTCTGAATTGAAATCAAATACACGAGAATTTAATGAACTAGCGGTGGATTTTGATCATATGACGTTTGAAATCAAATCATTGGCCGAAAAGCAGCGTCGTTTGATTCGTGATGTCTCTCATGAACTTAGAACGCCATTAGCAAGACAAAACCTCGCTTTACACTTATTACGAAGTAAGGTCGATGACAAGAGCATTGGATTACTCGAACGGATGGAAAATGAAACAGCAGAGATGAATAAGCTGGTGGGGGAGATCCTCGAATTCAGCAGACTAGAAACGTCTCGTTATGATTCCAAATTAGCTTTAATGCACCTTGAGCACTACTGTTCGATGCTGATTGCCCAAATGCAAAGTGATTTAAAAACCAATCAAACTTTAATCGGAGATTTAGATACTCCGACTTCAATGGTAAATATTGATGAGCGACTGTTGCTAAGGGTTATCGGCAATTTGGTGGGTAACGCCATTAAATACGCTGGTGATAGTGCGCATGTTGTCGTCACTACATATGAACAGGTCATAGACAAACGTTACAGCGTCATATCTGTAGAAGATGACGGAGATGGTATTCCTGATAACAAAATAGCAGGGATTTTCGATCCCTTTACACGAATTGAGTCAGCCCGTGATAAACAGTCTGGTGGTTATGGTCTTGGGCTTGCGATTGTTAAAGAAGCAATGGGTGTGATGAATGGGCACGTTACTGCTGAGAATAGAGAAGGTGGGGGACTCAGGGTCAATCTTATGTTCCCAATCGACGATTAATTTAAGTACTTTTTCTAGAGATAGTTAATACCGAATACGAATTCAAAAAACGATACCCAATAAAAAACGCCACTGCATCTGCAGTGGCGTTTCTGTTTATGCGCTTTTTGTGAGTTAAGGTGTAGCCATTAATTACACCTTAGCTCGAAGGCAAGAGCGTCAGAGAAACTAGATTATGCCTGTTGGCGTGCTAGCTTAACTTCTTCTTCTTTCTCGCCAGCAGCTGGGTCGTTGAAGCGAGACTCATCAAGAGCACCTTCAGACTTCGCCACGATGATAGATACGGCACTATCACCTGTGATGTTTACAGCGGTACGAATCATATCAAGAAGACGGTCAACACCCATGATTAGAGCGATACCTTCAAGTGGTAGACCAACTTGGTTCAATACCATCGCTAGCATAACAAGACCAACACCAGGAACACCTGCAGTACCTACAGACGCCAGTGTTGCCGTTAGGATAACCATTAGGTAATCACCCATTGATAGGTCAATGTTGTACGCTTGCGCGATAAACGCTGTCGCAACACCTTGCATGATAGCAGTACCGTCCATGTTCACAGTCGCACCTAGTGGTACTGTGAAAGACGCCACTTTGTTGTCTACGCCCATGCGGTTTTTCGCGGTTTCCATTGTTACTGGAATCGTTGCGTTTGAAGATGCTGTTGAGAATGCAAACATGATTGCATCTTCCATCTTACGTAGGAACGTAATTGGGCTAAGGCCTGTGAATCCTTTAAGCATTGCGCTGTAAGTAACCAAACCGTGTAACAGTAGGGTACCTGCAAGTACTAGGAAGTATTCTGCTAGGTTCCAAATCGCACCCAAGCCAAGGCCAGAGAACAGTTTTGCCATTAAGAAGAACACGCCGTAAGGAGCAAGGTTCATTAGTAGCGCAACTAGCTTCATGATCACTTCGTTTAGATCAGAGAAAACTGCAGCGATACGTTCACCGGGTTTGCCCGCCGCACTGATTGCGATACCAAACAACACTGCAAATACGATAACTTGTAACGTTTTGCCCTCAGCCATCGCCTGAATAGGGTTGGTTGGGAACATGTCGATGATTACTTGGCCCAGAGAAGGGGCATCAGCTGATTTGAAAGAGCTCGCAGCAGTAAGATCCGCACCAGCTCCAGGTTGGAACAGGTTACCGATAGTAAGTGCTAGAGTGATAGCAACGGCTGTAGTACCGATATAAAGTGCAAGCGTTTTGCCACCCATACGGCCAAGAGTTGATAAGTCTTTAAGAGAACTTGTACCACACACTAGTGAAACGAAGACTAGTGGGACAACAAGCATTTTCAAACTGGCGACAAAAATTTGTCCGCCTACTTCAAAGAGTCCGTTAACGATGTAGTTGTTAACAAATCCACTTTCTGCAAACAGGGATTGAATGGCAAATCCCGTGAATATACCTACGACCATACCGAGGATTACTCGACCAGTCAGAGACATAGGTTTCTTGGTATTCATTTAGAACACTCCTTATTATTTATAACTTTGATACCTTTTCAAAGTGAGCAGGAGATTAGCAGTCGGATAATCAATTCGAAAAACAAAAAATGAGTTTGGAATTATAGATGTGATCAAAATCACTGATAATTGTGTAAATTAAACAAATAAAAACAAAACAATTCACCATTAATTTACATTTATCGAGGTTTTTATACATAAATTTGTCGTTTCAAAGGTAGTAAATAAGAAGAGATGATTTTCTTATCAATCTTCACGTCTTCAATTGACTGAACAAATACCGTTGTTTCAAAAAATTCGGTGAAGATAACCACTCGATTTACGTCCATGAGTCTTAACTATTTGTATTGAATTGGTTTTGTTGACATCTCCAAATATGGCTCGCGGATAGGCCTTTACAAAAATTTACGAATGCAAAGAATGTAAATTTAATGCAAATGGTAATAGTTATCACTTATATTCACTCCCGAAATAATTCAGTGGTACCGGCAACGGTTCAGCGAACACATCGAATAAATAACAAAGTGTTCGTCTAAAAGAATAAAAGCGGAGTAAAGGACATGTTTTCAAAGAGCCCATTGGCTTTAGTGATCGGCGCAGTATTAGCTTCACCAGCAGTATTGGCAGAAACAGTAAAAACAGACGAGCACATGGTTGTTGAAGGTCGTGACTACGGTTACAAAGCCGACACGAACACAACAGCAATGCGCATGGAGGCGACTCAATTAGAGACTCCGGGACAAGTTTCAGTAATCGATGAGCAAATCATCGATGAACAGCGTGCAACAACGCTAGGTGACGTTCTTAAGAATGACGCAAGTGTGAGTGCGGGTGGTACAAGCCGTAACCGTGAGCGTTTCTCTCTACGTGGTTTCTCGGTAGAAAGCTCTTCGGGCTTCCTTAAGAATGGCCAGCAACATTGGTCTCACTACCGTCAACCAATCGAGCTTCTAGAACGTGTTGAAGTACTTAAAGGACCTTCTGGTCTTCTTTACGGTATTTCTGCACCAGGTGGCTTGATCAACATGGTAAGCAAGAAGCCTACTTATGATACACAAGTAAGCCTAAGCCAAGACATCGGCTCGAACGACCATACTCGTACCACTCTAGACGTAAGTGGCGCCCTGAACGATGCAGAAACGCTACGTGGTCGTGCAATTCTGTCTAAAGAAAGCTACGGCTCTTGGAGAACATACGGCGACGGTACTGAACCACAAACAGAGCGTTTTGTTGGCGGTGTATTCGTCGATTACGATGTAACTGAAGACGTAATGGTTTCTGTTCATTACGATAAGACTAACGACGAAGGCAGCGTAGATTCTGGTGCACTATACACACTAGATGGTAACCGAGTGGGTAGCGATAAGCACATCTGGGATGCGCAGTGGTCTCAGATTGAAAACGATGTTGAGAACGTAGGTTTTGATATTGCTGCTAACCTGACTGATACATGGTCTTTAAAAACAGGTTTCAACTACCAAGATTTTGAACGTATCGATATGGAAAGCTACCCAAGCTTTCAAAATATGAACCCTGATGGTACCGGTACGGTAACTCAAGGTGGTAACTACCGTCACGATAAATGGCGTTTCAGAACGGCTTATGTCGATCTAACAACAACTGCTGATCTTGCTGGCACAGAGCACCAACTATTATTCGGCGCTAACTGGTTAGGTTACAGCTATTACCGTGGTATGGATCGTTTCAGCAGCGGCGAATACGCACCAGATGCAACGGTACCAGCACCGTCAGTGGGTCCAACATCGCTAGGTAAGATGAGCACCTACGATACTTGGGGCTTCTACATTCAAGATCTGATTACTATCAATGACGAATGGCAAGTTCTTGCGGGCGCTCGTTTCGACCGTAAAGTAAGTGATGGCGTTGCAGAAGAAAACGTTGCACCTAAGCTTGGCGTGATTTACCACCCGGCATCAAACGGTAGCATTTACGCTTCTTACTCTGAAAGCTTTGAACCACAAGGTGTTGTCTCTAGCGGTAGCCGTAACTACACCAACGATGGCGAACTTCTTGATGCCGCGACGGGTGTTTCTTACGAAGTCGGTACTAAGTGGGAACTGATGGACGAACGTCTATTCGTTTCTGGTGCGGTATTCGATATTACCCAAGAAAACATCTCAATGGATGTAGAAGACACTTCATCAGGCGATTGGACGAAGACACAAGGTGGCGAACAAGTTCACCGTGGTGCTGAGTTAGCGGCGCAAGGTTTTATCTCTGAAAAATTCTCTATGTCTGGCTCAGCAATGTACTTAGATGCTGAAATCACTAACCATGAAACATATGAAGGTAACCGCCCAGTTGACGTACCTGAGTTTGCAGCAAGCGTTTGGTCTACTTACGCAGCAACAAACGAAGTTGATGTTAACCTAGGCCTTATCTACGAAGGTTCTCGTTACGGTGATAGCGCGAATACGTTCAAGAAAGATGGCTATGCTCGTGTCGATATGGGTGCAGCGTACACGCTTAAGTACGATGACTCTCTAGACTTCGTTGCTCGTCTAACAGTAGAGAACGTATTTGACAAAGAATACCTAGCGGGTGGTGGTTCAACTTCTTCAAAACACCAATTTGCAGAAGACGTAGTAATCGGCGAAGGCCGCAACTACATGGCGACTTTGCAGGTAAAATACTAATTTGTTAGTAGGGTGCTATTGGTAGCCTAAATGCTAAGGGGAAAGTTTCGACTTTCCCCTTTCGTGATTCTGCTATTTGGTAAAATATCCCTAGTAATGTGAGTGACTTTTAATGATAATGAGAGTGCTTATCAATAAAATTCATTTGACCTTCTTCTATAGTAAATGACTACAATTATGAATCTTTTAAAAACTAGCCTAGCGCTTGCCATCAGTTTGGTTGCAACGTCTTCGATGGCAAACAGCTTGGATCAAGCTCAATCAATTCAAAACAAGACCAATAACGCGTCGGCTTCGAGCCAAAAGGTTATTGATAAAAGCTCACAAGCGACTTTAATGCTGCAAGCTGAGATTGAGCGTCTGCAAGAAGAAGTTAAAAACCTAGAAATCTATCACGATCACCTTGCTGCATTAGTTGAGAGCCAAAACCAAGAAGCTCAAAGCATTGAAGAGCAGATCGAAGAAATCAAATACACACGCCAAGGTGTTGTGCCATTGATGTATCAAATGATCGATGGCCTTGAACAGTTGGTAGAGAAAGACGTGCCGATTAAGAAAGATCAACGTCTAGATCGTGTAGAAAGGCTTAGAGCAATGATGACTCGCGCTGACGTGAGTGATGCAGAAAAATACCGCCGTATTCTAGATGCTTATCAGATTGAAGTTGATTACGGCATCAAACTGAACTCTTACACTGACCGCGTTACTCTTAATAAAGACCAAACCATTGAGGTAGAAGTGTTACACCTTGGTCGTATTTCTCTGGTAGCTCGCACATTAACTGGTACTCGTTACTGGTCATGGAACCAAACCCAAGAACAGTGGCAAGAACTTGATTCTTCAATGAAACCCGAATTAGATAAAGCTTACGATATTGCTAACCAACAAACGGCGCCAAGCTTGATCACTTTACCTGTTTCTTTAACTGTTGCGGAGGTTAAGTAATGAACTTAAAACCATTAGCAGCATTGCTTTGCATTACATCACTTTCGTTTTCTGCTTTCTCAGCTTCAGACTCAACGGCTCAGCTCGTCAACAAAGCAAAATCAGAGAACCGTACTCAAGCTTCTCACAATGTAGCTCGTGAAGCTGACTTCAAAAAGACAGAACAAGAGCTGAACACGATCAAAGCGCAGCTTGAAGTTAAGCGCGCTTCAATTCAAGGTGCAACAGACGCTCTCACTAAGACTTTCAGTGATAACGAAAATAAGCTTGCTCGTATGGAAGAGAAATTGCGCTTAGAAACAGGTAGCTTAGGTGAACTTTTCGGTGTGGTACGACAGCATGCTAAAGAGATCGATCGCGAGTTGTTTGAATCAGTCACTAATATAGATCGCTCAAAGCACACCGAAACTGTTTATGACATTGTCGATGCTAAATCTCTACCTTCTATGCCTCAATTAGCCGGCTTGTGGAAGAGTTTGGTTGAGCAGATTCAAGCAAGCTCAGAAATATCAAAACCGTCGATCTTATTAGTAAACGATGAAGGTGTGAGTAAAACTGTTGATGCGTATCGACTTGGTGCAATTGGTTTAGTGACCGAGCAAGGTTATGCATGGTGGGATTCTAAGCTCCAAGATGCCGTTGTTTACCTTAAACAACCACAAAATGGTCCAACGTTAGCATCACTTTCTTCGTTAGCGAATGGTGAAGTATCTAACGTGGTTGTCGATCCTTCTCGCGGATTTATGCTTGAGCAATTAGCACTTACGCCAAGCCTAACTGACCGTCTACAAGCGGGTGGTGTGGTTGGTAAAGTGATTCTTGGCCTACTAGCTATTGGTCTAATCATCGCATTGGTTCGTGGTGTTTCTCTTGCTATCGCTCGTCAGAAAATTCGCGCGCAACTTAAGAACCCAGAGCAAGCGGGTGATAACCCACTAGGCCGTGTTCTTGCGGTGTACAACAAAGAACAAAACCAAACGGTTGAAGCGTTAGAGCTGCGACTTTTAGAAGCGGTCGTTGATGAGCAGACTCACTTAGAGAAAGGTTTATCGATGCTTAAGCTATTGGCGGCACTAGCACCAATGTTGGGTCTTTTAGGTACAGTAACCGGCATGATCGAAACATTCCAAGTGATCACTCAGTTTGGTAATGGCGACCCTAAAGTAATGGCGGGTGGTATTTCGATGGCGCTTGTCACTACGGTACTTGGTCTGGTTGCGGCAATGCCTCTTCTACTGGCACACAATATTCTTAGTACTCAAGCAGAAAACATTCGCAATATTCTTGAGAAACAGGGCATTGGCCTTGTTGCTGAGCAGGCTGAAAAGACCGTTGAATCAAACGCTGTTGTTTCACCAGTTGGGACTGCTGCGTAATGGATATTTTGTCGGGTTCTCTATTACCAGCGAGTTGGTTAACGAGTGACTGGCTGCTGTCTTTATCAAGCTTTATGGAGCAGGGCGGTTTCGTCCTGTGGTGGCTAGCGGCTGTGGTCCTAGTGTATTGGGTGCTTGTGGTAGAACGTGTGCTTTATCTTGCGTTCTACTTTCCCAAGCAACGCCAAGCTTGGATAGCGAAATGGCATGAAAGAGAAGATCACTCATCTTGGCATGCCAAAGCCATTCGTGAAGGTTGGTTAGGGCAAGCGAGCATCTTGCTTAACCAAAACTTGAATTTTATTAAGCTGTTAGTCGCTATTTGTCCGATGTTGGGCTTGTTAGGTACCGTAACCGGTATGATCTCTGTTTTTGATGTCATGGCGACACAAGGCAGCAGTGACCCTAAATTGATGGCTTCAGGTATCTCGTTAGCAACACTGCCTACCATGGCAGGCATGGTTGCAGCGTTAGCGGGCATGTTCGTTCACGCTCGCTTAGCGAAAGTATGTAACCGCTTAGAATTGAAATTAGAAAAATCTTTAAGGAGTCAACGATGAGACTCGGTCGACGTCATTCTAAAAACGAAGAAGCTCAAATAGACCTTACTTCGATGCTTGATATTGTCTTTATCATGCTTATTTTCTTTATTGTGACCAGTTCATTTGTTCGTGAATCGGGGGTTGAAGTTAATCGCCCACAAGCTTCTAACGTAGTAAGCCAAAAGGATGCGGGCATCTTTGTTGCTATCACATCAGCAAACGACATCTATATTGATAAACGTGTCGTTGACGTTGAGCGTGTTCAAGCGGCATTGGAACACCTTTTATTAGAGCAACCAGAAGCTTCATTGGTTATTCAAGCGGACGAACACTCTTATAATGGTACTGTTGTAAAAGTAATGGATGCAGCTAAGGCGGCGGGCGTCAAGAATATTGCTCTTGCGGCAGATAAACCTTAGGTGGGGGAGATTCGCACATGATTCGCTTATTTCTCTCTTTGCCTATAGCTTGTGCTTTGGGTTTGACCTTGTTCTCCTTGATGGCTTGGATGGTAGATAACGGTCACAAAGCGACACCGGAGCCTAGTGAAGGCGTGTCATTCAATATGGTGATGGTAGAACAAGAGCAAGAAGTACAAAGAAGACAGCGTGCCGTTCCGGAACAGCCAGAAATGCCAGAGCCGCCACCGGAAGCACAAACATCTCAGTCACAAGCTGAAGTTACGCCTTTGAATTCGATGTCTTCTTTGCCTTCATTGGATTTGAATACATCCATTGATGGCTTAGCGATTAACGCACCGACATTCTCTGATTTTGGGTCGAACCAACAAGCAATGCCTTTGTATCGAGTAGAGCCTCGTTACCCTGCGAAAGCGCTTAAGCGCGGAGCTGAAGGCCATGTGATTATGTCTTTTACCATCGATGAAACGGGGCGCCCAATTGATATTCAAGTCACTGACGCAAACCCACGTCGTATGTTTGAACGTGAAGCGATGAGAGCACTTAAAAAATGGAAATATCAACCGAAAGTCGTCGATGGAAAAGCGATAGCTCAGGTTGGTCAAACCGTGAAACTAGAGTTTAAGTTGGCAAAATGATGAAACAGATATGGATATTAGTGGGCTTGTTGTTAATGCCCCTTACAACACAGGCACAAGAGCTAACCCAATATACTGCTATTCGTGTTCAAAAGGCGCATAAGCTTGCTCAAGATGAACAGGTTAAACAGGCCATTGACGTACTTGCAGGTTTAGATCTTTCTAAGGGCTACGACAAAGCGTACGTGGCTCGTATGCTGGGTGTGTTTTACTGGCAAGACGGCAAAACGGATAAGGCAATTAAGCAGCTTACTTATGCCGTAGACACTAATTTGCTGGTGGATGAACAAGCTTGGATAACGAAGCGTATGCTTGCTGATTTGTTATTAAACGATCAGCAGTTCAAAAACGCGCTTCCACATTACTATGAGCTAGTCAAAACAGCGCCAGAGGCAGAAAAGAAAGACGTACTTTGGATGCGAATTGCACAAGCGGAATACCAAATCGAAAACTGGTCAAAAGTACTGGTTGCTATTGGTAATCGTGACAAGTTCAATGCAAAATCAGAACTGTCGCCTCTTTCGCTAAAACTGGGTGCACAACTTCAGTTAAAGCAATGGAAGCAATCTATTCCAACACTGGAAAGCCTGATTGAACTTCAGCCAGAAAAAGACAACTGGTGGCGTCAACTTGTGGGTATTCAGTTAAGACTAGAACGTAACCGCGATGCATTGAACACGTTAGCACTAGCTGATCTTCAAGGTGTTGATCTGAAAAACTCAGACCGCAGATTACTGGCTCAGCTTTATGCTAAACGTGGTATTCCAGAGCGTGCAGCGCAGGAGATCGCTAAGTTAGATGATGCGAACAGCGATGTTCAACTTCTGGCTGAGCAAGCAACCTACTGGCAGTTAGCGAAAGAGTGGGACAGTGCTATTGAAGTGTGGACGTTGGCGTCTAAAAAAGACACGCAATATCATTGGAATGTGGCTCAGTTACTGGTTCAACAAGGTTACTACGATCGTGCTCTGGTTGTTTTGGATAAAGTGAAAGACAAGAACAAGCAAGCCGATGTTGCTTTAGCGAAAGTGCGTTCATGGTACAAGCTAAAGAATCTTGATAATGCTCTTGCTCAAGCAAAACGAGCGAACAACATTGAACCTTCTTCTGAAGCAAAAGGTTGGATTAAATATCTGACTCAGCTAAGAACAGTGAGTGACAACGGCAACGTTTAACTGCTAATAGCACAACAGAAGACAAGAGAAAGTGATATAGAGAAAAGGGTGTCATTTGATGGTTTAAATGACACCCTTTTTAATTTTGGCGGTTAAAGCTTTGTAAACTTTATTGCCCAATGCGTCAATTAAGGCTCGCACATCGTGCCGCTGGACGTTGCACTTTGAATCACACCACTAGTATCAGCGACCCAATTAATGGTGCAGTCACGATAAGGGTTTTTGAAGGCGTGTACTGTATAACCATTGTCTAACGGCTTCTTTGTCTCAATCCAAGCATAGTTTCGAGACGCCCAAAAACTGATAGGGCGTGACCGTTCGGTGAGATAACGTTCTTGTACATCGGTTATGCCTGAACCGATGTATTCTTGAATATGTTCTTCCGTGCTGGCTATTTGGCTGGTACACGCCGTTGTTAGCGCAGCAAAAGCCAAAACAATAATACGCATTTCAAATCCTTTTAAGCTTCATTAGCTATCATAAAACCAGTGATCAAACAGTCCCAACTTTCTATCCTTAAAGCTACGACTGTTACCTTAAACCCATCTCAATCAAGCATGTTGAGATTGAGCTTTTTTGAGCTTTGACCCTGTTATCGATAACCTCTAATAGAACGAATCAAATCCCTCTAGTACACGTTAGCAAGAATATGCATACAGTTCGATTACTTCCCATGTAATGTTATGTAAATTTCCTTACGCCACTCGGCAAACGTAAACAATGTAAATTGAATGCCAATACGAATGATTATCAACTAAATTGTCGCCATAAAATTTATAGGTATTGGTTTGTATGTCGTTAAAAAGTAGGGCGGTTCAGTCATGGGCTCGTCGACTTCATGTTTATATTTCTATGGCGCTTCTGTTCGTGGTTCTTTTTTTCTCAGTGACAGGTATCACCCTGAACCGACCTGAGTTATTTGAATCAAGCCAACCCAATATCCAACGCTCTACGCTAACGCTTCCTACAAGTTTATTTACGGTTCAAGACGGACGTTTAAAAGCTGACGAGACAGCCTTTGAAACGTTTCTGTTCGAAGAAGCCAACCTCTCCGGCGTTCCTTCTGGTTTGGAAATCTACGCAGAGATTGAAGACGATGAGTTGCTCATCGGTGAAGTGTCTATGGACTTCAAAGGGCCTGGCTACAACGCTTCCGTGTTTGTTGACGTTACGTCTGAGTTTGTAGAGGTCGAAACCACTAACTACGGCGTTATCGCATTGTTGAACGATCTACATAAAGGTCGTAACAGCGGTGAAGTATGGAAATGGTTTATCGATATCATTGCGCTACTGATGATCTTCTTTGTGCTTACTGGCGTGTGCTTACTGTTACCTAAGAAAAAGACGCTTAATACCTCCATCAAATGGACGGTGTTTGGGTCTGCAATCTCACTTGTTATCTATTTTGTCGCCGTGCCTTAACGCTTGGTTCGATTTATGAATCGGATTGAAGAACGAACTTAAGGTAAAACGGATTTAAAAGGTTGTTAAACATGAAAAAAATGAACTGGAGCAAGGCGCTTCTTGCTTTGTCTCTTTTACCAAGTTTAGGAATGGCTGAGGCTCTTCCTGATAAAGCAAAACTCGACGTGCATTTTGAGTTGCCACGAATTGAGGCTTCTCCATACAAACGCCCTTATGTGGCTGTGTGGGTAGAGGATAGCGAACGAAAGTCAGTGAAAACCATTGAGCTTTGGGTCGGTAAAGACGAATGGCTTAAGGATCTGCGTAGCTGGTGGAGAAAGGTTGGTCGTTACGATCGTGAACTGGTTGATGCTGTAACGTCTGCAACGCGTCCTGCTGGTCAGTACCGTTTCGTTTGGGATGGTAAGAGCGACAGCGGTGAAAGCCTAGAGCAGGGCGAGTACACGGTTCATATCGAAGTGGTTCGCGAACACGGTGGCCGTAACTACCTTCGCCAAAAAGTATCACTCACAGATTCAAACGCATCTTACGAATTAAAAGCAACGGAAGAGACGGGTGAAATCACCCTGAACTACATCGCTAAATAGTAAGTACGGACAGTAAAACCAAGCTGAACAGAATAGACAGTCGTCATCGTAGGCTCAGATAGAGCGACACGGCAAACAATTATAAATAATGGAATTGAACATGATGAAACAGACAAAAATCAAAGCACTTGCTCTAGCGGGTGTGATGGCATTCGGCCTAGCAGCAACGACAACGGCACAAGCTCACCCACGTTGGATTTTGCCATCTCACTTCACTGTATCTAAAGAAGGTGGTGATTGGCTAACGTTCGACGTTACTGCGTCTCACGGTACGTTTGTTTTTGATAAGCCTGCGGGCAGCGAAAATGCTCATGTCATCATGCCTGATGGTCGCAGCGAGCGCCCTAACTTTGTTATTCGTGGCAAGCGTCGTTCAATCTTCGACTTCTATTTTGAAGAAGAAGGTACACACAAAGTGGCGATCAACAACCAGCCGTCTTACTACACGCAATACAAAGCAGGTCGCCGTGACACTGTGAAATGGATTAAAGCAAACAAAGCAGAGCGTGACTCTGTTCTGCCTGAAAAGTCACGTGACGTGGTAACACAAATCAGCTTCACTCGCGCAGAAAGCTACATCACCGTAGGTAAGCCAACGGATTCAGTGTTCAAAATTGAAGGCAAGCTTCTTGAAATGAAGCCTGTGACACACCCTTCAGACATCGTTGAAGGCGAACCTGTGACATTCCAGTTCTTCTACAACGGTGAAATCCAGAAAGACGTGAAAGCGGAGATCACTCGTGAAGGTACGCTTTACCGCAACCACCAAGAGCAGATCGATGTGGTGAGTGATGAGAACGGTGAAATTACGTTTACTCCAGACGTAGCAGGCCGCTACGTAATGAAAGCGAACTACAAAGGTGAGTTGATTGACAACCCACTGGCAGACAAAGCAAGCGCGAACGTTCACCTAACGTTCGAAGCACTGCTTCAATAGTTTGTGATATCAGGGCTAGAACCCTGATTAAGAACCAAAAAACTTAAGGGCTCATTTGAGCCCTTTATCGCTCAGTTTACTTCTGAGAATTTGCACTGTGGCTAGGGTACAAACCATGACAATAAAAACAAAACTTAACGCTTTAATGACTCCTTGCTTAGCATTGGGACTTGGTTTCGCTGCATTACCTGCGCAAGCACACTTTCCACTGATGAGCTGCTGGTTTGAAGGTAAGACCGTTGCTTGTGAAGCGGGTTATTCGGATGGCAGCAAAGCGATTGATTACGCGGTTGAGATGTACGATTACGAAGACAACTTGATTGCAAAAGAGATGACAGATAAACGTTCTATCGTTGAATTCCCACACCCTGACACTGAGTTCTACCTTGTGTTCGATTCAGGCCATGAGTTTCCTGTTGAAGTTGATGTTGTTGAGATCAGCGAAAAATGATGATTCAAAGCGTACGTGCTGACACGGGCGGCAGAGAGGGCAAATGGGTAGGGCTAATCATTGTGTTCATCCTTTGCTTTGCAACCGTCGCGATCCCATTTCATCAGGCAGAATCCCACGTTAAAGCAGTACTTGATCATCAAATTCTGGTGACCGATGTTGAACAAGAAAACTTGGCGATGCTATCAGAGCTGCGTTTGGCTCATGAAGAAATTCGTGACCTGCGCATGGACTCAGATGGTGAATGGCCGAGTGTTGCATCACTTAAAGATGAATGGGTTGCCCCGTTTGTAGAAGATCAGAGTTGGAAGCGCAAAGGATCTCATGCTTGGATACTGGACGAGCGAGGTTATTACTTTTCTACTCCAAGTGAATCTGCGACACCAAGTGATCTAGCTAAACCAACCGATCATGGTTCTGCGGACTCCTTTATTTTAAACGCGAACAGCGTTTCCCCTGAGATCTGGATCTTCTTGGGTGGCGTAGCGAAACAGCCAGCTACTTTTGACCAACACACGCTTGAGTCTACGGGTTGGAAAATGGTCGTGAACGAATCAGAAATTGAACAGCATCATGAAAGCGATGCTCACTAATAATAAGAGAATTACTATGCGAATTATGACTCTGTTCATGTCGTTATTAGCGGTGTTCATGGCACCCAATGCATTGGCAAAAGAATATAAGATCGACAGCGATAAGCTGACGATTGGTATCACGCTTCAGCCTTACTACAGCTACGTAAAAGCAGTAGTAGGAGACAAAGTGAACATTCTTCCTTTGGTTGACGCAGGTTTCAACCCACATAACTACTTACCACAACCCAATGATTTAAAGCGATTGAGCCAAATGGATGCAATCGTAGTAAACGGTATTGGTCACGATGACTTCGCGCTTAAAGTGATTTCAGCAGCGCAACGTGATGACTTAGTCGTGATCGAAGCAAACAAAGAAGTGCCTCTACTTCCTGCTCTTGGTCAGTCTGTTGGTCAAGGTGCCGTTAACCCGCACACATTTGTTGGGCTTTCGACAACGATTCAAAAGGTTTACACCATCGCCAGTGAAGTGTCTAAGCTCGACCCGGACAACGCTGCGTTTTATCGTAAGAACGCACGTAAGTACGCTAAACAATTCCGTTTTATGAAGCGCGATGCGATGCTGTCACTGGGCGAACTCGATACATCAGGTATGAAGGTCGCGACTACACATAATGCTTATGGTTACATTCTTCAAGAGTTTGGTGTGGATGTCGCAGCAGTAATCGAGCCTGCACACGGTGTTGAGCCAAGTGCTAGCCAGTTGCAAGAGACGATCGAAAAGATCCGCGCATCAGGTATTGATGTTCTGTTCTACGAGTTAAACATGCCAAACCGTTTTGTTGACACGATTGAAGCGGAAACAGGCGTTCAGCTTTACCGCTTTTCTCACATGACGCACGGCGAATACGAAGACGATAAAGTAGAAGTTGAGATGAAGAAGAACCTAGAGACGTTGATCGAAGCTATGAAATTTGCGGCGGCGAACCAAGCAAAAAGCGGGAACGCATAATGTTAGGTCCATCAATCTCAATTAATAAACTCGGCCTGCAATACGATAATAACGTGATTCTGGATGATATATCGCTCGAACTTAAAGCGGGTGAATGTCATGTGATCATGGGGCCAAACGGCGGTGGTAAAACTTCATTACTCCGCTCTGTGCTTGGTCTTACGCCTTTCTCTGGTCAAATCAATATTCACTGGCCAGAAAAGCAAAGTATTGGTTATGTTCCGCAAAAAGCGACGTTCGAGTCTAGCTTACCTTTGACGGTCATGGACTTCGTACTGCTTAACCAAACGCGAATCCCGTTGTTCTGGCGTCGTAAATCTAAGCAACTGGATCTTGCACTCGCACAATTAGATCGCGTTGGTATGGCGACACGTAGCGACCGCCGCATGGGGCAGTTATCCGGTGGTGAGCAGCAACGTGTTTTGTTTGCTCAAGCGTTATTGGATAACCCGAGCTTACTGGTCTTAGATGAACCTACGACGGGTATGGACGAACAGGGTGTTCGTTACCTTGAATCGCTGATTCGTGAATGTGTTAATGAAGGTCGTACGATTCTTGCGGTACACCACGATGTCACGGCAGTGCGTCGACTCGAAGCGAACGTACATGTTGTGAATCGATTCTTGGTGGATAGTGGCCCACACGAAGAAGTCTTACATCCAAGTAAAATCGAGAGCCTATTCCAGCACTACAGCAGTGGCTCTGCCATGACCAAATCGAAGGAGGTTGCGTAATGGATTGGTTACGACAACTTGCCATTAGTGGCGTTGAAGCGGGCTGGTTATCAGACAGTTTCATGTATGCCTTCATGGTGAATGCACTGGTCGCTGCGTTACTACTTGGCCCACTGTTAGGTGGTCTGGGTACTTTGGTGATTGCCAAGCGTCTGGCTTTTTTCTCTGAGGCAGTAGGCCACGCAGCATTAACCGGTATTGCGATTGGTGTTTTGCTTGGCGAGCCACCAGAAAACCCAATCATTGGTTTGTTTAGCTTCTGTATGATCTTCGCTCTGCTTTTGCACTTCGTAAGAAACAGAACCAACGTTCCGTACGATACCTTAGTTGGCGTTTTCCTTGCGCTAGCGTTAGCGGTCGGCGCGGCGTTACTTATGTACGTAGCTCGTAAGATCAACATCCACATGCTTGAAAACGTACTGTTTGGCTCGATTCTTACCGTAACAGACCAAGACTTAGCGATTCTCGCAGGCAGCTGCGCGCTCATCATCTTGCTCTTGATACCGACATTTAACCGTATTCTCCTGACCTGTATCAGCCCTGATATTGCGAAGGTGCGCGGTTACAACACCAGCTTCTACGATTACTTGTTTGTCATGATGATCACCTTAGTGACAATTGCAGCCGTGAAGATCGTGGGCGCGGTTTTAGTAGGTGCGTTATTGCTGATTCCAGGCGCGACAGCTCGATTGCTGACTAAACGCATGGGAAGCTTTGTTCTCTTGTCGGCATTACTCGCGACCATCGCGTGTTTGGTTGGAACAGTATTGCCTATGGAGCTCAAACTGCCAGTGCCATCGGGCGCGTCAATCATCATCGTTTCTGCAACGTTTTTCCTAGCAGCAACGCTATACCGAATTGTAAGAAAGGCGTAATCATGACTTGTTTAATGAATCGTATCGCTAGCTCAGTAAAAGCAGCGGCTCAAGTGAGTGTGCTGGGTAGTGTGTTAATGGCTGGTTCTGTGCTGTCACTGAACGTGCATGCAGAAGACATCCTAACCAGTACACCTGTGACTTATGCATTGGCGACAGAGCTAACCAAAGGCACGGACATTACGACTGAATACCTGCCACCGAAGCGCTACGGTATTGATCGTCTGCCGAATTGGTTTGGTACCAAGGGTGCTAGTAAAGTGCTTCAATCGGGTGAAAAGGCGACCGTTGCGGTAACACTATCATCGATCTGGCAAGCGGATCCTACCTTTGTCTACGCAAGACAAGGCAATATCCGTTTGGTTGAAGTAGATGCGGCTCAAGCGATTACACCGCGTGCACAAGGCGTTGCGGCCCTTACATTGTCGAATGGTGATGTGTCTAAATACGCGTGGTTAAACCCGACTAACTTAACGCGTATGGCGGCGATTGTGGCTGACGACTTTAAGTTGTTGTGGCCTGCGCAAGCTGAAACGATTGATAGCAACTTACAACGTGTGATGTTGGATGTTCGTGAACTGATCAACAAGCAGCAAGCAGTATTGCTAGATAATGACGTAGATTCAGTATTGTTGCTTTCAGAAAGCTTGGAAGATTTCGCCTCTGGCAGCCAATTGTTTGTTGAAGAGCGTATGTTCAAAGCCGAGCTTGAGTGGACAGACGAAGACAAAGCCAAGCTTAAAGAGATGTTCTCAGAAGACGATGCTCTATGGTTAGTCACAGCGAAAAAGCCAAGTAACTTGATTAAATCATTGGTACCGAATGAGCGTATCTTAGTGGTGGATTCTGTTGATCGTTGGGGTAGAGCAGGGATTATTGGAAAAGCGCCGTTTGCCCGTTGGGAAGTGCAGCCATTCAAAGGCTAATCAGCGCGATTACAAATGGTAGGATCAAAAAAGCAGCCCAAATAAAGGCTGCTTTTTTTGTTCTTGCCTGTTGGCTCTGAAAAGAGTGTCAGACAAGAGGACTGCGAGTTTAAACTTACTCTGCAGCTTTTGTCTCTTCAGCTTCGACAGTTGCTTCTACTGCACCTTCAGCTTGTTCTTGAGCTGCTTTCGCTTGTTCTTCAGCTTCCATTTTTGCACGGTCAGCTTTAGAAATGTAGCGAGGCTTGTTGCTACTATGCAGTTTAGAATTCGCCTGTTTCTGCTTCTTTTTTAGAATTTGATTGATTTTTTTCTTACGGTTCATTGCTGCATAGCCTTGTATTTAGTTTAGGCGGTGGAGGATAATCATTTTAGCTCTAGAACTCAATATTTACATGGTATTCAGCAAGGAAAATATAACTATGCAGGCCGTCGAGACCGAACGTTTAAGATTAAGAATGATCACACCCCAAGATGCGACGTTTATTCAACGATTATACAGCTCAAAAGATTTCCTGCGTTACATTGGTGATAAGGAAATCAGCGACACTGACAAGGCTGTCGAGTACATCGAAAACAACATTCTTAAGATGCACGAAGAGAAGGGTGTTTGTTTGTTGATGGTTGAAATCAAGGAGACTTCAACGCCAATTGGTATCTGCGGACTAATCAAAAGGGATACCTTAGAGTCGCATGATATTGGCTACGGGTTTGTTCCTGAGTTTTTTGGTCAAGGCTTTGCCCAAGAAGCAGCAAAGGCGATAATTGAACAAGCTAAGCAGAATGCTGATATCGATCATTTAGTTGCCATCACAACCTCTGATAACATTCGAAGTATCGCATTACTGACTAAGTTAGGTTTTGTGTTCGAGCGAGTTGAAGATGTGATCAGCGAAAGCGTTAATCTCAACCTGTACGGTTTCTCATTAGGTAATTAAAACATGTTCCAACATAACAATATTCTACAAGGCGAGCTTGCAACGGAGTACAAAACCGTTATTGCGATGGTGCACATCTATTGCAAAGATCACCACGGTGAAGTTCGTAAGAATAACGCGTTATGTGAGGAGTGTGAACAACTGTTGCGTTATGCCGAAACACGGCTGGATAGATGTCCTTATGGCGAAGCAAAACCGACCTGTAATAAGTGTCCGATTCACTGCTATAAACCCGATCCGAAAGAGCAAATGCGTTTAGTGATGCGCTATGCCGGGCCAAGAATGCTACTTAAGCATCCTATCTTAGCGATTCGACATCTGATTCATGAGAAGCGGAAAGTACCTGAAAAGCCGTTGCCGAATGTGTCGAACCGCCACATCCGAATGAATAAGAAGTAACTTGCGCTTTAAAGTAAGTTCTAAAGAAACGAAAAAGGTCTGATCTCTCAGACCTTTTTGTTTTTTATCTTCTTGTTCAGAGGGCAGCTAGCTTGATGAGGTTAAGCCGCTTGTGGTTCTTCGTAGGTCACCGTTAGGTTGTTGATCCAGCGTCTGCTCAAGTAACGGTGTGAACAGATGGCCAGTTTCACCACTTCTTCTACCAACATCAGGCCGTAGATGTATTTAAAGTCCCATCCAGCGACAAACGCGCCATAAACACATACTGGAATGCCCACCATCCACATCGCGATGAAATCCATACGAAGGCAGAAAGCGTTATCACCACCAGCACGAATAATACCGTTAATGATCACCATGTTGAGCATACGAATCACGACAGCAAAGCACATGATCATCATTGCAGGGGAAGCGAGCGGGTATAAAGCGTCTGTGGTCAGGTTTAGCCATGATATAACATGCTCTTTACCTATAAATAATAGTAAGCCTACAACCGCACCAAAACCAACCACGGCTTTAATGAACGTCAGACCCATGTTCATAGCGTCATCAAACTCATCACGACCAAGTGAGTGACCAAGCAACACTGAACACGCTACAGAAATACCAAAGAATATCGAGTAACACAGCGACTCAAAAGGCGCGAGCATTGAGAATACTGCGAGCTCCGTTGTGCCCATATGGCCAAAGATCATTTGGTACGCCATGGTACCCATTGCCCATAAAACGGCATTCATAGTCAGTGGTAGAGCAATACGACGGTAAGACAACCAAAGCGACGGACGATGTGGTGAACTCGGCGCGGTTAATAACCAGTGGTTACGCATACGCATGTAGCCATACATCAAACCCACTTGAATCAAGCGCGCTAAAGTGGTTGCCAATGCCGCACCTGCAACGCCCATAGCTGGAATACCGAAGGCACCTTTAATGAGTACGAAGTTAAGTGCGATGTTGAGGGCAATCGTCACCGCACCAAGCAATAACGGAGTTACGGTGTCACCTGATGAGCGCATACTTGCTTCTACCACGACCACAATGTGAGTCAGCAGAAGGACAGGGAATCCATACCAAAGGTAAGTCGCGCCAAGTTCAATCACGGTTTGATCGCTGGTCTGCAACATCATTAAAAACTGAGAACCAAGAGTGATGATTGCTGTCACAGGTAGCAGAACTTTTAAGCCAAATACCATCGCGATAGACGATACTGTGCGCGCGCTTTTACGGTCGTTCTTTCCCCAATATTGAGCGACTAATGTTCCGTTTGCTGAGGCCAACCCTGCCATAATCATAATAGCAACGAAGTGCCATTTTGATGCAATTCCCACAGCGGCAGCTGCTTCCATACCAAAATCGCTGACCATTAAGACGTCAGCAAGGGCAAGAATAGCAACCAGCGCACTTTGCAAAGCAACAGGCAAACCAAGTTTAACGATACGAGGTAAGATGCTCTCTGGCTTGTTATTCATAGATGAGTTAGGGTTGATGTTAGTTGTCATAAGCTCTCCGATTTATGGCTGAACTATAGTGATTTGAGTGAAGTAACAACATGTTTAAAAAACAACAAAACCTGTGCAAATCCGTCATTGATAGCATGAAACCGAAATCAACGTGGCAAGATGACGTGTTTCTTGCAGAACAATGTAAAGAACGTTTTTTGACCGTTGAAGATATCCCGGAAATGAGAAGCTGCGGTGTTTACATGGGGGGAATGGCAAAGCTGCATGACGAGTATTGGGTGGAACGCGAATCTGTAAATGTTCATACGTTGATTTTTACACAAGAAGGGGGCGGAATCCTAACCACCGCAACCTCAGTACAAGCGATTACGCCATACACGCTGGTGGTTCTTCCTGCTGGAACCCCATTTCGCTTTGAACTCGATCCTCAATACAACTATTGGAAAATGGCGTGGATGCTGACGCCTGATACCCCGCAGTGGCAACATATTGCGAGCTTGGGTCAGAGTATTGTCCCTTTCGGCGAGTGCGAACAAATCTGGTCACTAATGAACTTGGTTCACTTTGAAATTGGTGGCAGGGCAAGTTACAGAAAGCTACTGATGAGCGAAATCATTCGCACGTTAACAGGGTTTGAGCCTAAATCGACCAGTACCACGGCACGTGTTCAGGCGTTATATAACGAGATCGAAAGCAGTTTGCATTTAGCCTGGACAGTAGCAGGCATGGCTGAGCGTGTGTTTATCAGTGAAGAGCAATTAAATCGAGTCACGAAGTCGCTGTTTAATGTTTCTCCGCGCAGCAAATTGATTCAGTTGAGAATGGATAAAGCGACCAGTTTGTTGAAGCAACAAGATTGGTCGGTGTCGATGATAGCCAATCGTCTGGGTTATAAAGACCCATATAATTTCTCACATCGGTTTAAGAAGCATTTTGGATTATCTCCGAGCCAATATCGTAAAAGTCACCGCCTGACACGCTAACTTATTGATCTGAAAATCAAAGTAAAAGGCCGTTTGGAATATGTCTGATATTTGGACGAAATTTAACTGAAAAGCCAATATAAAACAGTGTTCATTTACGATGTCTGATAACTGAAGAATGCAGTAGATTTACTGTATTGTTAACGATCGGGGTTATGTACTTTTCTCTTACTTTTATGGTCATGCCTATGCAAATCGGTATGGCTGATTCACAAAATAAGAGGTAAGTGATGACACAAGACATAACGGACATGCCGGACTTTAGTTCTGAATGGGTAATCGTTCTTAACAGGAGAGAAGTGAATACTAAAACGAAATTGGTCCGAAAGGAAGACAACGGGTCAATCGTCGGGACATTATCTGAACCACACCGTAAGGTACTTTTCTATCTTTACCAGAACAAAGGCGTGGTCATCAGCAAGAATATTCTCAAGCGCGTAGGGTGGCCTGGTAAGTCTGTGACATCCGCTTCCGTGCTGGTTGCCATTTATGAAATTCGCAGAATGATAGACTGTAAATGTATCTATACCATACCGAATGAAGGCTATTTATTAGAGCCCAGACCCTGCTGTTGATATTCTGTTCATATTCTTATAATAAAAATTTAATCTCTTTACCGTACGAATTCCATTGATTATCGTCAAATCTAAAACGTCCACATATAAGCGACGTTATATAAATACGAACAAATCTGACATTGTCGCTGGCTATATAGTAAGGGAATGATATAAAAATGGACTCTTATCCTGTAATAGAAACGAACCATTCTGAAAACAACGTAGTACTTGAATTAAACGGTAAAATTGTTGAACTCAACACCAAACTTGTTCGCAACGTAGAAAACGGCTACGTACTGGCTACCATGCCTTTGGCATACCGAAAGATCATTCTATTTATGAATCGACATAGGGGTGAATTGTTCAGTGTTAGTCAATTAAAGAAGATTGGCTGGGAAAGTGAGAAAGTGACCAACTCATCTGTGATTGTTGCGATATCCGAAATAAGATCGTTATTCGGAGATGGATTAATCATTACCATCACTGGTGAAGGTTACGTATTTCAACCTTAACTTTCTAAAATAATAGACGTTATTGTTATTTGTTGTCGATCTTTCTTACCGTTGGCATAAAACAAAAAGGGCTCTTCGCTTAGACATGAAGTCTTAACTCAGAGCCCTGATGACACGTCTCTTGTGTCTGTCTATTTGAGCTTACTCGCCTGCAATCTGTAGGTGAGAGCGCTTTAGACTAGCAATCAACATGTAGATCGTTGTAGCAAGTAGAGACGCGAACAGGTATGTGAATAATCCTGCTTGTGAATCCATAAAGCTGTCTGCAACGATTGGTCCGGCAACAGAACCGATGCTGTAGCAAAGTAGCATGATCTGAGTCACTGACACCAAGTAGCTTGGGTCAAGGTTTCGGCAACCCAAGTTAATCGCGATTGGGTATAGCGCAAATGTCGCCATGCCTAATACGAACAAGCTCATGCCTAGTACGTAGAAGTCATGATTGATTGTTAGTACGCCAATGCTTGCCACACCTAATAGGCAGAACAAAGCCATTAACAACACTTGTCCTACATGGTGAGATAACCAAGTCACCATCGGCTGTACAGCCATGCCACCCATGATCACTAAAGCCATCAAACCACCAATGTCTTCATGCGCAATGTTACGTTGAGCAAGCTCTACAGGCATTAAACCGTAGATTGCACCCAGTGTAAGCCCAGACACAATGCAGCCAATTAAAGCGCTGTGGCTCAATTTGCTGACCTGTTTTAGAGACAGAGACTGAGCATCGTGAATCTGTGGTGGTGTCGCTTGTCCGTACATCAACACAATGATCGCACCAAATAGCAGAGTGAACATCGCGATAAAAGGTACGCCACCAGTAATACCTAGATAACCAATACCTAGCTGACCAACCGCAGAACCGCCGTACAAAGAACACATGTAAATAGCTAAGCGTTTAGCACG
Source organism: Vibrio pomeroyi (assembly GCA_041879425.1). Taxonomy (NCBI): domain Bacteria; kingdom Pseudomonadati; phylum Pseudomonadota; class Gammaproteobacteria; order Vibrionales; family Vibrionaceae; genus Vibrio; species Vibrio pomeroyi. Next base: position 278,165 of record CP090855.1, on the reverse strand, counting down.
TTGTGATTCGTCACCGCTCATAAGCCATGATTCAACGATTACGAAGATGCCTGCTACCGCAACACCAGCAACAAAACGAGCCAATAGCCATACTGCTTGATGTGGGATCAATGGCAACACAAGGATCGTTGCAATGAATACGCTCAGTGCCACTACGAATGCGTCTTTATGACCAATACGAGCAATCGCTCGCTCGATCAATAACGTACCCGCTAGAAGACCTGCATAAAAGGCACTCGCCAACCAACTCGATAGATTACTGTCTAGGCCATATTCAGAAAGCATTAATGGCAAAGAGCTCATTAAGTAGCCTGAAGCGATCGCGTAGAAAGACAGTGCAATAACTGGAACGGTTATGCGAGTTGTTGGTTGGATGTTGTCCAATGCAGGAGCCTCCGATAGTGAAAGAAACGATGAATTTTCCGCGACTATGGGGGAGAAACTGAATTGGGTAAAACGAATAAAAATGGTCGTTAAGATAAAAGAAATTTATCGACCAACTGAACTAAAATACCGTTGCGATATTTGGTTAATTGACGAGATTTTATGTGGTCAAAAAGCCGTTAAACCTTTGTTCATCGGTTGTTTAATAGAGAAGGCGATAGCAATTTAATTACGATGACTAGAATTTAATTAAATGCGTGATTTTCTGTTAGACCGCTTCTTTACGGTATTGGCGTGGCGAGTTTCCACTCCATTTGCGAAAGGCATGACGAAAGTTCGCGCTATCTGAAAACCCTACACGCTCAGAGATTTCCTCAATGCTCATTTTGGTCGAAGACAGGTAGTGTCGGGAAAGATGAAAGCGAACATGGTCGAGTATCTTCTGATAGCTGGTGTCGGCAGCTTTGAGGTGTCTACGCAGTGTACGAGAAGACATTCCCAGTTCTGAAGAGATTGATTCTATCGATGGGTAACTTCCTGGTCTCTCAAGCAACATTTGCGACACCTTTTCTTTAAGGCTGGTGGACGCACTGACTTTTGCCAACATGTCATCACATGATTTAAGACACATCTGTAACGTGATGGTATTGGCCGTAGGAAGAGGCGAGTACAAGCTGGTTGCATCAAACTGCCATTCGAGGCGATCACTATTAAATTCAACTGGGCAACGGAAAATCTCGGTATAGAGGTCACCGTATTCTGGTTTCGGATAAGGGAAGCGGATCACTTGGGATGGAAAGGGCTGTTGCAGGACTTCTTCACACAGGCTTTGAATTGCCGCGAACCAATATTCGCAACAAAATGGCAGCAGAGAGTCCAAGTCGATCAGCTGTTCTGCTCTAAAGTATCCAACGTTATCTTCTACCAACATGGTTTTTCTCAACACCGGGCCGGCAAGTTGGAGATATTTAAACCCAATCAGCAAAGCATCTAACAGCGTTTCGCTACTGAATACCGCATAACCCAAAACACCAAAGTCGCTAAACCGTGCTTGTTGGCCGACTCTTAACCCTAAACCGCCTTCGTCACTGTTCGCCAGTGCATTGCTAAACACCGCCAACTTTTGCGCCAAGGTAATGTGCGTGTCTGGCGTGTTGAGCTGAAGATCATCAATGTTACTGCCTTCCAACAACGCTTCGATATTAAGCGCAGGTGACATATATCGATGCAGTAATTGAAGATCAAGAATGCCGAATGCTTGCATATCGGGTTCGTAGACTGCGGTGTATTCCATAGGATGCCTCTTGTTGAATATCGTCATCTTAACCGAACTTTTAACATTTACGCCTGTTGCTTGTTCTCACTTTCCTAAGCTTGTTCAAACTTTTGCTTGATGTGTTCAAGGTTTTACAAGGTCTGATTGAGCTGTGTCCGAATATCACCGGTTTTTGTCTTTTTGAAACCTGTTCGATATGTTATCAAAATGTTGTAATTTGATGGGTTGCACATTGGAACGTCTCAAACATTTTGCTCAATAACGACTTTTTCCTACATGACACGCCAATGTGCAGGCTCTGATAGCAACAAAGACAACACTTATTACAACGATTAAAACGTCTAAGGTGAATGTGACCGTTAGGTCTAGCCAAATAAGGAGATCATGGATGCACAATCTTGCTGTTAACTTGGAACGTAGCGCTTCGCTGTTTCCAACTAAAGCCGCTCTGCGTATGGGCACGGATGAAGTCAGCTTCGCTCAGTTGGAACAACTTGCTGGGAAGGTAGCTGCCAATTTAGAACGACTTGGGTTAAAAAAGGGCGACAAGGTCGCGTTGTCGTGTCCCAATGTGACTTATTTCCCCATTGCTTATTACGGTATTCTAAAAGCAGGCTGTGTCGTAGTGCCTTTAAACGTGTTGTTTAAGGCCAGAGAGATCGCTTATCACCTCAATGACTCTGACGCGAAAGCTTATTTATGCTTTGAGGGCAGTGAAGAGCTACCCATTGGGCGCTATGGATTACAAGGTTTTGCGCAGGCCGATAACTGCGAACATTTCGTGTCTATGCCAATACTAAACGGCGCAACATCCACGCTCTCAGAAAACCATGATCATCAAGAAACGATTGCAGATTGGCTGGCACAACCTTTGGATTCATTTGAGTCTGTAGCGTGTCATGGCGATGATACCGCGGTAATTCTGTATACCTCGGGTACCACAGGTCAGCCAAAGGGCGCTGAGCTTTCACACACCAACATGCAAACCAATGCGATGTCGTCACAGTATCTTATGAGATTGGAATACAGCGACACGACGATGGCCACGCTTCCTCTGTTCCACAGTTTTGGCCAAACAGTAATGATGAACGCGAGCGTGTTGACGGGGTCAACCATGGTCTTGATTCCACGTTTTGAGCCGTCACTGGTGATTGACCAGATCATTAGCCATAAAGTGAGTGTCTTTGCTGGCGTTCCCACCATGTATATTGCGCTGCTAAAGGCGGGAGAAGAGTCTCCTGATAGTTCAGAACAAACAAGCAAACGGTCTGAACAGGTTAAACATAGCCTAAGGCTTGGGGTGTCTGGTGGTGCTTCGATGCCACTTGAGGTCATTCGTCAGTTTGAATCACGCTTTGAATTACCAGTATTGGAAGGATACGGCTTATCTGAAACGGCGCCAGTCGCGACTTTCAATCACATTGATGGTGATCGCCTCTCGGGCAGTGTTGGTCAGCCGCTGTGTGGTCACCTTATCAAGATTACTGATGTACAAGGCAACTCCGTCGCAATGGGAGAATTGGGCGAGGTGTGCATTAAGAGCCCAAGTGTTATGAAAGGTTACTATCAACGACCTGAAGCAACGGCAGAAGCGATCAGAGATGGCTGGTTTTTAACAGGCGATATCGGACGCGTTGATGAGCACGGTAACTTGTTCATTGTTGATCGTGTGAAAGACATGATCATCCGAGGCGGTTATAACGTTTATCCGAGAGAAATCGAAGAAGTGTTGATGTGTCACCCGGATGTCGAGATGGTGGCTGTGGTTGGCGAACATCATGATCAGTTGGGGGAAGAGATTCATGCCCATGTGGTGCTACACGAGCATACACAATGTGACAGCAAAGTGTTAATGGCATGGTGTCGAGAACAATTGGCCGATTACAAATACCCTCGTAAAGTATTCATTCGTAGCGCGTTACCCATGACGGCAACAGGAAAAATCTTAAAGCGAGAGCTACACCCTTTAGAAGTTGCGGAGGCAATCAATGGATAACTATGACTTTATTATTGTAGGAGGTGGCTCTGCGGGGTGCGTGATGGCTTCTCGATTGTCAGAAGATCCAAATACGACCGTTTGTTTGCTCGAAGCCGGTGGCAAAGACACGAGCCCCTTTATCCATACTCCAGTGGGTGTTGTGGCGATGATGCCAACCAAACTCAATAACTGGGCGTTCGAGACCGTTGAACAGCCGGGTTTAAATGGCCGTAAGGGCTATCAACCGAGGGGTAAGACACTCGGCGGCTCTAGCTCTATCAATGCAATGATGTATGCTCGTGGACATCGTTATGACTATGACACGTGGGAAAGTTTAGGTAATGCAGGATGGGGCTATGAGTCATGCCTGCCTTACTTTAAAAAAGCAGAGAATAACGAAGTTCACCAAGATGAGTACCATGGCCAAGGTGGTCCATTAAATGTGGCGAATCTTAGGTCGCCAAGCCCAATGTTGGAACGCTATTTAACTGCGTGTGAGTCGATAGGTGTTCCTCGCAATGAAGACATCAACGGTGCTGCTCAATTTGGTGCCATGCCGACGCAGGTGACTCAGCTGAATGGTGAACGATGTAGTGCGGCCAAGGCGTATTTAACACCGAATCTATCGCGTTCCAACCTCACTGTGGTCACTAAAGCAACCACACATAAAGTCTTGTTTGAGGATAAGAAAGCGGTCGGGGTTGAATACGGATCGAGCGGCAAACGTTATCAGATCCGATGCAACAAGGAAGTCATTTTGTCTGCAGGTGCTTTTGGCTCTCCTCAGTTGCTGTTGCTATCGGGCGTTGGTTCTAAAGATGAATTGAAGGTTCATGGCATAGAGCAAGTTCATGAGTTACCGGGAGTGGGTAAGAACCTGCAAGATCATATCGACTTAGTTCACTCATATAAGTGCAGTGAAAAGCGCGAAACTTTTGGTATCTCGCTGCAAATGGCCTCTGAAATGACTAAAGCATTGCCTTTATGGCACAAAGAACGCCGTGGCAAGATGAGCAGCAACTTCGCAGAGGGAATCGGTTTTCTTTGTTCCGATGATCATATCGCTGTGCCGGATTTAGAGTTTGTATTTGTGGTCGCAGTAGTCGATGACCATGCGAGAAAAATTCATACCAGTCATGGGTTTACCTCACATGTCACTTTACTTAGGCCAAAAAGCCATGGCACCGTGACACTCAACACCGCCGATCCTTACGATCCACCGAAGATCGACCCAGCGTTTTTCAGCCATCCTGATGATATGGAAATCATGATAAAAGGGTGGAAAAAGCAATATCAGATGCTAGAAAGCGAAGCGTTCGATGATATACGTGGTAATGCTTTTTATCCGGTCGATGCCAATGATGACAAGGCGATTGAACAAGATATCCGTAATCGTTCAGATACCCAGTACCACCCTGTGGGAACCTGTAAAATGGGGCCTAGTAGTGATTCTTTAGCCGTAGTGGATAAAGATCTTAAAGTCCATGGTTTGAATAACTTAAGAGTCATTGATGCGTCGGTTATGCCGACATTAGTCGGGGCTAATACCAATGCGCCAACCATAATGATTGCTGAGAAAGTCGCTGATCAGATTAAAGATCAATATAGCTTGGTTAAGGAAGATGATGTAAACAAGCTAGGCGAGAATGAGAGCGCAGAACACGAAATGACGGGTTAGAAGCACAGATTAGAAATAACAGTTGGATTTACAATAGGTTAGGGAGCCTTATCCGTTAAGGTTCCTTAACCCATTTTGTTTGCTGATTACTAAAAGAACCGAAACTTACTTACTTACTTAGTTAGAGCTTGATTAAGCCATTGATCAAATTGACCTTTTGGTAACGCACCGTTGATCGTGTCGACACGTTTACCATCCTTAAATACCATCACAGTAGGAATGCTTCTGATTTGGTACATTGCGGCAAGTTGTTGTTGAGCTTCGGTATCAACCTTAATGAATCGAACATCTCCAGAGCGTTCTTTTGCAACGTCGCTGAACACAGGCGCAAAGCCCACACATGGGTTACACCATGTTGCCCAGAAATCGACAACCACAGGCTGTGAACTGTTCAAAATAGATTGGAAATTCAATGATGTGCCTTCGATTGGCGCGCCATCTAGTAATGCGTTTTTGCATTTACCACAAGTTGGGCTTTCTGAAATTCGTTCTGAAGGAACTCGGTTTACGCCACCGCAAGAAGGGCAACGTGTGTTGAATGTAGACATAACTTTCTCTTTTTATTGCAACTCCGTGTCTAACGCGATTTACGAATCACGCACGGAACGCTTATACTGTTTAAAACAAGAATACGATACTTAAATAAAAACAAACAATAAACAGGTAAATGATGACAAAATTTTACGCCGAGATTACTGGCTGGGGAAAGTGTCTGCCACCAGCCGTGCTGTCCAATGATGATTTAAGCACTTTCATTGATACGTCTGACGAGTGGATTCGTACTCGAACTGGTATCGAGAACCGTCGTATCAGTCATGTAAATACCTCTGAGCTAGCGACTGTTGCTGCTCAACACGCAATGGCGTGTGCTGGTCTTACTGCCGAAGATATCGATCTCGTGATCATCGCAACGTGCAGCCCTGATTCTCTTATTCCAAATACTGCGTCTAAAGTTCAACAGAACCTAGGCATCAAGAGCGCAGCGGCTTTTGACCTTAACGCAGCATGTACAGGTTTCATTTACGGTGTTGAAACCGCAACTCGATTGATTCAAGCGGGTAACTACCGCAATGCTATCGTTGTCGGTGCAGAACGTCTTTCATTCTTCATTGACTGGACCAAGCGTGATACTGCGGTTCTATTCGGTGACGGCGCAGGCGCTGTAGTTCTATCGCGCACTGAAGAGCAAGTTGGCCTGCAAGAAGCGCAGATCGGTTGTGACGCCGAAGGCCGCGATATTCTAGCAGTACCAAAGTTCGGTACTTCTATGGATCGCTTCGCTGCTGACAATGGCTACTGGGACTTTGATTTCGTAGGTAAAGAGATCTTCAAACGTGCGGTTAAAGGCATGGGTGCAGCAGCACACACAGTATTGAGCCGTACGGGTATCTCAACGGACAACATCGATGTTGTGATTCCACACCAAGCAAACATCCGAATCATTCAAACTCTGTGTGATATGGCGGGCATTGAGCGTGAGAAAGCGTTTGTGAACATTCAAAACTACGGCAACACGTCGGCTGCGACTGTGCCGATTGCATTGTGTGAATCATTAGAGCAAGGCTTTGTTAAACCTAACTCAAACATCCTTGTGGCGGCATTCGGTGCCGGTTTAACTTGGGGTGCTGGTCATATTAAGTGGGGCAGCCGTGTTGAACCGTTAGGCCAATCGGACGCTAAGCTGCCAGAAGCGGACAAGTCGGCTTTAGAGCTTCTAGAAAGAGCCATTTTACACTGTAAAACGCGTCCTAATTCTGAGAACGAGTAGCAGCATGGTGCAAGTTCGTTTTATGACAGAAGCCGACCTCGATGGGGCGGCTTTAGTTCACCAAGCTAGTTTTGTTCGACAGCAAAGCTCCAAAGATTGGTTACAATGTAACTTAAATGCTGCGCCACGCTTTCTTAACTTCGTTGCTGAGAACGAAGGCGAGATTGTCGGCTACATTATTTGGGTGCAAAAGAGTGGGTTTAGACCTGAAGCTGTTTTGGAACTAGAGCAACTTGCTGTGTTACCGAGCGTGCAGGGGCAAGGATTAGGCAAAAAGCTGATTCTAGACTCCTTACCGCAAGTGAAGCAGAAGCTAGCAGAGCAAGGCTCGACACTAAAGCATGTATTAGTGACCACCAGAGTAGACAACTTTGCACAAAAGCTTTATCAATCGACGTTGGGCGCAGAAGTCGAAACCACGATTTCAAACCTGTACTCTGCGGATGAAGTGCTTATGATAGCTCGCAATGTGGGTGAACGAATCTGATCGCTGAGTTCTTAGAACCAATTATAATCAGCGGTATAAATCGATTTACGATTAATTAGGGACTTTTACAGTCCCTTTTGTTATTTCTTAGGAAGTGTTTTGAAGAAAGTTTTAGCAATTGGCTACGTTTGGCCAGAACCGAATTCATCGGCGGCTGGCAGCCATATGATGTCTCTATTACGTCTATTTAAGAGACAAGGTTGGTCTGTTGAGTTCGCAACGCCAGCTCAAGAAACCGAGCACATGATTGATCTCTCTGAAGAGGGAATCACAAGCCAATCTATTCAGCTAAATTGCGATAGCTTTGACCAGTACATCGAAGAGCTGCAACCTGATGTTGTAATGTTTGACCGCTTTATGATGGAAGAGCAATTCGGCTGGCGCGTTGAGAAGGTATGTCCGAATGCCTTTAAGTTATTGGATACTGAAGATTTACAGTTCCTACGTAATGCTCGACACGAAGCCGTTAAGAAAGAGACAGAGTTAACGAAAGAGTACCTGTACAGTGATTTGGCGAAACGTGAAATTGCTGCGATTCTGCGCTGTGATCTTTCGTTGATCATCTCAAGCTACGAGATGGAATTGCTGCAATCTGAATTCAATATTGATCCAAAACTGTTACATCATCTGCCGTTCATGGTTGACCTCAATACGCTACCTGAAAGCACGAAAAGTTTTGAAGAACGTAAGCATTTCATGACGATAGGTAACTTTAGACATGCGCCTAACTGGGATGCTGTGCTTCAGTTACAGAAGATTTGGCCGAAGATTCGTCAGCAGTTACCAGACACTGAGCTTCATATTTACGGATCTTATCCGCCACCGAAAGCAACGGCTTTGCATAACCCTAAAACCGGTTTCCATATCAAAGGTTGGGCGAAAGACGCTCAAGAAGTGATGGAAGATGCGCGTGTTTGTGTTGCGCCATTACGTTTTGGTGCTGGCATTAAAGGTAAGTTGCTTGATGCGATGAAGCTGCAAACTCCAAACGTGACGAGTGAGATCGGTAGTGAAGGCATGTTACCGCAAGGCGAACTGCAATGGCCGGGTGCAGTGGCTGATGACATCGATGAGTTTGTTGAACAAGCTGTCGCTCTCTATAAAGATGAAGAGAGGTGGCTTGAGGCTCAAAGCCAATGTCATTCAATTCTTGAAGCGCACTATGAACAGAATCAACTGGGCGACAAATTAATCGAGCGATTGACTACGCTAGATTCTGAACTTGAATCTCATCGACTGGATAACTTCTTTGGCTCGATGCTTAAGCACCACAGCATGGCAAGTACTAAGTACATGTCCCAGTGGATAGCTGAAAAGAACAAGATTAAGTAACTGACATACAGTTCAAATGAAACCATAAGCCCTTAGGTTAACGCCTAAGGGCTTTTTTGTGCTGGCTGGATAGTAAATCAAAACAAACATAAGCATAAGCGAGGGAATTTATATTAGCATTGACTAATTTATATTTATTAGTAAACTCTAATTTAAAGGTTGTTATGAGTTTATGATGTTTGTTGATAGGAGAGGTCTGTGCTTAGTTTGATTCCTTGGGATGCTTTTTTCGGTGGCATGTTGTTAGGTGTGTCGGCCATTGTTTTAATGTTGGGCATTGGTCGAGTTGCAGGTATTAGTGGCATTGTTAGCCGTTTATTACTAGTTGGCACCAGCAACAAAGAAAGCGAAGGCGTGGATACAGATAAAACTGACAAGCATTGGCGCATTGCATTTGTTGTTGGAATGGTCGTAAGTGGTTGGTTGTTGATTCCTACCGGTTACCAACTCCCTCAATTGGAAGAGATGAACCTCTTGGTAGTCGTTATCGCTGGCCTGTTAGTCGGTTTTGGTACAAAAACGGCGAACGGGTGTACTAGCGGACATGGGATTGTGGGAATGGCGCGTTTGTCTAAGCGCTCGATTATCGCAACGTGTGTATTCATGGGTGTGGCAATAGTAACTGTGCTTATCAAGAACCTGATGGGATTGGGGGCGTAATGAAAAACTCTTCATTTACTATCATTGTTGGTTTATTGGCTGGGATCTTGTTTGGCTCGGGTATGATCATCTCTGGTATGGTTGACCCGAACAAAGTACTTGGCTTCTTAGATGTTACTGGCAATTGGGATATCAGCTTGGCATTCGTTATGGGCGGTGCGCTACTGGTATTCGCTCCGTTTTATCACCTAGTCATTAAAAAGTGCGTTAAAGCAATCAATGGCGAGCCGTTAGATAGCCGTAACAACCCTCGAATCGACAGAAAACTGATTCTAGGTTCAACAGCGTTTGGACTCGGTTGGGGGCTGGCAGGCTTTTGTCCAGGACCTGCGGTGACGAGTCTCAGTGGCGGTAACCCAACCGTGTGGGTGTTTATGATAAGCATGCTGGCGGGAATGTGGTTGGCAGGTCGAATGAATAAAACTTGCTAACGTTAAACCTACCTCTTATCGAATAGGCTTGATATGAGCATTTGAGAGGTTGACTCGCTTTCAGCAAGAAAGCCAGTCAGCCTCTTTCTATATCTATTGTTTCTATTATTTGCCGTTATCTATGATCTACCGTTATCTAATTTCACTATTTAATAGTCGTTGAAACTGGGCAGTGGTCGCTGAGTTTGTAATCCAGCACATCTTGCGTTTCAAATACCTTCTGTTTCGCAGGTGACGCACTCAATGAGTCGCTTACCACAATGTGATCAATCACAGAGCGGAATTGGTGTGTGCGGTGGTTATTACGATTTGAGCGAACCTTACAATCCGCACGGGTCTTTCTTGTCGCTAAACGAGCATCCGTGTTTTCAGTTAAATCCTTCCACATCCAATCTCTTGAGTAGGATAGGTTATGGTTGAAGTCGCCCAGAATGGCGTAGTCTTCGTTATTGCGCTCTCTTTGCTTTATCCACTTGTTCAGTTGCAGAGCTTGGTCTTTTAGGCGTGAACAATCGCGGTTAGACTTATACGCCCCGCTGCAGCCTGCCTTTAAATGCACAGACAACATGTGAATTGGTTTTGAGTCAGTATCAACGACCACATAGCTGGCAAACCTAAGCTTGCTGTTAGAACTCGATTCCAGAGGAAAGTCAGCATAGTCGGTAAGTGTGATTCCTTTACGAACTGCGAAGCCTGTGTATTGGTTCACTTCTTTGAACTGGCGGTTACTGTTTTCTGGTAATGCTCGGTCAGACATCAATATCTTGTATTGATCGCCAGACACACGCTGAATGGCATCTGCGTCATCGACTTCTTGAAAAGCAACCACGTCTGCGTCTAAAGATTGGAAGTACTGTTTGAGTTTATCGAAATCAGCTTGATCACGTTGGGCGGAAAACTTATTCACAGCCTCGTTGGTTGATAACCATTCGATATTCCAACTGGATATGGTCAAAGGTTCAGCAAATGCGTGGCTACTGAGTAAGCAACCCAACGTTATCCAGTTTCGAAGTCGTTTCATGCCAAATATCCCTAATTTTGTCTTCCAATATTGATGAGCCGTTATCCTACAACACTTACCGAAAATTCAACTCTTTTTAGCAGTTTTTTTATTGTTACATTGTTTCTTTTCGACTTGAGAACTAGCGTAATAATATTGAATTGATCTTAGTCAGCGTTCTCTTTTTATTGATCCAAATCAATACTCAAAGTTGGTGGTTCTCGTTAAATACGCCACAATATCTAGTGTTAGTTAAACGATAAGTCGCTCTATATAGTGTGTTTGTGGATAAGTCTGTGAATACCTCAAGAGTAAGGAGAAGTGGTGAAATCAATCGTAATCAAGCGTGATGGCTCAAGGGCTCCATTCAGTAGAGATCGCATCCAAGCTGCAGTGGAAGCAGCATCAGACAAAGCCGATAAGGAAATTGCTATTTATGCACTGAATGTGGCATTAGCAGTTGAGTTGAAGCTCGAAGACTACGATGAAGTTCATATCTCTGAAATTCAAACTATGGTCGAGAACGAGCTAATGCAGGGACCTTATAAGTCTCTGGCTCGTGCCTACATTGAATATCGTCATGACCGCGACATCGCACGTGAAAAGCAAAGCGCTTTAACTCGTGAGATCGAAGGTTTGATCGAAGAAAGCAATGTGGATCTGATCAATGAGAATGCCAACAAAGACGGCAAAGTTATCCCAACTCAGCGTGACCTGCTGGCGGGTATCGTGGCTAAACACTATGCGAAAACTCACATTTTGCCACGTGACATCGTACAAGCTCATGAGTGTGGTGACATTCATTACCACGATCTAGACTACGCACCGTTCTTCCCAATGTTTAACTGTATGCTTATCGATCTGAAAGGCATGTTAACGCATGGCTTCAAGATGGGTAACGCAGAAATCGACACGCCTAAGTCTATTTCTACGGCGACAGCGGTAACAGCACAGATCATCGCACAAGTGGCGAGCCACATTTACGGCGGTACTACAATTAACCGTATCGATGAGGTTTTAGAACCTTACGTAATGGCGAGCTACGAGAAGCATTTATCATTAGCGAAAGAGTGGGACATTCATAGCCCAGAAGCTTTTGCTATCTCTCGTACAGAGAAAGAGTGTTACGACGCATTCCAATCTCTGGAGTACGAAGTAAACACGCTGCACACAGCTAACGGTCAAACACCATTCGTGACGTTTGGTTTTGGTTTAGGCGAAAGCTGGGGTTCAAAACTTATCCAGCAATCTATCTTGAAAAACCGCGTTGCAGGTTTGGGTAAGAACCGTAAAACAGCGGTATTCCCTAAACTGGTTTTTGCAATCAAAGATGGTTTGAACCACCAGAAACAAGATCCAAACTACGACATCAAGCAATTAGCGCTTGAGTGTGCGTCTAAGCGTATGTACCCAGACATTCTTAACTACGACAAAGTAGTAGAAGTGACAGGGTCATTTAAAACGCCGATGGGCTGCCGTAGCTTTCTGAATACATACGAAGAAAACGGTGAGTTGATTCATGAAGGTCGTAACAACCTAGGTGTTGTTAGCTTGAACTTGCCACGTATTGCGATTAACGCAAAACAAGATATGGCTAAGTTCTACGAGCTGCTTGATGAAAAGCTCAAGCTTGCTCGTCGTGCATTAGAAACTCGTATCTCTCGTCTAGAAAACGTGAAAGCACGTGTTGCTCCAATCCTATATATGGAAGGTGCATGTGGCGTTCGCTTGAAAGCAGATGACTCTATTGCCGATATCTTCAAGAACGGCCGTGCTTCTGTTTCTCTTGGTTACATTGGTATCCACGAAGCGATGACAGCTCTTTACGGTACCGACGTTCACTTGTACGACGATGGCGAAATGCGTGCTAAAGCGCTTGAGCTGGTGGAGTACATGAAGCGTGAAGTGGAATCTTGGACCAAAGAGACTGGTTACGCGTTCAGCCTGTACGGCACACCAAGTGAAAACCTATGTAGCCGTTTCTGCAGCATCGATACCAAAGAGTTTGGTGTGATCGATGGCGTAACGGACCGTGGTTACTACACAAACAGCTTCCACTTAGATGTGCAGAAGAAAGTGAACCCATACGACAAGATCGATTTCGAGATGCCTTATCCTGAAATCTCTAGCGGCGGTTTTATCTGTTACGGTGAGTTCCCGAACATGCAGAAGAACATCGAAGCACTAGAAAACGTATGGGATTACAGCTACACGCGTGTTCCTTACTACGGTACGAATACACCGATTGATGAGTGCTACGAGTGTGGTTACAACGGTGAATTTGATTGTACAAGCAAGGGCTTTACGTGTCCTAAGTGTGGCAACCATGACTCAACCAAAGTATCGGTAACACGTCGTGTTTGTGGTTACCTAGGTAGCCCAGATGCACGACCATTTAACTTCGGTAAGCAAGAAGAAGTTAAACGCCGCGTGAAGCATCTCTAGTCAGCTCTAAGATCATTAGCTTACTTAGAAGAACTAGGTTTCCAAGAAATAAGATTGGTATCGGCGCTATGTCGATACCAATACTTTCGCTTCAGCTGTGACAGCACTTCACTTCAAACTATTAAGTAATAACGAGCTTTCAATACTGCCTTATGAATTATCATCAATACCACCCAATCGACGTTGTAAACGGCCCTGGCACACGTTGCACCTTGTTTGTGTCAGGTTGTGTACACCAGTGCCGTGGGTGTTATAACCAATCGACGCAAAGGCTGGATTCTGGGCATTTGTTCACTCAAGAACTTCAAGACCACATTATTGCTGATCTGAATGATCCGCGAATCAAACGTCGTGGCTTGTCGCTATCTGGTGGTGATCCTCTACATCCTGCGAACGTGTCTGAAGTACTCAAGTTGGTTCAGCGTGTAAAAGCGGAATGTGAAGGCAAAGATATCTGGATGTGGACGGGGTACGAGCTAGACGAATTGGATGAAAAGCAGAAGCAAGTATTGGAATACGTTGATACCTTGATTGATGGTCGTTTTGAGCAAGACAAAGCGGATCCGATGTTGGATTGGCGTGGTAGTTCAAACCAAATCATCCATCGATTTACTGATATATAACGGTTGTCGTGACTTAGCACACTCGTAAAACGAAAAAGGGCGTCATGGTAGTGCAATGCAACCAATCGGCCCTTGGGTGTGAGTTCTTTTCGTTTATTCGCTTAAACTGCCATTCAAGCAGTGACCTTATCGGGCTCTTCTATTAAGTTGTTGATCCATTTCTTAGAGTGAATCCTCTGGCTGGTTAAAGCTATCTTCGCTAACTCCTCCAGTAACACAATCATCAACACCCATTCTAAAGACCAGCCCAGCACCAAAGCGGTGAAATAGGCGAGGGGAATGCCAATTGCCCACTGGCCGAATATGTCGATGAAGATGCTGTAATTGATGTCTCCACCACTTTTTAACACACCTCCGATACCAACCATGTTGAATACTCTCAATATCATCCCAGCCGCCATAACTAACGCGACGTTGACCGCTGTATCTTTGAGTTCCAGATGCGTGAAATCGATTAACTGAACAATGACTGGCTTGGCGATAAAACACAGCGCTGCCAATAGTGTCGCAAGCGCACAACTCACAAGTACATAGCCCCAAGCGGTGTTTTCAACACGTTGATAATTCTTCGCACCGATCTCATTGCCTAGAATGATCGAGGCGGCAACGGCAAAGCCTAAGAAGGCTGAAATTAAGATACTTTCCACTGGCGATAACAAAGAGATGATCGCCAGTTCGCCAACGCCAATCTGACCAACAATGACGTTGTATATCAGTATCCCGCCAGCCCATGCCGTATCGTGAACTAACATAGGAATAGCAATCTTAAAGTACTTCTTTCTGTGCTTAGGTAAGATTGCGTCACGCCAACTCTCAATTGTAGGGAATAGATGCGCGTAATGTTTTCTCGCCATAACAAGCAATGCAACCGTCTGAAAGATTCGAGAAACTGTGGTGCCAATCGCTGCGCCAACCACGCCGAGTTCTGGGAAACCGAACAGTCCGAAGATCAGCAGCGCATTGAGAATCGCATTAACGATGATTGCCCAAATACTGATCTTGGTGGGCAATTTGGCTTCACCAACCGATCGCAATGCGCTTTCTAACGGCACGACGATCGCGGTACCAATAAGGCTGGCTCCTGTTATCCAAAGGTAATCCGTTGCCAAGCGGACGTAATCAGGGTCTGAGGCCACTACAGACACGACTGATTCAGGAACCAATGTGTAAATCAAAACAAAAGGGATGATGGCAAAGATAGACAACGCCCAAGATTGCGACAGGACACGTCGAATGCCATTGAAATCGCCCGCTCCAAAATATTGCGAAGCTAGCACACTGACGGCACCGCTGATTCCGGAAACCATGATCAAGTTAAAGAAGAAGATACGGTTGCCAACGCCCACTGCTGCGGTTGCTGCATCACCAAGCTGATTGACCATGAAAATATCGACCACGCCGAGCAATGAAAACAACATGGTTTGCAGTGAGACAGGTAAACCGATGTGTAATAGCTTTTGCCAAAATTCTTTGTCTAAATGACGATATGTCGAGAGCATCGCATTTCCCCTCTAGTGAATATGCGAGAAGTTTATCGGCATTTGTTTTAGCTGTATTGTTCAGGTTCATCACAAACTTTTGTCAAACTATCCACTTTAGTGGTTTGGCAACATGAACGAGTTAGCAGTGGAATGAGTGAAAAACAAGAACGGTACGAGATCTCTGAAAAGACGCATCAAGAGTTTGTCGATCAAAGCCATGTATTGGCATTCGAAGAGCTAGGTATCGTTCAATGTGGAACGTGCATGAGCTAGCAAACCTATTCCTGTGTTCAGAGCCGCACTTTCATCGCTTGTGCCAGCGTTATTATTCTCATAGCCCGATGACTCATATTATGCGTATGAGGATGGAGTACGCAGCAAGGCTGCTCAGGTCAAGTGATTGGTCGATTCAACACATTGGCGAGATAGTCGGATATCCAAATGCCGCTAACTTTAGCACTCGGTTTAAGGCGTGGTCAGGAATGACACCAAGACAATTCAAACAGAGTGCTCAATCTTAATAGGGCATATGGCAACATAAGACGTATCGACACATAGAAATAAAGCGCTTTGAATTGTGCAATGGGTCATTAGGTGTTTGAAATTTGCACTATTTATCCGTTTGAAACGACCAATCTCTGATTACTTATGGTAACTAAGCGCTTCTATTAAAAAATGTTTCTGATTTTAGTACGAAAATGTTAACGTGAAATCCATTACTTGAATTTCAAAGGGTTGTGACTTTCATGTTTTCACATCTACCAAAACCAACTTTAGATCCAATTCTATCTCTTTCTGTTGCTTACCGCGGCGATACTCGTACTGACAAAGTCGATCTAGGCATTGGCGTTTATAAAAACGACCAAGGCGAAACTCTGATCATGAAAGCCGTGTCTAAGGCTCAAGATATCGTTGTTGAGACTCAGAAAACCAAAGCTTACGTTGGCCTAGCAGGCTGTGAAGAGTTTAATCAGAGCATGGTTGATCTGCTGCTTAAAGGGACTTCTGCAATGGATCGCGTTGCAGCGATTCAAACACCGGGTGCAAGTGGCGCACTTCGTATGTTGGGTGACTTAATGAAAGTTTCTCAACCGGACACCACAGTTTGGATTTCAAACCCAAGCTACGTTAACCACAAACCTGTGATGGAAGCGGCAGGCTTAAAAGTTCGCTACTACAATTACTTCAGTCCTGAAACGAAGCAAGTTGATACTGCAAAAATGTTGGATGACCTTTCAAAAGCGGGTCCATCAGACGTGGTACTACTGCACGGTTGCTGTCATAACCCAACGGGTGCGGATATCGATTTTGAAGCGTGGCAGGAAATCACTAAGTTATCGCAAAAGAATGGTTTCTTACCGTTCGTTGATATTGCTTATCAAGGCTTTGGTGATGGCCTAGAAGAAGACGCGAAAGGTCTTCAACATATGGCGAACAACGTTGAAGAGATGTTAATTACTACCTCTTGCTCAAAGAACTTCGGTTTGTACCGTGAAAGAACGGGCGCTGCGATTGTGATTGGCAAAAACAGCGAACACGTTGGCAACGCAAAAGGTAAGCTACTGACGCTTGCGCGCTCAACTTACACTATGCCGCCAGATCACGGTGCAGCTTTGGTGAAAACAATTCTTCAGAATCAAGAGTTAACAACGATTTGGAAGCAAGAATTGAGTGAAATGCAGCAACGTCTGTTAAATCTGCGCCAAAGTTTATGTGATGAATTGCGAAATACTTATAACACGTCACAATTTGATTTCATTGAAAGCCATAAAGGTATGTTTACTGTACTAGGCTTTAAAGAAACTCAAATGAATCAATTACGTGAAGAATATGGCATCTACGGTGTTGATGATGGACGCATCAATATTGCAGGTCTTTCTGAATCCCATATTCCTTATGTAGCAAAAGCGATAGCCAACGTATCAAAATAGAAGGTGACTGAATGTATAATTGGAAAGCGATTATTACCCTAATGTTAAGTGGCGGCTTGTTTGCTTGTTCGACGACGACTCAAGTTCCTGTCGAGCCAGAGCAAAAGCCTCAGATTGAACAACCTGTTGTAGATGACTCTTCAAAAACTGACGCAACAGAAGGCGAGAAAGTAACGGAACCTACAGAGAAGCCTGAAGAAGTAAAACCAACTGAACCAGAAGTGAAACCTGCACCTGTTGAAAAGCCAGTAGAGAAAGTTAGAAAAACAAGTGACGGAAAACTGATTCTTGGTGAAGAAGAGTGGGTGTTTGTTCCTGGGTTAAAAGAAGCATTTAAAGCACGTGTCGATACAGGCGCGACAACCTCTTCAATCAGTGCTGTTGATATTGTTGATTTTGAACGTGACGGCAAAGACTGGGTTAAGTTCAAGATTGAACACGACGGCATTACAACTGAAGAGATCAGCTTACCAGTAGAACGCTGGGTTAAGATCAAGCAATCAAGTGCTGAAGGTACACAACGACGCGCTGTTGTTGTTGCTTCGATTCAAATTGGCGATCTAAAAGACAAAACTGAATTTACGCTAGCCGACCGAACGCATCTTTCTTTCCCACTTCTGTTGGGTAGAAGCTTCTTTAGAGATGTTGCGGTTGTCGACGTGAGCAAAAAATACGTTCAGAAGAAAATCACTAAATAGATTTAAGTTTATGAGTTCTGACTCAATCTGACGTTTCTGTTTTGATAAATTGAATCCCTGCTGATGGAATTAGCGGGGATTTTTTCTATTTATGGCGTAATAACCGACGAAATGCATTTAATTGTCCATTGTTCGCTATCCGTTCACTGTTTAACCTCGACAATGTGATCCTGATCTCTATATAATCCGCGCTTCGTTTTATGTTTAATCCATACTTTCGTACTTCTTATTTAGGCACGTCTTTTTGCCTAATAATTATCTGTCAGTACACGCTTAGGAATTAGTTCTTTGATATCTACCGCGAACATCACAATGCAATTTGGCGCAGAGCCGCTGTTTGAAAACATCTCTGCTAAATTTGGTAACGGCAACCGCTATGGTTTGATCGGCGCTAATGGTTGCGGAAAATCAACGTTCATGAAAATCCTAAGTGGCGCACTAACGCCAAGTTCGGGCAACGTTTCTATCACTCCAGGAGAAAAACTGGGTGTTTTGAGCCAAGATCAGTTCGCATTCGAACAATACAGCGTTATCGACGTTGTAATCATGGGCGACAGAAAGCTGTGGGAAGTAAAACAAGAACGTGACCGTATTTACTCTTTGCCAGAAATGAGCGAAGAAGACGGTATGAAAGTCGCTGAACTTGAAAGCGAATTCGCAGAAATGGACGGCTACACAGCAGAAAGCCGTGCGGGTGACATCCTGATTCAAGCGGGTATCGAGGAAGAGTTCCACTTTGGTCTGATGCAACAAGTTGCTCCGGGTTGGAAACTACGTGTGCTATTGGCACAAGCGCTGTTTGCAAACCCAGATATCTTGCTACTTGATGAACCAACCAACAACTTGGACATTCATACGATCAACTGGCTGGCTGAAGAGCTAAACCAACGTAAATGTACAATGATCATCATCTCGCACGATAGACACTTCCTGAACTCTGTATGTACGCACATGGCGGACATCGACTACGGTGAGCTACGTATTTACCCAGGTAACTACGAGTACTTCCTAGAAGCGTCTGGCTTGATTCGCGAACAACTTCTAGCAAGCAATGCTAAGAAAGCCGCTGAAATCAGCGAGCTGCAAGACTTCGTAAACCGTTTTGGTGCTAACGCATCTAAAGCGAAGCAAGCAAGTTCACGCGCTAAGAAAATGGACAAAATCACGCTTGATGAAGTGAAATCATCGAGCCGTATGAGCCCATCAATTGATTTCGGTGAAGGCAAGAAACTGCACCGTCAAGCGCTTGAACTTCAAGAACTTGGTCACGGCTTCGATGGCGAAACACTGTTTGCTGGTGGTAATTTACTGCTTGAAGCGGGTACACGCCTTGCGGTTATCGGTGAGAACGGTGTGGGTAAAACCACGCTGCTACGTTGTCTCGTTCAAGAGCTAGAGCAGAACGAAGGTATCGTTAAATGGTCTGAAAATGCTTCTGTAGGTTACTGCCCACAAGATAGTACTAAGGACTTTGATAACGACCTGAGTATCTTCGATTGGATCTCACAATGGCGCACAGCGAAGCACGATGACCTAATGGTACGTGGCATTCTTGGTCGTCTACTGTTTACAGCTGACGATGCGAATAAGAAAGCTCGTAACTGTTCTGGTGGTGAGAAGAACCGTCTGTTATTCGGCAAGCTAATGATGCAAGACATCAACGTACTTGTAATGGACGAACCAACCAACCACATGGACATGGAAGCAATCCAAGCCCTAAACGATGCACTTAAGGTTTACACTGGCACGCTTATCTTCGTGAGCCATGACCGTGAGTTTGTATCTTCATTGGCAACACATATCATTGATGTGAAAGACCAGCAGCTAGTGAGCTTCCAAGGTACTTACGAAGAGTACCTAGATCATCAGAAAAAGATGTTGATGGTTAACCTATAACAGTTAACGTTTCATCGACATGAGAATATAGAAAGCCCCCTGAACACATAAGTGGTCGGGGGCTTTTTGTTTGGGCCAGATCTAAATACCTAACTAGTATTTGAACAACTGTACTTGGGTGTTCAACTGTTGGGCGATGCCACGCAGTTCTTCAGAAAGTTGACGAGAGTTATCTGCCTCAGTCGACATGTTGTCTGACACATCATTAACTAACTGAATGTTCTTGCTCACTTCTCCAGTTACGGTTCTTTGTTCAGACGCCGCATTTGAGATGTGTGAGGCCATATCCGAGATCTGTTGGATCGACGTCGCGATCTCTTCTAATGCTGTCGTCGCGTTGTTTGCATCATCTACACTGGATTGTGCTAAATCTTGGCTGCGCTGCATGGACTCCACAGCACTCACGCTGTTCTTTTGCAGAGTCTCAATCATTTCGCGAATCTCGTCAGTTGAACTGTGCGTACGCTGAGACAGCACGCGAACTTCGTCAGCCACTACCGCAAAGCCACGACCTTGTTCGCCCGCACGTGCTGCTTCAATAGCTGCATTCAAAGCGAGTAGGTTGGTTTGTTCTGCAATGTCTGAAATTGTTGCCAATATCGCATTGATATCCAGCGCATTTTTCTCAACTTCTTGAATGATCCCTGATGCGTTCTCAACTTGCTGGGCGAGGTTGGTGATCGAATCTTGGTTACGAATGATCACTTGCTTGCCTTGTTCACAGTTTTCCGTAGAACCGATCGCGGAATCGGCCGTCATTTGAGCGTTGTTTGCCACTTCTTCTGCCGTTGCTGACATCTCGTGTACCGCCGTGGCAATTTGCGAAATCTCATGAAGTTGCACCGATAAGCCTTCACTGGTTTGGCGCGCAACATTGGTACTGACTTCGGATTGCTGGTTAAGCTGATGAGAAGAGTCAGCAATATCACGCACGATCTCTTGAAGCTTAGCGATGAAGGCGTTGACGTGATGCGCTAACGTGCCAATTTCGTCTTTGCTGTTTACCGTAATGCGCTGTGTTAAGTCACCATCACCTTTAGACAGTGCTTCCATCGCCGAGCTTAGCGTCGTTAATGGTGCCAGCGCCTTCTTGATGATAAACATTGCCACAAAGGCGATAACGGCAAGTTGTATAAGGCCAAAGATCGCCGATTGACGAAGCAGTGAACGGTAAGAGGCAAAAGACTTGGTTTTATCGATAACAACCGTGAAATACCAATCGGTGTGTGGGACTTTCTGTGCCGAGAGTAGAGATTCCGCACCGTCGATTGTCAGTTCTTCAAATTCTGGGTCACGAGCGAGTGATTGAATCTTTTGAGCTGATAGGTTGCTTGAAATGTTTGAAACCGATTTAAGCGTTAGATTGCGATCCCTATGGGCAACGATATTACCTTCGCCATCGACAAGAAATGCGTAAACACCAGGCTGCTCGATACTTACGACATCTTTGATCAATGTATTGAGATTAAGGTCTGCGCCAATAACGCCGGAATAACCGTTAGTGCTAAATGGGCTAGCGATGGTGACCACAAGGTCATTGGTTGCCACATCAATGTAGGGTTCAGTGACTACGGTTTGCCCCGTTGCCATTGGTTTTTTGTACCAATCACGGGTACGAGGGTCATAACCTTGAGGCACCGGCAAGTCTACACCTTGTAGAAAGCGGCCATCAGAAAGACCAGCATAAGCAATTTGGAATTGACCTGCGTTGGTGCTCTGCGTGAAGTAACTGGTTGGGTCATCGGTGTATTTGAACGCATCTTTGGCGGCGTTAACCACGTTGATACGTCCTGCAACCCATTTTTCAATACCTGATACATTGGCATTGGTTAGGGTTGTCGAATACTGCTGAATAGAGCGGTAGGTTTCGTTAAGAAGTTGCTTCCCTGTTATATATGTTTGAATCATTGTCATCGCGAAAATAACGATGACAAACATCAATGTTAATTTATTCTTGATTGAAATGTTGCTAAAACCCATTTACGGTACTTCACTCTGTTTGAATTTTGGAAGAGAGTAGCAGTACGTCGTACTACCGTAAAGTGGTTTTATCAATTACCTTTTATTAATAAATTTGTTATATAAAAATAACTTTAAAACAAAGATTTAGTGCGGAGAAAAATCGAAAGGATTTTAGGTTTTTGTCTCAAAAAGATCGAAACAAAACAGGGGATAATAAGAGGGTAATTAAGGCTAATCAGTATCAAAATCGATTAGCCTTGAAGTCTGGCACAGTAAGTTAACTGTAACTAAATCAGTTACTTACCATGTTTGAACTGTTTATTGGTTCTAGAAACCGAATCGAGCTGACATTAGGATTTGGTGACCGTAAGTACCATTGTTTCGCATATCTAGGCCAACAGAAAGTTGATCAGTAGAGTGGAAACGCGCACCAACACCAACAATTGAACGAGTGTCGTCGTTGTCGATCAGCTGACCTAGACGTGCGTTAACTTCAACGTTCGCCATTAGCCAAGCTCTTAAACCGATGTTGATTTCAGTTTTAATATGGTTATCGTCATTACGTTCAATGTTGTGTAACAGCATTTGACCAGTAACGTCAGCAAATTGATTAATTGGACCGTTAAATCCCATACCGACAGCCGCATCCCAATCGCTCTCAAACTCAGAATCGATACGTGCAACAAAGTGAGAGTTCTGGGTGAACATTGTCGTCACTTCACCACCGAAAGTACTCGGGCTTGTACCCATGCGTAGCTCGAATGTGTTGTAGTTAAAGTTGTTTGCAGACGCAGAGAATGAACACAGTGCAGCTAACCCCAGAAGGACAGTCTTGTTTGTGCGACCTAGCATGGTGACTCCATATAAATTGTATTTTCGGCAGTATATACAAAAAAGCCTGCAATATGCAGGCCAATTTATTGAAGCTCGTTATTTAAAGCGAGATCTTTGAGTTTTGAAGCTTACAACACTTGAATGTGGTCAACTTCGATCTCTGGTGTTTTACCACCTTCGTACTCACCGAAGATACGAACTTTAGTATCTGCCGTTAGCGGTTGTGCTAGGTGGATATCGTCATCCAGCTCAATTTGAATTTCGCTTTGGCCGTCAGAGAAGATAAACGTGTCATTCTTAAGCTGACGAACAATCTTACCGTCTACAATTGCGTCCTGCTCTGAGAACATGCTTGTGTCTGCAAGCAGTGTTGCAACAGATACGGTTTCAATTGGTCCTGTGTAAGCAATAGGGCTCTCGTGTTTGTTGCTGTTACTGTTTGTGTTGTTATGGTGGTCACCAGCCATTGCGAAAGTAGGAGCAAGAATAATAGTGGTTGCGATAGCTAATACAGTTTTTTTCATGATGAATCCCTTAATGTTGTTTTTGTTAGAAACGTTTTTCTGAATTTGAAACATTTCTTTTTGTTAGTAAGTTTTTTGTTGATGCGCTTATTTTCGTTTGTAAGCTGCGTTTCGATGGAGCTATTAAACAACACTAGGGTTGAATCCAGAGTGAGTAAGGTATTCATTTTCCATTCATTTTATTGAGCATCTACTCGGCAATGGCGTTAAGATGGTGGAAGTAAAAGAATGCCTATCGCTATAAATTGAATAAAACATTAAGGATTGAAGTACGAATGCGAGCACCATTAAGCGCCCTTATGGTTCAAGGGACAACGTCAGATGCCGGAAAAAGTGTTTTGGTGGCAGGTTTATGCCGTGTATTGGCCAGAAAAGGCATCAAAGTGGCACCATTCAAGCCACAAAACATGGCTCTAAACAGTGCAGTGACAAAAGATGGTGGTGAAATTGGTCGCGCGCAAGCGGTTCAGGCGCAAGCTTGCAATATCGAACCGTCGGTTCACATGAACCCTGTATTGCTCAAACCAAATTCAGACACGGGTGCACAAGTGATTCTTCAAGGTCGTGCCCTGAGTAATATGGAAGCGACGGGTTATCACGATTATAAGAAAGTCGCGATGAATACAGTAATCGATTCATTTGACCGACTTTCTGCTGAATACGAAAGCGTGATGATTGAAGGTGCGGGCAGCCCAGCTGAAATCAATCTACGTGAAAATGATATCGCTAACATGGGATTTGCGGAGAAAGCGGATATCCCAGTCATCATCGTGGCTGATATTGACCGTGGCGGCGTGTTCGCGCATCTCTACGGCACATTAGCTTTGTTATCTGAATCTGAACAAGCTCGCGTCAAAGGCTTTGTGATTAACCGTTTTAGAGGCGATATCGCGTTGCTTCAATCGGGTCTCGATTGGTTAGAAGAGAAAACCGGTAAGCCAGTAATTGGCGTATTACCATACCTGCATGGTTTTAACCTTGAAGCGGAAGATGCGATTACGTCTGCTCAAGAGTCTGATGGAGAAGCTAAGCTTAAGGTCGTGGTTCCGGTGCTAACCAGAATCAGCAATCACACGGACTTTGATGCACTAAGGCTCAATCCTTCGATTGATTTACGTTACGTTGGCAAAGGCGAGCGTGTTAACAACGCGGATTTGATCATCCTGCCGGGTACAAAGTCAGTAAGAGCCGATTTGGATTACCTAAAAGAGCAAGGTTGGGATAAAGATATTCAACGTCACTTACGTTTAGGTGGCAAAGTGATGGGCATTTGTGGTGGTTACCAAATGCTAGGAAACATCATGCACGATCCCGATGGTGTCGAGGGCGAACCTGGTAGTAGTGAAGGGTTAGGGTATCTTGATACTGAAACGACCTTAACGCAGCAGAAAACCTTAACTAACGTGCGTGGCACCATGACGCTAGATGGAAAAACAGCACAAGTAAAAGGTTACGAAATTCACGTAGGTAGGACTGATGTCAATGAAACGGCTTCACCGGTTCAGTTAGAATCAGGCAACCTTGATGGCGCGGTAAATCAAGACAACTCGATTTTTGGTACTTACCTGCATGGCGTATTTGATAACAGTGATGCGTTATCTTTGATCTGCGAATGGGCAGGAGCCAGTGATGTAACCGCGATTGACCATGAACAACTTAAAGAGTTGGGTATTAATCGAATCGCTGATGCTATCGAAGAGCACTTAAATCTTGATTTGCTTTGGCCTGAGCTTAAAGCCTAGGTTTGAACTGGAAATATCGGTTAAGAAATCAAACGAACAATAGATAAGTGAGAACAATGAAAAAGCTAGTCACCCTTGTCACCTTAGCATTAACGGCTTCGTTGAGCTCGACTCATCTTTTAGCGGCAGAAAAGCTACGAGTTTACGCTGCATCGTCCATGACCAACGCGGTTAACCTATTAGTTGAAGAGTTTGAAAAGAACCATACGGTTGATGTTATCCCTGTGTATGCCAGCACATCATCTTTGGTGAGACAGATTGAAAGAGGGGCTCCAGCAGACATTTTTATCTCAGCCAATGAAAAATGGATGACGCATTTAGTCGACCGGAAATACGTTGCTAGTGACAATGTCACGAATTTATGTGAGAACGAGCTTGCGCTGATTGCCCCTAAAGGTTCTTCTGTATCGTTGGATCTCTCACAGGGTGACCAATGGACTAAACTACTGACGAATGAAAGACTTGCAGTAGGCAACACAATGTCGGTTCCTGCGGGTATCTATGCGAAAGAAGCATTAGAAACGTTAGGTGTATGGGATGATGTGAGCACTCGATTAGCACCAAGTAACAATGTTCGTATGGCATTGGCTTTAGTCGAACGCAGTGAAGCGAAACTCGGTATTGTCTACAAAACCGATGCGCTGCTCTCTAAAGAAGTGAATCTAATAGAGACGTTCCCGTCTGATTTGCATACTCCAATACGTTACCCTGTAGCGAAAATGAGTGACAAAGTGATTGCAGAAGAGTTCTATACTTTCCTAGACACAGAAAAAGCGAAGGACATTTTGAACAGTTTTGGATTTGAAGTGCGTTAAATGAGTTACTTATCGGAATACGAATACCAAGCCTTAATGCTGAGCTTGAAAGTTGCTGGGTTTGCCATCTTATGGTTGATTCCTATCGGCATTGGCTTAGCGTGGCTGCTTGCTAAGAAACAATTTGCTGGCAAAAGCATTGTTGAGAGCATCGTGCATCTGCCTTTGGTTCTTCCGCCAGTGGTCATTGGCTATTTGTTGCTGGTGATGATGGGCAGACAAGGCATCATTGGTTCTTGGCTCAATGAGGTGTTTGGTATTGTATTCAGCTTTAGTTGGAAGGGAGCGGCATTGGCGTGTGTTGTTGTCGCGTTGCCCTTAATGGTTCGCTCTATCCGACTCAGCCTAGAAACGGTCGACAGCAAATTGGAAGAAGCGGCAGCCACATTAGGCGCGTCGCCTATTCGCGTGTTCTTCACAATTACATTGCCTCTTATGATCCCAGGGATCATTACTGGCACCATGCTTTCTTTTGCAAGAAGCTTAGGTGAGTTTGGCGCGACGATCAGTTTCGTTTCAAATATCCCTGGTGAAACCCAAACCATTCCTTTGGCTATGTACACCTTTATTGAAACCCCTGGTGCAGAAATGGAAGCGGCACGTTTGTGTATGATTTCTATTGTGATAGCGCTGGGATCATTGATGCTCTCTGAATGGCTCAATAAGAAGTCGGCACAACGACTAGGAGGTAATGCATGAGTGCTTTGATCCTCCAATACCAACAACAGCTTGGCGAAACTTTCTTCGATATCGACTTATCACTACCAAGTAGCGGTATTACGGCTATTTTTGGTCGTTCTGGTGCGGGTAAAACATCTCTTATTAATGCGATTAGCGGTCTTAAACAGCCAGACAAAGGTTTGATCAGCGTATCAGGTACGACCTTATTTAATAGTGACAAGGGCATTAACTTGCCGACTCACAAACGTAATGTGGGTTATGTGTTCCAAGAGTCGCGATTGTTTCCACACATGAAGGTGTCAGCGAACCTCAAATACGGAATCAAAGGCGTTGATAAGGGGCATTTTGAGCAAATCGTGTCATTGTTGTCTTTGGGCTCATTACTTGATCGTTATCCTGCACGTTTGTCAGGTGGCGAGAAGCAACGTGTGGCGATTGGCCGTGCTTTGTTGTCTAAGCCGAGTATTCTGTTGATGGATGAGCCTTTAGCCTCTCTCGACTTACCTCGTAAGCGTGAAGTGATGCCGTTTTTGGAGAACTTATCCGAAACCGTTCAAATCCCAATTATCTATGTCACGCACAGTCTTAATGAGATCTTACGCTTGGCGAATCACTTGGTCATTATCGATCAAGGCAAAGTGATTTCTTCGGGTGTCACGGAAGAAGTATGGGCATCAAGAGCGATGCAGCCTTGGCAATCCTTCTCGGAACAAAGCTCGTTGTTTGAAGCGACTCTCGCAGACCACAATGATGATTATGCGCTGTCTCGATTAACGCTTGGAAAATCGACGTCATTATGGGTTCAGAAGGTATCGAGTGAAATAGGTGCGACAGTTAGGCTGCAAGTTAGGGCAAATGATGTCTCAATCACGCTAGAACAGCCGCAAGGCACATCTATACGTAACATCCTTCCTGTGACCATTAAAAGCGTAGAGACTCACCAGCAGGGCACGAACAAGCAGAGTGTGGCCGTTGAATTAGAGTTGGAGCCTGGATGCTACTTATGGGCAACCATCACTCTGTGGGCATTGGACGAACTTAATCTAGAAATTGGCCAACGCGTTTATGCGCAGATCAAAGGTGTGAGTGTTGCTCAACGAGATATCGCGGTGACACATTAAATCTGACAAGTTCTGCATTTCGATATTGTCGTGATGTCGTCGGTCCTAGGCTCTGAAAATACGATCTTTATTCCATGAATGGAGACATGCGTCATTTTTATACGGTATAACTGCCAGTTTTGAGCCACACTGTATGAGTGCAAAGTCATATTATTTATGCAATGGCTTAACGAGGTGAAATATCGATGAGTAAACAGATAATTGACGAAGAGAAAAAGCAGCAGGTACAAAAAAGCCGCTTGCTGAAGCAACATGCGGCTTAGTCATCAGTATTACTGTTGGCGCTAGCCTAAAGTTAGGCGCTTAGCGACTTACTTAGTAAAAACTTCTTTAAAATCACGCTTCAAGATAGCATCACGACGAGCTTTCTTGATTTGCTTAGCCATGTCTTTTACGCAGTTATGTAAAATTTGGTCTAGCAGTTGAGCTCGGTACTCTTCTTTCTCTTCGTCAGTCATGCCTTCTGGAAGTTTAAGAGTAGGGAACTCTTCCATCATGTTTACGCCAGCAAAAGCTTGGCTAACAGAGATTAGAGCGTGGAATTGCTCGAAGTTGTCCAAAACATTTTGTGCGCTTGCTGGAAGGCTGCTCCAAGTTTCACGCACTGCTTCTTCAGACACCTCATGAATAGAAGTAACCATGTTGTGCATCTCTTTAGGCACTTCATCAAATTCGATAACTTGGCGAAGCTCTGGCGAGATAGTGGTTAAATCGATTTCTTGTACTTCGTTGTTTGTAGCGTCTGACATAGTATTTCTCTTTAAAAAGAAACAATGCTAAAAAGATCTGTAAAAAAGTCAATATAATATAGAGATTAGGGCATGATTTAAGCCCAAATTTGAGCTACTGTGAATATTCAACACTAGATAAAGGTGATGTGATGATAGAAAAGGGATCTTCGATGCGCATATTGCTGGTTGATGATGTTCAACTAGACAGGATGCAACTTGCTATTCGACTCAAACAACTGGGTCATATCGTGGAAGCTGTCGGTAGCGGAAAAGAAGCCCTGAACGTTTATTCTGATTTTGATCCTGAACTTGTTTTACTCGATATTAGCATGCCAGACATGGACGGTTTTGAGGTCGCTAACGAGGTTCGCAGAAAGTTTCCAGAGTGGGTGCCTATCATCTTCTTGAGTGGTCATGAAGAACCAGAAATGATCGCCAAAGCGATTGATGCTGGTGGTGATGATTACCTTATCAAGCCGGTCAATAAAGTGGTCCTCAATTCTAAGTTGATTGCGATGCAACGCATCGCGCACATGAGGCGTGAGTTAAAACAAAGTACCGCGAAACTCGAAGAACTCAATATCCTCCTGCAACAACAAGCCAACGAAGACGGCTTAACCAAATTATACAACCGTCGATATATGGATACTAAGCTTGAAGAGAGCATTGCGTGGCACGGAAGACGTAATATATCCATGACTGTCATACTTCTAGATGTAGACTTCTTTAAACCTTACAACGATAATTACGGCCACATTCAAGGGGATAAGTGCTTACAAGGGCTTGCCAATACCTTGAAACAACTGTTCGTTCGTGCGGGTGAGTTTGTTGGCCGCTACGGTGGTGAAGAGTTTGTTTTGATCTTAAGCGACACGGACAGCGAAGCCGCCAAATTGCACGCGACTCGAGTAAAAGAAGCATTGCATGAGATGAACTACGCCCATGAGCACTCCACCGTATCAGATAGGGTGACAGCGTCACAAGGTGTACTCTCATTTGTTCCTGAAGGTGACGAGTCCATCGCTTCTATATACGAAAAGGTTGACCAAGCTCTTTACCAAGCAAAGCAAAGTGGCAGAAACACCTTCATACAACGCAATATTTTGGAGCTTGCTCGTTAGTTAGCGAGCTCTTTTAGAAATTTGAATTTATACTTCTATTAGCGTTTGAGCTAGGAAGTACTTTAGTGATAAGAGAAATGCCACATTCAAAGCCATTTTCTTTGGCGAATACATGTCGGACACTGGTTGTCCCTGTATTCTGTTTACTTGTTCCTTCCGTAGCTTCTGCAGATACGATATCTGATCTTGTCCGCAAGGAGATTGAGCGAAATTTTGCAACCAGCGTGCTTCTTAACGACACCGACGTATTTACTTTTGGTATCAATAACTTTGATCCAAACGAAGTATTTCGCCTAGACAATGATGACATTGGCTCGAGTGATTCGGTAAGCAGAAGACAAAATATGGCCTCTCTCAGCCTACCTTATACTTTCAAATTACCCGCCACTATTGAAGATAACCATCAAGAGGTGACGCTACGTCTGTCTGCATTGCGCACAGAGAATGAAGTCAACTATTCATCAGCGTCCGTATCTGATTTTCAAAAAGAGACAGTCATTTCGGGGTATGTTGAGTTTTCGAATGTCGCCCAATTAGATGAATACTGGAGCTTTCATTCTGGTATTGGCAATCACATATCATATTATCGCAATGAATACGATTATCGCGGTAATGTACCCCAGCCTTTGGTTGATGCGATTGATGGGGTTTATCTCAATACTGACGCTTGGGCTTATATAGTAGAACCTAAGATTAAATTGATCTATGAAGACAAGAATAATTGGGGCAAATATAAACTCAGCACTAGTTGGCATTATTTCAACGGTGTCGGTTGGGGAGACGCCAATAACGGTAATGTAGGCCACCCGGAAGGTTGGTACATCGCCAATGAAGCGAAGATCTTTTATGACTTAGTTCGTTGGGATAAGAACATTACGTCCATGTATTCGAGCATCAAGAGAATTGATATTGGTGGTGATACCGTCGTGCCTATGGGTACAACGTCGTATTACGAGGGCAGTGTAGGCTGGCTGCTTAACCCAAACCTATTTAACGAATGGGTCGATAATGTGGGCATTGGCTTTACGATCAATTACGGAAGCAGTTTGAAAGGCGGGAGCTTGGTGATCTTCTTTAACCAAGATTAAACAATTACTAAGTGCCACCAAGCATAAGCTGCTTTACAATGAATAGTTTGCCGTAAGTGACTCGATCTTTTAGCTATAACGTTAACTGTTAACGCACAGTTTGTTTCGGCCGGTTTCTTTGGCTTTGTAGAGCGCGTTATCGGCAAGCTTCAACACTTCTTCAGGGTGTCTGGTGGTTGTACTATCAGACAGTCCAATACTGATAGTCACATTCACCACTTCATTTGGCTTGCCATTCTTGC
This sequence comes from Vibrio pomeroyi, assembly GCA_041879425.1. NCBI lineage: Bacteria > Pseudomonadati > Pseudomonadota > Gammaproteobacteria > Vibrionales > Vibrionaceae > Vibrio > Vibrio pomeroyi. The sequence continues at coordinate 247,236 of CP090855.1, read as the reverse complement.
CACGTTTTTTCATTCCTACTTCATGGTCATCAGGGCGGTCGTTTGTATTACGAATGATCATGTCGTAATTCTGAATCTCAGAAATCAAAACTTGCAGATGCTCTTTTACTTGATCGGTGTGCTTACCTTTGAAAATGATCGTGAACTCTTCACCACCATAGCGATAAGCTTTCGCACCGCCAGTTGTTTCTCTCAATATGCGAGCGACTAGCTTCAACACATCGTCGCCAATGTCATGCCCGTAGGTATCGTTAAATTTCTTGAAGTGATCGATATCGACCATCGCCATTGAGTACTTACGCCCTAAGTGTTTCATGTCCACTTCTAAAGCATGACGGCCAGGGATGTTAGTCAGTTGGTCATTAAAGGCCATGTCGTGGCTTGCAGACATCACGTAGATGATAATCAAGGTCCCTGACAGAGAAAACATAGTGCTTGAGATGTACTGCACGTCAAAAAAGATGAATGTACATGACGCGAGTAAAATAGCGCTGTAGACCACCACATCGATCGCTCGGTTGTACACTAGAACCAAAATCGAAGTTAAACCGAGCAAGCATAGGCTATAGAGAACCAATACAAAGGGCAGTTTTGAGAAATCCCTAACAATGAACAGAATCCCTTCGCTCCATGATTCAAAACCTCCGGCATGGAAGTGAGACACTATCAGCTGCGCCCAAACCATAAATAGAACAAGAACCAAGGCATATAGAAACATCGACTTTGAGTTAACGCCGTTATCGGGGAAGGCATACACCAGTAAGCAGGTAACAGGTACTAGTGCTGCAAGCAACGAGAGCTCTAATAGTGTTGTCCCAGTATTGAGAGGCGTTTGTAAGCGAACTTGGATGATCAGGTAGGCGAGCAGCATGGTGACAGACACCATAGCCATTCGACCTTGTTTAAATGTGTGGCACAGTAAAACCGCAACGCTCAATAAAATATATGGGAGGTTGCTAGCAAACCCTAAGTTTGAATCCGTCACAAGAATGACGTTGTTCATACCTGCAAGTAAAATTGCTAGAAGGAGTAAAGGGAAGCAAAATCGAAACATGCTCGACGTTACAAAAGATGATGCCATTTATGTGGTGAGCCTAACTATAATGATGATCTTATTAATTAATACTATACGTAGGATACGGTTAAACAAGCGATTGCCAAGCATTTTGCTTAAATGAGAGTAAAAACATAGCCATAGGTCGCTATTGGTGCAACCATTTTTATATGTATTTGAGTTGCTATTAACCATAGAACGAACTACACAGTATATATGAGAAATTAATTAGTCGTTATAGATACTTAACAAAACCTAGGTGGTTTGTACTTAATGGTTACATGATGAGCAACAAGCAAGAAATGTAATTCTGTAATGAAGTTCGAGTAAGGTTTGTAACGGCGTTACAGTGAGTTTTGCGATTAGGTTGTTCATTGTTCAGTACTAGGTCATAAACAACCGCTACAAATGGAGGTGTAGTATGCAAATAAGTGTGGATGTACACAACTATATGGAAACTTTGGTCGGCCACGTTCTGGCTACCGAGGAATATGTGTCTAGTTATACCAACGAACAGTTGGCCGATCTTGCGTGTCTGGCTTTAGGTCAGCTTAAACCAATCTACATTCGTTTCGATATCGATTTTCTTTCAGCGCTGCCCGAAGACAAATTGGTGCTCTACAAACGTAATAGTGAGATTGCGGTCAAAAATGCAGAAAGTATGATTATTGACGATCGAAGACGTGAACGTAACGACAATGTGCCCGTTATATTTAGTCAACACAATTTTGATGATGACGTAGAATTGCAATGGTATGAAAAGCCATTGTTGAACCGTAAACAGTCATGATAGTTTAGTGTCAGTACGGTCATTTAAGGAGTAAAAAACGTGGGATTCTTTTCTAGATTATTTGGTGGCAAAGAAAAAACCGAACAAAAAGTAGAAATTGAGCCAGTCGAATATAAAGGCTTCAATATCTATCAAGATGCCATTGCTGAATCTGGTCAATACCGTGTTGCTGGGCGAATCGAGAAAGAAATTGACGGTGAAATTAAAACTCATCGTTTTATTCGTTCAGATGTTGTTTCAAACAAAGAAGACGCCAACGAACTGATGCTCAAGAAATCGCAGATGTTCATCGACCAAATGGGCGACAACATATTTAGCTAGCCAATTAGGGTTAGAATTGATGTTGGTCATAATTTAGAGAGCTTTCAGTGTATATGCTGAAAGCTCTTTTTAGTTTTAGGGATAAAGAACAGCTAGTCGGTTGTTATTAAAAGGATTATTGGCAAGTGGTTTGACCTCTTTATTCGAGAGGGCCTTCATTTATCGAAATTAAGCGCTCAAATTCTATCCAAATCGTTATAAGTAATAACTTTTTCTGTTCTTTGAACAAAACGCTTGAAGTATTAGTTGTCGTTAGATACAAACGAATAAGTCATTGTGCCAATAGTTGAAGTGTCGCTATGCAAATTGGTGTAGCCAAGTGCGCTTACGACCTCTTTAATTTGTCTTTGGTAAGAATAATAATCACAAATTGATACACAAGGAGTCTAATTTGTTGATAGGTGTACCAAGAGAAACGCTCGCTGGTGAAACGCGAGTCGCTGCATCGCCGAAATCGGTCGAACAGCTTCTAAAGTTAGGATTTGAAGTTTGTGTTGAATCACAAGCAGGTGCGCTAGCAAGTTTTGATGATTCAGCTTATGAACAAGCTGGTGCAAAAGTTGTAAGCGCAGATGAAGCTTGGAAATCCGATATTATCTTTAAAGTTAACGCCCCGATCGTTGACGAATCTAATAATGAAATCGATCTACTTAAAGATGGCGCAACATTGGTCAGCTTTATTTGGCCTGCTCAAAACCCAGAATTAATGGAACAATTGTCCAGTCTTAACATCAATGTGATGGCGATGGATTCTGTGCCTCGTATTTCAAGAGCTCAAGCACTCGATGCGCTAAGTTCTATGGCAAACATCGCGGGTTATCGTGCAGTTGTTGAAGCGGCGCATGAATTTGGTCGATTCTTCACAGGTCAAATTACAGCGGCAGGTAAGGTTCCACCAGCGAAAGTACTGGTTGCAGGTGCGGGTGTTGCTGGTTTAGCGGCAATTGGTGCAGCAGGTAGCTTAGGTGCGATTGTTCGTTCATTCGATGTTCGTCCTGAAGTAAAAGAGCAAGTAGAGTCGATGGGCGCTGAATTCTTGGAAGTTGATTTCCAAGAAGATACAGGCGCTGGTGATGGCTATGCGAAAGAGATGTCTGAAGCATTCAATAAGAAAGCGGAAGAACTTTATGCGGCTCAAGCAAAAGACGTTGATATCATCATTACAACGGCACTGATTCCAGGTCGTCCTGCACCTAAGCTAATTACCAAAGAGATGGTAGATAGCATGAGTGCGGGTAGTGTGATTGTGGATCTGGCGGCTGCGAATGGCGGTAACTGTGAATACACGGTTGCGGATCAAGTCATCACTACTGCGAATGGCGTAAAAGTTGTTGGTTACACCGATATGGTTGGTCGTTTGCCGACTCAATCTTCTCAGCTGTACGCGACTAACCTCGTTAACTTGTTGAAACTGCTTTGCAAAGAGAAAGACGGCAACATCAATATCGACTTTGAAGATGTTGTGCTGCGCGGTGTTACTGTGGTTAAAGAGGGCGAAGTCACTTGGCCAGCGCCGCCAATTCAAGTTTCTGCTCAACCTCAACAACAAGCGAAACCAAAAGCGCCGAAACCCGAGCCTAAAGTTGCAGAACCTGTTTCTCCAATTAAGAAAGCAGCGGGTATGGCGGTTGCTGTTGGTGCATTCGCTTGGATAGCGTCGGTTGCTCCTGCTGCGTTCTTATCTCACTTTACCGTTTTTGTTCTCGCTTGTGTGGTGGGTTATTACGTAGTTTGGAATGTTAGCCATTCTCTTCATACGCCTTTGATGTCTGTAACGAATGCGATTTCAGGGATCATTGTGGTAGGTGCGCTATTACAGATTGGACAAGGAAGCGGCGTCGTCACTTTCCTATCTTTCATTGCCGTTTTAATTGCAAGTATCAATATCTTTGGTGGCTTTACCGTGACCAAACGTATGCTTGAAATGTTCCGTAAAGACTAAGGAGTAACAGATGTCTGAAGGATTAGTACAAGCAGCTTATATTGTTGCTGCTGTATTCTTTATTATGAGCTTGGCTGGATTATCGAAGCAGGAATCTGCACGTGCAGGTAACTATTACGGTATCACGGGTATGGCAATCGCGTTGATCGCGACGATCTTTGGCCCTCACTCAGCGGGTATTGTGTGGATCATCATCGCAATGGTGATCGGTGGTGGTATTGGTATCCACTACGCAAGAAAAGTAGAAATGACTGAAATGCCTGAGCTGGTGGCAATTCTGCACAGTTTCGTAGGTATGGCAGCGGTACTTGTGGGTTACAACAGCTACATCGATCCGCCAGCGGCTGTGTCACTTAACCCTGCTGATATTCATGCAGAACACGTGATCCATCTAGTAGAAGTATTCCTTGGTGTATTTATCGGTGCTGTGACGTTCACAGGTTCGATTGTTGCGTTTGGTAAGCTTCGCGGCGTTATCTCTTCGTCTGCACTGAACATTCCTCACAAGCACAAATGGAACCTAGCGGCTATCGTAGTTTCAACACTGCTTATGATCATGTTCGTGAAAGTAGACGGCAGCATGTTTGCACTGATGGTAATGACCCTTATCGCGTTCGCATTTGGTTACCACCTAGTGGCATCGATTGGTGGCGCAGATATGCCAGTGGTTGTTTCTATGCTGAACTCGTACTCAGGTTGGGCAGCAGCGGCGGCAGGTTTCATGCTTGCGAATGACTTGCTTATCGTAACCGGTGCATTGGTTGGTTCGTCTGGTGCGATTCTGTCTTACATCATGTGTAAAGCAATGAACCGCTCGTTCATTAGTGTTATTGCTGGTGGCTTTGGTCAAGAAGTCACAGTATCTGATGGCGATGAAGAGCAGGGTGAACACCGTGAAACTTCAGCTGAAGATGTGGCTGACATGCTTAAGAACTCTAAGTCAGTAATCATCACTCCGGGATACGGCATGGCAGTAGCTCAAGCTCAGTACCCAGTGCACGAAATCACTGAGAAGCTAAGAGCGCAGGGCGTAAATGTTCGATTTGGCATCCACCCAGTTGCGGGTAGGTTACCGGGTCACATGAACGTACTGCTTGCTGAAGCAAAAGTACCTTACGATATCGTTCTTGAAATGGACGAAATCAATGATGACTTCGATGAGACAGATACTGTATTGGTTATTGGTGCAAACGACACCGTGAACCCTGCAGCACTAGAAGATCCAAACAGCCCAATTGCTGGCATGCCAGTTCTGGAAGTTTGGAACGCTCAAAACGTTATCGTATTCAAACGTTCTATGAACACAGGCTACGCCGGTGTCCAAAACCCACTGTTCTTCAAAGAGAACACACAGATGCTGTTTGGCGATGCTAAACAGAGTTGTCTGGGGATTCTAGAGCACCTATAAGGTCTGCTCTAAAATTACTTGTAAACGAAGGAGCTCATTTGAGCTCCTTTTTTTGCTCGGCGGAAAGTCATTCTTTGATAATCATTCACATATAATCGCAAAGATATCATCAAGAAAGCTCCGCCCTTGGATTGATGTGTTATTAAATCAACGAACTAGTACGCATGCACGGTACCACCGTATTATCATGGAATTAATCGTTGATAGTCGCCATTCTCACTGTTTTTCATGCGGTTAAAAATTTATCTTTGATAGCGAATGGTATATATTTGATTGATCTATATGAATTTGCGCTGGTTTGTGATCATCAAAAGAAAATTTACGCTTCTTATCGCTACATTGTCAGTGTCAGTAAATGCTTTTGCTGACTCTTTGCCTGAGCGTATCGATAACTTCACCAAACTCTTTGATCATGAAACGGCAGTTGAATCTTATGACATTCGACTGCTTCAGGCTGACTATCCAACTCGCTTGATCATGCCGTCTTCAATGCTGCCACAAACGGCAGAGTATCCGCTAAAAGACATCCAACGCTTATACCAATTATCAAAAACGTGTAGCGGAAAGTTACCGTTAAGCCCTTTGATCACGGAGCCTTTGGTCTTTACACGTGCGATGTGTAAAGGCACCAAGCTTTCAGACCGTTGGTTTAGTCGTAGTGGTTTGATTCACCCAGGTGGTGGCTCTTACGCTGCTCGTTACGTTGAGAAATACCCAGAAAAGTTCGATTCTTTGAAGCGCTATATGCACATTCAAGAGCGACCAAACGCTGAACATGACGAATTGCTGTCGCGTCTGCAGCAGATGGATAACGAAGCCATTACTGCACTATTGGCGGGTGCGAGCATGTTTGTTGAACTGGACGAAATGTGGGTAAAACGCGGCGACAGATACTACCTGTATAAAGAATCAGTCTGGAACGAAAACGCCACGCTTGCAGGGTTGTCGTTTAGTTTGTCTTCAGAAGGAAACAGCTGTTTTGTTCAACGTGGCAACGTCTGTTGGGAAATAGAAGATCATTCAGAACTGCTACAAGTCGCCATGTTTATCTTGGTGATCGCCAACATCATGCTGGTGTTGGGTTGGGCCGTGTATCGTTGGAACAGTAAGAAACAAGAGATGAAGAGCCGTATGCTGGTTCTTCAAATTCTAACGCACGAATTAAGAACGCCGATTGCGAGTTTGTCATTGACGGTTGAAGGGTTCAGACGCGAGTTCGAACACTTACCAGAATCGGTATATGATGAGTTCCGCAGGTTGTGTGAAGATACTCGTCGTTTAAGACAGTTAGCTGAGGCAAGTAAAGACTATTTGCAGTCAGACAATCAACCACTTGCGACAGAGTGGGTGCCGAGTGTCGAAGAGTGGCTTCAGTACAAAGTTGAAGAAGATTTCGCGCCGGGAATTGAACTGCGTGTTAACAAAGATATTGCTGCAAAAGTAAACGTGTATTGGTTAGGGACGTGTATCGATAACCTGATCAGAAACGCTGTTAAATACGGTGTCGCACCAGTGATACTAGAACTGAATACTTCTGACAAGAAGCTGACATTCAAAGTTATAGATAATGGAGACTTGTCCCGCAAAGATTGGGGGCAACTAAGAAAGCCATTCGTTAGTAAGAGTGGACTCGGTTTAGGTCTGACGATAGTGGAATCTATGGTCGGAAAAATGGGCGGTCACATGACGCTTATCGGCCCCCCAACAACATTTATTTTGGAGATACCTTGTGAAACAGACATTGCTTCTCGTTGAAGATGATAAAAATTTAGCTGACGGTTTATTAGTTAGCCTTGAGCAAGCTGGATATGAATGTTTGCATGCTGAGCTGATCTCTGAAGTTGAAGGCTATTGGGAACAAGCGGATCTGGTTATCCTAGACCGTCAACTTCCTGATGGTGACTCAGTAGATTCACTTCCTGGTTGGAAGAAAAAGAAAGATATCCCTGTAATTTTGCTAACAGCATTAGTTACAGTAAAGGACAAAGTAGCGGGCCTAGATTCAGGCGCTAACGACTACCTAACTAAGCCGTTTGCAGAAGCAGAGCTGTTTGCTCGTATTCGTGCTCAACTTCGCTTACCAGATGCTGAAGAACAAGATGCATCAAAAGTCATCGCTCAAAATCTTGTTATCGATAAAGCAACTCGTGAAGTGTTTTTTAACGAACAAGAAGTAACATTAACACGTACAGAGTTTGACTTACTATTGTTCTTGGCAAGCAACCTTGGTCGCGTTTTCACTCGTGACGAGCTGCTTGATCACGTATGGGGTTACAACCACTTCCCAACAACACGTACAGTAGACACACACGTTCTGCAACTTAGACAGAAACTGCCGGGTCTAGAAATCGAAACGCTACGTGGCGTTGGCTACAAGATGAAAGCGTAATGAAAAAAGCCTTACTTCCACTATTATTGCTGTCTGGCGTGTTCAATAACGCGCACGCTGCAGATTGGTTTAAGAACAGTGATGCTCTAACCCAAGTACACAAACATCTACTGGATAACGATTTGTCTCAGATGTTTGATTCATTAGTGGAAGTTTGGCAGATCAATGCTTCTCAGTCTCGAGAAGATCACCTCAATGAATTGTTTGACCAAGCGTTGAATAAAGATTGTGGAAAAACCCTCACCAAAAAGACATTACCGGATTGGGTCAGTTCGGTGGTCGTGAAAAGACACGTCATTCAAAGCCCGGGGCGAGATACATTCCGTGTTGCGATAGAGGTCGAATCTGATAACAACATTCAAGATATCACCTTCGAAAAATGGGTCGATAAAGTTGTCTCGTCTGATAGCGAATTCACCAAAGAGAACGAAGTCGTCAACAACGCCTCAGTTAACTTGTATCGCAAGCGCTATAACTTAGCGTCTCAGCTTGACTCAGGTCTGTATCGTTTAAACGTGAAAGGTGATGGCGGTAACTCTTGGAGCACGTGGGTTATTCTTGGTGAAGTTGCCATGCGTCAGCAAGTTCGCTGGGCATCTAAAGACACGTGGCGTATCGATAAGAAAGAACTGCTTAACCCTTATTGTCCACTTCCCAAACTTGAAGTTGGTTTGTACGATTATGTCGACGAACACTATGAAGAGGTCTGGGGAAAGAGTTATGAATCTGATTACCCGATGAATCTTACGGGTGAAGATCTACCCAATGATCGCTACGTACTTGCCGTTTCAATGGTGCATTCGCGTTGGCAAGGTGACATAGCGATAGAACAAGCACAAACTATCAGTAAAACTTATGATATTTCTAGCGAAGAAGAGTTAAAGTAATTTAAAATTGTGCCGTTAACTATGTAAGGGATCTAACAAAGATAAACGGCATGAAAAAAACTACTAAACTACTCGCAGCGTCAATTGCATTCGCCAGTCTTCCTCTTTCAGCAGCAAACTACGCCATTGAAGCGCGTGGTGATGCGATGGGTGGTGTTGGTGTTGTTTCTGCAAACTTCTTAACCGCTCCATTCTACAACCCAGCGTTGGTTGCGATTTATCGTCGTAACGATGACATGGGCATGATCACACCAAGTTTTGGTGGTAGTTATAACGACCCTGATGACATGAAATCGAATATCGATAATGTTATCGACGCAACAAACACAGCAGATCTAAATGCTGCCCTTGATAAGCTCGATGGCAATCAAGCGAACGTTGAACTCGGTGGTGTTGTCGCATTTGCTCTTCCAAACCAGTTTGTCGCGGCAAACCTTTTCGCAAAAGCCTACACAGAATCATTTGCCACACCTGACGTTTATACCACGGGTTCAGATACAGATAAGCTTGAGTTATCTACGGTTGAAGCCGTTTCTATCGGTGTTACAGAAGTTGGTCTTTCTTTAGCTAAATACCAAACCTTTATGGGCCAACACATCTCATTTGGTGTCACACCTAAGATTCAACGTATTTACACGTACAATTACATCGCTTCGGTTAATGATTACGACTTGTCTGACGTAAGAGAAAATGGTGATGGTGAGACGGCATTTAACATGGATGCTGGCGCGCTTTGGTTCTTTGGTCCGTTTCGTGTAGGTGTTGCAGCAACAAACTTGATCTCTCGAGATATCGAAACGAAAGATACTTCAAAAACAATCACAAGCACTAGTGGTGCAACTCATCAAGTAGGCGGTAAATACACTTACCAACTTGAGCCGGTATACACTGTTGGTGCTGGTATCGTGTCTGACTACTTTACGTTAAGTGTCGATTACGATTTGAATGAGACAGAAAAGTTCACGTCATTTGATGATAACGAACAGATGATTCGTGTGGGTACTGAAGTCGACTTGCTACGTCAGCTTAAGTTAAGGGGAGGGTACTACAAGAACCTGGCTTATTCGGATTCAGAAGGAACAGTCACAGCCGGTATTGGTTTGTCTCCGCTTAATTTATTCCAGTTAGATATCAGTGCTAACTACACGAATGAAAATGCGATGGGTGCTTCAATCAATTTCCTTGCTAGTTACTAACAGTCCTTATATAGTTCTGCTCCTAAACAAAGGAGCAGAGCATGCTAAACGACTTACCAACCCTTTCTCACGAAGAACAACAGAAAGCTGTTGAACGAATTCAAGAAATGATGACTCAGGGCGTCAGCACAGCACAAGCTATCAAAATCGTTGCTGAGCAAATTCGTGAAGAAATGAGTAATAAAGAAGAGTAGGGCATCAGCCCTTCTTTTTTACCTATCTAGTGCACCATAACTAAATATATTACCCTCTAGTATATTATCTCGTTCATACCAATACTCTATTCACCCTAAGTCCCGACCTGTCCAAAACGCTTAAATTGAGCTTATTCAGTTAGTTACGTCAGAGTAATCCACTTTGTTGGTTTGCCTTGCTTACTATTTGTAATTTAATTACAAATAGATCTGAAAGTAAAACAACTATCATTTTAGGTGTCAGAATTTATGTCACCATGTCTAAGTGGTTAAAAATATGGCGTTTTATCAGTCTGGTGACGCTGTGACTTCGATTTTGAAAGCATATGATCAGGAGAATGTGCGCGAATAGATGATTGGCATTTGAACTAAGAACAGAGCTAAATAAGTAGTAACCGAACTGATTAATACCGATAGCGGGATCGATTTAACTCGGCTTCAGCCAATCTTAGTTGGTCAAATATGCGAATTTAAGAATAGATATTTAGGAACATAGAGACGCAAAGAAGCTCTTAATAGGGCTGTGATCTGGGAGGATACAATCACCCTGAGAGTCGTACTGTCGCGTTATTCAGGGTAAGAAGAGGGAGTATAAAGGTGTGAGTCGATCGGAGTAGCTATGTCGAGTCAGCAAAGCTTATTTGTGACTTCGTTTATCAGGTGTTGAGAATCTATTGGCTACTATACGATACAGATAGCGACAGAGCGTTAATTGAGTGTTGTATAGCTTTAGCTGTAGTCTCACGAACCTTAATAAGACGTAACGACCTGGTTTCGTCCGTTGTCCTTGGCTTGATAGAGCGCCTGATCTGCGCGTTTAATGGCAGAACGAATTGATTCATTCTGTGTCAGTTGTGTAAATCCAGCAGATACAGTGATCGCAAGTTTAAATGGCCAATAACTTTGCTCAAGAGCATCATAGAGACTAGTGATACTTTCGTTACACTGTAGCGTTCTTTGATCGATGCAGACAAGTAAAAACTCCTCACCACCCCAACGATACAATAAGTAGTGCTCTCCGAGGCTATCGGTTGCTGTAGAGACAAACTGAATCAGAACCTGATCACCCACTTCATGGCCGTATTGGTCGTTTACTTGCTTGAAATGGTCTAGGTCGAATAGAGCGATATGAATCGACTTACCTTGTTGCGCAAGACGTTCAAAATCATAGAAAGTATCCAACGCTTCTGTTCTGTTTCTGCAGCCAGTTAAAGGGTCGGTTGTTGCCTTTACCTTTAACTCTTCGATCTCTTGGGTTAACAAATGCCTTTGTTCTGCCGCAACGTTTTTCGCTCGCTTGGCGATGTATAAAGCACAAGATATGTAGTAGAGCGCGTACATCACCCATAATCCGATCAACATCTTTCCTAGCACAACACGGTCCATCGTCTTGCCATGGAATACAATACTTTTCACCGTGAGCTTATGGTGACCGTCAAGTGTGCTAGCGCCAAGTCCAAGCTCAACGGACACGGCATTGGTAATGTCTACCGCGCTATTAGTAATAGGGTGGTTGTAATAGTCAATCCACCAAAGCGAAACATTGAAGTAATCTAAATCGATGTTGCCTATATCGGGTAACGAGAAATCTAAGCGATTGAACTTGTTAGACATCGCGTCCCCTTGAACGCTGTAGTTCTCATCGTAGTTACGAATGTAGAAGCGAAATCTAGGGTTCTCTTGGCCTTGGTAATCCATGTTGATAGTGACTGAATCATAGTTAGAGAGATCGAGCCCTTTGCCCTCTGTCGATATTACGAATTCAATCTCGCAGAATGGAGCGCTATAAGTTCGCTTAAAGTCACACTGTAACTCAACCTCATCTTTTGACTTGTACAGTGAGCCTATAGTGCCACCATCATGGTCTCTGTCAGTGTTAACAAGGGTCGGGTATCTGTCTGGTGTGATGATGTAGTTCTTATCCATGATCGTACGAAAAGAGATCAACGACAGCAGGGTGACTGCCAGGCAAAAAACAGAAAGGAATATGTTGAGTTGTCTGAAAGCTTTATCGCTCATAATATTAATCCGTACGCGTGACTGTGTGATTATGCGCGATGCCTTATTTTGGCGCAACCAAAGATTACTTTTGAATAGCGGTGTTGTGGAATCGTAGCATCCAAAAACGAAGAAACAGCCGACTTTTATACAGGAAACAGACTTATTAAACTCATAATGAGATCAAAACACCCTCGTATATTGTTTTTGCTTGATATTTAATCAATAAGTACGGTTTTTACGGGGTTAATAATTTATCTGTATAAATACACAGTTAAATGGGAGGTGCATGTTTTGTTGCGTACAGAACTAAGAGAGCGGTTATGGAGTCAAATTTGCCCCGATGTAATGGACGTTCAGTCATAATACTTATAATTCTCGAGTACATTTGCGTTGCAGTGTCACTTTTCTACAAGAACGGAAGCAGAGGACTATTGCTCAGAACAGAACGGAATTTCTACGCGGTGTGAATAACATTAGAAATCGATTGTCGTATAAGCTTGGCACTCCAATAACTTTTGATGAGGCATTTAAACTGGCAGGATTCGCCGCTGCTGGATGTATCGATTTTTCTGATAGCGCAATTTATTTGGATAAATCGAGGTCTTTTCATGAATATGGTATTGAAGGTGTAATCCAAGAAGTTTTCGAAAATACAGCTCAAGATTTATTGTACTTGCTGGATGATGAGAGTTTTCTCGAGAACTGTGTAAGCGTACGAAATTCCTAACGAGTCTGAATTGGCAGGTAACTCTAAACACAATTCAGCGTGTGGAGTTGATTCAAAACATGCTCGTGTGTGTGAAATCTGAAGCGAAACGAACAGCGATACACACAAGATTGACACACAGTACCTCTAATCATTGGTGTAAATAGAAGTAGTGATGAGTTGAATCAGGCAGAACAAAAGTTCTTGTTATAAAGTTGCTGTCTAGAACGATGTAGACGTTGGCCATGTCAACGCGTTTAAATAGACAGAGAAAATCCATAAAACCCACAACATGAAGGACTTAATCCGGCGTTGTGTGCAAAATCCGTAAGGGCTAAGGTGCTGAATAGTCTCAGATTTTAATGCCCAACACTACGCATTATGTCTGATTATGTTTAATGGTGCATATCTTATAAATTCAGTGCAACCTCTTGTATTTAGAGGTTTTATCATTGAAGTATCGCGAAATGAGTAAGAATTACATTTTTCGAGAGTTAGAGTGCCAAATGACAAAGGAAGAGGTCGCTGAACTGTGTTTTAAAACTGTGAGGACTGTCACGGGTTGGGACGAAGGAAAACCGATACCTCCGGAGTGTAAAAGGCTTATGCGTATGGCAAAAGGTCGGGAACTCAGCGTAAGTGATGATTGGGAACAGTTCAAAATGTTATATGACAGTATGGAGTTGCCGACAGGCCAAGTCGTGAGGCCACAACAAATATTAGCAGGGATTGCGCTCTTGGGAATTCAATCTGAATTAGAGATTAAAACCTCAACCCATCTACTTGGATTAGCCAGAGCGATAGCGAATATTAAAAAATAGCATTAGAAAAGCATGGACAACTCAGTTGAGTTCTAAGATGAGTCTAATTTTCTTCATCTTTAATCTTCTGATTTTATTAGAATTATCAATAATAATGAGTAAAATTGAGTTGGTCGCTACAAGATGTTAACTGTCTTAAAAAATGACCATGGATTCGTGTAGAGTATGGGTTTATTTTCTTGGATAGGTATTGTTTATGAAAAACTCAATGCTCCTCTCATTAATTTTAATGACTTCTGTTTCTGTTCACGCAAAATTTTTCCCTAGCTCCTATGTTGACCCCATTAGTGATAAACAGGTGTATGTACAAAAAACTTACTCTGATAATGCACAGTTTGGTTTTAGGTGTGATTCTGCAAGACGATCTAACGAAATGTATGTTGTATTCGGCAACAAAGATACAGGGAGTTATATTGCAGGGGCTAACAGTAAGTTAAATGTAAAACTTAGGGTTGATAGGGGCAAGGTACATAGCTTAGAAGCCGTAATGTCTAACTCAAACAGCAAATTTGTTTTCATTCAGAAACCAAGTAAAGGCTTAATGAAAGAGTTAAAAGCTGGGAGCAATGTACATTTACGGGCATTTAAGTACGGTAGCAAGGTTTACGAACATGCGTTTAATTTGAGTGGTTCGAGTCGTGCTATTGACGAAGTGAGTAGCCGTTGTGATCTCATTTATCAAAGTGATTCTTACTCTCTGCTAAATCGAGAAATTATGCAGCTTAAGAGGGAGCGAGATATAGAGATTAGAAGGATTGAAAGGGAATATAGTAAGAAAATTGCTGAAGTTAGAGCGCAATATCATTAATTGACGAACCTCCTTTTTGCTCATATCAGGAGAAAGAAGCCGGACTCATTGAGTTCGGCTTTTTTAATTTATGAATTATCAAATTGAGTAGTCTTGAAGGTTAGATAAAAAAAAGGCTACTGTTAAGTAGCCTCTTTGATCAATTTGTTACTAATTGAAAATCATCAATCATATGTTCGACATCGAACTCTGCAAATTTCAGTATATCTTGTTTGTTCTTGTAAGGAAGAACCTTAACACCGAGTTCTTTCATACCATTGTGAACAGTCTCAAAAGCGGTTAAAAACTCATCTTTTTTGCTTCTTGGTTCTTCAATCGTAAACAAAAAATCATCTTGTTGGACAGTGCGAGCTTGTAATAAGTGTTTTACTCGAGAAATCCAACGGTCTCCATGATCAACAAGTGCTAATGGAGTTTTTTGGTCGAATGCCAAAGGTTTTATTGCCTTAATCACATCTGCTTCTTTAGCAACTAAAGGCATTTTAAATTGGCTGAATCCAGTATTAAGACTTTGCTCTTTATAACGAACAGTTAAATTACTAATCAATTCTTTCCGTAATACTCTAACCATCTGCTGTTCACGGTATTCTTTCGTGTCTTTGAAATCTCTACCAATAAAGCGGTCAAATAACTGCTCTACGGCAAGTTCAGCATCTTCGGCCATCATTACACTAAGATCACCAAAGGTCATCAAGCCTTCTCGAGTTCTTGTTACTTCTTGCATTATATCAACGAGCTCTTGTCCGCTAATATTGTTCGCGTAATTTTGAACATAGCAAAGTTCATCTTCAAAATTAGCTATAGCTTGTTTATAAAGCTGTCCTTCAAGGTCATCAAAAAAGTCTGTAACTCTTTTAAAGCGTGCAGGGGCCAGCTTATAACTAACAAAACCTGTTTTTGGAGCAAACGCAAGGATACCAACATTGGCAAACTCTGATGTTTCTGCGAATGGCATAAAGCGAACAATCGCGAATTGTAATGCTATTTTCATGATATGTCCTCCCAAAATGGCTCATCTAGAAATTGTTGCAATACTAACGTAATTTCACGATGAATAGTATCTTTAGAATACAACTCTAACCACTCATCTGGAATCTTTTCGATGATTGCATCGATACCTTCTAGAGCGCCTTGAAACTTTTGTGTATAGATTTCTCTATCGACTAGATCTAAACCTTCCCAGTAATCACAACAAACATGCTCAGTTACATGCTCTTCTGCTTTAAAGTCATCAGCAAACGCTAAATTATGATCAACAACACAAGTGTTTCTAGTCCGTTGCTCTAAGAAAAAGTTGGGGTTTCCGCCACTACTAGTTAGATTCCGGTCATTATTTTTTATCCAATAGTCAAAAATAAATAAATCTCGTAGTAACTGGTTATGTACACCCTTAACTTGATTGTAGGTTATTTCTTGGAGGTTCGGCATGTATAGTGACGCGAAACAATAACCTGCTTCTAAGCCAAATGTCCCAAACTCAACAAGGTCATGATCAAGCCAAGCAATCTTAAAGTCAGGGATGGGTAAGCCAAAGTCTTTTGCTAAATGGGCAACAATCCACTCTTTTACAAGTCCAGCGCATGTTGCGCTACTGCCTTTTACTACATATTGCTTACCATCATCACCTTTGCACAAGTATGGGTTGGTTCTCCCTTGTGCCATTTTTCTAGTTATTGTTTCTATTGCTATCACGATAGTGTCACCAGATATAGTGAGGTTATAAGTGCTTGATTGGATATTACCACAACTAACTGTATGAATTAATTGATTGTGTATTTGAGTTTAGCGATTGTTGATAGATAGGTCGAATTTACCCCCGTGATACAACACGGGGGTTGGCTTCCTCCCGCCGCGCTCGTCCTCCTCAGTCTTCGTCGTCCTCACTTGTTGTCCGTCAGCACTGAAAAGAGATCCTTTTCGACACTCAAATGATCTTAAAGAAAGCCAGTGAACACAAAAAAGCCTTACCGATGTGGCAAGGCCTTAAAGAGCGATTCTGGCAGTGTGAGGGCGGGTGCTACTTAGATTGGCATTGGCAGTTAGAAACACTCACCAGTCGAGACATACGGACTAATAACCTCTACGGTGTGGCTCGGTGCCTCGTTCGCGCTTCGCACTCTCTTATCCCTGCGGGGCTAGTTAAAACAGACTGACATCTGCTCGACTCACTTCTGGCAAAGAGGCCGCCGCAGCTGCGTAGGGTTTGCATGTTATCAACTTTGACAGCTGGCCTCTGTTCAGCTTCAACAAGCAATCATCAATTCGGTCGTACGTAATGTCGTAAGCTTTTAGGAAGTTTTCGTTTACAGAATAGAAACCATCGAGCGCTTCCACCTCGATGCTAACTTGTCGCTCTATAGTGCCGTTTTTGATAGCGAAGTTCACACCCGTAACAAACGCTTTCTTGATTCCTTCAAAGGGAAGTACCTCAGCTATAGGAACATGAGAAAGGCTATCTTCGTCAGTGCTTTTACTGCTATCCCCACTAGAAGATACATCCCCAGAAGTTTCACTATTTTTGCTAGGTAGTGTTTCATTTTGCTTAGGAACGGGAGCTGAAGGCGTTGCTTGTCCCGCTTCCTCCACCGTCTCAGTAGTTTCAAAATAACGATTGGATAAGTCATAGATTATGTACCCGAAACAGAATATGGATAAAAGGAAAACCAAAATAGCTTTAGGGTTACGAAAAAGCGTATTCATGGCGAGTTGTTGTTTGGCGCTGCCTGTCCCCGTAGATTTGTAGAGCAGGAAAGAGTCTAAAGGGATTTTTTGATTGGTTAAGTTGACGTCCTTTTTCTTAGGAATGGCTGGCGTTGTTACTGCTTTGTCATGCTTCCATATATAAGGATTTCGCTTTGTCCAAAAGAACTGGTCACGCCCTTTATGAAAGAAGTTCTGGTTAGCACATGCCTTGATTCCTGAATCGATTTGCTTCCAATCTGGTGAAAGCAATTCGATATCCCAATCATACTTTCGGTGCCTCATGAATCCTTCATTAAAGCTATGAGGATAGATAATTCTTCCTTCAGAATCGTACTCAGCGATTCCACGATCATCTATCTCTGAATCTTGTAATGCGTCCATGTTCGCAGGTGTGTAACGAGAGTTGAAAAAGCGCTCATAATCTTTCGGCAATAAACCGTCTTGTGGTGATTGCGTGATGAAGTCAGAGAGCGGTTTATACTTAACTTTGCGTATATCAAAACCCACGTTTTTAGAGAATATGTCCTGACACTCATCGATTACAATTAGCGCACCAATAGGGCACCAACAGAAAAAGTGAGTCCAAAGGTGAACGCCTGATTCATCCCTAGAGCTAACGCGGAAGAGTTTAGCGGTACTAGGAAACTTAATATCAAACCGTTCTTCAATGACGGATAAAGGCTGCATACCTTCGATGTTAGTCACAACTGTTCTACCTGCCTTTAAAGCTTGGTAGATAGAAAAGTAAGCCGTATATGCTGACTTGTAAGAGCCGTTAGCGCCTGTTCTTATAGTGATAGCCATTATCTAGATAACCTCATCACTAAAGCGGTCGTGAAGAAGTTAGCCCAGACAGCAAGGCCTTGAGGGACGCCAAACTTAAACGCATAAAACCTCAACTCGTCAGGCAAAGCATTAAAAGCTTTAGACAGAATGTCGTTAAAGCCGATCTCTTTTAAGAGGATTTGAGCCGAGTTATAAGAGAGCTTGATAAACTCCAATTCAGCTTTCAATTTCATCTTAATCATGAAAATCTGAATGTATGAAAAGAGGTCTAGCGTCATTTGGGGAATAGCTTTAAAGAAGTCAGTAATGAATGACATCTGTAAGCTAATCCAATCAATAAAAGAGTAGATGTAATCCATAACTAATCCTTACCTAACATTCTGATTCCAGACAAAACAAACAAGAACATCACAACGGCTGAGATGAGCGTGGCGTTATCGAGTAGGGCAGAGAGCACGCCCGATTTGAAAGAGCGTTCAGCGTGGTTAACGTTTAGATTTAAGGAGTGCTCTTTATAGGTGCCGTTATTGAAAGAGCTGGTATCGATAGAGAATAACGCTTTGAACTTCTCGAATTCATCGGTCATTTCTTGTTTGATTTCTATGACTTCGTTTTGAACTTGAGCGATATCAGTTGGAGTGACAATAAACCCTTCACCATTAAAAATAGAGCTAGGCTCAACGAAGTTATTGTTGTTAGTGATGCCGTTGATTAGTTCGTCAATCTTACCTTCAACCCCAGACATATCAGTCGTTTCAAGGCCGTCGATTTTGTCTGATAGGCCAGAAATACTGGACTCAACTCCAGATAAATCAGGAGAGCCCAAGGAATCTATTTTTGAATTAACATCTTCAAATTCGTAGTAAAGGCCGTCAATCATAGCGTTGTTGCTTGAAACCTTTTCTTCGATATTTGAAAGGCGGGCAACATCAGAGGACATGGCCTTTAAGAGTTTATTGTTAAGGTTTGCTTTTGCTGCGTTTCTTAGTTGAGTTTTTTGTTGGTCAGTAAGGCCACCGCCAGAAACCTCCAAAGCTTGAATTTTACTAACTAAATCACGATTCAAAGTGACCATCAAATCACGCTCGGTTTCCTGTCCGGCAATGAGTTGGTCATTTTTAGTCATATTGCTCACACTGTTTCGAACAGAGTCTAAGAGCCAATTACTTTGAGCATCAGTGAGAGCACCGCCACCGCCAGCAGGAAAATCAGAAATAGAATGGATTATGGATTGAGTGTTGCGTTTAACAATCGCGACTTCCTCATCTAGATCATCGAACCTATTAAAAGTTTGATTGTAACGGTCGTCCAAACGATTTTTTATATCTTGCCTTGCTGCCCAAACACTGTCTCTAACGGTGTTTTCCAAACCACCTTGAGCAGCAGTCAAAGAATCTATTTTGTGAGCAAAAGATAAGTCGTTAGTCTTTTGAGTATTAATCAACTCGGCAACCGCTTGATTAAAAGCATCTTTAGTTAAGTTCTGTTTACTTAAATCAGAAATGATATGAATTAACTTACTATTGTTAGTATTCAGTTTATTCATAATGTATCGGTAATTGGCGCAGTCCTCAGATTCAACATTACAATTTAGAATTTCTTTAGATTCGGCTAACCAATCGTAGTATTCATCGAGGTTGTCGGGAACGTTGTTACCATCAGCGTCCGTAACCTGGTTGTCATTGCTATAAGGGTTTGGGTCTTCACCGTTTTTAATGCCATCACCATCCCAATCTTCTAAATCATCTTGAACGCCATTTTGGTTAACATCACCCTCAAATGGAAAGAGCTCAGGAACGTCACCTGAATAGCGGTTGATTTGGTCAAAGCTACAAGTAGAGCCCGTATAATAAAACTTGTTAGTCCAGCGTCCCGCCTCAACAGAAATCGAAACGGAACTAGGCTCCATGTTACAAGCAGCGCCAGTAGAACGATCGCCTATACAGTAAGAGCGAGGATTATCACCCCAAACGTAAGAGTCCCACGTTAAGTTTTTTCCGCTTCCCTTAAGTATCTTACAAGAACTAACGCAAACGCCATCAACCTCGACTTCACCCGCGCCGCACTGCAAAGCATGGGAATTGAACGCGACAAGAACTAAAGGAAGTGCGAGGTATTTTTGATATCGTTTCACTGTAAAACCCCAGATAAGAAAACGCCTCCAAACTAGGAGGCATTGATACCCGTATATACGCCATATACGAATGACATAGCCATAACCACCCCAAACAGGACGGTTACGACTTGAGAGACAATGTCTCCCATTAGTTCCCCATAGAGTTCATGATGGCGCGAAGACCAAAGCCAATCGCAGCAAGACCGATGAGACCAACCACAACCAAACCATAGTTAGATTGACCAGTCGTCACAGCTTCGTTGATAGCCGTTGTGATTGCAGTGTTATCAGCGAATGAAGAAGCCGATACAAATGCAGTAGAACCTAGAACCAATAGACGTTTTTTCATGATATTTCCTTTTTTAAGAGTGTGTTACTAAAAGTTGACCCTTAGCCTTTGCCAAGAGTTTTTAAGATTCGTCCTAGCACATGGCCAGAAACGAAAGATAATAAAATCCAACCTGAAACAGCGGTATAGAGTTCACTGTCGATGTTCAAAGACTGAGACGCAGTGACTAAATTGTTGTATTCAGTATCAGTGAGCATTACGAGCTGACAATCAAAGTCAGTTGACGTTCTCAAGTAACCTTGTTGAGTGGTCGTAATGCAGTTCATTGATTAAGCCTTGTTAGCTTTCATAAAGTTATCGAAGTGCTTTTTAATTTCTTCATCGACAGGAACAAGCTTGTTTACCAAGATATCGAGTGGATCATTTGGGTTAGCACCAAAGCTCAGTTCGTATTCGCGGTTAGCAACAAAAGCACGGGTTTGGATAAGCTGACGAGCGTAGGCCACATCAATTTTCAGAGCTTGCTTGTTGTAAGGGATGTCAGTTGAGAAACCGATACCCGTTTGTTGAAACTTCTCGTTATCGACTTCTTCAACAGCACGTAGGACAGACAGCTCCGCGAACTCCATATTAGATTTCGGGAAACGCTTGATAGAGATACCAGTTATTGTAGGCATATTCTTGACTCCAAAATTTCGATTTTCTGTTTAGTGTATTCGTCAGGAATGCCTAACGAGGTTTCAAAGTTTGCGCGTCTATGGTGCGTAGGAATGAGCAATCCGAATGCTTCACCCAAGTCACCCTCAGTCATTGCAACAACTTCAGAAAGTGCTTTACCACATTGGCGGCGAACCCAAGCAATACGAGCAAAGAACTCAAGACCGGCTTTCTTTTTGTTAAGCTCAATCTTCATCGGTTCAGCAGGGTCGATACTTGCTGAGAAGTCACACAGACCAGCAAAGGCCGAAGCAGGCGAGGCGAGTAATGCCAAATCACACTTCTTCAATTCCACTTCATTGCGGTACCAAATTACTTCAGGGTCAGCGATGTTTTGCTCGAACTTCTTGTTGTACACACGCCAGTAAATTGCAGAGGTACGAGAGCCAACAAGAACGGCTTCCTCTGATAATTCACCGGATTGTGAAACGCGCTTATGAGGAACCATTGTCGGACCACGACCACGAGAAGCAGTGCGAAATGCTCCCTCATAAAAACATTTCTCAGCATACTTACAGTCAAAGATTCCGGTGTAGTCATCCACGCAGAGATCTAAACGGGCTAGGCGAGTGATACCCAAAAGTGACAACCACCAATGCACCTTTTTGTGTGTGGTGAAGTCGAACAACTTAGCGCAACCCGTACCATTGATTTGTACGTAGACCGTATCGTTGTTACCACCAACACCCACCAAACCGCATTCCACCGTTCCTGTAGAATCGTAAATCACCATTGAATCTTCATAGCCATGCAAACCACGGCCACGCATAGGAGACAGACGGAAGTTAAAGACTTTAAACATGAACTCATCAAATCTATCGCCTAAAACCTTACGGCACTTGTTACGGTGTAACTCGATTGATTTCTCTATCGCTTCTGGTGAGTTAAAGCGACCTTTAACGCTTTGCTTTTTAAACTCAGGAAACTGCATGTTGATAAAGTCTTGCTCGTTCGAGTTATCCAAGTGTCTAAGCGAACCGTACGAAAACGAAAAGGCTAGGTGATCCACTTGAACCGGACGAATTTCATCATGGAACTTATGAGGCTTTTTAGATGGCATGGAACACACCCTTAACCAAAAGCTCTTGGTAGTTCTCATCGGTGATTTCAACAACCTGAAAAGAAACCATGCCGTAGTGAGCTTCCATGAATTGGAAGAACTCGCGCGGAGTCTTAAAGAAATTATGACCCCAAGGAAAATAGGCGTTGATACCGTGATTGGGTTCGTTGTCGAAGTAGATTGAGTCCATGATTAACGTTCCAAACCGTAGAACGCGCAGAACTGTTCAAGCTCTTGGTCGTTATCAAACGTAAAAGTGAAAGAGTCTTCAGAGTTATAAAGCGGATTCTTATAGCTAACAGTGTGAAAAAGTTCTTCACCAATTGTGCGCTTGCCAAACTCAAGTTCGCTAACAAGGAACTCAAAGCAGATTTCTAGTGGCGAGTTATGAAGAGACACGGATGCGTGTGTAAAATCTGGGTAGCTAGAGAAGCTAACGTGTTCAGATTTCAAAACAGAGCCGTATTGAATAGATTCAATTTGGAACATAGAAGCCACCAGAAGTAGTAAGTACGATGATTTCCGTACAGTAAATACGATAAATCTCGTAGTGGCAATACGATAAAATTCGTGTTTATGAGCTAGAATCGAGCTAGAGGAAACAAACGAGGTTTTCAAAATGTACACAAAGAAACTCATAGATGCTTATAAAGAGCACATGAACTATGTCCAATATAAGCAAGTCGCATCTGATTTAGGTATTAGCACTCAAATGCTAACGGATATTCGAAAAGACCGAGCGTTTTTAAAAGAGAATCAAGTACTTATGCTTGCTGACATTGTTGGTGAGGATAAAGAAAAGGCATTGGTTGGTCTTGCGTTAGATAAAGCAAAAACGTACGAAGCACAGACGCTGTGGAACAGCATTGCAAAAAAGTATAACGGGCTTGGTTTAAGAAGCATTTCAATGGCTTGCGGTGGATTAGCACTGATGGTTGCTACCCCAAATGAAGCCCTAGCTCAGTGCGTATTATGTACGTTATGTTAAATTGCTTTTGGTGTTTATAAGGCAGGTATCTTTATGTGATGCCCTGCCTCTGTTTGTGGTCGATATTCTCTGATTTATACTGTGTATTTAACCATAATGGTTATTTACCATAAAATACCTAATATCCAGTGATAATAATCTTCGATTTTAACCCTGGTATTAGTTAGAGATTAACCGCCAGCGAATTTAACTTTGTAGCCTTTCTTTTCAAGATGCGCTTTGATCTTGTCGCGCGCGTCGCCTTGAATTTCGATGTTGCCATCTTTTACTGAGCCACCACAGCCGCAAACTTTCTTAAGTTCTGCTGCCATGAGTTTTAATGGTGCGTCATCTAGGTCTAAGCCAGTTACGACAGAAACGCCTTTGCCTTTACGGCCTTTGGTTTCTTTTTGGATTCGAACAATCCCATCGCCTTTAGGACGTTGGACTTTCTCTTCTTCAGGCTTAATACGACCTGTTTCTGTTGAATATACTAGGCTCATAATTTACTTCTTTTGTTGCTCTGCTTTTTGTTTTGCGAGTAAGTAAGCTTCTATATGACGTTGGATAGCAGTCTTGCCGCCTTTAATTAGGCGACCGTTAAACATACAATACCACGCATTGGGCTCACCGGTGTCATTCTTGATTTGGTAGCCGTTGAAGTTTTCCGTCGAACCACCAGTTCCTCTCGACTTATTTAACGCAGTGAATTCTTTTGGATCAATAATAGATGCGGTTTCAATCCACCAATCAATACTCTTCTTAACGGCAGCTAGGTTGCCTTGAATAACATTATTTTTTAACTTCGCACGCCAAACTGTGTTAGTGGCATCCGTCGATTGAAGATGGATGCTTCGGTAAATTGAATTAGCCATATCTATTAATCATCTTTTTGTTTTCGCTGCATTAATCATAAGTATACTTTTAATGATATCAAGCATAATATGGCAAAAACACCTGCTAAGGTACGGTAATTTGAGAAAAAAAGTCCCTATTTTATCTGACTCTGTGATAATTAATTCATTTGTTGAAAAATTGAACAGTACTGCGTCAATTGAAATTATAGATGAGTTAACAGGATACCAGTATTCTCGCAATTCACTGTTAGGCATCTACAGTGATTGGAATCGCTACCACGCGTTCTGTCATAAAAACCGTATCAATACGCTCCCTGCATCTGTGACCGCTATCCGTCGTTTCCTAGAAACTGAATCCAATGACAGAAAATATGCATCGCTAAAACGTTACACTGCAACGCTTAGCTTGTTACACACTGTGCTTGGCTTCGCTAATCCTATCAAACATCGACAAGTTCGCTTTACCCTACTTCACTTGCAAGCTCGAATGGCGGGTGATTCAAAACAAACTAACGCTATGACATCTTCACATCTCACTGAGTTGAACACATTGCTCTCGCATGACAAGGCCAACTTAAAAGAGATTCGTGACATCGCTATTTACAATGTGATGTTCGAGTGTGCTCTGAAGCGTTCAGAACTTAAGTTGTTATCGACGAACGACATCGAGAGTACTGATAGCGATTACCAAATCACAATTAAGGATTCTGTGTATGAGCTTTCGCAAGTGGCGAGTTTCGCTCTAGGTCGTTGGCTTTCGTTTATTGGAACGCAAGAGGATTTGCCCGTGTTCCGTGCAATAGATAAGCATGAAAACATCGGGCTTCAACCTTTGGACGATTCGTCTATCTATCGAATTTTACGCAGAGCGAGTGATTTACTTCAGCTTGCAGAAAACCACCATTTCTCAGGTAACTCGATTCGGGTTGGTGCTGCACAAGAGCTTTCGAAACAAGGTCTTAAGGTAAAAGAAATTCAGGATTTTGGTCGTTGGCTCAGCCCTGCTATGCCAGCTCAATATGTGGGTTATTCTGGGACTGCTGAGAATGAGAAAATGAAATTCAAAGCGCTAATACCTTGGCAATAAGCTTTGGTCGTCAGGTCACTAAACTCCTCAAGGAAATTACTAATATCATCATCGGCGTTAAAAATTGGCCTCTAAAAACGAATAATGCCTTGGCGGAAAGCTCAAGGCATTATGTTGTTTGGTTCAGATGAACAAAGATTTGTTAGATGAACTAAGTAAGGCTCGTTCTAACGCAGTTCTCTAGGAACTGGCTGAACTTATGACCATCATGTTCCACCATTTTAGGGAACATAGAAATTGGCGTCATACCTGGGAAGGTGTTTACTTCGTTTAGGTAGATCTCGTTGTCTTGTGTTAAGAAGAAGTCGATACGAGATAGATGACGAAGCTTCATCTGTGTAAAAACTTTACGCGCGCTGTCTGCGATCAAATCACGCTGTTCGTCAGTCAGGTTACTTGCTTCAACTTCAGTGATTGAGTGGCTGTCTGCACTGTACTTCTCTTCATAAGAGTAAAACGCGCCATTCGGTGCAATCACCTCGCCCGGCTTACTAATGTGTAGCTCGCCGTCGATTTCATATGCTGCGACTTCTAGCTCTCTTGGTACTACTGATTTCTCAACAAGTACTTGATCTGAGAAGGTAAATGCTTTGTTGATCGCTTCGCTTAAATCTTCGATTTTGTTGACTTGATAACAACCAACAGAAGAACCTTGACGTGCAGCTTTTACAAACACTTTCCCCCAAGTTTCAAAAGCTTGAGTTGTTTGTGAGTGAGCTTGTTCCGTGTTGTCTGATAAGAACAGGTATGGTGTGTTTGGAATGCCTAGTGCGTCATACCAAAGCTTTGATGTGATTTTATTGAAGCTGTTGTTGCTCGCCTCAGAACCACAGCCTAGGTATGGAATCTTAGCCATTTCGAATAGTGATTGGATATCACCCGTTTCACCTGGGAAACCGTGAATACAAGGTACGATGAAATCGACTTTCGATTCTAGATTGTCGCCACGTAGGGTTTGATCGTTAATATCAAGGTAAACCAATTCACCTGAATCAAGACACCAGCCTTCGTTCTTTATCTCAACTCTCACAACGTTGAAATCGGCAACGCTATTGAGTTGTTCAAAAAGGTAATTGGCTGAAACTAAAGACACTTCATGCTCTGAAGATCCACCGCCGCAAAGTAGAAGAATGTTTGTGGTGTTCATGGGTAAAATCGGTCCTTGAAACTAGGAATACTGACTTCAATGATAAACAAAAGTCGAGATAGGTACAGTGTTTTGATTGTCAAAATTGCGTTCGAAAGATTGAGCGATTAACTATTAAACAAAAAAACGAGTCTTAAAACAAAAGAAGGAGCATTTGCTCCCTCTTTTATGAATCAAAACTTAGTTTAACTTGTTAAGCGTTGGGTATTCAGAGTTCTTGATGTCATCAATACTCTTAACGAACGGCTTCAAGTTTTGGAAAGTGGTTGGCAGTGTTGAAATCGCCTTTTTCGCTTCTAAGCGTGTTGCGTAGTCACCGTAAAGTACTGTGAACCACTTAGTGCCGTTAACCATTTTGTAGTTTTCCCAAACTGGTTGAGAAGTCGTTGGTAGCATTTTCACGAAAGAGTCGACTTTACTTTGGCTGCCAACAGCAACAACTTGAACCGTGTAACCAAAGCGCTGGTTCATGTCCTGTTGTTTCTTCGTCGGACCTGTCACGGTTGCAACTGGTTTAGCCCGAGTTGTTTGAGTGACTTTCTGTTGTACAGGTTCAGTCTTGATAACGTTAACGACGTTCTCTTCAACAACGCCTGTTTGCTCAGATTGAGATACAACTGGAGCTTCAACTTTGGCAGTTTTGTACTCTTCTTGATAACTGTCTGAAGTCACATCCGTGATGTAGTTGTCAGATACACATGCAGCCAAGAGCAGAGGCAAAGTCGCAATTGCAATTTTTTTCATGGAAAGCTCTATGTCCTTAATAATAATTACTATAAATCATGCCGATACGTCGGTTTAGAATCAAGTTAACTTTGAGATTATACACCATTAGTGGGTGACCTATTTCACAAACTTTATGCAGTGTTTGCTTATTCATCTTAATTCGGTGAATTTGCCATCAACCTGTCATCGAAAAGTAAGTTACGATGAACTTACGTGCATTGCTAGGATATGTCTATGAATCATCTTGATCCCCTACTTAAACCCCGCTCTATCGCTGTTGTTGGCGCTTCGCAACGAGAAACGCGCGCGGGTTATATCGTTATGAATAATTTATTGCACGGGGATTTTAAAGGTGCAGTGATGCCGGTTACACCGAAATATGATTCTGTGGCGGGTGTACTCTCTTATAAGAACATTTTGTCACTGCCTATCGTTCCCGATCTTGCCATTTTATGTACCAACGCAACACGCAATATCGCCATTTTTGAAGAGTTGGCCGAGAAAGGCATTGCGTCTGTTATTGTCCTTTCTTCAGACATGCAACAGCTGAGCGATAATGGTGAGACGTTTGATGAAAGATGCCTAGCGATTGCCAAAAAACACAATATTCGCGTGCTCGGTTCAAATAGCTTAGGGGTTATTGTCCCTTGGCTAAACCTAAACGCTTCTTTCTCTCCTGTCACTGCACTTCCCGGAAAAATCGCGTTTGTTTCTCAATCGGCAGCGGTTTGCACTACCATACTTGATTGGGCCAATGACAAAGAGATTGGCTTCTCTGCGTTTATATCAATCGGTAATGGCAGTGACATTGAGTTTTCTGAACTATTGGATTACTTGAGTACCGATTCTCATACCGAAGCAATCTTGCTCTATGTCGATAGCATTACTGATGCGAGGCGTTTTATCTCTGCAGCTCGAGCAGCATCACGTAACCGACGAATCCTCGTGTTAAAAGGCGGCCGCACGGCGAAAGGAAGAGCTGCTGCTATGGCACACACAGGCGGCGCTGACACCCTAGATATTATCTATGACTCCGCAATCCGACGTAGCGGTATGTTGCGAGTAAAGAACTTACATGAGCTATTTGCTGCGGTAGAAACCCTAACTCACTCTGTGCCACTTCGTGGTGAACGTCTTGCCATTGTCACTAACGGCGGTGGCCCAGCAATTATGGCAGTGGATACACTGTTTGATCGTGGTGGTAAATTAGCAGAACTCTCAGATGAGACACTTGATAAGCTCAGCAAGGTGTTACCATCAAGCTGGTCTCACAGCAATCCTATCGACATTGTTGGTGATGCTGGCGATCAGCGTTATATCGATACGATTAATACTCTGCTTGATGGTGACGAAGCCGATGCCATTCTTATCATGCACAGTCCTTCGGCCGTCGCTCATTCAGCTCAAACCGCTGAACGAATCATCGAAGCGATTAAGAAACACCCTCGTCATAAACGATTCAATATCTTAACCAATTGGTCTGGTGAGTTAACCGCAAGGCCTGCGAGAAAGCTGTTTACTGAAGCCGGAATTCCAACCTATCGAACGCCAGAAAGTTCGGTGGTTGCCTTCATGCACTTGGTCGAGTACCGACGTAACCAACGGCAATTAATGGAAACGCCAACCACGGCTGAAAAAGTACACATTGAAGACTTGGCTGATGCGAAAAATTGGATTGAACGCCAACTACTGGATAAAGATACAGTCAGCCTTGATACCCACCAAAACAGCCAGTTTTTCAAACACTTCAACTTGGATGTTCTACCGACTTGGATCGCTTCTGACCCAAGCGAGGCAGTACATATTGCTGAAACGATTGGTTATCCCGTTGCGGTAAAACTCCGTTCTCCAGACATCGCGCATAAGTCAGATGTACAAGGTGTGATGCTCAACTTGAGAAATAGTAGCGAGGTTGCTAATGCTGCTCAAGCGATTCTCGACCGATCGCAATTGTCATTCCCTACTGCTCATATTCATGGTTTGTTGATTCAAGGAATGGCTAAGCTTGCCGGCGGCCAAGAACTTAGAGTGAAAGTAACTACCGATGAAACCTTCGGTCCAATTATCCTTCTTGGTCAAGGAGGCTCTGAATGGGACGAATCGATTGACGCGGCAGCGGCATTTCCACCGCTCAACATGACACTGGCTCGTTACTTGATCATTCGAGCGATAAAGAGTGGCAAGATCCGTTTGCAGAAATTA
Organism: Vibrio pomeroyi; assembly: GCA_041879425.1. NCBI lineage: Bacteria > Pseudomonadati > Pseudomonadota > Gammaproteobacteria > Vibrionales > Vibrionaceae > Vibrio > Vibrio pomeroyi. Next base: position 218,062 of record CP090855.1, on the reverse strand, counting down.
CCTAACCCGATCGATATCGAGGGGCTTTCTGAATTGCTGGTTCGTATATCTCAAATGGTGGTTGATTGCCCTGAAATACACGATTTGGATATCCATCCAGTACTTGCCAATGGAGACAAATTCACTATATTGGATGCCGATATCATATTGAAAGCGTATGAAGGCGATCCCCAGGAGCGACTCGCGATTCGCCCGTATCCCGTCGAGCTTGAAGAGACGATACAGTTGAAAGACGGCACTGAAGTACTGCTGCGCCCTATTCTTCCTGAAGATGAACCGCTTCATGCTGATTTTATCAACCGAGTATCAAAAGAGGACCTCTATAAACGCTTCTTTAGTGATGTCGGTGAGTTCAATCACGAAGCATTAGCGAACTTTACTCAGATCGATTTTGATAGAGAGATTGCTTTTGTTGTGGTGCGTAAGGAACAAGGCGTTCCGGCGATCATCGGCGTATCCCGAGCGTTGATTAACCCAGAGAACAGTGATGCTGAGTTTGCGATACTGATTCGTTCAGATCTGAAAGGTGTTGGCTTAGGTCGTATTCTGATGACTAAAGTTATCGATTACTGCCGTGCGAAACAGACCAAGCAGATGTCTGGAATGACGATGCCAACTAATAGAGGAATGCTGACACTAGCTCAAAAACTCGGTTTTAAGCTAGATATCAGTTTTGAAGATGGCACGGCAGATATGGTGTTACCGTTACTTGAGTGACCACGTCTTTTTAAGGTGTTGAATACACCAAGACTTGGCGTCACCCATTTTGTTACGTCGCCAAGCCATCACTATATCAATCGGCTGCGGTTCGGTACCGGCAATCTGTGTTAAAACACCCGATTCGATCAACGGCTTAGCAACACTACAAGGCAAGGTTCCAATACCTAGTCCAGTCGTTAGCGCTTCTACTTTTGCGGAGAAGCTTGTTACTGTTAACCGCGGCTGCTTCTCTAGAATATTACGACTTAAAGCAGGCTGATCTCGGGCTGTATCCGCAATTGCGATTACCCTGTAACTTTCTCTTGCTGCTTGGTCAAACTCACCAGAACGTTTGTGAACATAGTGGCTTGATGCCGCAACCCAAACCATTTCCATTTTACCAATTACGTCACTTTTCATATCGTTTGGAATCGTGTCGACCTTCGGGCACACCAGTAAATCTGCGCGGCCATCGGTCAGTGATTCCCAACAACCTGCTAGGATCTCTTCTTGCAATCGAACACGTGTCTTGCTGATTTTTCCTAGTTCATCGACAAGTGGAAAGAAGTTGGCAATTGGGATGATGCCATCAAAGGCGATGGTCAAATCCAGCTCCCAACCATTGGCTAGAATGCTCGCCTCGTTTACCAATCTCTCTGTCGCACCAAGAATTACTCTGCCTTGCTCAAGTATCAATTGCCCTGCTTCCGTGAAGTTTGCACGGTGGCCTGAACGGTCAAAAATCATGATATCTAGGTCTTGCTCGAGTTTTTGAATCTGATAGCTAAGTGATGAGGGGGCTCTATCCATTTCATTTGCCGCAGCGGCGAAACTTCCACGTCGATCAATGGCATCTAGGATGTGTAACGCTTCAAGTGTTATTGGGCTATGCATCAGTTTCCTACTTTATAAATGAGAGGTTAATCACAAAAATGGAAGCATTCACCAGATAAATGGAACCATTAAAGGTCTTTTAATACAATGAGTTATACGGTTTAAGCATGCTTTTAATGACAAAAGTACAAATAAATTGAAATGCAAATAATAGTAATTATCATTTAGATCCAATATTATCTTTCGCGAAATCAAGATAATACTATGGAATTAAGGTAACTATCAGATGTATAAGCAATCCCTACTCTCTGCTTCAATCGTTTTAGCGCTTTCATCAACATCAGCCTTTGCTGAAGATTATGCCCTATTTGACGAGGTTGTTGTATCTTCAACTCGTACGAATCAACAACTTGAAGATGTTGCTGCGTCGGTAACTGTGATTAACGATAAAGATATCGAAAAGAACATGGTAACGGATGTAGAAGACTTATTTAAGTACACGCCAGGAGTCACGGTAACTACGAATTCTCGTCAAGGGATTCAAGGTATTAATATCCGAGGCATGGAAGGTAATCGAGTTAAGGTTATCGTTGATGGCGTCTCACAAACTAGCCAGTTCACTCCAAGCGGTACTCAGTCATATAACTTCATCAACTCTTCACGTATTGATGTTGATACGGACATGTTGAAGTCTGTAGAAATTGTTAAGGGTGCGGCATCTTCTTTATACGGTTCAGATGCAATTGGTGGTATCGCTGCGTTCGAAACAAAAGATCCAAGTGACTTCTTGAAAGGTAGAGATTTCGGTGGCCATGCTAAATTCAACTACTCTTCTTCTGATAATACATTTAGTGAGTCTGTTGCCTTAGCTAATCGTATTGGCGATCTTGAAACTCTAGTTGCTTATACTCGCAGAGATGGTGAACAAATTGACAACTTCGGTATACCTGACGAGCAAGAAACTCAGAACAATAATTTGTTGGTTAAGCTTCAATATCAATTGAACGAACAACACCGTTTAGAGTTCACCGGTAACTTCATTGAGAATTCTGGTGATACTGATTTAAATAGTGCAAGTTACACCGACTACACTGGTGAAGACTCAACTAGCCAACAGCAAATTGGTATCAAACATATTTGGGATGCCAACCTAGCGTTTGCTGATCGCGTTACTTGGCAGGCTGACTGGTTGAGTAAAGAAGAAAACGGTATAACGAATCGTACATCTAACGGTGGTATGTTCTTACCGCCAGCAGGTAACGTTCAGAAAAAAGACTATATTTACGAAGATGAAGGTTATCAGTTTGACGTGCAATTCGATAAGTTCTTCATGACGGGTAACGTAGAAAACTACTTTATTTACGGTGCTTCATACTCTGACAAAGATATTAAAAACGTTAATAATGAATATAACTCTATCAGTGCAGACCAAGTTATTTTTTATATCCCAGCCGCATCTGAAAGAAAGTACGGATTCTTTGCACAAAATGAAATGACGATCGGAAATTGGATGATTACTCCGGGCGTTCGCTTTGATGGTTTTGAAACGGATCCAGGTGATACAAGCCAAAACCCAAGTGGTAACCCTGCAGAAGACTATACAAAATACTCTGATTCAGCAATAACGGGACGTCTGGGCACTACTTACACTCTAAACGATGAGAACAAAATCTTCGGTCAAATTAGCCAAGGCTTTAGAGCACCAGATTTCCAAGAACTTTACTATTCATTTGGTAACCCAGCGCACGGCTATCTGAATGCCCCTAACCCAGACTTAGAAGCTGAAGAAAGTATTTCATACGAGCTAGGTTGGCGTCATAACACAAATTATTCATCAAGCGAAATCGCTATCTTCTACAGCGATTATGATAACTTTATTGATAACGTAGCTGTTAGTGGCTCAGCTACTCCTATGGATCCAACAATATATAAGAATGTTAATATTGATGAAGCTGTGATCAAAGGTATCGAGGCTTCAAACACATTGTCTTGGAATAGCTTCATGCCTGTACAAGGTGTGAGTACTCGTGTTGCAGCTACGTACACAGAAGGTGAAGACGGTGAAGGCAATCCTCTTAACAGTGTGAACCCTTGGAACGCAGTAGTTGGATTTAACTATGATGCTCCTTCAGCAATTTGGGGTACATCCCTGAACATTAGTTACACTGCTGGTAAGAAGTCTAGTGATATCAATAGTGTTGGTTTGTCTGATGAAATTTTACCAACTGATTCAGCAACAGTGGTCGACCTAACTGCATACTACTTGCCGATGAAGGATCTTACGCTTAGAGCTGGTCTTTTCAATGTTACGGATGAAGAGTACTACTCGTGGAATGACGTTCGTGGATTCTCGCAAGAAGATAAGGATTACACACAAGCTGGTCGTAACTGGTCTATTACAGCTAAGTACGAATTCTAATTCGTTACAAACCTGAATTGCATGAACTAAAAAGCCAGCTTTGAGCTGGCTTTTTTCTATTTCACTAAAAATTGTATAAAAAAGGTATAAAGTGAAATTACTTCTCTGCCATTTCTTTCTTAACCATTACTGCAGCAGCAACGATGAAAGTGATGATTAGGCCTAGTTCCATGATTAACTCCAAAGAAAATTAACATTAAACATATAATTCGCGTGCATAGTAACACAACGAATACAGAATGATACTTTTTAACCACTAATTTACTTTTTATTCGATTTAGATCAAAAAAGATGCCCTAAAGCATCTTTTTATAAGTTAATCATTCACGAAACGACTAGATTAACTAGGGAAACCATCAGGGTTAGTTGACTGCCAGCGCCATGTATCTTCGGTCATTTCTGTCAGTGTACGTGTCGCGTTCCACCCAAGCTCCTTCTGTGCTTTAGCCGGATCTGCCCAGCATTCTGCGATATCGCCAGGACGACGCTCAACAAGTTTATATGGTATTTCCTTGCCACTCGCTTGTTCAAACGCCTTAACCATGTCTAAAACACTTGAACCATTGCCCGTACCAAGGTTGTAGATATGAAGACCGTCTTTACGCCCTACTTTCTCAAGTGCTGCAATGTGTCCATCAGAAAGATCCATAACGTGGATGTAATCACGAACGCCAGTGCCATCTTTAGTTGGATAATCGCTACCAAATACCGATAAGAATTCACGGCGGCCTACGGCTACTTGAGAAACAAACGGCATTAGGTTGTTTGGAATGCCTTGTGGATCTTCACCTAGCTCACCACTTGGATGTGAACCAACAGGGTTAAAGTAGCGAAGTAGCGTGATGCTCCAGTCTGGATTCGCTTTTTGGAAGTCGCTAAGACACTCTTCAACCATTAACTTACTACGACCGTATGGGTTAGTCGCGCTTGTTGGGAAGTCTTCTGTAATAGGTACACTAGCGGGATCGCCATATACCGTTGCTGATGAGCTGAATACCAGTGTTTTTACACCAGATTCGCGCATCGCATCAACAAGAACCAAAGTGCCGTTCACATTGTTGTCGTAGTATTCAAGAGGCTTCTCAACGGACTCCCCTACAGCCTTTAGGCCTGCAAAGTGGATAACCGCTTCGATATTATGTTGCTTCATTGTTTCAGCTAAAAGTGCCTTATCGCGAATATCGCCTTCAATGAAATTAGGGCGAACACCAGACACCTTCTCGATACGATCAAGAACGCTTGGCTTACTGTTGTACAAGTTATCGAAAAGAACAGGTGTCATGCCTGCGTTAATCATCTGGATACTTGTATGGCTGCCAATGTAGCCCATGCCACCTGTAACTAAAACATTCATGTTTAGTAGACCTTTAATTAAAAATACTCAACCTAACACTTATGATACAACAACTTAGGTGCTGGTCACAAACCTATAGAGTTATTCGCTCTCATCAGAGAACACAAACTGACCTTTCCCTTTATGTTTCGCTTGATACATAGCCTCGTCGGCAAGTTTCAATATCCGATCAATGTCTCGCTCTGCCCCGTCAACCAAGTGAATGCCTAGACTTGCTCCAACATGCAGTGAGCGCTGCTTATAACTCACTTCTTGCTCAATAAGCCCCAACAAGCGTTCAGCTAATTTGGCTAATAAGACCTTGTTTGTCTGTTTAATAATAAGAACAAATTCGTCGCCCGACAAACGAGCCACTAAATCACCCGCTCGTACCTGGGATAAGAGGCGGCTAGAGACATCTTTGAGTATCTCATCGCCTGCATCATGACCATAAGTGTCATTGACGTGCTTGAATCCACCTAGATCTAAGTAGATCACAGCGAAGTGTTGATTTGAATAATGGCTAGACGTGACAACATCATCTAAAAACTTGTACAGTTGCGCCCTATTGGCTAAGCCCGTTAATGCATCGTGATGAGCCAAATGTTCGAGCCTTTCCATCTCTTTGACATTAGATAAGTCAGATAAAGTAAGTACCATATCAAACTCGCCTTTTTTACTGTCAGATAGAACTCGGTTCACTTTGACGAACATCGGAACCACAGTGCCGGATACATTTTTCTCCCACACCTCTCCTTGCCATTGACCATAATTTTCTAATGAGCTTCGAATTGTTGGCATTAACGATGAAAACTGCTGCCACGAGAAGACTTCAAACGGTGTTTGGCCCACCAGCAGATCTGCGTGATAGCCAAGTAGTTGTGTGATTGCTGGGTTAACCATGGTGATCACGTTTGACGAGTTCAGCACGATCAATCCATCTTTACTGTTCTCAAAAACACCGGCCGCAATACGTTGACGGCTCATGGCGTTTTCTATTTCGGTTACGTCTTGTATAGCAAACAACGTATTCCCGTTTTTGGATAACGATCGGCTGCTCATCTGAAGCCACTGTTTGTTTTGAAAGAGATCGGTAGCTTCGATTAACTCATCGTTTAGCTCTATGTGAGAGTCGATGATTCCTTGTAAGAAGCCGGCCTGCTTAGTTTGGATTAACTCTTGAATGGTTAGGTTTTCAAGAAACGCCTCCGTGCATTTGAATATGTCACGCGTGGCCATGTTGGCATGTACAATCACTCCCTTGTTATCGGCAACGAGGAGTGAATGCTGAACTGTTTCGATTACTTCGTTAGCAAAAGCTTTCTCTTCTTGCAGCTTATCAAGCGTAAAATTGATTTGGCTGTCGCGATGCTTTAACCGCTCTTACATGGTGTTGAACGCGCGAACCAATTCGCCTATCTCGTCATTGTTAGATGTAACCAGTCTAGGTTGCTCTGCACGACGTTCAACAAACGCCTGCATTGCTTCGTTAAGTTCGAACATCGGTTCAATGATAAAACGTTGAATGAGCTTAACTAACACACCTCCTAGCACGACCAAAAGCACAAGGTAGATCCCTGCGACTTTAAATATATTGGTGAAGATCTTAGTAAAGGTCTGTTTTGAAATGGTCACACGTAGATTTGCGATGTTTTCATTATCGAGAATCACGGGCACCAACAGATAGATATAGTTCTCTGAAATCGCAAATTGTTGGGAGCCAATATCTTTGCGCTCCTCGGCAGTTGGCCTTGGAAGTTCGATATCGCTGACTTGATAGCTAGCGAATAGCTCGCCTTGCTTATCAAACAGTTTGACTCGAACAATGTCTCCATCAGCTACGAATGCCGATAGAATCTCGTTAGCCGATGTTTTATCTTCAAATAAGATGGCTGCTTGCAAGTTATAAGCAACGCCCTGCGCCAAGACTTTCACTCGTTGTATTAGGTTATCTTTCTCTCGCTCAAAAGTGACAGTGTAATTTAGTGATTGAATCGTAATAAAAGCAATCGAGATAAACAGAATGATCGGCAGAATAAGCTTGTTCTTTATAGATATATTATTGATGAAGGACAACATTATTTACCCTCCACAGTTGAGATGCGTAAAAGGTTTGAGCCGATAATGTAGTTGCCTCTTTTAGCGTTGGTTAAGTTGATCTTAGGCTTGATTTTATTGTTGATGCGAGTGAGTTCTATGACTCCCCCGAGCTCAGTAAAATTTAATGTATCGCTAATGGTAACCATATTGGGCGATACGTCATTACTATTGAGTTCTGTCTCAATCGAACCGTGTTCGACATCAGATAGATAAGTGATGTTACATTCCGTAGAAATAGTTTCTTGAACGTAAATCGGCAATGAGCGAATCGACTTTCCATTTGTAATAGAAATTAAAGTATCGGCGACTTTCTGATTCCCCATCACGCAGAACTGAACAGAGTCCATCGAACTTTCATTGTGCCATTGAATAAAATTGGCAATCCTAAACAGGTAAACCGCTTTAACTTCATAAGGTTTAAAGCCCTCGGCGCTAACAATTGGCGAGAACGTTATTGCAAAAGCCAAACAATAAAAAAGTCGGTTTAGTAACCGTCTAAAACTCATGAGATACCCTTACATAGACAGACTCTTGATTGACACTTTCATCGGAGGTCATTTCAGCCTGATAGCCATTATCTTTACCAATGTTCTCGACGACCAATTCAATTAGAGGAGCAGCTTGTGATTTTTTCCAAGCCAATCGAGCATCAAAGGTCAGCTCATGCGGGTAAGATTGCCATTCATATTGAGTTCCATCTCCAGCGAACCAGTAATCAGGGTAATTCACATTGATGTATTGTCCAATCACATCAAATTGCCAGCTATCAGTAATGTTCCACATCAGCTGCGCCGTCGCTAAGTGCTCATTATCTATGTCATAGTACACGCTATTCTGTGGATTGGACTTAGGATCGTTTCCTTTGCTCTCGCTCTCTAACGTCGAGTAGGCGTAACTAAAATAGCTAGTAATGTCTTTTGTCAACTTTTGTGTAACTTTAGATGCCGTTTCCATTTCAACATCGAGCATCGACAGCTCTTCAAGGCTCATAGAGATGAGCTGATCTAAGGAGTTTTCCTGAGCCATTACACAAGCTGGTGTGGTTAATGCCAATCCTAAGCAAACTGGTCGGGAAATCATGCGCTCACCTAATCTACAAATAAATAGTATTCTTTTTTGATATGCGAACTATATATGAAATGACGTACTAATAAATTATCAATAACAAAACTTTGAATCTGGTCACTGTTTAATTCTGTCATTTATACGAACGTCTTTAGATACCACAACGTAAAGGATTAGCACCAAGTGACAACGAAGATTTTGCTTAATTGCGATATGGGAGAAAGTTTCGGCAACTGGAAGATGGGAGATGATGAATCTGTCATGGAATGGGTCGATATGGCTAACATCGCTTGTGGTTTTCATGCGTCCGATCCTCACGTCATGTCCAAGACCATAAAGCTTGCGCAGCACTACAACACGCAAATTGGAGCTCACCCGGGTTATCAAGATCTTATTGGGTTTGGACGTCGCTCAATCCCCCACACCATGGACGAGATCAGTGAGTTAGTGTGTTATCAGATTGGTGCACTACAAGCCCTTTGTCGTTATCACCATACTACGGTCGGATATGTGAAGCCTCATGGTGCCCTTTACAACGATATGATGGCGAATACAGATGTATTTAATGCCGTTGCTCAAGCCGTGGCCGAATTCAATATTCCGTTGATGATCCTGTCATCGTCTGACAATCAACAGTATCTGGATATTGCTGATGATCATGATTTACCGCTTCTATTTGAAGCCTTCGCCGACAGAGCCTATTTAAACACTGGTCATCTCGCACCACGAACACAAAAAGGCTCGGTGTACGTCAATCAAGACGATATCTACAACCAAGTCATGCAAATCATTAACTATGGCTCTGTCACAACCATTGAGGGCGAACGGCTACCTATTGAAGCTGACACTATTTGTGTTCACGGAGACAACCCTCAATCCATCGTATTAATAAGAAAAATCCGACAAGACCTCAACGCTTTTAATTAATATCAGTGCTTCAATTCATACCAGTGCGACTCTGCTCGTTGGCTAAGAACACTTTGCAAGCTGATACTGCGCTCAACATGGAAGTTGAAATAAATGTATGGAAAGGAAATGACGAAAAATCAGATTGAATTCAATATAGAACCTGTCGCTGAATGCAGCGTTCTCGTTACGCTAATGCCTTCAAAACCTCACTCTAGTGCTATCGATGCGCAGTATATGGCGCATTTTTCCAATGTTATTCGCCAAGACCTAGCGTCAGTCTTAATGAATGTGACACCGGCTTACCACACTATACTGGTTGACTACCTACCTTATAGAATTTCAGAACAGCTGTTTATTACACAGCTAAATTCACTGTTAACTCAGGCCTTGTCTTCATTTACAAATACCACCGATACGGTGAACATTATTGAACTTCCCGCCTATTATTCGCCTGAAACAGCGCTCGATTTAGATAGATATCAAGAGAAAGGATTATCGCTGGACGATATCATTCAACATCACACCTCACAAACATACAGTGTCAGCGCGATAGGATTCATTCCCGGCTTTGCTTTTATGTCGGATGTCGTCAGTGAGCTGGCTTTGCCTCGTCACTCAACGCCACGTCTCAGTGTTCCTAAAGGCAGCATCGCGATTGCAGACTCGAAAACTGCGGTTTACCCATCTGATTCACCAGGTGGTTGGAACATTATTGGTAACTGCCCTTTATCGCTGTTTGACCATAGCCAATTGAGTAAAGCAGATATCACACAAGGTCCATTATCCCTGCTTAATGTCGGCGACAGTGTGCGTTTCAAATCGATATCAAAACATGAGTTTATGGAGATTAGGTCTGCGGAGATTAGTGGAGGTGACGCTCATGGGTAAGTTAAAGGCTAATCCGACCCTCACCGTAATCAAATCCGGACCATTGAGTCTGATTCAAGACTTTGGCCGTTTTGGCGTTGCTCATCTCGGGCTTACACAAGGTGGCCCTGTTGATGACTATTCTTATAGTTGGGCGAATCATTTACTTGGAAACCCAGTCAATCAAGCGGTTTTAGAGATCACACTTGGGCAATGTGCATTAAAAGTCGACTCGGATTGCGAAATGGCGTTGTGCGGCGGCGATCTACAAGCTTCGCTGGATGGAAAGTTATTAGATAATTGGAGTACCTTCCAAGCCTATAAAGGACAAGTTCTCTCATTTGGACTCCCTAAAAATGGCTTGCGAGCGTATCTGGCGATTAAAGGCGGCTTTAACGTTCTCAATACTCTCAATAGCAGCTCGACTGTGACGCGAGAAAAGATTGGAGGCTTGACTCAAGATGGGCAGCCTTGCCAAAAAGACCAAAAGATAAGTTTTACTCAACATGATCTATCTAAACCTTTTAAGGCTCTGAGCGTTACCTTCCGGTATAAACCCAATTACAATTTGCCAGTCAATTTACGCGTGATTGAAGGCTATCAGAGTGAGCTATTCTCGGAGTCCGCAAAAGAGACCTTCTACAACTCTCAATACATCGTTGACCAAAACTCGAATCGAATGGGTTACCGACTTAATGGCGATGTGGTTGAGTCTCCAGATATTTCCTTACTGTCGGAAGGCATTGCGCTTGGGGCGATTCAAATCCCACAAGATGGGCAGCCTATTGTGTTACTCAACGACCGACAAACCATTGGTGGTTACCCGAAGATTGGTTGTGTAGCTAGAATTGACTTGCCGCGATTAGCACAAGCCAAACCTGGGCACGAAATATCGTTTAGTAAAGGCGACCGATTGGGCTTACAAGATGTGTGGTGTCAGTGGGCGCAATTTTTCGGTTATTGATGCACCGTCTCTGTAAATGAATACCAATCGATTAAAAGCACGAACTGAGACGTATACAAAAAAATCCCGCTTACTGTTTCAGCAAGCGGGATTTTGTTTTTGGTGAGCCAGTCATAATTAAAACGCTAGGCAATTTAGCGTAGTTTTAACCGTGATCTTGGCCTGATACCTTAGCAAGCGCATCTGGGTAACCGCGCTCCTTAGTCAAACCTATCGCTCTGTTTTCAATATCATTTAACGTAAGTGACATTGTCACTGAGTGAGTATCTTCAATAGAAACCGCTTCAGTAATATTAAACCATTGTTCCGCCACTTTTTGTGCCGCCTCTAACGTTGAAGACGCTTTAACTACTTCAAGTCGAGCGTAACGGTCTTCACAAAATGAAACGTCAGAAGCCCTTAAGCTAGGGTCAGTTCCAGGAATTTGCTGCGCCCCAAACAGAGGCTTACCACCAACTTGTGCAGAACGAAAACTTGGGATGAACTGAGACATGTGCGTAATAGCAGCGCGAGTTCTTAGCTCAAGTTGCTCTTCGCTCCAACCTGATACGATCTTCTTGAGAAGCTTGGATGGCAGCTGAGGTTGTGATGAATCCATTGATGATGAAACAAGCCCACCCTCAAACAGAGTTATCCCTTCTGTCATACCATGAAGCTGGAATACACCATCAGCATACGGTGTTAGTTGAGCCATGCCTTGCGGTGTGCCTCTAGGGCCATGAAAGATAACTTCGGGCCACTCTTCCTTACACTCTTGCGAGAATGGCCACTCTGTCACGTACGCGGCTTTAAATTCGACTAATCGCTGCTGCTTAGAGCCTACAAAGTCATCAACAATGCCCGTTTCGAAACCACTGGCATTAATCAGATAATCAGTTGTTAGGTTGCAGCTTTGGTTTTCCCTATTGGTGTAAGTCAAAGACCAACCTTCACCTGTCGACTCAACAGACTGTAAACGGCTGTTGGTTAACACGGTGCAATTAGCTTGCTGACCTAGAGACAGTTGAGCCGTGGCAGAGAGTCGGAATACGCTCCAACCATACTCTTGAACCATAGCAACTGGGTATTTCAGCGTGTCTAAATCTGTGTGCTTAGCAAAAGGAATGCACCAATCATCGAGCGACATTGGTTTTAGGGGTTGAGTTCGTTCCGCTATCTCTAACAACTCTTCTTTGCTGTAGAGCTTGTAATACTCTTCAGGGTCACCAAGCACTTGGTTGCTTTTATCTTGTTTAACAAGCTCAGCATAAGCGCTTTTGATTATCTTAAGACGAGGAAGTAGATCCATCGGTTCACCGCCATCACTATGTGGTACAGCGATGATTGTCGGGCGAATATTGATGGTATGAGGGAATAAGCGGACGGTATCAATTGACTGTGTGAGCAATTGAAGACACTGCTCTACAGAAATATCTCGATACAAATTGCCGCCAGCGTGCAGGTGGCAAATTGGTGGACCATTAACCAAACTCGGCCCTTTTTCCAAGATCGTGACCTTAAAACCCAACTCACTAAAGTGAATCGCGCTTGTGGTTCCGGCAATACCACCACCAACAATGGCAATAGAAGGTTGATTTGTATCCGTTTTGTTGTGGTTCATCGTGTTCTGTAGAATAAGATTAACTAACGCTATTCTACTTTTGTTCGGCGACGAATTAAAACACATTTTTATCAAGGTCTTAGCTTGGTGCTAATTAATATCTATGTAAAAAACATAAATAATCTCTTGACTCAATAACTCCATATGAAGTTTTAAAGGTTATTCTAACAGTCAAATTTGTCCTAAGTGACGCCACATAAAGGCTGTCTCAATACTCTTAAAACACAGATGTTAACTTATCCCTAAAGTTATCCACCGTTTTTGTGGATAACTGTTGATAACGTTCTTGCTAAGTTGCGCAAACCCTTTGTTTACAGGGACTAACCGCTGTTCATTAAATCGGCATTATTAAACAATGAGTTTTAATTTATGCTGAAAACCGATGAAATTAGGGTGTGATATCTCTTACTTATGCTACCAGTTGGCGAAATAAAAAACGGCCTATCGCTTGGTTTTATAAATAGCTTGCTACTACCCATAAAATATTCGCGATTAGGCCGTTTCATTCAGTTAATTGACGTTTTTGCGATTAGTTAACCGAAATCCTTGTTTACTGGCGCCAATAAGCGCTTAATCAAGCTGTTTACGACGGCAGCTAATGTCATAAACGTGAGTACAGGTAAAGTAATCCAAAGCATCGGGTGAAGTGATGGTTCTAGCTCAAAACCAAAGTTCATCACTCCTGCAACACTGAGCTCAGAACCCAGCGCTGCAATCGAACCTGCCACAAGCGCCATCAACCCATATTCACACCAAATGGTATTGAGGATGCGCTTCTTACTCGCTCCTAAGGTTCGATACAAGCGAATCTCTTGTTGCCTTTGAGACAAACTAAGACGCAACAGAGTAAAGATAAGCAATAACCCAGCAACGACACCAAGCGCAGCGAGCACCGTGATTGACCAAACAATTTGCTTGAGCAGTTCTTGGATCTTGCTGCCCATCACACGGATATCCATCAAACTCACTGTTGGGTGATTTCGAGAGAGCTCGTTGAGCATTTGGTCGTGTTTATCTTCGAGTCTGAAGCTCACCAACCAAGTTGATGGAATCGAACTCAATACGTCCGGAGTAAAGATGAAGTAGAAGTTTGGCTTCATTTCGCGCCACTCTACTTTTCGGATGCTATTTACCTTGGCTGCAACATTTTGGCTGTTAATCGTGAATGAAAGTTCATCACCAATTTTCAAACCAAGTTGCTCAGCGACATCCGATTCAACAGACACGCCCTGCTCTTGCGTCCAACTGCCTTCAAGCACTTCATTGTACTCAGGTAACTGGTCACCCCATGTGAAGTTGATTTCACGGCTTAATGCGTCAGTTTGTTCAGATGTATCACTGTATTCCGCCGCTTCTATACCGTTGATAGTCGTCAGTCTTCCGCGGATGATTGGGAAGGCTTGAGTACGCTCCACTTCATTTGAGTCGATGGTTGCTAAATAACTGTCTTTCTCGTAGCTCGCAATGTTAAGCGCAAACGCATTCGGTGCGTTCTCTGGTAAGGTTTGTTGCCAATCGGATAGCAGATCACTTCTCACCAACCAGATGATCGACAACAACATCAACGAAAGCGCCAACGAACCGAACTGAATACCAGTTGCTAGCGGAGTACGATTGATTCTACTTAACGCCAAGCGCATTGATGTCGACGTCGGTAACTTGCCGAACAAGCGCAGAACAATCGTGCTGACAGCCGCTAACACCAAGAACAGACATGCAATACCGGCTAGAACAATCCATACCAATAGGTTATCACCGTACATGAGCATCATCGGGATGATAGGTACTAGTAACAACGCGAACTTTTTGTAGCTGTCGTGCGATTGATGGTTTGATTGAATCACGCTGATAGCCGATGTATTAACTAAGCCAATCAATGGGATCCCTAAGGCTGGTACACCAATCAGAATGCTCGATAAAATCGCCAAGATAGCGGGCTCAATGCCATAACTTGGAAGTGGCGATGGCAACAAGTCACCCAGTGGGATTCGAAGCAAAAATTCTAAGCCGATACCAATCGTGATACCTAACACAGCACCAATAACGACCAATAGAGACACCTGAACCGACAGCCACTTAATGATCCACTGCTTGCTTGCGCCCAAACTTTTCAGCATGGCGATGGTTTTACGACGGCTTGCCACATAGTGTTGGCACGTGAGTACCAAAGTGGTCGCCGCCATGATCACAACGATTGCAACGGTTAACGATAAGTATTGAGTCGTGCTTTCGAACATATCATTAGTACGACTTGCTGAATCTTGTGTACGCCAGCGATCACTCGGTGTTAGCTCGATACTGTCTTGTGCCACTTTGAGCTTTGCATCATCACCGTTCAAGAACAGTCTGAAGCTCACACGGCTTCCCGGCTGGATTGCACCCGTCGCATCGATATCGCTTTTGTGTATCAACACGGCGGGCATTTGTTGGAATGGGTTAAAGCTCAAGCCCGGCTCTTGAGTGATGCGCCCTGTTATTGTTAAATCGGCATCGCCAATAGTGACATTGTCACCGACTTCAACTTCAAGCTGTGCAAATATACGTTCATCTAGCCAAAGCTCACCCGGTTCCACGTGATTACTCGACGCATTATTAGCGCCTTCTAGTATCATTTCACCGCGCAGTGGATAGTTACTTTCAACCGCTTTCACCGTTACCAATTGCATTGAGTTGTCACTGAATGCCATGGTGGAGAAACGAGTCAACTCGGAGCTTTCTAGCTGCTCAACTTGAGTGAGGTCGAGCAAAGGTTGTGGAATTGGATTTGCAGAGATAAACACACTATCCGCTGTCAGTGCGTCTTTACCCTGCTTAACAATCACCTGCTCCATACGCTCGGCCAGTGCCGACAATGCGAAAACACAAGCGATGATCAAGGTTAACGCAATGGATACAGGCCACAGCTGGCCATGTCGAATTTCTTCGATGCTCCATGAAAACAGGCGTTTGTTCAGTCCGTTTGATGAATTCAATTTAGACTTCCTCTATTTGACCGACATGCATCTTAAGCGTTCGTTGGCAGCGTTGCGCAAGCTTAGGATCGTGTGTGACCAATACTAGAGTTGTGCCGTGTGAAGAGTTCAATTCAAACAACAACTCCACAATTTTGGCTGCAGTTTGTTGGTCTAGGTTGCCTGTTGGTTCGTCTGCAAATAGGATTTTTGGCTTGATCATAAAGGCACGAGCTAGAGCGACCCTTTGTTGTTCACCACCTGATAGCTGAGACGGCAAGTGATCAAGTCTGTCTTTTAAACCAACCGATTCAAGCAGAGCAGTCGCTCGTTCAATGTCTTCGTCTTCGCCCTTCAATAGACAAGGAAGTGTGACGTTTTGTAGTGCAGACAGGCTTGGGATTAACAAGAAGCTTTGAAATACGAAACCAACGGATTCGCTACGGATTTTAGCCCTTGCTTCATCATCAAGTTGCGAAAGTGGTTGCCCTAATAAGCTAATCTCACCTTTGGTTGGTACGTCAAGCCCTGCTAATAGAGTCATTAGGGTTGATTTACCTGCACCAGACGTACCTACGATCGCGACCGTTTCGCCCTCACGAATATCGATATCAACGTGCTCTAGGATTGTTAAATGTTCTTGATTAGTAGACACTGTCTTGGAAACAGCTTCTGCTTTAATGATGGATGTATGCATGACTCGACTAATTTCCTTTTTATTCTTTATTTTATTTTCAACCGCTTCTTTAGCTCAAGGCTCTGCGTCAGCTCAAGATTCAAAGTTATTGGTACTTGGCGATAGTTTGAGTGCTGGTTACAACATGGATATCAAACAGAGCTGGCCAAGTTTGTTGCCAGACGCGCTAGCAAAACATGATAAAGCGGTTACCGTGGTTAACGGGAGTATCTCTGGTGACACAACGGGCAACGGTTTAGCTCGTTTGCCTCAACTACTTGAAGAACATGCTCCAGACACCGTTCTTATTGAACTAGGAGCGAATGATGGCCTTCGTGGCTTTCCGCCTAAACTAATGTCTGCGAACCTAGATCAAATCATTGAGCAGATAAAAGCCGCAGGCGCAAAACCGATTATGATGCAGATTAAAATTCCGCCAAATTACGGTAAGCGTTATAACCAACAGTTTGAGTACGTTTTCGCGGCTTTAGCTGATCAACAAAATGTGCCGCTTCTGCCTTTCTTTCTGGAACATATCATTCTTAAACCTGAGTGGATGATGAACGATGGCTTGCATCCTAAACCAGAAGCTCAACCTTGGATCGCTGAATTTGTCGCCGAAGAATTATATCAGTATCTTTAGGTTTTAATGGTCTAGCTCAATAAATTTTACACAGCTTTACGTTAGCCTGAGTGCATATCACCGTGAACTGTAAGGTTATTTATGCTGATCGAACCTGTTATCAAGGGTGTGGTAGCTAAAAGCGCTCACCCTATTGGCTGTCAAGAAGCCGTAAAGCAACAAATCAAGTTTGTTAAGAGTGCGCCGCAAATCAAAGATGGCCCTAAACGAGTACTGATCATCGGCGCTTCCTCTGGCTTCGGCCTTGCCGCTCGTATCGCCCTTACCTTTGGCGGTGCAAAAGCTGACACCATCGGCGTCTCATTCGAACGCGGTCCCAACGAAAAATCCCTCGGTAGTGCCGGTTGGTACAACAACATCTATTTCAAGAAAGAAGCCGAACGAGAGCAGCGCACTGCTATCAACATCGTTGGCGACGCATTTTCTAAAGAAACACGCTCCCAAGTTGTCGAAGCCATCGAAACCTACTTCGAAGGTGAAGTCGATCTGATCATCTACAGCTTAGCCGCAGGTGTGAGACCAAAACCAGACTCCGATGAATTTTGGCGCTCTGCTATCAAGCCGATTGGTGAAAGCGTTACTGGCGCGACGATTTCCCTTGAGCACGACAATTGGGTGACCAACACGCTCGACGCTGCAACAGAAGAAGAAGCTGAAAGCACACTCAAAGTGATGGGTGGTGAAGATTGGGAAAACTGGATAGATGAACTGATCAACGCGGAGTCTATTGCTCCGGGTTGTAAGACGATCGCGTTCTCCTACGTTGGTCCTGAAGTAACGCACCCTATCTACTTAGACGGTACTTTAGGTCGCGCTAAGATCGACCTTCATCAAACCAGTCATGCATTAAACCTTGAGCTAGCTAACTTCGACGGCAATGCTTACGCGACCGTGTGTAAGGCTTTGGTAACCAAAGCAAGTGTGTTCATCCCAGGGTTAAGCCCTTACTTGCTTGCTTTGTACAAAGTGATGAAAGAGAAAGAAACCCACGAAGGTTGTATCGAACAAATGCAGCGCTTGTTTAGCAGCAAGCTGTATGGACAAACCAAAGTTCCGCTTGATGGTGAACGCCTGATTCGTATGGACGATTGGGAGTTAGATCCTGAAACCCAAGCACATGTGACCGAACTGCTAGAGAAGATGGACGAAAACAACTTCCAAACTTTAGGTGATTACCAAGGGTTCAAAGACGAGTTCTTGCAGCTCAACGGGTTCGCGCAGCCATCAGTAGATTACAGTAAGAAACTGAATAGTGAAGACTTTATAAAATTAAAGCCCTAATCGAAATTTATCTCATTACTGAGACCCGTATTCACATTTGAAAACCTCTGCAAAATTGCCGAGGTTTTTTTGTGCAACATTTCTTATACTTACTTAACGTAAGATTCACAGTTTTCTTTGGTTCATCATAATTAACACAGGATGTGTTGATGCATTTAGCATAATTGACTCGGAGTCATATGAAGAAAATAAAAACTCTCGATTTAGATATCCCAGACGATATGGAGCACGGTTGGCAGAATATTGTCGACCTCTTAGCTCAAATTACTCAAGTGCCCGCAGCACTGATCATGCGTGTTCACGCTAATTACATTGAAGTTTTCTCAACCAGCCGCAGTGAGAACAACCCATACAACAAAGGCGATTCTGAAACGTTGGGGAATGGGCTGTACTGCGAAACAGTGATGGAGACCCAACAACAGCTTCTTGTGCCTAACGCGCTTGCCGATCCTAAGTGGGAAAACAACCCAGACATCAAACTCGGCTTAGTCTCCTATTGTGGTATTCCATTACTTTGGCCTAACGGTGAACTGTTTGGCACCATCTGTATCTTGGACTCGAAAGAGAACCACTACACCTCTACTTATATCAAACTGTTAGAGAGCTTTCGTACTTCGATTGAATCTCAGCTTAAAACCCTATTCCAGCACGCCAAACTAACCCAAATGAATCGCGACCTAAAAAACCGCGTTTACAATCGCACTAAAGATCTCGCGAGCCTTAATTACTCGTTGAATCAAGAAATTGATAAGCGAAAAGCGGCTGAACAGAAGATTAACTTCCAAAAGAATCATGACTTCGGCACGGGATTTTTAAACAGAAGTGCCTTTGAATCTCGCTTAAATCACAAGCTGATCGCACAACGAAGGCTAACTGAGGGTTCGTTCGCCGTTATTCATATTGGATTTACCAATGGCAGGAGAATTCAAGCACGTTACGGTTACAGCGCGTTAGACCAAGTGCTGGTAGAATATCGACAACGTATTGATAGCATTACTGACATCGAGGTATTAACGGCGCGCCCTACTTCTGTCGACCTTGTTTTGGCATTCAGTGTGAAGGATCTTCACCACCGCCTCGAAGAGCTCAGTCAAACGTTAGTGCAAGTTGGACATTCCGAGTTTGATATTGAAAGTGATAAAGTCCATTTGCACGCCTATATTGGGATTGCGATTACGGACAGTGAAGATGATGCAGAAAGCATTCTTCAAAAATCATCAGAAGCAATGCTTGCCTGTAAAGATTCTGGTCAAAAATACGCTTACTACTCTCAGTCTCATACTGAAGAACAAAGCCACATCAATAAGATTGAAGGCTATTTGCTACAAGCCGTTCGTAATGATGACTTGATGCTCTACTTCCAACCAAAAGTAAGCCCAGTGACTCATCGCTGGGTTGGCGCAGAAGCATTGCTCCGCTGGCGACATCCCGTGTTAGGCGATATCTCCAATGAAACCCTGATACATATGGCCGAACAAAACGGCTTGATTTTCGAAGTGGGCAGCTTTGTTCTACGCAATGCGATTGAAAAAGCTAAAGAGTGGTCTGAATACGTTGAAGACTTCAAAATGGCGGTCAACGTTTCTGCCGTGCAACTCAAAAACGCGCATTTTGCAGAGCAAGTAATTCACCTGTTAGAGACCTATCACCTCGAGCCCCGCTTCTTAGAGCTTGAAGTTACCGAAAGCGGTTTAATCGCCGATGAAGTTGTCGCCAAGAACACGTTGGAATCTTTGCATGATATAGGCGTTACATTGTCACTCGATGACTTCGGTACAGGCTACGCCTCTTTCAGTTACCTGAAGAAATTCCCATTCGATACGATTAAGATTGATAAGAGCTTTATTGATCAAATGCTCAACTCCGACGGAGACTCGGAAATTGTTCGATCGATTGTCCAAATCGCGAAAAAACTCGACCTCAATGTCACGATTGAAGGCATAGAATCAGAAGCTCAAGAGAAGTTTATTATCGATGAAGGCTGCGATGTTGGCCAAGGTTACCTCTACGGCAGACCAATGCCGAGCCAAGAATTCGAACACAGCTTAATCAATCAAAACTATTTGGGGACAACTCGTTACGCTTAAAGCGAAAAAGAGCAGTTAGTTTTGGATTTAGGCCTACTTTCTCTTTACTCTAAAGGTGGTGATTTTTATAATCGCCGCCTTTCTGTTTTTATCTTTCCCCTTATATAGGCATTCCTCGTTATGGATCAGTTGACTGCAAAGCTTAAAAAGCTCGAAAAACAAAACTACCGTGCATATCAACAAATTAAAGGTCAATACGACTTTGCTGATTTTGAATTACACATCGACCACATTCAAGGTGACCCGTACGCGTCAGCTTCTCGTTTTCGCGCAACACGCGCGTGGTCGTTAACTGGGTTAGATTGGCTGAAAGAAAAGTCTTACGAATACCAAGTTGCTGCACGTGACTTTATTGCGCGCAGCTTTTCTGAATTCGCTAAGCAAGAATCGACTGTTTCAATCGCTCTTACTGGTCAAACGGTTTTAGACAGCACATCGGTTGTGTTCACTGAGCACGGTATCGAACTTCGCTTCCGTATCAATCTACCTGCCGATGGCCGTAGCATTCTTGCTAAGAAAGCAATCAACATCATCACTTTCTACTTACCGAAGTTTATTCGTCGCGCAACGCTTGAACGTGAACTGAACATCGATGCGATGATCAAACATTGTGAAACGATTGAAGACCAAGAAGCGCTTCGTGCTCAATTAGACGAGCACAACCTAGCTTCATTCGTTGCTAATGGTAGCGTGCTACCGCGTATTGCAGGTAACTGTGACCTTCCAATGAAAGATGCAGTGCCTTTTGCTGCGCCAGAATCATTGAGCGTAACACTAAACACACCAAACCAAGGTGATGTGACTGGCTTAGGTATTCCTAAAGGCATCACACTAATCGTTGGTGGTGGTTTCCATGGTAAATCGACACTGTTGAACGCTGTTGAACGCTCTATCTACAACCATATCCCTGGTGATGGTCGTGAAGGTATTGTGACTGCGATCGATACAATGAAGATTCGCGCGGAAGATGGTCGATGTGTGCACAGCTTGAACCTGTCAAACTACATCAACCATTTACCGATGAAGAAAGATACGTCTGATTTCAGCACTCAAGATGCTTCGGGTTCAACCTCGCAAGCGGCTTGGTTACAAGAATCGATCGAAGCTGGTGTACAAACGCTCCTTATCGATGAAGATACGTCAGCGACTAACTTCATGATTCGTGATGAGCGTATGCAGGCACTTGTGTCTAAAGGCGACGAGCCAATCACACCGCTTGTCGACCGTATCGGCCAACTACGTGAAGAGATGGACATCTCAACCATCGTGGTTATGGGCGGTTCTGGTGATTACCTAGACGTAGCAAACACTGTGATTCAAATGCACGACTACCAAGCGGTAGACGTAACTGAAAAAGCAAAAGAAGTGATTGCTCAGCACCCTACTCAACGTACGAACGAATGTGAAACGGCATTAGAGATGTTTGTGCCACGTTCATTGAACCGCGCTTCACTGATGAACATTCTTATGGATGGCAAGTTCCGTGTTAGCGCGAAAGGCAAAGAATCACTACGCTTTGGTAAAGAGTTCGCTGACCTTTCTGCATTAGAGCAACTTGAGTCAACATCAGAGGTCAATGCGATCGGTTGGGCTTGGTTCCAGTTTGCACAAACTCCAGGCTGGTCAAACAATCCAGCGAAAGAGTTCAACACTATTTTCGAAAACGAATGGCACGCTAACATGCCAAAATATGGTGACCTAGCGAGACCAAGAACGTTGGATATCATGGCTGCCTTGAACCGTATGCGTAAATCTCAGTTCAAACCTTCGAACTAAGATTTAGCTAAACACAGTAATCCCTATCAACGGCTCTCATTTTTGAGGGCCGTTTTTTCTTCATTTATCTAGTAGCCCCATTTACCTTCTATCCCTTCTGAAATGCTTCTCTCATAAACCAATCCACAACTTGGTTTTCAAAACAGTGCAGTAGGTACGTTATTAATTATCACTCCTAGGCTAGCTACAACGCTACTTATCTTGGAAATACCAAGAATCATGACACAGCTTTTACAAAGCCATGGTGATATTCGGATAAAGTCCCGACTCTACAAATGTAACTAAATGTAAAAGCCTGAGGTTTTGATGAACCACCAACGCGTCAAAATGCGTGATCATAAAAGCGAAGTGAACCTGTTTCGAAACCGAGTAATCGTCGCGTTTGCAGGGATTCTAGTCTTCACCCTCGTTCTGATTGGAAACCTCTACAGGCTCCAAGTACAAGATTTCAAAAGTTACCAAACCCGTGCTGACGGAAACCGAATTAAGGTACTTCCCATCGCCCCTACGCGCGGTTTGATTTACGATCGCAATGGTGTGTTATTAGCCGAGAACCAACTCGTCTTCGATTTAACCATGATCCCTGAAAAGACCGATGATGTTGATGTTATGCTGAGCAAGCTCAATAAATTCATTCCTCTCAATGATGAACAAATCGAGCGATTCAAACAGCGTTATCACAATACCCGTCGTTTTAAGCCCGTCACGATATTAGAAGGTCTTAACGAAGAAGAGATCGCTAAGTTCTCTGTTCAACAATATCAATTCCCCGGCTTATCGATCGATACCAGCCTTAAGCGCTTCTACCCAAATGGTGAAATACTCACCCATGTCTTGGGGTATGTGGCACACATCAACGACAGCGATTTAAGAAAGCTTGATGAGCAAGGTAAAGAATCCAATTACCAAGCGACAACCGTGATCGGCAAGCTCGGCGTAGAGCGATACTACGAAGACCTACTACATGGCACTAAGGGTTATCAAGAAGTTGAAGTGAACAGCCGTGGACGGATTGTTAGAACGATTCAGTATGTTCCTCCAGTCGCAGGCAAAGACATTGTCCTTAACATCGACATCGAGCTACAAAAATACGTGTTCGACCAACTCGATAACCGAACTGGCAGTGCTGTTATCCTAGATCCTAAAGACAACAGCGTATTGGCAATGGCGTCTAGCCCTAGTTATGACCCAAATTTATTCGTGGATGGCATTTCGAGTAAAAACTATCGAACATTACTTAACGATCCTGCACACCCATTGGTGAATCGCACAACATTAGGTGTTTACCCACCTGCTTCGACCGTAAAACCTTTTATGGCGGTTGCTGGTTTACAAGAACATGTTATCTCGGAACACACAATTCGTGATGACCACGGTTCATGGCGTATCCCCGGTTCTAAACCTAACTCAAAAGCGTGGCGAGATTGGAAACGTTGGGGTCATGGCCCAGTTGATGTGACACAAGCAATTGAGGAGTCAGTGGATTCATTCTTCTACCAAACGGCCTTTGATTTGGGTATCGACCGCATTTCAACGTGGATGAACCGTTTCGGATTTGGTAAACCGACAGGTATCGACATCTATGAAGAAAGTACCGCCAACATGCCGACTCGTGATTGGAAGATGATGCGCTATCGTACGCCTTGGTATCAAGGTGATACCGTGCCGATTGGTATCGGACAAGGCTATTGGACTTCTACTCCACTGCAATTAGCCAAAGCCACTTCTGTGCTAGTGAATCACGGTAAGGTAATGCCTCCGCACATTCTAAGAGCGACGTTAGATCATGGTGAAGACTTTGATACGCAAACGCCTGTTGTCCCAAAACAGATGGCATCAATTGACGAAGTTCCTGATGAAATTTGGGATGTCCCTATTAATGCAATGAGGCTGGTAAACAATGGAAGCCGAGGCAGTGGTCGAAGAGCCTTCGAGGGCGCTGACTACGTTAGCGGTGGTAAATCAGGTACGGCACAAGTTTTCGACTTGGCAAAAGATCAGGTCTATAACTCGAAGAAGTTAGCCCGTCACCTACTCGACCACGCGCTTTATACCGCGTTTGCACCTTATGATAATCCTGAATACGTTGCGACAGTGGTTATCGAGCACGGTAACGGTGGTTCAAAAGTTGGCGCGCCATACATTCGTAAGGTACTTGATTACGCATTTGAGCATAAGAGCGGAGTGAGTAAAGACCACTCATAGGTCACGACTTATAGCTAGCAAAAAACATAAAGCCCCACTAATCGCATGTGGGGCTTTCTTTTGTCTTCTGTCTTCTGTCTTCTGGCATCTTAGTAAATCAAGTCGACCAAGCTTGAGTATTTTTAGCCACGCAATACATTCCACGCTTCGCATAGCGTTTGAAACTTAGCCGTGTTGCCTTCGTCTCTATCGGGGTGCCAACGTAACGCAAGGCGTCTCCATCGTTTTCGAATATCTTGTTGAGTCGCGTCCAGAGGTAACTCGAATAGATTGAGTGCATGGGTTCTGTCCATATCCGTTTCACTGCCACCGACAAACTTCTTGTAGCGCGTCCAAAACTCATTCAACAGCCGCTTTACTTCACCTTCATCAGCTTCATAGTTCAGCCAATTGATATAGTAATCACGCAGTGGGTCTTCCAGATCGATTGTATGAGTGCTGCCATGATAACGCCCGTTCATCAATTCAATGTCCATAGCTTGGACCTGAAGCCAGCTATCTGGGTATAAGGTCTCTTGTAGCTGATAGAGCGCATTCATGATTAAGAAGTTCTTTTTAAACAGTTCTTTCTCAGGCACGGGATCTAACACAGGAATCAAACCGAGTTCGTTGAGGTGCGCAGCCAAAGTATGCACCTTCCATCCACTCGGCTGCTGTTTGAACACTTCCATGATCGGCCAAAGCAACGGGTTTTCCATATGAGCCTGAAACTGAGGACTAATATCTTGGTGACTCGATGATTCGGTGTTGTCTAACATGATTACTTGAGTCCATTGGCATATGCATTTGTTGTATCTTATTAATTGAAAGCGATCTGGTGCTGTTTGTCGAGTTTCAAACTAAATAAATTTCAATCAGTTATGCTCTTATCAAACAAAAAGGCCAGCAATATGCTGGCCTTTAGAGAATGAAATCTGACTACTTAGATAACGCCAAGCTCTCTTAGACGTTCCATTAGGTATTCATTTGCTGTGTACTTTTTAGACAGAACCACTTCTGGTTTCGGGTGCAAGAACAGAGGTAAAGAAATACGAGATTTCTCTTGGCGAGCACCAGATGGATTGATTACACGGTGAGTCGTTGATGGGAAGTAACCACCAGACGCTTCTTGCAGCATGTCACCAATGTTGATGATCATGTTACCGAAATCACACGGCACGTCTAACCACTCATCATTCTGAGCTTTTACCTGAAGACCAGGCTCGTTTGCAGCAGGAAGAACCGTTAAAAGGTTGATGTCTTCGTGTGCAGCAGCACGGATTGCGCCCGGCTCTTCATCACCCTGCATTGGTGGGTAGTGAAGTACGCGAAGCAGAGTTTGCTCGCTGCCATTAATCATTTCAGAAAGTGCGATTGAGAACTTCTCTTGTACTTCTTGAGGCGCGTGTGCTTCAACCCAACCTAATAGCTCTTGAGCAAAAGCATTAGCGCGTTGGTAGTAATCTAGAATCTGTTCTTTCAGCTGTTCAGGAATCTGACCCCAAGGGTATACATGAAAGTACTCTTTAATATCTTTTACAGTGTGGCCCTTTGCAACTTCCGACACTGAAGGTGGAAAATATCCATCTTGTGTTTCAACATTAAAGTGGAAGTTCTCTTTCTCTTCAGAAATGAAGAATTGGTACCAGTTTTCGTAAATTGACTCAACAAGCTCTTTCGGGATTGGGTGATTTTTTAGTACGCCAAATCCAGTTTCACGTAGAGAGCGAACAAATTGTTCTGCTGCGTCGTCAGCAAGATAATCGACAGTTTCCAGTTTCATGACTTTCTTTCTTGTTATGTAGTGATAGAGGGATTTTATGGTTCGCTTTGTTGTAAATCAAACTTTTGTGAAACTCTCGCAACCGTTTGTCTAGATACTGGGCGATAACGCTACTTTTCAACAAATTTGGTGATAAAACCTCAATTGAACAGCGTTCATTATTGTGTAACTATGGATGAAACTTATATAGGATCTGATGATGACCATTACGCCACTTGCTCAAAATAGACCTCTACTTTCACTGACTGCAGTCTATCTTGTTATCTTTCTTTTTTCAGCGTTTGCCCCCTCTTCACGTGCCGTTTGGATTGCTGAGATCATTCCTGCGCTCGGTATTCTTGTCGGAATATGGTGGCTCTCTAGCAAACTTACTTTTTCAAAAACCGCTTACGTTTTGATGTTCATATGGTTAGTTCTTCATACAATTGGCGCTAAGTACACCTTCGCCGAAGTGCCCTTTGATTGGTTTAATAACCTGATTGGGTCAGAACGCAATAACTTTGACCGCGTGGCGCACTTTTCGATTGGTCTTTACGCTTACCCGCTCGCTGAGTATTTGATTCGTAAGAAATTGGCTCAACCTGTGTTGGCGTGTTTCTTTGCTCTGTTTGCCATCATGAGTGTTGCAGCAGGTTATGAGATTATTGAGTGGTGGTATGCGGAGATTGCAGGTGGCGACGAAGGTATCGCATTCTTGGGATCACAAGGTGATATTTGGGATGCTCAGAAAGACATGCTTTGCGATACAACAGGAGCGATAGTCTCGTTGTTACTTATCAAACTTCAAGGGCGAGTCAGAGCTCATTGATACTCGACTCTGATTCTTAATATCAAGATCAGTTCTTAACTTCAATAACAGCTCTTAAATGCCACACACAACCTGTGCTGTGGCATTTTTATTTCATCGTTACTTTGCCGCCAACAAACTTGTAGGCAGGTGTGCCTCTAACTAAGGTATCACGTGCGAACTCTGTGCCACATTCAGGGCAAATGCAGGGCTCTGTCGTGAAATCTTCAACAATACGTTCTTTAAAACACTTCACGAGTGCACCTTTACCTCCTTTCCGATACTTGAAAAGTTGTGTCTTACATTTCGCACAGAAGATCTGAACCGTCTTGGTCGGTTGTTTCTTGTTTGGTTTAGCCATAGCAGTTAATGATTTAACTCTTTATTTCTTAAGTTTAGGGGCGACAAGAACCAAGCTTATTCCCAGTAAAATGACGGTCGAAGAGATAACAAATTGCATTGTGACCGGCTCGGATAACAGCAATACACCACCAAGCGTCGCGATAACTGGAACTGAGAGTTGCGCGATAGATGCAACCACGGTATTGAGTTTCTTCACCACGTAATACCACAAGCTATAACCCACTCCAGAAGCTACCGCTCCCGACAATATTGCGTAAATCAGACCTTGCTCGGTGATGGATATTTGTGCCGTGACGCTGGGAATGAAGGCTAGAAGACTTAACAACGTAAGAATGACTAACGAACTAAAGCCAAAATTGGCCGTAGTCGATTGAAGTGCGTTCGTCGATTTCTTGCCTGCCAGCGTGTAAACGCCCCACCCAACTCCGGCTAATACCATCAATATGATGGAGATTAGATCTGGTGAGTTTGTTGTGCCCGTCGGCATGAGCAAATAAACAAGTCCCGCAACAGACAATAAACAGCCACCCCATTCAAGCGATGACATTCTGTTGCCAGCGAATAAGTGCGCGGCAATCATGGTGAACTGAACTGCAACAAACAGTACCAGAGCTCCAAGCCCTGCCCCTAATGTTAGGTAAGCAAACGAGAAGCCGAACATGTAAACCAATAGAGCCAATATCGCGGTTAAATCGAGCTCAGAGCGAATTTTGGTATACATAGAAGTGCTGTTTTCTACCTTGTCTTGTTTGCGTTTAGCGCTTGAAGATAAGGTCAATAAAATCAACAGCGTGAGTGCACCCGATAAGATGCGCACGATCGCAAAACTCAAAGGATCAATCGTTTGATCCATTAAAGCCCAACGACACAATACTGAATTGGCAGCAAATGCCACCAGCGTAATGAGTGTGATAATCACGGTTTGCATTGTGTTGTCCTAATCGAGTTATCTGTGGTTTCAATCAACTTCTGGTTTTACCCAAACTTGGCTAAAGTCGAACCATCCGAGTGCATTACACTTAGCGTTTTGCAACGTACCGCATTGGTCTTTGTTTACGCCTAGCCAACAGTGGAACATTGGGATCAATTGGTTGCTTTGGACCAGTTGTTTACCGAGTTGCCTTGCTGGAAATTGTTCAAACTCGCCGGAGCGCCAACGATCAATCATGTGACACCATTGATCAAAGTCTTCTGCTGGGCTCGATTCATCCAGAAAGCTGTAATCCATCAACCATCCGGCCAATGCATCGTCTCTATTGTTAGCAATCCCCATTGGGTTAATCCAAATATCGACATCATCAGCGTGCGGCGGATCGGTTTCGTAACCGAATAGCTCAACATCGACATTGTATTGCTTCAACACTGTGACAATCGCTTTGGCAAGGGTTGGAAACATTGGGTGCTGGCATTGATACGCCAATTTAATACTTGGTTTAACACTTGCTGGTGGACAAACAGGCAGCTTTAACTTGATGTCATACCAACCGGGTTTGATTCCGTAAGCATGGAGAACACCCAAGTCGATAACGGTCTCTTTAGGGATATGTACAAACAAATCAGACGCATTTAACGCATTCGATAGAAACTCAGCCCAAGCTGGATCTTGTGCTATGCCCTTCTTTCTATTCAATAGTAAATACGTACAGCCCGGATCAAGCTCTACTTCATCATCACTATCACCACGGTCTGCCATTATCGGCTTAGAAAGGCTTGGGTAAACCATCGACGAATAAGCTTCGTCAACCACCCAAACTTCAACACGATCGATCAACGGCCTAAAACCAAAGTATCCATTGAAAGCGGTTAACACGAGCTGTTTTTCGTCGTTTTTTTCAATGCGATAAGGGCCAGTACCAATTGGTCGAATATCGTAATCTTCCCCACGTAAAATCATAGGCAGAGTTACTTTTGCGACGGATTCAGTTAATGCTAGTGGGAAGTATTTATCTGGACGCGTTAGAAAGACATCAACCACGCAATTTGCCGGTGAAGATACGTCTTTAATATGCGAGAACATGTTAAGCGGTTCGAGTAAAAGCAGCGTATCCACAACGTGACTCGTTAACAACGGTTCACCATTATGGAAACAGACACCCGGCCTTAAGAAAAATCGCCATTGGTGGTCGTTTATCTTTTGCCATGAATGCGCGAGATCAGGCTGCAGTTGATCATTCTCATCTAAGCGAGTTAACCCACTGAATACCTGACAAGCGATATGTTGCTCAGAACGTCGCATCGATTTGGTTGGATTAAGCATGGAGAGCGGACGGTAGTAAGGTAAACGAATAACTTGTTCACCTTCTTGATACTGCACGCCCAAGTAGTTTTGAATTACTTGAGTAAGTTTTGCAGCATTTTGGTCAAGTACCGATAGGGCTTGCCCGATTTTACCTTCTTCTAAATAGCGACGTGCTAGGTTTTCACTAACATCGCAACGATTCTGCTTAAAGATAAGTTGAGATAACTTACCGCGACCCGCTGCAGGTAACCACTCTACCCAGCCTTCTTCTTCGAGCTTGTTCAGTACCATTCTGGCATTACGACGTGTACAACAGAGCACATCTGTTATGTCATCAAGCTGAACATCAGAATCTTTGCCATCGAAGTATTCAAAAAGGGTTTCAAATTGAACGCGAAGTCTTGGGCTACTCATAAAGAGGAAAACTCATTCAAAGGATATTGAATTCAGTTTCCCTATTTTATGAGTCAAAATCAATCGAACTTAATACTATTTAACGAAGGGATTGCAAATGTGAACAGATTTAGTGCCTCTAACAGAGAGTTAAAAGCCGAAATAAACGCAGTGATAACCGCTAATTACATCACATCGCAGCCGATTTCATTGGCGATATCACGAAGTTGTTGTTCGTTGTCTAATTTAATCGACCATTTGCACTCAGAGCCATTAGCCGAAATTACATTTGCCCCTTTTCCGATCAGCTGAATTGCATCAACTTGAGCTTGTAATGTGACTCTATGTTCACCATCTAAACGAACAACCAATTCATGTGCGGTTGCAATGACTTTTCCACTTTTAAACGTTATGACCATGGATTTCTCTAACTAAAATAAACACTTTGTAAATGAGGTTTAATAAGGTGTGGCTAGGATGATTACTGTGCCTCACCTCGACTAATGAACTAACGTTTGTGCTTCTTCACTGCAATGGTTAAACGGCTTGTGCAAACCAAGCGTTGACGTTCATCAGTGATGTTTATCTGCCATACTTGAGTAGATACCCCAAGGTGAATAGGCTCGGCGGTGCCAATAACGTGCCCTTCACGCATTGAACGAACGTGATTAGCGTTGATGTCTAGCCCTACGCAATAGTAACCATCGGGTACGCAAAAGTTTGCGCCGAGTGAACCAAGAGTTTCTGCTAAAACCACGGATGCACCACCGTGAAGCATGCCCAATGGTTGATGCGTGAAATGACAAACTGGCATGGTTGCCACCAAGGAATTATCGTTAACCTCGGTGTAAACAATGTTGAGGTGCTCAATCAAGGTATTTTTTGAGGTCGCGTTGAAGATGTCTAGGTCAACGGGCTTTTTCCAAATACTCATGTGGGTTCCTTAATTATTGATCTTGTTATCGCGTGCATAGCTTTTTCTATATTACTGGCTGTTAGTTATCTTACAGCCCTTAGTTATTACGCAAGTTGATGTTAACATGCATAAAAACCGAATACACAGAGGATATTGTATGACGTCATGGACGAAGTTTGCCTCGCTTCTCACTCTTGCAGGCCTAACCGCGTGTAGCGCTTCACCGACAGGAAGAAACCAACTGCTGCTGTTTTCAGATCAAGATATGTCTCAGCTTGGGGCACAGTCTTTCGAACAAATGAAGAAAGAGCAACCCATCAGTAAAGATGCAAAAACCAACGCTTATGTTCAGTGCGTAGCGAACAGTATTACTCAACACATTCCTAAGCAAGGCTTTAGTGAATGGGAAGTTGTGGTTTTTGATAGCGACCAAGTGAATGCGTTCGCTCTACCAGGCGGAAAAATCGGCGTCTACACGGGTTTACTCAATGTTGCGGTAAACCAAGACCAACTGGCAACGGTTATCGGACATGAAGTGGCGCACGTTCTTGCTGACCACAGTAACGAACGCCTATCACAATCACAACTCGCCAATACAGGTTTGTCGATCACCAGTGTTGCTCTAGGCTCATCAGAATACAAACAGTATCAAGGCATGACCATGGCCGCATTAGGCTTGGGGGTTCAATATGGTGTGATTCTGCCTTATGGTCGAACTCAAGAATCTGAAGCTGACATTGTTGGCCTAGAGTACATGGCTAAAGCCGGGTTTGATCCAAACCAGAGTGTTGATTTATGGAAGAACATGGCGAAAGCATCAGGCGGCAGTCAACCACCAGAATTGCTTTCGACGCACCCTTCTCACAGTACCCGAATTAAAGATCTACAAACTAAGATCACGACACTGCCTCAATCGAACGTAGCTAAACCAAATTGCAAAGTTTGATTGACGAATGTACAAGTTAGAATCGCAGATATTAAAACGCCCTATCCAAATGGTTAGGGCGTTTTTCATTTTGTTTGTGTTGGGTGACTCTACGCTTTTATGAACAAGTCACTCAGTTATAGATATGCGTTAAGTGCCTAGAATCTGTAACGGTAGGCTCAGTAATTGATCGCCAGTTGAAGCGAAGTACCAGATAACACCAATTAAGCCCGTAACTAAGCCTACATACCAAAGGAACGATACGATTTGGCCGTATCTGTCTAATGGCAGCAAATGGCTGTGATGACGGCCTCTCCATTCGAACAGTATCTCAACACTACCCATGATCAATAAGAAACCAAACAGGGTTAAGTTCAATTGGTAACTTAACACGACACCTGCAATGGCTGCTGCGACACACAGTACAATGCCCAATACGCTGTTCATCGAAAAGCTGATACTTTTCAACACGTGGCCACCATCGAGTGGCAAAATTGGCAGTAAATTGAATAGATTTAACAAAGCGTTAAACACGGCAAGACCAGCGAAGAACATCTCGCCAGTTGCCCAGTACAAGACCGTAAATATCAACGACAGTATCAGACCAAACAGTGGTCCCATGATCGAGATAACCACATCTTGCCATCGAGTATTAATCTTTTCGTCTGAAAGCGCTAATCCGCCAAGGAATGGGATTAAGTAGATCCCTTTTGTCTTCATCCCAAAGTACTTCATCGCTCTGATATGGCCGTACTCATGGAACATAAGACAAGCGATCAGGGCCAGTGCGAACTGAATAGAAAACAGCCATGAATATGCCGCTAAACTGGCAGAAGCAAGTACAACTTTAATCAACTTAGCACTCTTCAGCGCTTTCATTCCGAGCGACACCAAACCAATCAAGCTAAAACGTTTTTCAGGCTTAGGTGCCACAACCGGAGTTTGCTGTTCGATATCTTTGGTGCTGCGATTTCCCTCGGTAATGGTTTGCCCATTAACCGATGCTTTATACGTCATCTCAAAGGGTTGCCATTGAACCGAAGATTCAACGTGACACTGCAACGTTTCTTCACCAGAACGAAGCATAAATGTGTGTGTTCTCACATCGTCGTCTTCTGAAGTCGCATCCAGTTGAGACACTAACGTGTTGTCCCAAAACAACTGTTGCCACCCTGCCATTGATCCTTCTAAACGAAGCGGTTTACCAAGAAACTCTATCGCGAGTAATTCCAAACTAAAAATTCCAATTTAATGACTATCAAAATGAGTCGATATTATGCCGATTTAGCGAATGGCGGTAAACAGAAACAAAGTTGTTACATATTGAGCTATTGAACACTATTTATACCGTAACAATGCATAAACACTCTGGTCACACCTCCAACCACAAATAAATCATTGATTATATTTATATTATTGATGTTAAAGTGCCGCCCCTTTAAAACATAACCTCACAAAATAACAACTCTTTCTTTGACTTTATATAAAACATGAATTTAACATGCCATTTACATTAGAGCTTCAACACCAAAAATGCTCAGTGTGTTTTCAAACCATAATAACGAAATTCGATGCCCTAGGAGGGTCAAGGATGAAAACAATACAACGCTCTCTCGTTTCACTTTCAGTACTATTTGCATGTAACTCACTTGCGGCTGGTTTCCAAGTTGCTGAGCATTCTGCCTCAGGTCTTGGTCGCGCCTTTTCAGGTGAAGGTGCAGTAGCTGATAACGCGAGTGTACTAGCGAGAAACCCCGCCGCAATGACCCTATTTGATACAGCACAGTTTTCAGGCGCGGTTTCTATCGTTGATCCCGAGGTAGATATCACTCAAAACAATGTCCCAGGTTCTGGCGGTCAAAGCCAAGTCTCGAAAGATGTTGCACCTTTGCAAGTGGTTCCGGCTGCTTACTACATCAGCCCAATCAATGACAAATGGGCATGGGGCATTGGTATGTTCTCTAACTATGGAGTTGCTACCGATTACCCAGACGATATTTATGCGGGTGATCTTGCCGGTGATACTTCACTTGTGTCAGTGAACCTGAACCCGAATGTGGCGTATCGAATTAATGACCAATTCAGTGTTGGTGCTGGTGCAAACCTTGTTTACGCAGAGGCCGAACTTAATCGTCACCAGGGTTCTATATCGAACATCACTGGCGATCCTGCTTCTACAAAACTGATTAGCATGACAGGCGAAACCTTTGCATTTGGTTGGAACGTAGGCGCGTTATATGAGCTAAACGAAAACAATCGATTCTCTATCGCATATCGTTCAGAAGTGGACCTAGATTTTGATGATGGCGACTTCAGCGATTACACGGGTAGCATCGTCCAAGGGAGTGCAACGACCACAACCGGTCGTCTAAAAATTACATTACCTTCGATCATTGAGATTTCAGCTTTCCACCAACTCACCGATCAATGGGCTATCCATTACGGCTGGCAACAAACGGGTTGGAGTAGCTTTAAAGAACTCAAAGCGACGAGCTCAGATTGCGCAAGTGGTGAGTGTTTTAAAAAGACCGAAGATTACGACGACAATAACCGTTATTCACTGGGTGCTACTTACCAGTTGAACCAAGCATGGACATTAAGAGCAGGTCTTGCTTATGACGAGCAAGCAGGTGAAGCGACGTTGAGTATTCCTGATAGCGACCGTTTCTGGTACAGCGCAGGTTTAACTTACCAATACAGCCCTAACCTATCTATTGATGCCGGTTTTGCCCTTGTACAAAGCAAAGATGGTGATTTCACAGAAACGAACGAACTTGGCCAAGAGCTTGAGTTCTCTGGTGACGCAGTTGCCTACCTTTCTGCAATTCAAATGAACTACACCTTCAACTAAACGGACTTAAAACATGAAAAAGTTATTTAATGTTTCGCTGCTTGCGTCAGCTATGTTTCTTGCTGGTTGTGGTGATGACACATCTAGCTCGGGTGCTTCAACAACGATTCAATATGAGCAATATATTCAAGATTCACTTGCACAAGCAACGAGCATCAAGTTTCAACTAACCGGTGCTGATATTGCAGTTCCTCTTACTAGCTTCGCATTAATGGATGCTACCGATGGGACACTTGGTTTACCGACTGGCGGTGACGAGTCATTAACCAACCCTATTGCCGCAATGAATACAATGGATGGCTGGTCAACTTCAATGCCAATCATCATGGATTTTGAAGGTGCTGGATTAGCGGATGGTGCTGCGACTGGTGGCGTTTATCTTTTAAAACTTAGTGGTTCACTTACATCTGAGACCACGCCAAGTGTTACAAAGGTATTGACTCTAGGTAATGATTTTGAGGTCGAATCTAGTTCTGCAACCGACACGTTCACGATCGAATTTAAAGATTCACTTGATGCATCCAGTGAATACGTGTTGGCACTGTCAAATGAACTTACGGATGTGAATGGTGACCCTGTTGGTATGTCAGCAAGTTACGCAGCACTTAAATCGAGTGCAGTGATTTATACCGAAGGTAGCCTTGTGCAAGCTCAACAAGTCACTCAAGGGGTTGAGAAGATCTTCGCTGGCGCGACAGCAGCAGGTGCAATTAACCTAGATACAGAGAACATCATTTATTCAACTTGGTTTACCACTGAGTCTGTAGGAGACACGCTATTTGCTACTAAAGGTGCTACGGCAACAGGATTGGCAGCGACAAACCTAAATGGTGTCTGGAAAGGCAGCGCAAACCCTAACTCTGTCGATCTTACGGCAGCTTACACAATGCAATTCGGTTCTACAGAACTGTTCACTACAGCATTAGCAAACGATACAGACTTTGATAAATATGTTGCGGGTGGCGACGCGACAACTATCGCTACTCTAAAGGGGGCGATTAACGGGCTATACGGTGGTACTGACAACGTTGATGTTACTCAGGGTTTTGTTCAGTTACCTTATTACCTAGAAACCAATACTAGCGAATGGAATTCTCAGCCATTTGAATCAGGTATGCCTAGTTTAGCTAAAGTATCAAACGCTTTAAGCGATGCTAGCGAGCAAGCTAATATGGCTGCTCAATTAGTTGCTGCAGGTATCGACACTAGTGTATTAGCGACTGACCAAACAGAACAGCTTAAACTGGTTGGCCTAAACCTTACTCTAGCAGATGGCTCACCGCTTGATAGCGAAAGGGTTATTACGAAATACTCTCCAGTTCCTCAGGTAAAATCATTAGAATCTGTCGAATTCTTGTTATTTACACCTAATGGTGCAGATCCTACTGATGTGGTTATTTACCAACACGGTATAACCTCTGCTAAAGAAAATGCTTATGCGTTCGCTTACAACTTAGCGAGAGCTGGCGTTGCTATTATCGCAATTGACTTACCAATACATGGTACGCGCAGTCTAGATGATACCCGTTCAGCAAACGCAGATGTGTTAGCTTATTTGAATCTCGCTAACCTGCCTGTAGCTCGCGACAACGTTCGTCAAAGTGCGTTAGACGTCATGGGCTTAAGAGCATCGTTAACCGCTTCTTTGCAAGCAGGTTTACTTGCTAGTTCACCTTTGAAGGGATTTAACATCGCGACAGGCTCACAAGTTAAGTTTCTAGGTCATTCGTTAGGTGGAATTGTTGGAACAACTGCAGTTGCATCCTCTAACCGTACGTTAGGTAGCGCAACTGCGGATGCTCTCTATTCATTCAGTGCTGCCGCTATCGAAAACTCTGGCGGTCAAATATCTAACCTTCTACTAGGTTCAACTAACTTTGGCCCACAAGTTAAGCATAACGTAGCTTTGGGTGCTTCCACCGAATACGCAAGTTTCACCAGCGCAAACTGTACAGGTTTAACAGATCAAGCCTGTTATAAAACGTTTTATGATCAAGCGACTGCGGTACAAAAAGCAGCAATGACCGCAGCATTTCAAAAGTTTGCATATGCGGCACAAACCGTGTTAGATACTATTGACCCTTACACAAACGCTGATTACTTGCTAGAAGATCCTACTCAGATGCCAATTTACATGGGGCAAGTGCAAGGTGACGAAACGGTGCCAAACACCGTTGCGGATGCCCCGTTTGCAGGAACTACACCACTTGCTACAAAACTTGGCTTAACCGTTATAGATGCAAGCAACACAACGCCAAACGGGACCAACGACTTTGTTAAGTTTGGCAAAGAGGCTGACCATAGTACATTTGTTGCTCCGCAAGATGACACTACGCCTCTACCATTAGATTTAAAC
This sequence comes from Vibrio pomeroyi, assembly GCA_041879425.1. Taxonomy (NCBI): domain Bacteria; kingdom Pseudomonadati; phylum Pseudomonadota; class Gammaproteobacteria; order Vibrionales; family Vibrionaceae; genus Vibrio; species Vibrio pomeroyi. Next base: position 181,061 of record CP090855.1, on the reverse strand, counting down.
CATCACGTTAGCATGCAGACACAAGCTGTCGACTTCTTAATAGATAACGCTTTAACTGCAGCGTCTATTACCGATTCTGTATTGGAATAGTAACGAACTCTAAATGAAACCAAATGCCAGCCTAACCGCTGGCATTTTTTGTCTCTGTCGTTCGAACAAGTCCCCTAGTTAACCGTTTACATAAAACTTTAAAACACAAATGGTTGATCTCAGCTAAAATTAATCAAGACAGAATACCGTACGACCTCTTTCTTTATTGTAAATAAAGTGGATAATAGCCACGTAAATTTAATACCTAATAAATGTGAGTCCATTATGTCTTCTGAAGCTACTATGCTAGAACGCTGCCAATCTAAATGTGAACTATGTGGTTCTGATTCTTCTCTTACTGCATACGCAGTGCCGCCACACAGCCACGTAACAGTGGATCACGGCATCATGGTATGTGACAAATGTCTTGGTGAGATTGACGATCCTAAAGATATCAACCACTGGCGTTGTCTAACTGACAGCATGTGGAGTCAAGAAGCGCCAGTTCAAGTAACTGCATGGCGTCAACTTACTCGTCTGAACACAGAAAGCTGGGCTCAAGACGCGCTAGACATGATGTACCTTGAAGAAGAAACGTCAGTTTGGGCACAAATCGGTATGTCTGCTGATGACAAGCCTCTTGACGTGAACGGCGTTGAACTTAAGAAAGGTGACGACGTAACAGTAATCAAAGACCTGCCAATCAAAGGTACTAACCAAGTGATTAAGCAAGGTACTGTTATCCGTGGCATCAGCGTTGGTGACGATCCTAAGCTTGTTTCTGGTAAAACAAACGGCGGTCAATCAATGTACGTAATCGCTGAGTTCTGCCGTAAGAAGTAATCTTGCTACAAGAAAGTGATAGAAAACGAAAAGGCGCTGATTAGCGCCTTTTTCTTGGGAAAAATTCAAGTTTTGGGTTGTTCTAAAAGCCACTACCGATATTAAAGTAGATAGCGCGTTCTTCATGGCTTTGCGCGTAGTCCATTCCAAGGTGTAAACCGTAACGTCTTGCGATTTGGTATCGGAACCCCACACCTCCTGCATCCACGGTATTATCGTGACTTATACTACTATCTTGTTTTGCAGTTCCTGAACCGTAGAATCCAGAAACCTTCCAACGATGGTTAATGCTATACGTCAATTGACCTTGGATTGTTTCAATCTCATCACCTTGATAACGGTAAGACGACACACCACGCAAAGAAACATACGGTTTTGCAGTGGGCGATACAAACAGATCTTGCTGTTCGAAATTTTGATAGTTTGCGGCCAAGCCTAATGTCCATTTATTGGTAATTGGGATATAAGCTTCTCCATCAATATTCAAGTTACGGTAATTGTAATCACTACCGATAGCATCATCGTAAATCATGTAATCCGCAGACAACTTATAGCCTTTGGTTGGATAAAATAAGTTATCTCGCGTGTCATATTCAGCTTCTAGCCCTAAGCCTGAAGTGACCGATTCATTGCCCAAGATTTTATCTAAAAGAGTATTCTCAAATTCAATCTCAGACTTTGCTAATAATTGTTTTATACCCAACATCCAAGGTGTATTGCCGATTCTAAACTGTACCTTTTGAGACAGTACCGCAACGGAGGTCGATGTGCCTATTCTTATGTCTTGGTCAATCGGCGCCCAATCGATAGATGTGTACAAATCCAAATTCGCAACACCAAAGCCACCACCACCGATATAACGGATAGAGTCATTCATCCATGAACGTCTGTGACCACCAAAAACAAACCAAGTCTCGTTTTCTGTACCTACTGCGCCAACCACTGACATGGCAGAAGGAACAAGCTGCGCACCACCATCAATAGCAGATAGCGCTGCCTGCTTTCGTTGTCGCTTTTCTTCATCTGTCTCGTGTAAAAACAAGCCAGCTACACCGCCACCGTAACCCACCGCAGGTTCGGTAATCAAAATCGGAATAGGCAAAAAGCCATGGGCATTTTCTGCAAGGTGATGCCCCATATCAAATTGACCATCAACAGGATCATAAAACGATGCTAAAGAACAAGTTGTAAATAGAGAGCAGGAAAGAAGAACAAATCCGCCGCAGCGAGTCATAAGATTGGCCTCATAAAAAAGGCCGGGTAATGAAACCCGGCCGAAAGTCTGCGTCCTTGCAGTAAACATAGAAATTAAACACTTATTGCCAATAAAGGGGGTCCTTAATCAACAGGACTAGAATAGGTCAAACAGTGGTTTTGCCCTACTCTCATATAGAGGGTCAAACCCATCAAAATATGACCTTTCCTAACGAGGTGAGGCTCAGAACGCAGATACAAAAAAAGGCTCTAAGTGAGCCTTTTGGGGAAATAACTGTGTAAGTGACGGTTAAGAATTAATACATATAAACCTTTCAAATATAAAGAAACTATTGAAATAAATAAAAAGTTACGGCCGGTAACTACTGATTAATCGCTCTCGGTATTTTGAAATCACTGAAGTCAAAGAGCTCTTGATATCACTGACCTGTTTCGAATGAGGGCACCACAGGGCGAAACCAAATTTGAATCCTTCAAACAACTCTGCTGCTTGAATAGGTTCAATTTCGTATTGAGAAGACTCTGGATCAGAGAAAAATGATTTAGGTAAAAGTGCCCAACCCAAGCCTTCTTCCACCATTTTGATCACCAACGCAAGTTGATCGATCTCTTCGTGGTCTGAACTTACAACGATTTTTTCCGACATTCCTTCTTCAATCAGGGATCTCAGTACAAACTGTTTCGAGTTTCTTAAAGCAACCAGTACGTCTTCTTTGTCTAAATTGGTAAATTCACCGCCTTTTTGTACGAACGGATAGAATTCAATATGACCTAAAAAAGTGGCGTCTAAACTGTGCATTGCACGACTATCGTGAACATTAACCAAACCGAAGTGATACTCACCATCCTGTATCCCTTGTTTAATCGCTTTCTTATTACGAACGAGAAAGTTAACTCGCATCATTGGGAAATCACGTTTGAGTTGCTTTCGAATATCGACAAGGACACGTTGAGGAATCACGCTCGAATAAGCGATTGTGATGTTTTCTAATCCCCCATAAGAGAGGCTCAACGCAACCTTGTCAAATGTACGTGCTTGCTCAATGGTTTGCTTGGCATAGTGATAAAGAAGATGCCCGTCTTCTGTGGGTTCTACCGAGCGACCGACTCTTTCAAAAAGGTTTACTGCGAGTTGGTCTTCAAGGTTTGTAATCACCTGTCCGATTGTCGTTCTGTGCTTGTTGAGCTTAACGGCAGCTTTACTGAAAGAGAGCTGGTCATAAACGGTAACGAACGCGAGAAGTTGTTCAATGCTGAAATTCATTTTGTTGTGCTTACTTTTAGTCGTTATGTATTTAAATTATCACAGGTTGACGAAATATCTACTCTGTCAGAATAATAATAGTGAAATGAATTCGTCTGTTTGAAACAAAAAAACCTACTTAAGTCAGTAGGTTCTATCATTAATGTGTAACGAATAACTTAAATGTATTCGATAACTCGAGCTAGGTAGTTAAAGTCGCCTGAATCACCGTGGTAATTACGGTAAACATCGACACTGAAATATCTAGGTTGATCTGCTTGAATGTGTTCAGCAATACGCTGCTCGATCGACTCTAGAGTTTCACCCGTTTGCGAGTAAATGTATTTCTTGGTGCTCTTTTGAAGCTGACGTTGCTTGGCTTCTTTATGTGTGACGTAATTGTTCACCTCAACCCACTTTCCAATATAATCAATCGCCACGTAGTCTGAATTCTCTTCAACCATGATCAACGCCGATTCTTGCTGAACGTCGGCCAGTTGTAGCATGTCGTTATCGACTTTTTGCTGGTCCATTGAGGTTGCGTTTTGTGCCATTGAAGCGCTAGACGTTGCTAAGATAAGTAGCGTTAATGCTGTTCTTTTCATTTTTTAATATCCCTAATCAAGGTAATTCGGTTACCCAAGGTTTGCCTTGAGTTGCTTTGTGATAACCGTATTCATATATGGTTAATAGGTAATGTTCATCAAACATGTCTTTGGTTCGTTTGGCGTAACCAAAGTCGTGCTCGATGTAAGTAAATTGCATATCAATGTTGTTGATTTCACTGATGTATTTCATTCGATATAAGTCACCACGCGTTTGTGCAAGCGTCAGGCTTGAGACGCTATTTGCTACCAAATCGAGCCCCTTATCTCTCAGCGAGTGATACGGTGCTTTTAGCGCGCCATTTCGAATAACATCAAGCTGTGGTGGTGTTTCTAACCCAAGTGCATCTGAGATCTGTTGATAGTCGAAGTTAGATGGATTGAAGAACACTTGAGTCGCTAAACCGCCATCGACGTGCAGTTCTTCAAAGATTTCACCTTCATGCTCTACATCGATGAACTGCGGTGGGAATACACCAGGAATAGACGCGCTTGCGGCCAACACCTTATATATGAGTTCAGACTTATCTAGCATGTCGCTATTTGCTATTGCACCCACATTCCAAATGACAAGCTCACCAGAATCAAAATGAGTGCTACCAATAAACAGACGCTTACCGCTACGATGTTGTGCTGCGATTTGCTCAATCATCGGTTCTGGGAAAGCTTCAGCAATAAACTGATACAAGTTTTCGCCATCGGTAAACGCATCTTTAAAGACGGTGTTCAAAAAATTCTTTTTACCGAGTACGGATTTATCATTTATGTTCAACATCACGTCCTTCATCTTCGAAAACGCATCTCCTCCGATGAACACAAACGGTGCTATTAAAGCGCCTGCGCTGATCCCCGTTACTATCGAGTAATCTTTCAGCTGGCCTGATTCTTCAAGCCCTATCAAGATACCGGCACCAAAAGCTCCGTTGGCACCACCTCCTGACAAAGCCAAAATGTTCAATTGGTCACCTGACACGGTAATCGGCGTGGTTTGATCTGCTGGAGAGTATAAGAAGTCTGGCGACTCACTCGCCCAAATACGCAATGGCTCGGCGACTGATGATGCTTCTTCTACAGTGACTTCTTTGTAATTGTCTTTGTTTACGCGTACGTCTAGCGTGTGAGGTGAACTACAAGCCACTACCAAGAGTGACAAAGCAACGGTAAGACCCGAAGAGATTAGACGGTTCATATTTAGGCTCATTTAATGTTCTCTAAAGTGATTCAGAGACTCTGTTTAATAAATTAGAAAACTAAAAAACAGAGAGGTTAATAAATAGGGATAAAGTGAAGTCCATCTCTTTGTGGTCGTAATATAGACAGTATCCGGCTGAACTCGTAATCTCATTTGTAGGACGCTATCCATCGAATAGTCGCGCCCCTTAGCTGACCTTAACCACTGTTAGAGTTAATCGCTCTAGCCTATTTTGACCACGTTGAAATCGTGGGTAGGCTCTACAAATTCATACTGAGCATTAATGGTTTGCAACTCCCAAGTGCCATAGCTCTTAGTCAGCTCTAACACACCATAAACCGCGTTGTTTGCATGGCGGAATGCAGCCACTGGAGACATTCTCTTCATTAATCCCGCTGTAAATAAGCCTGAGATAAGGTCGCCAACACCAACTGGCTGTTTATCAAATTCGATATTCGGCCGTTGAGCTAAATAGCATGCCTTTTTCGTTGCGAGGATCATGCTGAACGCCTCATCGGGTAACGAATGCAGATGTTTCACGAGCACCATCTTTGGCCCAAGTTCCAGAGCTTTTTTACAGGCTGTAACCGCATCATAAAGCGAGTGAATTTTGGTTTCGGTCAATTCGCTCAGCTCAAATTGGTTTGGCACGATGACATCGGCTGTAGGCAGCAAATGTTTGGCGATAGCCGCTTTCACGCCATCATCAACAATACAACCTTTATCTGGGTAGCCCATTACAGGGTCACAAATGTAGAGTGCACTGTGGTTCTTTTCTTTTATGAGGTTAACCGCCTCGGCAACCGCTTTGCATTGGTCAGCACTTCCTTGATAACCCGAAAGGATTGCGCCACAGTCTTTCAATGCACTGATGTTGTCTAAGCCTCGAATTAAGCTTCGAATATCATCTGAACTAAATGTCTTTCCAGTCCAACCTTGCTCATATTGAGTGTGATTCGAGAACTGAACAGTATGAATTGGCCATACATCGAGTCCCATTCTTTGGATTGGAAAAACCACAGAGCTGTTGCCTGCATGCCCATAAACCACGTGAGATTGAATAGAAATAATACTTTTCATACGTCGCTCTTCTGATTTTGTCGGAATGAATTTCGCTTGGAGTTAGCGACTAAATAAACACAACGATTGCATCCAATAGATAGCTACTTGAACACTGTGCTTATTTGGTCGGAATAGCCTCGACATCGCCGAGGCTTATTCTTAGTGATTTGAACATCGTTGGCTTAAAATCATGAATTCGATTCTAAGCGTGATTAGAATTTATGCGCCTTGGAACTCAGCGAAGTGCTCGTCCAACACCTTGCGAGTTGCGCGGCCAATCAGTTCGTACTCATGGTGAGTCAGGTTAGCTAGCGATACACGTACAGAAGCGTGCACTACATCGAAGCCTTTGCCTGGAAGCAAGATAACGCCAGTTTCATGTGCAAGTCGGAACAAGAAGTCTTTGCCCTTCTCGTTCGCTTTGAACCATTCAACGAAAGCTGATCCGTACAATTTGCCACCCAAAGTGTCGAGCTCAAGCAGTGTGTAGTAGTCCACACGATCTTTGTTTTCTTCAATTTCGACACCCATGTTTTTGTACAACGTTTTGTAGCGTTCGCGAATAATGCGTTTGCACGCTTCTTTGTAGTTTTGCTCTGAATCCATTAGGCAGTTCAATGAGAAAAGAGCCATTTGAACTTGTTGTGGTAGTGAAAGACCTGCTGTGTGGTTTAGTGCAACACTGCGGCTGTCTGCAACAATACGGTCGATGAATTTAATACCGCGTGGTTCTGGGTCTAGCGTTTTGTATCGATCATCCAGTTCCAGTTGACGAGATTCTGATAGGCTGCGCATTGCATCATCGAACACGTTGTTGTGCTGAATCGCAATTGAACCAAGGCGCCAGCCTGTCGCACCGAAGTACTTAGAGAATGAGTAAACACAAAGCGTGTTGTATGGAAGTTTGGCAAACAGAGAAACGAAATCGTCTGCGAATGTGCCGTACACATCATCGGTGATAATAAACAGATCACTACGTTGTGTGTTGACGAAGTCTGATAGGTTATTCAGAGTCTCATCAGAGAACTTCACTGATGCAGGGTTTGCTGGGTTTACCACACACAGCAGTTTAATGTCTTTATCTTCAAGTTTTTCGATTTCAGACATAGGTAACTGCCATGTTGTCTCATCTAAACGAAGCTCTACAATCTCAAGTTCGTATTCTGAAAGCTCAGGGATTTCTAAGTAAGGTGTGAAGATTGGTGTGATCAACGCAACCTTATCGCCTTTCTTTAGTAGACCGTTGTGAAACATGGTTTGGAACGTGTACGTCATTGATGCCGTACCACCTTCCGTTGCAAACAGATCGAAATCTGTCGTCATTGGCATTGGGCCGTACATCTCTTCTGCAATGTATTGTTTTACAACGCTTTCGATATTGGTCAGCATGCGTGGCGGTACCGGGTAGTTACACGCTAAGTACGCATTCACAAGCTCATTTAAGAACACTTGCTTCTCGATACCTAGGCGATCTTTCGCGTAACTCAGAGCTTTTTCAATGAACCGAACACCTGGCTTCTGTTGATTGCTGTTTGCGTAAGAATCAAAACGCTCAACAATACCCACACCGTCCGGAATACCACCAAAGCTACCATCTAGATATGAGTATGTACGCTCCGCTTCCATTACTGCGAATTCACCTAAACGAATAAATGCTTTACGTGGCAGTGTTGCTAGGAAGTTTGGGTTACCACGACCTGCATCTAATAAAGCACGATCCGGCACTGTCTGCGCGACTTCAATTAATTTGTCTTTTAATTCAAACGGGCTTAAATCAGCGAATTTTGAAAAGTCGATAGTAGTATTTTGTGTAGTCATGATATTTACCTAATAATTTATTCTTAAACACTTCTAATTAAATAATGTGTTTTACTTCAATGTGATTATTCAGGCCTACCCTATTTTCTGATTGGGTAGGTCTGTTAATAAGTTGATAATTGTTTTAAATCTTTAATGAGCTCGCAGTTTTAATTACATACCCGCATTAACGGTAATAATGCCGACGATAATTGGTCCCCATAGAGTCAGTAACACGTTGGCTACAGCGTAAGTCACAGTGAAAGAGAATACTGGCGTTGCATTACCTGTTTTTTCCATCAATGCAGCGAATGCTGGGTTTGCACTTCGACCACCAGTCACACAACCTAACGCTTCTACTGGGTTCTTGATCTTCAATACAAAGTACGAGAAGAAGAATGAAATAATCTGTGGAATGATGGTGACCGCCATACCCAAGAACAGAAGCGACATACCATGTTCTTTTATGGTATCAACCGCTTGAGGACCTGCTTGTAGGCCAACAATGCCGACAAACGCCGCTAGACCAAAGTCACGAATGAAGTTTGCTGCACCCGCTGGGAATTGAGCCACATGTGGGTTTCGGCTACGTAACCAACCAACAAGTAAACCAGAGATCAAACAACCTGCACCAGAGCCAATCGTTACAGGAATACCTGCAATCTTGAAACTGATTAAGCCGATAAGAAGGCCCAACACCATACCGAAACCCAGTACGATGAAGTCAGTCATAGTCGCAGAACCCATACGCTTACCGATGTATTTTTCAACTCGGTTGATGTCTTGTGCGGTACCCGTTAACTGGATAACATCGTTCTTCTCAACAATAAGGTCTTCGGTAATAGCCACTGAAGTACCAGCACGCATGTACTCTGTAACATACACACCACGGAACGAACGTTGATTTGAGCTATCTTTGATCTCTCTTAGCGAACGACCAATCAGCTTGCGATTATCAGCGATAAGTTGACGGTTTTCTTCAATAACTTCATAGCTTTCCGGTAATGCGACTTCATTACTTTGCGCCTTGCTCTGAAGTTCATGAACCGCGTTTCTACGGCCAGTAACCACAACAAGGTCGCCCGTTTTAAGCGCTGTGAACTTGTCTGCACTCAGCTCTTTTCCATCGCGTTCAATAAGTTCGATACACGCAGCTAATGATGACTGATTCAATTGCGCGAGTGTTTTACCAACAAGCTGGTCGTCGTTAGTCACTTTGAAAGCACGCGTAACTAAAGCCGTGACTGCGTTAAATTCGCCGTCCGCTAAATCACGTTTACCGTTAGAGTTTTTCTCTTCTAGTGCGATAGCTTCAGATCGGATATCCCACTTCATCAACGTTGGGAATACCCAAGTCACCATCAAGATTGGACCTAATGAACCAAAGATGTATGTTACCGCGTAACCAACCGCTACGTTTGTTTGCATCAGGTGTTTGGCTTCTTCAGATACGCCGCCTAAACGTGCAATCGCATCACCTGCAGTACCAATGATCGCAGATTGAGTTAAGCCGCCCGCCGCTAGGCCTGCAGCTGTGCCTCTATCTAGGTCAAATAACCACGCAGCGGCAAGTACACACAATAAGCCTGAAACCGTCATCACAACCGCGGAGAGCAGAATGTTAATGGTTCTAAAGTTAAGGGCTTTAAAGAATTGAGCACCACCTTGATAGCCCACAGCATAAATAAAGAGCGCAAAGAAAATGCTTTTTACGCCGGGATCAATCTGAACACCAAATTGCCCAATAATTACACCCATTAATAATGTTCCGGCTACCCCGCCTAAAACAAATCGGCCGATAGTAATTTTACCAACCATATAACCTAATGAGAGTGTAATAAATAGTGCGACAAATGGTGCCATGTCAAATAGATTAGAAATAATGTCCATGACAAATTTACTCTTGTTACTAAATAAAAGGAGTAAATAATCTAACGAATAAATTGATAATGATATTTGTTGGATTATTCAAAATAAATAAAGCATCTCGTTGCTTCGAACCGAATATTAAGAACAAAAGGTTTTAATATGTAATCCCATTTGATGGATCAAATCATCACTTCGACTGTTTGGAGAGTTATTGAAGTGTAATTTACCTCTTAAATTATTGTTTTGACTAGATTTAGCTAAAACCAATAAAAATAGATAATTTTCGAAATCAATTTCAATTAAGTGTTTTCACATCCAGAACAACAACCTACCTACACTTGTTTTACTGGCTTTCGGCACTAAACAAAGATGCAGTTGGCATAGTCACCGAATAAAGTCGGATTTTTGATGGATCCAATCCTCTATAAGCGATTATCACAATAAATCGAACTCCGTTATCGTTGCATTCATCAAACAAATAGAGAACAGAACCATGAACACAATGCCACATGAACTTGTGTGGGGTGAAGTCTACTTCCCACCGCTGTTATTGGTTATCGCACTGGCTTACATACTGACAATGCTAACAGGGTCAATCGCTACAAGGTTTGGCCTTCATAAGTACGTCGCCTTTCCTGCAATAGCAGAACTGAGCTTGATCGTGATTTTTACTGGCGCTATCGGCCATTTTATTACAATTTTTTGAGGCACTTACTGTGATCAAACGTTATCTCATCACACTTTTATTATTGGCTGCTGCGGGATCTGTGGTTTATAGCTATTACCAATCATACTCAAGTAACCCATGGACCAGAGACGGGCAAGTTAGCGCTTATATTGTCTCGATTACACCTCGAGTCACGGGTCAAGTGATTGAAGTGCATGTCGAAGACAACTCGAAAGTAAAAAAAGGCGATCTTCTTTTTGAAATCGATCCGAGTATTTACAAAGCGACCTACAGAAAAGCACTTGCGACTCAAAAACAAGCGTTTGCCCTACTCGCCAAAGCCAAAAATGAAGAACAACGTGCGTTGAATTTAGAGAAAAGAACGCCCGGTGCTGTGCCCGTTCTTACTCTAAACAACTTAAACAACGCAGTAGAAACTAGCACCGCGAATGTGGAACTGGCAAAAGCTAACGTAGAAGAAGCACATCTAAACCTTGAGTACACCAAGGTATACGCGCCTACTAACGGCTACATCACTAATCTGAGCCTACGCGTGGGCTCTCAAGTTGTCGCGAATTCACCTGTGGTTGCGTTAATTGATGAAGATAGCTTTTGGATTGAAGGCTATTTCAAAGAGACAGATTTAGTCGGCGTCGACGCTCAGGACACGGCCTATGTGACCTTAATGATGCATAACAATGTTCAACTAGAAGGACATATCAAAAGTATTGGCTTTGGTATTGCCAAACAAGATGGCAGCACAGGTAATGATTTATTGCCAAACGTGAATCCAAACTTTCAGTGGATCCGTCTAGCTCAACGCATCCCTATCAAAGTGAAGTTAGACAAAATACCAGAAGACGTACAACTGCGTGTTGGTATGACTGCCTCGATTAAAATAATCAAAAATAGCTAGGTGATTCTTATGTTCACTGCATCGACTAAAGACGCGATTAAAGCCGCACTCTCTATCGTTATCGCAATCTGCCTAGCGTTGTGGTTTGGTTGGGAAAAACCATATTGGGCTGCGATAGCCGTGGCAGTGATGGCATTGAACGAGAGCTTCGCCCATTCAATAAACAAAGGCCATAACCGGTTAATGGGAACCTTGTTAGGGACCGGTTATGCCTTTTTCCTTATCGCCATGTTTTCTCAAGATCGCTTCTTGTTTCTAACATTTTTCACCCTGTTCCTTGGTGTATGTATCTTCATGTCGAGCGACGAGAAATACGGTTATATTTTTTCAATAGGATTTGCCGTGTGTTCGATTGTTGCGTGCATGGGCGGGTTTGATAGCCAAACCACCTTTCACTTTGCTGTGCTCCGACTTCAAGAAACACTATTGGGTGTTGTCGTGTTCTCTATTGTGTATCGCATCGTGTGGCCTGTGAATACAGAACTCAACTTTGTACAACGTTTCGAAACCAGTAAACAAGTGTTGTTAGATGCGATGGAAAAAACAGACGACATCGACATTGCCGCACTTGAAAGCAATACCGCAAATATTGATAAGTTGTATCAACTTCTAGATCTGCCATTGACCGGAAGTTACCACCTTAAAGAGAACATCCAAACATGGCGATTGCGTATCGATGAGATGGCACATATCCAAGATACATTACTCAAACAAAGTAACAGCGAATCAGACTTGGGTATCCAATGGGCAGTTCTTACTCACAACTTGAAAACGTTCGATGTATTAACACCAGATCAATCTCTGGTTGAAGGTGAACTCAATGTAATGGGCGATCAAAAAGAAGTGTCTTGGCATCATGCTCATCGCACATTTGTTCAACATTTGAATGAAGATGGGCGCAAAGTGCTGCAAGGCGTGTCGATGTTTATCACATCGCTGTTGATTTGGATTTATCTTCCAGTGCCGGGTGGTTTTATATTTCCTATGTTAGCCGGTGTATTCTCTTCTATGGTGCCGACCATGCCACCAAGCGTTATCAAGGACGCTTTTTATGGTGTGTTAGGAACAGGATCTGTGATTCTGTTGCAATACATCTTTGTGATGCCATTAATGACAGAGCTATGGGAGTTGGGACTATTCTACTTCCTTAACATTATGGTGATATGGAAAGTGTTCGCGACACCTAAGCTCATGATACATCGAATTTTGGGTATCAATTTGTTGGTTGTTCTTACATCTGGTGCGCTTAACCTCACTCCGGTTTATAGAATAGAAACGCCACTGTTGATGCTAGTGAATATCTTGATCATTTTAATGATCGCGAAGCTGTTTACTGATCTATTCAGAGTAAAAGTAACCGCTTAGAACTGGATACACTAAGTCTCTCATAACAGAACGGCCTGCCAAGTATTTTTACTTAGCAGGCCGTTTTGCTATCTGTTTTAAATCAGTGGATTAGCGTTAATTCTTACTAAGTGAGGATAGCGTCCATCAAACGCGATTAACGCGATCTGCGACCTCCTCTTAAAATCCTCTCATTGATTGACGCAATGCATATTTAGTCGCGACATTCACACGAACAATCCTAACGGATAAATACATAACAACTGAACACGACGTTCAGTATTACATCGACTGTTTGAGTCTCGAAGGTTTGAGGCCACTCAGCGTGGAAACCGTCATGAGTTTTTTTGAAATACGCACCAGCGCCTGTAAGACCCATACTCTTTCTGTGTTAGCGAGCGCCCTATTACTTACCACACCCGCCTTTGCGTCTGCAGCAGAAACCAAGACTTACAGCGAAGTCATGGAAAACGGTCGAGCACTGTTTGACAAATATGGCATCAGTCGTGATTTACCAAAGCTAGCAATCAGTTCACTCGTACAGGGCGAACACCTAGTTGAACACGCACATCGTACACTGCAAATTGGTGATGAAGTTCGTGACTCAAGCGTCTATCTCGTTAAAAACACCGACACTAAAGGCAACATCGATCTTCGTATCAAATATAACCCAGAAGAGCTGGATGATAACGAAAACCTACTCGATGAAATAGAAGCCTTCACACGTACCGAATATCGTTTACGTGACTATGCAGAAAGCTTTGATTCATCTTCGGTTCGCGTAAAAGAAATCGACGATAACAAAGTAATCATCAGCTTCGATTATTCGAAGTATGGACTACCTCAAGACATCGCATATTTCCGTTTTTTGAATGTCAACATTGAGTTAGTCAACGGTGAACCAAAACGCATGCTGATCAGCAATGAAAAGCCGTTTAAACACCACATATACAAGGTAGACAGCTATAAGCAAGAGATTGAGTTTCACACTTTACCGTCGGGTAAGTTAGTCATCGCGAGTAAAACAACTGAAGTGGTTGGTACAACCAAGAACAAACCAGTGAAGGTGACAAGCATACTCGAGCCAGTCGCGTTTTATGAAGACGATAACGGCATACAGGTACTTAACGAAGCAAGGCTTCAAGAAGTATCAGACCCAAGAATGTTAGAGGCAAGCGTAAAGCTGGACCGAATCTTCCCTTTAATGGGTGATATGGTCCGTCGTAAAGGTATCGATATGCCACTTCCATTCGGTGTATCCGTAGCTTATCGAAACCAAGACATGGACATTCCAATGACTGATTACGTGATTGGTGGTGTGCGCTTGAATGACTTATTTGACCCGGAAGATAGCGTTGCGACGGTAAAAGCGGAAAGCCTTTCGATACGCGGTGACGTAAATATCCTGCCATTCTGGAATGTATTCGGTTATGTAGGAAAGGTAAACGTTGATGCGAACGTGGATGCCTCTTATACCGGCGCAGCAGGTGAATACTTAAGAGACAAGCTCAATGATCGATTTGATGGCGCAGGTGACCTACTTTGTAGCGAAGTTTCAGCTCTGTGCAACCGTGGTCGTTTAAATGTTCCACTTCATCTCGAATATGACTTGCGCGGTATGGGTACAACACTGTCCGTTGGTTACAAAGAGTTCTTTGCTTCTGTTACTGGCACTTATTCACAAACCCGTCTTAAAGGATTAAACGACTGGGGCGATGGCATTGTTACGGTTCAACCTATGTTGGGTTACCAACTAGTCGATTATCGAGCTCAGTTTTTCGTTGGCGCTGAATATCAAGGTTTAAATTCACGTATGCAAGGCACCGTAAAAACCGATGACATCGAATTTGATTATGACGTTGGTGTCGACATCGATCAGTGGGCATTCCTCACTGGCGTTAACAAACAGATCGGTAAGCATTACAACATGACTGTGTTGTACAACAAAGGCGAAACTCGTTCGGCTGTAACGCTGAATCTTGGCTACCGATTCTAGTCACCGAACTTTGATTACCAGCCCTGCTCTTAAAACCAGGTTGTTCTTGATAAGAAATTTTGTAGCTCTGTTATCTAAGTAGATGACGATGAAACAGACTGCACCGAATACTATTGTGGAAACTCTTTTTATGACTATTGTATACCGTTCAATAATCGCTCTTACAATTGCTGCTGCCTTAGCAGGTTGCGATACTGATACTGCCCCTACTGTTCCATTACCAAACGAGCCAGAACCGTTAATTCCAGCACCTGCTAAACCATTTGATGTTCAAATCGGTAACGTAACGATTAAAGCGACCAAAGAAGAACTGGTTGTAACTTCAAATACCGAAGACGACAAACTGGCTTCTGTTGAATCTTTCAAAGGGATTCAATACGCCGAGGCTCAGCGCTTTGAGCATAGCGAAATTGTAAACCTTGTTGAAGGTGCTTTGGATGCGACTCAGTTTGGTTATGCTTGTCCTCAACTAAAAACGACATCACAAACGCAAGATGAGAACTGCCTTAACCTCAATATCTGGCGTCCAGCAGGCGTAGATTCTGATGCAGATCTACCGGTTTATGTATTCATCCACGGTGGTGACTTTGAATATGGCTCAGGTGCTGAGCCTCTGATTCAAGGCGATAATGTTGTGGCTCAAGGTGCTAGTGAAGGCAATCCTTTTATCTATGTAAGCTTGAACTACCGTCTTGGTCAGTTAGGTACTCAATGGATTAAAGGCGAGAACCAAGATGGCAACTATGGCTTAGGTGACCAAAAGCGTGCCTTGAAGTGGGTACACAATAATATCGTTGACTTCGGTGGTAATGCTCAAAACGTGACGGTTATGGGTCAAGGTTCAGGTGCTATGTCTATTGGTTTCTTACAGCAAGATGAAGATATCGCAGGTCAATATTTCCAACGTGCCATCATGCAGAGTAACCCTTATGGTTTTGAATACCCTAGTTATGAAGTAGCAAAAGATCGCAGTAAGGAGTTTACAGCAGACACCTCGCTCGATGAGATCATGGCGTCACAAGAAACAGCTTTAAATGGTATTGAACAGTTAAAGAATTGGTTGTTAGGTTCTTTGCAAATCCCAATTCTGAGCCCAACAGCAGATGAGACTCCAATGTCAAACCTGATGCCTTTTACTCCATACATATTGTGTGAAAAAACTAGTTTTCTTGGTAGCTGTAGCGAATCAGCAGAATCACCAATGCAAGCAGGATTCTCAGTACCCACTGTCCTAGGTGAAAATGCACATGAAGCGAACAGCTTTGGCATGCTCTTTACCGCTACGTTCTTAATTCCGACGGTCATCGAGTTATTAACAAATGATGAACCTGAACTGCTTACTAATGAAGATCTAGCAAAACTAGCTCTAGCGATGGTTAACTGGTTGGAAGATGAAAACAACATCGTTATTCTGCAGCAAAAACTATCTGAGCAAGCAAGTGATGAAGTTTCAGCGGAACTTGTATTACCAAGTAGTGCTTACAGTGCAGTAGCGGGTTTATTTTATGGTGCCAAACTAGAAGGTGATCTAGTTGAAATGACTAAGTGCATTGATACCAGTGACATTACGGGTACCGTAGGTTGCTTGGTCGACATTGTTGATATCACGAGCCACCAACAAACCCAAGATATTCTAGCTCTAACTGATTTCTACCCTAACTCAGAATCTAGCTTAGGTGGCGCTCTTGACAACATGAAGCAATTTAAAACCTTGCTAAATGACACTTTGTTCAATGGTCCAGCTCGTCATATGGCAGCAAACAACGAAGTAGAAGCAACGCTATACCACTTTGAGCACAAGCCAAGCTTTAACATGTGGAACTACAATACCTTGCCAAATGGTGAGCTATCTATTATCGATTTATTTAAAACTATTGGTTGCATCGGCGGTGCATGTAACGGTTCAGAGTTGCCGTTTGTGTTTAACAAAGCCGTGCGTTTTGATGGAAGTGAAGTAAGACCATCAAGCAAGGATAAAGCACTAATGAACGAAATGTCGCGTCTTTGGTTTAGCGATGAATTGTTCGAAGTCCAACAGTACAGCGACGCTGCCGACAATGTGCTCGTAATTGATGGTGCAGGTTTCAGCGAAAACAGTACTACCTTAGACTGGGACTATGTCACAAACCCAGGTGTTGACCCTAAGCTTCGTGAAGGTCGCTTAACCGGTTTAGCAGAGGAAGGCCTTATGCCTTGGCAGTGGTACCTAAACTAAACATTCTCAACACCCTTCCTACTTTACGGCCAGCTCGCTGGCCGTTTTTATATCCAAATTTTACGTTCAAACGCAGGTAGTTATGATACTTAGCAAACTAAAAACCGTATGCACTATGATGTTGATTACTGTGGTCACAGGCTGCGCCCAACCTTACCCCGATGTCGAACCAGACTTCCAAGCAAACTGGCAAAGCACAGAACATCACACTGAGGTGTACCTGATCCCGACTGCACCAGAGGCCTTTGCTCGCCGTATCGAGCTCGTTCGCCAAGCACAACACTCTATTGACATGACTTACTTCTCTTGGGAGCGAGACACGCTTGGATTGATGCTTCTAAACGAACTCAAGCAAGCGGCGGATCGTGATGTTCACGTCCGACTGACCTTAGATGACCTACTGGTTTTTAATGATAAATGGCTAGCGGAATTGGACTCACACCCCAATATTGAGATTCGACTGTTCAACCCCTTTGAATCACGTAAAGCTGGCTGGATTGGTCGTGCGTTCAACTTCTCAACTCATCAAAAACAACTGGATAATCGGCTTCACGAGAAGTACTTCAATGTCGATCATCACTCGATGATTTTAGGCGGAAGAAACATCGGTAATGATTACTTTGGCTATAGCGAGAATGCCAACTTCTTTGATATGGACGTTTTGTTTCGAGGTGACGTAATCGCGTCTTTCGACAACAATTATCAAGCGCTTTGGGACAGCGAATATGTGGTGCCAATTCAAGAGCGAATCAAAGTCAAAGAACAAGGCCAATACAAAGCGTTTACCAAGGCAATAAATAAAGGTGAGAAGAATAAAAAGCCGATCACTTTCGATGTTGAACAACAGATAAATCGCCTAAACGAACCAAGGTTTATTAAAGCATCTGTAACGCCTTTATTTGATTCATTAGAGAAGCTCAATGACAACAAGCCCTACTTTCGTCAGCGTACAGAGCATTTAATGAAGCAGAAAGTACCGATACCTTCTAAGGCTATGATTTCTACGCCTTACATGGTGCCAAGCGATAACCAGTTTGTATTCATCGATGCACTTAAAGAGCACCAAGCCGAAGTCACCTTGCTGACGAATTCATCGGCGTCTAATGATTCGGGTTTTGTTCCTGCGTATTACGAAAAACACCGTGAGACTCTACTCGACAAAGGCATAAGTATCTACGAGTACAAAAGCCAAGCTATCAATGATGACCACTACTTTCATGTTGATACCTACTACCACAACAAGACTGTAATTTTAGATGAGCGTGTAACCTATATTGGTTCTTCTAACTTCGACCCAAGATCAGACTTTCTCAACGTTGAGTTTGGTGTGTTGATTGACAGTGAAGAGTTTGCGAAGCAAGTGACACACTACTTAACGCATCAGAAAGAGGATTTGTTCTGGGCCGTGTCGCGAGAACAATCAGGTGAGACTACCTGGGCTTCAGGGGAACAAATCCATACTAAGAACCCGAACTACAGTTCGTGGAACAAGGTACCGGATTGGTTATTTCGAAAAATGAATGGCGAGTTCGAGCTTTAAGTGTCGAGCTTCGAATTTTCACTTTTAATTTTTAATCTTTCACCAATCCAAATGCAAAAAAGCCGCGTAATTCGCGGCTTTCTCATGTTTCAAATAGACGTATCTGAGCCTACAGACGGTAGGTCATCGCTCTCTTGGCTACGTAATTCACCATATCTAACGTTGTATAAATCGAATCGACATCGTTAATGTCGTAATCCACATGTCCACGCTCAACATACTTCTCAGCGAGACGATAAACATCAACGACACGCTCAGCTACGGCTTCCATAGGATCAATAAAAGTGACTGTTGGAAATGCCGTTTCAAGTTGCTTTCTAACCAAAGGAAGTTCCGTACACCCCAAAATAACCGTATTAACGCCCTTCTCTACGATACTTTGAACCGCAACAGCTAAAAGTGCCGCATTACGGTCAAACTTGCCCGCTTTAATGCCGTTGGTTTCTCGGATTGCTTGTCCACACGCAGTCATCTCGCCCGTTACTTCGCCATAGATAGCACTATGAACGTTATGTTCTTGTTCAAAAGCTTCTGGCTTAACGAATACCAGATTGGCGTTAGTTAGGTAACGGTCATAGATTCCCGAATTGTATGTGCCGTTAGTACATAAAATACCGACAATAGATTCAGGATTCTGCTCTTTGATTTTATCAACCGTAGTTTGAAGCATATCGACGATATAAACATTGGTATGCTTTTGAACTTCAGGTCTGAAATAATGAGCGGTGTTGCAGGTCATAACGCCAAATTGAACGTTGGCGTGTTCTAAAATGCACGCGGATTCAATTAGCTCTGGAACAGGGTCGATACCGCCTTCGTTAATTGCTTCAGAGCGGTCTGGGATATCTGAATTTTTAACCACAATCATCGCCATGTGGTCTTGGTCTTTAAGCGCGCCGTGTTCAATCTCTTTCTTAGCGACGATATCTTGGAACAGAGCATCCGCTTCAGGGCCCATGTTACCAAATACACCAAATCGTACCTTTTTCATTGTGTTTACCTTTGTGTTTGCTAGAGCACAAAGGTTATTACGCTCTGTCGATTTGCTTGAATCCCATTGGATGGATCGTATCCTCGCGAGAGCTTAAACAGTGTACAGATATTAGAATTGAGTACCCAAGGAAAAGTGAATACGAAACTCATCGCCTTGAGGCGCATCTAACCCGTAAGCAAAGTCGAGTTTCACAGGCACCAATTGTGAGTTCCAAATCAGGCTAAGGCCTGTGCCGCGCTTCCAATCCGCTTCATCATCAAACGCATCACCAACATCCAGAAATGCACCCATCCAGATCGAGCGGTAAACCTGATGCTGGTACTCAAGCCCTGCTGTTAGCATATAGCGTGCACCTGTTAATTCACCGTTGTCATCTTTTGGAGAAATCGATTCATAACCATAGCCTCGTACGCTCCCATCGCCACCAGCAAAATAACGCAGTGACGATGGCACATCCGACAACGATTTAGCTATGTTAACGCCGACATTTGAACGGAAATGCAGCTTCTGGCTTTCGCTAATGTCCCACGAAAGCACGCTGTTTCCTTCCAACCGCAACAACCTTGAATCAGAGAGCAAACTAGGGTCAGAATACTCAACAGAATAGATGTGTCGATGATTGAGCTCCAATTGATCATTTTTACGATCAACCTGTGAAAAACTGATACCAGGTAACAGTAATTGCGATTGGTCCTCCTCAGAGGCTTGACGGTATTGTTCATGCAAGTATTTGACGTAAATGGTATTTTGCCAATCGCTGTCTAATTGCCAGTAACGTTCGAATTTAAGATCGTTTGAAAAGCTATTGGTGTCTCGATGATCAATTCGTTTCGATTCAAACTGAATACCAAAGTAATCGGTCGTGACTTTCTCTGTTGGGATTTTGTACCCTAGTTGCAGTGATTGCTCTTGTTCAGACAAATACGTCTGTGTTTCAAAGCTGTGTCCTCTTCGGTTATACCAAGGCTTTGACCAATTTAAAGACGCTCTCAAACCGAGATCGGTAGAATAACCACCACCCACCTGCACAATGTTACGAGAGCTTGGTTCAGCAATAATCTCAATTGGCACTTCTAGATTATCATCAAGATGATTAAAGTCACCATGTACCACAACACTCCGAAACCACTGAGTTTCAAACAAGTCAGACTGCAGCTCGCCCAACTTTATCGTGTCAAAATCGTCCCCTTGTTTGAATGTAGGAATTTTCTTTATACGCGCAGGTTCAACACCATCATCAGGAATGCTGATGGCGCCAAACTTGTAGCGTGGGCCACTTGAAAAATGCAGGTGAATATTGGCGATGTTTTCGCTCGGAATCACTTCGATCTTAGACTCGACAAACCGACCGTCGAAATAGCCTTTACGCTTTGCCAAAGAGAAAATCGCACGCTTAGTTTGGTCGTATTCTTGGTGAGATAATGGAGAGCCTGAATCTAACTGACTCTGCGTGAGTATTTTGATGAACTCTTCATCTTCAGTCGCTTCACCGGTGACTTTTACAACCGATTCTGCAATGTACATGACAGGGCCAGAATCGACGTTCAAGGTGAGGTTATCACTGTTATCAAGTTCGATATCTATCTGAGGGCGATAGTAGCCATAAGGGTTGAGCGCGTCTTGAACCCGTTTCAATAACTTAGTATGCGATAGCTGTGCAGCTGGAACATCAACCAAAGGCTCTAAGTATAACTCTACATTTTCAGTGAGAATTTTGTTCAGGCCTTTAACCTTGAACTCTGCACCTATCGCCGCGGGATGAGTAACCATGAAGAGTGAAGCTACCAATATTACTTGTTTAATCGAGGCCTTCACGCTGTTACCCAGTTGCTTAGAACCCGAATAGATTATGAGCAAAGCGTGAAATCACTGAATCTCTTATGAAGGACGCAACCCTACGTACAAACTTGGCTGATTTTGAATACCAGTACACGTTACTATAGCTACTTAAAGTCCTCGTATTACAGACACAAAAAAGGCGCAATTAAGCGCCTTTAAAATATCGATTGTTTACTGAATCAGTATCAGTTGTTTTTCAGCCACACATCTTGGTTTTGTGCCGCTTTCTTCTTCTTTTTCTTCTTACCTGTGCCAGCAGGTGGCGCAACAGGTTTAAGCGCGGCAATCAGTTCAGCAACCGCTTCTTCATCGACTTCAAAGCCTTCGATTTGCTCTCGCTCAAGACGAATCTTGTTCTTCTTCTCGATGATTTTGAAGTGATGGTAATCTTCGTGATCGATCAGAGACAACGCTAGGCCAACCTCACCCGCACGACCACTTCGGCCAATACGGTGCATGTAGTCTGATGGGCTACGCGGTAAATCAAAATTGATAACAACTGGAAGCTTTTCGATATCCAGACCACGTGCTGCGATGTCTGTCGCGATCAGAACATCGATCTCGCCAGATTTGAAATCTTCAAGGATACGAGTACGCGAACCCTGACCTTTATCACCGTGGAAGACTTCTGCAATGATGCCACGTTTGTAGAGCTTGTCTGCTAGGTGTTCACAGCTGTTCTTTGCATTCACGAAGATCAGTGCTTGGCGCCATTCGTGTTGCTGAATCAGGTGCGCTAACAATGCTGTCTTACGACCTTTTTCGACTTCGAATACACGCTGAACCAGTGTGCTCGCATTAGCACTTTGAAGTTGAACTTCAATTGGGTCAGTCAGCAGTTCGTGAGTAAGCGTTTGAACTTGCTCTGGGAACGTTGCAGAGAACAACAGAGTTTGCTTCTTGCTTGGCAGTAGCTTCAAGATAGCGTCTAGTTCTTCTGTAAAACCAAGGCTTAACATGCGGTCAGCTTCATCAAGCACAAGCGTTTTGACTTTATCAAGCTTGATAGCGTTGCTTGAAATAAGGTCAAGTAAACGACCCGGTGTCGCCACTAAGATATCAGTGCCGCCACGTAGTGCTTGCATCTGAGTGTTCACAGACACACCACCAAATACGCAAACAGTCTTAATCGCACCGTTAAAATGCACTGCGTAAGATTTAACGCTGTCAGCAACTTGCTTAGCCAGTTCACGAGTAGGCACTAAAATAAGGCCAGAAACGAAGTTACCTTTGCCCGAACGACGGTCTAAAGGTGCATCTTCATGGATCTGTTGTAACAGAGGAAGTGCAAATGCAGCGGTTTTACCTGAACCCGTATTTGCGCCTGCTATTAGATCGCGTCCTGCTAACACACTTGGAATAACTTGCGCTTGGATAGGCGTTGGCTGTTGGTATTCAAGCTCGGTAAGACGAGCCATCAAAGGAGAAATTAAGCCAAGATCAGAGAAGTTGGTTGGTGTCGTGGTGTTAGTCATTAATTGCAGGAACTCAAAGCTAAAATAATAGCGCGCTATATTAACGTATTTCAGCTGTATTACGTAACTAAATCGCCCCTTTCAAGTCTCTAACAGCAATTTAGACCAAGCAAAACAGAACAAAGGCGACACAGTAACGGTTTAGTGTCGCCCAAACTGCATTGCTTCATAATTGTTGAAGTTGCGCACGTTGAGTTGAAGTTGAGCACGTGAGTTTAATTCAACCACCCTGCTACCGTTTGTTCAGGTGCATACGAGTTAGGCGCGGTTAACCAGACAGCTACGGCATCGGGCGCTGCGACTAGCGAATCAAAGTCCACATTGAATTGCCACTCAGAATCACTACGTTGGTAACCATCGTAAACCACCACAAAATCATGCTCGAGTTTTTTACCTCTGTTTTCGCCCGCTTTAACGCTGGTAACTTCGTTCATCGCTAACAAGGCAATATGAGCCACATAATCACCTTTGCCTTCGTAGCTCACGCTGAACGTGTCGCCTTTATGATTGACCGTCAGCTTGGGGTTATTTTGTTGTGGGAGCGAAGGTAACGTTCTATCAAGCCAATTGAAATAACCGCGCCACTCTTTTCCATCAACCACAAAACCCGGAGTATAAACCCCGCTTGTCACCCCATAAGCTTTATACAAACGTTGCTTTTGACTGAAGGCTTTGCTCGCGAATTTATCCCCCCAACCGAGGTAATCCCAGTAATCGACGTGATACGCGAGCGGGATGACTTGTGTCCAAAGTGCTGGGTCATCTTCAAAAGTACTGAGGTAGGCATCAGCAGGTGGACAACTCGAACAACCTTCAGAGGTGAACAGTTCGATAACCTGCGCAGGTTGCCCCTCGTTACTCCAGGTTTGTGCATTCGACACTGAAGAGTAGAAGCCGATCGGTAAGGCAAATAAGCAGAGTTTGATCAATGATGTGTTGTGTTTGGCGTGTGACATACCGTGATCCTCATAGAAGCTACTTATCTAAAGACCGCGGTACTTAACGTTTTCTTTCAGGTACAAATTGTTTCAGATACAGATTCTTTCAGATACAAAAACGCCAGCTTGAGAAGCTGGCGTTTTTAAAATTCTGTCTTTCTTTTATTCTATGCGTTTACGCTGAGATTAACGGTTGATACCGATATCGCGTTGCATGTGACCAGATAGGTCGCTCGCGTAGTAACTACGTGGAGAGTTGTCTACGAAAAGAATATCGAAAATGTGTGCAATCAATCCTTTGAAGTTAACCGAGTAGGTCTTCTTATCCATAGAGTTAGGAACAGCGATAGTATTCATTTGTACTGCTTGAGCCATGATTGCCTCTCTATAAATTTGTTTGTGTGTTTCGTTCTGATGACAAGAATAATAGGTGATCTTTTGCAGGTTAAAAAATGACTAAAATTGGATGTTCAGATTAGTTTTTCTAATAAAACAAACCATTAACAATGGCTCGAAATACATATGCATTAGCAGTGACTTAAAATTCAATATAGTGCTTAAATCATGCATTTAGTACAAATACCCCTCAAAC
This sequence comes from Vibrio pomeroyi, assembly GCA_041879425.1. Lineage (NCBI taxonomy): Bacteria > Pseudomonadati > Pseudomonadota > Gammaproteobacteria > Vibrionales > Vibrionaceae > Vibrio > Vibrio pomeroyi. The sequence goes on along the minus strand of CP090855.1, from coordinate 156,689 downwards.
AAAAGTGGCCGATGTCACAGAAATTTTACATAAATAAATTTCCTGCTTCATCGACCACGTATCTCTTATCGAGTTTTCGATAAGTTATATTTGTTTTAATTTACTTGTTCAATGTCTGGCTTCTTTGCATAAATCGACGCTATAACCGCAATCGTCATCGTTGAAATCAGCACCGCTAAAGACCAGTAAGTTGGGATAGCCCATTCGCTGTCGACCAATAGCATTTTCACACCAATGAAGACCATGATGAATGCCAGTGCCGGCTTCAAGTAGATGAATTTATCCATCATGCCTTGAAGTACAAAGTACAACGAACGCAGGCCAAGTAACGCAAACACGTTAGCAGCAAGTACCAAGAACGGTTCTTGTGTTACCGCGAAGATTGCAGGGATAGAGTCCAGTGCAAACATCACGTCCATGACTGCGATAGCACCAATCACCAACATCATTGGTGTTAGTACCCATTTGGTACCTTGCTTAATCATAAGTGCTGGACCATGGAAGTCTTCTGTTACCGGCATGATTTTACGAAGTAGCTTTTCAGGCAGTGTATTCACACTCTCTTCTTCGCCCTTGTCTAACGCCAGTTTAATACCTGTACCAATCAAGAACGCTGCAAACACGTAAAGCACCCAGTGGTATTCCGCCAATAGTTGCGCGCCTAGTGCGATCATAATTGCACGAAGCACCAATGCGCCAATTACGCCCCAAAGAAGCGCACGAGGTCGTAGATGCTCAGGAACTTGGTATTGAGCGAAGATCATCGCGAATACAAACAGGTTGTCTACGCTCAGTGACTTCTCTAGCAAATAACCGGTAATGAATGAAACTGTTGCTTTTTGCGCTGTGTAGTCGCTATTAGGCGCGTAAATGTCCCAAAATAGGTAGATAGAACCTGCAAACAAAAACGCAAGTACAAACCAGAATACACTCCAGATTGCCGCTTTCTTGATAGTGACGTTACCACCACGAGTCTGATAGATATCAATAGAGACAAGAATCACCGTCAGCAGGAAAAAGCCCGCATAAGTCGTCATGATCGGCGATGAAAAAAAGGATTCACTATTTGTAGATAATAGAGATTGAGTTGAGTTCATTATTCCTCCGGGCGGAAGAACTGTACAAAGACCTTCCGCAAACAAAGCATATCAAGCTCCATTACGGATCTTGACTGTGATTGCGTTGGTCTCGTTGAAGTGAAATATGGGATTTCACCTTTACATACCGGATAGACACTTGGCCTAACGAGATGACGATATGTAAACTTGCGCTAACTACTCCCCAAACGCGTGGATAATATTCCCCTAACTTTGTTTCGTCTAGATAAATTTGCAGAAATAAAAAAAATATCCGCCTTCTTAGAAGGCGGTTTTGCTTTATAACCCCCTAAAAGGGGGCGTCCGCGCTATCAGTTCTTCAATAACTGTAATTGTTGTTCATACTCTATGTCCTGCTTATCTTGGTGTCGTACATATCGCCGAATGACTTCTTCATTCACACCGACCGTATCTACAAAATACCCTCTAGCCCAAAAGTGATTTCCCCATAATTTCTTACGTATATGTGGGAATCTATTGAAAAGTCGAATTGCTGTTCGGCCTTTTAAAACTCCTAACAAACTCGATACTGATAACTTGGGAGGAATAATGACAACAAGATGAACATGATCTGGTTGAACGTTTAATTCTAAAACTTCGCAGTCTTTCATATTGCACAAAATATAGATTGAACGATAAAGCTCCTTTCCTACCTTATCTTTCAAAATCTTATATCTGTACTTTGGAGTCCAAACTATATGGTATTTGCAACGCCAATAGACATGTGATGAACTTCTGTAATCGCCCATGTGGTTGTTTCCTCTTACTTGTGGTGAATAAGAGGTTACTTCTAACATGGGCACTTCTTCAGGCTATAGCCTCAAGGAACAATCACCACCGCCCTAGGCGGTGGTTTTGAGGAGCCAATAAAAAAGGAGCAAAAAGCTCCTTATTTATTTCTATCGGCTTGTCAAAACGACACTCGTATTGATTCCAAGAATACGATGAACAGGTTTTGCCCTATTCCCGTTATTCAATCAAACTGCTCACAAGTACCTTTTGTGTGCACCTTTTCAGAAAGTGCATCTCAAACCGCATGTGTTATAAACCTGCTGTTGGTACTAAGTACACTAATGCAGACCAAACAGACACCCAACCAACAACGGCGGCCGCGTCTAACCAATCTTTCCTATCCATGCTTTGCCTCCACAGGAAGTTACCCGGGAAATAAAGCATAAACAGTGCCAATTTTATAAATCACTCAAAGTAATGATACTAAGCGAAAACATTAGATGCGATTACCTAAAACACTCCATGCAATTCAACGGTTCGTGGTGTTGAAGTGATTCAGGGTGATCTTGTAAAAAAGCAATGAAACAGTCTGCCATTGAGTCGGTTGTGACGATGCCATCTCCGATCATATCCAAGACTGCGTTATAACCTTCTTTCCCTTTCATGGTATAGGCTGATGATGCGCCACGATAAACACGTTCTCGCGAAACTGCCTGCCAACCATCCTCTTCAGAGTGGATTTCAAGGTGATGAATTCTGTGCCCTAAAGGAGCTTCTTTGTGGTAACAGAACCTTAGGTTGTGTGTGTAAGGGAAACTACCCGACCCTGTACCAACCACACCATTATCCAATGCGTTATTGATTGCACCTTCCAACATGCCAGCGATCGTTTCACCTTTAACTTCATACACACCAATAGGTACGGCAAACGGTAGTAGTTTTCCGGCAATATCGGCAACCGAAACATCGCCGCTATTTAGCGAGTTTCGTACACCACCAGAGTTGTGGATAGCAAAGTCTACCTGGTGACCTTTCTTGTTCATCAAGTAATGGAATGACTGAGCCACCAATGGCGCAAGTTGGCTTGGCCCTTGTTCATCAGGGATACGTACATGACGAAGTTTACTGTCAGCATGAGCGATGACTTGCTGCTGAAGCTTACGAACTCTAGGCTGATACTTGTCCGTCAGAATACTCTGTAATTCAGGATCTTTCTTACACACTGCAATGTTCTGGTGATTGTTCAAAAACTCACACGCCATATCATGCGCATCGTCTTGCCCTACTTCACTCAGTTTTGCATCTAGAAAGAGTCGGCGTCCTAACAACAGTTCGTTCTTACCATTAAAGTGCGTCACTTTACCTTGAGCGTCGAATTCGATTTCACAATGGCCTAGGCTCATTGCGTGGAAACCTGCTTGCACAACATAGGTGTCGCCAATTTTTACGCCGTAGTCATCGTCTTTCACTAAACCGATATCCGAGAAGTCACCTTGCAAGCGGTGACTATGACCACCAACAATCACACCGATGCCTTTTACATTCGCCGCTAGCTCTAAATCAGCTTCATAACCAAGGTGACTAAGCAACACTATCTTGTTTATGCCAGCCTGGTGAATTTGTTCTATCGTTGCTTTTGCCGTTTCTAATGCGTTTTCAAACGGTGTATCAATATCTGGGTTAGCAATACCTGCCATCTTGTCGATACTTAAACCGAAGATGGCAACTTTGTCGCCATCAAACTCTTTCGTTATATAAGAAGCACTGCGTGTTTCCGTCAGGTAAGGCTTAACAATGTCGTTGTCCGCTAAGGTATGAGTTTTATTGATATCCTCATTCGATAGATTCCAGTTACCGGCCAACAGAGGGAATTTGATTCTTTTCGCGAAAATCGCCACGGGTTCATTACCCATGTCTAGCTCATGATTGCCAAGCGTCATGGCATCAATATTAAGCGCATTCAACAGATCGGCGTTGGCTTTCCCCTTGAACAGAGAAAAGTATAAGGTGCCCTGAAAGCAGTCCCCAGCATGAAGGAACAGGGTTCCAACCTTTTGTCGTTGGGCATCTTGTTCTATTTGTTTAAAGCGCGTTGAAATTCGAGCAAAACCACCAGCACTGACATAAGGTTCAATGATGTGGCTGTTCATTTTAAGTGATAGCTGTAATGAGGTTGGTTCGAAGTATGAGTGGGTGTCGTTGATGTGTGCCAACACTATTTTTGTCGGCTTATTCTTTTTAGTCATATTTTCTTCTCTCTTTGTCCCTTCATACTAGGTCGAGAATCATGACAGAATCGTGAATTTTATGAAACTGCACTGCAAAAAAATACTCGAGATAGATCAAAAATCTCATTTTGAGCCGTATAAATAATCAATGGGTTTTGTGACCGATGAGCATACCGAATTGGTGATTTTCGATTATGATTAAAGATATCTGTTAGCTTTCAAACAATTAGCAGAGCCTTCCGTTAGGAGTAAGCCTATGCAACTAGAAAGAATCGAGATTTCTGGCTTTCGAGGTATCAAGCGCATGTCACTCGCGTTTGACGAGCTAACCACGCTTATTGGTGAAAATACTTGGGGTAAGTCTTCATTATTAGATGCCCTTTCCGTCGTTCTTCCTTCAGACGGCGTGCCATATCACTTTGAAATGACCGATTTTCATGTCGATTACTCTGTTTCACACCCGCAGTCTCAACATCTTCAAATTGTTCTCGCATTAAAGGCTAACGACAAGAGCGAACTCAACGCTGGTCGTTACCGTAAACTCAAACCGATTTGGGTTCAGGACGAGTTCGGTGTCTATCGTATCTATTACCGAATCAGCGCCACATTAGAACAGTACGAAACTACCACTCACTACGCATTTTTAGGTTTGGACGGCAATCCGCTCAAGCTTCACCATTCTGAAAAGCTCGCTCAAGAATTAATGACCTTGCACCCCGTGATTCGCTTACGAGATGCAAGGCACTTCGATCGTCCATTCAATGGCAAGGCACTTAACCACAATGGCCATATCCATGGTAATGCGAACGGCAATGGAGCTAACGGTAACGGTGGGAATGGCGCTAATAATAGCAATAACAGCAACAGCAACGGTAATGGGCACGCTTCTAATGGAAATGGGAATGGAAACGCCCGTCAGGCTCGAATCGAAAAACGCATAGATAACACCTGCCGACGTTTAATGGCGATTCCTGGCCACGTAAACAAAGGCGAGATGCGCAGCAGTTTAGAGTCGATGCAGAGCCTGATTGAACACTACTTTTCTTTCAAGAGTAACTCTCGTCGTAATCCTAGAAAACAGCGCGATGGCTTACTCTATTCGGCTGGTGCTAATGATCAGAGCATTCATCAGCTTGTCGAAGAAACAAAGAACAAACAAACTCGCTTATTATTCATGGGATTACTGAACGCTTATCTACAAGCTAAAGGGCCAAATGACCTAAGACGATGCGCGCGCCCTCTTTTGATCCTTGAAGATCCCGAAGGTCGATTGCATCCAACCCACTTGGCAAGAGCTTGGAGTTTGATGCAAAAACTGCCAATGCAGAAAATACTCACCACCAACAGTGGTGACCTACTCGCAGCTGTGCCTCTGCAATCGATTCGGCGATTGGTACGTCAGTCCGACAAAACCATCGCTAATCAACTCAACATGAACCACTTCAGTAAAGATGAACTGAGACGAATTGGTTTTCATATTCGCTTCCACCGTTCAGGGGCACTGTTTGCGCGATGTTGGTTATTAGTAGAGGGAGAAACTGAAGTTTGGCTGTTTAATGAGTTAGCCAACCAATGTGGCTACAACCTTGCGGCTGAAGGTGTACAGATTATCGAGTTTGCTCAATCAGGCCTCAAAGCATTGATTAAGGTCGCGCAAGAGTTTGGCATCGATTGGCATGTTGTTACAGATGGCGATGCAGCAGGTAAAAAATACGCCGCAACGGTATTATCAAAGCTTGGTAACGACCAAGAACGTCATCGCTTAACTGAGTTGCCTGACAAAGACATCGAGCATTATTTATACATGAACGGATTCGAGAACTTTTTCCGTGACATGGTTAAGATCCCTTACGACCACCCTATTCCTCCTAAGAAAGTCGTCGCTAAGGTATTGAAGAAACACGCAAAGCCAGACCTCGCATTGGCTATCGTCTCGCACTGTGAAAACCAAGGGCAAGAATGCATTCCATTGTTACTAAGGTGGACGCTAAAACGTGTTATCACCATGGCAAACGGGAACACCTAAGCCTTTAGCTTTTCTGATAGACGGTATAAGTTCTTCTGCAGTTAAGATCATCGTATTTTTAGAGTAACCAAAACCAAAAAAGGCACACCAAATGGTGTGCCTGTATAAATCGATATACAAATTAATTGGGGGTTATCTTGCAAGAGTTCACAGTGACTAAACTAGGGTCAGGTTAACGAATTAAGCCTTAGCTTGCTTAGCGTGTTGTTCAACCGCTTCCGAAGATTGGGTCGATTTCTCGTGAAGCCATAGCCCCGTTGCTTTCATCAAGTATCCAAATACACCACCAAGCAGTAAAGATGGTACTACAAGTTGCCAATCGCCACCTGCGGCAAACGTTGCACAGCAACCAATGAAGGTTCCTGGGATATAACCTAGCCACGCTTGTTTTGCTTGAATACACATAAAGAAAGCGACAATAGCAGTAATCACATAGCCTAAAATATCTAACCCTGCGAAGGTTGAGCTTTCGATAATCACCATTGCCCAGAATACGCCTGTCATGTTGGTTAGTAAGCTACCTGCCAATCCTTTCACGCCGCCTGTTGGCGAAGCAAAGTAACTGGTGCAACCTAAGAAACCGGCCCATGACAATAAGCCGAAAGAGATAGCTATCCATCCCCAAAGACCTGACAAAATACCTGTAGTTAATGAAATCGCGACTAATGTACTCATACTATTTCTAAAGCCTAATTACGTAATTGAACGCAACCGGATTTAGCCTCACTTAAAATCAAGTAAGCATACTATGGGAAGATAGCCCTTATTTAGCCGATCGCGATCACATTAATAATGTATGCAATTATGCATTTATCACTAGATAGAGACCGATATCGCTTATTCAACACATTTAGTTATTAGTATTTTATCAAATCTAGGTTACAGAACCGACCGTTTGCCTTTCATCATGCGCTTACCTTCACGCTTGATACATTCAGCAAGTGGGTTTTCTGCCATGTCGGCACGCCAAATGAATGAAAGTGTACGCTCCATCTCGAGTTCTGGAACATTCAAGGTAACAAGCTGACCTGATTCAACAAACTGCTCGACGTCTAGATAAGGTAAACACGTTAAATATGGGCCGTTTGCTACCAAACTTCTTAAAACAGGAACGTGTTCATACTCTCGCCAAACATCAAGATCACCAATTAAATGATGAATAGAGCTATCAAAAACTTTGCGAGTACCCGAACCGTGTTCGCGTAATACCCACTTCGCTTGCTCTAACTGAGCCAAACTCACTCTTTCACGCTTCGCAAACGGGTGATGAGCGGATGCAACCACGGTTAAATGGTCCGTACACCACACTTCTTGGTGAACTCGGCTGTCGTCACAACGGCCTTCGATAACACCCAAGTCATATTTGTAATCTAATACGCCATCGATAACAGCGTCGGTACTTTGTACACCGAGCGAGATTCGCATCTCTGGAAAGTCGTTATCAATAATACTGATGAGGTCTGGAACCAAGTGTTCTGCGGGGGTTTGGCTCGCACCTAATTTGAGCTCTCCGCTCAGTAAATGCTGCTCATAGAAACCCATTTCTATTTGCTGTGCGTCTTGCAGTAAACGCTTCGCTTTTGGCCTTAGCCACATGCCCCAATGAGTAAGGGCCATTTGCTTGCCCTGCCTTTCAAACAAAGGCCTGCCGAGCATTTTTTCCAACTGTGCAAGAGACATACTTGTCGCTGATTGAGTCAACGCCAACTTGTCTGCTGCATTACTAACACTCCCGGAATCTGCCACTGCATCAAATACCGCGAGTTGCTTTAATGAATAACGCAAAATTCATCCTTAATGCTTTTAATTATTTGTGTCCTGATGCTCGTTTTTTATCAAGCCGATGAGCAATCGATTTCATTCTACTCGTAACCCAAGCTATATCAATAAATTTGATGTGGTTTTTAAAAATTATCAATTTTACCTCTACCTCGCTACCCCCTAATCTGGAATGGCAGGACACAACGAGCCCTGCAAAACATTACTGATTAACCATTACGGATTAACCAAGTCATTAACACTAGGAATTACACATGACGGATTGTTCAAGGGGGGGATATGGCAACCAGCACTTCTGAAAATCATCAACTGTTCTCACCAACAGAAATGATGGCGGAAGCAGAGAAGTTTGCATTAAGCAAAGCAAATAAAACCAGCAGCATGACATTGAGTTTGGCAATCATGGCTGGCGCATTCATCGGGCTTGCTTTTTTATTCTACATCACGGTAACCACAGGCAGCGCTGATGCTGGATGGGGATTGAGTCGCTTAGCTGGCGGTCTTTCATTCAGTATGGGGTTAATCCTGATTGTGATTTGTGGTGGCGAGCTGTTTACCAGCTCAGTGTTATCAAGCATCTCATGGGCTAACAAGCAGATTACCTTCACTAAGATGCTGTCTATTTGGGGCAAGGTCTATGTCGGTAACTTTATCGGTGCCATGTTCCTTTTGGCTCTAGTAAGCGCAGCTGGCTTGTATCAATTGGATGGCGGGCAATGGGGCTTAAATGCTCTGAATATTGCTCAACACAAGCTACACCACAGCCCTGTTCAAGCTTTTGCTTTGGGTGTGCTTTGCAACTTATTGGTGTGTTTAGCCATTTGGTTAACGTTCAGCTCTGCTAATGCCATGACCAAAGCCATGATGACTGTCTTACCCGTGGCAATGTTCGTTAGCTCAGGCTTTGAACACTGTGTGGCGAATATGTTCATGGTTCCACTAGGCATCACGATTCAAGCATTCGCACCAGAAAGTTTTTGGATGCAAATTGGCGCAACACCAGCCCAATACGCAGACCTAAACATCATGAAATTTGTCACCGCAAACTTGGTGCCAGTAACAATCGGCAACATTGTAGGTGGTTCGGTATTGGTCGGCTTAGCCAATTGGAGCATCTACCGTCGCCCACAACTTAAAGCAGCAAAAATTACTGCAATTACACAAACAACAGAAATTACGTCAGTTAAGGAAATCACTATGAACACAGCAACGACTATCAAGCAAATCATGAACACTCAACCAATTACACTAAGCGTAGAAATGCCTACATCAGTGGCAATTGATTCACTTTTAGACGCTCAACTTGTTAGCGCTCCTGTTTGCGATGTTGAAGGTCGTCTTGTTGGTATCTTCTCTGTTCACGACGTAATGGTTGACCTTTGGTGCCAAGATTACATCCCAACTAAAGGCCAAAAAGTTGTAGACCTAATGAGCCGTGACGTTGTGGCAATCGATGCAAACGACAAGCTGGTTGATGTCGCTGAGTTCCTATGTATCGACAAAGAGCAACTGTACCCTACTACTAGCATGGGCTTCGCAACTCGCCTGACTTCTCTTTCTTTAGAAGAGCGTGCAAAAGCGATGAAAGTAAGCCAGCCACATATGCTTCCAGTATTGGAAAACGGTGTGATGGTGGGTGTTCTTACTCGTACTGAGGTGATGCAAGCACTTCGTCCAATTTACGGTGACCGCCTAAACGTAGTACCAAAAACGGAACTAGAAACGGCTTAATTGGCTAAGGGTTTAACTTACAGTGATTTAATCTACAGTGGCTTAATCTAAAGTGGATTGACTTACAACGGTTTAACTAGGAAGCGTGTCGCTAACGACTGTTTTACTAGGAAGTGGTTAGCTAACTAGGACAAGGTTGAACAATTAGGGATTAGTTGTTCACCTCGAAAATCAGTCATGGCAACGTTGACTGGCTAAAAGTAAATGGTGGCTTAAAGCGCAACTAAAGGTTTGACACAAAACAGACCTAAACGCGTTACCATTTACCATAATAAAAAGGCGCAAAGTGAATACTTTGCGCCTTTCTCTTTTTCTAACGGTTGCTTTGCTTTCTAGGTATCTATTCAACTTTTGGGGTTACATAAAAGATTGATACCGGTCAGCAATCATCAATGGCTAGATTACTTCTTTACACCTTCAACGTGTAGATCCATGTCTACGTAGCTTGAAGCGCCCATTACTGGAATGTTGAAGTCAGCAAGTTCTAGACGAGTTGTACCAACGAAACCAGCACGCTCACCGCCCCATGGGTCTTGACCAGCGCCGATGAATTCAGCTTCGATAACGATAGGCTTAGTTACGCCGTGAAGTTTAAGGTCACCCATTACTTCAAGTTTGCCGTCACCTTTATCAACCACTTTCGTGCTGTTGAATGTTGCGTCTGAGAATTTACCTGCATCAATGAAGTCAGAGCTACGGATGTGCTTATCACGTTCTGCGTGGTTTGAATCAAGGCTTGTTGTATCAATAGTTACGTTTACTTTTGATGCTTCAACGTTGCTTTCATCAAATGAGAAATCACCTGAGAATGTGTTAAAACGGCCTTGGATAAAGCTGTAACCTAGGTGGCTAACTTTAAAGTTAACTGAAGCATGCGCACCTTTTGTATCAATCACGTAATCAGCGGCGTTCGCAGCGAAAGGCATTGCCATAGCAAATGCTAATCCTGTAGCGATAATTGACTTTTTCATTTTGAAGCTCCTATCATTTTTCGTAGCGTATCGTCTTTGTCGATAACGTGGTGTTTTATCGCCGCTAAGGCGTGCACTGATGCCATAATGATCAGTACCCATGCAGCATAGTAGTGAACCGTACCTGCGAGATCAGATTGGTTTGCAAACAGTTCGCCCATACTTGGTACAGTGAACCAGTTGAATACCTCTATCCCGCGGCCATCTGATGTCGATATCAAATAACCTGAAATAAATAAAACCGCTAAGTTGATGTACATGAAGCCGTGAGCGATTTTTGCTGCTGCCACTTCATAGCTTTTACCTTCCACTTTAGGTGACGCGGTAACTAGTTTCCAAACCAAGCGGATAACAGTAACGGCAGCCAAAAGAATGCCTACCGAACGGTGATAGTCTGGTGCTGTTTTGTACCACTCGCTGTAGTATGAAAGATCAACCATCCACAGGCCTACACCAAATAAACCAAATACTGCGAGAGCTGAAATCCAATGCATCGCTCTTGCTAAAGGGTTGTAATTTCTAACGTTGTTGTCCATGCATCTCTTCCGAATGTTAACGAGTAGTGTAGTTTCGAAAAGCGTACCCTACACCAAGTTTGTGTAACATATTATTTACCAAGCTTTACATTGGTAACATCATTTCAAATTAAACGAGTTATTCAAATTATTTGAACAAGTTTGGGCTAAACGTTAGATTTCAACGATCTGTTCGATCTCGTAAAGCTCATCTGAGATATCTAACATTTTACGTTCCATTACTTTTTGGGCGTCTTCTATCCCTTTGTTGTAATAAACCGCCCCAAACTTTTTACTTATGAAGTCGACCAAGAATTCCGTGTCGAACTGGCCGAGCTCCACATCGAGTTCATCTTGGAGGTATTTTTGAAGAGTATGGGTAAGCTCAGACTTTTGCTTCGAATCTAGTTGAATGGTCATGAATGTTTCCAAGTAAAGAGTAAATAAATCCATCGTGAACTGCTGACTAAACTATAATCTAGCTAACTCACTTGTAACTTTGCTGCTAAAGATAGTCTTTCTAACTGATTAGAATTCCTCATAATTTAGAATACAGACCAGCGAAGTGCCAGTGCTATCCATAAAATCGCTCCGCAATCGCTAATTTTGATAGAGGGATCAAGAACTCGCACTTTGGCGATAGGTAATGACACATTAATTACCGTACTATTGCCCATCAATAAGATAGTAACTGTGTATAAGGGACTTCATTGTTATTAGATCTCGTGATTAAAAGCGTCAATCAGTTTCAAGACGATTGTCTTAAACTCTGTGAGCGTCATTATCCTACGGTGCACAACCAAGGGATCAGTGAGCATCACATCGGTAAAGCCTTTGCCCGACGAATGGAACACACCTTCGTAAGCTTTAATCATGCAAGTAACATTAGTCCACTTGAAATGCTCTCCTCTCGAGAAACGCCCCGCCACTTCCGAATCTCTTCTGAAATCGGCACGGTTTGGATGATTAGTCATCATATGGTGAGCGCGGGAAAAACGTGTCGTAAAAAGTTGATGTTAGACATTCATAACTGGCAGCAAGAGTACGGATTCGCCATTCAACCCAATGACGTTTTGATCATTGTTTCTGACCATTGGATAAGCCGAAGTAAAAACAGTGGTGAGTTGTTGCACTGGTGGATGGGAGAACTCCCAGACGAGATAACCGAATACAGCCAACAAGGCATCACGTTAAGAGAGAGTGATTCTCAATTCGCTGCTGATTTAAATAATAACTTTAGAATCAGTCCGTGCTTTATTAAATTTGGTCACCCACTAAAACGGTCAGGGAATCAACAATTGGTTCGTAAATACCTGCAGCTTTATGCCGTACTTCAATGGTAGGGATAATACGGGTCAACTTTTTCATTCAATATTGAAAGCAAATTGTTAGACCTTCATCCCAATATTTTATAAAAGACACCCAATCATTGTTCATTAATTATTCGAACGTTCTAATCGAATTATTAATAACTGTTCTTCCGATGCTATCGATTTTGAGAGATAGATATCACTTCTATGTAACCAGTTAAGTATCTTTATTTTCTAACTTTGACATTCACCCATAATCTAAGCCTTTAACCCTACTTTTCGCTGGTGTATCGCTGTTCTAGCTTTATATTGGTTGGGATTGATATGTGAGGCGTTACTCAGCCATTAAATTCACAGCAACCATCAAACCTAGTGAATGATAAGTTAAATTAATGGTTAATATCATTTATCATGCTGATTTTTCGTTAATTATATTTATTTAAATATTGACCCTGCAAATGAGTTTTTATTAATTGACAATTTACTAACACCTGTCAATATTGTGACAGCCATGACGTATATTTTCGTCATTGAATAAACACCTTTATTAGCGACTATGATTTTATCAGACAGAAGTGAATTTATTAGCTGTATATCTGTGGATGCCGATATGCAGTTTATTGCGAAATATCAAGACCTAACACTGAGAAGTGTCTATCAACCTATATTTGACGACTCAATGACTCAGATAGGTGTAGAGGCTTTGGTGCGTATTTCGAATAGCAAAGGGGGTATTGTTCGTCCTGATCACTTCTTCCATTCCGATGACACCTCATGCACAGATAAGATCAATGTAGAGAGACTCAGTCGCGCTATCCACATTCGTAACTTCGCACAGTCAACTATCCGTCATTTGCACCTATTCTTGAACGTTCTTCCAAACGTTGGTGAGTTATTTGCTGCAGAAAAGGTCAGTGACAGCCTTCTGGCAAAACGTCTTCATGAGTTGAACCTTTCATGTGAGCAGATCGTGATGGAATTGGTGGAGTTGAATGCCGAAAGTGAAGAGCGCTTGAAAGATGCAGCCCTCTCCCTTGCGGAGAATGGTTTTCAGATCGCGGTCGATGATTTCGGAACACAAGCATCAACAGAACAACGCGTCCGCCACATTAATCCTCACATCATTAAGATCGATCGCTCAGTGATGTTAGATTTTGAGCAAGGCGACACACGAGAAATGGAATTAGTTCTAGAGCTCGCGAAACAAATTGGCGCTAAGACTGTCATCGAAGGCATTGAAACAGAGCATCAACTTGCGGCAATGCAAAGCTTGGGCTTCGACATGTACCAAGGCTATCACCTAGCGATGCCCAAACCGATTGAGTTGGATATCCGTTTAGCAATCTAAAGCCGTCCCTACTCTTCCTAAAGCCGCTGACTACTGGTTAGCGGCTTTTTTTATACCTGTCGATTAACACATTCCTCTGTTAACGACGTGCTTTGTCTGTGTAGCGGTCTTCACATCGCTTTCTCTGCATACAGATGATGACTTAAGCCACGCTTTGCCATATCACATGCATAAAAAAGCCCAGTCAAAAATGACTGGGCTGGCTTAAAAGAATCTGTTTTATATCAATCCCTAATAACCCGCAGTGGACGGTTTGATTCTATATAGAATAGCGAACATCACTGGTACTACTATTAGCGTTAGTACTGTTGCAAAGCCTAAGCCTGCCATGATGGTAATCGCCATCGAGCCGAAAAATGCATCGAATACCAAAGGAATCATACCCAAGATAGTCGTTAGTGCTGCCATAGATACCGGTCGAACACGACTAATCGCACTGTCGACAACCGCTAAGTATGGGTCTTTACCTGTTGATAGCTCACTGTTGATCTGGTCAAGAAGGACGATACCGTTCTTCAAAATCATGCCGCTTAGACTCAACAAGCCTAGGAACGCCGTGAAGCTGAATGGCATATTGGTACCTAACAGACCAATTGAAACACCAATGATAGAGAGTGGAACCGTAAACCAAATTACAAGCGGCTTACGAACCGAGTTAAACAGAAGCATAGTGATGATAAACATCAGCAAGTAACCCATTGGCAGTGAACCAAACAGAGATTCCTGCGCGTCTTTAGAGCTTTCGTACTCACCGCCCCAGCTAATGCTGTAGCCTTCTGGTAAATCTAATGCTTCTACCTTTGGTTTCACACGAGCAAACAGACTCGCTGGCGTCTCATTACCAAGAACATCGTGGTCAGCCAATACCGTTAGCGTACGTTTTCTGTCGCGACGCTGAATCAGTGGCTCAGACCATTGAAGCTCTACACCATCAATCACTTGCTCAACCGGGATGTAAGTTTGTAGCGATGGGCTCCAAATCTTCACATTGTTCAGTGATTCAAAATCAAAACGCTCTTCTTCAGGTAAACGCGCCACGATAGGTAACATATGAGTACCATCACGCAGTAAACCGATGTTGTAACCGCCGAACGCCATTTGTAGCGTCTCAGACAAATCAGTTTTTGAAATGCCAAGGCGACGTGCCTTTGATTCGTTAAACAGTGGCACTAGCTCTTTAGTGCGCTCACGCCAATCGTGACGAACATTTCGTGAGCCTGGATCGGCAAGTAAGACGTCTTCGACTTCAACTGCAATGCTACGTAATACTTGAGGATCAGCACCGATAATACGCGCTTCAATCTTTGAAGCCGGTGACGGACCAAACTCAATCAGTTTGAACTGGAATGTCGGTTGCTCAAATTCGTTCGCTAAGTTTTTGTCTAACTCCGCTAAAACCTTAAACATGGTGTCACGGTCAGTGGTTCTTACTTGTAGCTGGCTGTACGCTTCGTAACTTTTCTCTGGTTGGTATGTCAGTGCGAAACGTTGCATGCCCTGCCCAACCGTCGTAGTTACAAACTCCACGTCGTCTTGCTGACGAATGTAGCTCTCAACCTTTTCAGTCTGCTTGATCGTTTCACGTACATCCGTACCTTCTGGCATCCACATGTCGACGTAAAACATTGGTGTATTTGATGGCGGGAAGAACTGTTGCTTCACCTTACCAAAACCAACAACAGACACGGCGAGCAATACGATCATGCTGACAACAGTTAACCATCTAAAACGCAATGCAAATTTCAGAGACGCACCGAATACAACGAACAGAATACCTTTGTATGGATCTTCGTTCTCATCAACTTTGTCTTCTTCTTTAAGCAACATTTCAGCAAGGAATGGCGTCAGTGTTAGCGCCGTTACCCAACTCAAGAATAACGAGAAACACAGTACCCAGAACAGTGAGCCCATGAACTCGCCTGTTGCGTCTTTCGACAAACCGATCGGCGCAAAGGCTGTGATAGCGATAATGGTCGCACCCAATAGTGGCCATTGTGTTTGTGTCACGATGTCTTTTGCTGCTTGAAGCTTGGTCTTACCTTTCTTCAAGCCAACCAAAATACCTTCAACGACAACAATCGCGTTGTCCACCAGCATACCGAGCGCGATGATCAAGGCACCTAGCGAGATACGGTGCAGTTCGACATCGTTGTAGTCCATAAGAATGAACGTACCAAATACGGTCAGTAGCAGTACTAAACCAATGATCAAACCACTACGCAAGCCCATTGCGAACAACAGCACGATGATAACGATCGCTACCGCTTCAACTAGGCTGATTAAGAAGTCAGCCACTGATTTGTCTACTTCTTGCGCTTGGTTGTAGAAGTAATTCAGTTCTACACCCGCTGGTTTAATGCTTTCTAGGCGATCCAGCTCTGCATCCAGTGCTTTACCAATCTCAACCACGTTTACGCCTGAAGAGAACGCAATACCTAAGTTGATTGCTGGTTTACCGTTGTACGTTAATACGTTGCCCGGCTTTTCTTGAATACCACGAGTCACTTCAGCGACATCTTTCAAGCGAATCAGGTTACCTGTATCGCGACCATGAATGATCAGGTTTTCTAGCTCTTCAACCGTGCTTAATGTGCCGTTTGGCTTGATCGTTAGGCTTTGTCCATTCAGCATCACCTCGCCTGCCGATACCACACTGTTTTGTTGTGCTAACAGTGAAGTGACCGTCGACATATCTAGGTTCAATGCGGCTAAGCGTTCCAGAGACATCTCAACAAACAGTTGTTCTTGTTGGTCACCGGCAATGCTTACTTTACCGACTCCGTCAACCAGTTCGATTTCGCGCGTTAGGTAATCTGCGTACTGCTTCAGCTCAACGTAATCGTAGCCGTCACCGGTCAGCATGATCATCACACCGAATACATCACCAAAATCATCAATGATCTGAACGGAATTCACACCACTTGGTAGTGTTGGCTGTAGATCGTTGATCTTACGGCGCATTTCATCCCAGATTTGCGGTAGCTCGTCCGGTCCGTAGTCCATCTTCATGCTCACCATAATTTGAGACATACCATTCGATGAGGTCGATGTGATCTTATCGATATAAGGGAGCTGTCTTATCTCTTTTTCAAGCGGGTAAGTCAGTTCCTCTTCAACTTCCATAGACGTAGCGCCAGGGTAAGTTGAAATAATCATTGCATCTTTAATGGTAAAAGCTGGGTCTTCTAAACGGGATAGATTACCAAAAGACGTCACGCCGCCAATGGCCAAAATGACTAGAAACAGCCAGCTGATTACTTTGTTCTTTATTGAATATTCTGCGATGTTCATTCTGCTTTTCCTGACAATTGGATTCCGTCACGGAGTTTTCTTAGATTCGAATTTACGAGTAGCTCACCTTGCTCAACACCATGAGCGATAAGTGCACCTTGGCCGCTGATCTTGTCGACTTCCACTTCGCTTTTGAATGCTTGGCCATCTTCCATTTTCCACACGTAAAATTGGTTCGCTTCAGCGCCTGCTTGTAGCGTCGTCATTGGTAACTGGTAGCCTTGAACATCACTTAGGCCTGCTTTTGCCATGTCGACATTTACTGTAACGCTCGTACCCGGCAGAATTTCACTTTCAGGTTGTTGCATTTGCATCCAAAACTCGTAAGTGCGAGATTGTGGGTGCAGTTCACTGGTGTGCTCTAGATACGTCAGAGGATATTCTCCAGAGTGACCCCCAAAGGTCGCTTCGGGACGGTAGCTACTTGAACGCATGTCAGGGCTGATCGACGCTAAGATCGAATCGGATACTTGGATTCGTACGTAGACCTTATCGTTCTGATACAAGCTAAGGAGCGTTTCACCCGGTGTCGTGTTTTCAAACCGCTGCTTATCAACGGTTGAAACCGTGCCTGAAAATGGTGCTAGCAACTCTGTGTAGCTCAGCTTGCGTTGTGCCGCAGCCAAATTAGCCGATGCCAACTTGTAGTTAGCCGTTAGCTGGTCGTGTTCAGATTGCGACAACATCTTGCTACCAAACATCTCAGTACCGCGAGACAGTTGCTTGCTCGCCAATTCAAACTGAGATTGAGCATCCGTTAGATCTTGTTTGTATGTCGCGTTGTCTAGGGTCGCCAGTAGCTGACCTTTTTCGACTTTGTCACCCGCTTCAACCAATACTTGCTGAATCTCACCAGCAAGCTTGAATGCCAACGGTGTCAGTTCTGCCGGCATCACCTGTCCATTAAAACTTCTGAATTGATCAGTAAGTGGTGCGCCAACTTCAAAGGTTGAAACCAAAAGTGAAGGTTGTTCACGGTGGTCTGCTTCGTTATTACAAGCTTGAAGTAATAACGCAGATGCAACCACAACTGATAATTTGGAAAGGTTCATTAAATACCGCCCTCACGTAACCAAGCTTTTACTTGCTGTCCATCTGATAACACATCTACACCTGCCTCTACGATTAGGTCGCCAGAAGATAGGCCATCGATCACCTTGCCTTGTTCATCAAGGGTAACTTGTACTTTAGAAATCAATTGCGACTCTGGGTTGTAGCGCCACAGTTCACCGTGGTCTGCGTCTTTGCTTAACCAAGCAGAATCAACAATACCGATGCCGTAGTCCGATCTGTTTTTCTGAACTTCCACTTGCGCTGTCATGCCAGAAAGCAGATTGATGTCTTCAGGCTTTTCGATAGACACAACCGCTTGATAACTGTTGGTGTCTTCGTCTGGTTGCGTTGAGATCTCTTTAAAGCGTGTTGGGATACGAATGCCGCGGTGGCTATCCATCACAACCCACATGTTTGAGCTTGTTAGGTCTTGAATTGAACGATCTTCAAGCTTTGATACCGGAATAGAGAAAGTCACATCCATTTCGCTGTGGTTCAAAATGTTAAGTACCGGCTGCTTTTCTGCGATCAATTGATATTGCTTACCAAACACCATCGATACCACACCATCGAATGGAGCAACTAATGTGGTGTAACCAAGGTTTGTTTTTGCTTGGTCCAACTCAACTTCAGCGGCAGTAAAGGTGTTTACGGCTTGGTCGTAGTAATCCGTGCTCACAAGCTTCTTCGAGTACAACTCAGACGCTTGCTTGTATTGGCTGTTCGCCAGATCAAATTTTGCTTGTGCTGCATCAACTGCAATACGGTAATCCGTCGCATCTAACACGGCTAGCACTTGCCCTTTCTTCACTTCTTGTCCCATGCGAACAGAGAAAGTTTCAATATCTCCACCCACATTGAAAGAAAGTGCAGCACGGTCGGTCGCATCCACTTTTGCGATAAAACTATCAAGCTCAATATCTGTCTGTTGAGGGATCTCAAACAGCTTTACTGGCTTAACAACTTGAACGGTTTCTTCTGACTGAACCTTATTACATCCGGTCAAAGAGCCTGCGAGTAATAGTGCGGCAAACGCCACGCCTATCTGCTTACTCGTCTTGGCTTGAATAGACAACTTGGATTGCATGATGCTTCTCCATTTAATTATTATGATTTATTACACAGGTGGGCAGTATATTGAAAATTTTAGATTGCACAAGCTTTACTTTCCACCTGTGCAGTATTTTTTATTTCAGTAAAAACAGTGTAGAATGTGGTAATCAGGTAAATGTGTGAAATGAAGATGACTGAAAAGAAACAAGGTAGAAGAAGCGCGAAAGACGCTGAAGAGACTCGATTTCAAATTATGGCGGTTGCCGCAGAGATGTTTTGCGACTCCGGTTATGAACGTGTTTCATTACGTAATATCAGCGAAAAAGCAGGCGTGTCGCATAGCCTTATTCGCCACCATTTCGGTAGCAAAGAAAAGATATGGCATGCAATAAGTGACTGTTTACACGTGTATTTTCAATCTTACATCAGTAAAATTATGCAGGAATTGCCAAAAGGCGTTGCACCGAATATTTCGATTTATTTGTTTGCCATGCGTCTGTTCACCAACATGATTCATTCACGTAGACCAATGCAACTTCTCTCGGATTCTGTACGTCAAGAAGACAACCTCGTTGATTACTTTATCGACAACGTCGGTGACCTTGAATACGAGATCAACATGCTTGCTGACCAATACAACAAAGCTAATCCAGAAAAAGCCGTTAATATTTATGAAATAAAATGGCAAATGATCATGTTCGCTAACGGGGCTGTCTGCCTGACTCCCTTCATGGAAAGTACTTGGAACGAAGGTGACATGGAGGCAACGGCTGAAGAGGCTCTAATGAAGCACTGGCAGATGTTCAACAAACAAATGGCCAATCAATTTGCTATTGATGATGAGTGGGTGCTTAACCCTAGTTGCTTAGAAGAACTGATTTATGAAGTACCATGTGAATGGAAGTGTAATCCTGAACATCACAAATCCTGATAGCCTATTACGAAGTTAATTAGCTTGATAAAAAACGCGCCGTTACAGAACTAGCTGTAACGGCGCGTTTATATAGAGCTCTTTAAACGAGCTTTTTAAGCTGGCTGATTAGCGACGAGCTTTACCACGATTTTGGTGGATCTTAAGCTTCGCTTTCATCTTACGTTTTTCTGACGAGCGACTCTTGCTACGACCACTGCGGTCAGGTGCAAGGTCTTTTTCAAGGCTTGGTTCGAAGCCATCTAACCACTCTTGCGGCAAGCGCGTATCCAGTAGTCGTTCAATGTCGCCTAATAGGTAAGCTTCGTCTTGGCTCATCAATGAAATCGCTAAACCGCTGTTACCTGCACGACCTGTACGACCAATACGGTGAACGTAGTCTTCCGCTTTAAATGGCATATCGTAGTTCACAACTTGTTCCAGCTGCTGAATATCGATACCACGCGCTGCAACGTCCGTTGCAATCAACGCTCGCACCTTGCCTGATTTGAAATCGTCCAGTGCTTTTTGGCGCGCACCTTGACTCTTATCGCCATTAATTGAAGCCGCTTTAATGCCGTCTAGTTTAAGCTCTTTTACTAGCTCATCGGTACCCTGCTTAGTTTTAGTGAACACCAATACTTGTTGCCAGTTCTTTGAACCGATTAAGTAAGCCAGGAGCTCACTCTTACGCGATTTATCAACCGGATAAACCATTTGAGTCACAGTGTCGGCTGTGCTGTTTTTCGGCGTCACTTGAATTTCACTTGGCGACTTCATCATGCGGTACGCTATCGCTTTGATTTTGGTATCGAACGTTGCCGAGAAGAACAAGGTTTGGCGAACTTCATTCATACGCGAAAGAATGCGTTTGATGTCTGGCATAAAGCCCATGTCTAACATGCGGTCAGCTTCATCCAATACCAACACTTCTGTTTGGCTTAACATGATGTTCTTAGTGAACATGTGGTCAATCAAACGGCCAGGTGTCGCGACTAAGATATCTGCGCCACCACGTAATTTGTCGGTTTGAACCTTCATGCTCACACCGCCGTACGCCACAACCACTTTAATGTCAGTGCCCTTCGCGTAGCTAGTGAGGTTATCAAACACCTGCTGCGCCAGTTCACGTGTTGGTACTAATACCAATGCACGAACTAACTTAGGGTTTGGAATCACGTTGTCTTTAGTTTCGATTAATCTTTGGATAATCGGTAAACCAAACGCAGCCGTTTTACCCGTACCTGTTTGAGCACCAGCCAATACGTCTTTGCCTTCTAATACCAATGGAATCGCTTGTTCTTGAACACTGGTTGGAGCCGTAAAATTAAGCTCTGATAGCGTAGCAAGAAGGTGCTCAGACAATCCTAGTTGGTTAAAAGATTTAGTAGATTCAGACATAGTATGATGCTCAAAGATTAAATAGGCGCGGATTGTAGCAAACCTGCATTACGCTGTTTACCTTTCCTTTTGATTTTTCTTCAATTGAAGCGCATTAAATTGGTTTGCTTCTTCTAAAACACTGGGATACAGCTCATTAAAGTGACACTGCAACGTATCATAGTGATATTCTAGGTCGTCATAGCAAGATTTAAGCATGCCAAGCTTTGGCCGTCTCAAAGCCATTCGTTGCAATACCATTTCTATGGATGACATCTCTTGATAGCTCTCTAACCACCTCTGTTCAGCCATTTTCTGGTGAACAGTAATAAAGTGCTCAGGCCAATGTGGCTCTTGGTGCTCAAAGATTTGCTGATGGCTGTCGGAGCAAAAATGCTCAAGTGATTGCGTCGAGAACTGAGCCCAATGATTAGCCAAGCAATGATCCCAAAATACATCGAGTGCAATAGGCGCAAAGCGCTTTGTTTGATCTGAAAAGAGAGATTTTGCTGAACGAGACACATCATGTCGGTCAGTATAGCTATCGACAAATCGATGAAGTCGAATGCCATCAGAAAGTGAGTCTGAGTAATGTTTATTTGGGTCGCCTTTAACGAAGTCACCTAACAGGTTACCTGCTAAGTTGCTATTACAGTGCTGAGCGATGTGAAGGTGTGCGAGAAAGTTCATTGAACCTCATTAAAGTATCGAGAACTAAGTAACATGGTAAACGTACTCGTTTATCTTCGCGAACTTTAATGAGGATAGTTTTGGTATGACGTGTGAGCGAATGAGATTTGCTCAGTCTAAGAATTGTCTAATTTGAGAACATTGAACTCTAAAATCTTAACTAAGGAAAACCCTAGTTAGAAGATTTGAAAAGCTCTTCTGCTAATTGCTTAACTGTCTGCTCATAGTCAGACAAATCAATGCCAATTTCCATAGCATCTAACAACTCAAGACTTTCGTCATTATAAGATTGGTCACTCATTGTGCCCCCTCTATTCCTTGGTGTGGACATGATGTCCTGTTAACTAGTGCACCATATTGGACTTATATTATGTCACTTTGATGAACGCACTCTACTCTACCCATTCCATATTTATAGCTTGAAGCTACTCGCGATCATTAACGCTTGTTTACGTTAAAGGGGTATACGCGAACGACATATGTACTGCCACCTTACACCAAGTACAACAAATTACTCTACAAATTTTGAAGCAGATCATGGTCAAACGTTTGCTTCGCCCTTTTCAGCACCTAACTCTAAAACGCATGTAAATTAATATTTACAGTGGATATTTTTAATTACATTAGATATTGCATTTGGAATTAAACTCAATCAGAATACTTCAAAATCGAGATATTCTTTGGGTTTATGCGCTTAAGCTAGAAGAATTACAATGAAAACACACCCTAACGTAAAGAATTATATACAATGAATAAATCAAAGGTTTTTGGTAGTACTTTGATCATTGCAGGCACAACGATTGGTGCTGGCATGCTCGCTCTTCCACTTGCTTCTGCAGGTATTGGCTTTTCAACTTCACTTTTCTTAATGCTTGGTTTGTGGGCTTTAATGGCATTCACTGCGCTGTTAATGGTAGAGCTTCACCAATTCGCAGAATCTGATGCAACCCTACACACTTTAGCTCACACAATTTTAGGGACGAAAGGAAAATGGATTGCGAGCTTCGCAGTGATGTTTCTATTTTACGCTTTATGTGCTGCATACATCGCGGGCGGTGGCGCTCAGTTTAACCAACGTATTTCGGATATCGCGGGCATTGAACTCAATGGCCAAATCACGACCCTTCTATTCACCCTGTTGGTTGCAGGCGTTGTGACGATTGGTACACACAGTGTCGATAAAGTTAACCGAGTTTTATTTGGCTTAAAGCTGGTTGCGATGGTTCTGGTACTGAGCTTCCTAGCGCCTAATATCACTTCTCAATACTTGCTGAGCATGCCTTTACAACAAGGTCTGATTGTTGCGGCTATCCCGGTTGTGTTCACCTCTTTCGGTTTCCACGGCAGCATCCCATCGATAGTACGATACCTTGATGGCGACGTTCGCTCTCTGCGCAAAGTAATGATTGTTGGTTCTGCACTACCTCTGGTTATCTACGTATTCTGGCAGAGCGTTACTTTGGGCGTAGTCAGCCAAGAACAACTGTTGTCAGACACAAGCTTGGGCGCGCTTTTAGTTTCGCTTTCGCAAACCGTTCATCAATCAAATCTAAGCGTGATTGTTGGTGTGTTCGCTGACCTTGCACTTCTTACCTCATTTATTGGCGTGAGCTTAGGTCTATTCGAATTTATGGGTGACTCTCTCAGCAAAAAACTAGGCAGTGCAAAGCGCGTTAAAACCGCTGTTATCACCTTCTTACCGCCTTTAGGCTTCGCCCTGTTTTACCCACAAGGTTTCATCATGGCGCTGGGCTATGCTGCAATTGCACTTTCAGTACTAGCGATTCTTCTACCTACCGTAATGGTATACAAAGTTCGCTACACTGATTTTTCAGTAAAAGCTCAAGGTACAGAAGCGACTTATCAAGTATTGGGCGGAAGCAAAGCGCTATTTTTAGCGGGTAGTGTTGGCGTATTTATCATTGCGATTCAAATCCTTATATCAGTAGGGTTATTACCGTCTTTAGGCTAATAAACTCATACGGGATATAAATACTTGATTGAGATCTCATAAATGACATGTTGTTATCATTAATTTTCACAATTAGTAGATTGGTGTCACGTTTTTATTGAGGTCGGTTATTTAGAGTCCACGGTAAAGGATTTACCGTGGAGTTTTTATGAAAGAAGTACAATTTCGAACGATAGACAAACTGTTTATTAAAATGTCTATCAACGATAAGTTTTGGGTCATTTTCTTAATCTTTTTCGCCGCAGTGGCGAGCCTAGCTGGTCTCAACTACGTCAATAAAATGGAACAAATTGACGCGAGTGCAAAACAGCAAGTTGAGTATCAACTCAAAGGTATTTTATTAGCGTCAGATTCCCCTGCCTCTGTTCGTTCTGTTAGCCAACAAACTCGTCCTCAAGAGACCATCATTTCGAACAATGGCGCAGTTACCGCAACGGCTATTGCACAAGATGGTAATTACTACTCTCTGACCGTCTCAAACAACGATACACAAAACCAAAAACAGCAAGCACTGTACACTTTATTACTCAGTCTTTTATGGTGTTTGCCATTTGGTCTTTTCTGTTACTGGGTAGCGACCTTCTTAGGTGGCGCTCTTTGGGTACTTTACTCAACGACTCAAAAGATTGGTGATGGTGACTTAACTTCACGCCTTGGTTTCCACCCTGGCCGTGATGAATTTGGTACGATTGGTTGTGCACTTGACCGTTCGATGGACACGCTGAGTGAATTAGTAAACAACGTAAACCATAATGCCACGACTTTAAGTGAAACGTCTGCCTCTTTCGAAACAGAGATGAAGCGCAGCGAAACACAAATCATGAGCCAGAACGCTTCTCTAGACTCTGTGGCTACTGCAATGGACCAGATGACCGCATCTGCCAATGAAGTGTCTAATATCTCTGCACGTTCAACTGAGCAAACAGAACAAGACGCACAGCAGATCAACGACAGCCACGCGAAGGTTCAGCAAGCTATTTCCGAGATTACTACCCTGTCTTCTTTGATTGAGCAAACTTCCTCTTCAGTGACCAGCTTAAATGTGAACACTAGCCAAATTAACGAAGTGATCACCACAATCAACGCTATTTCAGAGCAAACAAACTTACTTGCACTGAACGCAGCCATTGAAGCGGCTCGTGCAGGTGAACAAGGCCGTGGTTTCGCAGTCGTTGCTGATGAAGTTCGAACGCTTGCGAGCCGAACTCAATCCGCGACGGTAGAAATCCAAGCAATGATTGAACGCTTACAACAAGAGAGCCAAAACATTGCGAAGATCACCGAACAAACGGTCGATCAAGCACAAACCAGTAGCCAGTTGATTTCAAACATCGGTGACGACGTAAACTCTATTGCTGATTCAGCTCAAGCGCTAATGGATATGAGTATTCAAATCGCCACATCAGCCGATGAGCAAAGTAACGTAGCAAACACCATTGCAGCAGAGCTGAACGATATCCGTAGTCAATCTGATGTGATTAAAGAAGTCGCTCAAAACTCGTCAAATGGCGTATCTAAGCTAACGGAAGCGTCAGTGTCGCTATCACAAACTTTGTCTAGATACCGCACTTAAGACTCAAGTGATAACGTTCAAAGCCAAGGTTAAAGTGGCTTACAGTAACGTGAATAGAAACCAAACTAATAAGGACTCGCATGAGTCCTTTTTTATTGGATGGGGTTAATAACATTACAAAAACCATGGTCACTAACGATGAGATTATCATTACCATGAAGCAAGTCGCAAAGGAGAGATTAAGAAGTGTCAAAACTGTCTAATAATCGAGCTTAGGAGTAATCTACTTAAACGGGTCTTATTTTCGCTTACCCTCTTGCTGCAGGTGGACACATAATGAATAAAACAAAAGCACCAAACACCGACGACATCACATGCCCTTTATGCCAACACGACGAATATCTGCTTTCAGAAAGTGGAGAGAAGTTTACTTGCGCATCATGCGGTTTCCACACCAAACAATTTAGTAAAGTAGTCAGCCTTCAATTAGGCACTAACCCACCAAAGCTGCAGAGTTCGGTATACCACCACTTGAGCAGTGCTTGCCATTAATCCAAACAGAAATTTCTTCCAAGCTGTAGATATCCTGAGCCGCTAGCTCTGCTGAGTCGGCTTCTGGATCTACAAGTGATTCATCAATGCTTGGACGCAATCTGAATGATTGAATGCCTGCACGAACGCCTGCTTCGATTCCCTTCAAAGTATCATCAACATAGATGCACTCATTGGGTAAAAAGCCCATGTTCATTGCAGTGTACATGATTAGGTCTGGCTCTGGCTTCCAACTGTTTGCATCAAACGCCGAAAACACTTTACCTTTAAAATCGTCGAGCATGCCGGTCATCGCTAATGAGGATTCAACTCGAGATTTGGGTGCATTAGAAGCAATACAAAACTCGATGTCTTCACCCTTAAGGAATTCAATCAGCTCTATCGCACCATCCATCGGTTTCAAGTGGCGTTGGAACAAGGCTTCGAGTTCAGTGCGATATAGTGGCTCAAGTGTATCAATCGAAATAGATAGGCCTAAACGCTCTTGGGTATCCATTAAGATGTCAGCCAACTTACCGCCTTGAAAATGTGCATAGCAGTCGTTCACGTTTAACTCAGCCCCAAAGCCAGAAAATACGTTCACCAAGGCTTGGCAACACAGCTTCTCGCTATCGATAAGTGTCCCGTCACAATCGAAAATTACACATTTAGTCTGTTCTAACCGCATAGCTCTCTCACTCCCATTGAATCCAAGCTTTATCCTATAGGGTTATGAAAGTAGTCGGGATGATTAAGGTAACACTTTACCGAGACTTGCTTATTTCTCTTCGCGAAATATGCAGTAGATCACCTTATAGTTCACGATAAGCAACAGTTTTCACCGAATTGCTGAGGAATGAGCAGCACCAAATACTGCTTGGTTTACAAAAACCGCGAACGAACAGTTAAAAATATAAATTTACACGGGTTAATTTCTACAAGGCTGAAAGAAACCATGCGTTAAGTAGCTTCAAAATCTAATTAACAGCCAACTCTTCAATGGCTTTAGTTTCGCTCTTTTTAGTTGTGAGATTATCTAAGCTTGAAGCCTCAAATGTGCCATTGTCAGGGTACGTATCGCGGATCGCGACGAATTCAGGTAAGTATTTTAAAAGCAACTTGGTCAACTGGGGATCAAACTGATAACCGCACTCTCGCTCAAACAAGTCGACAACCATCTCTAATGACCAGGGCTCTTTGTAGCAACGTGCACTGAGTAACGCATCAAACACATCCGCGACCGCAGTAATACGCGCAAACAGGTGAATCTCCTCACCTGCTTTGCCATTCGGGTAACCAGCGCCATCCCAACGTTCATGGTGCTCATTGGCGATGATTGCAGCGAGATTAGTAATGTCACCAGCGCCACTTTTCAATAAGTTGTAACCTGCGGTGGTGTGAAGTTTCATCACCTCCCACTCTTGTTCGGTTAGCTTACCTGGTTTGTCGAGAATAGATTCCGGTACAGAGATCTTACCTACATCGTGCATTGGGCTGATGATCTCTATCATCTCGACTTCTCGGTGGCTCAAACCACTATGCCTCGCCAACAGTGCTGACAGCTTAGCAACGCGCTTAACATGGTTCCCTGTCTCTCCTGAGCGTGTTTCAATCGCTTCACCCAATACATGAATCATGTCTTTTTGAACGTTCAGTGTTTGTTTCTGCAGAGCGAGGATTCGCTTGTTCCTCTTCGCCAACTCTTTCTTCTGGCGTAAAGTAACAAACTGCATCAGGATAATCAGGCTTAATCCAGCAATGACCATGGTCAAACCCATTAACAGTTGGAAGTTCTTGCGGATAAAAGAAGAAGGTTCATTAACGACAACCGATTCTTCAGGAAGTGCACTTTCACTGATGCCAAACTTTTCCAAAGCTGCGTAATTGAAGACAAAGCGAATATTGTCACCCGGTACAAGCGGAGTATCGAAGTTAAGTGGTATGTACTTATTTAACGCATCAACCGCCTCTTCACCCATACTCTGTGAATGATTGACATAACCGCCAAGTACATCACCTAGGATATTAAACTGCCAAAGCGCAAACACAGGTGCTGCACTTGATGCTGATAAAGTTTCGGCCACTTCTTTATAAGAGTGATAAACACCTTGAGTCAGCTCAGTGTTGTAGTGACTGAGTAACACGGCATCATCAGCTGAGATCGTTTGTAAAAATTGACTCGCTTGCTCAAGCGTTTGATTACTGACTTCGACCAGATTGATCTTTGGAAAGTCAGCCATCACTTTATAGACTTCTTTTCGAATCAGTTGAGACGTGACACTGTAATCATTTACAAAGTATAAGTTCTTGATGTTTGGTCTTAGCTGAGAAATCAGTTCAATATTAATATCGATGTGGTCATTTTCGTAAAGCACGGTTGCTCTATCGGTCACGGCATACATGTCGGTACTAATGTCGTTGATACCCGCCGCAACAACGGGTGTAGAGCGACCAATCAATGTGCTCAGCGATTCTAGGAAATTGGCGGCGTTATCATCAGTCGCAATCACACCATCAAATTCATAACCAGCGTATTTTGCTTGTAAGTAGTTTGCGAGAGACTCGTAGTATTCAGGGCTATGTATACGCTTGGTATCTAAGTACTCGATTGAGAGCTTTACTTCAGATTGAGAGTGTTCGAACGCGCTGTCGATGCCCTTTTGGAAATCCGCGGTCCATTGATAGGAAGGTTCGTAGGAGTGTAAAACTAGGATTTGTTTGATATCCCAGTCGTTAGCATAAATCGCAGGAGAAAAAGCGCTAACACACAATACAGCGATTGAGATCAATAGCTTGTACATACCGAACCCTTTTTAAAAGACGGTGTATTGTACTCAGATTAACGCTTTCTCAAAGAATCTTTAGTTCTCGAACCACACTTTATGGGTAGAAACTTGATCTTGTGCCCAAAAATCATGTAACTGTTTAGCAAAGCCGACAATGTTTTGATCGTCTTGGTTAACAACATCCGATATCAATAGCTCTTCATCCGTTGCTGTCACTACCGCGCTTGCGACGACATCGCCGTTTTTTGTACCGACATAAAGCTCATGTTCATCCGACAACATAATCTGGCTTAAGAACTCCAAGATGTTCGCCCTTTCAGCTTCATCTTGATAAGCACTTGCTTGGTTTAATGAGAAAAGTACGGTCAGCTTATGGAAATCGACTTTATGCAGTTCGTCAATTTGAGTGGGAGTTTGATCTTGTGGGAGAAGTTGGTAAGTCTTTTGGGAAAGTTGTTTTTTATAGATATCTAAACCGAGAAGGCTCTCTTTTGCGGGGTAAGCAATATCGAGCTGGCTAAACAGCCATTGGTTTTTATTATGTGCAATTTCAGGTATTTCGTTATTCATTCTTTTAGTACCTACGGTTAGTATCCCCAAATATCACAGTTATTTGGAAGACATATGGTCGGCTGAGGTGCCGAGCTACAAGCAGAGAGCATACAGAGCATGACCAAGGCCAACAAGTACTTTAAATGCTTCATATTTTTCATTATCCAACAACATCCTTTAAGAACTTAACGAAAAGCTCTACACTCGTATTCATGCTTTCAATATCCTTATAGTAAACAGAACTATATAAATAAAAAGGACTTCTTATGAAAAAAGCCTTAATAGCAGCAGGTATCATCACAATGTTAGCTGGCTGTTCGGACAACGAGGTTGGCGACGTCTCTCTGGGTTTCTTCACAATGAAGGACATCAAAATGTCTTCTCTTGATGACGATAAGATTGCAGGTGTGACTTGTCATATCGCATCCATCGAAGCGAACCTTAGCCTTTCTGATCCAAGCGATAGCTCAATCTCTTGTCGTCAAACTGGCGAAATTACACCAGAAATGATTGCTACGATCGATAAAAGCAAGTCAGGTGAAGTGGTATTCAAAAAATCGAAAAGTATCTTCTTCAAGACAATGAAGGTTCGCCGTATCTACGATGCAGAGAATCAATCACTGCTTTACTTGTCTTACACGACCAAAGAAACAGAAGGTAGCTTCAAACACAGCCTTTCAACTGTTCCACTATGGGGTACAGAGGCTTACGTTGATCCAGCGACGTTAGTCCAGCCAACCGAGTAGTTTCAAACGGATAGTTAGTTGAATCACCTGTACAGACATTGTGCAGGTGATTCAAAATGTAATAAAAATGAAAGAAACAGAAACAAAATGTGATATCATGCGGCAAAATTTTTTCACTGTATTTTTCATATGAAGTTTCCTGGACAGCGTAAATCTAAGCACTACTTTCCAACTCACGCACGTGATCCGTTGGTCAACCAAATTCAACAAACACCTAAGCTTCACCGAGCGACTATTGTCGGTGTGGGTCAAACTATTGTTGATATCGAAGCCCGTGTTGACAGCGCGTTCCTAGAAAAATACGAGCTAAGTAAAGGTCACTCGCTTGTATTGGAAGAAAGTAAAGCAGATGCGTTGTATGAAGAGCTAGTTGAGCGCGGTTTGATCACGCATCAATACCCTGGCGACACTATCGGTAACACACTGCACAACTATTCCGTACTTGCAGACAGCAAATCTGTACTGCTTGGCGTTATGTCTAAGAAAATTGAAGTTGGCTCGTTCGGTTACCGTTACCTTTGCCGCACTTCTTCTCGTATGAACTTAAACCACCTACAAACTGTTGATGGTCCAATTGGTCGTTGTTACACGCTGATTACCGAAGATGGCGAGCGTACGTTTGCGATCAACGAAGGACACATGAACCAACTACTTCCTGAAAGCATTCCTGAAAAGATTTTCGAGAAAGCATCTGCGCTAGTTGTGTCTTCATACCTAATGCGTGGCAAGCCTGAAGATCCAATGCCAAAAGCAGTACAAAAAGCGATTGAATACGCGAAAGCGCACAATGTGCCTGTTGTACTGACGCTTGGTACTAAGTATGTGATCGAAGGTAACGCTGAATGGTGGCAAGAATACCTGAAAGAAAACGTAACCATCGTCGCGATGAACGAAGACGAAGGTGAAGCACTAACAGGTGAGAAAGATCCACTACTAGCGGCAAACAAAGCGCTTGAGTGGGTTGACCTAGTACTATGTACTGCAGGTCCAATTGGCCTTTACATGGCAGGTTACACAGACGAGCTAGCGAAGCGTGAAACAACGCTGCCACTATTGCCGGGTAACATCCCAGAATTCAACAAGTATGAGTTCAGCCGTGCAATGCGCAAGCAAGACTGTCAAAACCCAGTGAAAGTGTACTCTCACATTGGCCCTTACCTAGGTGGTCCACTTGAGATTAAGAACACCAACGGTGCTGGCGATGGCGCGCTATCTGCATTACTGCACGACATGGCAGCGAACAGCTACCACCACGTGAACGTACCAAACTCCGAGAAGCACGAACACGCTTGCTTAACGTACTCGTCACTGTCTCAAATTTGTAAGTACGCAAACCGCGTAAGCTACGAAGTACTGACTCAGCACTCTCCTCGTCTTTCTCGTGCACTGCCAGAACGCGAAGATAGCTTAGAAGAAACATACTGGGATCGTTAACCTTTCTAGACGACGTCTAAGTAAAATTATCGAATCCTTAAAGGGCTGCTATATGCAGCCCTTTTTGTATCAAACGCCAATGCAAACACAATCGAAGGTAATCGAATCAAATATTTTGCCCGTTTAAGATTTGATCTCGCGCAATGACTCTTTAGATCTGTTATCTTCCAGCACATAATTCGTGTGGTTTGCCTTTACTTGGCAAATTTATGCAGTAGTATCGCCACGCAAACGTTTACGTACCACCTTTCGGTTCTGATATAAGGATCAAATATGCTGTCTGATATTGATATTTGTCGCTCAACTCCCCTTAAAAACATCAGTGAGGTTGCCAAACAAGCAGGCCTGCAACACGACGAACACCAGCCATTAGGCGAATTCAAATCTAAAGTGTCTCTCACGTCACTTGAACGCCTCGCTAACCAACAAGATGGTAAATTGGTCGTAGTCACGGCGATTACACCCACCCCACTCGGTGAAGGCAAAACAGTAACCACCATTGGTCTAGCTCAAGGTCTTGCCAAAATTAACCAATCAGCGATGGCGTGTATTCGTCAGCCTTCAATGGGCCCTGTGTTTGGTGTTAAAGGGGGCGCAGCTGGCGGTGGCTATTCTCAAGTCGCTCCTATGGATCAATTGAATCTGCATCTAACTGGTGATATTCATGCCGTAACAGCCGCTCATAACCTTGCGTCTGCAGCGATTGATGCACGTTTGTATCACGAACAACGCGAAGGCTTAGACGCGTTTGAAGCGCGTTCTGGCTTAAAAGCCTTGGATATTGACCCAAGCAGAATCGTGTGGCGACGTGTACTCGACCACAATGACCGCGCACTACGCATGATCACTGTAGGCAAGAATGAAGCGAACAAAACAATTAATGGCTTTGAACGCGAAGACGGATTTGATATCTCAGCCGCCTCAGAGCTGATGGCAATTCTTGCACTGGCTGACGACTTGCAAGACTTACGCAAACGCATTGGCCGTGTTGTGCTCGCCTATAATCATCAAGGCTTGCCACTAACCGCGGATGACTTCGGCGTTGCCGGAGCGATGACAGTCACAATGAAAGACTCTATTGAGCCAACGTTAATGCAAACCCTTGAAGGTGTTCCGACACTTATTCACGCAGGGCCATTTGCGAACATTGCACACGGTAATTCTTCAATTATTGCCGACAAGATTGCCTTAAAACTGAGTGATTTTGTGGTGACCGAAGGTGGTTTCGGCTCAGACATGGGTTTCGAGAAAGCGTGTAACATCAAGGTTAAGGCATCCAACAAGAAGCCTGACTGTGCCGTTGTTGTTGCGACGCTACGTGGATTAAAAGCGAACTCAGGTTTATACGATTTAAGACCTGGCACCCCACTACCAGACTCTATCTTTAGTGATGACAAAGATGCACTCGTTGCCGGTTTTGAGAACCTCAAATGGCACATCAACAACGTTAAGCAATACCAAGTACCAACCGTCGTTGCTATCAACCGATTCCCACAAGATTCAGACCAAGAACTTGACGCATTAAAACAGATGATCACCGCTTTCGATTCAAGCGTGAGTGTCGAAGTAAGTGAAGCGTTTGGTCAAGGTGGCGAAGGCGCGATTAACTTAGCGAATGCAGTAGTAAAGGCTTGCCAAGTTGAGAGTGAATTTAAGCCGTTGTATAAATCAGAGCAAAGCTTAGAAGAGAAGCTGATGGCGGTCGCTGAAGTCGGTTATGGCGCAGCGAGTATCTCACTATCACCCCTAGCAAAAAAACAACTCGCTGAATTCAAGCTACATGGTTACTCCAATCTATCCGTGTGTTTAGCAAAAACGCCTTTATCTATCTCAACTGAAGCACATATAAAAGGTGCTCCAACACAGTTTGACGTTCCGGTTAGAGAATTAAAACTGTGTGCAGGTGCAGGTTTTATTTACGCTTTATGCGGCAATGTCATGACTATGCCGGGCTTACCTGATAAACCTGCGTTTATGTCATTAGACATCGATGACAAAGGGAATATCATCGGGTTAAGTTAATGATTACAAGCTCTTAACCATAATTCACCACTCGCCTACTTATGACATAACGAAAAACACTGGCATGAGTAGGCATTAATTGGGTGGTGATTCTTAGTTATCCAGATGCTCAATAAGCAAGCTTAATTGCAAAAAGTTGCAGTAAAACCTTAATAATATGCAAATCTTGTTTTAAGTTCTGGGTGAAGATCACATTAAAAACCCTATAAAATATATAGTATTGCGCTGATTCTTTGAGGACAGTGATGAATACGAGTATAAAGAAACTAGTCAGCCAATTTCTGTGCACCATATTTGCCCTAGGATTAGTCCCTGCCCTCTATATCAACTCTGAATTTGACAGAGTTGAAGCTCAGCACACGCTAAATATCAAACAGTCTAGTCAAAACCAAATCGAATACAGTTTTCACGAGCTCGCTGTGATTGTTGAGCAAATCTCAAACTCGGTTCCCTCTATTGCAGATTCGCAAACCCTACTCCGCGCAATCAACGAACCGTCAACTATTCATAAAGAAACACTGCAAGATCTCTGGGTGATGCTCGCTCGTGGCCAAAAATACTATTCTCAGTTGCGTTACCTCGATATAGAGGGCAACGAAGTATTCCGTGTTAACTACAAAGACGGAAAAGCAATCGTAGTCCCAGATAACGAACTGCAGAACAAATCTTCTCGTGATTATTACAAGGCGCTACAAGCATTAAAGATTGGTGAGGTGAGCTCTCGCGGCATTGACCTAGAAGTAGAAAACGGAGAAATCGTTCGTCCTTTGATTCCAGCGCTTCGCATTATGACGCCAGTTGCTGAAAACAACCGCATCATTGGTTACTTCATCGCAAACCTGAACATGCTTGAGATCTACAAGCGCCTTCATTATCAAATTGGTGCATCGTCTGCTGTTCCGATTATTCTCAACAAAACCGGACACATCATTATGGGGCCGGATCCTACGGAATCTTTCGGACATGTGATTGACTCACGTTCAGAGCAAACTTACGCAAAGCTATATCCCGAGCTTTGGACTGCGATTCAAGACAAGACATCTTCGAGCTATTTTGATGGCAAGAACTGGTATTTCCATTCTGATATCAGCCCGAAAATAAAACAGTTCGAAGGCCCTATCTACATGGTTCTTCATATTGAAAATCAACAGTTCAATAGCCAATACCAGCGTGAAAACCACGCGATCTTTGTACAAATAGTTACCCTAACGATTTTGATCTCAATGATTTCAGCAGGCTTTGTGCTCTGGAATCAAAACCACAAGAAGAACAGCATTGAAAGCCAGTTAGCAAAAGCGGCAATGAACGGTATGTCAGCCCTTGTTATCACTGACAGAAACAACCGCATCATCAAGGTAAACCAAGAGTTCACGCGTGTCAGTGGCTATGAGCTAGAAGACGTTAAAGGACGCCAGCCATCGATGTTTGCATCTGGCCGCTACAATCAAGAGTTCTACATTAAGATGTGGAGCATTATCAAGAAACAAGGCATGTGGGAAGGCGAAGTCGTTAACCGACGTAAAGACGGGTCGTTGATCACGGAGATACTCCGAATCCAAACCATCAAAGACTCGAAAGACGTGATTCAATTTTATGTCGCATCATTTGTCGATATCAGTAAGCACAAGGAACTCGAAAACAAGCTGAGAAACCTCAGTGAGAAAGACGCGCTAGCCGGATGTTGGAACCGACGTAAATTCGACCTGGAACTCCGCGACGAGTGTTCTCGTGTCAACCGCTACCCTACTCGTGAACAGTCTTGTTTGGCTATCTTAGATATCGACCACTTTAAGCGTATTAACGACAGATTCGGTCACGACTATGGTGATCGCGTGATTCAAACCGTCGCTCAGGTATTGCAACGTGAATGCCGAGAAACCGATTTTGTGGCTCGTATTGGTGGTGAAGAGTTCGGTGTCGTTCTGCCACACACAACAACAGAAGAAGCCGAATACGTACTTAATAGACTACGAATTGCCGTTAGCCTTGAATTAGACAACATCGTTACCGTCAGTGCTGGTATCACTAACCTGACGAGCGATCCTGCCCTTAACTACAAATGTGCCGATCTAGCGCTGTACGAAGCGAAAGCCGCAGGCCGTGACAGCGTGTGCCTGTTCCTAGACAGTGAAATGAGCGAAATCGCCTAGCTCGAATGTGAAAACTAGGCGAGTCTAATCAGTAGGCGAACGTTCCATCGATATCCAATCAGTTAGGCGCTGGGTGGAACTCTAACTTGTTCCCTTCAACCACTAGAATACAGTCCATATTTGCCGCATGAGCAGCCTGCTTACCTAAGTTTGTATCTTCGAACACTACACACTGTTTAGGTTGCAATCCCATACCGAAACACGCATCTAAGAAAGTATCAGGGTTTGGCTTGTGATTCTTCACATCGGTCGCTGTCACTAAGATATCAAGCTTATTCAGAATGTCTGTTTTATCTAATAACTGCTCTGCGCTTTTACGCTGGCTACCAGTCCCGACTGCGATCTTCTTATTACCGAGATGTTCTAACAACAGAGAATGCGTACAAGGAATAACATCACCTTTGTCTTCAATGGCAGCAAACGATGCCATCTTGAATGTAGAAACCGCTTGTGGGTCGAGCGACAAACCGTACTTGCTGTTCACTTCGCCCGCTATCTTATAACTCGGCATTCCACCTAAACTGTGCAACCAAGACGCTTCAAAATGAAAACCAAACTCTTCTGCTGTCTGCTGCCATGCTTTCACATGAGCAGGCATTGTATCGATCAACGTACCGTCCATATCAAAGATTAATCCTTCATACGCCGTTAAATCTATTTTCATCACTACTACCACTCTTTAAGAAAGTTACTGATACCATAACCAATATTCAGTATCATGACCCCATATTACCGTTCAAAATGGATGTTTATGTTACAAATATCTAACTCTGTTTCGAT
The DNA here is from genome assembly GCA_041879425.1 of Vibrio pomeroyi. NCBI lineage: Bacteria > Pseudomonadati > Pseudomonadota > Gammaproteobacteria > Vibrionales > Vibrionaceae > Vibrio > Vibrio pomeroyi. The sequence goes on along the minus strand of CP090855.1, from coordinate 120,089 downwards.
TCAGGACTGGGAACTTCAGTTAACTGCGATCAGAGCACAAGGAGCAGGCGGTCAAAACGTCAATAAAGTATCAAGCGCGATACATTTACGTTTTGACATCAAGCACTCCACCCTACCTGATTTCTATAAAGAAAAGCTCCTCGCACACAAAGATAGCCGCATCACTAAAGACGGTGTGATTATCATTAAGGCGCAACAATATAGAACTCAGGAACAAAACCGAGACGATGCTTTAGTGCGTTTGAAAGAATTGATCTTGGAAGCGACAAAGGTTCAAAAAGTAAGAAGAGCAACAAAACCAACGCGTGGTTCTCAGAAAAGACGTTTAGAAAGTAAGAAACAAAGAAGTACCACCAAACAACTACGTGGAAGAGTGAACTGATTGTTTCATGTCCCCCCAGTGAGCGCATCACCCATGGAACAACCGTTCTAACTCTGTTATCAATAACGGACTACTTCTGTTTTTTGACCGATAAAATTAGTTTAATCAACAACATTCTCTCTTCGCTAGTCAGTAAGCGACTGACCGCTGCAACATCTTCTGCAGTCGCTTGCGACGCACCCACAATATCAAGCACGACATCCAAATCAGTCACTTTTAGAGTTCTTGTGATCGAACGGTACTGAGACATTTTGATGTCCGCTTCTCCGCGCTCAATACGTTGATAAGTCTTTAAGCTCATTCCTGCACTTGAGGCTAGTTTTTCTTGCGACAAATTAGCTTGCTTTCTGCGCTCAATCAGCGCCATGACGATGGGCTCTTGTGACATTAGTTTTTCCTCATTAGACAGTTATGACCTAAATTCAGCAAGAAGCAGACCATATTGACTCGCAACGGTTTACATACGCTATCAAAGGCATATTATCCAATTATTAAAAAACGTTACGTATCATAAACTTTCACGCTTTGTGCGGTCGTGAGCGTAAAGGCTAGAAAACTTGAAGACTCAAGTGTTGGGAAATAATAGAAATTGCATATTGCGAATAAGAAAGACGTCAAATTGGAAATTGCGAATCGCTATACATTGGCATTTCCTTGCATTAGTCACGCATTAGAATCAGACAACCCCCGCCCAGAAATTATTGCAATACAACATAAGCTACTTACGTACAAAGAGGTGTTGCTACACGGGAACATGTTGGAAGGTAAGGAATTAAAGCAGGCTTTTTCTGCATTGAACGAAAATGAAAAAGGTGTAGCGCAAGGTGGGATTAAAAGCATCAATGCTGCGATAAAAGAGATGGATGAGATTCTAGAAAAATACAGCCGTAAAGCGGTTATCGAGCTGAGTAACTAGTTCGACAAGCAACTAACCAACTGTAAATCTACAAACCTGCAAAAGTAAAAAGTCGACGCTATCGTTAGATAAAACGTCGACTTCTTCAAAGCATTGAATATCTAACGTTTAACTGCTTTTCTAACGCCAGCAATCAACATCAGCATCCCTAGCAAACCAAATGATACACTACCGCCACTGCTACCAGAGCCAGTTGACGTGCTTGTCCCAACATAAGCAGTACGTTTCGCGTCTGTTGAAACGAACTTAGCAGTTTCAGTTCCAGCCATAACACTGTCGATCCAATCTTTATAGTCTAATATTTCAGTGAATACCGACGTCACCGTAGAACTACCACCACAAGTATCTGGGCCAAAACTGGTAATGCCTACCTGTCTATATGTTGAACCATCTTGCCAATAGACAGGACCTCCAGAGTCACCTTGGCACGTACCATTAAAGAGCCCGGTAAATGGACTGTAATCACCGTTAAAACATATTTGATTGTCAGTTAACGCAGAACCATCAGTAAAGGCTGAAGCGCAAGTAGCGTTATCTACGTAATTCAGGTCAGCCTTCTGCAACAAAGTTGTCCCGTCAAAGCCTGAACGTGTATCACCGTGACCAACGGCAACAAAACTTTCTGACGAATTGCGATAAAGTTCAGTAGAAAAACCAAGGGGATAGATCACATCATTTACAGCATCGATATTGAGAGCGCTTTCTAGCTTCAGGATTGCAATATCATTACGTAACAAGTCGCTCAAGCTATTTGAATAGTCACTACGATAATACACTTCAGATACACGAGCTTTCTGGGCGATGTTATTAGGAAATTGGGAAGTGTCTTGTAATTGAGGAACGACAACAGTAAATAACTGAGCATTCTCATCACCATAAATACAGTGCGCAGCCGTCAGGATATGCGTTGGATCTAAAATTGTCGCACCACAATATGGGCCAGTTGAATAGGTACCGTCATAATCTATGCGGTCAATGAACAGGCTCGCCATTGAAGGAAACTCAGCTACTGTCGCGTCGCTGCCATTAACAATATAAGGTGTCACAGTCGCGTCAGGAGAAACTTCGACCGAGTTTTCTGCCGCCATAACACTAGACGTATAGATTAATGGCGCTAAAAGCCCAAGAACGGTCTTACGAACCGGATTCATTGTATGGTTCTCATTCATAGATAACTCCTTGTAACCCCTACTACTTATTTACAAAATTGATGAATCGCCACCATAACACGTACTAATCATCATTATAGTAAGTATTTGTAACGATATGGCCACATCTCTCATTTTATAAACGAATTTATAAACAACTTACCTTAGCTCATCATCCTAAGTTTTATACGTTGCGAAAAACAAAAAAGCCTACCGTTAAACCTCTCGATACAGAGAAGCAAACAATAGGCTTTTCGTTAAGCTTGGTAGTTTCTCTTAAAGAGATTAGCCACGGTAGTAACGTTGAGGTACGAATGGCATTTTTTCTACTGTCATTGGTAGTTTCTTACCACGAACTTCAGCGAATACTTCAGTACCGATAGCCGCTAGATCAGTGCGAACGTACGCCATTGATACAGGCTTGCCAGCGTTAGGGCCCGCCGTGCCACTTGTTACAACGCCAATCTTGTTGTCTTCAGCATCGAACAGCTCAGCACCTTCACGCACTGGAGCCTTAGTTTGACCCACTAGACCAACACGTTTGCGTTGAACGTCTTTCGTTGCGATTTGCTCAAGGATGATATCAGCACCAGGGAAACCGCCTGCACGTTCACCGTCAGTACGACGAACTTTTTGGATACCCCATAGAAGGCTAGCTTCTACTGGCGTCGTTGTTGTATCTAGATCGTGACCGTATAGACATAGACCACACTCAAGACGAAGTGAATCACGTGCGCCAAGGCCAATCCACTCTACTTCAGCTTCTGCAGTTAGCTTACGCGCTAGTGCTTCAGCGTGATCGTTCGGTACAGAGATCTCGTAGCCATCTTCACCCGTGTAACCACTGCGGCTCACTATGCATTCAACGCCATCGATATCTACTTTTTGAACATCCATAAACAGCATGTCTGCAACGCTTGGTTGGAAACGAGCTAAAACTTCAGATGCTTTAGGACCTTGAAGTGCTAGTAGAGCGCGGTCATCAATCACTTCCATTTCTACGTCTGCTGGAAGATGTGCCGTTAGGTGGTCGATATCTTGTGTCTTACAAGCTGCGTTCACAACAACAAACAGGTGATCACCTAAGTTAGCAACCATCAGGTCATCCATGATGCCGCCCTGCTCGTTAGTAAAGAACGCGTAGCGCTGCTTACCAGAAGGAAGGTCAATAATATCTACAGGAACCAAAGATTCTAGGACAGCAGCTGCATTTGCACCATGTAGACGAAGTTGCCCCATGTGAGAAACATCAAAAAGACCGGCAGCATCACGAGTGTGTAAGTGCTCTTTCTTTACACCTAGTGGGTACTGAACTGGCATGTCGTAGCCAGCGAAAGGAACCATCTTTGCGCCTTCTTCAACGTGAAGTGCGTGCAGTGGTGTTTTTAGTAGGTCTTGATTAGCGTGTTCTTGAGTCATTTTATTCTCCATGAAGCGTTGCAGGCTTTCCAAATCGAATCTGCCGCTTATATCTCTATTTAGAGTCGCTTCTAACGCTAAGTCTCAGCATTAGAAACAGTAGATAGTAAAAAGTGATGTCTTTTATATAGGCTTATATAGTTAGCGTTATAAAAATAGATAGCTGTACAAAAGCTCTACAACTCACTTTCTAAGAATTCACTTCAGTAAACTTCAATCAACATGAGTAAACCGTGTTCACTATAGTAAACAAGCCTGAGTCAGTTTTACACCCTTAACAAGATTAAAACAGCTCAAAATGTGACATTTAACAATTTAAAAACAATTATTCGTTACATACAAAAACGCGATATTGATGATTTTCACATCAATATCGCGTCATTTGGCAAACGTTAGAAACAAAAGCAAACGTTTGCATTCACTATAAGAAATTCTAATTTTGTTAACTTATTTTGCAGTAACCCACAAAATCAGCGCATCTTCTGCACTAGTAGAAATCAACATGTGGCCCATATTGGCATCGTAATACATGCTATCGCCTTCACTCATAGGCACAGGTTCGTAGAATTCTGAGTAGAACATCACATCACCGGAGATAATCATTAGGAACTCTTCACCATCGTGACGAACCCAATCGTTATATTCTTCAAAAGTACGCGCTCTTACGCGGCTTTTGAATGGCATCATCTTCTTGTTAGAGAGCTCTGTCGCAAGCAGTTCATGCTCATAAGTCGGTGTTGGATGAGGTTTACCCTGGCCTGCCTTAGTTAAGTCACGACGTCCTGTTGCAACTTTTTTCCTTGGTGGCTCAAAGAGTTGCGGCATATCAATTTGCAAACCCATCGCTAATTTTTGCATAGCTTGAAAGGTTGGCGAGATTTGCTCATTCTCGATTTTGCTGAGCGTAGAACGCGCCAAGCCCGTTCTTTGGCTTGCTTCTTCTAGCGTGATCCCAAGCTTGCCGCGGATATCTTTAATACGCTGGCCAAGCCTAAGTGGTTCTATATTCTGGTCTAACGTTTCTTTCGCCAACGTTAAAGATGGGTACTCATCATAAATGTCTTCTGACATAGGTCCCTCATTATTTTCTTACTTCCTGTCTATTCATTTCATTGTTGCATGAAGCGCTTTGCTGATTAAAGAGCACACACAGAAATAAAGCGTGCTCCCTGTAGCAAAACGAGAAAAGTTGTTTCCTATTGGAAATTTTTGTTGAAAATTGATTTTATCGGAGCTATGTTATCGACTTGTTAGATGAAGAGATGCTACTTCAGCTTGTAGCAAATGATAGTTTTAACATTTGTAAGAGCTGTTTTTTACCCGAACTTTTGGGAACCAATTCGTGCTGCATTGACCCTACAACGATCGCTTAGACGCTGTAAGAGTATATTTATAACGGAATTCACGTTTATTTATACCTATATAGCGCAAACGATTCCGATGCAGAAATCAACGTAAGACCTAATGGACTATAAAAACAATCACCATTAGCTTAATGAAAGGTCTCGACAATGAACGCTTACCAAAACCATAGCTTAGACAGTTTTTTCACTACGAACCTATCCGGTACTGACGATGCAGTATTTGCTGGCATCCAAGCAGAGAATACTCGTCAAAATGAACAAATCGAACTTATTGCTTCTGAGAACATCGTTTCTAAAGCAGTAATGCAAGCTCAAGGCACTTGCCTAACCAACAAATACGCAGAAGGCTACCCAGGCCGTCGCTACTACGGTGGTTGTGAGCACGTAGATACCGTTGAAGCTATCGCGATTGAGCGTGCTAAACAGCTGTTCAAATGTGAATACGTAAACGTACAACCTCACTCAGGCGCTCAAGCAAACGGCGCAGTTAAACTTGCCCTGCTTCAACCTGGCGACACTATCCTAGGCATGTCTCTAGACGCTGGTGGCCACCTTACACACGGTGCACGTCCTGCAATGTCTGGTAAGTGGTTCAACGCGGTTCAATACGGCGTAGACCGCGACACTCTTGAAATCGATTACGAAGCAGTCCGCGCTTTAGCTATCGAAAGCCAACCTAAAATGATTATTGCTGGTGGTAGTGCTATCCCACGCGTTATTGATTTCGCTAAGTTCCGTGAAATCGCTGACGAAGTTGGCGCAATCCTAATGGTTGATATGGCACACATCGCGGGTCTTATCGCCACAGGTGCTCACCCGAGCCCACTACCACATGCACACGTTGTTACAACAACAACGCACAAAACACTTCGTGGCCCACGCGGCGGTATGATTCTGACTAACCACGAAGACATCAACAAAAAGATCAACTCTGCAGTGTTCCCTGGCCTACAAGGCGGCCCACTAATGCACGTTATCGCGGCTAAAGCAGTGGCGTTTGGCGAAGCACTTGGCCCAGAATTTAATACTTATATTGATTCAGTGATCGACAACGCAAAAGTTCTTGCTGAAGTGTTGCAAACTCGCGGTTGTGACATTGTGACTGGCGGAACAGACACGCACCTAATGCTGGTTGACCTTCGTCCTAAGGGCTTGAAAGGTAACGTAACTGAAGAAGCATTAGAGCGTGCAGGGATCACATGTAACAAAAATGGCATACCATTCGATACAGAGAAGCCTATGATTACTTCTGGTATCCGCTTGGGTACGCCAGCTGGAACCAGTCGTGGTTTTGGCACTGAAGAATTCAAACTTATCGGTGAATGGATCGGCGATGTTCTTGACGGCTTAGTTGAAAGCCCTGAAGGCAACGCTGAAGTTGAGCAACGTGTTCGCAAGCAAGTTAAAGAGCTTTGCAAACGCTTCCCTCTTTACCGTTAAACCGTTTTTAAGATTTAAATTAAAACCTCATAAATTTTTGGAGAATAAGCAATGGACAATACACTAAAGTTTGCAGACAGCCACGAGTGGGTAAAAGACAACGGTGACGGTACTGTGACTATCGGTATTTCTGAGCACGCTCAAGAGATGCTAGGTGACGTTGTGTTTGTTGACCTGCCTGACACTGGGGACGAAATAGAAGCTGGCGAAAGCTTCTCTCTCGTTGAATCAGTGAAAGCAGCTTCTGATATCTACGCACCAATCTCTGGCGAAATCGTAGAAATCAACGAAGAATTAGAAGATAGCCCTGAGTTAATTAACGAAGAATCTTATGAAGGTGGTTGGATTGTTAAAGTGAAGATGTCTGATGCGTCTGAACTAGACAACCTTAAAGATGCGGAAGAATACCTAAGCTCTATCGAAGAAGACTAATAGGTAACCTCATTACGATAAAGCTGCTCTTTTGAGCAGCTTAATTTTAGGGGCTAGCTCACGGCTCCAAAGAGAAAGTAGAACATATCATGACTGAATTACTTCAAAGCCAATTACTAAAAGACCTGGGTACTCAAAACGAGTTTGTTGCTCGTCATAACGGCCCTAATAAAGCAGACCAGCAGAAAATGCTTGAAGCGATCAACGCGACTAGCTTAGACGTACTGATCGACGAAACGGTTCCTGCACAAATCCGTCTTGAAAAACCAATGACACTTGCTGCGCCACTGAGCGAAATGGACATGCTGACCTCTCTTAAAGAGATCGCTAACCTAAACCAAGTGAAACGTACCTTCATTGGCCAAGGCTACTACAACACATTCACTCCAAACGTTATTCTGCGTAACGTTTTAGAGAACCCAGGCTGGTACACAGCTTATACACCATACCAACCAGAGATTTCTCAAGGTCGTCTTGAAGCTCTATTAAATTACCAACAAATGGTAATGGACCTTACAGGTATGGAAATCGCAAACGCATCACTTCTTGATGAAGCGACAGCGGCTGGCGAAGCAATGACACTGTGTAAGCGTGCTGGTAAAAGCAAGAGCAAAGTATTCTTCGTTGCTGACGATGTTCACCCTCAAACACTAGAAGTTGTTAAAACTCGTGCTGAGTACATCGGTTTCGAAGTAATGGTTGGCGCTCTTGAAACACTTCCAGAGCAAGACGTATTTGGTGCGTTAGTTCAATACCCTGGTACAACAGGCGAAGTTCGTGATCTAACAGACATCATTGCGAAAGCTCAAGCAAACAAGACTCTAGTAACCGTTGCTACTGACCTACTCGCTTCTGCTCTACTTAAGCCAGCTGGCGAAATGGGCGCAGACGTAGTAATCGGTTCTGCGCAACGTTTCGGTGTTCCTATGGGTTACGGCGGTCCACACGCTGCATTCATGGGTACTCGTGAAAAGCATAAGCGTACAATGCCAGGTCGTGTAATCGGTGTTTCTATCGATACTCACGGTAACCAAGCGCTACGTATGGCAATGCAGACTCGTGAGCAACACATCCGCCGCGAGAAAGCGACATCGAACATCTGTACAGCTCAAGCACTTCTAGCGAACATGGCGTCTTTCTACGCGGTTTACCACGGTGCAGAAGGCCTACGTACTATTGCTCGTCGTACACACCACATGACAGCTATCCTAGCAGCAGGCCTGACTAAAGCGGGTTACGAGCTAACGAACAACAGCTTCTTTGATACCATCACGATCAACTCTGAAGAGAAGACAGATGCACTGTACGCAAAAGCACAAGCAGCAGACATCAACCTTCGCCTTCTTAAAGGTAAGATCGGTATCAGCTTAGATGAAACAACAACGATCGACGACGTGAACGCATTGTTCGCTATCTTCGACGTGAAAGAAGACGTTCAAGCGCTATCTTCTGACATTGCATCAAATGAGTTTGCAGCAATTCCAGAAAACTGCCGTCGTGAATCAGAGTTCCTAACTCACCCAGTATTCAACACGCACCACAGCGAAACGCAAATGATGCGTTACCTAAAACAGCTTGAGAACAAAGACTTCTCACTAACGCACGGCATGATCCCACTGGGCAGCTGTACGATGAAGCTGAACGCTGCTGCTGAGATGATTCCAGTAACATGGCCTGAGTTTGGTTCAATTCACCCATTCGCACCTCTAGAGCAAGCGGCTGGTTACACAGCACTAGCGAAAGATCTTAAAGAGAAGCTGTGTGAAATCACTGGTTACGACGATTTCTCACTACAGCCTAACTCTGGTGCATCTGGTGAATACGCAGGTCTAATCGCGATTCAACGTTACCACGCAAGCCGCGGTGAAGGTCACCGTAACGTTTGTCTGATTCCAAGCTCTGCGCACGGTACTAACCCTGCAACAGCATCAATGGTTTCAATGAAGGTAGTGGTTGTTAAATGTGATGAAGATGGCAACATCGACATGACTGACCTAGCAGTGAAAATCGAGAAGCACAAAGAAAACCTATCAAGCATCATGATCACTTACCCTTCTACGCACGGCGTATACGAAGAACAAGTGAAAGAAGTGTGTGAACAAGTACACGCAGCGGGCGGTCAGGTTTACCTAGACGGCGCGAACATGAACGCTCAAGTAGGTCTAACTTCACCTGGCTTCATCGGTTCAGACGTATCTCACTTGAACCTCCACAAAACATTCTGTATCCCACACGGTGGTGGCGGTCCAGGTATGGGTCCTATCGGTGTTAAATCGCACCTAGCACCTTTCCTACCAGGTCACATCGAAAACGGTGTACAAGGTTCTGACTACGCGGTATCAGCTGCAGATCTAGGTAGTGCTTCAATCCTACCTATCTCTTGGGCTTACATCGCAATGATGGGCGAACCTGGCCTAACAGACGCAACGAAAGTAGCGATTCTAAACGCGAACTACGTGATGGAAAAACTACGTCCTCACTACCCTGTTCTTTACCGTGGCACTAACGGCCGCGTAGCGCACGAATGTATTATCGATATTCGCCCGCTTAAAGAAGACACAGGCATCAGCGAAGAAGATATTGCTAAGCGTCTAATGGACTTCGGTTTCCACGCACCAACTATGTCTTTCCCAGTTGCTGGCACACTAATGGTAGAGCCAACTGAATCAGAAGATTTAGAAGAGCTAGACCGTTTCTGTGAAGCGATGATCGCAATCCGCCACGAAATGGCAGCAGTGAAAAACGGTGAATGGCCACTAGACAACAACCCTCTAGTGAACGCACCGCACACACAAGTTGACCTAGCTGGCGCAGAATGGGATCGCCCTTACTCTCGTGAACTTGGTTGTTTCCCATCGAAAGCAACGAAGAATTCGAAGTACTGGCCTACTGTTAACCGTGTAGACAACGTATACGGCGACCGTAACCTAATCTGTTCTTGCCCAAGCATCGACAACTACGAAGACTAACTCGTAGCGGCGCAAAGCAGCAAAACATAACAAAGGCGAACCAAACGGTTCGCCTTTTTGTTTTCTGAAATCTGAGGCTAACAAATGCATTGACCTTACCGTAAGGGAAAGGTTTAAGGTGAAATGAATCCAACGATGAATGAGGAAACAATTATGGGATGTTGCAATAAAGCGCCAAAAGGTGGAGCCCCTCTTGGCTTGCTTCTGAAGGTAACGTTGGGGATTGGGCTTTTAGTGTTTCTGCTGGCTTTGTGGCAGTAAACCTTGCTCAGAGTTTACAGCAAGAAACTATCGTATATAAAAATTTTAAAAAGGTATTACTGGTGTGGATCTCCCTACTGATTATTCCTCACCAACCTCTTGTTTAAGTTTCTTAATATTGAGTCGAGTTATTTCATCTTGCAAGGGTTGTATAACCGTATGCCAAGTTCTAAATCCATAACCGACCATTAAACTACCAATTGTTATAATCACACTAATGCATGCGATGAAGAAGTTTTTATTGCTACTAGATACTTGTAGCTTACTTTCGATAATTTGAAGTCGAGCTTCTTCTTCTAAAGAGCGTGCTTGTTCTGGAGTGTTACTCAACTTTCGGTGATCGACGGTAAGCTCATATATTAGATTATTCGATGACTGATTAACGAACAATAATGCACCAGATGCAAAAATGACTAATAGCAAGCCAAATAACGCATAAAATTTATAAATATTATCTGTTGGTAACGGAATCCGACTTTCCACAACGCCTCCATAATTTGCAAATATCCTAGCGAGCACTTAAACGGACAATTTTCTAGCTATCACGCTAGGAAAAAAGCGTACTAATTATATTTTTTAACGAATTTAAATAACTCTCACACACGTAATAGCCTTCTCATAGCTTCTACAGTAAGTGCTGATAATAATACGAGTTTGATATCTGTTGTTGCTAGATAAACTAGTAAATCGATCGCTATATTAAAAATAAGCCAAAATAGTTCATAAACTCTTCTCAACGCTATGAATTGATAGAAGACATTTTTCCTAGCCCTAAATCTAGTTCTAGAGCAGTCTATGGTTTTGGATTCACTGTTTACATCACACTCACCAACAGGCTCTAAGATTAAATAATGTAGACAATATTTATAGTATAAAAGCTCAATTACTTGCTTTCTTAATAAATTAGTTACTAAGCCAGCAGGAATATGCAAAGCGAGGTGTAATTCATTTCCATACTCTTCACTATCTCCTTTTTTCAAGTTTCTATATGGAAGAACAGACCCAGTAGTAACTAAACTTTCTAAAAGCTCTGCACCGACGATCATCTCGATGAGCGTTAAAACAGCCCATTTCCACAGACCAACTTTTTGCTTTAATTCTTCATTTCTAAAACAAACTTCCTTTAAATAGCCTTTTGTACGACCGTTTGTGCTGTCAATTACCTTATAGTTTTGTACCATGATTATTTAATAATCCAAAGTGAAAGCCGACATACTAATAGACTCAAAAATCCCATGATTACATGAATGTTTTGACCTAGTTACTTATGCCATTAAGTGTACATCCCTTTATCTTCCCATAACAATAACCCCATACCTAAACCTTAGTGATTAGCGTAGCAAATGTTAAATTTAACTACCTCGCATGATTCTCACGAAATCATGAACTTACGCGCGTTAAACCCGTGTTGTAACGATCAGAACCTATCCGTACCTCGGAACAAGTGAAACTCTATAAATCCAAAGCTTGACCCTATACGGTAAGGTGTTTATATTGTCGCCCGCCCAACGGGGCACATCCTAAAATGCACACCGGCCATCCTGCCATCATTCGTGTATTTATATTGGTGTTGTGAACTTCCATGCTAACGAAATTTCGTCCTTTTACTCGTGAATCGGGTGCGCTTATGCATCTTTCGGTTCCAATCATTTTGACTCAAATAGCGACCCAAGCGATGGGATTTGTCGATACGACAATGGCTGGCCAAGTAAGCCCTGCCGATCTCGCCGCTATTGCACTTGGCACCAGCCTTTGGATTCCAGTGTTGCTTTTGCTACGTGGCGTGATCATGGCGTTAACGCCTGTTGTCGCGTACCACCGCGGCGCACGTGACTTCCAGAGCATCTCTGTCGAGTTCTTCCAGATGGTTTGGTTGGCATTAATTGCTAGCGTGCTCCTCATCGCTTATTTGGTGAGTGCGAAACCGATCTTAGAATGGATTGGCGTAGCCGCTGAGATCATTCCAATTGGCAGTGACTATGCGTTTGCTCTAGCCTTTGGTGTGCCGGGGATTGCCCTGTTCTACACCTTGAACGGCTTCTGTGAAGGGATGAACAACACCAAAGTACCTATGATCATTTCGGTCATTGGTTTGCTGATTAATATTCCAGTCAACTACGTGCTTATTTACGGTAAGTTTGGTTTCCCTGAAATGGGCGCTGTGGGTTGTGGCTGGGCGACAAGCTTGGTGTATTGGCTAATGTCGGGAATGCTCTATTCCTACATTAAAGGTCATCACCACTACAAAACCATCATCAGCTTTACAGACGCTAAACCAAAAGCAAGAGAGATGCTTCACCTTCTAAGGTTAGGTTTACCTATCGGCATGAACATCGCGGTATGTGGCAGCATCTTTGCGGTAATCGCACTGATGATTGGCCGTATTGGTGCAGAGAACGTGGCAGCCGCACAAATTGCACTTAACATATCGAGCCTAACTTACGTGATTCCGATGAGTATCTCATTTGGTATTACGATTCGTGTTGGGCACGCTTTGGGTGAAAAAGATGAACTTGGCGCGATTGAACGCAGTAAAGTCGGTATCTTGGTTGCAGCGTTGATTTCATTGCTTTCAGTAGCGATGTTCCTTCTGTTCCCAGAGTGGATTATTAGACTTTACACCACTGACCCAGCGATAAGCGCGACAGCAGCAGTATTGTTGACCTTTACCGCTATGTACCAATTCAGTGATGCACTGCAAACGTCTGCTAACGGCGCACTGCGTGGCTATAAAGACACTAAGATCCCGATGATCTTAGCCATCGCTTCATACTGGGGCTTAGCACTGCCATTGGGCATGGTATTGGGCTTAACAGACCACATTGTTCCTGCAATGGGTGAAGAAGGCTTTTGGATTGGTATTCTGACGGGCTTGAGTGTGTCAGCAGCTCTTATGCTACTTCGCTTACGTTACGTGATTAAGAAGCGTGACTTGCCACCAGCAGATGCTGCGTTAGCAAACTAAAATAGACCAATAAGCTAATACAAAAAAGCGCGTTACTACCAATCGGTAATAACGCGCTTTTTATTCGAAGTCTAAAAATCAGTTAAAGGGTTCGGTTTAACAATTGTTGTTCACAATACGAACTGTACACTCACATCCTTCAGCAGGACACTGGCTGCCATTTGTTCGGCCAAAAGAGTCATAAAGCACAAAGCAACCTTGGCGCGTCTCTAGATCCGCATCCGTTATGTTCGTGCTATCTAATTCAGCTTGGGTAAAATTGTAATCATACCCAACTACAGTATGTCGGTTACCGAAATCAGAAGTTAAGCTATCGTCTTCTGACAAAGTAAGGAAATCAATCATATCTAATTGGTCACCTGACTCCCCTCGGCTCTCAGGACAAAGCGTTCCCCAATCGACCTCAACGCTACCGATACCAAAATCGATTACATAGTTACTCTGATCACCTGGATTTGATGCGTCAGGATCAAGCCCTGCGATAATAGCTTTAGAAGTCACCTGCGTGATCACGCCTTCCATCGCACCCGCAACACCTTCAAGTACTGCTTCTCTCGCTGACTCTTGAATATTGAGGAACCTCGGGGCTGTTGTAACGGCCAATACTCCAAGTATCACGATCACAATGATTAATTCCATTAAAGTAAATCCGTTTTTCTTCATAACACCCACATCAACTGACAACTACAGATACAATTACTGAATGAATTATCAATAACTATACATCGTGATGAGATGCGGGACACCTTATGTGTCGCGTCAGAGTTGTTGTTTAGTCGATTTTTAGACCTTGCGCATGAGAGGATGAAAATTAACGCCTTGTTGTCGCTGTCTTATTTGATCGCGTTGTTTTGAATGAGCTAAATTGTCACGATATTACACTGCAGGTACATTCTTCATTTCTGTTGCGCTCTATCGGAGTATCTGCGTCTGCATATCGCAAAAAAATAGCGCTCATGTATGACATAAGCGCTATTCAATAACTGGAGACTCACACATCTCTTAAAGAGGTATGTTGGGAAGTCTAGATTTTAAATGAACCAACATAACGATCGAGAACTTGTGACAACTCTGCCAGCTGCTGGCTTGATTGCTCTAACTTCTCACTTGCGCTCAAACCGTTTTTGACTGAGCTATTAACCGTATCCATGTTCATATTAATTTCATTCGCCACCGCTGATTGCTGCTCAGTTGCTGTGGCAACTTGAGTGTTAATATCGAGAATGGCCAAAACTTGTGTAGAAATTTTCTCCAAAGCTTGGCGAGCCATTTCTGTTTCAGTCGTACCGTCTTCAATTAAGCTCTTACTATTACTCATCGAGCTAACAGCGTTCTTAGCTTCGGTTTGAAGTTGGTTGATCATGTTGTCAATTTCATCGGTAGACTGCGCAGTTTTTGTCGCAAGATTACGAACTTCATCAGCAACGACAGCGAAGCCTCGGCCAGCCTCACCAGCACGCGCAGCTTCAATTGCAGCGTTTAGTGCAAGCAAGTTTGTTTGCTCAGAGATACCTCGAATAACGTCAAGAATCGTACCGATGGACTGTGTATTATCAGCAAGGCTCACGATGATGTCAGAAGCACTATTCATCTCTGCTTCAAGATTCAAAATTGAAGTCGACGTTTTTTCGATTGTCTTATGACCTTCTTGAGTTTCACTCGCAGCCATATTTGCCGCACTGGCCGCACTGGCCGCGCTAGATGCAATTTCATTGACCGTGGCAATCATTTCATTCATAGACGTCACGACCAACATAGTTTGTTCGTTCTGTTCTTGTCCTCTTTGCAATGCTTGCTGCGATTGCTCACGAAGACCAATAGCGGTGCTATTTAATTCAACACCCGTATTCACCGTTTGGGTAATTATCTCGTGGACCTTACCAACAAACACATTGAAAGCCGTTGAGATTTGAGCAACTTCATCATTCCCTTTGATCGGCAGACGTACTGATAGATCGCCATCACCTTCAGAAATATCTCGTAGTGTGTTTTTTAGTACCAAGAGAGGCTGCATCAGTTTGTTCAGAAGAAACGATAGAAGAACGAGACAAACAACAAAAATGAAAACCATCGAAGCGAGCTGATAGCTAATAATGCCATTCGTTGCTTGGCTAACCTCTGTGATAGGGATACCGATATCAAAAGTACCGTACAGCTCACCGTTGACGTAGATAGGTGCCATGATGTCAAACACCCACACTTGTTGAACATCTGCGTACCACTTCGAATACTGTTGTACGCCTTTGGTTGCACCTTCAACGGTATAACTATCTTCATAAACTTTATTGAGCTTATTTTTATCGCTGTGTGCGATAGCACTTACGTTGCTATCAATAACAATGGCATAAGTCACATCAGATCGCTGTTTCAGTTCACCCACCAGCTTTTGTAAATCTTGAACTGGGTTGTCCGAATTCTCTAAGATATACCCAGCGTTCCCAGCCAAGAACTCAGCTTGAACTTGAGATTTGTTCAATATTATCTCATCAATTTTTTCGCTTGAGATGAAATAAGTTGACGCCATACTCGCAGCGACGGCAATGCCAAACATTATAAAAACGGCAAATAGGATTGTTTTCTTCATTTCGGTTGTCTCGACGCAAGTTTGTTAAAATTTCTCTAAAGGTTTCAAAAAATGAAACCAAAGCTCGCACGTTTTCTCTCGTGTTCAAGCTCACCACTATTCCTTTATCTGTTAAAAGCCCGATAACTTTAGCTGAAGAATATAAAAAATATATGCTGATCACATTTGTGCAACACGAAAAATCATTCAAAAAAGTCAATTAATTGGAAATCAAGTAGTTGGATATCAAGTTAAAGGGAAGAAATATCGCTTAATAAATAAGTGCAAAAACACCCGTTAATGTAGCGTCAGTTCAGGTAGGAACAACATAATCAAATCACATAGACAGCCCAATAAGAGCCTTCCTTGATGCGTTGCGATGCAAAGACACTCTTCCCACTAATCGATTTCTAATAAAGATGTGACCCATTTTTGTAGCGGATCATCGTTGTATCTTGGGTGCCATGCGGCTATCACATCGAAACTCTCTGGTGATTGTTCCATTGGAAGAGTAATTAGATTCAGCCCTTCTATCGCTCTCGATGGTAGGAAGGCAATCGAGTCAGTAGTGTTTAGATACATGGGTACGATAGAGAAGCACGGAGCGGAAACCACGACATTGCGCTTTAAACCGAATTTCCCAAACCATTCGTCAATCGAACCTTTAAAGTTTGAGCGAGATGGTGAAACGATGATCGTGGGGTAACTCGCCACCTCCTCTAACGAAGGGTTTGTGTGTGCGATAGAGGAATGAGGTGAAGTGACGCAAACATGGTGCTCTTCAAACAACTTAATGACCTTATAGCTGTCTGGAATGTAATCAGGGAATGCGATAGCTAAATTGACCTTACCGCTTTCCATTAACTCGTGTAGGTTATCGATTTCGAAGTCACGTACAATGAGCTTTAGTTCCGGAGCTTGCTCCCTAAGCTTTGCAATCAAACTCGGTAAAATAATCTGCTGGGCATAATCTGTAGCCGCAACCACAAACGTCCCTTTTGCTTTCTCTGGCACAAAGTTAGTCTTTGATAACAGTAAGTTGAAATCGATAAGCAGACGATCTACACCAACAGAAAGTTCTTGAGCAAATGTCGTTGGAACAAAGCCATTGGTCTTCCTCACAAACAACCTATCGTCGAACACTTCACGCAGTTTCTTTAAATGCTCACTGACGGCTTGCTGAGTCATCCCTAGTTGATTGGCAGCTTTAGACGCGTTCTCTTCACGTATTAACGCTTGAAAAACCCTAAGTTGCTTTATGTCTAATCGATCTAATTTGCTCACACTCACCTACTTCCATGAAATTGGATTCTATATGAGTGTAACACTACACAATAAAAACCAGTAACACTCACAAATAAGCTTTGTTTCTACTTGTTTAGTCATTTAGTTAAAGTTCTTCCATCGAAACGAAACACATACAGATCGGAGAACAACATGAAAACAATCATTCTAATCGGCGCACGTGGCAAGATGGGTCAAGCAGCACTAATGGGCTTAGGCAATCACAAGGTAATCACAGCGGGTCGCTCTGGCGATGTCGACCATCTTGTTGATATCACCGATCCACAATCGATTGAAGCACTTTACAAGAACGTCGGGCACTTTGATGCGGTTGTGAACACAGTCGGCCTTTGTGAATACAACACCTTTGCAAATATGACAGAAGAACAGTGGATGACCACGGTAACGAGCAAAATGATGGGACAAATTAATCTTGTTCGCATCGGCCAAAAATACATCGCTGATGGTGGTTCGTTTACGCTGATTAGCGGCATTTTGAATGTGAAGCCAATCCCTTACGCGATTGCAGACGCAACCACCAGCGGCGCGATTGATACTTTCGTAAAATGTGTCGCTTATGAGATGCCAAGAAACACCCGCATCAATGTCATCAACCCTACCGTGCTCGCTGAAGCGTGGGATGTGTATGGTGAAATGATGCCAGGTTTTGAACCCGTACCAAGCAAATTAGTCGGCAAGGCATTCGAGCGCTCGGTCGACGGCTTCCTTACTGGTGAAGTGATTTTTGTAGACGCTTAACTTTACTAACAAAGCGTAAATCTATACGAAAAAGGCGAACCCATCGGTTCGCCTTTTTGTTTAATGAGTCGTGCTTAAAGAATCAAGCTTAACAAACCATATCTATCGATTTATCGCCAAATATGAGCCAGCCGCAATCATTATCCCACCAGCACTTTGGTTTAATCTTTTATGTGCGCGTGGCGTTTTAAGTAAACTTGCCATTCTGCCCGCCCCCATTGCAATTAGCATTAAACCGGACATCAGAGCAACAGATGCTAAAACAGAAACCAAGACGATATCTTGTGAACGCAAAACCGTTAGATCAACGAAAGTTGGCAAGAACGAAATATAGAACAAAATTACTTTGGGATTTGATGCCGAAATTAAAAACCCTTGCGCAAAACTGGCGAGTTCTGATTTCTGACTTTGCTTGGCCGCGAGCTCCGCTGAACCTTGCACTTCAGGTAGGCTCTTAAACATCTTGTAGCCTAAGTAAATCAAATAAGCGGCACCAACGTAGCGAATCACCTCGAAAGAAAACGACCAATTCTCAGCAATCGTCGCGAGACCAAAACAGGCAAGCGTAAGATAAATAAGATCACTGCATATCATTCCTAACGAAAGAGTGATGCATTTTCGCCATCCCTGAACCATGCCACGAGCTAAAATGGCAAAGACTCCAGGTCCTGGAGTGATACCAAATATAAACATGGCAATAAAGAATGTAACTGCACCTTCCAATGACATCGGCTTGTCCTTACTTATAAGTCAGCATGATTGATCCAGAACGTACCATGCAGCCTTGATTCTGGTAAAGAACGTTTTTGACTAACAACGATTCGCGCTGCGCATGTTTTGAATAAGTGTCACACGTAATTTACCCAGTAAGCATGTCTAGTAAGCAAGAACCAAGGTATTTTTCGTTAAGACATAAAAAGGCAAACCTAGTGGCTCGCCTTTGAAAAATATTGATTACAAATCAACGTGACAAGATTAGTTCGCTATTGGTGACAACAACTCTGGGTTTACAACTATGTTTCTCACTCCATGCGCGTGATCTTCGTTGAAGTCATTGCCTTCACACCAGCTGCCAACCGTCGCAATGTTTACTTTCGCTACTTGTGGACGAACGCTCCATGTTACTTGGAAAGGTGAACCTTGCTCGTTATAACCTGGACCTGTTGTAGAACCGGCGTATTGAATCGCTGAGCCAGTGTTTTGTGGAATGTTGGTTGCTTGGTGCAAACCATTCACTTTTGAGTGCCTAGCCAATGCTTCGAAGTCGAGTGCTTTGTCGTCATTCACTAATACGTAGACTTGGGTCTCAACACGCAGTTGCGGATTGGTAATCGCATCGTTGAAACAAGCACCAAGCGTTTCACCCGGTTCTACTTGTGCCGTTGAGTATACGTAATGCACTTCTATGGTGTCGCCCGAATGCAAAGAGCCATGATCGCTTGGACAAACCTCACCCTCAAATGGTTTAAGCTCTGCATCACTCAACTTACCTGTGTATTTAAAGCCGCTTTGGAAGCCCTTTCCATCACCGTTGCCGGCGTATTGGGTAAATTCGCCACCTTTGTGTTCTGCGTTCTTATGGAAGTGGATATTACATAGGTTCATGGCTGTTGAATCTGGCGCATCCGAAAACAATCGAGCGTTTGTTCCTTCAGCTGAACCTAAATCGCGAGGCGCTTGTGGGCCAAAACCTTTTCCTTGCGTGTTTTCAGAGAGGTTCGCTCTTTGTTCGGTGATGACACTGTCTGCTACCGACTCATGGCTCGCGTCAGAAGCGTTTGCTTGAGCCGCCAACATAACCATCGCGACACTTAAAAATACACTCTTATTCTTCATATCTCTTCCCTAGAATATTGATATCTAAACCTAAATAACGGATTTCACGCCAAACATACTACTATGCTCACGAGTGAATATCAGACACTGTCTTTGTAAGATTAGATTTCGTTGCTTACTTTGGGAGGAGTATTAAAACACTCGATGCATATAACAAGTCGAACAGCGTAAATACGGCGTGTCCATTCCAGAACAAACAAATACCTTCTTTATTGACTGTCTCTTGACGCAAACCAACGATCTGGTTGGATATGAATTAAAATATATCGATGGATAAGCATCTGAAATAAAAAGGCGAACCATATGGCTCGCCTTCTCGATGATTGGATGTACTCAGTAAGAGCTATTCGATTAACCGTGGCCTGTGGCAAATATTCCGAAGGTCAGAACGTTCAAGGTGTCTGTGACTCCCTCGAGCGATTTGATGACTTTCTTAGTCGGCTCGTTGTTGAGCAATAGATAACTTCCCAGCCCTTTCTCATTGTCGGTCTCAACTTCATCTTGTTTCGCTGTTACTTGAGATGAGTGCTCTTCAGACTCTTCGACCGCTTCTGAAACAGTTTCTGCTTCTGCTTTAACCTTTGCACTAGTACCTTGAACTAAGGCCTCATTGGTCTCGTCACTAGCGTCCAAAACTACGTTTAAGTTCGTATCCTTCTCGACACTTTTCGACAGAGCGTCTTCGTTGCTCAATGTCTTGTCGTCTAGCTGATGATTACTCGTTGAAGAACAAGCTGTTAAGAAGAACAGGCTAACGATGAATGCGAGTAAGTTTCTCATCATAATGATAAATCACGAATTAATAAAACATTGTTCGATTGTATTTTATTTGGCTGATGACATCCAGTAATAAGCGGAGTAAACGTGAAAAGCCGAGTTTTAAAAGAGTAAACAAAAGCGTACGGGTTTAGCGCTTAAGCCTAATAATTCGAGACCTCAATCAGATTACCATCAGGATCTCGAATATAAACAGAGACTATTTTTCCCTTCGCACCTGTTCGCGGCACAGGCCCCTCTTCTATCTCTATTTCGTTCGCTTTGATATGTTCGATTACCTCAGCCATGGGTGTATTGGTAATAAAACAAAGGTCAGCACTGCCCGCTTGCACGCGCTTTGCTTTTGGTTCGAACTCATTACCTAACTGGTGAAGGTTTAACTTTTGATTACCAAATGACAACGCCACGCGACCTTCTCCGAATTGGATAGGCTTCATACCTAATAAACGCTGATAGAAATCTACCGTTACCTCTATATCTTTAACGGTTAGTACCAAGTGATCTAAATGACTGATTTCCAAATTAATCATCCTTGTGTCGTCGTTACTGAATATTGCCTGCTGAATGTCGAATTAGCCTTAGCCTTAGCCACATACTCTAATGTCCAACGTGCTAACACAAGATCAGCATACATCTTCACCTCTCACTTTGAACGAATAAAGGGAGCACAGACTGCGCTCCCATTTTACTTTAATCGGAAGGCTTACAAGATGTTCAGACCGAATAGTTCTTTAACATCAAACAACACGGTTTCGGTTCTTTCTCTCGATAGCTGCGTGCCTTGGCGTAAGATATCAATGAGTTGCGCTTTGTCATCCAACAGTTCGGCTCTGCGTGCTCTTATCGGGCGAATCATCTCTTGTAGACACTCTTCCAGTACCTTTTTAGTTTGGCCATCCCCTAACCCGCCTCTGCGGTAGTGATCTTTTAGTTCATTGACGTAGTAAGCGTCAGTATGAAAAGCATCAAGATAGGTAAATACGATGTTCCCTTCTACTTGGCCAGGATCTTCGATTCGTAGATGATTTGGGTCGGTATACATGGATTTCACTGCGGCACGAATCTCTTTTTCGGTAGCACCTAAGTTGATAGCGTTGCCCATTGATTTAGACATCTTACTTTTGCCGTCGGTGCTCGGAAGACGAGAGGCATTGCTCAGCAAGGGTTTACACTCATTTAAAATTGGCTTGCCCGCGAGTGAGTTAACCTTTCTCACTATCTCGTTGGTCTGTTCTAGCATTGGCAATTGGTCGTCACCCACAGGAATCAAGGTCGCGTTAAACGCTGTGATATCAGCCGCCTGTGAAATCGGATAAGTCAGAAAGCCAGCCGGAATTGAACGACCAAACTCCTTGTTTTGAATCTCACTTTTAACGGTCGGGTTTCGTTCCAAACGAGCAATAGACACAAGGTTGCTGTAGAACATGGTTAGTTCAGCCAGTGCTGGCAATTGTGATTGAAGGCAGATTGTGGTTTTTGTTGGATCGATGCCTACCGCTAGATAATCCGCCACCACATTAAGAATGTTAGACGAAACCTTGGCAGGGTTATGTGCATTGTCGGTAAGGCCCTGCATGTCGGCAACCAATATCGTTTGGTCGTGAATATGTTGCAACGAAGTGCGCTGCTGAAGTGAACCGACATAGTGACCCAGATGTAAAGGACCGGTCGCTCGGTCTCCAGTCAGAATGATTTCTGGTTTGTTCGTGTTTTGAGGTGTTTTCATGGGGTATCTCCAAGTAATAAAAGCTACTGGAGATAAAAAGAGACGACATTCTTGGTGACATTCTTAACTACCTTCCAGCAGCTAAAGAATGTGAGTATTCCGTGCTGCTCTAGATAGAGCACCACCAAAAGAAGATTGAAGTTGAAACGGAAGTAAATTTCATTATTAAAACCTACCAATAATAAGGGTTAGCGACAACCCTTTTATTGGTAGACAATAAAACTAACGTACCGAAACCAGTTTTCGATGCGTTTTAAAACAAAAACCATTGAAGGTGGATATCGTAAGTAAATGTATTAATTACATAAATCGATAATTCTAGAGCGCATAGCTTGGTTGACGTTAAAGCGAGCATTCAAAAATTCAAGCTGTGCCAGCGCCGATTCCGCCGTGCGTTCGTAACCTTGAGTAAAGGTTGGCAGTAGCTGAGCAAACTTAGGGAAGCGCGCTTCTAGCCTTCTGTCAGACATAAACTCATCGACAAATTCAGGTTGTGGGCTTTCAGTTTGATCCACAAGATCGATCAAACGATCAAGCGCGTAAGATTGAACAAAACGACTCCCAGAAAGCTTTTCACCTCGGTTATAGCGAGACATACCCACATAAAGATTGGTTAGTGCTTCACCGATGATCCATTCTTGAGAATTCGTTTCAGCGACACCTTTTTCTGGTGGAACACAGCACTGAGTATCAAAGTCGGCTTCCTGCCAAACGATTCGCCCTTCAGCAAACGGAATATGCGCTAATTCATGAGGTTCGAATACGGCAAACTCACAGAATATCCCATCGGCATAAAGTACTTTATAACCATCGACCGTATTTCTTACCGCGTAGTCGATAGGGTTGATATCAGACAACCAATGCAAGCTGTCTAAGAAATACTGCTTGTGCCCCGTTTGCACTATCGCGAAAAAATCCACGTCTGAATGTTGGTCCAATCGTTCCGTTTCAATGCCGACAGAACCGAGCCCCAACAAGGCATGTGCCTTACCAGAAGCTTTCAAAGATTCCCCAATCGCATCTAAACGTTGTAAGAGTTTTTCTGGTGTATTTGGCTGTTGTGCTTGCATTGCTCTATCCCTATCAAGTTGAATGCCACTCAACCTAACTGATAATTAGAACACCTATGAAGCCTAATTTATAAAATATGTGTTTGGGATAACGATCTGCGCAAGTTATTGTTTCATTTAAACTCGAAAGCCATCAGTTAGCGCCTGCCTTTCTACCCGATTTACACCGAAGACTTAGCTAAATACGCGGCCATTTCTTGCTCTGGCACCATGCCGCCGCCTGTCGCCCAAACAAGATGAGTCGCGTTATTTAAGGTAGATTCAGTTATGCCTAACCTCTCCAGATATTCTCGGTTGTGTTCGACATGCACTGCGCCCGGCATACCAGCCAATGCTGAAGGCTCTAACCGAATACCTTCGGCTTGATTCAATTCACTCAACAGTTGATACATGCGTTCGTCGGTCAATGTATAATAGCCATCTAATAAACGTTCCATTGCCCGGCCAACAAAACCAGACGCACGGCCGACTGCAAGTCCGTCTGCGGCAGTTAGGTTATCAATACCCAGATCTTGCACTGCAATTTCGTCATGCAAACCAGTGTGAACGCCCAACAGCATACAAGGCGAATGAGTTGGTTCAGCAAAAATACAGTGAACATCATCACCAAAAGCCATCTTTAAACCAAATGCCACACCACCGGGGCCGCCGCCAACACCACATGGTAAGTAAACGAACAACGGGTGTTCTTTGTCGACGACAATCTGTTGTTGTTCGAATTGTTGTTTGAGCCTTTCTCCGGCCACCGAATAACCGAGGAACAAGGTTTGAGAGTTTTCATCATCAATGAAGAAACAACGCGGGTCTTGCTCTGCTTCTTTACGACCTTGCACTACCGCTACACCGTAATCTTGTTCGTACTCGACCACATTGACACCATGCTCACGCAGTTTGTTCTTCTTCCATGCTCTCGCATCAGCAGACATGTGAACCGATACCGTAAAGCCAAGCTTGGCACTCATAATACCGATGGACATGCCTAGGTTGCCTGTCGAACCTACGGCAATACTGTATTGTTGGAAAAACTCGCGAAACTCTGACTCTAGCAGTTTGCTGTAATCATCGCTCTCGCTCAGTAATCCAGCTTCAAACGCTAACTTCTCGGCGTGGGTTAATACTTCATAAATGCCGCCACGCGCTTTGATCGAACCAGAGATCGGTAAGTGGCTGTCTTTTTTCATCATCAAGCGGCCTTTAATCGGTAAATGATAATGCGCTTCCAATCCTGATTTCATCACTGGGATATCAATAAGCTCAGACTCAATAATGCCATTAGTGATTTGAGTTTCAGGGAAAGCCTTTGCCAGATAAGGCGCAAACCTTTGTAATCGCAGGCTTGCATCGTGAATGTCTTTATCGCCCAAACCCACATAAGGTAAACCCTGCTCTAGCGTTGTGATGTTTGGGTTAAACCAACTCACCTCTTCAAGTGCTATCAGTTGTTGTAACAATGGGAAGTCGCTAGTGAGCTGATCTATATTTAGTTCACTTTTTGGGTTCAATTCAGTCATGGCTTACCTTCTTTAGTAAAGCGTGCGCGACGCTGGTTCAATCATTAGTAAACATATTTAAACGGTATTTGTGTAATCATTCAATGACCTGTAGGCTAGCCTGTCTTCTCATAAGCAAACAGTAGAACAACCTATGAGCGCCTCACTTCGTAACAGCATTTTCATCATGTTAGGGATTCTATTCCTATCACTTAACCTTCGTGGGCCGTTTACGAGCTTGGCTCCGGTGCTTTCTCAGGTTATGGAAGGGCTCAGCCTTAACTCTTCTGCTGCTGGGTTCTTAACGGCTTTACCACTGTTAACGTTCGCACTGTTCTCGCCGCTAGTGACCAAAATATCTCAGCGAATTGGGCTTGAACCTAGTTTATTGTTGGCTTTGGTCTTGATTACCACTGGTATCACGCTGCGTTCTTTTGGAGCAATTCCGACTTTATACATCGGCACCGTGATGATCGGGCTTGGTATCGCGATTGGTAACGTGTTGCTTCCTGTAGTGGTCAAAATTAGCTTCCCGACACGCATCGCGACGGTGACCTCTTTGTATATCTTTACGATGGGGATAGGTTCGACATTAGGCTCTAGTTTGATGGTTCCATTTTCAGAACTGACCTTGTTCACGTTGACGGGCTGGCAACTAGCGCTGTTGATGAACCTTGTATTTCCACTATTGGCCTTGATGATTTGGCTCCCTAAGATCACCAAGCGTTCTTCTTCTAAAAGCACTAAGCAGAACGAAGAAAATCCAGTACCGATGAAAAAGATGATCAAGAGTGGTATCGCTTGGCAAGTAACGTTGGCTCTTGGGCTTAACTCATTTACCTTTTACTCGTTGGCGGGTTGGTTACCACAGATTTTGAACGATCTTGGCTACAGCGAGATCGATGCGGGTTACATTTATGGATTCCTGCAGTTTTCAACCATGGTTCCAGGGCTACTGTTATTGCCGTTCTTAGGTAAGAGCAATAATCAACGATGGCTGATTACCTTGTGTACTTCGAGTGTGTTTATTGGATTGATTGGCCTGTTGTACTTACCAGACTTTGCGATATTTTGGGTCGGACTCTTTGGTTTAGCCAACTGCTCTACGTTTATTATCGCGCTCTCTTTTGTTGGCTTGCGTACATCAAACAGCAGCCAAGCGGCTTCGTTGTCTGGTATGGCTCAAGGCATTGGTTATGCCCTAGCGGCGACTGGCCCGACTTTGGTGGGTAAACTCCATTCACAAACGGGATCTTGGAGTGTTCCGATTCTATTGATCGCTGGCGTTGCCTTCGCATGCACGATTTTTGCCGCACTTGCTGCAAGAGATACAAAGGTCAGCGTTTAATCAGTAGAAGAATTATAAAACAATAGAAGAATGATTAAGGCGTTGCGACTCTATCACTCGCAACTGTCTTAATGTATTCACTCGGCGATAAACCAAACTTACCTTTAAAACGTTGACTAAAACGCCCTTCAGATTGGTAACCACAAGACTGAGCCAGCATCGCTACATTCTGTTGGCCATTCTGCATCAGATACAGTGCGTGACTTAAGCGGACTTCCGCTAACACCTCACGATATTGCATACCTTCAAGCTTAAGTTTGCGAATCAACGTAGTACGACTCATCGCAAAACGTTCTGCTACCGACTCTAACGGGTGTTTCTCGTCTGGAGAGTGGGAAAGATAGTGGCTTAGCTTTTGGCTAAACGAAACGTTTGAGCTAATAAACAGTCGATGTAATACGCCCTTCTCCGCCAATTGCTGATACAAGCCTTGCAGCCAAAATTGTTGGGTTGCTGCACTCATGGTTTGGCGATCAAACGTAAACAACGCGTTCAACGAATCTTGCAAACTCCGGTCAGCTTCTATGGTCGGCAATTTCAAGTCACCAGCTCGCTGTTCACTTAAATCGAGCATTGCTTGAGTTGGCTGAAATTGAAAACTGAACACACGCGAAAGGAAACGTCCTTTATGAGGCATGTTCTCAAAACTCAATGATGCCGATGCTTCACACAACAACAGCTCTGAGTGTGTGAGTTCGGCTACTGACTCTTTCCAAAACAGGCGCTTACTGCCTGTGATTATTTGAATAATACTAGGGGATAGAATCCTCACATTACGCAGCTTCTGTAATTGCTCGGCGCGAAAGACTGTCACTTGATATTGATGATTCATCTCATCCCCTTGTTTGGTTGGATTTCTTGTAGCTGTATTTTTTGTAGCTAAAATTGCTTATTACTCTATTAATCAACTAGCGAGTATAAGTCGTGGTTAATCTCGCTTTTTCTAACGCCATGCTGTTCAGCGTAAAACCGACCACAGCAGACGGTGTGTTTTCGTCTAAGTTGAGTTTGTCCGTTGGTAATGCCCAAACGGTGAATTGGTAACGGTGCATACCATCTTTTTCTGGAGGACAAGCGCCACCAAAACCAACTGTTCCGTAGTCGATGCGACCTTCCTTACCGCCTAGCTTTGAAATATCAGCCGCACGTGGAAGCTCATTCACACTTGTTGGGATATCAAACGCCACCCAATGCCAGAAACCGCTTTCGGTTGGTGCATCCGGGTCGTAGGCTGTAATCGCAAAGCTTTTGGTGCCTGCTGGCGCGTCTTTCCACATCAACTGAGGTGATAAGTTGTCGCCATCACAACCCCAGCTAGAGTATTCAAACGTCTTCGCCATAGGATGACCTTCTTGAATATCATTACTCGTGAGTTCAAATGCCTGAGCCGAACCTGCAGCCAAGATGCTTATTACCAATACTGATTTGATGATTGTTTTCATGGTGGTTCCTCTTATTAGGTTTAAGCCCAGTATATTCAGTTCCACTTGCCCAAAAATAACAGTAAGTACACAATAATCAAACTTAAACCAAATAAATGATACTTTCTGTATTTTAGTCTTATTCTCTGAAAGCATGTTCAACGTAGGCTTATGATTTATTTCATGACTCAGCTTCACAATTTGATATTGAAAGGACACTTGTTGACATTCAGGTTACAAATCTCTGTCAAAACTCTTTAGACTCGCCCAAATGACTTTTAACGAGAATGACTGGATGCGCAGGCTGACATTAGCCCTTTGTTTGACCCTTTGGCTCCCAACGCTAGCCAATGCCCAAAGTTTGCAAGACAAGTGGCAAACCCTGTATCAACTCAGTTGGCAGTCGTCTCCTATCTCTGTCTCTCAACAAGAATTAGCTCAGTATCCAAAAGTTCTTCTTAAGGAAAACACCCGCTACCCGGATTTCAAAAAATTCAGTTGGGAAGAGATCGCTGCGCTAGCCACAATTCAAGATAGCTGCCGAGCGATTGAAAACACCAACCCTTCTTTGAACGATGCCATCGAATTCGAACTGGCTTTGTGTCAGCAACAAACGTTGGATTCAATCTGGTTTGCGGCACACTCAAAACGACACCCTGCTGGTGGCAGCTTTGCTGATCGTTATGTAGCGCATTACCCAGAGAACAGTGAGCAAATTCATCCCTTTCTGAGCATCAGCAATCCCCTGCACCCTTTATTTACTGAGCTAAAAACCTTAACGACTAAAGGAAAAGAGGCGCTACTGAATGGATACCGCGCTTGGCAACAAGGTGATGTGCTTTGGTTAAGTGGCGAACAAGGCTGGAAAGCGATTCCATCTGAAGTTTGGCAGCCTATCGCCGAGCAACAAGAAGTGACCTTGTCGGGTGAAAACTGTTCTTTTCGTTACAGTAACCTGTGTCTCAGCGAGTCGAGCAACGACAGGCTTGTCATGAAACTTGTAACTCTCGCACTACTCTTAACGCTACTTTGCGTATTAACTCGTGCCATATATCTACGTAGGAAAGAGCGCAAAGAGAAACAGTTCGTATTGCAGCTGCTCACTCATGAACTTCGCACGCCAATCACTAGCCTTGGCTTAACCGTCGAAATGTTCAGAAACCGCTACGATGATTTCCCCGATGATACCCAAGGGGCTGTTTGGCGTTTAATATCCGACTATCAAAGGCTATCTCAGCTCACTCAGAACAGTAAAGTTTACCTAAGTTCCGATCAGTCAGAGCCTTTGCTAAAACAGAACGCATCATTGGAAGAGTGGCTCGACCATGTCTGTGAAAAACACAATATTGAGTATCAATGTGAAGCAAGCGAAGTCGAACTGAACCTACCGTATTACTGGCTGACCATTTGTTTAGATAACTTGATCAAGAATGCTAAGCAACACGGTCAAGGTAAGGTTTTAGTTAAGGTCACCCTTGCCGATAAGCTGACGATAGAAGTGCAAGATGAAGGTCAGTTCCCTTCTTGGGTTCAACGACTGACGTCCCGAGTAACACCAAGCACTGCGCACAAACAAGATAACATGGGCATTGGCCTAACGATTGTCGAACACTTGATGAAACAAGCGAATGGCCGTCTCATTATTCTCCGTAATCCAACCCGATGTATTTTGGAAATCGCTTATGAATACCCTATTGCTGATTGAAGACGACCAACTGCTTGGGCAAGGCCTCGCCAGCTTCTTTGAGTCCAATGGTTACCACTGCCTTTGGGCACAAGATGCAAAGAGCGCCAGTAAGCTGTGGTTACGTGCCGACCTTGTGGTCCTTGATCGACAACTCGAAGACGGTGACAGCTTACAACACCTTCCAAATTGGTTACTGCTCAAAGCTCTGCCCGTGATTGTATTAACCGCGAAAGTGGAAGTTCAACAACGTGTTGAAGGCTTGATGGCTGGTGCTAAAGACTACGTGACTAAACCATTTTCAAATGAAGAGTTGCTTGCTCGGGTGATCACACAGCTACGTCCATTAGGTGTTAGCCACTTGAACTACGCCAACATCCAAATCAACTTGTCGGAACGAATCGCTTATCTGGATGACAACCCTATCGCACTCAAGCCTAAAGAGTTTCAGGTATTGGTTTTGTTTGTTCAAAACCAAGGGCGTGTGTTTCATCGAGATGAATTACTTAACAAGATTTGGGGTTACCAAGCCTTCCCAAGTACCAGAACCGTGGACAATCACATACTGCGATTGCGTCAGAAGTTGCCGACGCTCCGCCTAGAAACACATCGAGGCGTTGGTTATCGTTTGGCAGGAGAATCCCAATGAAACTAAGCTCGCTAATAGCACTGTTTTGCACAGCGCCCTTTGCGTGTCATGCAACTTGGTTTGCTGATACTCCATTACAACACACCTATCAATCGCTGCTTGATGACCAACCACAAGTTGCTTGGCAGGAGCTACAAATCGCGCTGAATCAGGAAACACTTGATAGCCAACTTTGGTTGCCCGTTAAACAAGAAATACTCAGTCAAACTCAATGTGGAACCACTCTTGAACAAAGCTCTGCACCCAACAATCACATACAAGTCAGCTTTATCAAACGCCACGGTCTTTCGTCACAAGGCTATCAGATTAAAGTGTCTGCGGAGCAGTTGAATGAAGCAGTAGAAGATCAAACACAGCGTATCTCTTTGGTTTCACCTCAGGGGAAAGTGGTTATCGACGGGCAGCTCAATTCTGATGTCGAATATCAAGAGATTGAAACCAGCGAAATGTTTATCAAGCCAGAGTCTGGTGTTTATCAATTAACCATAGGATCGAACCACTACCCTATTATTGTTGCGCTAGATGACAGTAAGCGATGGTTAACACTCGAAAACAAACTCAACGACCCTCACATTGTCGTAACGCCACCCAATGTGATCGATAACTGTCCTAATACCAATGTGAGTTGGCAATGGTTTGATGAAAATTACGACATGTTAGGTTTCAAGGTCCCAATCAAATCACATGAAGCAACAGTTCCGACAGAAAGCCCCTCGGGTGATCAAGCCAAACACTTAAGTGCTTCGGTGGAAATGTTCGAATATCAAGGCTCGATTGAAGTCCAATATGTACAGCGTGTCTCAGTACCCTTCTAAAGTTATGCTCGTTATTACTATTCTCCGCTAAGGGAAAGAATAGAGACATATAGGTGACAAAGCACCGACACGGCTTAGGTTTAATAACCGTACTTACTCATACGGAACCTAGATATGTTCAATGTTCGTCACCACCTTAACTTTACGTCTTTCGCCATCGCGGCTCTCTTCAGCACTTGTACGTTCTCAGCAAACGCACAAGACAGCCAGATAACGCTAACGAATACCAACAACATCGACACCATATCGATTTCAACAAAAACATTAGCGATAGATTGGAATGGCTTAAGCGTGAATAGCGCTGCGCTAACGGTTGATCGTCAACCTCAGAAAGTCACTAAACTCGTCGCTCACTCACAAACCAAGGCTTCTTGGACGCTGATACCCAGCGGAATCCGTGTTGAAGCTGAACTTAAGCAAGGTGATCTTCTTATCCAATTCACCTTACCTTCAAACACACAGGTAAAGCGAAACCAACCCATTGAACTTGCTTGGTTTGACCTTGCAGAACAACAAACTCAAACCCTATTTTTGCCCTTTAGCGAAGGTATGCGCGTGCCTACCGATAATAAGCAGTGGGCAAACTATCTAGTCGACAATCATTCTGGAAGCAACACAACTCAAGACTTAAAGATGCCGTTTTGGACAGTGCAACAGAAGGATCAATTCATCAGTTATCAGTTAATCAACCCAACCAATAATCAGCTGTTTTTTTCTAACTCGTCCGCTAAGACAAGCACCAACATTGATATGAACGCATCACATCAATTTACCACGCTGAACAAGTCTCAGCCTTTTTCGATTCGCATAACAATTGGCGATTCTTGGTTAGATGGTGCCAAACAATACCGAGATTGGCGCGTTAAGAACGGCCTCTCTGAATCGCTTGTCGAAAAGCAAAAACGTAATCCTGACGTGAGCAAGCTAATTGGCGCAAGCCACGTTTATCTGTTTGGTAAAGACCCATTGAGCATCCAAGGCGTGAACGACTGGTGGGGATTAAACACTTGGTACCTAGAGAGGTCAAAACTGATTGTTCCAAGTGAAGCCAAGCGAGAACTGTCTTCCCTGTCTAAAGGCAAAGATTGGTTCAGCCAATATCACAAACAACTGTTGTTGGACTCTATCAGCCAATCACTACAAGGCTTGTACCCTGTTGCCACGCCAACACTCACTGACAACGCTATTAAAGCTCAATATACCGCTGCACAGAACAAGAAAAACTGGTTGATTAAGAACGCGTCTTCTTATCTCAATACACCTGAAACTTGGGGACAAGCCCTGTCGTCGGACATGGTCAGCAATCTAAATAAAGCAGGCCTGAATAAGCTTTGGCTGGGCTTTGATAATTGGATGCCAGCTTTCTATCAACCGAACGCGGTAGAACTGGCTAAACAGTCTGGTTATCTGGTTGGAACCTACGACTCCTACAACACAGCCATACCCGCCAAGTTAAATGACAACTGGCTAACCGCTCAATTGCCAGAGCCGATGCGTCAAAGTTGTGCGATTGAACTAGCGGATGGAAGCTTGAAAAAAGGATTCCGAGGTAACGGTTATTATCTAAATCCGAATTGCCATTTAGATTACGTAAAGCAGCGCGCTAAAGACATTATGAGGTTCGGCAACTTCAATAGCTTGTTCTTAGATGTGGATGCGACAGCAATGGCGCGTGAGAACTATCGAGACAATTCCAACGAGTCGGATATGCTTTCTGCCTTCAATAATCGAATACAATGGTTAAGTGGACAACCAAATTTGCTGTTGGGTTCTGAAGATGGCAATAGCCTGACAACCAAAGGCATAGCGTTTGCACACGGCTTAGAAACGGTCGGCTTTGGTTGGACGGACAAAGACATGAAAGAAAACCGCAAGTCGCCTTATTATTTAGGTCGCTGGTATCCTGATCATAAACCGGACTTTTTCTTCAAATCGGCAAAAGTGAAAGAGCCCTACAAGTCGCTGCTGTTTTCACCTCAATACCGAATTCCACTATACCAAGCCGTATTCCATGATGAAGTGATTAACACGCACCACTGGCATTCAGACAGTCTCAAGTTCACTAATGTACAAGCAGATCGTGACTTAGCCGCAATGCTATACAACACACCTGCGATGGTCCACTTAACAAGAGATGAAGCTTTATCAAGTTCGAGCCCAAGGCTTAAGGCATTGAAGCACTATCAAGACGGCTTTGAACCAATACACAAGCAATTGTGGGATAAACAGTTGGTCGATTTCGACTGGTTAGACGATAACGGCGATGTTCAACAAACCGTATTTGATGACGGCAGCAAGATCATTGCGAACTTCTCTGACCAAGCGTTTAGCCAAAACGGCGTCACAATAGCAGCGACGTCTATCAAAGTTATGTTGAGCAATGGACAAGTCGTTGAATGGAAACCAGAGCTGAACTAGTTTGATCGTGCCGATAACTGCCAACTTTATTCACGTTCACAGGTTGGCAGTTAGCGCTGTGAACGAACTTGGTATTTCCAAGGTTAGCTTTGATGACTTGGTTACACAAAATCAGAAAGCACCACCCTTGTGCTTGTAATAACAAGAAAAACCGCCTTTTAACATTCCAGAACCAATCCAAATCAAAGCCTAATTCTCTCTATTTTTATACCAGAAAACTGGGTGCCGACCACAATTTCAAACACTGGCGTTTTCACATAAACCTCAAAAGTGATATCTATATTTTATTGACCGATAATAATACAAAAGAGATATTTTGATGAATAAAACCCTACTCGCTAGCTGTGCCCTTCTTGCCTTTTCTTCTTCGGCAATCGCTAATGTTGAGTTTTCGAATCCAGAAGGCGCTTTAGGCGAACCTTCTAATTACTCTCAATACCAAAATGTTTTGTCAGTGTCTGAACTTCAAATTTCAGATCCAAACGGCAAGAAAGGCAACAAAGACTATTTTGCGCTCGATAATAACTACGACGGCATTGTGAACAATAACTTCTATGTCGACAAAGAAAGTGAAGCGCTAGTCTTTACCATGAAGAATGACCACCTGCGTAACGAGTTACGCATTCAGGAAAACTTCCGCACAGACTTAGCGAATGAAACATACACATTAAGTTCGGAAGTTGAGATCATAAACCCTGAAGAGTCGATGAAGAACTCAGACTCTAAGCAAGACGAGATTACTTTTCTACAAGTACACAACAAAGGCTTAGATGATCTTGGTACTCACAATGTCCCTCACCCTTTGCTGCGTGTTGTATGGAAACGTGACAATAATGGTGTTGAAGGGCATTTCTGGGCAATCATTAAGAATAATGCTGTAATTTGTAAAGGATCGTTCGGTAAGAAGAACCAAGACAAGGAAATGTGCAAATCAGACGTAGCATATTCTCAATACGACTTAGGCAAAGCACCAGAAGGCAAACCAACAGCATTTGACCTAATCGTTGGTGATAAGAAACTCATTGTTGACGTAAACGGTGAACGTAAAGTTGAGCAGGATATTGACTACTGGCGTCACCTATTAAGCTACTTCAAAGCTGGCGTATATAACCAATTTACGAACGGACAAAGTGAAGCGCACTTCTACAAGCTAGAGTACACAGAGAAAAAGAGCTAGTTCGGTACTTAACCTACAACCACATTGAGTAATCGGAAAAAGAAAAACGGACTTGTGAGAAGGTTCGTTTTTCTAATCAATGCTATTGGTCATTGTCGATGATTTATAACTAAACAGAGGTTAGGCGTTCGATCACTTCTGTTGCTTCCAATTCAATATGCCTTTATTCAGCTTTTTCGTTAGCTCTATTTTGAAATGCAGTCAGTAGATAGTCGATAAACACGTTTTTTCGTTTGGGCATGAGTTGCCTATCGGCGTACACCAAGCTAACCGAGACTTGTGGCATGTCATACTCTGGCAACAAATGCACCAACCGACCTGATTTAAAATGCTCTCGACAGATGAACTCAGGGAGCACTGCAAGCCCTAACCCATCGACACATGCTGTTAAACACGCGGTAATGGTATTCACCTTCAGTTGGCTTGGCAGCTCAATATACTCAGACTCTCCATCATCAAGCTTCAACTTCCATTTGGGTAAACGTGCCGCTTTATTCGAGACCTCAATCATACGAAATGGTGACTTGAGATCCTTGGGCGTTTTAATTTCGCCAAATTGCTCTAAATATTTAGGGCTCGCGACTAACACACGCCCTGAAGTCGTCAAAAAACGAGAAACCAAACTAGAATCTGCAAGCTCACCGATCTGCGCGTAAAGATCGATGCCTTCACCAATAATATCGACTTCTCGATTAGTCAGCTCCAAGTTCATCGTCACACTCGGGTATTCTAGTAAAAAGCGATGGATGTATTTAGCGAGAACTTGATGACCCAGCTCGACAGGTAACACCACATTTAAAGGGCCACGAATCAGATCTTGATTAGCAGAAACCTCTAGCTCAGCTTGGTTCATGATCTCGTGCATTTGCATGCTCGATTGATAGAAGCGCTCACCTTCCGGTGTTAATACCAAACTTCGTGTCGAACGAGTGATCAATCTCACACCTAGGTGCTGTTCTAGCTCAGCCAGTTTTCGACTGACGGTCGACTTCGTCATGTTCAACGCTTCAGCTGCGTGTGTAAAACTCCCACAATCAACTACTTGTGTAAAAACAGTGACCGCATTTAAGTCCATCCGACCTCCCCAAACTCGCCATTAGTAAGATTTTTGCAACAGTGTTTCCCTTTTTTCCTATCTTATCAATCAATCGAATTCATTTACAATTCGTTACATCTAAATAAAAACAAAATGAGAAAATAGAAATGACAGAGAACAACAACGCTTCGCAATCAGTAAGCACAAAAAAACGTAAAAAAGCACCGCTTATTGCTACTGCGATCATGCTGTCATTGGGTTTAGCTGGCGCTGGATATTGGTATGGCTACGGCCAGTATTTTGAATCGACCGATAACGCCTACCTACAAGGCGACATCACCAATATTAGTCCTAAAGTGTCTGGCTATATTGTTAAGTCTTACGTGAGTGATAACCAATCGGTGAAAGAAGGCGACTTATTGGTTCAAATTGATGACCGTAATTACCAAGCTGCCCTTGCTCAAGCTAATGCCCATTTATCCGTCGTACAATCCGACGTAAAGAACTTAATCGCCCAACAGACGTTACAACGTAGCAAAATTAACCAAGCAGAAAGTGGCGTAGATTCTGCCGAAGCAGAGTATGAACGTGCGATCCAACAAGTACAGCGCTCTCGCAGCTTGTTAAAACGCAATTACGCTTCTCAAGATGAAGTCGATAGCATGGTTGCTCAACAAAAAGTGACCCTTGCTGACTTAGAAGAAGCGAAAGCCAACCTGGTCGCTACCAATGACCAACTGATCGTTATTGCGAGCGAAATTGAGCAAGCCAAAGCCTCAGTAACAGAAGCGCAAGCACAACAAGATCAAGCACAACTCAACCTTGATTACACCAAAGTCTACGCACCTACAGACGGCGTCATTGGTAAACGCAGTGTGCGCGAAGGTTTATTGATTCAAGCCGGTGCTCCGCTTATGAGTCTAGTGCCTAACAACCAAGTGTGGATTGAAGCAAACTTCAAAGAGACACAACTTAGTGGTATTCACAAAGGTCAAACCGTTGAAGTCGAGTTAGACGCCTTTCCAGGCCAGCCACTTGAAGGCGTGGTAGACAGCTTCTCCCCTGCTACTGGTGCTAAGTTCGCGCTGCTGCCACCTGAGAATGCAACCGGTAACTTCACCAAAATCGTTCAACGTGTCCCTGTGAAAATCACCATTCCAGATCAGCAAGAGTTAAAAGGTCGATTGCTTCCTGGTTTGTCTGTGGTTGCGACCATCGATAAACGAGGCTAGACCATGAGCAGCGCTGGTGTTATCACCTCAACTCATGATGAGGACAAAGTATCAACTCGCCATTGGATCGCCTTATTCGGCGGTTTGATTGGTGCGTTCATGGCGATCTTGGATATTCAGATCACCAACTCCTCTCTTAAAGATATTCAAGGTGCCTTGTCTGCAACCTTGGATGAAAGTTCGTGGATTTCGACCTCTTACCTAGTCGCAGAGATGATCGCTATTCCACTCAGTGGTTGGCTTTCAAAAGCGCTCGGTAAACGCCGTTATCTCACATGGACCACGGCAATCTTTACCATTTCATCTCTGCTGTGTTCTTTCTCGTGGAACATGACGTCGATGATCGTGTTCCGTGCGATGCAAGGTTTTAGTGGTGGTGCATTAATCCCACTCGCGTTCTCCTTGGTTATTCAACTATTGCCTATTAACAAACGCGCTGTCGGCATGGCGCTGTTTGGTGTTACCGCGACGTTTGCTCCGTCTATTGGCCCAACGTTTGGTGGTTGGTTGACCGAGAACTTCTCGTGGCACTATATTTTCTACATCAATATTCCGCCTGCTCTGCTCGTGAGCACCATGATTCGATATGGCTTGGACGATGAAAAACTCGACCTTGGTACGTTGAAAAAAGCCGACTGGTTCGGCATCGTAACCATGGCACTAGGTTTAGGTTGTTTGGAAGTCGTGTTAGAAGAAGGCAACCGTGAGGAATGGTTTAGCTCAAGCTTTATCGTTGGCTTGAGTATTGTGTCTGCGGTCAGTTTGGTTTACTTCGTGATAAACGAGTTGCAACACAAGAAGCCACTGGTGAATTTGCGGTTATTGCGAGAACCGCAGTTTGCGATGTCTTGTATCGCCTATCTGATTTTAGGGATGGCGTTGCTCGGATCTATCTATGTATTGCCGCTGTATTTAACGCAAATTCAGCAATATAACGCGGTGGAGATTGGCGAAGTTCTGATGTGGATGGGTTTTCCTCAGCTACTAATATTTCCAATCGTGCCTAAACTGACCCAAATCATTAAGCCCAAATACTTGGTGACCTTTGGCTTCGCGATGTTTGGTTTCAGTTGTTACGTAAACACCCACATGACGATTGATTTTGGTGGTCAGCAGTTGATTTTATCTATGCTTCTGCGCGCTATTGGCAGCCCGTTTATTATGGTTCCGTTGTCTTTGGTTGCCATGAAGAACATCAGCAAAATGGACACTCCGGATGCTTCGACTTTAACCAACGTAATGCGCAACCTAGGTGGTGCGTTCAGTATTGCGATTATCGCTACGCTACTGGATAACAAAACTCGTGAGCATCTTGCCCATATCAAAGAGTCGCTACCTTCAGTGAGTCAACTTGGTTGGCAAACACTCAAAGATCATCAAGCGTTCTTCATCCAATCAGGCAGTGATGCCGCGACAGCGATGCAACAAGCGCAAGCTAGCCTGTTAGGAACAATGCAACGTGACGCCGCTATCATGGCCTATAACGATGTGTTCTTGATGATGACGGCATTCTTAGCGTTAGCCGCTGTATTAATTCTGAATATGCGTGATTAGAGCTAGAGAACGCTGCGAGACGTTACTTCAAAAGTAATGCTCATAGCTCAAATCTGAATATCAAAGAAAACTTGAATAAGAGCACACAGAGGTAAGCTTTAACGGCTTACCTCTTTTTTACGTGTGAAGCCTGCATAACCGCACAAAATTGCAGTTAAAACACTAACCGTAGAATGAGTTTCATAAATCTTGTCGAATACTCTTTAATTACCAATAGTTTATTGAGTATTTACATGTGAACTCGACACCTTGACAATGTGCAACCTGACACCTAAATTAAAAATAACATTTGGTATTGAGGAAAATGGATTTGACCTTACCACCAGACCTACGGGTTTTGATTGTCGACGACTCTAAAAGTGCAACGATACTTATCAAGCAACAATTGGCGAGCCTTGGTATTTCGCGCGACTGCATCTTTATTGCAACCGATTATCGACAAGCCATAAAAGCGGTCGAGACGCACTCTTTTCATGTACTCCTCATTGATTACCACTTAGAGCAATCCTTTACGGGGTTTGAGTTGTTGGGCATTCTTTACCGAAATCGACTTATTGATCATACGGTTGCTACGATTCTACTTTCCGGTGATATGCGTCAGGAAACAGTTCTAACCGCCCTATCCGGCGAAGCGCATCATTTCATTTCTAAACCGATTCATACACAGTCGTTGGGTAAGAAAATCCAAAACGCAGTGTTCGAATCTCAGCAAATTGATCAGCTAAACCGCCTCTACCCGATTAACACACCTGAAGTGCTGAAACAGGCGCTAGCGATTCCTAGTAACCAAGTGAACGTACAATTCGAAGCGACACTGATCGAGCACTTAATCGCAGGTAAAAAGTGGGACTTGCTTTCAAATGTCCTCACGACTTCGAAAACAAAAATGCACCCGACAAAGTTAGTTGCAGAGGCATTGATTTTAGACAGCTTAGGCAAACCGAACCTAGCGATAGAGAAACTGCACAATTACTTGATTGTTCAACCACTGTCACTAAACGTGATTGATTGCTTAAGCTGTATCTACGAAAAACATAAGATGTTACTGCCTGCGCTTAAGCTAGCGATACGAGCATTTGAAATGACGCCGAGCATCAGCCATCGCGCAATCAGAGCGATCGACTTGGCCGAGAACGTCGACAACACGCACATGTTGATTAAGCTTGGGGAAATGTACGCAACCCACATTTCGTCTGCTGATATTGATGTGATTAATTCGATAGGCACGCACTACGACTCTTTAAAAGCGACTTACCAACGAGAAACTCAAACAAGTAACAAACGTATGTTGCTTGAGCACGCCAACCAATTCACGGAGTTGGTGAATTTAAAGCTCCCCGCAAAGCTACAGCAACAAGTTTTAGCCAGCCTTGCCCTGTTCCAAAGTAGTATATTGCTGATAGAAAACAGCCCATTGGTAGCCCACAAGAAAGTGATACGAGCAACCAAGCTGTTATCGAATCATTTTTTCAACCAACCGACTTCGCTGCTAGCTCAACTGTTGCCTCTGCTTAGTCACTTTGGCGAATATTCGTTGTACCACCTTGTAGCGGAATGCCTCAAATCTCGTGGTGAGCCAGTACAAGAACAACTGGCGTCAAACAAA
This sequence comes from Vibrio pomeroyi, assembly GCA_041879425.1. Classification (NCBI taxonomy): domain Bacteria; kingdom Pseudomonadati; phylum Pseudomonadota; class Gammaproteobacteria; order Vibrionales; family Vibrionaceae; genus Vibrio; species Vibrio pomeroyi. Next base: position 80,348 of record CP090855.1, on the reverse strand, counting down.
GCCGACCCGTCCACTTGCATCAATATCGGAAATTCGGGGTCGATCCAAGAATTAAAAGATTACATTCACAATTACCCTTATTCAGTCGCCGCTAAACTTGACTATCTATATGCCGTCAATAACGCTCACATAGAGGTAAACCTTAGCGACGAATACGTAGAAGAACTGACACAACTAGAACTTCCACCAAGATGGAACCAATGGATCAGTGATTCATCAAGGTATGGTTTTTCCACTAAGCCACCTAGCCCATTCTCAACAAGCAGCCGACAGGAGTCTATATGCTAGATTTTGATGCTTTAAATGCCTACTTAGATAATGACAGAGAAGTGATTTACGCTGTGCTGTCGACTTACCAAGAAGACCATGGCAATTCACTCGAAGAGATAGAAGAATTAGTACAACAACAAGATTGGGGCAAGCTTCATTTCACTGTGCATACCTTGAAAGGCATATTAGCCAGCTTTGGCGAAGAAACTGCTACTGTGGCCTTAGAAAGAGTCGAACAAAACACACTTAATAAACTTGCGCCACAAGACGACGATCTTTCCGTTATCTACAGCGAGGTGAAGATCATCAATCAGCAAATCGACGAAGTACTTGCCACTTACTAGTCTATACATTGAGCTTTCAAGCATCGCTTTTTAAGCTTTGTATAGCGGTCAATATCCACAGAACAGGTCTGAGAGCTGAGGAACTTTGGAAACATGGAACCTCGACTCTTGCCATTTTCGTCTCATTTTCCCTACCAATTATATAGCTAACTCACACCTATAAATTCACTCAACTTATCTACATATACCGATGTATAACACATGCTTTATAAACCATGCATCCTCATGTTTTAGTTGAAATAACGCCCCTCTTAATAAGATGCAACTTAGTTAAATATTTGTAGATGCTTTTGTGACGAAAACATATGAAATTGCATTTTATTTATTGGTAAAGGAGAAAGTGTTATCTACACTCTAATGAAACCAAGCGTTAATCACTTGGTGGCATAATAATAAAATAAAACGTTCAGTCGGCTAGATAAGGACAAGTAAATGAACAATGACAGTTTTGCTGCGTTTCAGGGGCTCACGGATGACACACCCATTAAAGAATCATTTTCTGCCAACGCAGAACCTTATGCTCACTATCTAAAGGATATTGTGGGCATTGATCTGTTGTCGCGTGAAGATGAACTTTATTACGCGAAATTAAATCGTGCGGGAGATAAACAAGCGCGCGACGTAATGATCGAATCCAACTTGCGACTTGTTGTAAAAATCGCGAAAAGTTACCTAAAGCGTAAAGGCAACAACTTCACGCTGCTAGACCTTATCGAAGAAGGCAATATTGGTCTCATTAAGGCGATTGATAAATACGATCCAGAACCTGGTTATCGTTTTTCGACCTATGCCGTTTGGTGGATTCGTGAAAACATTGAAGCCGCTTTAATGAACAAAGGACGTACTGTCCGCTTACCTGCTCATGTCTGTAAAGAGATTAATAGCCTTGCCTCAAAGAAACTCGATGTCAGCAAAAAGATGAGCAAAGAGGTCTCAATCTCTGAGCTATCGAACAGCTCTGGCGTAAAAGCTGAGCGTGTCGATCAACTGGTCGCATTAAGCGGGTTTATTGACGTAACAACAACAGTAGGCATCAGCCATGCTCCGCTCGTGTTAGAACAATGCGAAAGCGAATACATCCCCGACCCTCAACAAGACTGTGAAGATCAATCATTCACACACGCGCTTGAAGAGATCATCAACACACTGCCACCAAAGTTGCAGAAGGTGCTCATTCATCGTTTCGGCTTCTTCGACAACAAAGTAAAAACGTTATCCGAGGTTGGACAAATGTTGGATGTGAATGTGTCGAATGAGCGAGTTAGACAGATGCAGAAAGAAGCCGTCGAGAGAATTCAAAAGCGACTTAAATTCGATGGTTGGGTCTAAGTAACTAAGAAGTCGCTAAGTTATGAAGTTATGAAATTAAGCAAACAAAACTGATCGGCTAGAACGCTAAATAGCTAGATTAGACATTTAAAGAACAATCATAAGGGTGAGCTTTCAAGCTTGCCCTTTTTGTTGGTTTTCTTGAAATGCTAGAATGGTAAGAAGTATGCAAGTTAGAGATCTGTTTTGCTAGCTAAACAGGCTTTAAGAACCTAAGAACCACACAGGCGTATTTACTGCCTCCACGAAGTAGTATGTTCGCTGCGCAGAATGAGGTAATTGACGTAGGTAGTTTCAAGGCAGTCTTGATCCCACACAGACAAAATGCGCTTGGCTGCGAAGTAATAATCTTTGTTCCTCAATAACATTCCAACCGTGCGACTGAGTTTCTCAAATCGAACTTGATCGCTGGTAGAAATATAATCATCTTCATTTTGAATAATCGGTGCTAAACCATCGGCAATCCAATTATTTAGAATTTCTCGTATCTCCAATTCAGATTCAGGCACATCCACACTCGACAACTCTCTATATTGAGGTGGTGGCACGATGTACTTGGATGCTTGTGATGAACTGACATATCGATACATGTCGCCCCTCCTTTTAACCGACTCTTCTAATAATTAAGGACATTTTTATTGGTTCACAAGTTGTAATGCCCAGTTTTTGACAGTAATTTTTCAAAGAAAGTAACGATCAATACAGTACAAATATAAAAGCCACGCAAAGCTCGCTCTGCATGGCTTTTATGAGGGTACATTACGCTGCCCTATCTTTGTATTGGCTCAAACGCCCCCAACCTTTCCGGTTAGATTGAGCTTTGATCGAAGTCGTTGCCCTGATCGGTTCCAGTTTGAGAGTCTGAATCGAAGCTTCCAGAGTCGTCCGTGAAGTCAACACCTTGGTCTTGACCACCCGCACTTGTCCAATCACTACCACCAGATTCCATACCGGCCATGTCTGGTTGCTGATCTTGAGTAGAACCTTGCATGGCATATTGATCATCAACCTCAACTTCAACAGAGCCACTAGCACCGTCTATTGAACTACCCAATTCATCGTAACCTTGGAATTGGATCTCGCTAGTACCTTCGTAACCCTCAGGAAGTTCAACCGATACCGACTGATCTAAGTTGCCGCTGATTGTGAAGCTACCATCACCATTGTCCAGTGCGTTGCTCACAGTAGAACCTTCAGGTAAGCCAGACATTTCAGCGTAATCAACCGATTCGTTACCACTCACCTCATCTGGAATCGAAATAGAGATGGTATCTCCCGGAGCCGCTGTCACGTCAGCAACGCTGTCTTCAGCTTCCGTGTCACTGTCTTGAAATTGGTCATCAGCTTGTTGTGCCACTTCCACTTGCTGCTCTTCCGTTGCTTGAGCGGCTTGTACTTGTGGTTCATCACTCTGTGCTGAATCATCGGCTACTTGGATGCTCAAGCTATGGCTCGATACTTCACCACCATCGTTAACATCGACATTCATCACTAAGTTGCCGTCGAAGTCTTCGTTTGGCCAGTATGTCCATTCGCCTTCACCAGATTCAGCGAAGAAGCCTGCATCGTTCGCGTCTGCAACACTAACAACTTGTGCTGTATCGCTAACGCCCAATTCAGCCACTAGCTGAGACTCTGTGATAGCTAATGAACCATCATCCGTTAAGGCATAGCCTTCACTCGCTGCTGCTTCATCGCCACCTTGGATATCTACGTTGAAGAAGCTTTCAATGCGGTTTTCGCCATCGGTCGCTATAAATCCAACTTGAACATCGCCGGTGTAATCTTCAGCAGGTGTGAATTGATAATTGCCTTGGTTATCGCTCTCTATCACGCCCTGACCTTCTATCAAGCTCACTGACTCAATGCTCAAGCTATCGCCTTCTGCATCGCTCAGGTTCGCTAACATGTCTTCGTCAGTGAACGACAAGGTAGCGTCCGCTGCGATTTCGGTAGTTGTGATGCTGTTAACTTCTGGTGCTGCATTCTCTTGTGAGTCGCCCTCTTTCACGACCACGCCAGTTTGCTCATCATGAAGCACGCCATCTTTATCGACTACGTAAGCAATGTCTGCTTCGCCAGTAAAGCCCGGTGCAGGTGTGAACGTCCAGGTGCCATCGCCATTATCGACAATCTCGCCATGACTGCGGTCTGCAAGATGAACCAGTTTCACTTCATCTTCACTGTCTGCATCGACATTCTCAGCCAACCCAATTAGGTCGTCTGCGGTAAGAATGATGGAATCACCCGCTACCGTTTCAAAGTCACCAGAATCGATGCCATCTTCGAACGCTTCTGGCTCATCTCCGTAATCGACAGTGGTTGCACTTACGGTTACGAAGAACTCGCCGTGGAAGTCTTCAGGAGGCGTCATTTGAATGTTTGAGATATCCCAGTCGAACAAGTCAATGTATTGACCCGGTTCAGTGATCATGACGGTGTTCACACCATCAGTCACTTCAAAACCAACAGGGAAACCAGTCATCACTAAGTTACTTAGGGTTTCTGAATCATCGACTAAGCCAACGTTCAATCCTAGGTGACCTGTTTCATCTTCACCGAAGACAAGCGGACCGTCATGGTCGGTTGTAATCACCGCGCCATCCGCAACAGGACGAACGTACACAGGAACATCTAGAACCGTTTCAAACTCACCATCACTCACCACAACTTGTAGGTCAGAAACGCCTGCAAAGTCGCCCGTTGGTGTGAATGTCCAAGTGCCATCACCATTGTCAGTGACTTCACCGCCATCTTCACCGTCTGCAGTGATAATGCGTGAAACAACAAGGTCAGCGGTATCAATGTCACCGAACAGATTCATTAAGTCACCAGCATCGAAGGTGAACGCGCCATCTTCGTCTGTCGTCATCATTGCGTTACCGACATTGAACGGCGCATCGTTAACTGGAATAACGTCTACGTTCAGCGAGCCATCTACCACTTCTTCGCCATCGGTTGCTTGATACCCTAGTTCTACTAAGCCATTAAAGTCTTGAGTAGTGACTAAGTGATACATGCCGTCTGGTTGCTGAGTTAAGGTTGCGTTTGCAGGAGCTCGAACCGTAATGCTTTCGATGCTGATCTCATCACCATCAAGGTCCGTCACTTGATCCGCGATGTACGCTGGGTCAATGACCATCACGACATCTTCTTCACCTTGCATCTGAATGGTTGGGGCCTCTGGAGCATCATTAGTCGCTTCTAGGTCAAGCTTTCCATCAACCGATGTAGTTAACTCACCGTCGCTCACATTAAATGACATTGGTATTTCGCCATTTAGATCTTGAGCTGGTGTAAACGACCAAGTGTCATCACCGTTATCAATTAATGCACCATACTGCTCGTCAATAACAAGATCCGAAGCGGACAGCTCACCATTGGCATTATCAATATCAGAAGCGTTTGCCAACAACATTTCTTGAGTGATAACAATAGTTGTATCTTCGGTACCCTCTATAGTAAGAGAAGTCGACTGAGGTGCATCATTAACTGGATTAACGGTTAAGTCAGCCGTAGCGGTCACCGTATCAGTGCCATCCGTTAGGTCGAAGGAGATATCAATGTCGCCATTGAAATTCGCATCCGGCGTAATTGTGAAGCTGCCGTCATCGTTTGCCGTTACCGTCGCGTTACCACCAACAGACAAGTTCGCTGCCGTTAGGTCATCGGTTTCCACATCGGTCGCTTGTCCCAACAATTGGGCTTGGCTCAAGGTAATCGATGCGTCTTCATTGACCGTGTAAGCCAAATCACCACTTACTGGCGCATCATTAACCGGCTCCACATCCACTTCAGCCGTCGTCGATACTTTCTCACCATCTTCATCGGCAACCACAACCGTTAGACTCACACCACCGTTGAAGTTCTCATTCGGTGCAAAGCTGTAAGTACCGTCATCATTCGCCGTTAAGATGCCGTCAGTGCCCGTGTACGTCACACTGTCTAGGCTGACATCGCCTTCCACATCACTCGATTGAGCCAGTAACTGCGCTTCAGTGAAGTTAATCACTTCATCTTCATTAATGGAGTAACTGGTTGAACCCGCGACCGGTGGATCGTTCACTTCTACAACGGTTAGGCCCGCTGTCGTTGACGCCGTTTCTCCGTCCTCATCACGGATGACAACATTGAAGCTCACATCACCGTTGAAGTTCTCATTCGGTGCAAACGTATACGTACCATCATCGTTGGTTGTAAACACACCATCAGAGCCACCGTAAGTAACGGTACTCACGCTAATATCATCACCATCAATATCTGACGAGTTAGCTAACAACTGAGCGTTACTGATGGTGATCGAGTGATCTTCATTCACGGTATAAGACGTGCTACCCGCCAATGGCGTATCGTTCACCGCATCGACCGTCACACCAATGGTGGCGTCTACCGTTTCCGAACCAGTAGTCACTGAGAAGCTTAGGTCCACTTCGCCATTGAAGTTCTCATTCGGCGCGAAACTGTAAGTACCGTCACCATTATCAGTGAAGACACCATCCGTTCCCGAATAAGTCACTGAATCGACTGTTAAAGTCTCACCATCCGCGTCGGATGCACCCGCAAGCAGTTGGGTATCGGTAAACGATAAGGTGCCATCTTCATCAATGGTGTAGCTAACATCGCTCACCACCGTTGGGTCACTCATCGGATTCACCGTTAAGTCAGCCGTCGCGGTCACCGTATCGGTGCCGTCCGTTAGGTCGAAGGAGATATCAATGTCGCCATTGAAGTCCGCATCCGGCGTAATAGTGAAGCTGCCGTCATCATTTGCCGTCACTGTCGCGTTACCACCGACAGACAAGTTCGCTGCCGTTAGGTCATCGCCTTCCACATCTGTCGCTTGTGCCAACAATTGTGCTTGGCTCAAGGTAATCGACGCATCTTCGTTGACCGTGTAAGCCAAATCACCGCTCACTGGCGCATCATTAACCGGCTTCACATCCACTTCAGCTGTCGTCGATACTTTCTCACCATCTTCATCGGCAACCACAACCGTTAAGCTCACGCCACCATTGAAGTTCTCATTCGGTGCAAAGCTGTAGGTGCCGTCGTCATTCGCCGTTAAGATGCCGTCAGTGCCCGTGTACGTCACACTGTCTAGGCTGACCTCGCCTTCCACGTCGCTCGATTGAACCAATAACTGCGCTTCAGTGAAGTTAATCACTTCATCTTCATTAATGGAGTAACTGGTTGAGCCCGCAACTGGTGGATCGTTCACTTCTACAACGGTTAGGCCCGCTGTCGCTGACGCCGTTTCTCCGTCCTCATCACGGATGACAACATTGAAGCTCACATCACCGTTGAAGTTCTCATTCGGTGCAAACGTATACGTACCATCATCGTTGGTTGTAAACACACCATCAGAGCCACCGTAAGTGACGGTACTCACGCTAATATCATCACCATCAATATCTGACGAGTTAGCTAACAACTGAGCGTTACTGATGGTGATCGAGTGATCTTCATTCACGGTATAAGACGTGCTACCCGCCAATGGCGTATCGTTCACCGCATCGACCGTCACACCAATGGTGGCGTCTACCGTTTCCGAACCAGTAGTCACTGAGAAGCTAAGGTCCACTTCGCCATTGAAGTTCTCATTCGGCGCGAAACTGTAAGTACCGTCACCATTATCAGTGAAGACACCATCCGTTCCTGAATAAGTCACTGAATCGACTGTTAAAGTCTCACCATCCACGTCGGCTGCACCCGCAAGCAGTTGGGTATCGGTAAACGATAAGGTGCCATCTTCATCAATGGTGTAGCTAACATCGCTCACCACCGTTGGGTCACTCATCGGATTGACCGTTAGGTCTGCCTTAGCGGTCACCGTATCGGTGCCGTCCGTTAGGTCGAAGGAGATATCAATGTCACCATTGAAGTCGGCCTCTGGTGTAATTGTGAAGCTGCCGTCATCGTTAGCCGTCACCGTTGCATTACCGCTAACAGATAAGTTCGCTGCCGTTAGGTCATCGCTTTCAACATCGGTCGCTTGTGCCAATAATTGGGCTTGGCTCAAGGTAATCGACGCATCTTCGTTGACCGTGTAAGCCAAATCACCGCTCACTGGCGCATCATTAACCGCCTTCACATCCACGTCGGCCGTTGTCGAGACTTTCTCACCGTCTTCATCGGCAACCACAACCGTTAGACTCACACCACCGTTGAAGTTTTCATTCGGTGCAAAGCTGTAGGTGCCGTCGTCATTCGACGTTAAGATACCGTCAGTGCCCGTGTACGTCACACTGTCTAGGCTGACCTCACCTTCCACGTCACTTGATTGCGCCAGTAACTGCGCTTCAGTGAAGTTAATCACTTCATCTTCATTAATGGAGTAACTGGTTGAACCCGCAACCGGTGGATCGTTCACTTCTGTCACAGTCACATTCATATTGGCTGCAACGGGTTCAGTACCATCTGTCACCGTAAAGTCGAAGCTTACATCACCGTTGAAGTTCTCATTCGGTGCAAACGAGTAAGTCCCATCACCATTATCAGTGAAAACACCGTCTGTACCCGAGTAAGTCACCTCACTAATAGACAGGTCGTCGCCATCAATGTCGGTCGCACCCGCTAGTAAATCGGCATCCGTGAAGGTCAACGTACCGTCTTCTTCTAACGTGAAGTTTTGATCTTCAACCTCTGTCGTATCATTAACAGCCGCAAAGTTAACGTTAATGGTGTTTGAATCCACTAACTCTCCGTCAGTGACGTTATATGTTAACTGAACCTCACCATTAAAGTTCTCACTCGGTGTCAATGTCCAAGTGCCATCTTCGTTATCGACCAAAGTGGCATCATCGCCGACAAGCGCTAGGTCAGTAATATCAAGGTCATCTCCATCTACGTCCAACGCTTGTGCCAACAAGTCCGCTTTCGTAAATAGATATGTGCCATCTGACGTCCCGTCTGCCGTATTACTATCAACTAGGTTCGTCAACTGCGCAGTCAAATCATAATCATTAACCACAAATTCATCACTAACTTCATTACCATCACTAGCCACTGAAGTGAATGATAGCGTTGTCTCTGGGATATGCTTCACCGACAAATTAAATAGTTGAAACCCATGTAATGAGGAACCATCCGCTACACCTATTTCAACTCTTGCAATAGGTTCGTCTGTTTGAACAGAAAAAGAACCATCAGAATCACTAAAACCGCCGACATTAACGTTTTCTTGAACCGTTTGGATCAAATTCCCTTCGAGGTTGTAAGCTAATATTTCAACTTCATTACTTGAAATAAAGCTATTATCAAGCCCATTTAACGTCAGGTTAACTTCATGGACACCTTTTCCATCGAATTCAACAGTAATCGACTCATTATTTTTGAACCCATGTTCAGGACCATATCTATCAGAGTCTCCTAAACCATCATCATAAGTGCCTCTAAAGTCAGTTGCCTTAAAGTCTGTGTTATTTGCGGTTAATGTTACAGTTAAGTCATCTGTACTATGATGGATAGTTTGCGAGTCAATTAATTCTCCCCAATCAGCCATGCTTACAGCATCACCTACTTCTTGAGTCCCTAAAGTCGTTGTAATTATTGCATCTTCATTGGGTACAAAACGCACTTCAGTATCCGGCGCAACATTGACACCTGCCTCTAGAGAGACCCACTCTCCATCAACATTCATTTCAACAACACCATGCTCCGGTTGAGCATCAAGACGTATAGATTCCTCAAATAGAGCGGTTGCTGCCATATCTTCTGTTGCTGAGACATTAATCTCGTCTCCGGCGTCCGGTGCATCATTGACTGCGTTAACCAACAGATCCAAATTTAATTCAGTCAGTACATTACCATCGGTATCTTGTACGTTATAGCTAACCTCAGCATCACCATGGAAATCTGCATCCGGGGTAATGGTAAAGCTACCATCATCATTCTCAGCAACCGTGACATTAACACCAGAGAAAACAATATCACCTATCGTTGCGTCTTCTGGGTCGAGCCCAGCTTTTTCTAGCAGCTCATCTCGTGTGAAGTCCAGTGCGACATCTTCATCGGTTTCCAAGTCGGCAACTGGGTTGACCGTTAGAGCAATATTCGTCTCAACTGCATCGGTACCGTCACTGATATCAAAGGTCAATGCAACATCGCCACTGTAACCCTCGTTAGGTGTGATGGTGAAACTGCCATCATCATTCTCTTCCACCGATGCATTTGCACCAACCTGTACGTTTGCAGCCGTTAGGTCATCACCTTCTACATCCGTCGCCTGTGCCAGTAATTGCTCTTGGCTTAACGTAATAGAGTTATCTTCATTAATGGTGTACGCCAAATCACTGGATACTGGCGCATCGTTGACAGCAACAACCTCAACTTCTGCTGTCGTCGACGCTGTTACACCATCTTCATCCGATACCACAATATTTAAGCTTACGTTACCATTGAAGTTCTCATTCGGCGCAAACGTAAACGTACCATCACTATTTGAAATAAAAATGCCGTCAGTGCCCGTGTATGTCACACTGTCTAGGCTGACCTCACCTTCCACGTCGCTCGATTGCGCCAATAACTGCGCTTCAGTGAAGTTAATCACTTCATCTTCATTAATGGAGTAACTGGTTGAACCCGCAACTGGTGGATCATTCACTTCTACAACGGTTAGACCCGCTGTCGTTGATGCAGTTTCTCCGTCCTCATCTGCGACTACAACATTGAAGCTTACATCGCCATTGAAGTTCTCATTCGGTGCAAACGTGTACGTGCCATCATCGTTAGTCGTAAACACACCATCAGAGCCACCGTAAGTTACGGTACTTACCGACACATCACCTTCTACATCCGAGGAGTTCGCTAACAACTGCTCGTTACTGATGGTGATCGAGTTATCTTCATTCACCGTGTAAGACGTGCTGCCCGCCAATGGCGTATCATTCACCGCGTCAACCGTCACACCAATGGTGGCATCCACCGTTTCTGAGCCAGTTGTCACGGAGAAGCTTAGGTCCACTTCGCCATTGAAGTTCTCATTCGGCTCAAAGCTGTAAGTACCGTCATTGTTGTTTGTTAAAACACCATCCGTTCCTGTGTAAGTCACGGAGTCAATCGACAGCGTTTCACCATCGGCGTCTGACGCACCCGCCAGAAGTTGCGCATCGGTGAACGTTAATGAGCCATCTTCATCAATGGTGTAACTAACATCACTCACCACTGTTGGGTCGCTCATCGGATTAACCGTTAGGTCTGCCGTTGCGGTCACCGTATCAGTGCCATCCGTTAGGTCGAAGGAGATATCAATGTCGCCATTGAAATTCGCATCCGGTGTAATTGTGAAGCTGCCGTCATCGTTTGCCGTTACCGTCGCGTTACCACCAACAGACAAGTTCGCTGCCGTTAGGTCATCGGTTTCCACATCGGTCGCTTGTCCCAACAATTGGGCTTGGCTCAAGGTAATCGATGCGTCTTCATTGACCGTGTAAGCCAAATCACCACTTACTGGCGCATCATTAACCGGCTTCACATCCACTTCAGCCGTCGTCGATACTTTCTCACCATCTTCATCGGCAACCACAACCGTTAAGCTCACACCACCATTGAAGTCCTCATTCGGAGCAAAGCTGTAAGTACCGTCGTCATTCGCCGTTAAGATGCCGTCAGTACCCGTGTACGTCACACTGTCTAGGCTGACATCGCCTTCCACGTCACTCGATTGAGCCAGTAACTGCGCCTCCGTGAAGTTAATCACTTCATCTTCATTAATGGAGTAACTGGTTGAGCCCGCAACCGGTGGATCGTTCACTTCAACAACGGTTAGGCCCGCTGTCGTGGATGCGGTTTCTCCGTCCTCATCACGGATAACAACATTGAAGCTCACATCACCGTTGAAGTTCTCATTTGGCGCGAATGTGTACGTGCCATCATCGTTGGTCGTAAACACGCCATCAGAGCCACCGTAAGTGACGGTACTCACGCTAATGTCATCGCCATCAATATCTGACGAATTTGCAAGTATCTGCTCGTTACTGATGGTGATCGAGTTATCTTCATTCACCGTGTAAGACGTGCTGCCCGCCAATGGCGCATCGTTCACCGCATCAACCGTCACACCAATGGTCGCATCCACCGTTTCGGAACCAGTTGTCACGGAGAAGCTTAGGTCCACTTCGCCATTGAAGTTCTCATTCGGCTCAAAGCTGTAAGTACCGTCATTGTTGTTTGTTAAAACACCATCCGTTCCTGTGTAAGTCACGGAGTCAATCGACAGCGTTTCACCATCGGCGTCTGACGCACCCGCCAGAAGTTGCGCATCGGTGAATGTTAATGAGCCATCTTCATCAATGGTGTAACTAACATCACTCACCACCGTTGGATCGCTCATCGGATTGACCGTTAGGTCTGCCGTCGCGGTCACTGTATCGGTACCGTCCGTTAGGTCGAACGAGATATCAATGTCACCATTGAAATTCGCATCCGGCGTAATAGTGAAGCTGCCGTCATCGTTTGCCGTCACTGTCGCATTACCGCCAACAGACAAGTTCGCTGCCGTTAGGTCATCGCCTTCCACATCTGTCGCTTGTGCCAACAATTGTGCTTGGCTCAAGGTAATCGACGTATCTTCATTGACCGTGTAAGCCAAATCACCGCTCACTGGCGCATCATTAACCGGCTTCACATCCACTTCAGCTGTCGTCGATACTTTCTCACCATCTTCATCGGCAACCACAACCGTTAAGCTCACACCACCGTTGAAGTTCTCATTCGGTGCAAAGCTGTAAGTACCGTCATCATTCGCCGTTAAGATGCCGTCAGTGCCCGTGTACGTCACACTGTCTAGGCTGACATCGCCTTCCACATCACTCGATTGAGCCAGTAACTGCGCTTCAGTGAAGTTAATCACTTCATCTTCATTAATGGAGTAACTGGTTGAACCCGCAACTGGTGGATCATTCACTTCTACAACGGTTAGACCCGCTGTCGTTGATGCAGTTTCTCCGTCCTCATCTGCGACTACAACATTGAAGCTTACATCGCCATTGAAGTTCTCATTCGGTGCAAACGTGTACGTGCCATCATCGTTAGTCGTAAACACACCATCAGAGCCCCCGTAAGTTACGGTACTTACCGACACATCACCTTCTACATCCGAGGAGTTCGCTAACAACTGCTCGTTACTGATGGTGATCGAGTTATCTTCATTCACCGTGTAAGACGTGCTGCCCGCCAATGGCGTATCATTCACCGCGTCAACCGTCACACCAATGGTGGCATCCACCGTTTCTGAGCCAGTTGTCACGGAGAAGCTTAGGTCCACTTCGCCATTGAAGTTCTCATTCGGCTCAAAGCTGTAAGTACCGTCATTGTTGTTTGTTAAAACACCATCCGTTCCAGTGTAAGTCACGGAGTCAATCGATAGCGTTTCACCATCGGCATCTGACGCTCCCGCCAGAAGTTGCGCATCGGTAAACGTTAATGTGCCATCTTCATCAATGGTGTAACTAACGTCACTCACCACTGTTGGGTCGCTCATCGGATTAACCGTTAGGTCTGCCGTTGCGGTCACCGTATCAGTGCCATCCGTTAGGTCGAAGGAGATATCAATGTCGCCATTGAAATTCGCATCCGGTGTAATTGTGAAGCTGCCGTCATCGTTTGCCGTTACCGTCGCGTTACCACCAACAGACAAGTTCGCTGCCGTTAGGTCATCGCTTTCCACATCGGTCGCTTGTGCCAACAATTGGGCTTGGCTCAAGGTAATCGATGCGTCTTCATTGACCGTGTAAGCCAAATCACCACTTACTGGCGCATCATTAACCGGCTTCACATCTACTTCAGCCGTCGTCGATACTTTCTCACCATCTTCATCGGCAACCACAACCGTTAGACTCACACCACCGTTGAAGTTCTCATTCGGTGCAAAGCTGTAAGTACCGTCGTCATTTGCCGTTAAGATACCGTCAGTACCCGTGTACGTTACACTGTCTAGGCTAACATCGCCTTCCACATCATTCGATTGAGCCAGTAACTGCGCTTCAGTGAAGTTAATCACTTCATCTTCATTAATGGAGTAACTGGTTGAACCCGCAACCGGTGGATCGTTCACTTCTACGACGGTTAGACCCGCTGTCGTTGATGCAGTTTCTCCATCCTCATCTTGGATTACTACATTGAAGCTCACATCACCGTTGAAGTTCTCATTCGGTGCAAACGTATACGTGCCATCATCGTTAGTCGTAAACACACCATCAGAGCCACCGTAAGTTACCGTACTTACCGACACATCACCTTCTACATCCGAGGAGTTCGCTAACAACTGCTCGTTACTGATGGTGATCGAGTTATCTTCATTCACTGTGTAAGACGTGCTGCCTGCAACCGGAGCATCATTAATCGGCTTCACATCCACTTCAGCTGTCGTCGATACTTTCTCACCATCTTCATCGGCAACCACAACCGTTAAGCTCACACCACCGTTGAAGTTCTCATTCGGAGCAAAGCTGTAAGTACCGTCATCATTCGCCGTTAAGATGCCGTCAGTACCCTTGTACGTCACACTGTCTAGGCTGACATCGCCTTCCACATCACTCGATTGAGCCAGTAACTGCGCTTCAGTGAAGTTAATCACTTCATCTTCATTCACTGAGTAACTGGTTGAACCCGCGACCGGTGCATCGTTTACTTCTGTCACCGTCACATTCATATTCGCATCAACTGGCTCGGTACCATCGGTTACCGTAAAGTTGAGGCTTACATCACCATTGAAGTTCTCATTCGGTGCAAACGAGTAAGTGCCATCACCATTATCAGTGAAGACGCCGTCTGTACCTGCGTAACTCACATCACTGATAGACAGATCGTCTCCATCAATGTCGGTCGCACCCGCCAATAAATCAGCATCTGTGAAAGTTAACGTACCGTCTTCTTCTAACGTGAAGTTTTGATCTTCAACCTCTGTCGTATCATTAACAGCCGCAAAGTTAACGTTAATGGTGTTTGAATCCACTAACTCTCCATCAGTGACGTTATACGTTAACTGAACCTCACCATTAAAGTTCTCACTCGGTGTCAATGTCCAGGTGCCATCTTCGTTATCGACCAAAGTGGCATCATCGCCGACAAGCGCTAGGTCCGTAATATCAAGGTCATCTCCATCTACATCCGACGCTTGTGCCAACAAGTCCGCTTTCGTAAATAGGTATGTGCCATCTAACGTCCCGTCCGCTGTATTATTATCAACTAGGTCAGTTAATTGCTCTGACAGGTCGACCCCATCAAAATCATCACTGTGTGGGTTGATTGTGATGTCTTCAGTGACTTCAGTGCCATTTTCTGATACGGAGGTGAACTGTAAGGTCGTTTCTGGTACATATTTTGCCGTTACACCAAGTAATGTAAAGCCACCATAAATACCCACTTCTTTATCATCAGCGACGCCAACCTCAACGTGTCCAATTGGCTCATTTGCCGTCACTGTAAAGCTAGCAGTATTGTCTCCATAACCAGACCAAGGAACATCATTTTGAGTGGTCTCTATCAACTCACCGTCAGTGTTGTAGACCAAAATTTCAACGTCATTTCGGTCCCCCCACTTGTCTGAGAACTGCCAATCCAAACCATTCAACAAGAGATCTACCTCATTAATCTCTTGTCCATCAAATGCAATAGAAAGGCTCTCATCCCCTTCAAAACCTGAATCAACATTACTCCACTTAGGAGCGTCTGCATCGCTTAGCCCTTTAAAGAACTTGTGAGTGTGGTTATCAGTATCGAAAGTGGTATTATTGGCAGTGAACGTGATCGTCAGATCATCAGTGACCGATTGAATGGTATGATCATCAATGACCGTCCCCCAATCCTCCAGTTGATCATTTTGAAAGTGCTGTGCTTCTGACTTACCCGCCTCCGCTGTGAACAGTGAATCTTCGTTAGGAACAAAGCGCACTTCAGTATCCGGTGCAACATTGACACCGGCCTCTAAAGACACCCACTCTCCATCAACATTCATTTCAACAACACCATGCTCCGGCTGTGCATCAAGACGTATAGATGCCTCAAATAGAGCGGTTGCTGCTACATCTTCTGTTGCCGAGACATTAATCTCGTCACCAGCGTCCGGTGCATCATTGACTGCGTTAACCAACAGATCCAAATTTAATTCAGTCAGTACATTACCATCAGTATCTTGTACGCTATAGCTAACCTCAGCATCACCATGGAAATCAGCATCCGGGGTAACGGTAAAGCTACCATCATCATTTTCAGCAACCGTGACATTAACGCCAGAGAAAACAATATCACCTATCGTTGTGTCTTCTGGGTCGAGCCCAGCTTTTTCTAGCAGCTCATCTCGTGTGAAGTCCAGTGCGACATCTTCATCAGTTTCCAAGTCGGCAACTGGATTGACCGTTAGAGCAATATTCGTCTCAACTGCATCGGTACCGTCACTGATATCAAAGGTCAATGCAACATCGCCACTGTAACCCTCGTTAGGTGTGATGGTGAAACTGCCATCCGCATTCTCTACCAACGATGCATTAGCACCCGCCTGTACGTTCGAAGCCGTTAGATCGTCACCTTCAGCATCCGAAGCTTGAGCAAGTAATTGCTCTTGACTTAACGTAATAGAGTTATCTTCATTAACGGTGTACGCCAAATCACTCGATACCGGCACATCGTTGACAGCAACAACCTCAACTTCTGCTGTCGTCGATGCTGTGACACCATCTTCATCTGATACCACAATATCTAAGCTTACGTTACCATTGAAGTTCTCATTCGGCGCAAACGTAAATGTACCATCATCGTTTGCTCTGAGTATGCCATCCGTTCCACTATACGTTACAAAATCAATGCTAACATCACCTTCCACATCACTCGATTGAGCCAGTAACTGCGCTTCAGTAAAGTTAATCACTTCATCTTCATTAATGGAGTAACTGGTTGAGCCCGCAACCGGTGGATCGTTCACTTCAACAACGGTTAGGCCCGCTGTCGTTGATGCGGTTTCTCCGTCCTCATCACGGATAACAACGTTGAAGCTCACATCACCGTTGAAGTTCTCATTTGGCGCGAATGTATACGTGCCATCATCGTTGGTCGTAAACACACCATCAGAGCCACCGTAAGTTACGCTACTCACACTAATGTCATCGCCATCAATATCTGACGAATTTGCAAGTATCTGCTCATTACTGATAGTGATCGAGTTATCTTCATTTACCGTGTAAGACGTGCTGCCCGCCAATGGCGCATCGTTCACCGCGTCAACCGTCACACCAATGGTCGCATCCACCGATTCTGAGCCAGTTGTCACGGAGAAGCTTAGGTCCACTTCGCCATTGAAGTTCTCATTCGGCGCGAAACTGTAAGTACCGTCACCATTATCAGTGAAGACACCATCCGTTCCCGAATAAGTCACTGAATCAACCGTTAAAGTCTCACCATCCGCATCTGACGCACCCGCCAGAAGTTGCGCATCGGTGAACGTTAATGTGCCATCTTCATCAATGCTGTAACTAACATCACTCACCACCGTTGGGTCGCTCATCGGATTGACCGTTAGGTCTGCCGTCGCGGTCACCGTATCAGTGCCATCCGTTAGGTCGAAGGAGATATCAATGTCGCCATTGAAATTCGCATCCGGTGTAATTGTGAAGCTGCCGTCATCGTTTGCCGTTACCGTCGCGTTACCACCAACAGACAAGTTCGCTGCCGTTAGGTCATCACTTTCCACATCGGTCGCTTGTCCCAACAATTGGGCTTGGCTCAAGGTAATCGATGCGTCTTCATTGACCGTGTAAGCCAAATCACCACTTACTGGCGCATCATTAACCGGCTTCACATCCACTTCAGCCGTCGTCGAGACTTTCTCACCATCTTCATCGGCAACCACAACCGTTAGACTCACACCACCGTTGAAGTTCTCATTCGGTGCAAAGCTGTAAGTACCGTCGTCATTCGCCGTTAAGATGCCGTCAGTGCCCGTGTACGTCACACTGTCTAGGCTAACATCGCCTTCCACATCACTCGATTGAGCCAGTAACTGCGCTTCAGTGAAATTAATCACTTCATCTTCACTAATCGAGTAACTGGTTGAACCCGCAACCGGTGGATCGTTCACTTCTGTAACGGTAATATTAACATTAGCAGAAACTGGCTCCGTTCCATCCGTGACCGTAAAGTCGAGGCTTACATCGCCATTGAAGTTCTCATTCGGTGCAAAGGAGTAAGTACCATCACCATTGTTTGTAAATACACCATCCGTTCCCGAGTATGTCACCTCACCGATAGATAGGTCATCGCCATCAATGTCGGTCGCACCCACTAGTAAATCAGCATCAGTAAATGTTAATGTGCCATCTTCTTCAACATCGAGTTCTAAATTAGCCACTTCGGCTGCATCGTTTTCTGCGTCAACTTTAATTTGGAACGTTTCGCTTACCGTTTCAGAATCAAAGCCGTCTTCTACTTCGCTGATGGTCTCTTCATCAGAAGCTTGAACATCAACCGCAAATGTCTCTTCTATTGTTTGTGAATCGAGATCATCAACGCCTTGTTGCTCCTCTGATTCAGAAGATGTCGCACTCGGTGCTGCAGATGTAGTTGCGGCCTGCCCTTGAACCTCATTACCTTCGGCGCTTGCACCGCCATCTGAAGCTTCTGTACTTTCACCACCAACTGCTTGAGCCCCCGCTCCTGCGTCACCACTACCTGCTGTGGCATCATCTGCACTAGCCTCTGTTGGTGTACCATCAACCACGTTAGATAGTGCAGCATCTGAATCACTACTGCTTTCTGTCGTTTCTTCTTGAACAGCCGCGCCAGAAGCCGAGGCATCATCAGTATTACCAGCACTAGTCGGATTGTCGTCTAAAGCCTGGTTAACTTCTTCTGCCGCATCCACATTTTCAGCGCCCGTCGCTATTGTCGATGCAATCGTATTCTGTTGGTTTTGCTGCTCCTGCTCTTGGGAGGCCGTACCGGCGTCGCTCACATCCGTTTGTTCTACCGCGTCATTTAGATCTTCATTTTGGTTGTTTTGGTTATTTTCGCCTGCCATTACAGCCTCCGTTGCTACTAGCTAACTGATCGTATTTAGAGGCATTAAAGGACACCATTTTGGAAAACCAAGTTTTTATACAACATTTTTCATATTTTTATTTTTGCGCATAAAGAATCAAAAAAAATTTGAAAACTGTCTTTAAAGATCCTTAGTTATTGTGATTAAAGCAATTAAGGCAGTGGAATGATGATAGACATGACGAATTTGTTGCGTTCAATCGACAACAACCACAAAGGGCTGCAATTGTTATTAGGCGATTTTTATAAGGACTTTTCAGACGCAGCAATGAACATAGAAACGCTTCATAAGGGTAATCGTTTTGACGAACTCAACAACTACTCAAAAAAACTGAAGGCCATCTTAACCTTGCTGTGTGACCAAGACCTACCGCCTAAAATCGCCAAATTGGAACATTTAAGTAAACACGAGTTCCCTGCTCCGGAAGAGCTTTTAGAGGATGTGAAAACTGAACTACAAAACGTCAATCGACAAATCAATCACCTGTTGGAGATTAAGGCTGTGGTTGATGAGAAGTCATCGAGGTAGGTCATGAGCAATAACCAAATAGAGCATCACCTCAGAAAAGCACTCGTATCGAACAACGAGGCGTCTAAGGTCACAGCGGATGACACCATCGTACTTGCGAGTGCTATGACTAGCGTTCATAAAACCTTGCTCATCATATTCCTACTTGCTTTGGTTGCGATTGCCGTGGCGTCACAGGCACGTATCGACATTGTTGTTTCTGTACGTGGCGAACTGCTATTAGAGTCTGATGTTGAGAAGGTTCAACATCTAGAAGGCGGGATTTTAGAAGAGTTATTAGTGAGAAAAGGTGAAGTCGTTTATGAAGGCCAACCTATCGCGCGAATCCGCTCACTCGACCGTAATACTCAGCTCGATACCGTGAACACGGAGATCGTTCAGCTTGAGCTCGACAAGATCCGTTATGAAAGTTTGCGTGACATGGTAGAACCCAATTTCGCCACTTTCATTGAACAGTATCCAGAACAAGTACAGACCAACATGAACACGTGGCGACAAGAGTTCTCTAAGAACCGCTCAAATGAGGAGCTCATCACGCACGATATTAAGCACAAGAATTCCCTCATCAGTTCTATGTTGAAACGCCGCAAGAGTTCAGAAAATCAGCTTTCCTTGATTCGTAAACAACTCAATATCAAAAACACACTCTACAAAGAAGAAATGGCCTCTTATGTCGACGTTCTCAATATGAAAGTACAAGAATCCAATATGGTTCGTGAGATTGAAAACCTTGATGAGTCAGTGATGAATGAACGTTTCCAACTCGACAAATTGGAAAAGCAACACCGAGATTTGGTTGAGAATCGTAACTCTGAATATCAAGCGCAAATCATTCAAGTGAATAAAGACCTTAAGCTAAAACGCATCTTACAACCGCAGCATTCTGACAAGGTTGACCGCCTTATTGTCTACTCACCAGTGGATGGTGTGGTCGACAAACTTCACTTCAACTTCCGCTCTGCGGTAATACCGCCAGGCGAAAGTATCGCTGATATTGCACCAATCAATAACTCGTTACACGGCGAAGCAAAGATCCCACGTAAAGACATGGGTTTTGTTGAGATTGGCCAAGCAGTGAAAGTAAAAATGGACACTTATAACTTCGCCAAATACGGATTTGTTGAGGGAACCATCGCCTCAATCAGCCGTTCATCCTATGAAGAAGAAGACGCTGAATTCTATTTGGCAGAGATTGAAATTGACCAAAACTTTCTTGAACGAGGAGGTACTCAATACAAGTTATCACCTTATATGGAGTTTACTGCCGACGTGAAAACGGGCTCACGCCGTGTAATCGAATACGCTGCGAAACCAGTGATGTCTGCTATCGAAGATGCATTCGATGAGAGGTAATCAATGAGCGAAAAACCTTCTTACAACATTTCCGTACCTGCCTTGCGACTCAGCATCTTATTTAGCGTCGTACTGGTAACTCTCGCTTTCTATTTATACTTTTCTTGGTCGAAAGTAGATTCTGTTGCACAAGTGCAAAGTGCCCCGCTTCTCATACAAGCTCAAAAACTCAACCAAACCATAGAGCTTGATATCCAAACCTTGCAGCATTGCTTAAAAGCAAACAGCTGCAGCAGCAATGAGTTGAACCTATCAAGGTTGAAAAGTGAAATCGACGAATTTCGATCATTGGCCTCATTAAACAAAACCGAGTTCAGTCTGGTTGGTGCAACCGAATACACACAACTTGAACTCGCGATAAATCGTTTTTCCGATAGCGCTAAAACACGTAACGACATACTCGATTTATACCTGTCACTGACGAACAACTACCTACAGATGGACGACAACTATCGCACCATGTTTAACAACCATGCCAGCGACTTGATGTCTGAGAAAAATGAGTTCTTTGTCTGGTTGTTTATGGTGGTCGTAATATTGGCTGTGATTGCAGTTCTGTCGAACTTAGTGGCCATATTGAAACTAAAGAAATCCAGCTCCAATGAGCGCGAAATTGATTATGAGTTTGATGCTTTGTATCAAGAGCTAAAACAGCTAGATTTACAAAGACTTGAAGAACTTCTCAATGAAGTGAGTATCAATCCCAAACAGCGCCAAATCTACTCTCACCTCAAGCTGATCTTCAGTAAATTGGAAGACCAAAAACGCAATAACGATCTCTATAAACAGCTATACGCACTAATTGGCTACGAGATTCGCGGTATCACCAATACTATCAACGGTGGTGTTCAGTACCTAGTACAAGAGACCGATGAAAGTGGCGTGTTAATGGCGAAGGACATTACCTCCGCTTCTAATACCCTATCAGAACTTGCAGAAAACTATAACCGTCTGATTTCTCAAGGAACGGAAAGCAAATCGAAAGAGTTTTCGCTGCTCAGCGTATTATCAGAATTAATGATCCACATCAGCGCCAAAGTTCAGCGAAACGAAGGCGAACTCGACTGTTTTATCTCTGATAATTTGCCGAACCGTGTTGCAGGCCAATCCACCAGCCTGTTCTGGATTCTGTTCCTTCAGCTTTCGAATGCTATCCAACTCAAGTCGAATAAGAAGCTATTTGTCACGATTGAATCGGGTGCGGCTTCAGACATGGAAAACACCCGTGTCACCATCAACCTCAACTTCTTATCAACGCTGGATGTCTCTGTTGCCAAGCTCAATAAACTACACTGGAGCACCCACAAAGATCACACGGCTAACACCGATGACTTAGCGAAAAGCGTGTTGAAAGATTACGGCTATTACGAAAGCCATTGGTTCCAATCGGGAGCACAGGAACGTTTTCAGATTGAGCTCGACCTAAAAGCGAAGAACTTCCACACAGAGAAAACTCGCTTCGACGGTAAGCGTTTACTGTTGTGTGCGAATACTCAAGTTCGTATCGATGTGATGAAGAAAATGCTCAGCAATTTGGGGCTGGATATCACCGAAATTCGCACCGCTAATGAGCTGTTCTCGGCTGCGAAAACATTTGGTGAATACGATGCAATCATGCTGACCGATACCTTTGAGCCCAACAAGTTGCCTTCACTCAGCAAGACGGTCAAATCCCAGCTTAAGAATCACCCTAATACCAAGCTGTTGCTGTCGGTGACCAATACGCAGCAAGCGCAAGAGTGCCATAGCTTCGTCGATAAGATCATTAACTCCCCTGCGATTCCTTATGAGTTTATTCCAAATCTACTCACCATTATGGAAGCGGAAGCATCAGAAGAACAGATGGAAAACAGCTCGTTCCTAATCGTAGAGGATGACCGAGTTCAGCAAATCTTACTCAAACGAATTTTGACCAAACAAGAGTACGAACCAGACACAGTCGGAGACGGTGCCGATGCCGTGAAGCACTTCATGAACCAACGTTCTGACATCATCTTCATGGACTGCATCATGCCGGGTATGGGTGGTATTGAGGCGACAAAACGCATTCGCCAGTTTGAACAAGAAAACGAGAAAAACCCTTGTACCATCATAGGTGCAACCGCATTGACCAGCAGTAACGAACACCAGGCTTGTATAGAAGCCGGAATGGATTACGTGATCAGCAAACCTTATAAAAGCGACGAAATCATCAAGGTGATCAACAAGTATGTGGCGGTACAAAAACTTAACTAGCAGCATCATCGCTGCGCTTACATTAAGCACGACACCTTCAGCATCGGCGACTACCCTGCTTGAGGCGGTAGAACTCGGTCTGCAGAACAGCCTCTCCCTTCGCGCCAGTGATAAGGGTGTGGAAGAAAACGAGTACAACATAGGTATCAGTCGCTCTAAATTTCTGCCGTCACTCAATGGTGCTGCCGATACCACATGGAATGAAAATGAAACCTTGCTATCAAGTGTGCCTGATGAAACTTCAAGCTATAACTCGAATAGCTACAGCCTTTCCCTTTCTCAATCGATCTTTAATCTCGGCGATATTTTCAAATATGGGACGGCAAAACTCGACTTCAATATCGAAGAGATTAAGCACGAGAACAAAATACAAAGCACGATTTCGGAAATCGGCTCTCAATACTTTGAATACCTTAAAAATAACGCACAAATTAAAGCGACCAAGGTAGAGCTTAAATCGTCTGAGACACGTGAACATCAAATGCGACGCAATGTGGAACTCGGCAATACAGCCGCCAGTGAGCTTTACGAAGTGATTGCTCAGAAAGAAGGTGTGTCGAATCGATTGAGAACCTTACAGAAAGACCGTCGCGTCATTCTCAACGGGCTATCGATTCAGATTCAATACCCTATCACTCCGTCGCAAGATATCTACGAAAGTGTGCCTCTAAAAGAGATAAACGAGACCGAGCAACGCTCAATCATGGAACAAGCGTTAAAGCTCAACAACGACTTGTTAGTAGCTAAGAAAAACGTAGAGAGAAGCCGCAGAAGCTTAAAAGAGAGCGGTTCGAACTTCTTACCTACCGTGTCGCTTTCAGCCAGTTATCGTCACGATGACGCCAATAACTACGACAAAACTGACATCACAGCGACAGGTGAAAGTAACTCAACCAGCGTTGGCTTAAATCTAGCCGTGCCTATCTTGTCTGGTGGCTCTGATTACTACGGATATCAAAAATCATCGACCGCCATCGAGCGTACCGAACTGCTTTACCAAGACTCCCTTTACACCACGCGTAACAGTGTGAACACTGCCGTGCTCAACATTAATGATTTCTCGCAGTCCATCAGCAGTTACGAAAACATCATTCGCGCCAACTATGCGTCTTACAAAGGGATCCAAAGGGCTTACCAGTTAGGCACGCGTACCATCACCGACCTGCTTGCCGCAGAAAGTAAACTGTTTAGCGCGTTAAGAGATTACGAAAGCGCACGATACGATTACATCATAGAGACCATTAAGCTTGAACAAACAAAAGGCGTACTCTCGATTCAATCTATCGAAAGCATCATGCAATTAATGAGCGATATCGAAGGGCGCGATAATCAAGAGCTCGTGCCTAAACACCTTCTTTCAACGGATTCATTGAAGAAAGGAGGCCGTAATGCAAACTGACCAGTTTTCTCAAAAAATCAATATGGCAGATAAGTGTTATCTGACTTTCTCGACAATAATTTCCACTCTCTTTGGTTTAGTGCTGCCCTTCTCTATTTTGATCATTTTCGACCGAGTATTACCTAACCAAGCACAAGATACCTTGTTCTTATTGTTCGCAATTATCTTGATTTCTATCTTCCTCGACTACCATCTGAAAAGTCAGGAAGAGAAGATATCTTCCGTCATCATGAGGCAGTTTGAGACCAACCTAACCAACAAGGTATTCCAATCTATTTGTTTAGCGGAAATCTCTAAATTCCGTCGTTTAGAACCGGGCGAATACCTAGAACGAATCTCAACCATTCCTGAGTTGAAAACCTTCTTTGGTGGCGAATCGGTTCGAGCGCTGATCAACCTAGCCGTCAGCGTGATTACCATCCTCATTATCGGCCTAATCAACATATGGGCTGGCGTGACACTTCTGATTGCTTCGCTGATCTTAGCCATTTTCGCTTGGAGCCTTTCTAAACAAAAGATTGGTAGCTTACAGAATAAGTCTGATATCGAAGGCTTAACCACATCCAAAATCATTGAGATCATCTCAAGCCCATTAGATATCAAAGCCAGAAACATGGAATACCGCGTTGAAAGCTTAATGACTCAAATGGTTGAAGAACGTGAAGTAGAGAACATCAAATATGAGCAGATTGAATCGAACTTCGGCCTAATATTAGCGCTGATTCAACAGCTTTCTATTGCTTGTGTGGTTGTCGTTTTAGCAACAGCGGTAATTAATATGGAATCTAGCCAAGGCATCATGGCTGCGATCATTATGCTCACCAACCGTTACTTCGCGCCCTACCAACAAGTAATGCGCACCGCGAGCCGATGGGAGTTAAACAAGCTCCACATACAACGTATCGCCGAACTTCTTGAATTGGCGGCCTCTGTTGAACACCAGCACGAGACAACAGAGGTTGAACGGATCTCTGTTAAATATTCGGAAAAGCAGCGCATTGAGTTCGAACTCGGCCAAGCTTATTTGCTGACAGGGAAAAGTGGCTCGGGTAAAACACACCTTGCTAACTGCATTACAAGGCAGAACAGTGATAGCAAGCTGGACATCATGATTAACGACACACCTCTGGATGACGTTAACTATAACGTTTGGCGTAACAGCGTGCTGATGGTCGATAAAACAAGTTCGTTTGTAGAAGGAACCATTATTGATAACCTCACCTGTTTCCGCCCAAGCTTGAACAATACGGCTTTTGCCTTATGTGAAACCATGAACATCAAGGCTCAAATCGATGGATTGCCTGCAGGTTTCTATACCGAGCTCAAAGGTCACATGCGTAATCCATTCTCACGCCAAGTTGGTTACGCGCTGTTATTAGTACGAGCCTTACTCGCGAGCAAACGTGTATTGATATTCGATGATATTGATTGTGTCTTTGATGAAGAGTTTGCACGTGTCGTTCTCACCAGTACTGCCTATCGTGCCAATGACAAGATCTTAATTATCGCCAGTAACAAGATGGATAAACTTAACCACCGCCTCAAACGTGTCAAACTTACGGGAGGTGACCAATGAGTATCCTAGTTGACTTCAACAACGTTCCGCAGCGTGTCTTAGATTTCGAAGCGAGCGGGTATGACGAACGCTACAGCCAATCGCCTTTGATTCGCGGTTTGGCTTACACCTTGATAGCACTGGAATGGGAAGGAACGCCCGCGATACTCAGTGACGCTTTCATTCCGAAACCAAAAGATGGTGACAGTTTTACAGCAACCATCGAGCGCCTTGGGTACCGTTGTGATGTAACCAAGTTAAAAACACTCGAAAACATCGATAAGCACCCTCACCCATGCTTTATCGAGATAGAAAACCTCAGTGCTATCTTCTTGGGTACCAAAGACGGAAAACTGCTTCTATTTGATTACACGAACAACAACACCATTGAATATCCAATGTGTAAGAAACCGTGCTTGTTGATTGCGATTAGCGAATATTCTCGTTTATTCCGTGAACCACCACCGGAATCGCAAGACCGAAGCAATTGGATCAAATACGCGTTCTACCGTTACAACAATGAACTTAAGAGTCTGATTATTCTCAGCTTCGTGATCAGTATCTTGGGTGCGTTACAGCCATTCTTCATCATGAGTGTCTATAACTTCGCACTGACTTCGAGCTCTCAAGCCACGCTCTATTGGCTGACCTTATTTGCCGTGATTGTCGGCTTCTCGGAATACTTCTTCAAGAAGATGCGAGTTAACATCATAGCCACTTCGGGTAAAGACCTCGCGGTACACATATCTCAAGCCGTAATATCGAAACTGCTTTGGCTGCCCTACGCGATGACCTCAACCGCCGGGGTTTCGTCTCAGTTGGCTCGTTTGAAAGATATCGACACCTTCCGCCGCTTAGTGACTGCAGAATCAACCCTTAGTTACTTTGATATGCCGTTTGTGATTGTATTCATCATAGCAATTGCTCTGATGTCTGGTACCGCTGCACTTGTGGTGATGGGCGGCTTAATCTTGATGTTAGTGTTCTGTATTTACTCTCGTTACATCTACTCACAAGCCACATCCAAAAGCTCGCGCGCTAACGCCATGGTCTCTTACCAATGGAATGAAATCCTCCGTGGTATCAAGACCATTCAAGGCTTACCGCTGCTACGTGTCGTTCAATCTCGATTTAGTGCGTCACACTCACAAAGTACCAGCGATGCCGAGAACGTTGCCGTCACCAACAGTAAAATTCAGGCAGCGGGCGGCAGTTTGATTCAGGTAATTGGTACGGCAAGTATCGTCACTGCAGTAATAGGTGTAATGGAAGGAACTTCAGATGCGGGGGCCATGCTCGCGACCGTTATTCTGGTTTGGAAAGCGTTAGGCCCAATCATGGGCATCTATAATTCAATTTCTAAGTTTCAATCCATCAAGGCTTCATCTGCACAGATAAACAACTTGATGTCGATGAACGACGATAAGCTGACCTTAGAGAAAAGCCCACCGATTCGCCTATTCCAAGGCAGCATTGTGGGAAGTGGTGTCAGCCATCGTTACACAGGCGCAGCGACCGGATTAACCAACCTTGGTTTCAAGATACCGCCAAGTGCAAAAGTGGTGATTTGTGGCCCGACTGGCTGTGGAAAAACCACGCTCATATCGATCATTGCTGGATTAGAAGACCGCTATCAGGGAGCTGTGTCTGTCGATGGCTATAACATCAAGCAGTTCAATAGTTACCGCTATCGCACATCGATTAACTACATCCCTTTCAATCTGCACATTTTTGAAGGCTCTTTGGAAACCAACTTCATTCTGCACAATGGGTTAATCCCTACTGAAAAGATGCAAGAGATGGTGAGCTTCTTCGAATTAGATGAATGGCTCCCAGAGGGCTTGGCAACTGAATTAAGTGTCGATAAATGCAAAAGTCTTCCCAATGGCATTCAGCAAAAGCTGCGTTTGGCGCTTGGCTTAGGTAACTGTGAGCAATCTCTGATAATCATTGATGAACCCTTCAACGGGGCTGAAAATGAAAATGCGCAGTACTTCAACCGCTTGTTCAGCGATAAGTTGCTGAATAAGACCGTCATTTTTTCGACCAATGATCCCGGTTTGATCGCGACTTCTAATATGAGTTTGGTTCTCGAACCCGATGGGAATTTGAAATATTTTGGCTTAACAGACAAATACTTAAACAGTTTAAGTTAAACACGACAACGCTTATTCACAAATTACTCGTTAGACAAATGGATGTAATTGACAAAAACATAAGTGAGAGAGATGATTCGTTCTAGAATCCCCCATAACAAGGAAGCCAATGTACACATTCGTTGCAGACAAGCTTGATGTAGCCTACTTATCCGCAATTCCTGAAAACCACCAACTTCAGGAGTGCGATGTACCTGAAGAAGAGATCGAACTTCGAGAAATCGTTGAGGTTTGGTATGAGTGTGCCTTCCTACCCGCTTTCAATCTTCAAAAAATCGATATAGAGAACAAAGCAGAACTGACCGTTGTGCAAACGCATGTATTAAGTAATGACACTAGCACGCTCGCCTTCCTACTCAAAAACAGAGTATACCGCGCGGCATTAAGCAGAATGCTTGGTGTTTGGAC
This sequence comes from Vibrio pomeroyi, assembly GCA_041879425.1. Classification (NCBI taxonomy): domain Bacteria; kingdom Pseudomonadati; phylum Pseudomonadota; class Gammaproteobacteria; order Vibrionales; family Vibrionaceae; genus Vibrio; species Vibrio pomeroyi. The sequence continues at coordinate 51,742 of CP090855.1, read as the reverse complement.
GTTAGAACCTTCTGCAAAAACCGTGTTAGAGCAATTACTGTTTGAATTAAGTCTCGATAAAAAACGCCCCCATTAGCGCGTCTTTTAAGTTATTCATCAATAAGCATAAAAAAACAAACCGACTATCAATCGCTATAATTTGCTACAAAGAGAACCTATTTCAAAATAAGCTCTGGAATCACAAGAACTTATACCCCTCCCACACTTCCACTAAATTTACAGTTTCAAAGTTTCCATATCGGCATTTTTATTCTACTGTTTTTATATAAAAACAGTTGGATGGATCCTTATATGGCGATTACGGTCTGGAATAACCTTTCAGTCAAACATAAACTCTTTGGCTTAGTTCTACTTCCCATTTCACTACTGCTCTTCCTTGCTGGCAGACAAGCTTATATCTTAACGACCCAGTTAACCGATTTTGAACGAACCAATCAGTTATCTGTGTATCTGCAAGATATTTCGGTCTTGTATCGGAGTACTCTGGCTTCTAGCCCTGAAGAGTTTGCTACGCAAAGCAGCCAGGTCAAGGCCGAGTTAAAAACGCTGTCACCCATCATTTTTTTAAACGCTTCTGATGATATGAATCAACTGGTGGCGGATTTTAGTGAAGCGACCCTATCCACGATGGAAGCGACTGACACTTACGATAAGCTGGACGCCCTTGAGTGGCAAAGTGATTTATACAAGCAGTTGTTACTTGAGATAGAAAAAGTCCCATTCGAAAATACCAAGCGCGAAATTCAACAACACCTCACCGCACTACAACAACTTGAATGGCTAATGTTTTGGTCAAACGAAGAGTTCAAGCTGGGTACCTCACTGATTGAGATATTCCAGACTAGCCAAGAATACGACCCAGAACTTGCTGAGCAGATCGAAACCTTGAGTGAAAGACAGCAACTGTTCCTAGAACGCTTTGTGTCATTGAATGCCAATGAACATCAAGTGTCACTGATGGTTGAGGTCTTTAGAAACGATGTATTTGCTCAGAGCCAAGAGATCAGAAACGCACTACTTGATCTAAACGCCATTAGCCAACTGACACCGCAAGAAGTTTCAGTCGGACTGGAAGCGATGAGTGCTCGACTCAGTTTATTACAAAGTCTCGGCAATGTTATCAAGCAAGAGTTCCAACAAGAGGTTGAGCAAGCCATATCAGACGCGCAAGTACAACGAACATTGTTTATTACCATCGTTGCCCTACTCGCTACTATTGTCATGGGGTTAACCCTAAGCTTGGCAAGACAAGTCACCAACAACCTAGGTTTGGTACTTAAGTTCCTGAAAAGTGAAAACGATGAAAAACGCCCTTCTTTAGATAAGCTGATTCAGGGTAAAGACGAACTCAGCCTATTTGCTCAACAAGTCGAACGCCTAACCATCGAAAGAGAACACGCAAAGGAAAGGCTAACGCTTGCTAAAGAAGATGCAGAGCGCGCCAAAGAAGACGCAGAAGAAGCGAAAGACCACGCGATACAAGCCAGTAAGGCCAAAAGTAGCTTCTTGGCTAATATGTCACACGAAATTCGTACCCCACTGAACGGGGTTATCGGTATTTCAGAAATCCTTTCGGACACACCGCTGACACCGACACAACGCGATTACGTCGATACCATTGAGACCTCATCTCAGCTCCTATTAAGCCTTATCAACGACATTTTGGACTTCTCTAAGATTGAGTCTGGCATGTTATTGATCAGCCCGCATTCAGCGTCGGTTCGAGAATCCATTTACGACATCGCTTCGATTGTTGCGCCTAAAGCCAAAGAGCAGAAAATATCAGTCAACGTCGATATCAGCCCCGACACACCTGCACGTGTGATGATCGATGACCACCGCTTAAGACAGATCTTGATGAACTTTATGTCGAATGCAGTGAAGTTCACGGCCGAAGGTGGTGTAACGCTATCAATCAAGACACTCGAACAATCTGACGACAATGTGACCATTCGATTTGCAGTGCGCGATACCGGTATTGGTATCGACAAACAGCAACAGAAACAGATATTCGAACCGTTCGCTCAAGAAGATAATTCAACGACCAGACAATTCGGTGGTACCGGCCTTGGTCTTGCTATCAGTACTCAGCTTGTTGAACTTATGGGTGGCCAGATTCAACTCGATTCAGTCAAAGGAGAAGGCAGTTGCTTCTACTTCGACCTCGCGCTCCCTGTTGATTTACCACTTCCAAAACCGAGCACCGCAACGGCAAACATCTACATTCTGGGTAACGAGAGCATGCTTTCTGAACGTATAGAAAGCGACCTTAACCTGTATGGTTTGAAAGTCACTCAACAAACAAACAGTGCGGACACCATCAATGAGCAAATCTCAGCGAAAAAACACGACAAGCCAATCACGGTCATTTTTGCTGAAGACGATTCATTCCAAGCGAGTGACTATTCAGACAATCTAGACAAGCTCCACAAGAGCGGCGCGACGATTTGTTTAATTCGTTCATTCCTGAGTGACCCTGCCGATATCGGCCACTGCATTACAGCTCAAGTCTCACAGCCCCTGCTCGGCCTGCGCTTGATTAAAGCGGTTGAACTGTGTGATACACAAGGCTTAGCTGAATTGTCAGAAGCCAACCAACAAGCTACGACCATTCAACACAAAATTCTTATCGTTGAAGACAACAAGATCAACCAGAAAATTGCCGGGCTTCACGTAGGAAAAAGTGGCTTCGAATTTGAGTTTGCGAATAACGGCCAAGAAGCTGTGGACATGTTTACCGCAAACCCAGATTACGCCGCGATTCTTATGGATTGTATGATGCCCGTTATGGATGGCTTCGAAGCAACAGGCAACATTCGCCGAGTTGAAAAAGAGACCAATGCCACGCGCCGTATCCCTATCATCGCCCTCACCGCCAGTGTGATTGATGACGATATTCAAAAGTGTTTCGACGTGGGTATGGACGACTACGTGCCAAAACCATTCAAGTTCGAGATGTTGAAGGAGAAAGTGCTTGCGGCTGTAGAAGCGATGCCACTGCCAGCCACGCATACCGCGCCAGCAGCATCAACAAACTCAACGGTTACCCCTATTCATAGTGCACAAGCAGCCAAGCAAACATTACCAGAACAAGCTGAGTTTAACGTTGTGCCAAGCAAGTCTGAGAAGATCCTTTTGGTTGAAGACAATCGCGTAAACCAGAAAGTTGCTTCAGTCATGCTTAAAAAGGCCGGTTACGCCTTTGAAATTGCTGACAACGGCCAAATAGCCGTTGATATGTATCAGAATGACAGCAGCTTCGACATTATTTTAATGGACTGCATGATGCCGGTGATGGATGGCTTCACAGCAACTAAGGAGATTCGAGAACACGAGAAAAATCTAGGCTTAAGCAAGACTCCTATTATCGCGTTAACCGCCAGTGTTATCGATGATGATATTCAAAAGTGCTTTGATTCCGGAATGGATGGGTACGTAGCGAAGCCCGTAAGAAAAGAAAAACTATTCCACCAAATAGAAAGTGCGACTTGTTAGGAGAAACCAATGGATTGGATCAAAACAATTAAAACACTCTCGAGCAGAGCGCTGTTACCAACAGTGATAGGGTTGTTAGGAAGCTTGCTTCTTCTCAGCCCTGCTCATGCTGCAGAAGATTACGCCATATTCTCTTTAGACTCAGGGTTTGAAGAGATATCAATCAACAAAGCGAGAAAGCTATATCGAGGTAAAACCAAACGTCTCAACGGCAAGCGTGTAGAACTCTCTGATTGGCCTGAAAACAGTGCCGAAAGAGAGGCATTTTATCAGCTTCTACTTGGGAAGAACGCCGCTCAAATGAACGCACACTGGGCTGGCTTATCTTTTTCAGGAAAAGCTCGTTATCCAAGAGAAATCAAAACGGCATCAACAGACAGTTTAGTCGACTGGTTAGACGACAAACCAAACCGTATTGGTTACTCCCCACTCTCTTCGGTTCCTCAAAATGCCAACGTTCTCTACGTTATAAGTTCGGAGAAATAATATGAAAAAAATAATTACGTCAGTGCTATGTGCTTCGATTGCCTCTCCGGCCTTTGCCATTATTGAACTTACCGATAACCTATCCTTGAGTGGCTTTGGTTCAACGTCGTGGGCAACGTCAGATAACGACAACCCTTTAATCATCAATCGTGGCTTTACTGATGAGAACTGCTACGACTGTGATACCACGTTTGGTGTTCAACTCGACTACTTCTACAACTCATTTAAAGCATCGGTACAAGTTGTTAAAGCACCCCAGTTCGATTGGAGTGATCCACAGCTAGAATGGGCTTATCTCGGCTATGAGTTTAATGACTTTGATGTGAGTGTTGGTCGATTAAGACTTCCACTGTTTCTTGCCTCTGAGTACTACTATGTCGGCCAAGCCTACATGACCGCTAGGCCGCCTACAGAGGTGTATAACGCTGTACTGGGTATTACCGCGTTCAATGGTATCAAAGTGAGTTGGACTCACGATGTAAGTGATGAGGCTACCTTATTGCTTTCCCCGTTCTTCGGTATCAAAGACAAAAACGAAGTCGACTTCAATTCGAGCACAGAACTGGAATTTGAAACCAATCGAATGTTCGGTGCTAACCTTCAGTTGAGTGGTGAGAACTATCGTTGGAACTTATCCTTCTTAGATTCAAACTTTGATCAGACGGTTAAGATTAAAAACGTTGGTTCTCTTCCAAAACAAGATAACCAACATATCCAACTTTGGTCGTTAGGTGCTGAGTACGAATTTGGCCAAGCAATACTGGCCAGTGAAGGTCAAATCAGTGACTTCTCTTCTTCGATGTACGCAAGTTTGGGTTACAGACTCAATTCGTTTACTCCCTACGTGGTTTATGGCGCAGAGTTTGACTCTAATGAACATCTAACAGGTAATAGCTATTTGATTGGTGTTGATTACGACGTGTTACCTAACGTGTCCATCAATGGTGAGGTGCAGTACTTTGAAGCTCGTAAAACAAATGGTGCTTTTGTTGAAGATTTTAACGCCCAGACAGATTTTGATGATAAAGACGCAGTGCTCTACACCATCATGCTGAGTTTCGTTTTCTAATTTCGAATTAGACTGCATTTATTAAAAACAAAGCCCAAGGTACTCACGTAACCTTGGGCTTTTTTATCGCTGACATTTTTCAGTCCACCCTATTGAAACATAAACTCTAACTATCGTTTCAACGGTGCATATTGAGGTGATTTTGTTCCAATGTCAGAGTCGTCAACATTGTGTCAAAAGGCTGCAAACCCACGAACTTCACCGCCTCAATTCGGTCAATCTTAGAGCGAATAAACAGATACCTTAAACGGAGAACGCATGCGAATAGCTACTTTATCTTTAAGCTTGGTTTCAGCGGTCGGTTTCGCGGCCGAACCAAATCCTTTTCCAATTACGCCAGACGAAAGTGGCGAGAAGTTTATGGTAAGTGCGACAAACCCATACGTAAGCAGCTCTGGGTATTCGATACTCAAGCAAGGTGGTAACGCCATTGATGCGATGGTTGCAATGCAAATGACCATGTCGGTTGTCGAACCGGATATGACGGGGATTGGTGGCGGCACTTTCGCGCTGTTTTATCAACAAGACAAAGACCAATTTCTCGCACTCGATGGACGTGATGAAGCCCCTTCTAGCGCAACTCCAGACATGTTTATGGAAGATGGTAAAGCGCTCAGCCGAAACGAGATTTTAGGACCACGATCTGTCGCAGTACCGGGTACACTTCGTTTGCTTTATAACGCCCATCAAGAATACGGAAAGCTGCCTTGGTCTGAGCTAGTTCAGCCAGCGATTGAACTGGCGAGCAAAGGCTATGCGATTAATAGCTACCTACGACATTGTGGTTCGTGAGCAAACTCGTTTGATTGAAGACCCAGAGATCAAGGCACTCTATTGGGATAACGATGAGATCAAACCAACAGGCACTTTGATGACCAACCCAAAGCTTGCCGACACACTGAGCAACATCGCTCAACAAGGTGACAAATACCTTTACGGTGGCGAGTTTGGTAAACACATCGTTGAAACGGTCAACAGCCGCATCGATTCAGATCACGCTAAGCTCTCCATCGAAGATTTTGAGCAATACCAAATGAAACAGCGTGACGTTATAGAGAGCGATTACCGCGGAAACAAGATTGTTTCGTTCGGCTACCCTGCCTCTGGTGGCGTTATGGTGGCTCAAAGCTTGGAAATGCTTGAAGCGTATGACTTGGCAGACATGTCCAAAACCGATGCTGAGCCATGGCGATTAATGACCGAAGCGATGCGAATCGCGAAAGCCGATCGTATCGCTTATGCAGGCGACCCAGATTATGTTGAAGCACCAGTGAGCGCCCTACTCAACAAGTCTTACATTGATAAGCGACGTCAGCTGATTCCAGAAAATGGTATTGCTCAGACTAACCCGAAGGCAGGCAAGCTTTCCGATATCGACTACGCACAATATCAAGGCTTTGAAAGTCAGGATACCGGTCACATCTCTATCATCGACAAAGATGGTAATGCAATTGCTATGACTAGCACAGTCGGAACGGGCATGGGTTCTGGAGTCATGGTCGATGGTGTGATTCTTAATGCCCAAATGGCGAACTTCTCGACCAAACCAACCATTAACGGCAAACCGACTCAAAACGCCATCGAAGCTGGTAAGCGCCCTCGCTCCGCCATCACACCGTTAATGGTGATGGACAAAAAAGACGACCTGCGTTTAGTCGTCGGCTCTCCGGGTAGCTCGCAAATCCCAGGTTACGTGTTGAAAACCGTGGTTGGTGTTCTCGATTGGGATCTCTCCGCTCAAGAAGCGATTGATCTGCCTAACATTCAATACGGCACTAAGATAGACAGAACTAAACCTTATGACCCAACAGGCTTGTTGGTTGAAAAGAAAACCTATGCTGAAATGTTGGTCCCTGAGTTCATGCAGCTCGGTTATCCAGTGCATGTGATTCCAGTGGTGAGTGGCTTGAACGCGATTGAAGTCAAAGATGGCAAGATCTACGGCGCAACAGACCGTCGTCGTGCATCCAGCTCAATGGGCGAATAATTGATTTTAAGGGTGAGCGGTTAAGCTCACCCATTTTGAAGCCTCTGGCTTGTGTCTTGTTCTAACGATACATTTCAAACAGAACTCCAAATACGAAAAAGCCAGTCGAATGATTCGACTGGCTTTTCAATAACTACATTTCAGTTTATCGACTCATTCAAATATTATGAGCTTGGCGCTACTCGCTTCTCTTTGAGCTGGTCAATCACATAGCCCGGCGCTACTTTCGCAAGCTCTACTAAGCATTCGTCTGTTTTCTCATTACCGTAGCGTACGTAAATGTCACAGACTGCGTACAACTGCTCTGGAGAGCCCGATATCAGATACGCTTTTTCGAAGGACTTGGTCGATTTATCGATGTCTAATTCTTCTTGTAATACCCCATTGAGGTACCAGTAATAGCTGTTATCTTTCGCTAACTTAGCTGCTACTTCAATTTCATTGGCCGCAGCGCTCTTATCTTCAAGGCGAACCAGAGTTAGAGATTTAGAGTAATGCAGAGCTGCGTTGTCTGGTACATGTTTCAAACCGCGATCCAATACATCGACCGCTTGTTGGTCTTTTTTCTGCGCTCGGAAATTATCAGCGTAGCTTAACCAAACTTGTGGCTCTTTTTGATGCGTTTTGATGAGTTCTAGATAAACCGTTTCCGCCTTATCCCACTCGTTGTGCCAACGAAGTACATCAGCAAACAGCAATTGGTACTTTTCAGATTCTTGCGTTTCTAGAAAACTGATCAGCTCTTTTACTGGTGGTTCAATTTGCGCTTTTTGTTGTTCATCTAAGGCATTAAAGTCACGAATTAGATTCGATGTTGCCGTGTGGCGAACCATGGTATCGCTGTCTTTAAGCAACGGAGATACCAATGCCCAGCGATGTTCTAGTTGATAAGGTTCAGAGCCAATCACCGACGCTTCGCGAACTTCAGGGTCTTGATCTTTCAAGCCTCTAGCAACAGCCACCAGCGCGTTTTGGCTTGGGTAAGATGCCAATTCTTGCAGCGCACCTGTACGGTTTTCAATAGACTGATTCTGATCTTGCGCCATGTAAGACAACTGTTGAATGCGGGTTTGAGTGTCCGTCATTTCAAGCACTTGATTGATATTTTGTGCCGGTGCATCAACGGTTTGTTGAACGCTATTGGCCGCCATCGCTGACGTTGATAGCAATGCAGACGTTGAAATAAATAAAGCAACCGCTGTCGCTAAACTCTTCTTGATCATAGTATTACCTTAAGCTGGAGAACTTAGCCTGTCCCTAGACTCATATCTGATTAAATTTCGTTAGGATCGATAACTCTGAACCTAGAACTTGATTTAGAAATTGAGTTAAAACTTGGTCTCAAACGTCGTTTGTTTTGCCAGTTCTGCTCGACGCGCCATCATCACAGAATCACTGTACTTACCATGAGCAACAGGGTGTCTCATCGCACGCGCGATATACGCCATCGATTTATCAACATGAGAGAAGAACTTGTGCCAGCCCGCGCATAAATAGTTCAAGCCCGGCTCACCCGCACGAGTTTTGATAAAGCGATTTTTCGGACACTCGCCATGACAAGCAAACTTGTAATCACATTGCTGACATTGGCTCGTCAGCGTACGTGATTTAGCGAAACCAAATTTCTGTTGTGGTGCGCTATATGCTAGGTCATCAAGCTTCTCGTGGTGGATGTTGCCAATTTTATATTCAGGGTAAACGTAGTGGTCACAAGAGAACACATCGCCGTTTGGCTCCATCGCTAAGCCTTTGCCGCAGATCTCATTCAGGGTGCAAAGCGGGTTTGGGCGACCAATCCACGTTTCTAAGCTCGCTTCAAAATACTGAACAAACACTTTACCGATATCGTGCTTCGCCCACTCATCAAACACAGCAATTAGGAAGTTGCCCCACGCTAAGTCCGAAACACACCATGATTCCATGATCGAATCTTTGTGGCCCGGGATAAGACGCTTGTCACCTTGCTTGAGTTGCTCACTCACTTGAGACGTTTGCGGTGCAACGGTTCTAAAGGTTTTCTGTTCTACGATAGGAATAAACTGCATTTGTGGAGACTTCACCACATCACGTAGGAAACGATACACTTCGAGTGCATTTTGACTGGTCAGGTTGTTCACACAGGTAAGCGTGGCGAATTTGACTTGGTGCTTGTGTAGCAGCTCGACAGCAGCCATCACTTGTTTAAATGTGCCACGACCCGCTCGATTGGTACGGTAAGCGTTGTGCAGCATTTCAGGGCCATCAATACTCAAACCGATCAGGAAATTATTCTTTGCTAAGAAGCGGCCCCAATCGTCATTCAACAGGGTGCCATTAGTTTGTAGGTCATTTGAAATTAACACACCTTCGGGCTGATACTTTTTCTGTAGCTCAACCACGCGTTCAAAATAAGCCAAACCTAGCATGGTAGGTTCACCGCCCTGCCATGAGAAGATGATTTCTGGCGTATTTTGACCTTCGATGTATTGTCGGATATAAGTCTCTAGCGTCTCATCATCCATTCTTGGAGAACTACCTTTCTTGTACTCCAACAAATCTTGCTTACTTAGGTAATAACAATATTTACAGTCAATGTTACACGCTGCGCCAATCGGCTTCGCCATAACATGTAAGCGTTTAGACGCTTTACCATTATATTGAGGACCTTGAGTAATATGCATGATTTACCTACCTATCTTATTATCTTGTTCCCATCATAATTCCGAATTAAGTCAGTGGCATGTTATACCCTTTATAACCAATAGGAATGACCAAAAACGTTAGAATTACACCCTATTTCGAACATTTGAGGCACGTGATGAAACTTATAAATTACAAACATTTAGTAGCAGTCAGTGGCGTCACCATGACTATTCTTCTCAGCGGCTGTTCAAGCGTGCCAACACACCCTATTGCCCAACAAATTGACCAAGATATGGTTCTCGTTGAAGGCGGCACATTCACAATGGGTTCAAACAGCCCAGAAGCAAGTAAAGCCGAGCGACCAGCACGTAGTGTTACTGTAGATAGTTTCTACATCGCGAAGTTTGAGGTGACTCAAGAATTGTTCGAATCTGTCATGGGCTCATCTCTCAGTTATTTCCAAAACCCACAAGTTCCCGTTAACAACCTAAGCTGGCAACAAGCGAACTATTTCGTAGAGCAATTGAATGAGTTAACTGGCGAAGATTACCGTCTACCAACCGAAGCAGAATGGGAATTTGCTGCCAAAGGTGGCAACAAAAGCAAAGGCTATACTTACAGTGGTTCCAATAACTTAGATGATGTTGCGTGGTACTCAGCAAATTCGAAAAATAGCGCACACCCAGTCGGGCTAAAGAAGCCAAATGAACTAGGCTTATATGACATGACAGGTAATGTTGGCGAATTCGTGATCGATGCCTTCGATGACACCTTCTACCGATTTGGTCCAACAGACAATCCAAACAACGCTAAACACAACGACGTAGGCTTATCGCACAAGTCTGTTCGCGGTGGCAGTTTTGCTTATGACGAAAATGAATCGGAAAGTTACCGTCGTGATTTCGCAAGCCAATCCATCACCATGTCGGACATGGGATTGCGCTTGGTTAAAGATGCGAACTAGATACTTGAATAACCCTATCTCAACGTTAAAAGTCTGACCAAACGCAAGAACACTGCGGCCACACTGAATAAGGACACCCTATGCACTACACCAAGCTTTCAGGTCTTACACTTGCTCTACTCTGTGCTTTGCCCGCAACAGCCGCAGAGAAACCTGATTTGGTTCTTCAAATCACGGTTGATGGTCTGCGTGCTGACCTTATAGAGCGCTATAAGCATAACTTTGGTGAGGGTGGCTTTCGCTACTTGATAGATGATGGCACCTATTACACCAATGCCAATTATCAGCATGGTAATACAGAAACCATTGTCGGCCATGTATCACTAGCAACAGGTGCTCCACCAAGTGTACATGGCATGGTTGGTAACGTTTGGTATGACCGCAGTGAAGAGCGCTTAGTGTATAACGTAGAGGATGGCAACTACACCATGTTGACCTCTGGTGCGGGTGTCGATAAGGCTACAGAGATAGATCCAACACAAAAGACAGCACAAGGCGATGGCCGTTCTCCAGAGCCGATCCTTGCCACTACCTTTGGTGATGAACTCTCGATCTCCAACAGCGGAAAATCAAAGGTTTTTGGTGTGTCAGTGAAAGACCGTGGTGCTATCTCTCTTGCAGGACACAGTGGAAAAGCGTTTTGGTTCTCGAAAGCACAATCTGAGTTTGTCACCAGTAATTATTACTATGATGAATATCCAGATTGGGTATCTCGTTGGAATGAAAAGAAAGTTGCTGCGCAATACTCCAAACAGAAATGGGATCTCTCGTTGCCGCGCGACCAATATACCCTTCAAGAGCACGATACTTATTACAAGGTTAAGCTAGGTGATTTCCAAAGGACTTTCCCTCACCCTTATGGCCCAGCGAGTTATAAATATTACAGCACCACATTAACCGTGAGCCCTGCTGGTGATGAGATTACAGAGAACTTTGCCAGCACACTATTGATGCAAGAAAAGCTTGGGCAAGGCGATGCCACCGACTACCTATCGGTTAGCTTCTCATCGAACGATTATGTGGTCCATCTATACGGACCTGAAAGCTTAGAAACTGAAGACAACTTGATTCGACTCGATAGAACCATCGCGAAGCTTTTAAAAACCGTCGATGACCAAGTGGGGTTAGAAAACACACTCATTGTTTTATCCGCTGACCATGGCGTACCTGAAGCATCGCCTGCGGCAAATGCGCTTGGCTTTAATCAGGCACAATACTTCAACAAAGATACCTTACTATCAAGTGGTGTTGAGAAACGATTGAAAGATCAATTTGGTTTAACCAAAAACGCAATCCGCTTGTATGCACAGCCTTACATTTACCTGAATCATGATCTTATCGCTGAGAAGAAACTTGACCTCGCAAAGGTTCAGGAAGCGATTGCAGATGAAATTTCGAAAGTGAAAGGCGTAGCGTTTGCTGTATCAAGCAGCGACATCGCTAAGAACAGAGTGCCTGATACACACGTCATGCAGCTGATTAAAAACAACTATCACCCTGCTCGCTCCGGCGATGTTTATGTGGTCTTTGCGCCGCGCAGCTACATCAACGATATGGAAGGTCTACAAATAGCCTCAACCCACGGTTCACCGTGGAAATACGACACACATGTACCCATCATTTTCGCCGGCTATGATGTAAAAGCGAAAAAAGTATCACGGCCAATAACGCCTTACAACATCGCGCCTACTCTTTCTAACAAGCTAGGCATTACTCAGCCAAGTGGATCGATTGGAGAAGTATTGCAGGAAATCGTTGACTAGCAGTCACTTCTTGCGTCAACGAGATCGCGAATAGGTATCGACTAAAAAGCCACTTACCTTTACTGGTAAGTGGCTTTTTTATCGAACGTATTTTAGGACGAGACAAATAGTGGCCTATATTTTAGCAGCCTAGTGCTTACCTGAGTAACGAAACGATTCTCGAGTTAATTGGTTCAGTTCCGCATCGTTCATTTTGTTGTGCACAACCGTGATTCTGCCTAAATAGATCAACGGAACCTCTGTTTGTCGACCTTCCAAGTGAAACTTAATCGCTTCTGCCGTGGCAACACCTAAGTCGTCGCTCATCCTCATAGGGGTAGCATCAAGCTCATCAGAACGGATTTTTTCTATTTCTTTTGCGGTTCCTCCCCAACCTGTCACATATATCTCAGACAGCATCTCAGCTTCGCTAAGCGCGTCCACCGCTCCCATCGTCATCGCCGTGTTGGCATTGTGGACCATGGTTACTTCCGGAAAGTTACCGAGTACTAGGCGGATCCCATCGGCCCCTCCAATTTTTTGATACTGCCCAAAATGCTCATAAACCGTTAACCAATCGCCTTTCTCTTCAACACAATCGATAAAGCCTTGTGAGCGTTGGGTGTCGGTGATGCCTGGAATACCTCGGTTCGCGGAAAACTCAACATCATTACCTAACTCTTGAACCACGTGATCACACAACACTTTCGCGCCCATCTCACTGGAAAAATCAAACCAGCTATCTGGCTGATGTGACCACTGCTCGTTAGGAGTATGGAAAGCCCAAATGAAGGTTTTAAAGTCGGAGGACGCCGACAGCTTTTGAATGTTTCCGGCTTGAATATCCAATTCTGAAGGTCCAAAAATGACGAAGTCATACGGAGTATCCGAACTGAGCACTTGTTCCGTGTATTGAGTTTGCAATGAGTGTTCAATCTGCCTTGATGTGAATTCATCAATCTCAAATCTGAGCTCCAAAGCGATCAGCCTTTCCTTTAGCGCAACGAAATTACGTATCCAAAAATCGGAAATATCTGCGCTTGGGTAAATTAAAGCGATCCTTACGGGTTTTTCAGACGATTCTGCTACAACAGAAATAGGCTCACCACTCACAGTCTCTTGAAATTTTTCAAGTTTTTTAAAATCATCGTCGAGCCTTTCTCCATCAGCCCTCACAGTTAGTGAAACCACAAAACAAGCAGTTAGAAGCAAAGGTAAAAGGATTCTATAATTTTGACCCAGCATAAATGTTACCAAGTGTTTGAATGTTTATTAACAATATTATAAATATAGGGCGATAATAATTTAAAGAACTTTTATAAGGCTGATGAATAAAATATTTAACTTTGCAAGTGCATTGCTTGCTATCACTTGCAGCTCAACAAGTTTTGCAGGGTACCCAGAAGACGTATTTTTCAAATACGCAGAAAACAAGGTTACGCGTGCGGTGTCTAACCAAACCACTTGGGGAGGACCAACTGCAGGCCCTGCGGTACGCCATGAAAAAAGCATCATTTTTGTTGCATCGGACCTGCGTAACGGTGGTGTTTATGGTGTGGGGAAAGGCCTATCTGAAGCGATTTCAAAAATTGATTGGCACCTACGTTTTATCGATGGTTTAGGATCTGAGGTTCGCCAAGGGGCAGCCATTAGAAAAGCAATCGGCTTTCACCCCGATGCCATTGTGCTTGGTGGTATTGATGCAGTACGTCATCAAGAGATCCTAAAACAAGCCCAAGATTTGGGCATCACCATCATTGGATGGCACGCCACAGAATTAGCGGGTGGAAATCCTGAAATTGGTCTGTTTACTAACATCACAACCGATCCTCTGGATGTAGCAGAAATCGCTGCTTTATTGTCTATTGTTAACTCAAAAGGCCAAGCCAAAATTGTGGTTTTCACCGACCCAAATTACGAAATTGCGATGATAAAAGCAAATGCAATGGTGGATACCATCAAACAGTGCCGCCAGTGTGATGTGCTTGAGCTGATCTACCTTCCACTCGATCAGATCGACCAAAAAATGCCGTCTACCTTGAAGATGCTTGATAAAAAACATGGTGACAACATCACCCATATTTTAGCGATTAACGACCTATATATCGACTATGCCATCCCCTCCTTAGAATCGAAAGTCGAAGATAACAAATTGATTCCCAATAATATTTCGGCAGGCGATGGCAGTAAAGCGGCGTACAAAAGAATCAACAGAGACAGGTTCCAGTCTGCGACCGTTCCTGAGCCTCTATACCTACAAGGTTGGCAAATCGTTGACGAACTCAACAGAGCGTTTAATAACATGCCGCCTAGTGGTTATTCTGCGCCTGTTCATCTCGTCACGCCAAAGAACGTAGCAGAGCTTATTAACAACGAAACGACTGGCATTTATGACCCTAAGAATGGCTACCGCGAAGCGTATCTTAATATTTGGAAGCCACAATGAAATTCAATCAAATTAACATTACCCAGCGCTTCATAATATCCAACTTAATATCACTACTTATCGTAAGCTTCGCGGTGATCATAGTAATTCGCTCTTTGTATTATGTCGAGTCAACGCTTAAAACAGAAACCTCTACACATGTCTCTGAGTTAATTGTAAATTCCGAGATAAGTCGACGAGTTTTTACCTTGACCTCTCGAGTAAAACTACTCGAACAGACCTTTCTATTCAGCGAGAATACCTTGTCTGAAGAGGCTTTTAACGTTGATTTCCAGCTGCAAAAACTAAGAGATTTGTCGACCAATGAAGGGTTTTCACAGAAAATAGATGCCTTTATCGACAACTTCCACCGTTTCTTAGGAAGTTCACTTGCGCTTAATCGAATCTTAAAACAAACCAATCAAATTGATGCCACTCTAGCAGCCCAACTTAATAAGCTGGAGTTTGCTATTGCTGACAGTAAGCTCAAGCACCTCAATCAAAATGACTTTATCCGATACAACAATGAGTTGGATCTGATGAACATGCTGAGAGAGTCTTTTCTGACTTCCGGAAAAATGGTCGGTGACATTCACAGTCGCATTACACCAGAAACAGAAAAAGTGCTGTTAATCAAAGTCGAAAAAGAGCTAGATATCTTCTTACTACACTTAGAAAACGTTGATATAGAAACAGCAGCGGTAATCAGCGAGAAGCAAAAAATTCAGAAAACGGTTAAACGCTATAACGCGGCACTTAAACGAATTCGTGCCAACTTGGAACAACGTTGGCTGGTCATGGCTTCTCTATTGGATGCACAAAGCGATCTGTTAGAAATGGTAGAAAATACAGAGTCTCGGGTTCAAAACCAAGCTCTGGCTCTCACTGCTCAACTTGAAGAAGAGATCGGTGAATCCCGCTTTAACGCGATTATCATCAGCTTTTCGGCCGTTATCTTGTCCCTGCTGTTACTTAACCATGTCGTCAGACACCATATTCAAAAACCACTCAATGCACTCAAGCATGGTTTCGATCGTTTGGAGTCTGGCAGCCTAAAAGAGCCTATCGCGCTTGGTAGAAGCGATGAATGGTCTCATTTAGAGAAAGCCTACAATGACATGGCAGGTAGGCTATCTGAAGCTTACTTGGACCTAACTGAAGAGAAAAAGAACTTCGACTTTCTTGCCCACCACGATCCGTTAACAGGTTTAGCAAACCGACTGTTAGCTACGAAGAGATTAGATGAGGAGATTAAACGGTCTCGAGAACATAACTCATTTTTCTTACTGCTCTATCTGGATATTGATGAGTTTAAAACCATCAATGACTCGCTAGGACACGGGCAAGGTGACAACCTTTTGATCAACGTATCAAATATTTTGACCACGCTTGTTGGCAACAATGGCTTCGTCGCACGAATGGGCGGCGATGAGTTTATGGTCGTGTTCTCTGACATCAGCTTAAGTGAAGGTGAACAACTGGCAGACCGCCTAAACCAATCACTCCGCAAACCTTACTATGCCGACAACAACTCGATATTCGTTGCAGCGAGTATAGGCGTGTGTGAGTACCCTACTCATGGCTCAAGTGGTGAAACTTTAATCAGAAATGCAGATACTGCCATGTATCACGCCAAACGTAATGGCAGAGACCAATATCGCGTCTATGCCGATAAGATGACTCATGAAGTCAATGATCTCATCGAAACCAACATGGGCTTGCATCAGGCCATTGCTAATGACGAATTAGAAGTGTTCTTCCAGCCAAAAATCGACCTGGACACGCAAGACATCATTGGCGCAGAAGCGCTTGTTCGTTGGCGACATCCTAAATTGGGCCTATTGCCTCCGGCTGGTTTTCTGGAAGTCGCAGAAAAGAGTGACCTTATTATCGACATTGATAAGTGGGTATTTAAAAAAGTAGCCAACCTCATCACCGAGTGGCAACGCGCTGGAATCGACTTGGAGGGGGTAACTTTCTCAATTAACTTCTCTGCTCGAATGTTTTACATGACCGACCTTGCCGAGCAGCTCCAAGTGATACTAGATGAGACAGATTGTCAGCCACATCAACTATTACTTGAGATAACAGAAAGAGACATGATGCGAGATTTCGAAACCTGTTCGAGAACTATAGAAGTGCTTCATTCCAAGGGCTATAAGATTGCCATTGATGACTTTGGTACCGGTTACTCCTCACTATCTGTGTTGAAAAACCTGTCCGCAGACTGCGTCAAACTTGATCGAAGCTTTATTGAAGACATCAACTCATCTAAGGTTGATTACGAGATCACCTGTGCGGTATTAAAACTCGCACAAATACTCGATTTTTCAGTGATTGCTGAAGGGCTTGAAACGCAGAACCACGTAAAGGCTCTGCGTCAGATAGGTTGTAAATACGCGCAAGGCTATTTCTTCGCAAGGCCATTGCCGACTGATGATTGGGTGTCTTACTTCTTACTCAACTCAGAGCAAACGCAAAAAGAGGCATAACGAACCCTAGCGGAGTGAATGACCCAATCGTTCAATCACTCCGTGTACTCAATAGAAGTTGTTTACTGATTTTTTACCAGACAAGGGCTGTCGTCAGGCAGCACCAAGCTGATACTCGAAGGCATAACCCCAAAGCGAATCTGGTTTGAACGATAAGGTTCGCCGTCTAAGTTAATCGGCAATGATTGCGGGAAATCTATCTCTAACCAACGTGCTTGAGTGTGAACAATGTATTTACCGTCGTCAGCGGGGTGTTTGAGCTCTTCGATGACTTTCGGTAAGTCAGACGCTACAAAGGCTTTAACTAAAGTAAGATCCATCAAGCCATCATCAATTAGCGCATTGGGTGCAAGTTCTTGCCCGCCACCTGCGAGGCGACCATTACAAAACGCTCCGACCAGAATTTCGCCAGTAAAAGTGCCTTTATCTATGGTCAAGGTGCCGCTGTAAGGTTTAAAACCTAGCGCTTTGACGACACCTGTTAGCGTGTATGCGCCGCCACCAAGAAAGTCTTTAAGTTCAACGGGCGTTTCGGCCGTCACTTCCGCGCCAAAGCCTGCCGCAGCAACGTTCATGAAGTAACGATCATTGGCACGAACACTGTCGACCGCGAACGCCTTCCCTTCTAAAGCAAGCGTAAACGCCTGAGCAATATCGCTAGGAATTCCGGTCGCGGTCGCAAAGTCATTCGCTGTTCCCATCGGAATAATCGCCAGTTGCGGCCTCTCGCTAGCACGGAACTGGTTAAGCGCATTTACGGCTTCATTTACCGTTCCATCGCCACCAGCGACAATCAGTCGCTTCACACCATCGCATATCGCCTCACTGACTAAACGAAACATATCCGACGATTCCCAAGTGACTCTCACTTGCAGGTCGATATCCTTATCCCTTGCCGCAAAGACTGCTTGTCTTAACTCGGGGATATTGGCTTTCTTTCCATTTAAAATCGCGCGAATACTGTCCATTGTTATGTCCTTTTGGGGCTAACTTGATGTGTCCTTGGCTGCCGCTTTGATCTTAGCACGCAACCACTTGTGGCTCGGTTCGTTAGTACGACTTGGATGCCAGATCATACACATATCGAGGTCTTCCAACTTGAATGGCAACGGCAGTGTTTTTACAGCGTACTTTTTAGCAAAACAACGCACCGATGAAATCGGTAACACGCCGATGTAATCTGAACCTTCAATAACTGGTAGCATTTCAACAACACCCGCAGCACGATAGACTATTCTGCGTTTCTCTAGGTCACTGTAGTGTTCAGAGCTCAATAAGCTTTTACGTGCATGCCAACGAGAAACAACCACATGCTCTAGTGACAGGAACTGTTCCATGTCGATAGTATCGCCAACTATAGGATGATCTTGGCGACACACCACCACTAACTCCTCTGTAGAAATCACCTCATGCTTAAGCATGGTTCTTCCTTTTGGCGTCATATCGACAATCACATCGTGTCTTTGGAGCCTTAAATCAGACTCGTAATCTTCCGTAAATAGAGGGTGAACTTCGAGCGCGATACCTGGGGCAACCTGGCTGATTAGCTGCATCACTCTTGGCATCATTTCATAACTCGCCGCCGAGACGCAGGCAATAGAAAACACACGGGCAGAGGTTTTAGGGTCGAAGTCTCTTGATGCGGATAAGGTAGACGTAAAGTTTTTAAGTGCAGCGGCCATTGCAGGATAGATATCAATAGCGAATGTGGTTGGCTCTACGCCTGAAGTGGTTCGGTGAAACAGTGGCTCGTCATAGATATCTCTCAACCTTGCAAGCGCTTTGCTCACAGCCGGTTGGCTTATATCCATGCGATTAGCAGCTCTTGATAAGTTCTGCTCTTCATAGATAGCAACAAATATAGGAATTAAATTGAGCTCGGTACTTTTCATACAGTTCCATATTAAAGAAGCAGGTTCCCTATAGTAGAGAACCTGCCGATTATGTTCGATGCGAATAACTAAAGTTTGCTACTTAGTTCTATCTTTTAAGTCTGGCAAGGCTTTAGGGATTTTCAAGCGGGCGAAAATTGAACGAGAATTGCTTGAGTTTGATTGGTCACTAGGCAGGTTGCGTAACCCTCTCCACAAGCGAGTAAATACGTTTTTATCTTCACGCCCTTGTTGAAGTGCTTCGCTGTCTTCCACCCAACGTTTTTGTCCATTCAATTTACCCAGTTGCGCTTTACTCAGTTCTAGCTGAGTCGTCTGAGTTCGTAACTGACGATAGATAAAGGTTCTCAATGCAGACCAATTACCTTGCTTAAGCAAACGACGGAATACCAACCAACTCGGTGTTGGTCGGTTCTTGTAATAACGCTTCAAAGACACAAACAACGCAACACACAACACCAATGCCAAACCCACACTGATAAAGACTGACATATAAGCCTTGATGAAGGATTGGAGCGTGTGTTTTGCTTCAAACATCTCACCCTTTATGACAACACTTTCAAGACGTTGATTCTTACTGTCCCACCACTGAAATGAAAAATCTGGCAAGGTAAATTCGCCACCTTGTTGAATTACATAAACCGTTTCTTCAACTCGACTAGAACGGTAATCACCACGTTCTTGTGTATCGTCTAAACGATTAGGCTGTGGGTAAGCTTGATATTGTTGAGTCGATTCATTAGACAACACATCTGGCAGTAACACAGACAAGCTGTCTTTGGCTTTGATCGTCACGGTACGAGTAACCGCATCACCCACTTTCAAGTTTTCATTCGAACGTTGCCATTGCTGTTCAACATCCACATTTGTTGCAGAAAACCAAGGTGATTCATCACTTAATAAACCTGAAGGTAGTGAGGCTTCAAACTTAATGGGTTGCGTATAAAGTGTACCACCAACGTTTGAACCATCAGGAGCTGACACTTGAATACGAACAGGCACAGTCGGAATCACGAATTCGCCCGAAGTCATCGGATAAAGCGTCACTTCCCAGCGTTGGCGTGACCATGTTGTGCCACCTACTCGCTCTGTGTAGTTGGTCGCAAGTTGATTTCGCTGCTTGGCAATCACATTCGGGATTTCGATGCTGCCAATTCGAGTCCCCCCGGTTAGCCAACGTGGCGTCGCCACCTCAATGGTCAGAATCACTTGCTCATTAACGCTTACTTTTGCAGGTGTAATCTTGTCGCCAGACTTCGGTTTTTCACCGACCCAAGCGACCAATTCAACATCACCACTCCTCTGCAGATCATAGATATCAGCCGCAGAAGCAAGAGTAGGGAAAACAGTGCTAATCAATAGAACCATGGACACAAGCAAGGTCTTGGTTAATTTGAAAGACTCTAAGTGCCCTGCCTTTGCTTGAACCGCTTCAAGAGCTAAATCATGTCGACTCATTGTGTTTGCTCCTGTTTTGGTGCCTGTTCTTGTTTTGACGACTGCTCGATAGAAGGCGTAGGATCTCTTAACTGAATTTGAAATTTCGACTTCAAGAAGAACTTGGGATCGGCTTCAACGCGCTTCAACCACTTGTCGGCGAGCTCTTGGCTACCCAAAATCTCATTGGCGTTAAGTGTTTCCTTTAACATTAATTCCGCTACCGTTTCTTCTTCTGCACCATCACCCGTGCGCGGCTGGTCATCCTCCAGCTCTAAAGATTCTTCAGGGCCGTCGGTGGTGCCTGATTGGCTTTCACTGGTGCGATTAACCTCTTCGACAATGCCACTCAAAACCGCTAAGTTATTTTCTATATCGGCTTTCAGTTCTGGCGACAGATCGGGCTTCTCACTCAATGATTTCAGTAGATCACGAGCAGCAAGATACTCACGCTGTCGAGCCAATGCACTTGCGGCGTTATACAAACCATAATCGGTTTTGGTTTGTAAAAAGGCGTTATGAGCTAACTTAAAATCACGAGCATAGTAATAAGCCGCGCCCTTTCTCATGGGGTCTTTAAAGTGCTTTGCCGCTTCAAGGTATTCCTTTTGATTCAATAAACGCTGTCCTTGCTGATCAGGCGTTAACCATAAATCCCACCACCATTGGGCTGTTTTATCCCAAGCCGTCAAGGACTCTTCAACTACGGGCTTGTCAGCAGTTAAACTGACAGTTTTCGCCAAAGTGTGCGGAGAATACACGCTGCCTGTAATCAAAACGCCAACCACACACCATTGAACCAACCACCCTTTTCTAAACCACAACAACATGATGATCGCCATCGGGATAAGCAGGCCGTATCCCATGTCTTTCCAAGGCATTGAAGATTCACCGTTAAGTTGCATGTTTCTTTCAACCGCTTTGTTGAGTTGTTGGATATCGGAATTATCAACAGTCACTTCGATCAGTCGTCCGCCCGTCTTGCTCGCTAGGCTACGCAATGAATCGAGATCGACTGGATTATCGCTCACCACATTGCTATTTCCTGCCGCTAGAATGAGCAACTGATACGGATTGTCATTAAAGAAGCTTTCGAACGCCCTGATGGTAGTTGGGTTCACACCATCTGATACCAACAACACTGACGAACCTAGCTCGCCCGACAATTGTTGATTGATGAGTGGCAATGCCTCTTCCGCTGACTTACCGGATACCGGCATGATGTCCGGAGTGATAGCCGCCAGAAATGGTTCAAATACTTTGCTGTCTTGAGTCACAGGCATCGCGACATGCGCACTGCCTGCGTATACGACCAAACCTGTATTACCGCCTTTGCGCGCTGCGAGTAAGTCTTTAATTTTCTGTTTAGAGCGTTCCAAGCGACTTGGTGGTAAGTCTTTCGCCAACATGGAGTCACTGTTATCAAGCACCACTAACATTGAGGCTTTGTCTTCACCAAAAGGCGAAGCTTCACGCTGCCATGTTGGGCCTGAACAGATAATAATGGCGATGGTCACAATCACCATTAATAGCTTTAGTGGTAATTGTTTGCGCCAACCGGTTTCACCGATGGTCAATGCATCTCGTAAATGGGCAGGCAGAATGTCTTTCCACGTTGGTTTGGTCTCTTCTCTCCAACGAACCCATAACAAGAAGAACATCGGAATAAAGGCCAACAACCACAATGGTCTGATAAAGTGAAACTGAGTAAAGAACTGTTGCAACATGAGAGAATCAGGCATCGTTCTCTCCTTCCAAACCTTTCATTGAAGAAGCCAAAAGCGAGCGTCGGCGGATTGTTGCTAAACTGAACGCAGTCAAATACATCACAACAACAATGACCATCAAGTAATGGTGTAATCCCTGTTTAGGACGATAAGTCGTGCTCTCATACAGCTGAGGCTCTAGTTCACCAATTTGAGCGTAAGCTTTAGTCAGCTCATCACGGTTAAGTGCTTCAAAAGATTCGCCACCAGACTCTTGAGCCACACGGTTGATGGTCTCCATATCCAAAGCCACTTCGCCCACGGTTTGCGGATCACCCATAGCGATAACGTGAATACGAACGCCTTTCGCCTTAGCCACTTTGGCCGCATCGATAGGTTCAACAAAGCTGCCAGTGTCATTACCATCGGTTAGCACAATCACTACTTTCTCTTTTGCTTTAGCATCAATGCTTGAATCTTGAACCGCAGCACTTTGCTTTTCGCTTTGTTCAAACACCTTAATCGCTAAGCCAATGGCATCACCTAAATGCGTACTTTGCCCAGCCATTGCCACGTCGGTTTGATTGAGTAGTTCAAGCCACACATCTTGGTCGGCAGTGAATGGAGTTTGTACAAATGCCGCGTCACCAAACAGAATTAATCCTAATCGGTCGCCCTTTCGAGTTTTAGCAAAGTCAGCTAACACCTCTTTAGTTGCATCTAAACGCGAGATTTTGTCCCCTTGTTTAGAGGTAAAATCTTGTTCCGCCATTGAGCCCGACAAATCGACAACCACCATGACATCACGGCCCAATTGTTCACGAACTTGTGGCTCACCTAAGATGGTTGGTTTAGCTAACGCGCAAACCACTAATACCCAAGTAATAATCAACGTGGTGCGTTGCCACCAACTTGGTGTTAACTGGCTTGCACCCTCGGATGGTGCCTCGCCAATCGCTTCTACCAACTCACTGAAAAATGGCACCTTAATGGCCATTTGCTTGGTGCGATAAGCAGGTACAGCCAAGTAGACCAACAAAGGCAACGGTAACGCGATAAACCACAATGGATGCGCGAACTCAAAGCTGGCAGATAAACTATCAAACATTATCTTGCCCCTCTGTTGTCGCTTGTACATTCGGTTTTGTTTGTACATCGGATTTATGAAGTTTTAACCACATCATCGCGGTTTGAATTACCTCTAAACGCTGTTCAAAAGTCAAACGCACCTTTGGGTCAATTAAGCTTTGCATCCATAACCCCGAGACTTCATCGGTAAAGAACGCATTACTCTTTGTACTCTTACCAGCGTTAACAGGAAGGTAAGCGTTCAAGCGGTTTACATAGGCTTGACCAAACAACTTAGCATTGCCGCTGTCTAGATAACGAAGTACCACTTTGAGTACCTTGAAGGTTCGCTCGGTTGAGTTTTTGTCTCGAGCATCCAATACCATGAGTTCTTTAAGGGCTTCTTTACGATAACGATTATTCCACCACCTTAACGCCAAGCGATAAGCCAGATAGAACGCGACCAATAACAAGGCAACGCCGAGGATCTTCCAACCGATCGTTTGGGGAAACCAGCTCACGCTGTCAGGAATCGTCACATCGCGCAGTTCGCGAAGGATATAAGTACTAGGAGGCGTATGTTCAACGGCCATTTAGCGCCCTCCTACTAACTTTTGAAGCTGTGAGATATGAGATCCTGATGTGTCTAATTCGATATAAGGAAGGTTTTTCATCGCCATTAATTTAGCAAGGGATTGTTTTTGAAGTGCCGCTTTTTGAGCAAGGCTCTCGCTCGCAAGGTTAACCTTAGATTGGCTATCGAGATTGAGCTGAAAACGACCATCACCCACCACCCAGTTCGCACTAGCAAGATCATGAGGCAGTGATTGCTCTAAGGGATCGGTCACCATAATGGCAAGGATGTCGTTATGCTGCTGTAGCTGCTTGAGTCGATCAAGGTGTTGTTCTTGGCAGTCACGCCAATCGCTAATAAAGATTAAGGTCGACTGTTTTAGCCTCATATGCTTGATCAGTTCAATCCATTGACTGAACCCGACACCCTCGCTGTCACTCACACTCACACCTAAGCTTTGATTCGCTTTAGTAAGGTGCTTAAGTTGAGCAAGTAAGTCAGACTGTGAGCGCTGTGCTTTGGTATGAAAGAGTTTTTGAGGTGAGGCTAAAACGAAGCCAACACGGTCGCCATCTTTCAGCACTCGCCATCCACACAATGCTGCCACTTCGGCAGCCACAACGGATTTCATGGTGTTTTGAGATGCAAAGAACATCGAACTGCGCTGATCGACGCAGATCATCACATTTCGGTCTTTCTCTTCGGTATAGCTGCGAACATGAGGCTTACCCGTGCGCATGGTAACTTTCCAATCGAGATTGCGAATATCATCACCCAGTTGGTAATGACGCAACTCTTCGAAGTTCAACCCACGACCACGGAATAGAGAATTATGTCGACCCGACAATACACTGCCAGCCTTTAGATGAGGCAACAGAGAAAACGACTCAGCTTGAGCCTGTATTCGCACTAACCTTGAATAGTCGCAGTATAAGCGTAGATCAAGGCCTTGCGATTTGGGAGCTTGTGTTGGCTTCGCCATGACGCCCCCTAATTATCCGATCTCAACATTATCAAGCAGTTCTTCAACCACTCTTTGATGGTCAACACCATCGGCCAAAGCGTCATAAGAGAGTGAGAATCTATGACCTAATACAGTAGGTAGCATCGCTCGCACATCATCTAGCGTGACATGGTCACGTCCTTGTAACCATGCATAAGCGCGAGCACATTTGTCTAATGCGATTGAAGCACGTGGACTTGAGCCAATTTCAATCCACTTTGATAGATTTGATTCTGGGTAACGCTCTGGCTTACGTGTCGCCATCACTAAGGCAACAATGTAGTTTTCGACTAAATCAGAAACCGCTATTTCAGGAAGCTGACGACGCGCTTCAAGCACCAATTCAGGCTCGATGTGTTGCGGTGTGACTAGCTCTGAGCTCGTTTCGCTGCCTAACTCTTCGCTACGCACTAGTCGAATGATGTCACGTTCCGCTTCGTCTTCCGGGTAATCGACCGTCACTTTCATGATGAAACGGTCCATCTGCGCTTCAGGTAGCGGATACGTACCTTCTTGTTCAACTGGGTTTTGAGTCGCCAACACCATGAATAAGTCAGGAAGGACGTGAGTTTGGCCGCCCACGGTTATCGTGCCTTCCGCCATCGCTTCAAGCAGCGCCGCTTGTACCTTGGCAGGCGCGCGGTTCACTTCATCGGCTAGAACAATGCTGTTGAAAATAGGACCCGGTTGGAAATGCAGTTGAGGCTTACCATCCAGCTCTTGATACACCTCAGTACCTGTCACATCTGATGGCAATAAGTCAGGCGTAAACTGAATTCGGCCAAAGCTTGTATTCAATAAATTCGCTAGCGACTTGACCGAGCGTGTTTTCGCAGTGCCGGGAAGCCCTTCTAGAAGCACATGGCCATTGGTCAATAATCCGATTACCAGAGCCCGAACGACGTGACTCTGACCGATAACACTTTTCTCTGTCTGTTCAATCAGTTGGTTTATTGCTTGTTGCGCATGGTTCATAGGTCTTCCCTTAATTCAATCTGGCTGCGTACATCCTACTCACAAGCCCCATAACTATTAGTTATAAACGCGATAATTGGTTACAAGCGGAATAAGCAGCAAGCTCGATAGCCAAGCTCACCTCATCGCTTTATTTAAACCTAGCTTTCAATTGGTTAATGGCTTCCGGCGGTGCCACTTTGCTCAATGATGAAATACATTGCTCAAACGCCTTTGGTACGCCCGGTATATGGCTGTTTCGTGCCAACACTTCACACTGTGCATACAGGTGTTGTGGATTACGGCTGAATTGGTAAGCCTTGTGCAATGACTTACTTGCCGCAAGTACATCCGACTTCTCTAAAGCCAAGCCGTACACATACCAATATTGAGGGTCGGTTTGTGCGGTTTCTGCCGCTTGTTTTAGATAGTTGGTTGCCTGTTTGTAATCTTTCACTCGCAGCATTGATAACCCTGCGCTGTATGGCAACACACTCGATTTTGGTTGCGCTTGAATACCTTGTTTCAATGTCGCTAATGCCTTTGGCTCGTCGCCAAGTGCACGATATAAATCAGCCAAGTTGGCGTAGCTGTTTTCGAAGTAAGGCTCAATTTCAATAGCGCCTTGATAAAACTTAATCGCTTTGTCGTGCTGACCTAAATCTCGATAAACGTTACCTAAGTTCGTGCGACCAAATCCTCTGTCAGCATTGAATTGTTGTATCTCAATGTACTCTTCCAATGCCGGCTTGATTTGGTCTTTCTGCAGCGGATTCATTTCTCCCCAGTAACGTACTAGCGCGCCTGCGGTTTCTGAACGAATCGACAATACAGGGTCCTTCAATAGTGGCTCTAATATCTGCCAGCGATCAGTGAATGGGAAGCCCGACGAGCCTTGCACAACACCCAAGCGGATCATTTCATCATCGTGTTTCACCGCTCTCGCCAATGAGATAAGCGTGTTCTTGCCCGTGTTGCCACCCAAGCGTTCTATGCTCGAAGCACGAATGATATTGCTTAAACTTGAGTCTTGAGCCGAATACGCCAATGCATCTTCTGCGCCTCTGTGCCCTATTAAATCCGCATAAAAAGCAACGGCAAAGTGTTGTTGGGTACGATACTTAGAATCTGGGAACCATTTACCGATTTGTTGATCGGCCCATTGATCAGTTTGGTCTTCATGACAGCTAGTACACACGTTGGGTGTTTGAATATGTTGGCTAATATCTGGACGTGGGATATGCCAGCTGTGGTCACGCCTTGGATCGACTTCCATGTACGTCGTTTCAGGCATGTGACAAGTGGTACATTGTGAAGCCTCGGTATTGGCTTCATGGAACGTGTGCTTTTCAGGCGTGTATTCAGAGGCAATGTGACATTGACTACACACAGCTTCTTCAGCAATTTTCAGTTCTGCAGTATGGGGATCGTGACAGTTAGTACAAGTGACGCCTTTCTCTGCCATCACTGATTGCAAGAAAGAGCCGTAAACGTAATCTTCATCGTAGATTTGGCCATCGTTGTGGTAAAGCTCAGGTGTAATCAAACTCAGACGATATTTATCAAAGAATGACCCATTAACGTGATCACCCGTTTCATTCAACTGAGTGCGTCGGCTGTGGCACTGAGCACAGGTTTGAACTTGGTTGGTATGAATGATGTCTTTTGGTTGCAGGGTTGAATTACCCTCTTGATAGATCCACTCTTTCACCGACTTCGACAAGTCACGGTCAAAACCGTAATGCGCCGAGACATGAGCATCTTTTCCACCTTTAGCTTCGACTAGCTGAGCTTGCTCAACGTGCTCACTCGCAGGGCCATGACACGCTTCACAACCGACATTAATCTCAGACCAAGTGGTGTTGTAGGTATTACTTGCGCTGTCGTAGTTCTTTTCTAGGTTCGTTGAATGGCAGTCTGCACACATGAAGTTCCAGTTCTGACCACTATTGGTCCAGTAAAACTCATCGGTGTTGGTGGTATCCGGATAGAGGTGAAACCAGCGTTGTCCGCCTTCGCCCTCACTGCGAGAATCCCAAGCGAAAGGAATCAACTGTACGCGCCCGTCTTCAAACTCAACCATGTACTGTTGTAGAGGTTCAAAGGCAAAGGTATAGCTGATTTTGTAATCTTTGAATTGACCGTCTGGTCCTTCGATATTGACCCAAAACTCATCACCTTTGCGAAAAAAACGGTTGGGCTTTCCTTTATGAGTCACGGTTTGATCGTCGAAGTTGCCCAACACAGATTCACCGTCGGCGTGCTTCATCGCCATATCATGATGAGAACCTTGCCACGCTTCCACTTCTGCTGTGTGACAGTCGATACAAGCTTCAGATCCAATATACGTTGCTTTAGAGTTGGTATGCGAAGCTTCTGATCCAACGGATAAAGCCTGTTCATTGGCATGCGTATTGAAACTGAGCAGCGACAACATAGGTAAAGACAACATTGCGGATAATACTGCAACTCGCAGGTGTTTCAATCCGTTCACTAGCAAGCACAACCATGCAGACATAACATTCCTTGTTTTTATACATCCTTATGCTTAATAAGGTAGACGTAAAAACGATGAATTTACAATTATTTAGTGGCAGTGAGCTTGATTGTTGTGACTCATATTCACGACTGGTATTTACTCATCGATATGCGCATAAAAAAAGAGCTCCTAGGAGCTCTTTGTGTTTTCAGTTTCATCAAGCTATCAGTTGCAACAAACCAAAGCTTACTTGTTATGGTTCTCTTGGAGTTTTTCCATAACCTGATCCAAGCTAAAGCTTGCTGCTTTTTGGCGTGGTGGGTATTCAGCAAATGTTTCTAAGAATTTGCCAACATACGCTTGAGCAGGAACAAACATATAAGCATGGTCTAGCAACCAGTCATAATAGGTGTTCGACGTAATATCTGCGTTTTCGTATGGGTCCATACGCAGGTTAAACAGCTTAGGAAGACGTAACGTCACGAACGGTTCTGACCAAATCTGCATGGTTCCCGTTGCACGCTGCTCCATGAACACCGCTTTCCATTGGTTGTAACGAAGCGCTGCTAAATCACCATCATCGGTAAAGTAGAAGACCTCATGACGACGACCTTTCTCTTCTTCGCCTGTTAGGTAAGGAAGGAAGTTATAACCATCTAGGTGAACCTTAAACGTTTTATCACCTGCAGTATGACCTTTCAGCAGTTTCTCTTTGATCTGATCATCACCAGCGGCTGCAACGAAGGTTGGCATCCAATCCATGTGGTGCATAATTTCGTTAGAAACGCTGCCCGGTTCAATCTTACCTGGCCAACGAACCATTGCTGGTACACGGTATGCGCCTTCCCAGTTGGTGTTTTTCTCACCACGGAACGGTGTTGTACCCGCATCAGGCCAAGAGTTCATGTGTGGACCATTATCCGTTGAGTAGAAAACAATCGTGTTATCTTTGATACCCAACTCGTCGACTTGTTTCAGTAGCTGTCCAACGTGGCGATCGTGTTCCACCATACCATCAGCGTAGTTACCAACGCCTGTCACACCTTTACTGTCCGCTTTCACGTGCGTTCTAAAGTGCATACGTGTAGCATTCCACCAAACGAAGAAGGGCTTGTCGGCTTTCACTGCGCGATCCATAAAATCAAGCGCGGCATCGAGCGTTTCTTCATCAACGGTTTCCATACGCTTACGTGTTAATGGGCCCGTATCTTCAATCTTGCCGTCAGCAAATGATTTGATAACACCACGCGGGCCGAATTTCTTACGAAACTCTGGGTCAGTTGGGTAATCTTCATTTTCAGGCTCTTCTTCAGCATTTAGGTGATAAAGATTGCCAAAAAATTCGTCAAACCCGTGCGCTGTTGGAAGAAACTCATCTTTATCGCCAAGGTGGTTTTTACCAAATTGACCTGTCATGTAACCCATAGGTTTAAGCAGTTCAGCTATGGTTGCATCTTCTGCTTGAAGGCCAATATCTGCACCAGGCAAGCCTACTTTACTTAAGCCTGTTCTCAGTACACTTTGACCTGTAATGAACGTAGAGCGACCTGCGGTACAAGATTGCTCTGCGTAGTAATCGGTAAACATCATGCCTTCTTTGGCGATGCTATCAATGTTCGGAGTTTGATACCCCATTAAGCCAAAGGTGTACGCACTGACATTAGATTGACCAATGTCGTCACCCCAAATGACGAGAATATTCGGTTTTTCTGCCGCGAATGTGGTGGTGGAAGCCGCCATCATCGCAGTACCCAAAATCGCTAATCGACGTTTGACGCCATATTTCGCTGTCATAGAAACCTCTTCGTTAGTTATTTGCATCCTGCCCTACAACGTATAGTCCATTTTTTGAACGATCGCGAGATTCGCTAAACTATTAATCTATTTGTCATTTTTCTTCACAGCGACGCGCACAACTGGACGATAGAAATTACGTATATAAACATGATAAGGATCACACATGACGTTAGAGGGTAAATCAAGCAAAACAGACCAAAACCCTAAAAATCAAAAGGTTATAATAACCCCATAACAATTAGTTATAACCACTATAAAAAGACACGACCGATTTTAGAGATTAATGTTTGCCCAACGATGTGTTGCTCTAACGCATTAATCTTTAAAGTGAATCGGAGTCCTTATGGGTACTAAAATTAATAAACTAGCATTAGGTGTTGGCTTATTAGCAGCTTCTTCAGCGGCAACAGCAGCAGAAAAACCAAACATTCTTGCTATCTGGGGTGATGACATTGGTGTATTCAACATCAGTGCATACAACAACGGTATGATGGGTTATGAAACACCTAACATCGACCGTATTGCTAACGAAGGCGCACTATTTACTGACCACTACGGTCAGCAATCGTGTACTGCTGGTCGTGCTGCATTCCTAACGGGTCAAGAACCTTTCCGTACAGGTCTATTAACTATCGGTATGCCAGGCTCTGATCACGGTATCCCAGATTGGGCTCCAACTATCGCTGACCTTCTTAAAGAACAGGGCTACATGACTGCTCAGTTCGGTAAGAACCACATGGGTGACCAAGATAAACACCTTCCAACGAACCACGGTTTTGACCAGTTCTTCGGTAACCTATACCACCTGAATGCAGAAGAAGAGCCTGAGACATACTACTACCCTAAAGACCCTGAGTTCCGTAAGAACTTCGGCCCTCGTGGTGTAATCAAGTCAACGGCTGACGGTAAGATTGAAGATACAGGTCCTATGACGCGTAAGCGTATGGAGCACGCTGATGAAGAGTTCCTAGAAGAATCTCTAGCCTTCATGGAAAAAGCAGTGAAAGCTGACAAACCATTCTTCATCTGGCACAACACAACACGTATGCACGTATGGACTCGTCTACAAGAAAAATACCAAGGTAAATCTGGTATCAGCATCTACGCTGACGGCATGCTAGAGCACGATGACCAAGTTGGTATCCTTCTAGACAAGCTTGATGAGCTTAAGATCGCTGACAACACTATCGTAATTTACTCTACCGATAACGGTGCAGAGACAGTATCTTGGCCTGACGGCGGTGCGACTTACTTCCACGGTGAGAAAGGTACAACTTACGAAGGTGGTATGCGTGTTCCTCAGCTAGTTCGCTGGCCTGGCACTATCAAACCGGGAACTAAGATCAACGACATCATGAGTCACCAAGACTGGATTCCGACTCTACTAGCAGCGGCTGGTGATGACAAAGTAGTTGAGAAACTAGCGTCTGACAAAGGTGCAACTTACAACGGTAAAAACTGGCGTGTACACCTAGATGGTTACAACTTCCTACCTTTCTTCGAAGGTAAAGAAGAGAAAGGCCCTCGTGACAGCATGCTTTACTTCTCTGCTAACGCTGAACTAAATGCTGTACGTTGGAATGACTTCAAGATTTCATTCGCTGTTATGGATGGTAACATCGTTGATGCTGTGCGTTTCCAACCAAACTGGCCTCAAGTAGTTCACCTACGTGCTGACCCATTCGAAAAAGCACCACACGAATCTGGCATGTACCTACGTTGGATGGCAGACAACATGTGGCTATTCGTACCTGTAGGTGGCAAAGTACAAGAGTTCATGAACACGCTACCTGACTACCCTATGCAGCAAAGCCAAGTGTTGAACCCTGGTAACTTCAACCAGAATGCTTACATGCTTCAAGGTAAACTTAAGCAACTAGAAGCGGCAGCAGCGCAAGCTAAATAAGCCCCTCTAAACTAGACATGTAATACCGAAGCCGTGGTGACTAAATGCAGTGACCACGGCTTTTCTGTATCTTCTACCTATCTATTCCAACTAAATTCTTCAATACGTAATCTACTCCCTATCAAACCTAAACGTCTGTCTATTCATCCAAAACTATTAAACACAAAGACCACCAGCCTGTGGGTATGCCGACACCTCATCTTGCAACATCTAATTTATGAAACTAGATTTATAGTGATACACCTATCATTCACAAGGCAAATGAAGGTGAATTCAGACGGATTCTGAGTTGCCATTACTATCAAATTTAGATGGAACTAACGCTATGAAAACTTCTCATTTGGCTGGAATAAGCATAACTGTCATTTGCGTTTCAATCGCCATACTGGTTTATGACGCATCCTCGTCAAACATGCACACTTCATTCGAGCACAAAGAAAGTCACTCTCATCAAAGCGATCACGACGATTCTCACGCTTCAACTGGCACCTCTCATTCTGATACACAAGACCCTAAACAAGCGGCATTTTCAGACCAACAAATTTTCCCCATCCCGAATTCGACCGATATCGACCATGAACTTGCCAAAATAGGCTGGGCGTTATTCAAAGACCCTAATTTGTCATCCAATCGAAGTGTCAGCTGCGAGAGTTGCCACAGCTTGCAAACCAATGGCGCAGAAGTGATTCCGGTATCGATTGGGGTAAATGGAGCGGGAATGCGTAACTCACTCACCGTATTTAACGCTGTGTTTAACTATCGATTCTTTTGGGATGGCCGAGTAAATAACCTTTCCGATCAAATTGATGGCCCAGTGCACAACGTCGACGAGATGGATTCCAACTGGCAACACATTACTGACTATGTCTCGCGTTCAGAGGCTTATATCAACATGTTTGAAGACCAAGCAACGCCCATTAACACAGCCACGATTAAGGCAGCACTCATCGAGTTCATGCGCGGTTTAACTACGCCTCACTCCCTTTTTGACCAGTATTTACGAGGTGATCATTCCGCGCTTTCGGATGCAGCAAAACGAGGTTGGGAAACCTTTCAAAAAGAAGGCTGTATTCGTTGCCACCAAGGCACCAATATTGGAGGCGGTATAGTCATGCGATTTGGTTATTTTGGATTATCAAAAACAGGCTCAGAACGAAGTGAAGACCAAGGACGCTTCATGTTTACTGCTCAGCCTCAAGACAAACACCTATTCCGTGTGGCGAGTTTAAGAAACGTCGCGATAACAGCTCCCTATTTCCACGATGGTCAAACCGCCACGCTAGAAGAAGCGATTAAAATCATGGGTGAGAGCCAACTTGGAAAAACCTTTGAAGAACAGACCATCAGCGACATTAAAGTATTCCTCGAAACCCTCACAGGTAACCGCCCTCAAATGTTAGTGGAGTTTGAAAATGAATAAACTCAGGCTCACCTTTCTACTGTTTATCTCGCTGTTTATCGGCTTGATCAGTTTCATTATGTTGACCTACTCAGAGCATGAAAAAGTCACCGAATATGGAGAGCCTATTCGTGAGTTAGGCCATGAAGTGTTAGAAATGCGTGATCACATCACTAATGCAGCGCTTGCGGGTGTTTCTAATCCTTATCAAATGTCTGCTGATTTGGTTGCTTTAGAAAAAGAATTACAAAAACTCAGAGAAAGTTATCAAAGCGAAAACATCCACTCTACGTTCTTTAAACACTTACCAACAGCTCAATTATTAGAGCGCTTTTACAATGCTTCAATGGCGAATATAGATACGCTAGACAACCTAATAGGGTTAAGTGTGGCTCGTCAGTTTATTTTGCAATCTTTAACTCTACAACTTACAGGGGTTAGCCCTACTAATGCTGAGGTAAACAACGCAAATATCGGTATTCAAAGCGAGCTGCTTGCGAGCATGTTGATTGGGGGAACTGAAATTCAACATTCTGGTGTTAACTCCGAGCTCGCGAATCTTTATAAGACGTTTACCGAGCTCAACCAGCAGCAAAGCCAACTGCTCTCTCAAGTACTTTCAGCACACAGCATGGAGTACATTGAACATATTGAGCATCAGTTTACTGATCTTCAAGACCAGCTTAAAAGCTTAATCGTTAAGCTTATTATTGTTCTGGCGTTACTGACTTTAGCATTCTCATTCACCATGTTTATCTTCAGAGTCTTCGAACTCAAGAGAAACAACCTCTCCTATCAAGAGGCAGCAGACAAAGCGGAAAAAGCCAGTGAAGCTAAGTCTCTATTCCTCGCGACCATGAGCCACGAATTACGAACCCCGATGAATGGCGTGTTAGGTATCGCACAAATCATTAAGGAAGACTCTCAAAGCGCCGATACTCGTAAACAAGCACAGATCATCATCGACTCTGGGCAACACCTTGTAACCATATTGAATGACATCCTCGATTTCTCTAAGGTTGAACAAGGGAAAATGGAGCTCGAATACAGCCCGTTCTCGGTAACAGACGTAGTTACACACCTCGACAAAACTCTAACACCACTCGCGACGGATAAAGGCCTGACCTTTACCATAAAAGACAATATCCCGACTAATATTCAGCTGATTGGCGACCCTGCGCGTACACGCCAAATTCTATTTAACTTGGCAGGTAACGCGGTCAAATTTACGGAATCAGGCAAGGTTGAAGTCGAATTCTTGATAGCACCTACCACACCAACAAGCGTAAATATTTTAGTCACCGATACTGGTATCGGTATCGCAGAAGACAAGGTCGACCATATATTTACAGCCTTTGAACAAGCTGAACTTTCCACGACACGTAAGTTTGGTGGAACTGGATTGGGGTTATCGATTGTGAAGCAGTTAGTTGAACTGATGGGCGGCACCATTTCAGTGTTCAGCGAACTGAATGTGGGCACACAATTCACTATCTCCTTGCCGTTAGAAATGCATGAACTTGAAGAAAAAGTCATCGACCAGACACCAACCAAAGTCAATGAGACATTGGATGATTTCTCAGTATTACTGGTGGAAGACAACAAGATAAACGCAATGGTGATTAGGAAGTTCTGTGAATCTATCAACTTGACGGTAGAGAACGCCTACGATGGATTACAGGCCTTAGATAAACTGGCCTCAAACCAATATGATTTGATCATTATGGATAACCACATGCCTAACATGAGCGGTATTGAAGCCATTCAAAAAATCCGAAACGAACTCAAACTCACCACGGTCATTTTTGCGTGTACTGCCGATGTATTTAAAGAAGCGCACGATGAATTTATCGTCTCAGGGGCTGATTTCGTACTCACCAAGCCATTACAGAAAAACAGCTTACAAAACGCCATCAACGAGTTTCATCATCAGTTTCAGGTTAACCGGCATAGATTGGCTAACGCACATGATCTTTCAGACAAAGATGACAGCAACATCACTATGTTAACGCGTCATCCGAAGGTCAAACTACCACTCACCGAAGAAGAGATTTCACGCAGCAAGTTACTCACAAACGACAAGTTAGAGATGGACGATAAACTCGAATGCTTAACGTCACTGGTCGATGAGCTC
Source organism: Vibrio pomeroyi (assembly GCA_041879425.1). Classification (NCBI taxonomy): domain Bacteria; kingdom Pseudomonadati; phylum Pseudomonadota; class Gammaproteobacteria; order Vibrionales; family Vibrionaceae; genus Vibrio; species Vibrio pomeroyi. The sequence continues at coordinate 16,111 of CP090855.1, read as the reverse complement.
GAAAATGAGATTGATGAGCTGATTGAACTCTTCTCTAGCGCCAGAACAGATGATCTGTGCAGAACCCTGAAAGCCGTCAGAGCAATCGCTTCAAGGTTTGAAATGACGGAAGTGCTTGAGCTTGCGACTTCAGCCGAACAGATCACGGAACATCACGTCATGCCAGAAGCCGAATTGCTTCAACAGTTGATCAACCGCTTAATGGTCAACAGCCACCAAGCAACCCGCTTAATCAATAAACTCAATCAGCAACGCAAGACCGGCTAAGTGAGGTATCAGATGAAATGGCAATGGAATTTACCCAACACTGGTCCGCACCTGTTCTTAGCCCTTGGCGCGACTATCATTTTCTCGGTCGATTATCATGTTCCATTAGGCATTGCGATGGCCGTGCCCTACGTTACGATTGTCTTGCTGGCATCGACAACACGAGAACCATTTTCAGCCATTATGTGGGCGATCGTCTGCACCATACTCACCCTACTCGGCTACTACTTATCCCAAACAGCCAGCGAAACTTGGTTCGTCGTGTTGAATCGCGTCATCACCATTTACGCCATCTGGGTGTCAGCGTTCATTCCTATTTATATTAATCTACAAGCGCCTGACTCATTGGAGGACGTCGATTCAGATGGTGTCCCAAGGGAGATGTTAAGTAAGTCATTAGAGGACTCCAAAGACGCCATTATTGTCACTGATGACCAAGGACGAATTAAATGGGTCAATCCGGCTTTTACACACAGTTCTGGATTTACTCTCGAAGATGTACTTAAAAAGAATTTGACTGAGATTCAACAAGGTAAAGCTTCCGACATCGTTAAAATCATACAGAAGTCAGAGGCTCTGAATCGACGAGATCGATACGAATCTGAACTACTGCAATACCGTAAAGATGGCACGTCATATTGGGTCGCGGAGTCCATTTCTCCGACGTTTGAAGAGATAACCTTGGTTGGTTTTGTCTCAGTTCAGCGAAATATCAAAGGTCACACCAATAAACCCGGCAACACCGCTCAGAGCGTTACTCAAAACAAGCCAGAAAATCACACGACAGAAACGTCTTTTAACAGGGCCAGTGAGAACAAAGGCAAGTTAAGCCCATCAAAGCTAAGCAAAGCTAAAGCAACGACTTCTAAAGACTCGAGTGATAAAACTGAACCACCAGAAAACCTAATCGAAGACGGAACAACTTCGATATTGATCGCCGAAGATAACAACGTGAATAGCATCATCCTAACTAAGCTTCTAAACCAGCTTGGTTATCAAGGCATAGACCACGCAGAAGATGGCTCAAAAGCAGTAAATATGGCATTGGATAAGCATTACGACATCATATTGATGGATCACCACATGCCGAAAATGACAGGCTTGGATGCGACCAATGTTCTACTAAAAGAACACAAGCTACCCACCACGATCATTGCCTGTACCGCTGATGTCTCGAAATTAGTGCAACAACAGTTTCAAGATTTGGGCGTTAAAGGCGTTATTCATAAACCTATTGATAAACACATGCTCGCAGAAATATTGGATGAAAACACTCAACATAGTTCGACACAATCCAATAACTCAACAAATAAAGGCGTTGCCTGAAGAAAATTTGCTCTACTTCACCGAAAAAAGCACAACTTCAACGTGCAAGATTTAGCCTTACGTTAAGTTTCGGTGAATTTTGCCAAATCGAGACAAGGCAACTTGAAATACTTCTTTATGCATGCGAGTGTAGAACTACTCACCTAAATAACTGTATGACTATGAAAACATTACAATCCATCGCGCTGCTTTCCACAATTATCGCAGCACCACAAGTGTTAGCTGACGTAACAATTGAAGTTCCTTCTAGCGCAGATGCTTTAGTCGAAGTCTTAGCTGTAAATGAAGCTAAACCTGATCTTGAGGGTGGTTTCTTCTCTTCGAGCAAAACGATCACCGTTCCAGATGGCGTGAACCAAATCGTTTTCAAATATCAGCTTGCCTTCAGCCAAGGCAACGACCGTGAGTTTGTCGACAGCGATACCATTATTGCTACTTTTGACGCGACAGACACAACAGTAACGTTCGACATGCCTAAGTTCCGCAACACCAACGAAGCGAAAAAAGGCTTTCAAAACTTAGATTGGAAACTGGTTGATGAAAACCAAAATGCAATCAGTGTTAAGCAAGATAAGCTAATCAAAGATGGCATGCAGATCGGTCGTAAGTACCCGCAAGAAGCGAAAGAATACAACCAAAAAGGCGGCATCGCAGCACTTACAGTAGGTGCTAGCGCGGGCGCAGCGGCTGTTGTAGCGCAGCCAGTAACGCTTCCAGCAAAGATTGACGGAAATGCTGCGAATACAGCTGAAGAAATGTTGTATTTCTGGTACGAGAAAGCTGACGCTGAAACCAAGCAGAAATTTAAAGAATACGTGAACAAGTAACTCAACTGTCTTAATTTAAAAATGAAAGAAGCTGGCACACTGCCAGCTTCTTTTTAATCTTCCATCTAGGTAATTTGGGCTCGTTTAGACTATGCAGACTCAATCGATACCACTTTGCCATCCACTTTGGTTGGCCATCCCAACGCTTTATATTCTTCAGCCAGTAAATATGCACAGCGGCTAGAAATTCTTGTTTTAATCCAGTCACCAAGTCCCAATACTTTATATTCCAGTACAGCCATTTTCATAACAATTCTATTCCGCTCTAATTCAATTTATAAATATAGAGTGAACATTATAGATATTCTCTTTTGATGTATGTTCCTAAAAGAACACTGTGCATAATTTTTTCGTTTGATATTGCGGTTCATGCCTTAATCTCAGCGACAGGATCACGCATCATCAGATTCATTGGCGAAATACGCTCATACAAACCCTCAACATCGGTGATAAACACCTTCCCTCTTTGAATCTTCACTAAACCCTGTTGCTCTATACCTTTCAGCACCTCATTCAATCTGGGTCTCGAGATCCCTGTAATGGTACTCAATTGAGTTTGTGAGATATTAATGCTCACAGTCTCACCTGCAATATTGTTCTGACGCGCAGCAAGTTCCAACAAGACGTAAATGGTTTTCTGCTCTTTTTCATGAATCGAGGATAAGTAAGCTTGCATCCAAATGGATTGTGCTCTGGTCCCACTATGCAGAAGCCATTTGAAGACCATACATTGCTCTTCAGCCAACTCTAGTACCTTATCTGCTGGGAAAAGTATCATAGTGATGGGTTCAACCTCTTCTGCAACGGCAAATAGATTGTACTCAGCGTGAATCGTTAAGGCACCCATCCAATCGCCCTTTCCGATGACTCCACCAGAAAGGCTCTTCATGTTCTCGGTTGAAAAGCAGATACCTGCAGAACCGCTGAGAATATAAAAAACGCCCGGCAGGTTTTGAAACTTCTGTGTGATCTCAAGGCTGTGGATACCCGTTTTGAAAACGGCAATCTCAACTAAGCTATCGATCAGTTCTTGTGGCAACTCACACGGCCACTGTATTTGTTCACTGATTGTTGGTTCTAGCAACGGTTTAATCCTCCTCCGACAATCGCTGTACAAGGTTAACGTTGTATACCCAGATCTTTAGAGATCTCCTTTAAATGTAGTTCATCCTCTCGGAGATAAGAGGTTTTTGTTTAAATAAAATCTTATATCTTAGTATCTTAGTATCTTAGTATCTTAGTATCTTAGTATCTTAAGTCATTTACTTAGTTTGCGAATCGTGCGCAGGCGAAACAAAAAACGACCAGCAAAGGCTGGTCGTTTCTATTTTTTGTAAGGGATAGATTACAGATCACTTGCTTGCTCAAGATACACTTGAACGGCATGTCGATATTGCTGCTTCAATGACTCTTCAATAAAGCTCGCTTCGATGGCATTCAAGGTAAACTGCGCCAACTCTTGTTGCGTCATCTCATGAGCTTGGCTCACTGCGTTGAAGTTATCCGACATGTAGCCACCAAAGTAAGCCGGATCATCAGAGTTAATGGTCACAGCGACGCCCTTTCTCAACAGCTCGACAATGTTGTGATCTTCCATGGCATCAAACACACGCAATTTGATGTTAGATAATGGACACACGGTCAGCGGCATTTTCGTCTCAATCAATTCGGCTATCAAGGCGTCATCAGCCATACACTGCACACCATGATCGACACGACTCACGCTGAGCATCTCAATCGCATCGACGATGTTTTGTGCGGGTCCTTCTTCCCCAGCATGAGCTACCGTCAAAAAGCCCGCTTGTTTGGCTTGTTGGAATGCGCGTTTAAACTTCTCTGGTGGGTGCCCTAGTTCTGAAGAATCGAGTCCAACGCCAATGATTTTATCTTGATGCTTTAACACATCGGCGAACGTTTGAATCGCAGTCTCTTCAGACAGGTGACGCAAGAAACAGGCAATAATCTGCGAGGTAATACCCAGTTCTTGTTGCCCCTGTTCGAGCGCACGATGAATCCCGTTAATCACCGTGTCGAATGCAATACCACGATCGGTATGTGTCTGAGGATCAAAGAATATTTCGGTGTGAATGACATTATCAGCTTTACAGCGTTCTAAGTACGCCCATGTTAGGTCATAGAAGTCTTGTTCAGTGCGAAGCGCATCAGCACCTTGATAATAGATATCGAGAAACGACTGCAAGTCATCGAATTCGTATGCGAGCCTTAACTGCTCTGGGGATGAGTAAGGCAGGTCAATGCCGTTGCGCTGAGCGAGTTGGAAAAGCAACTCAGGTTCGAGTGAGCCTTCAATGTGTAAATGCAGCTCTACTTTTGGAAGCCCTTGAATAAATGCGTTCATATTTCACCTACTATGGATTTTAGGTGTGCACTTACTCTGAATAATAGACAGGATGTTTTTGAACGCCATTACAAAGAGTAAGAACACAATCGTGATCTAAACCCTTCGTAATCAGCACTTTGCGGGAGCTGGTAGAGACCCCCAAACCATATCATTGGGGTTATACGAAGCAAACGGTTGCTACTATACACCGTTCAACAGAGATTTACAGGGTTCGGCGGAGAATTACATCGCTCAATAGGGATTTTACTAACCAATGACTCAATAAAGGCTTGAAGCTACATACCCTATTAATTCAGAACAACATTCGACGCTTGGGTTGACACACTTTGGTTGTTACCGCTATTTTTGTCTTAAACCCCCAATAATGGTCAATATGAAAGATAACCAATTCGATAGCTTTGAAGAGCTGCTCTCTCACCAAACCAACATTTTGACCGCTTGCCAACCCAAAGATTTCGACAGCACTTTTGCCTTGCTGGCACGAGAAGCGCTTGCTTGGTTTAAACTCGACAGGCTCACCCTATTCCCAAACTCTATGATTCTTTTGGACACAGGTAAGAGCATTTCAGTGTCTAAAACAGATACCCCACCGCTTGAAATTGAACGTTTTCTAAAAGGTAACTATCTTGATTACCTTAAGCTTTTACGTTCAAAAGAGTGTTGGCAATTGTTCCCAGAAGAGACACTTAAGAACCACAAACTCGACCCGTTACGTATACTTTATGAAGAAGGTGCACATTGGCACGGCATTGTGAGCCTTTCTCTATTTGGACAACAATGGGGCGCTATCGGCTTCTCACGTTTCAACCGCTACGATACACCCATTGAAGCAGCGGATATGAAGCGCATTAAATTGCTCAGTGATATTTGGCTCTGCTTTTGGCAACACTCTAAAATGACGCGCAGTGTCACCAGCGATGAAGAAAACAACATCAATGAAAGTGAAAAGCTGCTGTTACTGACCAAAAAGCAATGCACCGTTCTAACTCAACTGGCCCAAGGTCATACGGCAAAACAATGTGCAGAGATTCTGTTTCTGAGTCCAAGAACCATTGAATCTCACAAATACCGCATGTTAGATATTCTCGAGCTCGATAATCACACTGAACTGATTCAATTTGCGCTGCGCAACGGTTTTGGGATAGACACTAAGTAACCCTGTCATCAAAAATAAGCCTGTCATCCAACGAGCCTTCCCAAGCAATACAACTTCCCAGATAACATAAAGCCCTAAACTATGAACAGTTTAGGGCTTTGAACTATTGCTATCACTATCGCTATTTTACTCGCCATTTCAAACCAGACGAATCGCCAATAATCAAAGGTAGTCAGGTCTGATTCTCGACATCAGCAACATATCAATGTATTTCCCGCCTTTGAATGTGCTCAGCCTTTTGGTGCCCTCTAATTGAAAGCCGACGCCTTCATATAAAGCAATCGCACCGTGATTATCGGCATGCACTTCTAATTCAAGTCGAACGAGGTTAAGCCAGTTATCGCCCTGATTGATCGCTTCTTGCATTAGTGCCTTACCTACCCCTTTACCGTGGATGTCAGGGTGAATCGCGATCCCAAGACCTGCACTGTGTCTGTCTCGAACCTTGGTCGTCATAAATAAAGTAATGTGGCCGACGACTTTACCTGACACTTCTGCGACTAAAGTGAAATGGTCAGAATGACCAAACAGTCGTTCCACTTGATCAGAGCTGAGGAAAGGCTTTTGTGAGGTGTTTTCTGATACTGATGGATGGCGATAAATATCAAAAATATCTTGGTTGTCTGTGAGTTCTAGATGTCTAATTTGTATTTCCAAAGCGCTTCCTTACTATCTGATCTTTTTAACTGAACGACTTTCATACTACGGATAGCAACGAGCACCTACAACCTTAAAGATTATAAGTGCTCGAAATAATTAAACAGATAGTAAAACTCAACGAAATCTTAGTGTTATACAAGGTTTCGGAAACTCTAATCTTTAGAACTTATAGTCGACACCGACGCTCGCGAGTACCTGTTCAGAATTATAGAAATCGATATTGGAATCAATCGATCTTAGACCCAGTAAGGTGATAAACGACCAATCTTCATAACCCATTAATCCGCCAAATTCATACGCTAAGAAGGCGCCGTATTCGTTCTCTTCACGAGTTTTTCCATAAATCGGATTCGCTTCATCATACTGACGATCACTGGCATCCAATGTGACAACAAAGCCATGACGGCCAATTCTCTTCGCGTAATTCAATTCAATACCGTAGCTATCAAAGCTGAGTGCACCGCCTTCTGCATCTGAATTGAAATACACCATAGAAGGTACTAACAAGCCTGATTGGTTTGGCAATATAAAGCGATAACCTGCTTTAGCGTACAGATAGGTTCTTTCCCTATCTAACAGCGCTGCGTCTTGTGCCGCTATGGGTTGAGTGCCTAGAGTGCCCGATAACTCATCATCCACATCAGATTCACCAATCGCGAAATCCGTTTGAAAAGCCGTTCCGCCAATGTTGGTCAGCTGTAGACGTCCTACATTACCTTTCACATCAGTTTCGTTTCGATTGACATCGACGGCATAAGGATCCGACCAAGCCTTACCAGAGATAAGCGTTGGCAACACAGAGACATCTAAGATGGTGCCGCCAGACAGTTGATGTCGGTAACCAATCTCAAACGCAATAGTACCTGTCGCGATATCCTCTCGGGTAGTACCGGCATAAACTTGGTGAGTTAAAGATTCACCAAAGGTGTATTGAACGGTTCCAAGAAAGCCAAGTAAGCCTTGGTTTTCACTGTCTCCTTCCATGGTATTAGTTGCTTGATTCGAGTTTTGCTCGGTACTCAGATTACTGCTGTCTGAATAGAAACCGGCCAAAACGCTGAAGTTACCACTGAAACCTTCACTTGGAGCAAGGCCACTATAAGTAGGCATTGAAGCAAATGCCGAAAACACAACTGGTAAAACAAACCTCATATTCACATCCATTGTTTGAATAATCACCTGCTAACTATAAGTACCAAAATGGAATTATAACAAGTATTTAACGTGGATTTTTTATCCATCTGATGACTTTGGCTACTGAAGTAAGTGTCACCAAGGTGCAATAAGTTGATCTATCGCTTTTAGGCTTTCGTAATACCTCTCGGAAATAACAGACAAACTCAAAGGACTAAAATATGTTTAATCACTTAAGCAAAACTCTGTCAGTACTGGTTGCAACACTTCTTTTCACCGCTTTTGCGCATGCTAATCATCATGGTATGAAGAAAGACATCGTTGATGTGGCAGCAGAAAATGGCTCGTTCACCACACTCGTTGCAGCGGTAAAAGCAGCAGGCTTAGTGGATACATTGAAAGGTGACGGACCATTTACCGTATTTGCCCCAACCGATGAGGCTTTTGCTGCATTGCCAGAGGGAACAGTCGATATGCTGTTGAAACCAGAGAATAAAGACAAGTTAGTCGCAGTACTGACTTATCATGTCGTACCTGGGAAAATTATGGCGGCTGAAGTCATGAAACTGAACAGTGCAGTCACAGTCCAAGGTGAAGCGGTAATGGTAGGAATCGATCATGGCAGTGTGATGATCAGTAAAGCCAAAGTCGTGATGGCAGACGTTGAAGCAAGCAACGGTGTCATCCATGTGATTGATGCGGTACTACTACCAAAATAATCAATGGTTAAAGTCAGTAATAAGCCTTCAAAATTTTCTAACGGGTGTGACTGGGTCACACCCTTTTCGTGTTTAGAGCTAACTGAGTTTCGTCATCAAAGAAGGCGAACTTTCTTTTGCATATACAGCTAGACAAAAAAACGACCGAATATCAAAAAAGCCGCCATCGACACGACCTTGGTAAACACCACCACCCAAATACAGTCACCAATACTCGCATGCGTTGCCTTCCCGAGAAGGAATACAAAAAGGATCAACCCTAGAGCCCACCCTACAGTTGGAATCAACGACACTAGAGCAACAATAACAGCGATGGTCAGAAGGGATTTAAAATCGGCAACAACAAAAGACATTTTCGAGGCAACGTACATGCAACATGCCGTGATTAAAGCGTCCATTACAAACGCCAAAGCTTCTATTCCCACTTGGATTCCTTAATTAAACTAAATCAGCCTGCATACTATATGCAACCCGGAAAAAGTTCTTAAGAATATGGTAAAAAAAACACCAACAAATGTCGCAAATTTGAGAATTATGAGAAATAAAAACCGGTCATTCATATCGGTTATTTCTTATGTTTTTCAAAGCCTTTGGTTAATGCTTAGGTACGAGCCGTACTCGTTTATTGATAGGAGTCGGAGACATCTTTCTCTTCTCGACTGATACACAGTAAATACAGATTGATAACGACAGAAAAGAAAGAAATAACGACGACAAAGATCGGGAATAACCCTTCAAAGCCGAACTTCAAAACCAATACCCCTGCCGCCAATGAGAGACAGGAAATCAAGACGAGGATTTTATTACTAAATACAATATTCATGAGCCACACTCCATGTAGTCTTATTAGTTTAGATTAGACCAGTAAAGATGCACATAACTCGAAGTCGCCGACACTATTGATGGCTAGTTCAAGCTATTGAACCACTCTCTCCATCACGTAGTTCGTCAGTTTTACGCCTCGCATCTCGACTTCTTGTTCGTTCACAACCTTGAAGCCAAGATGTTCATAGAAAGGCCTCGCGGTGATACTTACCTCTGAGAAGTATCTTGATACCCCACGAGTTTGCCCAATCGTGAACACATGCTCCATCAACGCTCGGCCAACACCTCGTCCCTGATATTCATGATGGCAAAAAAAATGGTCGACCAAACCACTTGGTTGTAGGTCAGTAGAGCCAACGACATGACCATCTAACTCAGCGACAAAAGGTTTTAAACCGTTCATACGCTTTTGCCACAACGCAAAGTCAAAACCACTTGGTGCCCAAGCCTCGACTTGCTCTTGAGAGTAATCTCGTATGTTCACGTTGCGAACCGTGTAGAAAAAGATCTCCCATAGCGCTTTAGCATCACTTTCTTGATAATTTCGAATTCTAACCACACTCTCTTCCTTTGGTCGCTTTAAGATTCTAACTATTGGATATAGTCACATATCAGTTAATACATAGCCGTATTAGAACACTCACTGTTCCCGTTAAAGAATACGTGTCACTGATGGGTACTTTTCTGAAGCAAACTCATGATAAATATCCGCTAAATAACGCGCTAACTCTTCCTCTGCTAAATCAGAAGGTATGATCACGTCATAGACTCGAGCACGTATCGATGTATCCGATTCTCGATAAAGTAGCCACTCTTCGTTTTGCCTCTGTACCGACATATTCTGATGAAAAACCTGAAATTTTAGCCACATAAGCCCTATCCGAAAATTAACGGTAAAACACCGCTAACCATATCGTGACAGAGTCTTTGTCCGTCCCCAGAACCTTGTGCTTTTCACCGGCGGGAATATTGAGGTAGTCTCCTTTAGACAAAGTAACCACTCGTCCATCTTCAAACTCTATTACGCCTTGTCCTTCGATCACCATCACCCACTCGTGTTCGTCTTGGTCGTACCAACCTTCCTCTGGGGAGCTGTGTCCATGCGACAGGATTCGCTCAATTCGAACATTGTCATTACTAATGAGATCGGTGAACACCTCATCGGGTAACGATGAAGGGATATCAGCGTAGATATTTGGCATCGAGCTCTCCTAATTCTTGAATCATTGTCATACGGTGGGTTTATTGCGTTACAACAGGCTCAAACTCTAAGCTATCGCATTCTTTTTGAAGTAGAAGCGGTAATAGCCGACCAAGTTACTGCAAATAAACAACGCTTCCATCACCACCGCCGTTGGAGAGCCAACCAGATAGTTATGGACCAACCAAAAGCTGGTTCCGATGATCATTAGCTCTCTTAATCGACGGTCATCTTTATTAAACGCAGCAAAGGTTTGAAACACAGAAGCAAAGCAACTCAGTATGCTAGTCAGCCCGGAGTACGTCACTGCTGTCGCAACGACAGACATCGAACAGAACAAATACTTAAACTTCGAAGAAGTAGAAAAAACACTCGTCAAATAACGAATCGTGGCAATCGTCATTAAGCTTGCCGCCGTCCATTGCTCTAATAAAATAAAGTGACTTGAAATTAACACGCCCGCAAAGAACAAACACGTGACGATTTTCTTCCTTTCCTTGAACTGGAATGACAGAAGATCAAAGCAAATCGCAATGGCGACTAAGACTTGAGATAGATAAAACGCTGACACAGTGATTCCTTCAATAATAACTTACGCCCTAGCCGTTTAATTCAATCATCAATAATCGAACGAACGCACTTGATGAGCTGAAACATATACAGCCAATAACGCTTTAAACCTTTAACACGCCACTGATCACAGTCGTAGCAGAACCAATAAGCTTTATGCGACCATTATCCAATAATTCGGTCGACATGTACCCGCCACGGCGTGATGCCTGATAGGCACTGAAACTGCATTTGTTTAACTTCTCTGTCCAATGCTGCGTGAGTGCACAATGCGCCGAGCCAGTAACCGGATCCTCATTAACACCCACCCAAGGAGCAAAGTAACGAGAAACAAAGTCGAGCTCCGGGTTCGACGACAGGGCCGTCACAACAACACCTCGCCCCTTCATACCCTTCAAGGCATCAAAGTTGGGTGCCAGCGCCAACAACACGTGTTCGTCAGTCACTTCGATTAACTGCTTAGAATCAAACTCTCTAAACGAAACCACTTGATCCAGTGATAAGCCAAGATGCTCTAACAATGTGAGGTTGAGTTCAGAATTCGAAGATAACTGATTTGAAGATAGCTGGTTCGAAGATAATTGGGAGCTAGGGAAATCAAGCTCAATAGACGATTCACCAACTGTGGCAGATAACTCTCCAGACAAGGTGTTAAACGCTACACTGTCACCTGCCTTTACCAAGCCTTGTTCTTTCATTACATGGACAGTCGCTAAGGTGCCGTGCCCGCACAACTTCACCTCCACTTCAGGCGTAAACCACTTAAGTGTCATGCTGTTAAGCGCAAGAAAAGCCGTTTCTGACACCGCCATCTCTTCTGCAATCGAAAACATTAATGACTCATCCAGTAGTTCAGGGGAAATACAAACCCCGGCTGGGTTTCCTTTGAACGCTTGAGTTGTAAATGAATCTACTTGGTATATCTCTAAATCCACAATGATTCCTTGTGCCGACATGATTTATATATTGTTCACCACAATAAGCACAAACACTCTGTGCTACAAGTCATTAGCAGTGACTTTATCGATACTTTTCAACAAAGAACAGAATACTAAACAAAGAGTTATAGAACACCTCATGATTAAAAAGAAATACAATGGACCAAAGATAAGCTTGAGAAGCATACCAAATGACAAACGCTATCTAACTCTGTGTACTAAATGAGTAAATCTTGGGTTATATCTCTTTTATCTCTTTTATCTCTTTTATCTCTTTTATCTCTTAGTCTCAAAGATGAACACTAGGGATTCGCATGCAATGCATTAGGTTGTACTAAAATAAGAAGCGTAAATTTGAATCATGTTGCAGATTTTGGGCTACGATTTAGTTATCACGTACGAAAGGGAATCCGTCAGTGAAAGCGTTTTGTGTTTCAATTCTCGCGTCTACATTCTTTTTAACTGCTCCTGTATTCGGCCAACAGCAAGATATTTATCTCTACAATTGGGATGAGTTTTTATCTGACAGTGTCGTTACCCAGTTAAAGGACACCTATGGCATCTCGCTTAAGCAACAATTCTTCTCTGATGAGTCAATTAGAGATGAAGTTTTATTAAGTGAACGTCGCGGCGCTTTTGAGTTGGTCATCGTCGAAAGCGTGAAACTCAAGGCATTAGCTAAACAAAACCTGTTCCATAACCTAAGTGACTTACAACTATCCATTGAAAGCAATTTTGATCCCAGATGGGCGGACGGGTGTGGTGAATATGGTATTCCTTACGCTTGGGGAACATCCGGTATCCTATATCGCAGTGATAAAGTCGCCGCCCCAGAATCTTGGATAGCCATTCTTGAGCCTGACTCAAAAGTCAGTGGCCGTATAAGTATGTACTACGACCCCACAGACTTGGTAAGCACTGCACTATTGTTCAATCGATTTAACCCATTTACCAATAACGAACAAGAACTTCGGATTGCGTACAAAACACTGCAACTGCAAAAACCACATCTTGAAAGTAATGAGTATGTCATTGACCATATCCACCAGCTAGAGCGCCTAGCCAATATCGACCTCGCGTACGGATATTCAGGTGACAGCTATGTGCTAAACGATGCCGAGCCTGAGGCATCTTGGGCCTACACGGTTCCTCAAGAAGGAACAACCTTATGGTTAGAGTGTATGGCCGCAATTAACAACGGAGAGCTATCTACACAGGCAACCACGATCCTCTCCTTCTTATCGCAACCCGAAATAGCCGCTCAAAACGCAATGGATTCATGGTTTGCGACGCCAAGCTCAAAAGCAAAAGCACTCACTTCTCAGGAGTATCAAAACGATCCCGAACTTTTCCCGAGTAAAGCAGTATTAGATCGCAGCTACCTTTATCAGCCGTTAGAACCGAGTAGCATTCAAATTCGCAATCGTATTGTCGACAGTTTGAGATAACTCATGCCAGTATTGAAGAAGCTCTATTTTGTACTTTTACCAACTCTAATATTTGTGTTCCTAATAGCAGGAATAGTGACGTACAACTTCGCATCAGATCATGCTAAGCACATGTATTTGGACAAGGTGCAATCTGATGTGAACACCGCTTTAGTCGCGGCGGAATACGAGCAGCTCGGCTTGTCCTTACTGGTTAAAGATCTCGGTTCTTCATTGCAATTTCTCCGCTATATTCAAAACCCAGGCGACTACACGAATCTATCGCTATTGGAAAAACGAGTACTTCGTGTATTAAGCCAGAATCACGTAAATCAATTCGGACAACGCAATGTCTATATTGTGGATCCTAAGTTCAAATTAACACTCTCCACTCTCAGAGCCGATCCTTTCGAGGGGCTAAAAATCCCTGACAAGGTTTACGAAAGAGTCTTCGACATATACACCTCGTTAATCAGCAAGAATGAACTATCCTACGATGGCTTCTCTTATATCTCGGTCAGTGGCGAGCTCAGATATGCGTATGTTGCTGCAATTGACCCTTACCTCCTCCCTCAAGACAAACGTTCAACTAACAGTTTAAATCGCTACATCTTGATTGCAGACGGACCTCTGATACAACTCTCTAGCCTGCTTATCAAATACAATGACGATGACAATATTCAGTTTCTAATCGAGCCATCCTCAGACGCTGCCAACATTGAAAATACCCAGTTTGTTATTAAGTCAATAGAACAAACCCCAGAGAGTATCAATGTACAGTTGACTAGCCGACACCTCATTGCTCAAGTGAACATTCGAGAGCAAAAATTCAATTACGAGAAAGCCATCATCGCTAAACAAACCTTTCTCGTTTGCTTTGGTACTCTGTTTACTATCATGTTGATTGTGCACTTAGTGGTTCGCTACCAACTTGTGCGCCCACTCAAAGATCTGTTACATGAGATATCAATCGGTGGGCTTAAGCTTAGATACTTCAAACGTTCATCAGGACAGAGTGAAATTGATGGATTGAAAAACGCCTACATCGACTCCTTAACAGAGCTGAAATTCGAAGCCGAATTCGACCAACTTACAAAGTTAGCCAATCGCCGCTCTTTCATCAGACACCTCGATGTACGCCTAAAAAGCTCAATGAACCCACAATGCTATGTCGTTTGTTGGGACATCATCGACTTTCGTAAAATCAACGATCTCTATGGAGCAAAAGTTGGTGATAATGTACTGATAAGCTTAGCTAAAGCACTGAAAGAAACGCTACAAAACCAGCAAGTATCTTTGGGCTTTAGTTGCAGTGATTACTCTTTAGCAAGACTCGGCGGAAACCAGTTTATCGCGATTTTAGAGACGGATAAGCATCAACTGATAAATGAGGAAATTGAGAACATCAACAATACTCTGACGGGTACTACATTCCTTGACTACTATGGGTTCCGACTATCGCTCGCAACAGGCGTTTTGCCGCTCGACACACCTAAGTTCGAAAATATTTGGCACCGATGCATAGATGAAATGTTGGCTAACGCGAAGTCTCATAGCGATGGGGAAAGTCGCATTGTTTACGGTGAAGAGTTGTTACATACCTTGGAGCGCCATGACGTTGTAGAGAAAAGGCTCTTAGAGTGCTGCGAAAGTGACAACTTTGAACTTCGCTTTATGCCTATTTTTAACGCCAAGACACTTCAGATAGATGGCGCAGAGTGCCTGATTCGTTGCCCAGCCTTATTTGATATCGATGCTGGACCTGAAGAATTTATCCCAGTTGCTGAAAAGAGTAACCTTATTTCCAGGCTCGACATGTGGGTCATTAGCACCGCTATCAAAAACTATAAAGAGCTTTCAGAACTTCATAACTACAAGGGCACTCTGTCGATTAATATTTCGGCGATGGAGCTCTACTACCGTAATTTTGCCGACAACATCCGTAAAGTACTCGAACGTTATCAAGTGCCACCTGGCAATATTATTATAGAGATTACCGAGACCAGTTACGTGAAAAGCACCAAGCTTACGGTGCAAACTATCAAGAGCCTCAGAAGCTTAGGTTTAAAGGTCTCCCTTGACGATTTTGGTACGGGCTACACAGCGTTTAACCAACTTCTCCACTACCCTGTGGATGAGCTCAAAATTGATAAGAGCTTTATCGATAATATGGTAGACGACAAGGCCGACCGCAAGATGGTCGAGTCTATGGTTAACTTAGGCCACTCTTGTGACACGTTAGTCGTCGGAGAAGGTGTTGAGTCTATAGAACAGTATCATTACCTCAGAAAAGCCAACTGTGACCTAATACAAGGCTATTTCTTCAGTCAGCCACTCACTTATCTGGAATTCATCGACTTTGTTCTAAACCATAACCCTCAAGCGATTTTGAATCCGAAATCCGTTACCAGATCGAGTGCTTAAAACGAGTCGTTGCACGGAATCATGATTATTAGTCATAAGTAAGCAACCTTTCATGATAGACAATAGCCTCTCCCAGCCTTTAACCCTGCTAAAACGCTCAAAGCCACCTTCACAGCCTTAATCAGTATCTGAGCTCTACGTGGGTTCAGCATTGAATAGCAGGCAAATAAAGGATGGGAAAAGTCATGTTAATGAATAGGAAGAATGGTGAGCGGAAAGCAATTAAACGTAACGTTCTGACTTTAGGCTAATGCGGGAGATTAGCTCTGCATTGT